>NZ_CP172346.1:5170000-7161244 GCF_044336245.1 Schlesneria sphaerica | reverse complement strand
CCGCCTCTTTTTTTCGCCATTCATGTCGTTTGTTTCCGATATCTCGATCTTTTGAAATCAACCTTACCAGAGGGAACCTATCATGAGCATTCCTACGATCGCCCCTCAGAAGTTGTCCGATCTCATCGACTCAGGCGCTGCAGTCGAGTTGATCGATGTGCGGACGCCAGTCGAGTACCGCGAAGTCCATGTGAGCAGTGCCCGGAATGTCCCGCTCGATCAGTTGAACGCCGCACAGTTCGCTGCTGGTCGCAGCGACACAGCACCCCTGTACGTCATCTGTCGGTCGGGCAGTCGTGGCAAGCAGGCGTGCGAGAAATTACTGGCAGCGGGGTGCACGAATGTCGTGAACGTCGAGGGGGGCACGCAGGGTTGGGAACAGGCGGGCTTGCCTGTGATCCGCGGGAAAAAAGCCATCTCCCTGGAACGTCAGGTTCGCATCGCGGCGGGACTCATGGTGCTGACGGGATCAGTCCTGGGGTATTTCGTCAGCCCGTACTGGATCGGGCTGTCCGCGTTCGTCGGAGCAGGGCTCACCTTCGCAGGGATCACAGATACCTGTGGCATGGGCATGCTGCTCGCCCGGATGCCCTGGAATCAACTGCCCAAGTCCTCACCGACGGAGGTAACAGGTAGCGGGGCCGCGTGTGCCCCACCGAAAAAGTGCTGCGGATAACTGGCCGCATAACTCGAGTCACACGTCACAGCCTCACTTCGGAAGGACGAAAATCATGCTTCTCAAGTACTTCTACGACAAATCGTTGGCTCACGCGTCTTACATGGTTGGCTGTCAGCGAACCGGTGAGGCGATTGTGATTGATCCCGGCCGTAACGTGGAACCCTATCTCGAAGCCGCGGCGGCTGAAGGTCTGCGGATCACCGGATCTGCTGAAACACACATTCACGCCGACTTCGTGTCGGGTTCCCGAGAACTGGCCGACCGCGTTGGTGCGAAGCTCTACCTCTCCGACGAAGGTCCCGCCGACTGGAAGTATCAGTTTGCGGATCAACACAACTCACAACTCGTCAAAGATGGCGACGTGATTCGGGTCGGCAAGGTGAAGCTGGAAGTGCTGCACACGCCCGGGCACACCCCGGAACACGTCTCCTATGTGCTGACCGACGAAGGGGGTGGAGCAAATGTCCCGATGGGAATCTTCACTGGCGACTTCGTATTCGTCGGCTCGATTGGTCGCCCGGACCTGCTGGAGACGGCGGCAGGCGTGAAAGGGAGTGCCGAGACCGGAGCAAGACAGCTGTATCACTCGATGCGGAAGTTCCTCGATCTGCCCGACCATCTTCAGGTCTGGCCCGCGCACGGGGCGGGTAGCGCCTGCGGTAAAGGACTGGGCGCGATTCCCTCCAGTACGGTCGGCTATGAGAGGCTGTTCAATCCCGCCTTGCAGTTCAAAGACGAGCAGAAGTTTGTGAATTACATCCTGGCGGATCAACCAGAGACGCCGTTCTACTTCGCGGTGATGAAGCGGGTCAACAAAGAGGGGCCGGAACTGGTGCGAAACCTCACACCGATGAAGTCTCCCGCGGCCGATCTGCTGCCGAAAATCGCTCGGAGCGGACAGACGATTGATGTCACGCCCTCCGCGGAGTTCGCCGCAGGCCACGTTCCCGGCACGATTAACATTCCCTTAAACATGCTCGCTCAATGGGCGGGGTTTATTGTGGACTACGAGAAACCGCTGCACCTGGTTGCCCAGCCCTCAGCGTTGCCCGAGGTCCTGAACAGGCTCCGTTCGATCGGGATCGACAATGTCTGTGGTTCGTTCGATGCGGCCGCAGGGAAAGCGGCGGGCCTGCGGACCGAGTCGTACCGCTCCGAAACTCCAGACCAACTGAAAGAACGAATCGCCAGCGGGGAGGTCAAGCTGTTGGACGTGCGTGCGGCGACCGAGTTCCAGGAGGGACACATCGCCGGTGCCGAGCACCGATTTCTGGGCAAGTTGCTGCGTGAGATTGAGACCATCGACCGCACACGTCCAGTCGTCGCGCAATGTCAGGCCGGTGGACGCTCGGCGATTGCGACGAGCATCCTGCAACGGGCAGGCTTCGACGTGACCAACATGTCCGGTGGATACAACTCCTGGCGGAGCGCCGGACTGCCGGTGATCCGGTTGAATTGAGACGAGGCGTACGCGCAGTGATCTCCCCACCCATTTGACACTCCCGGTCAAGGAGCGAGCTCATGAACACAGAACGACACAACAGGGTGCTGGATTCCAGCACCATTCCCACAACCACGCAAGCGACCTGCAAAACAGGGAGCTGTCGGACGGGTATCTGTTCCCCGTGCCTGATTGTCTGGGGGCTGGCAATCGTCTGGCTGATCGTGAACGCCCTCTGGGAGAGATTCCAATGACGAACACAACGGAAACAGCCCGCAGTACGGAACTCCGAGAAGCGAATTCCTGCATGACACTGGGCGCTGGGTTGGGAGCGATTGCAACGGCCCCCCCCTCATGGCCGGGGTGCCCTGTCCACTCTGCGTCTTCATCGGCCCAGCTCTCTTCGGATTTGGTGTCTGGAAACGGATCGCCTCCCCGAGAGGTGCATGTGGCGAGTCGGTGAATCATCCGTCGGCTCCCGTCGAGTCGGAGACGGTCAGTCAAACAAAGAACGCGTGAGCGGAATGTTGACGAGAGTCAGGAACACATTATGGCACCACTGAGCTTGATCTTCGGAGCGGTGGTTGGCCTCTCACTGGGGCTGACCGGTGGCGGCGGGGCGATCTTCGCGGTTCCGTTGCTGGTCTATGGACTCAACCTGAATCCACGTGAAGCAGTCGCGATTTCGCTGGCAGCAGTGGGGGCAACGTCTTTCATTGGCTTTCTTCATCGGTGGAAACTCGGAGAAGTCGAACTGCGGACCGGACTGCTGTTCGCCATCGCCGGAATGGTCGGTGCCCCCCTGGGAACCTGGATCGCCAGCCGGATCCCCGAAGCGATTCTTCTGTTGGCCTTTGGGGGCTTAATGGTGTTCGTCGCCATGCGACTCTGGCAACAGGCATCCCATCCGGTTCTTCCTCCCGCGGTTTGTCCGGTTCCGGATCAAGAGGATGGCCCCACGTGTCGGCGGGATGCAACCGGGGCATTGATCCTGACCTCACGATGTACCGTGCTGCTGCTCATCGTGGGGGTGCTGACGGGAATCCTGTCGGGACTCTTCGGAGTCGGGGGCGGATTTGTGATTGTCCCTGCCCTGGTCCTGTTCAGCGGCATGTCCATCCATCGCGCTGTCGGTACGTCTCTGATGGTCATCGCCCTGGTCAGTGTGTCCGGCGTCGCTGCTCAAGCGTGGGCTGGTCGGGTGATCGATCCGGTCGTGACAGCGTTATTCGTCGCTGGTGGGATCGCCGGGCTGTTTGCAGGTCAGCGGATCGGTCGGCGATTGTCCGGTCCCACGCTCCAGAAAGTGTTTGTAATCGCCATTCTCGCCGTCGCCGCGTTTGTCATCGTGCGAAACCTCATTGCCTGACAATCGAAACAGGAGCCATGCGATGTCCAAAATCATTCACCATCAGATCATCATTGTCGGCGGCGGCACAGCAGGTATCACCGTCGCCGCACAGTTAACGCGGGACTGGTTCCGTCGCCTCGACGTGGCCGTCATCGAGCCGTCCGACACGCACTATTATCAACCGCTGTGGACGATGGTGGGAGCGGGACTGGCGAAGAAAACGGTAACCGAACGTAGGGAAGGGTCGGTGATCCCGCGCGGCGTGACCTGGCTCCGGGATGCAGTGGCAGAGTTCTTTCCCGATCAGTACATGCTTCGGACTCGGGATGGCAAGACGATCACCTATGACTGGCTGGTCGTGGGAGCGGGCATCCAGATCAACTGGGACAAGATTCCGGGTTTGAAGGAATCAGTGGGCAAGGGTGGAGTCTGCAGCAACTACTCGTATGCAACCGTCGATTCGACCTGGGAAGCCATTCGCTCGTTTCGGGGAGGCAATGCCGTGTTCACCAATCCCTCGGGAGCCGTGAAGTGTGGGGGAGCGCCGCAAAAGATCATGTACCTGGCTGACGACCGATTTCGCGAGGCCGGTGTCCGGGACAAGACGAAGATTACCTTTGCGTCGGCACTGCCACACATTTTTGCGGTCGAACCGTATCGAGCCACGCTGGAGGAGGTCGCGGCCCGCAAGGAGATTGACTGCCGATTCCGCCACGAACTGGTCGAGGTCCGGCCGGATTCCAAGGAAGCGGTGTTCAAGAACCTCGATACGCAAGAACAGCTCACTCTTCCGTATGATCTGCTGCATGTTACCCCGCCCATGGGGCCGCCCAAGTTCATTGCCAGCAGTCCGCTGGCTGACAAGGAGGGTTGGGTGGATGTGGACAAAGATACGCTGCGACACACGCGTTTCGCCAACGTGTTCGCCCTGGGGGATTGCAGCAATCTCCCCACCTCGAAAACCGGCGCGGCGATCCGCAAGCAGGCTCCCGTGGTCGTGACCAATCTGCTCGCCGCCATGCGCGGGAAGCCGTTGTCCGCGAAGTACGACGGCTACACGTCCTGCCCGCTCGTGACAGGCATCGGCAAGCTTGTCCTGGCAGAATTCGATTACCGCAAGCAACCTGCCGAGACCTTTCCGATCGACCAGTCGAAAGAACGCTGGAGCATGTGGATTCTCAAGCGTTATCTACTTCCCATTTTCTACTGGCATGGCATGCTGAAAGGTCGCATGTAGATCGATGAGCACCTTCATTCTTGTCGTACCTGATTCATGCACCGGGGAAAGCCGCCGATGGACCGTCACGAGCACTGGAATTCGATCTACCGAACGAAGAGCGTAGCTGACGTCAGTTGGTTCGAGTCGGACCCTCAGGTCTCTTGGGAACTGATCAGCTCGGTTTCTTCCACGCCGGGTCGTGTCATTGATGTGGGAGGCGGGGCATCACGACTGGTTGACCGCCTGGTAGCCAGTGGCTTTGAGTCTGTGACCGTTCTCGACATTTCGGAGATCGCGCTCGAACGCGCCAAAGCCAGACTTGGGAAAGCGGCTTCGCACGTCCATTGGATTGTGGGCGACATCTGTCAGATCGCACAGCTTTCACCCTGCGATGTCTGGCATGACCGAGCTGTCTTCCACTTTCTCACGGAACAGGAAGATCGACGAAAGTACGCAGCATTGGTCACTCGGACGCTACGGATCGGCGGCCACCTGATCATCGGAACATTCGCCGTTGATGGCCCTGCCAAATGCAGCAGCCTGGAAGTCTGCCGATATCATGCAGCCTCACTGGCTCGCGAACTGGGACCGCGATTCAAGCTGGTACGAGAACTGACGCACCAGCACATCACTCCGACGGGTAAGCCTCAGCAGTTCTTCTTCGGCGTGTTTGAACTGCTGCCGCAAATGGACGACGTCCCGGTGACATCGGAACAATCTTCGTGATTGGTCGGGAGAAAGTGTAAGATTTCAAAGTCCGCGTGTTTCTGAATGGTTCGGCTAACATTCAGCGGGGTGAGTGATGAGCGAAGAAGGGGAGGCGGGCTCATGTCTACTGTTAGCATACGGTATATGATCAACGATGTTCCCGCCGCGATTGAATTCTACACGCGGCACCTCAAATTCATTCTCGAACAGGATGCGAGCCCGGCTTTTGCTTCTGTAAGCCGTGATGGGGTACGGCTGCTGCTGAGTGGGAAGGCGAGTTCCGGGCGACGGGCCATGCCCGATGGTCGCGAGCCGGTGCCGGGAGGATGGAACCGGATTCACATTCAAGTCGAGGATCTCGCCGCTGAGGTTGCTCGGCTGCGTGCTGCCGGCCTGAATTTCCGCAACGAGATCATCACCGGGCCAGGCGGTTCGCAAATCCTGCTGGATGACCCCTCAGGTAATCCTGTGGAACTATTCCAGCCTGCGAAGCCGAAATGAATGGATTGCCAACGATGGTCTCTCTCGTCCCGATTCCCGCGATGAGGCGGTTGGTCTGTGATTGAAAGTGGCTGCCTCTGCCGCTTTGTCGCAGCGGTGCGAGCGGCGAACGTTCCTGAATGAATCCTTCCCCAATCCCTCGGATCGGAGGCTCTTGCCTGCTGACAGACCACCGGTCACCGGCTCCGCCGAACACAGCGGGTACATCGAAACGAGAGCGAGGGTGCCAAAGGTCCATACTACGAAAAGCCCACAAACGGAAAAAAAAGGGCTGAACCCCGGAACTCATCTCCGACGGGGTGCTTTTCCCCGTGGATTCCTCATCAACCGTGTCATGGAGCGCCACTCTGACCTGATTCGGAATCATGCGAGAAAAATGTCGAGTACGTTTGCTCTGCTGGACGGGTTCCAGATCACCTCCGGTTTTGGGTTGGATGGGAATGAGACTCGTGCTTCATCGAGTGCGTCAACAGGAGATGCTGTGTCTCTCTTGATTTGATCCCTGTATTACTGCTGTTGTCTGATCGGTGTTGCTCCGTGGCTTAGTTGATTTGCTTGAAGCGAGTGAGGATGGCAACTGCTTCGGGAAGGACGGCACGCAGCGTGTGCCTGCGACTTTGGCTGACCTTCCGCTCATTCACGGGGAACCTGCTCACCTCTGCGGCCCAAGGCCCATCCTGTCGCCATCGATATGACCACGAAACACGGCATCAGATAGACGAGCAGGATACCGAGTCCTATATTCGCTCCTCCTCCTTCACCCGGCAGTCGAACCCAGATGTCGTACAGAAACAAGCAATGAAACAGCGCGATGGGAATCGCTGCGCCGATCGCCGCTGCGATCGCCTTTCTCGTACACCGTTGATGGGAAACCAACACGATGAAGAACAGCAGGGCGAAGGGGGCAGTGTAAAGCACAGTTGCAAACGTTGACTCGGTTTGCAGTCTGACGACGAAGGCAATTATGCCCAGCGACAGAATCATCGCCATGTGTGTATCCTGCACAGAATCGGTCGGGATGTTTTTCGTCGTCATGATTGTTTCAGAGTCAGAAAAACTGGCAGCCTGTGATCACACCGTTGACACAGATTGCTGACACGGATCTAAGACGAGTGAATTCCCTGTCCCTTTTGCTGCTGTCGTTTTCGCCTGATCCGTGGCACCTGTCTGACAGGGCCAGCGCGTACTAACTCTTGATTCCCATTAGTGTTTTGAGCATCACGTTATCATCCCACCCACATCTTCTGCGGTTCATGGCGACGCTTTTCTTGTTTTGCTGTTGCTTGAGCAGCGAAAGAGTATGTCGGTTGAGCCACGCCATGTTCTCCCGAAGTTGCTTTTCTCGGATGCGGGACTCGTCTTCTCGATACGTGACATCCAAGGTCCAGTGGCAACTGTTTTCAATCGACCAATGACTGCGAACGGCCTTGGCAAAGCACTTCACTCCCAAGGGGAGGCTACTGATAAAATACCGGATGTCGACGGTTTCCTGGGCGGATTTCAAAATCGTAGGCATCAGACAGCGAGTTCGGGCGTGACGCAAGTTGTTTGATGGAAGAGTTCTTCTGCTCTCCCTGCTTTGATCCATGCTCGGATTCGGATGATCGTTTCCGCGTTCTCCCGTAGCCAGTAGACGGCATTGCTTTTGACACGCAGGTTGATGACGCGACGAACGGCGCTCTCGATGGCACCACTGCCGATCGGCAGCTGGTGATCGCGCGCATGAGAATAGTCCATGCGACGATTAGTCAGTCCGTTCGTGATGAAATAGTTCAACCAGGTCTTCTGGTCTTTCGTCCTGTGCGAGCCCAGTAGCGATCGAATCTCATCGACCACTGCCCCGATCTCTCCCCGCCAGAGGCGTTTCTTTTGAGTCGTCAGCCAGCGCGACTTGCGACTTCCCGTGAGCGACTTACTCTCGGCAATCTTGCCCAGGTATTCCATCGCGTGCCAGAAGTCGATCAATTGCTGGACCTTTTCCTCAAGGAGTCCCAGCGACTTGATCAGCTTGGGGATCCGCCGCCAGATCCAAGTGGCGCCATCCGCCACGAAGAGGATGCGAGCGGCTTCCGTCAAGTCGAGCCCCCGCAGGTAGGCCAGCAGTAATGCGAACAGTTGGTCACACGAACCCATGGTGCCGTCAATGACGGGGGCGAAGTCGCTCGCCATCCGGCCCTCTTCATCCACGGCATAGATGATGAAGAGTCGTGGTTCACGCCATTTCGGTGAGAATCGCTTGCGCCCCTTCTTCGTTTTGCCTCGACGTCGCTCCCGCAAACGGACACGCCCCCCATCCATCGACACCACAATCCGTCGGCCCGACACTGTTCCCGTCGCGGTCATTGAACCGAGGTCGGTCATTCGCCGAAGTAATTGGCCCATTCCCGCAGTCACCGTTCGCAGTTGGTTGACGGAGATGCTGATCCCTTCTTCGGCGAGCATCGTCACCGCCTCATCATAGGATCCCAGCAGTGCCGCGGCTTTCGCCATCCGCGTGCGGATTTGTGGGGTGTAATGACCGGCAATCCCCAGCAGCATCAGCATCGGAAACAAACCCCGACGACTGTTCCCACCCGATTGGCAACGGTGGTAATACGTCACCATGAGTGTTACGGCGACGTTACCTGGAAGATGAACTTTCTTCTGGCGAATTCCCTGAGAATGGTAGGTCCTTGGCAGTGACTTGATAAACTGCCGTTCCTTCAATCGCAGCTCGCAAGAGTGAGTTGCCCGAATCAAGTGAAGACCCAGGCGGAGCGATGCCAACTTTCTGCCCAGGGCGGCATACTGCTGCTCACACTTCGTCACGTCGGCAGCGGAGAGGAGATCGACAGTCATCCCCCAATCCCGCAGTTCTGCTTCGACGACACTCGCCTCCGCTTCCAGTCGTTGATATTCTGCGTTCATCCGTGAATCGCTCCCTGAAAAAACGTTGTGGTAAACGCTCTTTACAGCGATTCACGGACTTTCTCATACCCCAATTTCTTGTCCATCAATTCCCGACAATTTCAGAATCCGCCCCGGTTTCCTTGCCTCCACGATCGACCATCGAGATGACCGCCCCTAACGTCTTCAGTGACGCCCAGCGATCAGCACCCGCAAGAACATCTGGAATGGGGAGTTGCACATAGGTACGTGTCTCGGTGCGACCATGTCCGGTCTCCGTCGTTGTGTGCCGACGAGCGTCCACATCGGCAAAATCCGTTTGCATCTGTTCTTCGAGATAATCCGTCGCTGCCTGGTACAAGGATCCTTGATTCCCTTTCAGAGCGAGAACATAGTCGGCCTTCGCCGCAATGATCTGTTTGGCGATCGCTGTCTGGGTTCCCATGGCGTCGATCGTAATGATCGCGCCTCGGAGATCGACGAGTTTCAATACCTCGGGAATCGCCGTGATTTCATTCGACTTCTCGTCAGTCGCGACTTGCCCAAGGCTCAAGCCCATTTCGCTGGCCCAGATGCTGACAGAATGCAGAGCCCCCAACCCCTTCTTCCGGTCATGGCTGCGGCGTAATGTTTTGCCGTCAATCGCCAGCAGCAATTGATCATGATCCAGAACCTCCGCCGCTGCGGCCCGTAAGGCCTCCAGCCATTGCGTGAAGCACGCCTGAAAGGCGCCGGGGTTCAACGACATCAGCACTCGACGAAAGACATCCTTGCGAGGAATACCCTGCGGCAAGTCGAGCAGACCCAGCAGGAAGTCCTTCTTCAGTTCTGCCCATTCCGCGATTCCCGTAGGGCCACTGCAACCACCCAGCACGGCCATGATGGAGATCACGATGACACTCACGAGGGGATGCTTCTGATTGATGGAAGAACGAGGATCCTCGAGCTCCGCGAAATACGGAATGATTTCATCCAAGCTCAGACGAACGCTACCAGAGTCTTTCTTCGCCATGATCCACCTTAATGCCGCAGCTCGCTTCTTGTCGCAAACAATCGCATCAAGGTATGATGATTAGACCCCTGGCGCAACTTACCCCATCTTACCTATTTACCGCCGAGTGAGCGCTGGCCCTGACCTGTCTGACCCCTGATTAAATTTCTTTTCATCTCATCTGGTCGTTAGTTAAACCACGCCGCAAAACCAAAAAACTGACCACGGAAGACGCGGCCCAGGTTCTCCCAGGTTTCCGGTGTCGAGAGGGGTCCCCGTTCGAGGTAGGGCCGGACACCCGATCCCTGAATCAGCAGTATGAGATCAAAATCTCGCGGTTCGGCAAAGACGCGTTTTAGATTGATGCCTCGTGTTCCTTCCGGAATTTCGCGGTTCCCGCCGAACACTGATGCGTAGTCCCGCCAGAAGGGGACGAGTTTGCGACCTTCGAGGAGTTCTTCCATTTCGATCAGGACGGCGTGCCAGCCATCAATGATTTCGCGGGTCACCGGAATCCGCAGTACTCCCTTTTGTTGGGGGTTTGGTAACCATTCGCGATCGTCATCGGTCTCGGCCTGAATCAGAGCCCACGATTCGCGCGACATTCGAATCATTTCAAGCAGGTGTTGTCGCGCGGATTCCATCCGGGGGGGCTCTTTCAGCGGCAGGTTCAGCAAGTGGATGGCGGTGATGAGATCCATGAACTGCCAGGTCTGGTCTTTACCTCCGACAAGATCCAACGGTTCGGTAATAGGCTCCGAGGAAATGTGTCGAGGGTAGATCAACTGTCCCACATGATCAAAGAGGCGCTGATGATCGTAGGCCAGGATCATGTCGCAGAACGCGGCGATAAAATGGCAGTAACCCCGCAGCCATAAGACGTCACCATTATCAAACGCGACGGAGAGATCGGGAAGGGCCGCAATGGGACCTCGTTGATTGACCGCGTTAAACAGCTGCAAAAAGGTGGTCTGGTCCTCTTTCTTTCCGCTGCCAATCAGGTCTAATCGGATCGTGTTCAGGTCGAGTTTCAGTTTGAATTTCTGCTTGAGATCGACTTTCGCCAATTCCGCTTCCGCCTCGATCAAGCGTCGTTGGAAGTCGGCGATAATTTGTCTCACTTGTTCATACCGGACCTCGTCCGGTTCTAGGTTCACCGGGACGCGCAGCCGGAGGACTGGCAGATTCCGGATGTTGCCACTCATCGCCCCGAAGCGGTATTGCTCCTGTCCCAGTTTTTCGATCGCGGAAAGGACCTGGACGACACCCAGACCGAAACGTGCTTGAGCCTCCTCTGGCTCGGCCTTCAAACGCATTTCCAGATCCGCCTGAGCCGCGGCGAGGTGGCCCTGTTGCAGTTGGGCATTGAGCGAGCCCGAAAGATCTTCAGCGCCGAAGACGAGCGACTCGCTTGCAAGCACGCTCAACAGCAGAAAAGAGACCGGCCACAGATATCTGGTGTGCAACATGACGAATTCCAACCGAGAGGAGAATCGAACGACTCAGCAGGTAACAAGTCCCAGGTAGATTAAGCGGTTTTTCAATTCCTTGTGACAACTGTTACCTTCGCCAACTGAGCCGAGTTTGCGTCGAGTTGAACTTTCTTCAAAAATCGAGCGGAAGCCTCGATTCTAGATGTACGTCTGCGCACAGTTACAGGAAACTGCTATCCCCAGAACGCTACGGCGATTTTGCTTCACCAGCACCACAATTGATGCGAAGGTGCAAGTTACTTCACACCCACCGGGACACTGCTTTTTCTACATCGCACCCACACAAAATAGGCTAATCCCGCATTCGACTTTTGTCGCAAGTGTCCCCGCATCCGCCGCAAGTCATCGGCCGAAAGCCAGGTCGGAACAGTAGAGTTCCCAGATTCATCAAATGGCCCAACCAATGCGGGGAATCTGGCAGCCACGTTTCCAAGGAAATTTCAGGAGCGGGCACTGTGCGACCGACATCAACAGGAGGGAATACGGAGCCCTGCATAGCCTGCCCCCATCGAATCGCCGAGAGCGCTCCCTGCCTTCAGGGCGGACAACGATCCGCCGTTGCCATTCTCCGGGAATGCCGTTGGCCGTGAGCCAAAACTTTTTTGGCGAACGGAACACAGAACCGACGATCGGGGGGAGGGCGGTCAAGTCCGGCGGGAGTGGAGGGCACAGGTCTGCACAAGTGAGGCCCTGCGAACGCGGAAGACGGGTAGGTGCTGCTCCCGTCAGACTTGACGGGCCGGGGGAGCACCCACAAACGTCTGAACAAACAATTGCACCGTCAGGTGTCCAATTAAGACGAAGCCGTCTGCACCAGAGGGCGGCAGGGGTTTACATCGGCCTTGCGACCGCGGCGATAGCGCGCAGTCGCGGCCTTGGGTGAGGTGCCAGAGCAATTGCGGATTAAGTGGCACTTGCCTTAGGCATGGATCTCGTCAAAATCCTTCAATAATCACAACAGTCTCAAATCTCACGAGCATCAGGACTTTTTTGACGTCGTAGGTGGAGCAAACACCGTCGATTGGACGCCTCACTTGCTCCGCGTAACGAATCGACGATTTTGTCAGGCTCCTGCCTCTATCATGAAAGTTCGCGGCTTCGCTTTTAGAGAGTCGATATCGAACTCTCTGAAGACATCGCCCATGAGCGTACGATCCAGCAAACACCATGGAGTTGTTTTTTCCATCCCGTTTGCTTTCACATTCCTGGCTATGTGGCTCATCAAAACTCCCCAACGAGGGCTGAGCTGTCGGTGGCCCCGAGACGATGCTGTGCAATTGCCACCGACCACATAACGGTCGAGCAATCGGTCAGACCACATTATCAATTCCACCTTCTGCTTTGGCTTCAGGATAGGAGCTACTCGCTTTCGAATATTGGAGACTAAATTGTCGATCGTCTCGAGTTTTTCGGGTGCTTTGGTGTGAAGGACCACCTCCTTCGGTTGTGGGAAGCCTTCCGGTCGCACAAATGCCGCTTCGACGAATGCGACGGCAAAGTCTGTATCGTTTCCTTCGCCTCCCAAGATATACGGTGTTACAAGCCACAGGAACTCAGAATGAAGAGTAAGCTTCCGCAGCACGAGGATCTGCTTATCAATTCTCATTGGCAATTTTGTTTGCGAGGACACACCACGCCAGAAGCCGTTATCTGAGACTTCGTCAAGATTTCGAATCGCAGGGCTTACTCGTCGAAATCGCTCAAAAATAGGCTTGCATGCAATGATACGGTCAATTGATTCTACGGAGTTGGACGTGAGGGCTTCCATGACCCATGAAGCATCGTCAGTTGGCGATCCGGGCGAAGAGGGGCGAGCTACTAGCAAGGATTCGAGCTCTTGCAAGAAGCCCTGAACCAGATTTCTCGCTGGATGATCTTTATTTGCCTTGTTTTTCGCCCAGTTTTGCGCTTCATGATACCAATGGCCTTCACAGAGATTTGAAATCACAATCCGGCAAGGATTGTTTCGAGGAAACAATTCCCTTGCCATTTCGCATAATTGCTCTTGCCATCGATGAGCGTCAGCATGCGATTCTGCTGAAAAGACTGATGGAGTAAAAGAGAATTCACTCAGCATCGGAATCCCCTGTGGTGAATCGCTCGTAGAAGTCGATCTCAAAGAA
Organism: Schlesneria sphaerica; assembly: GCF_044336245.1. Lineage (NCBI taxonomy): Bacteria > Pseudomonadati > Planctomycetota > Planctomycetia > Planctomycetales > Planctomycetaceae > Schlesneria > Schlesneria sphaerica. The sequence goes on along the minus strand of NZ_CP172346.1, from coordinate 7,147,852 downwards.
ATCGTCTGGCCACGGAAGAACGAAGTGCCCGCCAGAATCAACCTCGTATTTCCGAATTCTTGTGTGCCCTTCTTCTTGTGAGACGTGATAGACGATCAGGTCGTCGCTTGCCAATTCAAAGCCGTCGGGAGCACAGCGTCGTGATGTTTCTCGAATTCTCCGCAGCACGCGGAGAATCAGGTGTTCGCTGTGCGTTTCAATAATTAGTTGATTGTTCGGCCGACCGTCTTCATCTTCACCGACCGAATCAATGAATAAATCCCCAAGCTTTACCTGAAGGCGTGGATGCAAATGAAGTTCGGGCTGGGCGATGGAAAGTAGTTTGCTACTGAAGTTAACGCAGGCAACAACTACCGGGACAAGCTGTGAAACTCCAGTCCCAACCTGCGAAGGAGGCAAGTTCGTTTCACTTGCCTTCGTGCCACCGTATTTCGTTGGAATCGGTCGAAGGGTGACATCGCGAGCACTGGACGAACTTAGCTTGTCGGCGAGCAGCGGATCATCCCTCGAAGCGTCCCACTCCGAGGCAGATAATATGAGTCGTTGCACAACCTCAATTCCGGTGTCGAGCTTGTCGGATCCCAGCCAGTCGTTGATCTCATCAAGTTGGTCCTGCTTCAAATATGCCAACTGATCCCAGGCGGCCTGCCCATTTAGCCAGTCATCACGCCCAGGCGAAGGCTGAGGACGAAAAAGCGGCGAAGGAACGATTCGCATCGGTCCCAAGCGCCTATGGTTTTTCAATTCGTTATCAACTGCCTGCAGCGATGCGGAAATTGCGATGTTGAGACTTAGAGCGAGCGGTCCATCGCCGTCATCAAGTCTCGTTCCGTCAGGATTGTGGCAGTATCCAGCGACAAGGGGAGGTTCAGTGGGCAATGGAAGGATTTGGTATGCACTAACCGAAAAGCTTCTCTTTCCGGCGCGCTTGACGGAATCGGATAGCACTGGATGGTCGGTATCGACCTGCCATTCAAATTCCGAGATTGTACCGTCAGCGACACCCGGACCGGAGATTTTGACAAGTTCGCGTCCATTGACTCCGAGGGACACTTCGCGAATTGCAGCAACGGGCACCAATGTGTTTTGCGAATACGCCGATTGTTTCTGAATCGTGACTAGTACCGTCAAACTCGTCGCATCCTCCGTTCCACCAAGCCCTCCCATGGAAAAGAACGATGGCATTTTTGCGTCAGCGATTCCCGCACGCGTCGCTTTTTTGAAGTCTGAAGTGTAAGTAAGAAAGTCGCTGAAGTAGTCGAAGTCATCCTCGTATGAATGAATCGTGATACCCAGAGTAATCTGCCGACTCCAATCCTGCCCATGAATGACGTTGTCTATACTTCCAACACGTTCCGTTAGGCGGCGTTCAATTGACTTTCCGCGTCGTTCGTGCCTTTCGAGCAGAATTTCTTCCAGAACATTGATTGCATCGATAACCGTACTCTTGCCTGCCCCGTTCGTACCAAATAGGAGAGTAAGAGGCCGGAGTTCGATCTCCACTCGCTCACTGATCCCTTTGAAGTTTTGAATAATGACCCCAGAGATCATTCTATGAAACCTTTTGTTTGATTCGGGCACTGTGCTCGATTGGGAAGGGCAGCATGGCAAAGTTTCTGCGTCGCGGCGGATCATAGCCAAAAACGTCGCGATGGTTAGCGAAACCGAGAAGATTTCGTGCGGATTTCATTGGTCCATCCGGTTTTGGTGTGGGTTTGGTAGGATTTTTCAATTTCCGAGCGGGTGAGACGATGCAGGATCGGGAATTGTATCAGCAGATCTTGGGGTTAAGAGTCCCTGGACGGTGTCTAGCGTCACCTTGAATATTGAGCAGTTACGGGTTGAAGTTCATGTCGAGCATCCTTCGGGGACGCGGTTTTGCTGTCCGGACTGCCAGCAAGAGCTGGGCTGCTATGACCATACCGAAGAGAGTCAGTGGCGACATCTGGATAGTTGTCAGTTCAAGACGATTTTATTAGCCCGGATTACTCGCGTTGAATGTCCCGTTCACGGTGTGAAACAAGTCCGCGTCCCGTGTGGGGGAATGTCTATGGGGACATTGCTCGTTTGCAGTGAGCGGCGGCATGGTCGGTCGGTGCAATGCCTTCTCTTGCGCCTGTCGGGCTGCTTCCTGGTAATGGATTACGGCCGGGCGGCACCAAAGAGAATCGGCACAGCCGGGCGCGGGTTGGGGTGCGGATCCGTTTTTGCGCAGATTCCTCAGCAGCACCTGTCATTGCTGGATCCGTCAGAAACGATCGCTTAATCTCGAGGGATGCGCCGTGCGGAACTCGTGTGTCAGGCGAAGACTCGCGATGCTCGCTGCCGTCGTTGTTCTGGCTCGGCTGATGTGACCGCGTGGGAGCACGATCGGATGTGGTGGGCCTGGGAAGTGGTGGAACCTCCGCCGTACTCCGCGACCGGTGGAAGACTGGTCTTGGATCTCAAATCCAGCTTGGCCGGAGCTTCTTTGAGCTGATGAGATCTCCGAATCCGCTCTCCTCGCAGAAATTGCTTTACCTTTCAGCGTAAGGAGCGAAGTTGGCTCTTGTCGTCATCGGCGGAAAGTCTTGGTCGTGGCGGCAGACTGCCATCTCCACGACGTCGCGGGCGTGTTGAGTGCGGTGGGGAGGCTGGAATCGACTCGGCAGTGAAAAAATTCAGAAAATTCAGCCGGTCAATTTACCGGCTTCGAGACGTATGAAGGTGACACGCTTAATAACTTTGATTGGGTGCATGAGGGTGAATTGAGCAACTGTCCGAAAGATTGACGGTTTGAGAGTTCTGATTGTGGCGGAATCTGCGGAATCGATCGACGTCAGGGACCGGCACGAGGAATTCGTGACGCTGCTGATGGCTGCCCATGACAAGTTGCTCGGATATCTGATGTCGCTTCTTGGAAGCTGGCACGATGCCCAGGATGTTTTGCAGAACTGTAGTCTGCTGATGTGGAGGAAATTCGACACCTACGAACCGGGAAGCAATTTCGTGGCGTGGGCCTCAACGATCTGCCTGTACGAAGCGAAAAACTTTCGACGACATGTCGCGCGTTCACCATTGAAGTTCGACGATGACCTGCTCGCGACTTTGGCCACAGAACGAATTGCGGATCTGGATCTGCAGAAGCGAAGGATCGCCGCGCTCGAATTGTGTCTGAACAAGTTGGGCAAATCCGAACTCGAACTGTTGCACGCATCGGCGAAAGAATATGGCGGCATTGTCCAGATGGCTGCACAACTGCAGCGAGCCCCCCGTACGCTCTATAATAAGCTGGCCGTCCTCCGGCGTCGCCTGATGGAATGCGTCCAGCGAAGACTTCAGGAGACTGTACGATGAAGCCCGAACAGCAAAAGCGGCTCATCGAACTCTTCGACGCGTCCTCGCTGAAGAGAATCGCGGATGACGAACACCAGGAATTACAGGACGTGCTGCGTAGCGACCGGGAAGCACGTGAGCTTTGGTTTCTCTATCAGGACGTGGAACTGGGGCTGAAACGCTTTACACAGATCCAGGGGACGATCGACGGGCAGCATAGTGTCTCTCCGTCCGAACGAGATAATTCGAGCAGCACAGAGGCTGTGACCGAAGGACATTTGCGAACGAATGTTTCTCAAGTATCGCGACTCGGCACGCGTCGTTTGATCTCAAAAACTCTGCTGGTGGCCTGCGTGGGATTGGTCACAATCGCAATCTACATAGGGAGTCATTGGGCCCATCTGGAGCCTGCCGATCGGGGTCGAATTGCGGGGGCATTTCCAGGTTCATTTACGGTCAAATCACCGACCCACAATGCCACGTTCACGGTGCCCAGCGAATCAGGCAAATTGATCGCGCTGCACTTTCTGCTGAAGTCAGAATGCCCCTTTTGCCTGAAGCTGACGCACGACTATTCCCTGCTGGCTCGTTCGGAACAGGACGTCGTTCATCTGTTTGTCAAACCGGACAGCGACGAAGAGATCAGGGAATGGGCCGGAAAAATCAACCTTCAGGACCTCGACGGTCCCCCCGTCATTTACCGAGACCCGGATGCACGACTTGCCGACGAATTTCAGATTCCTGACGGCTACCAGTTTCACGGTCAGTCGATGCACTACCCGGCACTTGTACTGCTCGATCGGTCAGGCCATGAGTTATTCCGCTATGTGGGGAAGGACAATACCGACCGCATGCAGCCGGAAGCCTTTGTCAACAGACTCTCGATGGTCACAGGCCAAGAATGAACCGAATGATGCGAGGATGATGCGCGAGACGACCATCGGACGCAGGGATTGTATCTAAGGAACGGGAGATTCATTCATGACAGCTTATAGCCGTTACCTTGTTGCAATCCTCTTCGTCTTTGGGGTTCAAGGAGACCTGATCTCCGGGGAAACCCCCGATGCATTTCCGCATCTGGTTCCTCAACGCCTGCTCGGCCTGGTTCATGCGCCGGAAGTTCGTCAAGAACTGAAGTTGTCGGCAGAACAGGTCGAAGACCTGGAAAAACTGCTTCGTGAACTCGATCTCACATGGTTTCGGTCCCGCAATCTTTCTCCCCAGGAACAACATCCCGTCGTGCACGAACTGGAACGAAAGGTGTGGGAATGGTTCGGAAAATCGACATCCGAATCACAACGCCAAAGATTGCAGCAACTGGAGTATTACGCTCAGGGGACCCGGCTTCTGCTGCGACGTGACGTGGCCAATCAGATCAGACTCTTCACTTCTCAGCAACAAAAGCTGGCTGAGTTAGCACGCGTGACAGACGAAGCTCAGATCGCTCTGGGGCGGACTCTGGCTGGTGACCCACAAATCAAAAAGTTGCAGGCGAAAGCCGACAAGGCTGCGAAGTCGGAACGCGATGGGATTGCAAAGATTCTGCGACCAGAACAGCAACAGCAACTCAGGTCGTTATTAGGTGATCCCTTTGATCCAACCCGCCTGAGAAGGATCTACGCGTTGGCTCCCGAGTTCGTGCCGGTCCAACACTGGATCAACTCGAGCCCACTGACGATGCAGGAACTTCGTGGCAAAGTCGTCCTGGTCCATTTCTATGCGTTTCAATGCCACAACTGCCACGCCAACTTCCCCGTTTATCAGCGATGGCAGAAAGAGTTGACCGGGAAAGGAGTGGTCCTGATCGGCATTCAAACACCGGAAACGAAGCGAGAACGAGACACAGATGCCGTGACGAATGCAGCGCGTGAACGCGAATTGATGTTTCCCATCCTGATCGACCTGGATTCCGCAAACTGGAATGCATGGGGTAACACGATGTGGCCTTGCGTCTATCTGGTGGATAAGCAGGGCTATATTCGAATGTGGTGGGCGGGTGAGCTGAACTGGAAAGGGGCGACTGCGGACAAAACGATCGAAGCCGCCGTCGAAGCCCTGTTGAAGGAAGAGTGATGGCGGGGATTGAGTCAGCGTCGACAGTAGCCTTCGCTCAGGCGTGATTTCGATTCTTTACCCATTTCAAACAGAAAAGCAGGTGACACCGGTGTCCCAACACATGAGAACTCATACGCTTGTTGCTCTCGTACTCGTATTGAGCAACATGGCAAGTGCCGCCAACCCCAAGGACTTTACCCTTTACTCGCCGACTCATGACAAGACATTTCGATTGTCTGAACACAAGGGCAAGATCGTCGTCCTGCACTTCCTGCTCAAGACCGAGTGTCCCTTTTGTCTGAAATACACCCACCAGTACGCGGAGCTGGCCGATAAGAACCCGAATGTCATTCACCTGTTCCTGAAACCCGACAGCGACGCAGAGATCAAAGCCTGGGCGGAAAAGCTGGATGCCGAAGACCTGTCGAAGCTTCCTGTCATTTATCGCGACCCCGATGCCAGCCTGGCAACGCAGTTCGGCATCGCCGACGGATACAAGTTTCACGGGCAAACGGTCCACTATCCGGCACTCGTCGTACTGGACGGGAATCACGAAGAGCTTTTCCGCTACGTCGGAAAAAGCAACGCCGACCGCCTGAAAACCACCGACTTCGTCAAAAAACTAGCCGGTACAAAGGGACCACAGACGGAAGCGATCCAGAAGGACTGACAGTCCGATTCGAACTCTTCCAGAATGAAAATTCTTCGACTTGTGGGACAAATCGCAGAACCGCTGCCTCCGCGAATTTTCTGAATGGTTCAGCTAACATTCAGCGGGATGAGTGATGAGCGACCCGCCTGCGAAGCGGAAATGAATCGATTGCCAACGATCGTAGTTCTCGTCTCGATCCCCGCGTAGAGACAGTTGCTCTGTCATTGTCAGTGGGTGCATCGGTACCTATATCGCGGCGTTTCGCGCTGCGAACGATTGAGTGACCCATCCGATTCTCACCGCTATCGAACCCGCGTCGGAACGGGCACTTCAAGGTCAATTTGCTGATCGTCCTCATTCCAAGTCAGGCGCAAAGGTGACCGGGCAGGCCTGCGATAATCACCGGGCCACGCCAAGTAAATCTCGCCAGCAGATTCGACGGTGAATCTGTAGTCCCCCGCTTCCAGCGAAGCACCTTCCAGCGAACCACTCTGACGTAATTCGAATTGGCCGTCGTGGGCAGAAATGGCAAAGGCGACAGGCGTTTCGTCGACGCTGTCCTCATCATTCATGCGATAGATGGAAATGTGAACATCGCCCACTACGTCACCTCCCGCATGGATGATTCCCGGGGTGCCACCTGGGATCTCGCGGGGTTTTCCGCAACCGGAAATCAGCAGGCCCCAGGTGATGACCGCAAACCGCAAACCTGTTTTCATAAGACAATTCCTCAGATTGAAAAACACGCTCCAACAGTCCTGCTAGAACTCGCCAACATTCTCTCCGCCATTGCGTGAGAACAGGGCTCGCCAGACGCTGAGGTCGATGCTGTTGGACACGAACCGGACACTGCCGTCGGCCAGTGAAACCTGGGTTCCGCCGGCATGGGCACTCCGGCTGCTCGAAAGCAGATCGCCGTGGAACGAGATGTCTGGATTCTTGCTATTCGGAGTGAAAAACCCGTTGACGAGCGTGTGAAAACTCGTTGTCCGAATCCATGATCCCGCTCGGGTGCCCAAATATCCCGTAGCTGCAGTCGCGGCGAGGTCTTCTGCCATGCGACCACAGGGTGAACCACCCCCACCGGCCCGTCGCATCTGTCGTTGAGGATCTGTGAAAACGGTGGTTGAGACCGTGTCTCGTCCACCAAATAACGTCTCGGCCATAAAAATGGTATTGCTGGTTCCGTCCGTGATGTCACGAAATCGCGTGCTCACACCGCGCCAGAAGAGCCCGTTGGGTGCCGGAGTTGAGGTGGCGCAATAGTTCAGATTGTCTCCGGAACCGACATTGACCATGTAGTTCGTTCCAACCCACTCCACCCCACTATCGACGAGGACGGGATTGCCACTGTCAGATGGGCAGAGAAAGACCTCAAGCCGCCGATTCTGAATCCCCTGCAGAGCAGGGTTAAGTACGGTGTTCGGTCCACTTCCCAGCATTAAAGGGAGATTGAAGTTGATCAGGTTGCTGAGGTTGCCCTGGTCGATATAGGGAAGTAGCTGAGCCTGGGCGGAATAGCCGGTGCTGTTGGAAGAAATCAGCGGAAGGACGCGGTGAGAACTTTCGTAATTGTGCAGGGCCAACCCGAGTTGCTTGAGGTTGTTGCGGCACTGCGTGCGACGCGCTGCTTCGCGAGCCTGCTGGACCGCTGGCAGCAACAGAGCAATCAAGATTGCAGTGATCGCAATCACGACCAGCAGTTCGATGAGCGTGAATCCGTGCAGATTCCGCAACCAACGGGGACGAGTCATACCAACCTCCTAAGAAATAAAAACATCTGAGGGCGGCTCGGAGTGGTCCACCATAAGTCACGATTCGCCATAGACACCCCGCCGTCGAAATGATCCTATCGCCCCAAAATCGCTTTTGCAACTCTTGTGCATTTAGATTTCATATGCACATACATTGCATCTTGATTTCGTTGTCGTTAAGCTCCGGCATGAAATAAGTCGGCAAGCGGCCAGCAAGCTTTTTGTTCGTCCTCATCCGTTCGGATTGGCAATGCCGACGACGGAAGCCGACGAAGAGGCCTCATGAACGTAGTGCAGATAATGACATTTTCAGTCGTCGTTCCGGTCGCCCCGAGGATTAAGGGGTAGAGAGCGACCGCGGGCTGGCGAACCTCCTTTGTTCTACCGACGGGGTCAGGGGACGAGGCCGCGCACCGCGCTGCAGTAGTTCCTCAAGCCGGGAATTCCGACTCGCACTGGCCGCCCTCAATGAAAATCTGCTTCCGGCCCTAAGCAGCCCTGCGCCTTCACATGCAACCCATAACGTTAATCCTGGAGAACTACTCGATGAGATCGAATCTGCGAAGTCAGCGCGGCAAATTGACGGGCTTTCTCGTGCTGACGGTGATGTCCACGTTCTGCATTGCGTCGAGCACAGCCGCTTCAGGCCAGCCGGAGCCCATGACACGGATCGTCTGGCAGGATCGGGACAGGAAAACGCTGATGTGGGGAGATCTGGTCAAAGCCGGAGCGAGCCTGATCCTCAAGCCGGGAGGGCCTGTTCATGGTTTTCCCAAGCTTGACAAGGAACGTCACGAGCTGGTGCAGATGGAGCGCATTGGAAATTTCTTGCTTGTCGGTGTACGGGATGATGATAGCGGGCAATTTCTCAGCGGGTGGGTCGCAATTGATCTGGGGGTTGACGAGATGCCGCACGGCGATCATTCCGATTTCACCTATCGCAGTCCCCCGCAGGTGCTGGCCAGTGTACTCGACCAGTCTCAGGGAAATCCGGCCCACCTCTATGTCTACGACAAGGCGTTTTACCTGGCAAATGACAGTCTGTCCGGTTACACGCGGCTGACTCCCGCACAGTTGACGGGACCTGCCGACCAGCGGAAGGGAACATTTCATCGCGGCGGCGGTGCGCACATCACACTGGCCGCGGTTGATCACAAGGTGGGATATGGAACGTGGATCCCCGGCGGAGGTCCCGATAAGGGCCGAATCGATGTTTCGGATCTGACAAAAACCGGCGACGACTCAATCGCTTATACATTCCATCTGCCTGTTGGCGGACTCCATGGTGCGGTTGCCAACTCTGGCCGGATCTTCTTCGCCCCATCCGATGGTGTGTACTGGGTCGATGCCGACCTGGAGCTGAAGCAGAAGGCAGAGACGGTCGTCATCAATCACCTCTCTCTGGGAAAAGACAAGGATTCCGATCGCCCGTTGCGAACCGGGGCGTTTACAAATCATCGGAACTGGGTGCTATTTACGACCGGCGCGTTGGAAAACTCGGCTCTCTGCCTGCTCGACGCCGCGGCTCCTCAACCCGCGATCGTCACGTTGCCGATTTCCGTATCGGATGGGCTTTCACTGGTCACGCCAGAGGCCTTCGCAACGGCCGGAGGAAAGCGCTATGCCTTTGTATTTCAGAATCGAAAAGAAGGTGCCGTCCAAGAGAAGCTGACAATTGTTGATCTCGATCCGAATGGAGACCGGGACTTTGCCGATGCGGCGATCTCGAAAACGATTGATGTCGGTCCCAGCCGTGTAGAAGGACACTACGGACATCACACGATCAGTGTAGACGATGATGCGAAGTTTGGATTGATCTCGAATCCCGGCAGCGGTGAAGTGTGGCTCCTGTCGCTGGCTGAACTGAAGATCGTCGGCAAATACAAAGTGGGGGGGATGCCAACCAAGTTGATCGTTGTCGGCGGAGAAGAGAGCAAGCACTGAGGGGGCTTTCCGCTCGCTCTAATGAAGCAGGCTGGGAGAGGGACGAGGAATCCAGCAACGGAAGTTCCGCTCAAAAAATCGCGGGGTTACGCATCTCAGCTCACAGCCTGCTGGGACCGTGGACAGGCTCCGATGCCGCCCCGACAGCACCGGGGAACTCGCATTACTCAAGGGGCCTGCGCCGGCTGCTTCAACAGCTGTCAGCACCTCCTGCAAGCAGAGTGTCAGAATTCGGACTCTCTCTATTTTTAGGAATTGGCACCCAGTTCCTGCCTCTCCACTTTGTGAATGTGAAACGAAACCAATGCTGTGGACGATTGCCAGAAAGGAACTGAGCGAACTCGGGCGCGATCGCTCCGTCGTGGCTGTACTGGCAACCTATGTGATGATGTTGTCTATCAGTTGTGCGGTGTCTCAATGGATTTGGGCAGAACGAGCCTCTGCCCAGGCGTCACGGCAGTACGCGGCGCGCGAGGACTGGCTCAACCAGCCGACGCAAAGTCCTCACCAGGCCACTCATCGTGGGACCGTTGTCTATAAATGCCCCTCTCCCTTGGCAGGGGTCGATTCCGGTGTCGCCCCCGAACTGGGAACAGAAATTCGGCTGGAAGCTCATCAGCGCCACGAGACGGTCAATTCGGCGAGAGATAACCACGTCAGAATGCTGCGGCTCGATTTTATCACGCCTGCGTTGTTGCTGCAGGGGGTATCGCCTCTGGTGATCATTCTGATCAGCCACGGTCTCATGTCGCGCGAGCATGAGCAAGGGACCTGGGGGCTTCTCGCCAGCGTCGGCCTGACTTGGCGGAAGGCCGTGTTTGGCAAATGGTTGGCCGTGTATTGCGTCGCGGTTGGACTGAGTACTCCCGTCCTGCTGACGTTAATTTCAACGGTAATCTGGTCTCCGCGAGGAATCGAGATGTCGTCACAGGAGCTTGCTGTCCGTGCGGCTGCTCTCTACGGATCGAACCTGCTCTACCTGGCAGGTTGGTGCGCGGTCGGCACGGCATTATCGGCTCGCTTCTCTGCAGGGACATCGTTCGTGCTGTTGATCTCGTGCTGGGCAATCTGGACGCTCATCCTGCCACGTCTGGCAGTCGACCTGGCCGATTCGCGTTTTCCACTTCCCGACGAACACAGTCTGCGTGATTCCCGTGCTACGGCAGTGCGGCAGGGGTCCGACGGCCGTCATTCCCTGCAGGAATTCAATGCGGCTCTCGAACAGGGCCTGCTTCAGAAATACGGCGTAGCGAAGTTGAGTGACTTACCGATTGACCTCCGGGCGGCTCGCCTGCTGGCCGGTGAAAAGTTTACGAATGCACTGGACGATCGGGCAGAGAGACAGATCAGCGAAATTTTTCAGCAGCAGTATCGCGTTGTCGAAGACCTGGTCTGGTTCTCTCCTTACCTGTCAATCCGGTCGATTTCTTCCGCACTGGCCGGCACAGATCGTGGTCATCACGACACCTTCATCAACGCGGCCGAGCAATATCGCAGGGCATTCGTTGAGTCGATGAATACTGCGGAAATGGAACGGCAATTTCCTGGAACTGATGCGGCAGCGGCAAGAGCCTTTTGGAGTCAGGTGCCTGAGTTTCAACAGCACTTTCCTTCTGCAACAACTGTCCTGAGCGCCCACCGTCGGTCATTGGCAGGACTGTTCTTCTGGTGTCTCGCGCTGGCGATGCTCGCGTTACTGCTCCCACGAGGGGGACTGTCTTGAAAGTTTTCGCTGGCATTACGACCGAACTGAGACGCGAATGGCATCTGGCGGTCTCAGACCCCGCTGTACCGGCAACTCTGGGCGTGGCAGCGGTGTTGACATTGCTGGCCCTGCTTTCGGGAATGCTGCGCACTCAGGAACGATGGGAGCGGCAACAGATTCTCGAGCAGGAAAACGTGCAACTGCGTGCTTTTTTGGAGTCCGCTTTTGATGACGATTCCACTTCAAACAGGGAACTAAGCGGGCTGACGCAGGCTCAGCAGGATCGTCGGTCAGAGTTGCAGATGTCTGCCAGATCCGCCGATCTTCTGAGATTCACGGGAGGCCATTGGCGTGCAATGCTTCCCCCTTCCGTGCTGGCAGGGCTGTCGACTGGTGCCAGTGGCGAATGGCCCGATCATTACGACCATGCCGGATCTTCAATCACTGTCACGGTGTCACGAACGATGCGCACCAGTCCCATCCTCGCCGCGGTGGGAACATTTGACCTGACGTTACTGATCGGTGCCATACTCCCTTTGGCAGTGATCGGCCTGACTTACAACGTGGTTACTGCAGATCGGGAACTGGGGCGCTGGGATCTGATTCGCTCGCAGGCGACATCAACGTTCCGGCTCGTCGTCATACGCAGTCTCATCCGTGTTACCGCAATCGCCTTGGTCGTGTTCTTGTTGACGGTCTGCTGGATTCTCATCGCCCCCGTCGGCGACGTTGATCGGGTCGCGATTAGAAACATTGCTCTCTGGGGCGGGTGGCTGTTTGTTTATCTTGCCTTCTGGGGGGCTTTGGCGATCCTGGTCACTTCCTTCAAGCTTTCGTCATCCGGAAGCGGATTGCTGCTGTTGCTGTGTTGGTACGTGCTGGTCCTTGCGGTTCCATCCGCTGTGGAGCATGCGATCAATACTCGCTTTACACTGCCACGTGCTTCGGATCTCATCGCCATGGAAGCCGACGTCAGAAAGCAGCTCGAACAGGATGTGGACGTCGTCTGGGCCGAATTCCTGCAACGCCATCCTGGCATCACGCTGGACGAGGACGATCCTCAACGGAAATTCGTGCTGCGTGATCTTGCTCTGATCAAGGCCATCCGGACTGAAGTCCATCAGAGAACGGAAGAGTACTTTCTTAAATTTCGGCAGCGCGAAGAGCAATTAGACCTCTATCAGATGCTCTCGCCGCTGCTCGCCTGGCGGACAGCGGCTGATCAATGTGCAGGAACCAGTCTGCGCCACTTCCTGGGGCTGGCACGTGAGACAGCTGCATTTCACGATCGTTACCTCAGTCATTTCGAGACTCTATCGCTTGAGGGTCGCGAGCTGATGCTGACAGATATACGAGGACTTCCGAGGTTCCAGGTCAAGAATCTTCCGTCGCAGCTGGATCAAGCCTCCTTGCTGTTGTCGGCAACAACTCTGTTGCTCTGGACCGTGATGGGCGGTTGGACGAACTGGCAAATGATGCAACGAAGTGACCGAAATTAACTGTAGAAAATCCAACATGCTGGAAGCCCGAGAACTCACCAAAGCCTATCGCTCACATGTGGCGCTGAGCCAACTGAATCTGTGCATTCTACCGGGCGAAGTCTTTTGCCTGCTGGGCGCCAATGGCGCTGGCAAATCGACCACCATCAAACTGTTCCTGAATTTCATCAGCCCGACTTCTGGTGAAGTAAAGATCAACGGCCTCAATCCCCGGGCCCATCCCGCACAGACCAGATCCTGGCTCGGCTATATTCCAGAACAAGTCTCGCTGTATCCTCGCCTGTCAGGGATTGAGAATCTGAGATATTTTGCTTCCCTGGCGGGAGAAAGCAACCTGCACCGTCAGCGACTATCAGACGCATTGAAACAAGCGGGGTTGCCTGAAAGTGCGATCGATCGAAGAGCAGCCGATTATTCGAAGGGAATGCGACAAAAAGTCGTGATCGCCCTGGCACTTGTCCGTCGCGTTAAGGGCCTGTTACTGGATGAGCCGACCTCAGGGCTCGATCCTCAAGCGGCACACGAGTTCTCGCGAGTCCTGCGTCAATTGAGCGACGAAGGTGTGGCAATCCTGATGGCCAGTCATGACCTCTATCAAGTTCGCCAGCTCGCCTCACGAATCGGCATTATGCGACAAGGCGTTCTCGTCGAAACATTCCAGTCAATGGACGTCAGTCATTTAGAACTGGAGCAACGGGCACTGCAGTTGATGAAATAACGCAGTTGATTTGCCAAAAGGCGCATCGCTTAATGGATTGAGGCTCGTGAGTCATCCAGTGGGTCGGTTGGATGACCAGATGGCATTGGAAATTCAGTCGGCCGGTTTGTCGTCAGTCTTTTGAGTCTGGACGATGGGGTCGATTCCCCACCAGAGCAGGGCACCAACGATGACGATGGCGCCGGCGACGGCCAGGCTCATTTTCCAGCCAAGAACTTCGCCGTAACGTGCAGCGAACAGGGCTCCCAGCCAAGGAGTGATATAGGGCGAGATTGTTCCCCCCAGGTTTCCGACGGTATTCATCAGGCTGCCAGTGATACCGCCATAACGACCGCCCAATTCCACGGAGGTTGTCCAGAACGGGCCTTCGCAGGCTCCGATCAAGGCGGAAGCGATCGCCAGTGAGATAAAAGTGAGTTGAGGATCGGAGGTGATGAGGCCCAATTCGAATACGGCCCCGCTGGCAATCATACCGATGACGGGAACGATGGCCCGCCTGAGCCGTGGCGAAAGCGATTGCGGAACCAGGTCCGTAAGCCAGCCACCGCAGACCATGCCGATACCCATAGCACCCGTAATGATCGTCGAGTAGTCGCGAGCAACAGACTTGTCCAAATGTTGAATCGTCTCGAAGAAGTATTGAATCCAATAGAAGAACAGATATTGGAAGTAGCCGTACGCTCCGTAGCTCAGTGCGATACAGATGACACTGCGCTGCAGCAGGACCGGGGAGATCTTTCCAAGCGACATGGTCGGACGCTTCGTTACTGCCCGATGAGCATCCGTGTTCTTGTTCGGACGTGTGCTCAGTGTCCAGATGAGTGTCACGATCAGCGTGACAAAGCTCGAGATAATGAGGGCCGTTGACCAATCGAAGTTGTCAATCATTGATCCCATCACACGGTAGGTCGATGCGATCCCAATGATCGCCCCGAAGGTGACCAGCCCGTTGGCGAAAGCCCGAGATCGGGGGGCGACACGTTCACACACCATCGCTGCGGACGCGGGATGTAGAGGAGCATTGAAGATTCCAAGGGCTGAACGGATCACAACGAGACTCGTCCAAAGAGCGAGCGCGTCGCTTTGCAGAGCAGACACTGCGGCATTCAGTCCAACGAAGACGACGGAGCCAAAGCCCCAGAACATCAGGGCGGCGCGAGCCCCATATCGATCGATTAACCAGCCACCAGGCAACATTGCCAGCGTGTAAGAAAGCAGGAACGCAGAATAGACCAACCCCATCCTTTCCGGGGTGAGCCCATATTGGGGAATCAGCCGTTCGCTGCCGATGACAGAAATGCTGATGCGATTGAAGTGTCCGCAGGCGACAACCAGCATGAGCAGTGGAACTGTTCGACGCAGACCATCATTCGTCGCCGTGGATTCTGTCAAGGTTACAGTCCAATGGTCGTCACCCGTCGCGGCCTGATAAGCCGGAACGGGCGCGACATAAGGTTAACGGCAAATTCTGCGGCACTCCATTCGAGGGTTCGGCGCGACAGGATCCGATCTGCCGCGATGATCCGCAATCATGCTCGTTGCTCAGGCTGGCAGCCAAAGTGACTCAGCACATTGTGCATCAAGTTCGACCAACTCGGGTCGCTTGCAAGTGTTGAGCCAGAGTTAATCGAACCGGAATGGAAGACGTTACCTCCACCGGGTCGGTCCCACAAAATCATTTCGGCAGCCGCGGTGAGCGGAGGCAGTTTGTCGGGCATCA
Source organism: Schlesneria sphaerica (assembly GCF_044336245.1). Classification (NCBI taxonomy): domain Bacteria; kingdom Pseudomonadati; phylum Planctomycetota; class Planctomycetia; order Planctomycetales; family Planctomycetaceae; genus Schlesneria; species Schlesneria sphaerica. Next base: position 7,132,490 of record NZ_CP172346.1, on the reverse strand, counting down.
CAAGCCGTTGGAAATAGTCCCAGGCGAACGCGATCTTTTTCGGATCGGCAAAGCCATCCGCGAGTAACGTCATTCCCGCGGGATCTTCTGTGGGTTGAGTGCCGCCGTGAGGCGCTGCTTCGACCAGGTATTTGGCCATCGTTGAAACTCGCACGTCCCCTTCGTGACCGATCGGTTGTGGGAACGGCTTGCCAGGTGTACCGCCGAACGTGTCTCCGGCCTTCAGGTTCAGCGGTCTTGGTCCCTTGAAGAGGAAATGGTCAGGATTTCGGACGACGTAAGGACCGACGCCGGGCCAGCCAACCCCTTCGAGCGAGAAATATTCCAGACCGAACAGACGCCACGCCGGGAAGCCGCATTCTCGTGACATGCCGCCGCGCTGGCCGTCATGGCTGTGCCAAAGCTCGCCCCGTCGTTCGGCCGGAATCGCTGAGCCCGGTGCGTCACACTTACGACACTCCATGACAGTCGTATCTTCATTGAACGACACGCGCCAGAAGGCGGTATTCCCGGACAGGACAACGGCGTTGCCTCCCCGATCGAGATACCGGCCCATCGCGTTCATGGCTTCAAACGACCAGTATTCACTATGCCCGACGACGAAGACCGCCTGATATCCGTCGAGCAGATTCGGATCGAGATGCAGTTCGGCATCCGTCAAGACGTCGTACGAGTAGCCCTGCGTTTCCAGCCAGACCTGAGTAAATCGGTCCTGCCGACTCAGATGGCTATAGTCCCACTCTTCAGGCCCCATCAGCACGTACGGACCGACAACCGGCCAGGGCATGCGGAAGCCGAGTTGATAGGTTCCCTGTCCAGCACGATGAGGTCGATAGAAGCAATAGGCTGGAGGATCACCTTCACTGTTGGCAAAACCATTATTTCCGATCGACTTCTTCAATCCCTTCCAGCTGGGGCTGAACGACGTGGCTGAATAGGCCTTCCAGCTATTCGTTGCGCAGATGAGAGCGATGGGGGCTTTCGCGCGCGAGGCAGCCTTGTTCACAATGAAGATGGTGTGATAGAGCCGCTCTTCGCCGTCCAACTGAAAGCGGATCCGTCCGACATACATCCCCGAGCGCGCTGTCGCCGGTATGCGATACTCATGCGACACATCCCATCGGCAGTCGAACAAGTCGTCGGACGACAATCTGAGGCCATGGCCTCGCTTGGGATCTTTGAACGGATCATAAGTTCCGAATCGCTCGACGGCCGCATTGAAGCTGGGGCCGCCAATCATCCACGTTCCAAGATTGACGATGCGAGCATTTCGTCCGTGTCCACTCGAATCCGCGACCAGATCGCCACGTTCTTCGTCTAAACGCCAACACGCCAGCAGTTCCGATCCGGTTGGAGCGGTCAGGCCTTGCGCCGCCACACGCGACGCGATCTCAGCAGCGGTAAGCGACTTTCGATAGAGTGCGGGCATCGCGATATCGGCATCGAGCAGGGCCGACGCGCGCCCGTTCTGGCCCGAGGCACCGACCCGCAGCGGCGCCGTTCCCGGACGGAACGTTCCCGAGTGCTGCCACTCACTCACTTTTACGCCATCGACCCAAACCTGCTTTGTTTTGCCGTCGTACTGGGCGACAACGTGGTGCCATTTATTTTCGAGCACCGAACTGGGAGTGTTGTCGGGATAGGATTTCAGCCCTTCCGGGTTAATCACCATCTTAAGTTGATCCGGCGGGGTCGTATGAAGTTTTTTCTCGTCGTAGACACCACCATCGCCCAGATAAAACCCCAGTGAGCCATCTTCGTTGACGAACAGTGCAAACCCGCAGGCATCTGCGTCGTCGAACTGGCTGACGATTGCCTGCCGCTCCAGGGTTCGCCACCGCTTGATCCACAGTTCGATCGCGAATTCCGACAACTCTGTTTTGGCATCCAGCGGTTTCTCGACCGCGAGATAAGATCCGGTATGGATCGCCTGCACGGCTGCAGGAGACGAACCGAAGCTGTGAAGCACCTGATCACGGGACGGGCTATCAACATCCGTCCCCAAGCGACAGACCTGCAATTCATAGGGATAAGAACTGCTCACGTGGAAGCGGATGATTTCGCCCGCAGCAACATTCACTTTGTCCGTATAAGCATGAACCCCGTCCACGATCTGTGCTCGATGAGGCGGAATCGCTTTCGATTCGGCTTCACGTTTTGGCTGCGAGGCCGCCTGTGCGGCATTTCGCTCTGTTGCGTTCAAGCCGGCTGACGCCAGGACACTGCTCGCAACGGCGAGGAACTCACGACGCGTTGGATCGGACATTCGTTGTCTCTCTTAGTGAGGAATTCAAAAGTCAGAAGGTGTAACTGTGGTGGGATTCGTGGCCGTCAGGATGCGGAGAGATCAGCAGGATTCCGCATTAGGAGATCGATTGGATTGCAACATCAGGTAAGAATTCCATCAACAATCTCACCATGCACATCGGTCAGGCGAAAATCGCGCCCGGCATAGCGATAAGTCAAACGCTTATGATCCAGGCCGAGCAGATGCAGGATCGTGGCGTGGAGGTCATGCACATGAACCTTGTCCGCCGTGGCGAAATATCCATAGTCGTCCGTTTTCCCCCATGTCAGCCCCCCTTTGACACCGCCACCCGCCAACCACATGGTGTAGCCGTGCGGATTATGGTCACGACCATCGGCTCCTTCACAGGTGGGAGTACGGCCAAATTCCCCCCCCCACACGACTAGCGTGTCGTCCCAAAGGCCTCGCTGTTTCAGGTCCGTCAACAACCCGGCGATCGGTTTGTCGATGGCATGCGTCAATTGAGTATGATCTTCCTTCAACCGGGCATGAGCGTCCCAGCCGCTGAGGTTGCACTGCACGAAGCGGACACCACGTTCGGCGAATCGCCGGGCGAGTAGACATTGCGTGCCAAACTCGGCCGTTGCGGGATCCTCGAGTCCATACAGTGCGTGAGTCGCTTTTGATTCCTTCGTCAGATCCTGCATCTCTGGTGCTTCGGTCTGCAATCGGTAAGCGAGTTCGAAGGAAGCGATACGTGCGTCCAATTCGCTGTCAGGCCCGCGTGAAAGAGATTGGCGGTGGTCCATGCCTGCGATCAGTTCGATCTCCATCCTCTGAAGATCGCGGCGAGCACTGCCGTTACCGATGAAGGGGATTTGGGCTTCTTGTGGTTTCAGTCCATAGTATCCCAGGGGAGTGCCCTGGTACGCGGCGGGAAGAAACGCCGATCCAAAATTGTTCGCCCCGCCTTGCGAAAGATCCTGGCAGATCGTGACGTAACCGGGGAAGTTCTGGTTTTCTGTTCCCAATCCGTACGTGATCCACGATCCCATACTGGGGCGAACAAAGGTGTCGGTTCCCGTATGCCATTCCAGCACGGCACCTCCATGACGGGAATTGGAACAGTACATCGAATTAATCATGCACAAGTCGTCTGCATGACGCGGCAGTTCAGAGAACAGGGAACTCATCCACATCCCGCTTTCACCGTGACGTTTGAAGTCGAACGGCGTACCAACGAGATTTCCCATGCGATTGGGGAATGAGACGACTCGGGGGCGACTCTCGGCGGGCAACGGCTTTCCACTGTCTCGGGTGAGGAACGGCTTGTAGTCGAACGTATCCAGATGCGATGGACCGCCGAACATGAACAGCATGATCACCCGTTTGACGCGTGGGGTGAAATGAGATTCTTTCGGCGCAAGAGGGCCCTCCGAACCGGATGCCTTTTCGGCCAGCATGGCGGATAGCGCTAGACCACCAAATCCAGCTCCCATGCCCGACAACATATCACGTCGAGACCAGACAGGCTGGCAAGGTATTGAACGAGGTTGATGCTTCATGTCTGGTTCTCCGTGACTCTTGCTATGTCAGCCAATGCATCTCGGAAGACGCGAGAGAGTTTTGAATTGAGCAGAGACTTTGGATTGATCGAGAGTTCATCATCGTTTTCAGCAGCCTGCCAAGCAGCAGTCGCGGTGACATGTTTCTCGGTTCAGCGGGTAAGTTTGAGAATGAGGTTCCGTTTAATTGATGTAGATAAATTCGTTGGAGGAGAGCAGTGCACGACAAAGCCCTTCCCACGCAAGTTTGCGCCGGTCTGCTTCGGATTCCGTCCGTAGAGAGCCTGCTAATTGATACTGTGTCAAAAACCGGGACCACTGCTCTAGCTCGTCATCATCCGCAGCACGGCAGAACAGTCGCTGGCAGAGCTGCTGCAAACGATCGCGATCGGATGGCAGAGGTTCCGCGGTGATGGTTTCGCCCAGCTTCCGGGCCGCCTGATGGACGAGTTCCCCATTCATCATGAAAAGGGCCTGTGATGCGACGGTTGTCGTCGCCCGATCTCCGTTCAGGATTGCAGGGTCCGGGTAATCAAACGCCTGGAATACGTCATAAACAGCTCCCCGCAACACCGGGAGATAAACACTGCGACGAGTCGATTGGTAAAGTTCAGGCTTTCGGGCAAGTCCCCCGAGAGACAGATTCTGGAACGGCGTTGATTCCATGGCCGGTCCCCCCATGCCAGGGTCAAGTAACCCACTCACCGACAGCAGCGAATCACGCAGCACTTCCGCTTCCATTCGCTGTCGCGATCGATGCCACAACAGTCGATTATCGGGATCGAGCTGAGCTGCTTGCTCATTCCTGGCGGTGCTCATCTGCCAGGTCTTCGACAGTAGTATGTGACGATGTAATTTCTTTAACGACCAGCCCTCTGCGATGAACTGGCGTGAAAGAAAGTCGAGTAGCTCGGGATGACTCGGGGTCTCGCCCAGCTTGCCGAAGTTATCAACGGTGCGGACCAAGCCCTGTCCGAAATGCCAGCGCCAGACGCGATTGACCAGGACGCGAGCGGGAAGGGGGTGACTGTCGCTCGTCAGCCATTTCGCGAGTTCCCAGCGTCCGCTCGCTGATGCGGTGATCGGAAGTGTTTCATCGCTGGCAAAAATCGATGGAAAGCGGCGTGGGGCCGCGGCGCCGCGTGTCAGATGATTTCCTCGTAAACGGATTTCAAGGTCACCGATCTCTCCTTCCGTGACGGCCATCGCTTTGGGAATGAGGGCATATTCTTTCCACACCTTATCGAGTAGGTTGGCATGTGCCGTTCGCTCTTCCGGAGTCATCACGAGCGTATTACCATTCACAAGCGCATTGTCATGGCGATCAGCAATCTGCTCTAAATCTTCCAATCGCAGCGCCGCTTCTACACTACCTAGTCCCGTGGTATTCCATTTGGAATCGACGCGGAATGTGATCATCGTCTTAGTGCTGTTGAAGATCCCGGCCAGAGAATAATAGTCACTCAGCGAAAGTGGATCATATTTATGGTCGTGACAACGTGCACACCCCATTGTCAGTCCCATCAAGACACGGCAGGTGGTATCAAGTTGTTCGTCGACAATGTCGAGTTGCTGTTTGATAGGATCGTCCTCAGCCAGCATTTTGGGACCGATCGTCAGAAACCCGGTCGCGACGATCAATTCATCACGCTTCGACGGGTCACTGCCAGCCAGAATGTCTCCGGCTAACTGCTCGTGAATGAAACGATCGAAAGGCTTGTCCGTGTTAAACGAACTAATGACGTAGTCTCGATATCGCCAGGCATCGGAGTAAGCGAGGTTGTCGTCCATTCCATTACTGTCAGCGTAACGCGCCACATCCAGCCAGTGGCGTCCCCAACGCTCTCCGTACAAGGGAGGCTCCAGCAGGCGGTTCACCACGTGCTCGAATGCATCAGGTCGATGATCATGCAGAAACGCATCGACTTCCGCAGGGGTCGGGGGGACGCCTAACAGGTCGAGAGTGACTCGGCGCAACAGCGTACTTTTGTCGGCACCGGCGGCAGGCTTTAGCCCGGCGACATTGAGACGCGCCAGGACGAAACGATCAATCGGAGAGGCCGACCACTCAGCATCGCCAACTTCGGGCGGATCGACTACTCGAATCGGCTGAAATGCCCAGAACTCGCGAGCCTCTTGATTCCACTGATCTGGTTCGTCAGTGGCCTTTGCGGCAGCAACAACCTTCGCCGATCCCGGCCAGGGGGCTCCCATTTTGATCCACGCTCCGAGAGCATCGATCTCGGCTTGTGGCAGCTTCTTCTTCGGAGGCATTGCCACGGCGCCGTCGTGCTTCACCGCAAACATCAGCAGGCTTTGCGACGGCTCACCTCGCGTCAATGCGGGGCCCGATAGCCCCCCCTTCAGTAATCCTTCCAGAGAATCGACCCGCAGGTCCGCTTCTCCCTTGCAGGAATCAGGACCGTGACATTCGTAGCAGTGCTCAACCAGCAAAGGCCGAACTTTTGTTTCGAAGAATCGAAGACCAGCCTGGTCCTGGCTCGGCTCGCCGATGGAGTCTTCTCCGCGAACAGAGGCACTACTGATCGCCGCAAGTAAGATAATGATGTAAGGGGTAATGCACTTCATGTAACGCCTCCGCAGCGAAGCTGGGATTACTGTCCGATCGTTCCGAACGTTTTTCGCAACTGCAGTTGCAGAGACCGTTCGCAATGATCACGCATTGCTGCTTCGGCTGCATCGACATCGCGAGAACGAATTGCTTCCACGAGCTCCGCGTGCGTGCGGTTAGGGATGGGCAGGGCGTCGTCCTGTGCTTCGTCAATCGCGAGCAACCGTACGAGATGACATGACTTGAGCGCGATTGGCAGTGATGGGATGCCCGAGTTTTCTGCAATCTGCAGATGAAACAGCAGGTCTTTCTGCCGAGCTTCAGTGAGATTTTCTTCCACATCCACCAGGCGATCGACTTCCTCTGCCATCGCCTGCAGTTCGTCGAGCTTGCGGCTTCCAATCTGGACCGTACAACGGCGAATGGCCTCACATTCAATGGCGATACGCAGAACGTGCTGACTTCTGACGGTTTCCGCGTCGAACCGCTTCACGCGTGCGCCGTAGTTCGGCTCGAAGTCGACAAGCTGTTCGTGAGCCAGCTCGCGCACGGCTTCCGAGACCGCGGCGACCGTCACACCCAGCGATTTGGCGATCGGTCGCAAGGTCAAATGGGTTCCCGCCGGAATCCGACCGTCCAGAATCTGTTCGCGCAGATCCAAAAATGCCTGCCGAGATTTGGTCAACGCTTCGACCGGAAATTTACTTGTCATCTACAACCTCCCGATCGCTATTTCTTCAATTGAAACTGCTGTTCGAAAAACTCGAACGTCGCCTGTTCGGCCTGATGCAAATGGGCCCCTGTCAGTCCGTGTCCGCCTCCTTCGATGGGAACCAAGTGTGTCTCGACCTCGGCCGACAACAGACGCTCGTGGATCCAGACAGACTGTACGAACAACACGTCCTGATCCGCTGTCCCATGGACCAGCAGCGTTGGCGCTGCGTTGGGAGTGACCCAGAACAGCGGACTGGCACGCACATGCAGTCGTCTCGTCTGAGCGGTCAGGTCCGCTCCTAGAAACCCTTTAAATGCTTCTGGCGCTTCTTTCCAGACACCGTATTCACGAGTGAAATCACTCGCCTGCGCCCACGCTGCGACGCAATTCACCTTGCTCGACTGATCGAGATGTGTGTGATCGCCGACGAACTCCTGAACGTCATTGGTAACCGCCAGGAACTGAGACAGATGCCCCCCCGCCGAACTTCCCATCGCTCCAATTTTGTCTGGATCGAGTCGATATTCAGCCGCATGAGCGCGTAACCAGCGAATTGAGGCTTTGCAGTCATAAATATGCGCTGGCCAGCGATGCTTTGGTGACAACCGATAGTCGATCGTTGCTGCAGCGAAACCGCGTGCCGCAAACTTTCGACAAAGGTCGTCATAGTCCTCACGGCGTCCCCCGGAAAATCCTCCTCCGTGAATGCAGACGATGACAGGAAAGGGGCCGTCCCCTGAGGCAGGTCGCGCGAGATTTAGCTTCAGTGTTTCGTCAGCCACCGTGGCGAAAACAATGTCGGGAGTCCACCTGACCTGTTCGTTCTCTGCCGACAGCCCAGAGCGGCTGAGAGCGAATACCGCTACGATGCAGGTAATGAGCCGAAATTTCAGCAACGAGTAGCAACGCCGTCGCATGATGGTACCTTAACGAGGGGGAGGGGCGAGCAGGCCCATCGAAGTCGCACAGCGACTGATCATCTGATGGCCAAAGGCATCGATTTGACGAGCCAGCCGATGCCGCACAGGCTGTTGATCGAGTGACCAGCGCCGCGCCAGGATCTCACGCGATGCCGTCACGAAATGGTTAATCGATTTCTCAAGGTACACCAGCGTCGGCAGGATTTCGTTGTAGACCGTCGTCGCTTCCGCTTCGCGTCCCGCACGGAAATGGTCATAGATACGGGACGTACGATCGACCGTTTCCATGCCTGGAATGATCCCGACAGCACCGGCTCGCAGTTGGTCGATCATGTCGAGTCCGGCGCGCCCGACGAACAGTTGGAAGACACCGTTCGTCTCGTTCATGAGTCGCGACGTGACCTCGGGAGTGTCTTCCGTCTTCAGCACGGTGACATTCGGATGTTGGCGATGAAGTGACACCAGCCCGGCTGGTGTTAACTGGATCCCCAGGTAGATCGCCGCATTCTGTACGGCGATGGGCAGGGGAACGGCGTCCGCCACGGCACCGAAAAATCGCAGCAATTCCAGCTCAGAAACGTCACTGACAGGCGGGGGTTGAAGGATCAGCCAGGACGCGCCCAACTCGGCAGCGTAGCGTCCGAATTCGATCTGACCGCGCACGGTGTTCTCACCGATGGTGACGGAAAGTGGCAATCGGCCGCCGAGAGACTCCGCCACAGCGGCCAGTGTCTCAAGCCGTTCCGCGGTCGACAACTTGTTGACTTCGGTCCCTAATCCCATCACACCGAGACCGTGGCAGCCACAAGCCACAACCAATTCCACTTCTCGTCGCATGATCTCAAGATCGACACGATCGTCAGGCAGATAGAATGGCAACAGCATCGGATAGATGCCATGGAATTTATCACTCACGAACGGAGATCCTTTTTACTTGAGCAGAAATTCGGCAATCGCTGCTTCATTGAGTTCCACACCCATGCCGGGCTGATCAGACAAGGTAATGTGCCCGTCGTGGGCAACCGCATCTCCGACGAACAGCTCGGACAGAAACGTGTCGCCATCACGGAAGTCGGGGGGCAGGTATTCCGACAGAGGTGAATTGACGTGCGACATGATCAGATGCTGGTTGTGGTAATTCTGCGAATGAGGCACGACCGGCAACGAATAGGCCGCAGCCAGAGCCCAGACTTTTCTCGCTTCGGTCACGCCGCCAACGCGATTCACATCCAACTGAACATAGTCGACGCAACCGCGCGTGATCAGTTCCTTGAACCCGTAACGAGTAAACTCGTGCTCACCCCCAGCGATCGCCGTGGTCGTTGAGTTGCGAATCCGAGCGTACCCATCGAGATCATCCGGGGAAATCGGCTCTTCGACCCAGGTGAGATGGTAATCCTCCAGCATGCGGATCATTTCGATCGCATACTGAGTCGTCCACCCCATGTAGGCGTCCCCCATCAGATCGATGTCGTCGCCAATCGCATCGCGAATGGTGCGGACCAGTTCGGCATTCTTTCTCATGCCTGGTCGACCGTCCTGAGGGCCATACCCGAACCGCATCTTCATTGCCGTAAATCCGGCATCAACATATTGGCGAGCGGAACTCGCCAGCCGATCCAGATTCTTGTCGGCGTAGAGCGCACTCGCGTAAGCGCGGATCCGTTCCCGCGTTTTACCACCGAGCAGGTTGTAGACCGGCTGCCCCATGGCTTTACCGAGGATGTCCCAAATCGCGATATCAATACCGCTGATGGCCTCGAGAATCAGGCCCTTGCGGCCGATGTTCAGCGTTGATCGATACATCAGCTCCCAGTTGAGCTCGGTATCGAATGGATTTCGACCAATGATGAGCGGGGCGAGCAGTTGCTCTACCGCATCCGCCATCGCCAGGGAACCGAGTCCGATCGCGCCGAGACCATACAGGCCGTCATCGGTCGTGACGCGCACGAGAACGTGGAAGACGGGATCACGTCGCAGATCAATAGGGACATTGAACACCCCCGCGCCACGCTCCCTGTTGCTCTTCCCCTCGTCATAGAGCAGATCGAGCGAACTGGTACACCACCATTCGAACGATTCAAAGTCCGGCTGCCTGATCCGCAGCGCCTCAACTCGTGATATTCGCACTCTTGCCACCACAATAAGAATTTTGTTCGAACAGTGTTTGAACATATCCTAAAAAACTTTTATGCGATGTCAATCGAGCGGGGGCAACGACATTCCCTTGTTTTGTCAGGCGCAGTTCCCTCGCGTCCCGTACTCGTTTAGTGGGGAGCAAACTCTCGACGGCAGCAGAACGGAGAAAGCAGGCCACAGGTATCAAGTTCCAATGGATCAAACGACGCGTTTCCAGATACATCTGCGAGCAAGCATCAGCAGTCCTCACATCCTGTTCCCTTGTCGCTCGCTTCAAGCTTGCCCCTCGTGCTCGTGAAGCGGAATCCGGTCGCCCGCTTTGAACTGTTCGAGTCTGCGAAGCTGAAATGCTCGGCTTGTCGACTATGGTATGTTTCGTCCCGCTACCCGCGATGAGGCTGAGGCATTGTGACTGGCACAGGGTGCATCGGCAGCTTCGTCGCAGCGGTCCGCGCGGGGAACGTGCATGAATGAATCCATCCCAGATCTCTCGGCCAACACATCGTCCGCAGGATCACACCCGCAACTGAAACGAGAAGTGGGCGTTCTCGGGGCCACTATGATGGGCCTAGGTTCGATTATTGGTACGGGAATCTTCGTGAGTATCGGGATCGCCGCCGGTGTTGCGGGTCCCGCCTTCATCTTGTCGATTGCGGTCGCCGCGTTGGTCGCAGCCTGCAACGGCCTCAGTAGCGCACAGCTCGCGGCCAACCACCCGGTGAGCGGCGGAACTTACGAATATGGCTATCGCTGGCTGCATCCAAGCCTCGGTTTTATCGCCGGCTGGATGTTTCTCTGCGCCAAGACCGCCTCGGCGGCGACAGCGGCGTTGGGATTCTCTGGCTATGTTCTTCATGCACTTGGTCAGAACGAATCCACCTGGCTGGTTCCACTTGCCTTAGGAGTGGTGACTGTCGTGACCGTTCTCGTCCTGAGCGGCATTCGCCGATCGAGCATCTCAAACATCGCAATTGTCTCTGTGACGTTGATTTCCCTGATCTACTATGTGATCGCCGGATTGCCGTCTGCATTGGCGTCAGGAACGACTCACCTGACTCCCTTTTTTTCACCGTTGTCCGACACGGCGTCCCCCGTCTCCGGGTTTCTGCAGTCATGCGCATTGATGTTCGTGGCCTACACCGGCTATGGAAGAATCGCGACATTGTCAGAGGAAGTTTACGAACCCCGTCGCACGATTCCGCGGGCCATCATCGTTACGCTTCTGGCTTCGATGGGACTGTATCTGGCCGTGGGTTGGGTGAGTATGGCCTCCGTCGGAGTCGACCGATTGGCCGCAGCCGGAACTTCCAATGCCGCTCCCCTGGAGGTCATCGCTCGACAATTCGACGCTCCATATGCTTCCCTGGTCGTAGCAGCAGGAGCCGTCACGGCCATGTTCGGGGTATTGCTGAACCTGGTTCTGGGGCTGTCACGCGTTGTCCTCGCCATGGGTCGGAGGAGGGATATTCCCTCGTTCTTCGCCCGCGTCACCCTCCTCGAGGCGACACCCTATCCCGCCGTGATTCTTGTCAGCGTGCTAATTGCAGCTCTGGTACTGACTGGTAATATCAAAACCACCTGGTCGTTCAGCGCCTTCACAGTGCTGATTTACTATGCCATTACGAATCTCGCTGCGATTCGATTGACGGAAGACGAGCGACTATATCCTCGTTGGATTTCCTGGCTGGGACTATTGTCATGCCTCTTCCTCGCCTTCTGGGTTGAGCTCCGAATTTGGCTGGTCGGTTTGGCACTGATCACCGGCGGCGTCGCCTGGCATTGGGTGGCGGCACAATTGAAACGCCGAACCGCCGAACGTGACGGGACAATTTGAGGGACTCTTCGAGGCAATTGCAGAGCACAGAGAACTCGACTTTGGAGACCGTCGCCGGCGTGCAGTTGCATATTGCAGCCGGATTGACTTGAGTAGAGTTTATGTTCAGCAGGAAACGATTCTGATTCTCGCTGTTGTCCTGTCGGTTGACCATCAATCTTTTTGATCGGGAGACATGATCCGCTATGGCCACTCATCAGAACGAAATCAAGAGACGGGAATCTGCAGCACGCGCCGCCATCAAACGCGCCTACGGTACACCTGACGATGAATTCGGAGCAACGCTGTTCGTGTCACATCATCTGGAAGAATTGGATCCCTCATACTGGACATCTCATTTTTCTACGACGCGACCAAATGCGCAGCAGATCCTGGAAGCTCTGGTTCTCCGGTCGCATTGGGGCGGAGACGATGAGATCGATATGTTTGATTTCACACTTCCGGGCGAAGTGACAGACTACGCCGTCTGCGTCAGTTTTGATGAGTCGGGAAAAATCATTGAGATCACCATGGAAAGTTGATGCGATCCTCGTGAGCGAAAACCACCACAGTCGGTCCGACTTGCGCTGGCGGGCCTGATCTTCGACGTCGCGTCGGTCCGGGACAACATTAAGCGGGAACATACGTCAGTCTGATCGTGCCGTCGCCCATTTCTTCACATGTGACGAAGCGGAGCGGTGGACGCGGTCCTGCAAAGAAGGGTTTGCCGTTACCGAGTACAACAGGGTGCAAGTAGAGGCGATATTCGTCGATCAGGCCGAGTTCAGTCAGGCTTTGGGCCAGATTCGGTCCGGAGACAGAAATCTCGCCGGTGTGTCGAGTTTTGAGCTCGCGCATGACGGTCTCCAGGTCATCTGAGACGAGCGTGGCATTGGGACCGACGGACTTCAACGTACGCGAGACCACCCACTTCGGTTGCCTGCGCCAGACGTCAGCGAATTCCTGTTGATCAGAACTCCACTCTGACCGGTCTTCGTCCCAATACCGCATCAGTTCATAGACATGCCGACCATAGACACTCCCGGTCAGACCTCGAACGTGCTCTACCCAGTGACGAAAAAGCACGGGACCGGTTTGCATTTTCATGTGGTCGACGTAGCCGTCCAGGGACTGGTTCATTCCGTAGACAAATTTCGCCATGACTTCCCCCGGGGAACAACTCGAAAATACTACACTATTCAAACCGCGTCGGGCCAACTCAAGATTCCCCTGGTCTACAGGTCGAGAGAAATGGCTTGAGACTGATGATACGATACAGTTCCCGCAGCGATTTCAAGTTCACCGGCGCGAAAGCCTGGTATAGGTCGTGATCGAGCGGCTCACCAGTCTGTTCTCGTCTTTACGTGAGCAATCCGCCAGATCTGAATTCCGGTTTTCGTGTCTACCGTAAGTCGTGGCGCAGGCACGAGTCCACTGGAGCCAAACTGCTGACAGGAACCTTTCACGTGTACCATGGCGTAGCGTGTGTACTGAGTGATCCGATCGGTATATTCCTGAACGCGGAACTTTCACTTCAGGTCGCGGTCTTTCCTGCACGGTCTGGCCGCCATTTGCAACCAGTCTCGCCTGAGTGTTCAATGGTGTCTCCATGTCGAGGAGACTTGTTTCCGCGACATCGCTGACTCTCACCCATTTCACCTAATCACCGTCTCAACGTCTGAAACGACCGCCCCAGGGAAAGGAACGCGGCAGATATGAAAACGCTACGTCAGATTATTTCCGGTGTGCACCCGCACTGGGTTGGTGACGGGTTTCCTGTCCGGAGTCTGTTTTCCTATGCCGAGAGCGACCGGTTCGATCCGTTCCTGCTGCTTGATTACGCCGGTCCACACCACTTCGCGCCGGCTGAAGCCCCTCGTGGTGTCGGGGAGCATCCGCATCGTGGATTTGAAACCATTACGATCGTCTACCAGGGGGAACTGGCTCATCGCGATTCGTCGGGCAGCCAGGGGGTAATTCAGGCAGGGGACGTGCAGTGGATGACTGCCGCCGCGGGCGTTGTCCATGAAGAGTTTCATAGTGAGCGGTTTACGCGCGATGGTGGTACACTGGAGATGGTTCAGCTCTGGCTTAACCTTCCCGCGAAGGACAAGATGTCTCACCCGAAGTATCAGGGCCTGGTCGATTCAGAGATTCCCCGCGTCCTGCTGCCGAATGAAGCCGGCACCGTACGGGTGATTGCGGGGACCTTTCAGGGGACTCGCGGTCCCGCGCAAACATTCACCCAGGTCAACGTCTGGGACGTACAACTGGCTGACTCGAAGCAAGCCGAGTTATCGCTGCCTGAGGGGCACACCTCACTGATGATTGTGCAGTCAGGCGTTCTCCGTATTGACGGCCAGCCCATCCACGCTGCGGAACTGGCCGAGCTTGAACGGGCTGGAAGCGAAGTTCAAGTTGCGGCGGAATCAAGCGCTCGACTGCTGGTGTTGACGGGGGAACCGATCGGTGAAACGGTCGTCGGGCAAGGGCCGTTTGTGATGAATACGCGAGTGGAAATCACTGACGCGATTCTGGACTACAGAAATGGACGAATGGGGCACCTGACTTGACGGCTGAATTGCCGTGACGTTGTGTATCGCGAAAAACCAGGCGGATGGGAAAGCAGGAGAGGATTCGATGAGTCGACGATCAGCGTTAGCGCTAACAATGGTGGCGTTGGGGTGCGTCTCAGGCTTTGTCGGGGTCCTGTTGAACGCGAAGGATGTCCCGCAAGACAAGCCACGATCAGATTCGGAAACACATGTAGACGGATCTGTCCTGCCGTTTCCACCGACACCCTCTGCTTCTACCGCCGGACTGACGATTCAGGATTCGCTCCATAAAAAGAGAGTCGAACCGAAGCGCCTTTCTGTCGAGGCACCGAATATTCTGATCATTCTGATCGACGATGTGGGCCCGGGGACTCCGTCCACTTACGGTGGCGAGGTCAACACACCGACGCTCAGCCGCGTGGCAAAAAAGGGAATTTCCTATAACCGGTTTCATTCCACGGCGATGTGCAGTCCGACGCGGGCATCACTGCTCTGCGGGCGGAATCACACTCGCGTGGGGAATGGTCAGATTGCGGAGTTCGCGAATGATTGGGACGGGTTTAGCGGATTGATTCCTCGATCATCGGCGACCGTCGCCGAAGTGCTTCGGTACTACGGTTACAACACGGGTGCATGGGGCAAATGGCACAACACGCCGGCGCAACAGACATCGGCGAAAGGCCCGTTTGATAACTGGCCAACGGGATACGGATTCGAGCACTTCTACGGCTTTCTGGCTGGCGAAGCATCACAGTACGAACCGAACCTGATGCGGAATACCACGGTCGTTAACCCTCACGAACTGCACCGAAAGGACTACCACCTCACGGATGACATCGCCGAGGACGCCATTGGGTGGTTACAGGAGCAACAGGCACTCGCCCCCGACAAACCGTTCTTCATGTACTGGGCTCCTGGTGCAGCACATGGACCACATCAAGTCGCGAAGGCGTGGGCTGATAAATACAAAGGAAAATTTGACGACGGCTGGGACGATTACCGTGAGCGAGTGTTCGCCCGACAGAAAGAACTGGGCTGGATTCCGCAGGACGCCCGGCTCACCGCGCGGCCCGAGACCCTCGCCGCGTGGGATTCAATCCCCGACGACGAGAAACCATTCCAGCGGAGACTCATGGAAGTCTTTGCCGGATTCGCTGAGCACGCCGACTACAACGCGGGACGTGTGATCGATGAAATCGAAAAGCAAGGGAAGCTCGACAATACGCTGATCTTCTACATCTGGGGTGACAATGGGTCGTCCGCCGAAGGCCAGAATGGCACCATCAGCGAATTGCTGGCCCAAAACGGTATTCGTACTGAGGTTTCCCAACATATCGATGAGCTGGATGAACTCGGCGGCCTTGATGCACTCGGCTCGGCGAAAACCGACAACATGTACCATGCTGGCTGGGCATGGGCGGGCAGCACTCCGTACAAATCGACGAAGCTGGTCGCAGCACACTTCGGAGGGACGCGTCAGCCCCTGGCGGTGACGTGGCCCAGGAAGATCGCGCCGGATGCCAAACCCCGTCCCCAGTTCCACCATGTCATCGACATCGCTCCGACAATCTACGAATTGACTAATATCGTTCCCCCCCGGGTAGTCAATGGTGTACCGCAGGATGAGTTTGATGGAATCAGCATGGCATACACCTTCGCCGATTCGAAGATAAAAGGGCGGCGGACGACCCAGTTTTTCGACATCATGGGGAGTCGTGGAATCTACCATGACGGCTGGTTCGCCTGTACGTTCGGTCCCCGCACCCCCTGGATTCCTGGATTGCCGAAAGGAATTGACAAATGGACCCCCGAATCGGATATCTGGGAGCTTTACAATCTGGAGGAAGACTGGACTCAAGCCAATGATCTGGCGGCGGACCTGCCAGAGAAAGTCGCTCATATGAAGAACATGTTTCTTGTCGAGTCGACTCGAAACAAAAACCTGCCGATCGGAGGGGGCTTGTGGACGATGGTCATGCACCCCGAAGACTTGCCGATGAGTCCCTTCCACAGTTGGACGTTCAACGGTCCTTTAACTCGCATTCCCGAAGCGACGGCTCCCAAGCTGGGAGCACTTCCCAGCAATGTTGTCATGGTTGTCGATGCGCCAGAAAACGCCGAGGGAGTCCTCTACTCGATCGGAGGCTTCGCGGGGGGCCTCACCTGTTTCGTGAAGAATGGTCACCTGCACTATGAATACAACTTGTTCATGATTGACCGCACCCGCATCAAGTCAGAAGCGAAATTTCCGGCAGGGAAGGTGAAGGTCGAGGTCGAGTCCCGACTGACGGCTCCTCGCCCCGGTTCGCCGATGGATGTGACACTCAAAGTGAATGGCAAGACGGTGGCACAAGGGCGCGTACCACAGACGGCGGCTGTCGGCTTTACCGCGAATGACTGTCTCGACATTGGTGTCGACTATGGCTCGCCAGTGTCGAAGGACTACTACGACCACGCTCCGGCAAAATTCAGTGGGACTGTCGAGAGAACAACTTTCGAGTATGTGAAGGAGTAAACAGGCTGAACCGCTGAGCCCTGAGGAGACAACGGGAAGCTGCCCAGGACTCATGTCCCCTCGATACCTCCGCTTGAATTGTGAGGAAGGTGCCACGAAAGGCGGATAAACGGAATGTGGCATTACAGTTGCCGCAAATCTGCGGAACCGTAGCTCCATCTTCCCTGAAAACGCCCCAAAGGCACGGGGCCGCTTCTGAGAAGCCTCGACCGCACTTCCAGCAGGAGGGACCGCCCCGTGACTGATGAACACAAACGCCCGGCCTCTTCGACGATTGCGGTGGTGTTATTGTGGTTACAAGGAGTCTACTTTGCTGTGTTCGGCGTCTGGCCGCTCATCAGTATACGGACGTTTAAACTCGTCACCGGTGAGAAGACCGATCACCTTGTAACAGGGCTGGAGGCCGACCACTGGCTCGTCATGACTGTTGGATTGCTGATCACTTCGATCGGTCTGGTGCTGATTCTGGCGGCCTGGCGTCGTCGCGAATCTCTGGAAATCGTGTTCCTCGCGATGGCGAGTGCGATCAGTCTGGCCGCAATCGACTTCATCTACGTGACTCGAAGCGTGATTCTTCCGATTTATCTCGTCGACGGCGTCATTGAGATTGCGTTTCTGGCCGGCTGGATCGCGTATATCGTAACGCGGTCGCGCCAATTCAGAACAACCGGGAGCCAGGATAGTTCCGCATGATCATTCGTCTGAGTAGAAACAGAACGATGAGATTGACAGCTTTCCACCAGAGAAGCCATGAGGTCAGGATCCATGCTTCAATGACGTCCGAGATTCCGAAGAGGACAAAAGAAAGTGCGTAGGGCACCTCCATTGGCGAGCGCCTGTGAATCTCCCAGCGACGAAACACAAGAACGGCAAAAATCAACCAGGCCGTCGCTTCGACGAAGTTGAAATAGTGGCAAGCAATTTCACTCAGCATGAACGGACTGCCGGGTGGGCGTTCCCATCGCCACCATGTTTCCGACCATAAGACACGCAGTAGATCGATTGGTAGCATGCGGCCCTTCCCATCATTGAGCAGGTGGAACCTGCGATCAGCGCTGACCGTTTCGACCTTCCTGGTGAATCGAGCGGGAATTGGAGGGTACGAGGAACTGCGAATCTGCGGAAGCTCAGTCAAATTCTGCTCGTGCGATCAGTAGCGAGCATGTCTTTGTTCCCTTAAATTCACCGCATCCACATCTCAACTGTCAGTCGACACAGAACCTTCGATGACAACGTCGCAGGAAAGGGGCCACATCATGCGCGCGCGAATTCACTGGACTGCTCTCCTACTTCTGCGAACCTGCCTGCTATGCCACTGTGTCCCAAAGGACGCTCAAGCACAGCCGAAGAGCGACGCAGTCACACCAGGCGAAGCACGAGCAATCGCGAAAGAGGCGTACATCTATGGCTTTCCGCTGGTGGACAATTATCGCGTCCTGCACTCGTATTTCGTGGACCGCAACAGTGGTGAGTTCAAGGCTCCCTGGAATCAGCTCCATAATGAAACTCGCGTTTATACACCCGATGATAAAGCTATCCAGACTCCTAACTCGGACACCCCTTACTCGCAATTGGGTACCGATCTTCGCGCCGAACCACTCGTGATCACCGTCCCCCCTGTGGACAATGGCCGATACTACTCGCTTCAATTCATTGACGCTTACACGTTCAACTTCGCCTACGTCGGCAGTCGCTCAACCGGAAACGGCCCCGGTCGATACCTGCTCGCCGGCCCCAACTGGAACGGTGAAAAGCCGGAGGGGATCGACGCCATCATTCGATCAGAAACCGAAATTGGCTGGATTCTGTATCGAACGCAACTCTTCAAACCGGACGACATTGATGAAGTCCGTAAAGTACAGATGGGGTACAAGGTCCAGCCCCTCTCCTCCTATCTCGGCAAGCAGGCTCCGATTGCGACTAAGTTGGAATTTGCCCGGCCCCTGACAGCCGAGCTTCAAAAAACGTCACCAGAGTTTTTCCAGATACTGAACTTTGTCCTGGGGCTTTGTCCTACAAATCCAAGCGAACGGGAACTGATGGCCCGGTTCAGTAAACTGGGAATCGGTCCAGGTGGAACCTTCGATTCTGGAAAGCTCTCACCGGAAATCCGAAACGGTGTTCAACAG
This sequence comes from Schlesneria sphaerica, assembly GCF_044336245.1. NCBI lineage: Bacteria > Pseudomonadati > Planctomycetota > Planctomycetia > Planctomycetales > Planctomycetaceae > Schlesneria > Schlesneria sphaerica. The sequence continues at coordinate 7,113,319 of NZ_CP172346.1, read as the reverse complement.
GGGATGGTCGATGCGTGGAACGAGTTTCTTCAGTATAAGAAGGAACAGATCGATACGGGGGAACGAACGGCCGCTGACGGCTTCGGAACTCGGGAATTTCTGAAAAACAATTACCTGTCGCGCATGTCCTCCGCCGTCCTGGGAATCTATGGAAACTCGAAGGAAGAGGCACTTTACCCGGCCTATTTTGTGGATGCCGGCGGGAACAAGTTGGACGCTTCAAAACACCGTTACGCTCTTCGGTTTGCTCCCGGCGAGTTACCCCCCGTGAATGCGTTCTGGTCCCTGACGATGTATTCGTTGCCGAAGAGCCTGCTTGTCGCCAATCCCCTGAAGCGTTATCTGATCAATTCACCGATGCTGCCCGACCTGAAGCGGGATGCTGACGGCGGAGTGACCCTCTACCTGCAGCACGACTCACCGGGTAATGAAAAGGAATCCAATTGGCTGCCGGCTCCCGACGGAGAGTTTTTTTCCATTCTCCGTTTGTACTGGCCGAAGGAAGAAGCCCTCGCCGGCCGCTGGAAGCAGCCACCTTTGCAGCGTATAGGAGGCGAAGGAACCACGGCGGTGACGGGCACGATAGTGACGGTAGACAACTTCGTCCGTGCAGAGAGCGACGCGTACTTCGCCGCAACGATTAAGGGGTATAACGCACTGGGGCAATTCAGTCACAATCGTGTCCCCACCCCCATCGACAAACAGACTGTCGTTCGAATGAATCGCGACACGCTCTACTCTGCAGCCGTGTTCGATCTGGACGCTGGTCCGGTAAAAATCACGCTCCCGGATGCAGGAAAACGATTCCTTTCGATGCAGGTTATTAATCAGGACCATTACACCCCTTTCGTCGCGTACGAGCGGGGATCTTACACGCTGAACCGTGAGAGCATGGGGACCCGTTACGTCCTGGCTGCGGTACGTATTCTCGCCGACCCTTCAAACCCTGTTGATATTCAGGCCGCGACCCAGCTTCAGGATGCCATTAAGGTTGAACAGGCGAGCAAAGGTACGTTCAAGACAACCGAGTGGGACGAGGCCAGTCAGAAGACCGTTCGCGACCTGTTGATCGCGCTCGGTTCACAGCTTTCCGATACTCGAGGAATGTTTGGCACGAAGGCCGAAGTGCAGCCAGTAAGGCACCTCATCGGGAGCGCAATGGCCTGGGGCGGGAATCCCGACAAAGACGCGTTCTATCTCAATGTCACACCGAAAGAGAACGATGGTAAAGTCGTTTATCGAATGACAATCAAGGATGTTCCCGTCGACGGATTCTGGTCGATCAGCGTGTATAACGCCGAAGGCTTTTTCGAGGCGAATAACCAGCAGGCCTACACGATCAATAACGTGACTGCCAAGACTAACGCGGATGGCTCAGTCACTGTCCAGTTTGGCGGCTGCGAGGGGTCGATGCCGAACTGTCTGCCCATCACACCAGGCTGGAACTATATGGTCCGCCTCTACCGTCCACGGAAAGAGATCCTCGAAGGCAAATGGAAATTTCCGACGGCAGAACCGGTTCGGTGATTCGCTTGCCTGAAGCCCAGGAAAATCGGCATCTGCTTCGAATTCAGTGATTTTTGGTTGCCCCTGCCGCAATCCACTCGTGTTCATGCCCTGGTTCCGGCAGCGTGCGTCCTCCTTCGATGGCGAAGCGTGCGGGGCTATTCTGGATGACGACAAGGATACGGGAAGCAGGAAACCCTGTGACGCGGGTGGCTGCATCCGCAATGGCCGCCAGCAGCTGGGAGGTTTCTCCATCAGGGTGCCCGGTTCGAACCCATCCTGTAATCAATAGTGGTTGAGCCGGCTGGCCGTCGGTGAAGACATTGTCTGCGGCAAGTTCATTGAAGACGACATTGACGTAGCGACCGGGGACGTGGTTGATCGCCGAATGGATACGCGTGACTTCCGCGGCCAATGCGCTTTTCAAGTCACTCGAAAGCGTTCCAGCGGCGATGGTGCAGTGGTAGATCGGCATGGAAACCTCCCTTTCATGATGAGCCAGGAAACTGAAGTCGAGTGCCCTGGTTCAGTCGAGTGATCGGATGAACTCTGTTCGACGTCTGGTGACTGTCCTCCCAATCAACGGAAGAATCGGCGCAGTTACCGGAAGCAGATTAAGAAGGCGAAGCTCAAGCCAAGCAGTTCCGTCGCAGCACTGACCCAGCCCGACAACTCAGCAAGAGCTTCGCCACGTTCCCTGGCATATTTCAAACCCCGTTTCAGAACGAGAGTAGCGGACACGTTGACGACTAACCCAGGTGGGGAAGCTGGGGTTTCGTGGGGACGACAATCACAGTGGGACCTTCTACATCAAGAGCCATCCGAAATTCCCTCGCCAGTTCTTCCGTGGTCTCGACATTGATGCCGCGGCATCCGAACCCCGTTGCCAGTGACGCGATATCCAGCCCCGGAAGATCCAATCCGGGAACGTGCGGGGTCTTTTCGAGGAGTGCGAACGACTTGAGGATCGCGTACTCACCATTTCGGAACACCACGAAGATGATGGGCAACTTGTGGCGCGCCGCAGTCCAGATCGCCTGGACAGAGTACTGAAACGAGCCATCACCGATCGTCGCGACGATGGTCCGTTTGATGCCCTTCTCACGGTCCCCCAGCGCCACGCCAACTGCTCCGGGCACACCCCAGCCGATTCCACCACTCCCAGTCGCGAAGAAACTACAAGGGCGTGTCGTGGGTAGCCAGTTGAACTGGTCGAGCAGGGTCGAGGTGGATTCCATCACCAGTACTGCATTAGCTGGCTTGACCTCGCTCAAGACTTCGTACACCGCGTTTGAGGTGAGGGGGGCGGTGGCGTGACCTTCTTTGCGACGCTGCCGGAGGAGAGGTCGAGGAGGCACGCGGCCCGCCGCCACCTCCACCAGCAACGTCAGCTCCTTTAGAGCGATGCCAACGTCACCCACCAGACTCGCGCCGACAGGTGCAACAGCACTCAGGTGCGGATCCGAAGTGATCTGCAAGAGTTCCACCCCTTCTGGCAGGTAGTTGCCGGCCACATAGGGATAGTAGCGGAAAACCTGGGCACCCATGGCCACGACGAGGTCGTATTGGCCGATCACCTTCTCAACGTCGGCAATCGTGAGTGGCAATGGTCCCGCATAGAGCGGATGGTCCTCGGGAAACGACACGCGGTCCGATAGTGCGCTGCCGTAAACGGGGACCTGTAACTTCTCAGCGAATTCGATTCCCGCTGCCCAGGCGCCGGCCCGATCAATCTCAGGCCCGTACAGCAGCATGGGGCGCTGCGCGGCGTTGATCTTCTCAGCGAATTGAGCCAGTCGCGCAGGATCCGGGGCGACTCGGTCGCTCACCGTACGGACGGCGGCCGGCCCGAGCGCCGGCTTGTCCCAATCGTCCATCGGTATCGAAATGAAAACCGGTCCTTGAGGGGGCTGCATGGCAACGGCGTAGGCCTGCATGAAAGCCCCGGGGACATCTTCGGCGCGCGCCGGCTCAAAGGCCCATTTGACCCATGGCTGAGGCAGTAGCGTCGCGTTGGGGTTATTGAGGTAAGGATCGATCAGTGACATTTCACGGGTCTGCTGGCCGGCGGTAACGATCAGCGGAGTATTTGAACGGTAGGCGGCAACCAGACTTCCCATGGCATTTCCGGTTCCGGCAGCAGTGTGCAGGTTGACCAACGTCGGCTTACCGGTCGACTGAGCGAATCCGTCCGCCATTGCCAATGCAGAGGCTTCCTGAAGTGCTAACACATAGGTGAAGTCGTCCGGGAAGTCTCGCAGAAACGATTGTTCTGTCGAACCGGGATTACCAAACACGGTTGTCAGTCCCAGCTCTCTCAGAAGATCATAAGTCGCGTCATGAACTGTAGGTCGTCCGGTCATTTGTTTCCCTTTCGTAATGAATGAAGCACCACCTGCTGAATGACGAGTCAGATCTGCGGCAAGGCTGATAGGACATTGGCAGTCAGTCGTCTGCCCTTCACGAAAGCTGACTGAAAGACTGCGTTGGCCGTGGGTGTTGCCAATTCGCAAAGGGTGTACCGCGTCGGCTACGGGGCGCCGGAATCCGCAGGTTGTCTGCACGATTGCCTTGTTTTTCCACATTTCGCACGCGGAAGGGATGTTCACATTCTGGATCAGTCCTCAGGCGTGACCAGTGATTTAGCTGGTTGACCAATAACTTGCCCACGCCTGCGAGCAGGGCTGGCGTCCACCCTCGAAGGAACGCTCATCAGTTCTCAGTGGTCCCAGCAGCGATCTTCAGAAATTGCCCTGGGAAGAACGGCCCTGAATTTCAGAGAAAATATTCTCAGAAAATTCTGGAGGCCGTGTCACAAATGGTCTCGCTCGTTCGTCCTTGTTGCAGTTGAACAAGACCATAGTTCTTTCAGGAAGGAATCATGACATGGTTCGCAAAATCTGGATTACGGCACTGGGAATCGGTTTGACGGCAAGCGGGTATGCGATCGCAACCCATGAAGGCCATGAGCATGGCACCGTGAGGCCTCTGGCGGCCTGGGACATCCAGGAAAAAATCGACGGCAAAGTATCAAAGGGGACCGCGGCTGAGGTCACTCTCGAGCCGGGTCAGGCAGGGGCTGCTCACCGCCACCCGGGACCCGTTCTGGGCTACGTCCTGGAAGGGGAGTACGAATGGGCCATCGACGACCAGCCGCCCAAAGTGTTAAAAGCGGGTCAGACTTTCTATGAGCCTGGCGGATGTCTGCACCGCGTTTCGAAAAACCCGGGCAAGTCGAAAACACGCGTTCTGGCATGGGTCATCCACTCGCGTGATGCGAAGGATCTGGTCATTCCGGAATAGCGGATCGAGGGCACAGCATGACTGAAATGAATGAGCTTCGTTCGCGGTTAATGTCGATAGCATACCGCATGCTCGGAAGTGTGGCCGATGCCGAGGACGCCGTGCAGGACGCCTTTCTGCGTTATCAAACAGCAGGGGGCGTGTCGTCGGCCGAAGGGTTTCTGATCAGGACGACAACTCATCTTTGCATTGATCGCCTACGCGACAGGAAACGACGCGCCTACGTCGGACCCTGGGTTCCCGAACCTGTCGCAACACGCTTCGAGCAATCGGACTCGGTCCTGGCGGAGTCATTAAGTCAGGCCTTCCTGCTACTGCTTGAACGTCTGACTCCCGACGAACGGGCCGCGTTTCTGTTGAGAGTCGTTTTCGACTACGAGTACTTTGAACTGGCCGAGGTCCTGGGAAAATCCGAGGACGCAGTTCGGCAACTCGTCAGCAGGGCACGGAGCCGATTGGGACTGGATGGCAATAAACGGTACGCCGTGAAACAGGCCAAAGCGGACGAACTCGCAACCCGATTTATCGACGCCTGTCGGACAGGGGATGTCAAAGCTGTCGAGGCGATGTTATTCGAGAATGCCGAAATCCATTCCGACGGGGGAGGAAAAGTGTCAGCCGCACGAGTGGTCATTCGAGGCCGCAATCCGGTTGCTCGGTTCCTGATCGGTGTCTTCCGCAAACGGTGGATGCAGAACGTTCACTCTACCACGGTGAATGGCGAACCCGGACTCGTCTTTCGGGATAGCGAAAACATTGTCTCGGTGTTGTCCCTGCAAATCGATGAGGCTGTTCAGGCCGTCTACATCACCGTCAACCCGGACAAACTTGCCCGCTGGGAGACGGCTCAAATTCAATAACGAATTCCAACCAGGAGAAAGACATGAAAATTATCGTTGTGGGAGGCAGCGGCCTCATCGGAAGAAGACTGATTCCTTTGCTTCGTGATCAAGGTCATGACGCACAGCCTGCGTCACCATCGACAGGGGTGAATACGCTAAGTGGTCAAGGACTCGATGAAGCACTCAACGGGGCGACCGTCGTCATCGATGTTTCAAACTCCCCCTCGTTTGAGGAGGATGATGTCATGCAGTTCTTCACTGTTTCCACGCGGAATCTGCTTGCGGCAGAAGCTCGAGCCGGGGTCACTCACCATGTGGCACTTTCGGTCGTCGGAGCTGATCGGATCCGTGACAGTGCCTACATGCGGGCCAAAGTGGCTCAAGAAAAATTGATCCAATCGAGCCCCATCCCTTTTACGATTCTGCGAACCACACAGTTCTTCGAGTTTCTGGGGACCATCGCCGATCAAAGCACGGCAGATCGCGTGATTCGGTTACCGAGCGCACCGATGCAGCCGGTTGCAGCGAATGATGTCGCGGAAACCCTCGCAGACATTGCGACAGGCCCTGCTGCAAATCGAATTTGTGATCTGGCAGGCCCCGAATCGCTTTCCATTGCCGAATTTATTGAGCGATACCTCCTCAGTAACGGCGATAACCGGACCGTGATTCGGGATGATCACTCGGGATACTTCGGCGCACACCTCGATCAACTTGGTTTGGTTCCTGAAACGACGGAGCGCATTGGACGTACTAACTTCGATGAATGGCAAAACCGCCAAACGAAGCTGGAGTTTGCGACGAAGTAGGTTTGAACTCCAGCAACACGGAATGCGAAACCCTGCCCATCATTCCTGAAAAATCCAGCATTCTTTTGTCACAGTCCTCCTGTCCGCGTGTCGAAGTGGGCAGGAGGACAAATTCATGTCGAAGCTACGCGGAAAAATCGCACTCGTTACAGGTGCGTCCAAGGGGATCGGTGCGGGAATTGCGAACGAACTCGCTCGCCAGGGGGCGTCGGTCGTGGTGAACTACGCGACTGACAAGGAGGGGGCTGACGCCGTCGTACAGGCGATTACCCGAGCGGGAGGAAGTTCACGGGCGGCCCAGTGTGATCTCGCTCGTGAAAGCGATGTCATACGTATGTTCGATCAAGTGAGGGATGCTTATGGAAGACTTGATATTCTGGTGAACAACGCCGGCGTCTATCGGAGCATGCCGATCGAGGCGCTGACCGCCGAAGAATTTCTTCGCCAAACCAGTGTGAACGTACTCGGGCCGTTGCTGACGATTCGTGAGCCTCTTCGTCTGTTCACGGATCAAGGGGGAAGCATCATCAACATCGGCTCAAGGGCCTCCACGTCGTACATCCCTGGATATGTGATCTACAGTGCCGCAAAAGCTGGCCTGGATGCGGTGACGGGAGTCCTGGCGAAGGAACTCGCTTCAAGAAACATCCGGGTGAACTCTGTGAACCCCGGCGCCACATTGAGCGAAGGAACGCGTCAGGCGGGGATGTACGGAACCGGAAGCGACTTCGAAAAAGAACTTATCGCCATGACGCCCCTGGGGCGTATCGGCACGCCGGAAGACATCGCACGGGTCGTCGCCTTTCTCGCGTCCGAAGACGCCGCTTGGTTGACGGGAGAGCATATCACGGCTTCCGGCGGTCTGTGACCCGACCAATCAACTTAATCCTGCATCCCATTCTTGTAAGGACGACCGACATGCCAGCCTACATCGTGTTCACTCGAGAGAAAACGCTCGATCAGACTGAATTGGAAGCCTACTGGAGTAAGGTCGCGACCACGCTCGAAGGGGTCCCGCTGAAGGTTCTCGCAGCGTACGGTCCGCATCAATCACTGGAGGGCCCCGACGTGGAAGGGGTCGTCATCGCCGAATTTCCATCGATGTCGGAGGCGCGGACATGGTACGAAAGTCCCGCCTACCAGGAGGTAGCTAAGCACAGACATCGCGGGGCAATTTATCGAGGAGTGATCGTAGAAGGCGTGCAGTAATGAGGGTCGCGTGAAACCCTCCGCAGTCTTCCACCCGGTTTCCCCTGTTGCCCCAGGAAGAGGGGCCAGTCGAGAAATGACAGACCGAGGATGTCACGTCGAGTAACTTCATTGAGCGTCAATGTCGGGCAGCGAATTCGAACGGCCAAAGCCTCAAACAAGGTCGCCTTAGACCTGCCACGCAATCTGATCTCCTCACCATCAGGAAAACAAAGCCTTGCATAATCCTTTTGCGGAAGTCGTCGACGAATCGACCGATGAGGACCTGATCCAACAGGCAATAAGTGGAAGTCGATCGTCGCTGGAGAAGCTGGTCCTTCGCCATCAGGCCTGGATCTACAACATCGCCGTGCGGATGGTCTTTCACCCGCAGGACGCAGAAGAAGTAACACAGGAAGTCCTCATCAAAATTCTGACGCACCTGAGTACCTTTCGGGGGAAGAGTCGATTTCGGACGTGGCTTTACCAGATCACGACGAACCACATCCTGAACATGAAGCGACGGGGAGCGGAGCTTCCGACGCAGACGTTTTCAAGCTATGCAGCTGCGATTAACGAGGTTCCCGATCTGGATCTTCCTGACCCGGAGAACGTGCCGGTGGATGTGCCTCTGCTGGTCGAAGAGGCGAAGCTGGCGTGCACCACGGGAATGCTGCTCTGCCTGGATCGACATCAGCGCCTGGTGTTCACCCTGGGAGAAATCTTCGGCGTGAGCGATCAGGTCGGCGGTGAAATTCTGGAATTAACCCCCGCCAATTTTCGGCAATGTCTGTCTCGTGCACGCCGCGATCTCTATCACTTCATGAATCGCCAGTGTGGACTGGTCAATGCATCCAATCCCTGTCGCTGTCCCAAGAAGACAAGGGGCTTCATCGAGGCGGGTCACGTCGATCCGAATAGGCTTCAGTTCGTACCGTTTCGGGCTCAGCAAATTCGAGATGCCGCCGACGCAACGGCCCAAGTCATCGATTCTGCAGTTGAGCAGCTATCTGCAGAACTGTTCCGCAGTCAGCCGTTTCTTGAGCCGAAAAGCCAAATCGACTGGCTGCGCAAGTTTTTGGTAACCAGCGAGCTTTGCGACACCCTGAACCTCAATTGAGGATGGGAACACCTTTAGGGATCCCGGCGCGGACCGGTCATTCTCCTGCCAACTGCCGCTTCACCATGAAATCAACCCAGACAGGAACATACGGCGGGGTGCAGCCTTTCGAGACCGGCCAATCGCTGTAGAGTCCAATTTTTTCACCGATGACGATGGTACGACTGCGAAGATCGGCGTGATGAATGCCGATCGCCGCCAGCGTGTTGTTCATCGTCCACTGAACCTCGGGCCGGGCTTTCGGCAGTTCTTTCTCGATTCGGTCGAGCAAGGCCGTGAGGTCGAAGTCGGCGGTTCTTTTGTTGATCCGGCTGGCAGTGAGATTCCATCCGGCGCGGGCGGCCCAGGGGTCTTTGGCCGTCATCCACTTGAGACGCAGTTTTTCCTTGTCGGGATGTTCCGGGACGATATAGGCATTCAGCCAGTCGGCCACTTGCGAACAGGTGACGGATCGGGTCAGGCGATCGAGTTCACTCATGGAGATTGACTTGGGCTTCATGATGAGCGTCGCGAGAAGTTGCGCATCCACATTTCCGGTCTCCCACAACTGAAGCCCAAGCTCGTGGTCAGTTTTGATCTTCTTCGCGATCGCTCGAATATCGCCAAGCTTCACCCCGAATTGATTATCGGGAGCCCCATTCTTCTTGTTATGGGCACGACGGGCCTCATCACCCATCGATTTCAATTGCGCGAGGACGTCGCTGATGTCCATGCTCACGAGCGGTTCTCCATCGAGTACCAGGGGAAGGATCACGTGGCAGCATACCCTGTTTTGCCCGATAGCACCTACCCCCACGCACCTGCTGCGCCACGTCGTCATTCAGACCAGCACATGCCCCACATTACTGCCGCGACTGAAGTGCACTGATGCTCTGGATGCACAGAATGAGCATCAGCATGCCCGGCAGCATAAAATCAAACTTGGTAAAGAAGAGATACGCTGCGATACCGGAAGCCACCGCCCCGACTTTCAGCGCGATACCGGTCGGATCCCGGAATCGCATCGCGATGCAAAGGGATTCCAGCACATGTCCTCCGTCCAGCGGCAACACCGGGATCAGATTGAACAGGCCCCAATACAGGTTCTGGATCCACAGGAAATAGAGAACCGATTTGAAGTAGAAATCCGCGGTGTCCGGCAGCGGCTCGAATTGCAGATGATACAGGACTTCACGGTGCGACACGTGCATGATCTTTTCGGCCAGTATCAAGACACCGAGAAGCAGAAATCCTGCGATCGGTCCCATGAGCGAAACGGCGATCGACTTCCAGAGAGAATAACGACGAGTTTGCTGGGAGAGGGCTACCCCGCCACCGAAGAACATCACGATCTCGGTGGGCCAACCGAACGATTCGGCTGTCAGCGCGTGTCCCAATTCGTGAACCAGGATGGAGACGAAGGCGGTGCAGACCCAGATGAAGATCAACTGGTTGGTTGGCAGTTCGGAACCAAACAGAATTGTTCCCAGCCAGAATGTGGGATGAACACGAATTGGAATCCCAAATGCCACAAGTCGCACGTCAAAGGGTGTAGCGCCGATTCCAAACATGAGGTAGGTCATTTCCTAAAGAGAATTCTGCTTGTCGACGGGGATTCTAGCCGCAGCGACAATTGAGGCAAACCGCTATCGGACGCTAGGATGGCAGTGCCATGATTCCGGCCCGCACTTCCACATGACTCAACATCCGAAGGAAAGACCGATGCGATTCCATCAGGTTCTGTTCTCGATTTGTATCAGAAGCGTTTTCGCGGCCACATTATTTATGGGCCGTTGCGATTTTGCCGGGCGAGCCTGTGCCGCCGAACCGATCGTCCCCGCCGACGCCAAGTTAGAGAAACTCTTTGAAGGAAAGGCGCTGACGGAAGGAGTCAGTGTGGCACCGGACGGAACGGTCTATTTCAGCGAGATCACTTTCTCACACATTTCTCGCGATGAGAAGGGGGCGATTGCCGCCGGCTACATCTGGAAACTTGATCCCTCGACGGGGAAGACCACCATTTTCCGCTCACCCAGCGGCATGTCCAACGGTATCAAGTTCGATGCTCAGGGAAACATGATCATTGCTGAAGGAGCTGACTACGGCGGTCGACGTGTGATCCGGACAGACATGAAGACGGGCAAAAGTTTCATCATTGCGTCGAGTTACGCCGGTCGCCCGTTCAATTCACCGAATGACGTCACGATCGACGAAAAAGGTCGAATTTACTTCAGCGATCCACGGTACGTCGGTCACGAACCGGTAGAGCAGTCGATTATGTCCGTCTACCGGATCGATCTTGATGGCTCAGTGCACCGCATCATCACCGACGCCGGAAAGCCGAACGGCGTAGCCGTCTCACCCGATCAAAAGACATTGTACGTGGTCACCAATGACAACGGCTCGTTCGCTGTTGAAGGGGCAGGGAAGGGTGACGTGTCGACCGAAAAAGTCGCACTCCGCAAAGGCTCGATGGCGCTGCTCGCTTATGACCTTTCAGAAGACGGAACGGCCAAGTTTCGTAAGACGCTGGTTGACTACGCTCCTTATGACGGACCAGATGGAATGGTCGTGGATCAGGACGGAAATCTCTACGTCGCAGTCCGTGCCGAAAACCGTCCGGGAATCTGTGTCTACAATCCGGAAGGGAAAGAACTTGCCTACATCCCCACCGAGGTTCCTACAAACGTCGGCTTCGGACGGGGGAACGAGGCAAAAACGCTTTATATTACGGCCGGTACCAGCCTCTACCGAATTCGGGTCAATCGAGCTGGTTACCAGTTGCCCGCCCGCTAGATCGATCCCTTGCTCGTGAGTAACTGTCTGCCGCTGCCGTTGGCGTGATCGCCCCCGTAACTCATTGAGACTGCCCGAGGGGTCTTCCCAAATTTTTTTCTTAAGTGGGGAACTTCCCCTCGAGGAAATGCGTCTCATCGGGACCTTTGCGGGGAGGGTGCGCCAAGGCTGTGGCCGATAGGCACGGAGATGCCGTTCAGATCGCTCTTTCAGCGCGTTGACATGACTGCAGTCAGCGCCCTCGTCGCACCACACTTGTTGTCCGACAGTGATTCGACGATAACATCCATTGGCGGTGAGATGTCTCGCCAGGGATGGAGTCTAGAACGACAGAGAAGAGGGATCGCACATGGGCGCCGCGAGCGATGTGTTTCGTGTAGAGACATCGGGAGGGACGATCATTATCTCTCCCTTTGGTGACATCAACAGCTTCACTTCGGACCTTCTTTCCGAAGCGGCAGACATGATGACGCGCTTAATCGAAGCTCATGAGTCCCCCATGCTGGTAATCGACCTGGCCGGCGTCCCCAGTTGCAGTTCTGTCTTCATGTCATTTCTTTTACGTTGCCATAAAGCAGTCAAAGCACGCAGTGGCGAAATGGTCCTCAGCGGTGCCAGTCAAATGTTGCGGGAACTACTGGCGCTGACCCGTCTCGATACAGTCTGGGCCGTGTATCAGACGCGCCAGGAAGCTTTAGATGCTGTTGATGGATAATTTTTATGAGTTCTGATTCTACATCGCCAATCGGGCCGGATCCGGTTGCGCCCCTTGTCAACGAGAGTTACGAAGCCGACGCTCGAGCGACATTGGTCGCAGAGATTAAAGAGACGGCCGACAAGTTAAATCGCGATCAGGCGTCACGCGGTGACCTGAAGATTCTCAGTCGCGCACTGAAAGAACTCCGGTACGCCTTTAAAGTTTTCACCCCTTACCGCAACGTGAGAAAAGTCACGGTGTTCGGCTCTGCACGCACTCCACCGTCTCACCCGGACTTCCAGGACGCCCTCGAATTCGGCAAGCAAATGGCCGACCTGGGCTGGATGGTCGTCACAGGGGCAGGGGGCGGAATCATGGAAGGAGCCCATATCGGTGCAGGGACCGCCATGTCGATGGGGGTGAACATCATGCTTCCCTTCGAACAGGAAGCGAATCCCGTCATCAACAAAGATTCCAAACTCGTCACCTTTCGCTACTTCTTCACGCGGAAGCTGATGTTTGTGAAAGAAGTCCACGCTGTGGTGCTGTTCCCCGGTGGCTTTGGAACAATGGATGAGCTGTTTGAAGTCCTGACGCTGGTTCAAACCGGCAAACGAGACATGATGCCGATCATCTGCGTCGAACATCCTGGAGGGACCTACTGGTCCAACTGGCTCGAGTTCGTGCGGACGGAACTGCTGGACCGACAGTTAATCAGTCCTCGTGATCTGTCACTCGTGAAGCTGACGGATGACGTCAACGTCGCTGTTCAGGAAGTCGCCAACTTCTACCGGAATTACGACAGCATGCGGTACATTCGCGATGTACTGGTACTGCGAGTACGAAAGCCGGTGACCGATGATTTGCTGACTCGACTCAACGACGAGTTCTCGGACATTGTGTTCGGCGGGAAGATTGAACGGACAGATACGCATTCGTTTGAAATGGAGGACACCGACACACGTGACCTCCCCCGAATCGCTTTGCGATTCAACCGCCGTGACTCGGCCCGCTTGCGAGAGATGATTGACGTCATCAATCAAGAACCCTGATTGAACTCATCCCTCAGGTGATTTAACGGTTTGCACGTGCGCCTTACACGATCAGGCCCGAAATGCCTTGCGGTCATTTCGGGCCTGAATCGTTTCTCGCTCCTGCGGTCACGTACCGATAGGCCGGATGGTGCCGTGCGTTGCTCCGTCACCATGGTCAGGCGTCCGGGACTAGCGGAACTGCTTCATGATCAAGGCGACCGTGAGCCCACCATAGGCGAGCGAACAGAGGAGCAGCCCGATCCGCCGCCACATCGCCGGACGTAATTCTTTTGGTAGAAAACGCGTATTCACTCGCAGAATCTGCAGTGCCGCGATCGCCATGATCGGACAGGCGATGACACCGAGCACCTCAAACAGTTGCAGTACCGTTCCGACGCGAACGGCGAACAAGGCCCACGCAGTCAAAACAAGCAACAGAACCGCATAGACCCGGCTGGCTGGCCACTGACGTACCCGCGGAAACGCAACAAGACTGATGTCAGAGACCATGCGGACCAGCACATCGGTGTTGCCCAGGTGCGTGGAAAAGAGAATCCAGAACCCATTCAGCAGTGCAAGGTACCAGAACCCGGACCAGAGCTTCTCGGCCATATAATGCGCCTGGAAGGTGCCGGCTGCCATCCCGGGAAGCTCAGCATCTGCGGGAATGAGTGCAGCAGCCAGGTTGACATTGAGAAACATGCCCAGCAGACATCCGAACGCCCACAATGCGACCTGGTCGAGTACCGAATACCGCCACCAAACCTTCCACCGGCGAAGGTTCTCCGTCGTGACGGGGAATGTTGTTCCAATCGGTTTGACCCCGCCATGTTCGCCAGCGAGAGCACTGCCGAACATTCCCGACAGGGCCCCCATTCCAAATCCCTTATCGCGGAACCAGTTGGAGATCGCGAGATTACCGAGCCCTCCTGATCCCGCCGTCGCCGCGAACGTCGCCAGCAGCACCAGGTCCACATTATTGTTTCGTGGTTGCAGCCCCACAAAGCCTTGAACCGTCGCCACCGATTCTGACACAGGTACAAATATCGCGTTGACGACGATGAGAAAGCTGAAAATGAAGACGATCATCATCCACGACAATCGCTCCAGAACTCGCTCGATCGATTCTCCTGACAGCAGGAGCAAGACAGCGAGGACGATGACACCGGTGGAGATCATGTGCTGAATCCACACGTCATTTGGGCCGTTGGGTAATCGTCCCATGATCGCAGCGAATAAGACTGCTCCGCATGCCGCCGCCAGGGCGGGGGTGGCAAGCTGCGCGACACCAATCAGAATGTAGAACCACCCCCAGAACAGCTTTCCAGGCTGAAGCCGCATAAAGCCGGTAACAATCGGTTCGCCGGTATAAAGCGTGTACCGCACGGCTTCGAGGTTGAATATCGTCTGGAGAATGACGGCTACAGTGGCAATCCACAGAATTCCCCGGCCGAACTCTTTCGTGGCCAGGGGCCCGGCGATCCATTCACCCCCTCCAATGGCTGCGGCGAGAAGAATGGCTCCCGGACCAATTGTCCGAAAAAGATTGACGAGACCGAATGGCAACGGTTCAGGCAGGTCGGCCCGTTCCCAGGCGGGCAGGCACCCTGGATTGATCTCGTCGATACGTCCGTCTTGCGATGTCTCGGAATTCACGGGGTAGTTGCCTCCAGTTTGCCTTCGCGCAGTCTGAATTAACGTGCAAGACTTTACCGATCGGATGATCGCAATCCCAGTCATCTGCCCGATTGCAAGCGACGATTTATCAGACTGAAGGCAACGGAAGCGGTCATTTCGCGAGCCCACGATTGCGAACTGACCAGATCAACAGGCCCCCTGCAGTCGTGAAGCCATGGATGCGCACTCGACGCTTCCTTTCGACGTCGAAAGACCGGTTTTTCTCACTCGGCAGAAAGTTTGCCGACAGCGGAATCGAGAGGGGAAAGGTTCCCCGAACCGGGAGCTGGATTCGGTTGTTGCTGCTTCTCTGGAGTCGACAGGTTCCTACGTGTGACAGGCCGAACCAGTCGACGCCAGAGAATCCCCGCCAGGCGGTTCAAGTCGAGATTAAGTGCCCCGGAAAGCTGGATGAGGGAGCACATTGACCAGACGGATGCTTCGGGCCAGTGACAGATGTAACGAGGAACAAATCGAGGTCGGAACCGACTCTTAAAGTGGTATTCGCCCGGCATGTCGAAAAAGAGAGACGCGTAGTTGAAACCAAATTGAAGACAGCGCCGGATGATCCAGCTATCCCCTTCCAGTTTCTCGGTCCGTACAGCCGGACACAGGCATAGCGAAACGGCCCGCACCCCTTCTTGCTTCAGATGTTCAACAGCCTGCTGCATCAGAAAGGGGACCACTCCCCGGGGTGCATCCAGCCGCCGACGATATGTATCGATGGCGTATTGCTTGCCGGCGTCGTAGGGGAGACAAATGAGAAAACCTTCGATTCGCCCCACCCCGTGATCTGATCGAGCGACGAAGAGGCGGCGGCGGCCCCAACTTTGTGGCGTCACACTTCCATTAAAGAACGTCACGTCGCTTCGCTGCGGCTTGATCGACAGGCATTCGTCTGCAATCGATTGAACCTCTCTCAGCAATTCGGCCCATGCCGAAGGCGTAAAGCTGTCGTGGCAACACTCGATGACCGACAGCCCCTTCCGCCGACAGAAATTGGATTGTCGCCGAACCCACTCAAAATCACCTCCCCCCCATGTCAAGCCGGGAAGATCGAGGATTGGTTCTTCGCCCCACTTGGTGACTTGAAAACCAGATCTTCGGAAGAGTTCAAGGTTCGAATCCGCGACGTTGTAAAACGTCGCCTGATACCGCTTCCGCTCGAGGAATGCCTTGAATTCGTTTAACAGAGCAGGGTGTTGTGATGCGGGCCCGAGAAGCCCTCCCTGAACATGTACGAAACTACCTAACCGGACGTACACGATGACTGCGGAACCGTTTCTCAGCCAGAATTGCCTGAGGCGCCCTTCTGTGGCGAGATAGCTGTCATACGCCTGACCGTATTGAAACGCGATCTCTTCCAGGCGCCCCCGTTGATTCACTGGCGTATGCAGTTCGCAGGAGAGTTGAGTCAAGATCCAGTGTTCCTTACCGATGTGGTAATAAACGAACGGATGCCGGACTCGCGCCCGACATCACGTTCGATGGACTTCCCAGATCGAGATCTTCAACCAAAGATCGCCGAAACGAATTTCAAAGGTCTTCCGTTCTGGGAACGATATAAGGTGACCGATATTCCCGGGTCAGCATCTTGTTCGCCTCATCGGCATGAGGTCCCGTAAAGGTCTCTTCAGGCGTGATTGACAGCCGAGGACCAACCGTGATCTTGGTGGTCTCAGTGTCGATCTTGTTGTCGATCAGATGCTGTCGGAACCGATCGAGTGTTTCCAGCGCTTCCGAATCGCCACTCAATTGGCCAGCCAGTTCCTTAACGGTGTGCGGCGAACCAAGTCGGTAAGAAATGTTACCGACGTGGCACATGGCACTAGAGAAATGGCCCTCCTCGATGTCTGCGTTCAAGTCTTCGTGTTTTCGGCTGCGCACGGCATCGATGAAGTTGGCGAAATGGAACCGGTCATTGCCCCCCTGGAACTTAATTCCGGTTGGTTTTCCTTCCAGGTTCAGCACAACACCGCCGTTGTAGCTGGGAACAACCATGATCCCTTCGGTTCCGTAGAAGATGACACCGACACTGGCGTCTGTCATCTTCTTTTCCCCACCTTCTTCGTAAGGATACCCGTATTTTTCGGTCTTCAGTCCACGCACTTCAAAGACGAGGCGTTTTCCATTGGCGAATTCGTGGATCGAAACCTGCGTATTGGCCGTTTCGCCCGCATCTTCATAGCCCAGTCGACCGCCGTAGCTCAAAACGCTATTCCCGATGTTCGCTTCGCCAAGACCCCAGCGAGCGATATCCATCTGGTGAATCCCTTGATTCCCGAGATCTCCGTTGCCGTAATCCCACATCCAGTGCCAATCGTAGTGCAGTGACTTGCGGTCGAGTGGTTTGATTTCGGCCGGACCGGACCACAAATCGTAGTCGACGCTGGCAGGAATATCGTAGTTTCCTTTTGGACCGATCGAACCACGGGGCTTGTAGCACAGCCCGCGAGCCAGTTTGACTTCTCCAATCCCCCCACGGTGGATGAAGTCAATCGCCTCACGCATCCCGGGGTTGGAACGGCTCTGAGTTCCCGTCTGGACGATCCGTCCGTACTTCCGGGCAGCCTCGACAACGCGGCGTCCCTCGCTGACATTGTGACTGACCGGCTTTTCGACGTAGACGTCTTTTCCGGCCTGAATGGCCCAGATCGCAGCGAGTGAGTGCCAATGATTGGGGGTGGCGATCGACACGATGTCGATACTCTTGTCTTCAAAACACTTTCGCATATCGCTGAAGACGGCCGGGCGATGACCGGTCTTTTTCTCGATTTCGTCGGCACGGTTATTGAGCACCGTTTCGTCGACATCAACCAGGGCAACGATCTGACAATCGTCTCGTTCGCCGAATCCAGCCAGGTGCGCACCACCGCGCCCCTTGATGCCTACCACGGCAACTCGAAGTTTCTCGCCCTTGGGTGCATCGCCCTGGGCGAAGCACCTGGTGGAAGCCGAACCCGCCAGCGTCATCGCGGCTGTGGCAAACATCGACTTTTCAAGAAACTCACGGCGCGAAACATTCGTCATCGTTGCGATCCTCTTGGGAAATGCGAAAGGGTCAATTCAGCAATTCGCTAAGTGGATAGTTTAAGCGTCGACTGATGCAACCCGCAACCTGACGAAATCGCTCATCTCACCTTGGACGAGTGAAGTTCGCCGCAGGAAAACTTGTCCTCTGCGAAAGGGTCTTTCTGTTTCGATTTGCCCCCCGACATCGACTGACAACCGGCAAGGCAAACCAGCACCAAACAAAGAGGAATCCAGCGCTGTGCCCGCAGGAAGTGTGCAATTCGTCGAGGTTGCTGCCGCGTCATTTTGAGTCCTTTCAGTGGATTAACGGTTCGGTTCGGGCCGATCCGCGGTTTCTATGGTCGACGAAAGTTGCGATTGAAGATTTCAGGGTCAAACGCATCGAACGGCTTCAGGGGAGTCGCTTTTGCTTCGCTCGACTCTGCTCCTAATTCACGGGGCCGTGTCCCTTTGGAAGCAAGTGATTCCGAAGAGTCTCCTTCGACCTCCAGATCTGTCGCTGCTGCTGGTGCTACATCGTCATCGTCTTCGGAAACGTCATCGCTCACGGATGAAGATTTCAATACGTCGGCTTCATGAACGACCTGAGCAATTCGTTTAGTGGATCTTCTTTTCGACTTGAATCCTGCCATGGAAGCAGGCTGATCGCTGTCACGCGCGTCGGGATTTTTCTCTCTGGCGACAGCAGCGGCCCAGGCTTTCAGAAGTTTCATCTGTTCCGCAGCGGCGGGTCCGACGAAAATCGTTCCCCGTCCCCCGTGGCTGGCTCGAGTCGGTTCCAGCAAAGGGCTGCGAGCGACATCGTCCAGATCCAGTTGCTTCAGAACCTCTGCCAGATTTTTCTCGGTCGTCTGACGCGAGCCATTGCCGCCGATCCGGGCCGGGTATAGACGAAACTCGCTGGCAGTGGTCACGCCATGGCAGGAAGCATTTCCACACTTATTCAGCAGCAGAGGCTGAATGCGGGAGGTAAAGAGAGTCGCCGACTCCTTGGACAACCCGCCCAGTGACTCGGCAGCCGGTTGCAAAAATCCTTCTGATGATTTTCGCGGTGACGTTGTCGGAAGTCCCTTGGGAGGGGTATTGATCCGAATGGTATCCGTCAGACGCTGCAGAAACCGCCGGGCCTGTTCATTCTCAGGATCGGCTTTCAAACATTTTTTGAGCTCATCCTGAGCTTCATCGTACAGCCGATGAGAAACACACCACGTTGCGAGGTCGATATGCGTAGCGGGTGTAGGATGCACGACACTGTCGCGAAGTTTGCGATATCCTTCGTTGAGGTTGTCCACAACGAACTGCACTTCGTCGTTCCCGATCTGAAGCCGCCCGTTAGGTTGTTCGACGAGATATCCACCACCATTTCGACTGACGATGCCCGAGAGAATTCTCCCTGTGGTTAGCATCACAAGTCGCTCGCGCGGCTCGTCGTCGTCGGCGGAAGCGGCGAAGAGCTCTGCCCGTGCAGCCAGACGGAAGAATCCGGCACACAAAAGCAAAGCGACAATCCACCGCGCAGCAACTGCGCCAGGAATCCGGTGAGGAACCATGTGATTGACTTGTGAAAAATTGACAGGACTTGGGGGAGAGGGTCGGACCGTAGCAAGTCATCAAAATTCGGTCAATGCGAGTCTCTCCGAACCCTCGCGTGAGGCTCTCCGAACTCTGCGTATGCCTGACACAGGTAAGCCACCCGCTCTGCCTGCAGACAAGCAGTCTCAGCGACTACCAGACAGCATGCCTCTCGGCGGAAATTCCCCGCTGTCGCCTCGACCCGTCTCAGACGAACCACGCGGTGCGAATCTGGAAGCAACTCACCTCATTCCCCCATCCTCGGCCTGCCCGACCAGAGAGTAATCTCAGCTAATCCCTTTTGCCTTACGGGGACGGACTGCTTTTCCCGCGCATTGCGCTGCGAACCAGCGCGGAATCAGACGCGGACCATGACTGAGCAACGAATTCTTCAAGCCATCAACAACCAGACTGCGTTTCCGATCGAGGCCCGCCAATGCAGTCTTGACAACGTCGGCCGCCGTTCGGGGCTTACCCAGTGCTGCTTCCGGCGCAACGGCTCGGTCAAAGAGTTCTGTCGCAGTGGTTCCGGGACACAGTGCCATCACGCAGACGTTTCTGTCACGACATTCTTCCCAGAGCCCGATCGAGAACGAAATGACAAAGGCCTTGCTGGCGGCATAAACAGCGAGGAACGGAATCGGTTGGAATCCCGCGACGGAGGCGACATTGATTACTGCCCCTTGCTTGCGATTCAGCATTCCAGGGAGGAATGCGTGCGTCAGTGAGGCCACGGCCGCGACGTTCACCATCACTTCGTCGTGATCCCGCTGCGGATCGATCGCTTCGAAATGCCCATGTGTCATAAATCCGGCGTTGTTGATCAGCAGATCGACGGAAAGATCTCGTTCGGTCACCGCACTCACGATTCGGGAGGTGGCGTCGGGCTGGCTCAGATCAGCAGAAATCACGGTTGCCTGGACCGGATAAAGGCCCGTGATTTCCGTGGCGAGTTTCTGCAGTGCTTCTTCTGAGCGAGAAACCAGAATGACCGACATCCCCTTGGCCGCAAGAGCCTTTGCAAACTCTTTTCCGATCCCCGATGACGCCCCTGTGATCAGCGCTGTCTTTCCCTGATATTGAAACATCGACTTCGCTCGCTCCTGTCAATTCACAACAACGCTTCTGTAAAAACGACACCCTCATTGAAGTGAGAAGGGGGGACAAGTTCCGTCGATGCCCTGCGGTTCCCGCAGTGACCTGGCAGGTCTCGGCAACAACTTCTGCGGATTTTGCCCCCGGCCTGCTCGTGGCGACCGCGCGATTGAACACATGCCCTATCTCGTGAAGCCGTGCCCTCGTCGAAGTCGCTTAACTTCTGCCGCAGCAACGCCCACTGAATGGGAGGTCGGACAAGTTCACGATCTTCCGGTTCTCTTCAGGGTTTGTCAAAGAGGACGAATAACGCCCTGTCAGCTAGCTCGATCGCTCACGCTCAGATAAAAACCGACGCGGAAATTGATCATCGCAAGACAAGATATCAGCCAGCTTGACTTTGGCGTCTACTGGCCTGCCCGACCACGCCCCGTTACTGGACGTGCCCTCCTGCTTGGCGGTCTCGATACTCAAACACTTCCGGCCGTGAAAAGAGGTTCGATCACTTCGCCTGTATTCAAGCGGACACGGCGCCCCAGGCGGTCATGAACTTCGGTTTCCAGCGGGACGCCTAGTGCCTGATAAATTGTGGCACCGATGTCATTGGGAGTGTAACGCCGGGACGTCGGGTAGGAGGCCGTGGCGTCCGAGCGGCCGATCACCTGACCCCCTTGTACGCCCGCCCCCGCGAACAGGCCGAAGAAACAGGGGCCCCAATGGTCGCGTCCCTTTGTGCCGTTTATCTTGGGCGTTCTTCCGAACTCGCTGACGACAACGACGAGTGTTTCCTGCAACAGGCCACGGGACTCCATATCGTCGAGCAGCGCGGAAATGCCTTGATCGAACGGCGGCAGCAGATGATTCTTCAGTCCTTCACAATTGTTGTCGTGAGTATCCCAACCATTCAGATTCACCTGAACGATGGGAACGCCAGCCTCAATCAGCCGCCGCCCCACCAGCAGTGACTGACCGCCGATGTTGCGGCCGTACTGATCTCGCACGCTGTCCGGGATCTTCTTCATGTCGAAGGCTTGAGTCAGGCGGCTGGACGACAGCAGGTCGTAAGCCATGTGCTGACTCTTTTGCAACAGCCGTGACTGGCCAATATCGTCGAACGTACGCTGCTGGCGATTGACTTCATCCAGCAGCGAAAGCCGCCTTCCCAGGTGAGCTGCATCGATCCCCTGTGCGAGCGTCAGCTCCGTAACACGAAAATCCGGTTGGTTAGGATCGCCGTTGACGAACCAGGGATCGTGCGAAGCTCCCAGAAATCCCGCGAGCTGACCCGGCCAGACAAGCGGGCCCGCCTGAAGGAAGTTCGGTAGCGTCACTCCACAGGGAAGTCCTTCAGGGGCTCGCTGCAGGTACGACAAAGCCGCTGCATAGTGAGGCCAGTCCTCGCGAGAAGCACTCTTGTCGAAGAAGCCACCGGGTTGTTTCTCACCCGTCGTGATGTGGTGAGCTGACTGTGTATGATTGTTGTCGTCATGCGAGAAAGACCGCACGACCGCGTATTTGTGGGCGCGTGAGGCCAGTTGCGGCAGATGCTCGCAGATGGAATAACCGGGTATCGATGTGGCGATCGGCTTAAACTCGCCCCGAATCTCTAGCGGAGCCTCCGGTTTCATATCGAACGTGTCGATATGGCTCATGGCTCCACTGAGAAAAACCAAAAGAACAGATTTTGGCTTCTGATGGGAGTTCCCTTCCGCGGCTGCAGCGGCTTTCTCACGACCGGCCAGGATCGACGTTAAACCGACTCCGAACAGGCCGGAATATCCCGCCTGCAATAAGCCGCGGCGCGTACACTGACCCAATGCCTGATCCAATGACTTCATCGGTTCTCTCAATTCACTGTTCTGGATGACATAATCGCCGCCCGTCAGTCTAGAGGACCAGATACGACAGTTCTATCCCATCCGCGACGGCTCGTGACTTTCGTGACCCCAAATTTGTTTTCCGGCGAACGAAGCAGTGGTCGTGCCATGTTTCGTGCCATGTTGGCAGTCACCTGGTCAGTCTTTCTGATCGATCATTCAGGCCAGCTCCGGGAAACTCCTGATCGCATTCGATTTCATTTGATCTCAGCGATTGTTAGCTTGCCGGTGGGGATCTCTCCGGATCCATGCCGCAGTGGAGCGTTAGGTTGCGACGGGCAATTTCAAACGGTCCACTTCCCTCTGCTATGAGCAATTCATTTATTCAACCGATTCGGACGCACAGGAGGCCGTTGAATGAGTTCGATGCGATGGATCATGGTTCTGGGCTGTTTGTTGATATTGGGTTCCTCCCCTTCACTTCGTGCGAAAGATTCCTCGACGGAAGACGCCGCGATTGAATCGACCACAGACCGGGTCGGCCGAACGCGGGAAGATGCAATCGTAACCCCGGTCAACCAGTTGCTGACCCCGTTCGGACGGCAGGTTGAGTTGGCTGGACTTCGGCCTCAGGCCCTGGCACTGTCTCCTGACGGTGCATTGCTGGTCGCATCCGGAAAATCGAGTGAACTGATCGTCATCGCCCCCGAATCAGGACAAATCCTGCAGCGAGTCCTGTTCCCGAATGAAGCACAGGAGCAACCGCCCGCCGATGTTGTTTCGCCCAACATTCTTGCTCCAGATCGAGGGGGTCAGGTCAGCTTCACCGGCCTGATCTTTTCTCCAGACGGTAAGCAAATTTTCCTCAGCAATGTGAACGGCTCGATCAAGGTCTTCACCGTGAGTGAAGCGACGGGGACGGAAGCCCCCAGCGTCAAGGCATCGCATACAATTCCGCTGCCCCCCGCCAATGCACCGCGACGCCGTGCCGAGATTCCCAGTGGATTAGCCATCACACCTGACGGATCGAAGCTTTATGTTTGCGGCAACCTGTCGAACCAGTTGCACGAAATCGAACTCGCGACTGGCAAGACACTTCGCAGCATCGAGGTGGGGGCCGCTCCGTATGACGTGGTTCTGGCCGGTCACAAGGCCTTCGTCAGTAATTGGGCCGGACGACGCCCTGGCCCCGACGACCCCAAGGGGCCTGCGGGCAGAGGAACAGAAATTCGGGTCGATCCCGTTCGCCACATCGCCAGCGAAGGCTCGGTCAGCATCGTGAAGTTGAATGGCGAACCCGAGACAACGGAACTGGTTGTCGGTCTGCACGCGAGCGGCCTGGCAGTCTCTCCGGACGGTCACTACGTCGTCTGTGCCAATGCAGGAAGCGACCATCTCAGCATCATCGATGTCGCTGAAGAGAAAGTGATTGAAACGGTCTGGGCCAAGGCCAAGCCATCTGATCTGTTCGGAGCCTCACCCAACGCAATCACATTTCATCCTTCAGGAGAGACCTTGTATGTCGCGAACGGCACCCAGAATTCGATTGCCGTCATCGAATTCGATCCGGAGGACAAAGGAGAGACCCATCTGACGGGCCTGATACCGGTCGGCTGGTTTCCCGGTGCCGTGGTGTTTGATCCACATCGGAATGCCCTTTACTGTGCCAACATTAAAGGACTGCCAATGGCACCGAAAAAACAGGCGGGAGGGGCCGAGGGCTACAATACGCATCATTATCATGGGTCACTCTCGCTGATGCCATTGCCGGACGACGAGCAACTGACGCTGCTGTCGGAACTGGCAGCTCGAAACATGCGCCGAGGCGCGATCGCTCAGGCGGCTCTCCCCGCGCGTCCCGATCAACTGCCTCGGCCGGTTCCAGAGCGGATCGGCGAACCGAGTCTGATTAAACATGTCGTGTACGTCATCAAAGAAAATCGGACGTATGACCAGGTCTTCGGAGCACTCGACAAAGGAGTCGGCCGTGCAGATCTCTGCATCTTCGGTGAAGAAATCACTCCTAATCAGCACAAGATGGTGCGTGAGTTTGTCCTGCTCGACAATACCTACTGCTCTGGAATTCTGAGTGCCGATGGACACCAGTGGAGCACCACGGCATTCAGTACGGATTACATGGAGAAAAGCTTTGCCGGGTTTCCCCGGAGCTACCCCGACGGGATGGGTATCGATGACATTGACGCGATTGCTTACTCACCCGCCGGCTTCCTCTGGGACAACGCTTTGGCCCATGGCATCTCGATTCGGAACTACGGCGAATTCATGATGCCGAAGGTCCGCTGGAGCGATCCTCAGAAGAAGGGGGTTCCTGACTATCTCGCCTGCTACCGAACTTGGAAAGGGGAGTCAAAGGAAGTCATCTTCGAAAGCGAACCCGGGATCGAATCGATCCGCCCGTTCTCACCGACAGATTACGTCGGTTGGGAGATGGCCGTCCCCGACCAGTACCGGGCAGACTTCATTCTGAAAGAGCTTGAAAAGTACGAGGCCGAAGGGACGTTTCCACAGCTCGTCATTATCTGCCTTCCGAATGATCACACCAGCGGAACGTCGCCCGGATCGCCGACCCCCGCCTCATGTATGGCGGACAACGACCTGGCGTTTGCCCATATCGTAGAGGGTTTAAGTCGTTCGCGTTTCTGGAAAGAAATGGCCATTTTCGGAATTGAAGACGATCCTCAAAATGGCTGGGATCACGTCAGTGGCTACCGCACGACGGCCTACTGCATCAGCCCCTACGCCAAGCGAGGCGAAGTCATCAGCACGCAATACAATACCACAAGCATTCTGCGAACGATGGAACAGATTCTCGGGCTGCCGCCGATGAACCAGTTTGATGCCAGCGCCACGCCGATGTTTGACTGCTTTACCGAGACTGCCGACTTCACTCCTTTCACCGCAGTTCCGAACAAGGTGCCGCTGGACCAGATGAACCCGAAACCGAACGCGATTCGAAATCCCATTCTGCGGGATGACGCGATCGAGTCCGCCAGTTTGAATTTCCGCGAGATCGACAAGGCGCCAGAAGATGTTCTCAACCGCATCCTCTGGCGATCACAGAAAGGAACAGAAGTCCCGTATCCAGAGTGGGCAGTGACCCTGGTCGAAGATGATGACGACGACGACTAAAATCGTCCCGTCCAGGTGTGGTGCCTCCAGAGCGGACGAACGGTTGCAGGTTCGGACCAAGCTTCACAGCAACTTCTCGATTCGGGCACCACTCATGCAGAAATGAACGAGTTGAGAGGGGAGTTTCCGTAGCCAAAAGCGAGCGGCCACGCATTCGCACGTGATGCTTATCTCAGATCGAATGGTCCTCCCGGCAGAAATTGACGTGGGCGGTCGGGCCTGATGCTTCCCTCAAATGATATCCGGGTTTCTGATGCAGTTACCCTCTCGGATCTGGCCACGGGATGAGAGTGCGGATGCGGGCTGGAATTGCGTTTCCATCCAGTCCGTCCCATTGGCGGAGCGATAATCCCTGCGTCACCCAAGCTGAACTTCGTGCGTGACTTCTCTGAATGCTGTTACGAAAGATGAGTTATGGGCATCAGCCTCTCGAAAATCCCTCGCGCGTTTCATCTCCCTCGGGTCCACTGGGATCTGGTCCGGGACTGGGTTGAGCAAAATGTCCCCGTCGCTGAACGGACCCGTGCGTGGTCAACGCTGGCACACGACTGGCTCGAGAGTATGGATCAGGCGCTGGGAGGTGCCTATCGCACAATTCACTCAGACAAGTTGATTCTGTTCGCGCCGGATGATCTTGAGGAAGCGGTTTCTCTCTTTGATCTGTCGGAGTCAAGCCTGCAGGAGATGTCAGCGCTACTCGGGAGACTGGCTCGCCAGAGCCAGACAGGCCCGCTCGTGATCATTCTGTTCGGGGACGATGATGCATACTGTCGCTACGTCTCCCCTTTCGATCCCACGATGGAATCGGTTCGATCAGGCGGAGTCTGTATTCGTCACGATTACGTGCACGTGGTACTCCGTCCTCAACCCCTCGACGATTTGCAAAGGACAATGCTGCACGAGATTGCGCATGCCTGCTTAAGTGACCACCATCTACCTGAGTGGCTGGAAGAAGGGATTACACAACTGGCGGAAGAAGCAGCGGTCGCTCCGTGGGCCCGGTTTTCACTCAAACCAAAGGAGATCGCGGATCTCAGGAAATACTGGCGCGAACACTCGTTGAGTCAGTTCTGGTGGGGAAGCGGGTTCCACACGCCAGACGAAGGACAACGCCATTGCTACGAACTGGCCCAAGCCATTTTTCGTCAGCTTGTCGCGGACCATCAGGAAAAGCTCCCCGAATTCCTCGCGGCGGCGAGCGCTGAAGACGCAGGAGAATCCGCGGCTGAGGAAATTCTGGGGGTGGACCTGTCCAACCTGGCGGCTCAGTTCCTGGGAGCAGGCTCGTGGAAGCCCGTACCGGCCCACTCCGACCAGTTTGTAGCGAGAGGGGCCTATTTCCTGGAGCAGGGCCACATCGCCAAGGCATTTTCAGACTTCGATCGGGCGATTGAGCTGAACAAGGGATCGTCACAAGCCTTTTTCCATCGCGGAGTGGCCTTCTATCAGATTGGCCAGATCGCAAAGTGCATCTCGGACTACGAGCGATCGATTGCCCTGAATTCAGTCGATTTCAATGCGAGAAACAATCTCGCCTGGATCCTTGCAACCTCTCCTCAGGATGAATTCCGGAACGGGAAGCGGGCTGTCGAAATCGCCACAGAAGCCTGTGAACGCGTCGGTTATTCGCAATGGTTCTGCCTCGGTACGCTTGCGGCAGCCTATGCCGAGAAAGGTGAGTTTGAACTCGCCTGCAATTTTGCCGAGGAAGCTCTGGAACATGCCCCCCCAACGGACGTAGCCGATTGCCAGGTGCGACTTCAACACTACAAGACCGGAAAACCCTGGCGCGAACTCAAACCCGGTGCTCCGTATCGCAACGCGTGAAGAGCTTCACCGGCCACGGGACAGTCGGACATGAACGCGGTCAGGCCGTTCGCCCGGCAAGTCCCGATCACCGCGTTATTGCGGCGACCTGGACGGCAAGGCACAAAACGCGTGATGAACATTCCATCGGACCACCGCCGCCGCGTAGGGAACTTCCGTGGAGGGTGTGCCGTAAGGCATTCCGTTCCCTCGGTAACCGTTTCATCTGCGACGACTAATCCGCTACGGCCAGGACCATTCGCGGAGACCTGACAGAACCGAGGCGGTCAAGGTCCCTTTCTGCGGCCGCGAGGCACCCGGCTGTTGTTCTGTGGGTCATGATAATCAACGGGACAATCGGAACAGCCTTGGATTCGTCGTCGACTTCGGGGGCTTCCGGCTGAATCACGGTTGCCAGACTGATGCCATGTCGGCCCAGAATCCCGGTGACTTCAGCCATGACATTCGGGCGATCCTCTACCGACAAGCGCAGGAAGTAACGACTTGAAGCCGCATCCCCGTCGATCAGAGGGAATTCGGGCGTGTCCCGCCAGAGATCCAGTTGAGCAAAAGTCAACTGCGCCCGGCCAATCGCCAGGTCAATGATGTCGGCAGTCACTGCAGAGGCCGTGGGAAGCTGGCCTGCGCCACGTCCAGAATACCAGACGTTCCCAACGACGTCTCCTTCCAGCAGGATCGCGTTGAAAGGACCATGAATCTGCGCCAGAGGCCGATCGTTCTTGATCAACGTCGGACGGACACTCATCTCCAGCTTTCCATCGACCAGTTTCACACTGGCAAGCAGCTTAATGACATACCCCATGTCCTTGGCATGCTTGATATCGACCTGTTCCAGCTTGTCGATGCCCGTGACGTGGAATTCCGAAGCCGTCACTTTGGTACCAAAAGAAAGCTGCGCCAGGATCCCAAGTTTCTGCGCCGCATCGGTTCCATTGACGTCAAGAGTGGGATCCGCTTCGGCATACCCCAGCTTCTGCGCGTCCTTCAGGGCGTCGTCGTACGATTGTCCCCGAAATAACATTTCAGAAAGGATGTAGTTGGTGGTCCCATTCAGGATCGCCTGAATCCCCATGATCTGGTTGGCAGCCATCGATTGCCCGACCGCGGCGATAATCGGAATTCCCCCGGCGACGGCCGCTTCGAAGCAAACGGTTCGGCCAAAACGCTTTGCAGCAGCGAAAATTTCATCGCCATGCTCACAGAGCAGGGCCTTATTCGCCGTCACCACGTCTTTGCCAGCCTCCAGCAAGGCGAGGACAACTTCCTTGGCGGGGTGAATCCCCCCCATCAGTTCCACAGCGACCTGAATTTGGGGATCATGGATGACCGATTCGATTTGATCGGTGATAACCCCTTGCGGCAGATCAATTTCCCGCGACCGATGGAGGTCCCGAACAACGGCTCGGCGGATTTCGATAGGTCTGCCCGCTCGTTGTCGAATCCGGTCGGGATGTTGAGTCAAAATTTTGGCGACGCCGGTTCCGACGTTGCCCAATCCGATAATGCCAATTTGCAAAGCCGAAGTCATAAAACGCTTTCCGAACTTGTCGTTTCTCACGCCACCCGTTAAATCGAGCGTCGAAGAACGGTTCTCTCATTGCCAGACGCGATAGATGACGCATCCTAATCGCCGACTTGAGGGATTACCAATACGACAAAATCATGAATACACGAATATCACTCCCGCCAGCACGAAACACGCCCCCGGTACCGCGGACTCTGCCGGTGGAACGGACTCACGGAACGAAGATGTCGGAAACGGCTGTCAGTATCGGAGCGGTCACGTATCTGAACTCAAAACCGCTGGTGGAAGGATTGGCAGAACTTCTGCCCGACACCAGGATCCACCTCGATTTTCCCAGCCGTTTATCGGACTATCTCGATTCGGGCTGCCTCGACGTAGCCCTGGTTCCCAGTATCGAATATTTTCGCGGGGGTGACTACGAGATCCTCTCGGATGCCTGTGTGGCCGCCCATGGTCCCGTGTTAAGTGTGAAGCTGTATACACGCGTCCCGTGGGGAGAGATTAAGTCCCTGGCTCTCGACGAGGGCTCCCGGACCAGTGCGACGCTTGCCCGGATCATGCTGGCGGAACGACACGGCGTTCTGCCTAAGCTTGAACCGCTGCCGCTGAATCATCAGACGCAAGACACGACAGCGGATGCCATCCTGCTGATCGGTGATCGTGCCATCCTTCCTCCGAATGAACCCTTCCTCAATACGTGGGATCTCGGCGAAGAATGGCTGGCCTGGACTGGTCTTCCTTTTGTGTTCGCCATGTGGCTGTCAAATCGCCGCCAGCAGCTTCCGGCCGGGGATGTCGACAAGATCCAGCAAGCGCTTTGTCAATCACGTGACTGGGGTGTTGAACGGTTACGCGAGATTGCAGAACGCGAAGCACAGGCGCTGGGACTGACATTTCCGACGACCTTCAATTACCTTTCAGAGAATCTGCACTTTCACTTGGGGAATGCAGAGCGATGTGGATTGCAGACGTTCTACGAACTAGCCACCGGACTGGGGCTGGCACCAAAAGGTGCAAAGCTCCGTTTTCGAAGCTGAATGCGATTCCCTGGTCAGAACGGGGAAATGGCGGCGACTGTAGACGGGTAACAAGATTGCGGGACGGGAATTCCCGATCGCGGAAGCGTCCGGGTATCGAGAACCACGCAAAGGCAGAATGAGTTGAGCGTCTCGCGCACAGGAAACCACGTGCGGGAGAGGGATTAAACCCATCCGGGCGAAAGACCGCCCTTGATCGAGACGACCAGACCGCAAGTCAGAAACTTTATCGCGGAAGAAAGGGATCATGTGTCAGCTGAAGTAAATCGATTGCTTGAGAAGGCCGTGGCGGGGCAACGACTCACACCCGAGGAAGGGCTGAAACTTCTCGAGTCACATGACCTGGTCGCGATCGGTGAAGCAGCGAATCAGGTGACGCGACGCCGGCATCCAGAGCCCTTCCGCACTTTCAATATCGACCGCAACATCAATTACACCAATGTTTGCTCGGCGGTCTGCGACTTCTGTGCATTCTTCCGGAAACCCAAGAGCCCTGAAGGCTACGTTCTCGACAAAGAAACCATCTTCAAGAAGATCGAAGAAACTGTCGCTCTGGGGGGGGACCAAATCCTGATGCAGGGGGGGATGAACCCCGACTTGCCGCTGGAATGGTATGAAGATCTGTTGCGGTCGCTCAAAGAGCGATTCCCCCAGGTCAATCTGCACTGCTTTTCCCCTCCTGAAATTCACGCAATCCACAAACTGACACGCCTCCCGGTCAAAACCGTGCTGGAGCGACTGAAGGCGGCTGGATTGGGAAGTCTGCCCGGAGGTGGGGGCGAAATCCTGGTCGATCGAGTTCGTAAGGCCATGACGCGCGGTAAATGCCTGACCGACGACTGGCTGAACGTCTGTCGTGAATGGCATCTGCTGGGAGGCAAGGGGTCGGCCACGATGATGTTTGGACACATCGAGACATTGGCGGAACGGATCGAACACCTTGAGCGACTGCGACAACTTCAGGACGAAACCGGCGGCTTCACCGCCTTCATCTGCTGGACATTCCAGCCGGACAACACGGAAATGGCTCACATTTCACCCGTGGGTTCGTATGAGTACCTCAAGACTCAAGCCGTCGCGCGGTTGTACCTGGACAACTTCCCGAACATCCAGTCATCCTGGGTGACCCAGGGCGAAAAAATTGGTGGGCTGGCCCTTCATTTCGGGGCGAACGATATGGGTTCGCTGATGATCGAAGAAAACGTGGTTGCCGAAGCGGGAACAGTGCACCACCTGACCCTGGAAACGATCAAGCGCCTGATTCGCGATGCGGGATATATCCCTCGCCAGCGAAATGTTTACTACCAGTACATCGATGAAGAACCGGCCGCCGTCGCGAACAAAACCTCAGAACTGCTTCCAGTCCTGAGGTAAAACACACAGGCGACTCACAGGTTCTTTGCGAGCGGCATCTCGGATATGATGTGGTCCGGATACCTGACAAAGAACCTGCCTCGAGAAGCCTCATGCAATCTCAATATACCGTCCTCGCACGTCGATTCCGGCCCCAGACCTTTACTGAAGTCGTTGGGCAGGAACGAGTTGCTCAGACACTGCGCAACGCCATCCAGGAAGGTCGGGTTGCCCACGCCTACCTGTTTACAGGCGCTCGCGGCGTCGGCAAGACGTCTATGGCCCGCATTTTTGCGAAGGCCCTGAACTGTCCTTTCCTTAAAGACGGCGTCCCCTGCAATGAGTGCGAGCAGTGCCGTGGGATTTCGGTGGGACAGGACGTCGATGTTTCTGAAATCGACGGCGCGTCAAACCGCGGGATCGATGACATTCGGTCGCTGCGCGCCAATGTGAACGTCAAGTCGATGAGATCGAAGTACAAAGTGTACATCATCGACGAAGTCCACATGCTGACCAAAGAAGCCTTCAACGCGTTGCTGAAGACGCTGGAAGAGCCGCCTCCGATGGTCAAGTTCGTCTTCTGTACGACAGAGGCGAACAAAGTCCCGGACACCATCCTGTCGCGTTGTCAGCGTTTCGACTTCGGAACGATTTCTACCGATAATATCACGATGCGCTTGCGACAACTGGCCGAGGCGGAAGGCTTTCAGGTTGATGAAGCGGCATTGGAACTAGTCGCCCGCCGAGCTGCAGGATCGATGCGAGACAGCCAGTCTCTGTTCGATCAACTGCTGGCTTTCGGATCAGAACATATCACCAGCGCGGATGTGCATCGCCTGCTGGGGACGGCACCTGACGATCGTCTGACGGGCCTGGTTGATGCGTTGATTGAGCGACGGCAGGACGAAGTCCTGATCCGACTTGAGCATTCTGTGAAGGAAGGGGTGCAGCTCGAGGCGTTTACAGACCAGTTAGTGGCCTACTTCCGCGATCTGATGGTGGCCGCTTGCGGCGCCGCAGAAGTTCCCCTCTTGAGTGTCGGGGATGACAGCCGCGAAACGATCAACCGGCAGGCCAGTGCCTGGGGACTTCAGACGATTGCCGCCGCAATGCAGATCCTGGCAGAGGCCAAGGCACGGATGCAGCGAGTCTCATACGGACGCGCGCTGGCGGAACTGGCGCTCGTTCGCATCTCGTTTCTGGCCGACCTGGACCGACTGGACACTTTGATTGCGCAGCTCAAGGGAGGGCAGGGGGTTCCCCTTCCGCCAAGGACGACTAGAATTACTGCTGAACGCCCTGCCAGTCCTCCCGATCGGCCTCTTCTTCCGCCTGGCCCAAAATCAACCAATATTGGTCCCGCGGAAAAAAAAAATGACTTGAACCCGCCCAAGGTGGAGAGTCAGCCACCAGCGGTGGCAGAAGTTACAACGGATGAAGCCGTACAGACGCCTGCGGTCCTCGAACTTAAATCCGGTTGTGAAAAAGAGTTGCAATCATTGATCGCGGACCGTATGAATGATATTGTCGGTGCATCGGTCCGGCGAATCCCATCAATAGCAATTATTGGGCCAAACACATTGGAGTTTTGCGTCCCAATCAACTATGATTTGGATCGGAAAGCGTTAGACCGACCTGACACAGTCAATCGGCTTGAGGCCATTGTTGCAGAATTAGTTGGTCAAAAGGTCCGGATTCTGTTCCGGACAGGCGAAGCAGTGCAAACCGCAGCCAAACCAACTGCTGCAGTCGCGGCCGTGAGTCGAAACCAGGTGATTGACGAGCCAGAAGACCCATATATCCAGCAAATCACAGAAGTCTTCGGGGTCAAAAGCTGGAGCGTCAAAGAGTTGGTTGCGGAAGCTACAGACGAACGAACTGAGGATGCACCGGAGTAAGAACAATGTTCAAGGAACTTGGCCAGATCGCTTCGCTGATGAAGCAAGCGCAAGGAATGCAGGGCAAGATCGCCGAGACCAAAGAGCGATTGGCGAATCTGCAGTGCGACGGTGAGGCGGGGGCGGGGATGGTTCGCGTCACTGTCGCCGGCACGATGCGACTGATCGAATGTAAAATTGATCCCAGCCTGTTTAAGTCGGGTGATGAAGAGATGGTCGAAGACCTGATCGTTGCCGCGGCCAATCAGGCTTTTGAGAAGCTCATGCAGAAGCAGGCGGAAGAGATGAGCGCCATCACCAGCGGAATCAATCTGCCAGGAATGGGCGACGCGTTCTCCGGTATGGGATTTGGCAAGTAACCGGGTGGTCGCGTGACGTCGAAGGAGTGTGATTGAATGGCCAGAGGTGAGGAGCAGGCACGACATCCCTATGGTTCTGCCGTCGGGAATCTGATCGAGCGACTTGCGACCCTGCCAGGTATCGGGCGCAAATCAGCAGAACGTCTTGCGAATTATTTGCTCGACTGCGGTGAAGAGGAAGCCAATGCGCTCGCCGAAGCCATCCGTCAGGTCAAATTGATGGTTCGTCCCTGTCGCATCTGCTTCAACCTGACTGAGGGTGACACATGCGCCATTTGCAATGATCCACGACGCGACCAGCACACCGTTTGCGTGGTGGAGCAGCCACGCGATCTGCTCGCTCTGGAAGCAGCCTCGATCTTCCATGGGGTGTATCACGTTTTGGGAGGTCGACTCGCCCCACTCAATGGAATCGGGCCTGATGACCTCAACATCGCCGCACTCGTGAAACGTGTCCGGCAGGGGGGGGTCACCGAGATCTTGATGGCAACCAACCCGACACTCGAAGGGGATGGAACCGCGTTATACATCTCGAATCTGCTCGCGAATGACCCGGTCAAAATTACGAGGCTCGCCCGAGGAATTGCCTCGGGCAGCGTGCTGGAGTTCGCCAACCGAGAGATGCTGGCGGACGCCATTCGGGGCAGACAGTCATTCTAGAACGAATTCGCTGACAGGGTTTTTCAGGGCATGCTTTGAAGGAGGTTCGACAAAAATTGAAATGACAAACGCCCTAGAAACGCAGACAGCCCTATCCGAAAGCACGACGTCGGGAAGGCGGAAGTCGCAACAATGACCCTGAATCCACGCGATTCTCAAGTCATCCTGTCGTTGACTGCCGCTGCCCCGCAGACACTCTGCCAATCGATTGAGATCACAAAATGCAGTTGAACTTCTCACATCAGATGAAGATGAGCCAGCAAATGAAGCTGGCTCCTCGCATGATTCAGTCGATGGAAATCCTCCAATTGCCGACCATGGAATTGGATGAGCGCATCGAGCAGGAACTGGCTGAAAATCCCTGCCTGGAGATGCGGGCGGCCGATCGCGACGCGCCCGATCTACAGCACAATATTGCCGAGGCACGGGAAGAAGCATCTGAAAAGAACATTGCAGAACAGGAACTTCAGGTCGACACGGCTCATAACAACGAAGCCGACTTCGAACGACTGCTCGAAATGTCGCAGGAGTGGCCTGAAGACAACTACACGTCGGGCAGCAAACCTTCGTCCAACCGCATGGAAGAGGATGGCGACCGACAACATGACATGATTTCCAATGTCGCGGAAAAGCCGCAATCGCTGCATGAGTACCTGCTCGAGCAGTTCGGCTTTTTCAGTGTCCCGGCGGAAATACGCGATTTCGGTCAGTTTCTAATACAAAATCTGGATCCCAATGGCCGACTTCCCAGCAGCCTGCCCGACCTGATTCAAACGTATGGGAAGTCCATCGCCGATGTCGACGCACAGGCCGCATTGCAATTGGTCCAGCGACTCGACCCTCTCGGATGTGGTGCCCGTGACGCGAAGGAATGTCTCCTTCTTCAGCTCCGCGACGATATGCCCTACCGAGATGTCCTCGCCACTCTGATCGGCTCACACCTTGAGGACGTGGCTCAGAATCGCCTGCCTCTGATCGAACGCCGAACCGGCTATTCAATTGAAACGATCAAAGCCGCAATTGAAGAGTTGCGGCACATGAATCCCTTTCCAGGACGAGGTTTTGAAGCTCGGCCCGCTCAAGCCGTGACGCCCGACGTGTTTGTTGAACAGAACGGCGACAACAAGTGGGTTGTTCGCGTGCTCGACGAGTACACTCCCCGCCTGCGAATCAGCAAGCATTACCAGCAGATCCTTAGAGACGGCACCGACCAGAAGACCAAAGAATACATTAAGCGAAAAATCGACTCGGCCAAATGGCTGATCGAAAGCATCGAGCAACGACACAACACGCTCAAGCGGGTCGCGCAATCCATTGTCGATAAACAGACCGCATTTCTCGAATATGGTCCCGAAGCGATCGTCCCGTTGAAAATGCAGGAAATTGCAGACGTCGTCAAAGTCCACGTGACCACGGTCTCTCGCGCAGTCGACGACAAGTGGATCCAGACACCTCGTGGACTTTACCCGCTCAAGAAATTCTTCGGCGGGGGGACGGTTACGGAGAGCGGCGAGGAAGTTGCCTGGGACATCATTCGCATCAAGCTCAAAGAAATTGTCGACAACGAAGATAAAAACGATCCACTGAGCGACGATGCACTGGTGGATGAGCTGGCAAAGTTTGGTTACACCCTGGCACGTCGAACCGTCACCAAGTACCGCAAAGCACTTGATATTCCTTCTTCACGTCAGCGTCGCGCGTACTGAATTGTACAGGCACTCGAACATCCCGGACGGCCTGAAGTACGAATGCCATACCGTGGGGCAGGGGAGCGTTCGCTTCCCGCAGAGCGGCGGTGCTGGGGTTTGGAGTGCGAATCGAACGTCTCTGTTTCAGTCCCTGTTGAGGGGCGCGCGACCCATCATCACATCGGGCTGAGAAGACAGCGGCCGGGAAAACGGTTCAGCAACTCCCCTTTAACGAAGCGTGTCTGGCTCTGCTGACGACGCGGTAGCGCTTCCGCACGATCAGGCAGCGCTACTGTCGACCGTGAAATCACGACCGTGTTATGACTGAGCGGGCGCCGCTACGACCACTGGCCGGCGAGTGCTGAGAACCAGGATGGCGAGGCCGGTGACAACCATCACGGACGCCGTGAGAATCCACTTCGCTGGTAGATGTTCCTGCGTCTCCGTACCGATACCCAGGGCAGTCAGCTCTCGGGTAAATGAGGACAATGACAGAAGCAGGCCATTATGTAGTGTGTGCAGCAGCATTCCGGGGTACGTGCTTCCCGTCCGCACACAGATCCAGGCCAGGATCAGTCCCAGAAAACAGGTGGGTACAAATCTTTCAAACATCAGTGAGTTCATCGCGATCACGTGAAACAGACCGAACAGACAACTCGAAAGTAAGACCGCCAGCACTGTCGACATTCCGGTGCGGAGGGCTGTCAGCAGGTAACCTCGAAAAAACAACTCTTCACAAATCGCCGGCACTAGAGCGGTGGTGACAAGTTTGACGGGGAGGGGAACTGCATCCAGAGCAGCCTTAATTTGCTGGAAGAGTTCGTGCATCGCCTGGAACTGATCCGGTGCAATCGTCTGTAACTCGAGTTCGTAGGCAAAGGGCCACAGCGACAGTCCAAGCAAAGCGGTGGCCACGTAGGTAGCGGCGGGGGCCCCCTTCAAACGGAAGCCTCGCCGCCAGTCGACGCCGGTCCAGCGTGCCAGCAGCAGCGGCCCGATTGCGAACAAGGCAATTGTCAGGACGGCGTTCCCAATCAAGCGGCCTTCAATCCACTGAACGAACAGTCGGCCGGGAATCCCTTTGAGAATCAAAAATGCAGGAAACATGACCGCCAGACAGAACATTGCTTGTGACAGTGACGCCGCTGGTCGGCGAGTGCGCGGTCGGCGGATCAGGTCTGCCCAATTCCCTTCGCTACCGTACAAGACTGCGTCCGTACCAAAAATTCTCGCTGCCGCGGCCAGCGCAACAGCTGAATAGAGGACGGTCGACAACAGGGTCGTCAACACCCAGATCGATTGAACCCGACCATCAAAAATGTCCCGCGCCAGAATCACGATGTTGACCAGGGGTGTGACTGACGTCCAGCCTGTCATCTCCATTCCAGGCAACAGACACAGAACGCCCGGAGCCAGCGAAACCAGCATGACAGGGATCAGATAGGCCTGCGCTTCTTTAAAACTGCGAGCAAAGCTAGTCAGAATCAGAATGACGGACGCAAAGAAGCCGGCGAAGACCACCAGAAGTCCTAATATCAGCACGAGCATCCGCAGAGTAATTCCACCGCTGCCAAACAGCAGTTGCTCCATCCCCCCCGCATAGGCTGTGATGACCATGGAAACCAGGTTCGCCACGGCCGTCAGCAACGCGACTGTCAGCACAGCAATGAACTTGGCAAACAGCAGTTCGTGCCTGGGGACAGGAGCAGAGATGAGAGCTTCCATTGTCCCTCGCTCACGTTCCCCTGCGGTCAGATCGATCGCGGGATACACCGCCCCCGTGACCGTCATCAGGATCAGGATCAGTGGAATCAACGTCGCGATGGAAAACGGCGCCGCTGACTCTTCCGTAGCAATCGGTTTGAGCGATGTCGTAACCGGGAGTTTCAGCGGCGGATTCTGCTCGCGGAGTCGCTTCAGCACCAGCATCTCATTCGCCAGGTGCATCCGTTCTTCCAGTATCCGCCGCGCATCGAGGCTGTAGGGAGATTCTGCCCGGTAACTTAGCTCAAATTTCCAGGGGCCCTCGTCCCCCCCTTCCTTCAGGCGGACCCCGACATCGGCGGTTCGGTCTGCAACCAATGCATTGACGTCCACAGTCGCCGACTTGTCATTAGACACCATGAATTGCCAGATGGGATCATCGATCGTTCCCGCCGGACGACGATTCAGTGGCACAACTTCGCCGGACTGCTCCGATTGCAGCATTTCCGATTCGTCGAACAGTCTACGGAAGATGCGGGCGTCTTTTTCGGCCGCGAATGCGACTCGGTATTCGGTGGCATTTTTCTTCGCGGCCTGTGTGAACAACAGCTTCTGGAACGTCACCCCCAAGAGGGGATAGATCAGCAGGGGCATGCCGACCAACGTGATAATGGTGCGCCGATCGCGCAGGATTTCCCTCAGTTCCTTCTGCGCCATTCGCCACCAGCGCAGCGACGAGGTCGACTCCGGTGCTCGTGACCTCCGAGACTCAACGGTCATTGCGGGTTTCCTCGTTCAGTCCGGTCCCGATCTGATCGGGCTGCTTCATCAGTTTCAGAAACATCTCGTACAAGCTCACACTGCCAGTCGCCGCCTGAAGTTCAGGGAAGGTTCCTTCGTACCGCATCGAACCCCGATGAAGCAGTCCCATCCGATCACAGATTTGCGACGCTTCATCCAGCCGATGGGTGGAAATGACGACTGCTTTCCCCTGTGCACGAAGATGGCCGATGTACTCGAAGATGATATGAGTCCCGACGACATCCAGACCGCGGGTCGGTTCGTCCAACAACATGATCGGGGGGTCGTGCATCAATGCACGAGCGAGCGTGACGCGTTGCTTCTGCCCGGTACTGAGTGTGGAACAACGCTGGTCCAGAAAGCGGCGAAGATCCAGCAGGTCGGCCAGCGACTCAAGTCGATCACGTGCAAAACGTGGTTCCACACTGTAGAGATCGGCAAAGAACAGCAGCATTTCCCGGGGCGTCAGCCACTGGTAGAGCCCTGCACTTGCGGAGACAAGTCCGATACGGCGTTTCACTTCATCCGGATACTGTGTCACGCGGAAGCCGTCAACGATCGCATCGCCGCCAGTAGGCTGAAGCAGTCCCAGAATCATGCGAAGCGTGGTCGTTTTTCCCGCTCCGTTCGGCCCCAGTAAACCGTAGACCTCACCCGCCCGAACTTCAAACGACAACCGATCAACGGCAGTCAAAGTCTTGCCGCTGGAATGGAATTGGCGAGTCAATTGATTGACGGTAATCATCGGCTGTCCGCAGAAGAGATGGCGGGGAACGCAAGATCATACCGCGAGATGGAAGCCTAAGCGAACGTCCAAAACAGTCGAATATTGAAGATTGTCTGTTTGGGAATGCGGTCTGCGCAGATTCTGCTCGTCTGTTCCGCATGGACGCAGCGAGTTCCTTCCCAGAGCCGGCAGAAAGCAGGGGTACGACGAAGTTTGAATCTGCAGTGACAAAATGTCTACCTGTACTCGTACCGGCACCAGCCAATTGCGAAGAGCCCGGTGTCTCTCCCTGCAACATCGCCCAGTCAGGTCCTCCGCACTCTGATAATATAAGGACAAACCTTTTCCCGCGGGGTGACGTCCCTGGGGGATACCTCTGCGAAAGCGGGGGCGCGAATCAATCAAAATATTCTGATCTACGCTGGCACAGGCGCTTTCAAATCGGTTTGATGCACGTCTAGAATTGATCCCGATTTGCCATTCGCCTGCACTAGATTTCGCTCGAAGGTTGCCAGAGCATGATGACTCACGTTCGTCGGTTGATTCTCGTTGTGCCACTTCTGATGGGGATGGACGTCTGTCTCGCACAAGAGGCTGCCTCCCGACTTGCCTCTCAAGCCGTCGTTCATTTTACATTCGAAGAAACGAGCGGAGCTGCTGAGGATCGGGCAACCGTGGGGCATGGGCACGACCAGGGATCGGTGATGAACGAGCCCGTCCGTGTCCCCAGTCCCTTCTGGAATCAGCAGGGGAAGAAGGCGCTGCAACTCGACGCTGCACGGCAGCAGTTCATCGAAATCGCCGACAGCCCTGACGTCGATGCTCCCGTCGGTATTACTGTCTCGATGTTTTTCGTGAATCTGACCGATGCCGCCGAACCGAACTATCATGGCTTGTTCGCAAAACGAGGCACAGCGGACGGTCAGTTTTCGACAAACTATGGCATTAACTTCCAGATGCCCGCCGACAATTTCCAGGTGTACATCCACGATGGCACGGATTATCGGGTTGCCAGCTACAGTTCGAAAGCGGCGGTACCGATCCGCAAGCTGACCTACATCACCGCCACGTATACGGCAGGAGATGCCCCGGGTGAAGACGCCGACACCGATGCGGATGACGTTCGAATCCAGTATTTCGTCAACGGACAGCCACTGGTCCCCAAAGGGGTCTCCCGCGGGATTGTCATTGGTCATGAAGCATGGACGCTGGACGTCAATCTCGCAGGATTACTCAGCAGTCTGCCTCTGACGATTGGTCGAAGCGAAGTCCATGGTGAGTACACAAGCGGTGTCATCGGTGACGTCCGCATCTTCCCCCGCGCGCTGTCGCCAGAGGAAGTCAAACAACTGTTCGTCGAAGTGGCGGGGAATAACGTCGATGAGCTTATCGCCGCTGATCGTCCTGCTCCCGCCGCGTTGCCGGCGATTAAGAGCCTTTCGCAACCGGGCCTCGAAATTGGTCACACAACACAGCTGATCGTTGAAGGAAGCAATCTGGGGCCTGCACCGGGCGTGGCATTTCCTTTACCGGAAGTTCGTTTTGACATCGCGAAAGAATCGACGCCCGAGCGACTGGTTCTGAATGTGACTGTCCCTTCCAAGACGGTTCCGGGGTTGTATCCACTCTGGGTGAAATCCCAAGTGGGAATGAGTTCCTCAACAGTACTCGCCCTTGATCGGCTTCCCCAGGTTCCGTTAGCGAGTTCCATCGATCAGCCAGCGACATTGCCCGCGGCGTTCTTTGGAACGCTCTCGGGTGGGCAGCAGCAGACGGTGTACTTCGCCGGTAAAACTGGGGAACGGATCGTCGCCGATGTGGAATTGAAGCGGTTGGGGGGAGCCGCCAATCCCGTTCTCGAATTGAAGTCACCCAAAGGTGCTCCGCTCACAATCGGCTGGGGACAAAGCCCACTCCGTCGTGACGCACGGATCGAGTACACGTTAACGGCGGATGGCATCTATTCCATCGAGCTGCACGATTTGGCCTTCAATGCTCCCGGTTCAAGCGTTTTTCGGCTGAAAGTAGGTGACTTGAAACTCGTAGACGGTCTCCTCCCTGCCGCTGGTTCTCTCGGCAAAATGGAAGTGGAGCCCATCGGTCCTGGTTTTAGCAATTCAGTTCGAGTACGGGGTGAGCTGACTGCACCCGCAGAAAGCAGATTTGGACTCTTCTCGATTGACTCTGATTTATTGTTCTGCGGAAGCCTCCCCGCGATGGGATTGAGTCAGGGGACCGAATATGCCGAACCTCAAAGTTCTTCGGGTGATCCGCTGCCTCCCATCGCTGTCGACTTCACTCAGACAGACCACCCTTCCGTAGGAATTAGCGGCCGGGTGGCACAGAAGCGAGAGATGGATCGTTTCACGCTCAATGTGATTCCCGGTCAGAAACTCCGATTTACCTTACTGACCGACACACTCGGCTCCACTTTGCAGGGAGAGATGAGCATTGTCGACGGTGCCGGCGGTAATCTGCTGGCTCAGACAAGTGATCAGCCCACGAGCGGAGACCTGATTCTGGATTACTCGATTCCGCAGGGAACCAATCAAATCCAGCTCAGGATTCGAGACCTGTTCGGGAGAGGTGACCCGCGGGCATTCTATCGAGTGGTCATTGAACCAGCCGACCTGCCTCGGTTTTCTCTTCAATTGAACACTCCCACCGTCAACATCCCCGAAGACGGCTCGGCCATCATCGAATTGCAGGTTAATCGCGCTGGGTACTTGGGGCCTATCCAGCTCAGCGCCGTTGGAGACGATTCCGTCACGATCTCGCCCAGTCAGATCGTTGCCAACCACCAGGGGAAGATGCTGCTGCGACTTGTGCGAAGCGGGTCGCGACAAACTGCACACCCATCCCTCCTGAGAATCGTCGGTGAATCAGTTGACCTGTCGCCGCCGATTCGCCGGACGGCAACACTCCAGACCGGTTCGCTGGCACCAGCATTCGCAGACACTTTGGCAGTCGCAACCACACCAGCATCAGGACTGTCTGTTGAACTTCAACACCTGCCGAAGGTCTTGTATCGAGGAACGACCATCGATCTTCCGGTCAAAGTCCAGCGAAGCCGCGAGCACGCAACAGCAACGCTGCCCGTCCGGCTGTCACTCGACTCGACGGAACCAGCCCGCAGACGCGATCCCAATAACCCTGCTGCGGGAACATTCCCACAAGTCTCGATCGCACCCGCATTTCTGGACTCCAGCGACGACCAGACCGTGGTACTGAAGTTATCCGTACCAATGGATGCGGTGGAACCGGCCATCAACTTTACCGTTCGAGCAGAAGCCACACCTCACGCCTACTCAGACAGGGTTACCGCAACCGCGTTCTCCCAAACATTTCTTGCAGAAATACAAACGGGTGTCGCTCCCAAAGTCGACGAAGCGACTCTTTCCGTCGTGGGGGAAACAGATCATCGAATCACCGGAGTCCTTCAGCGAGCAGCCGGCTTCACCATGCCCGTCGAAGTCGCCCTTGGTGGACTTCCTGCCGGTTACACGGCACAGACGGCCAATGTGCCCGGGAATGAAGAGACGTTTTCGGTCGTCGTTCGGGGGCCGAAAGTGACTAATCAGACCGATCTTCCCAACGTCAAACTTCGCGTGACTACTGCAGGCAACCTCATAGTCCCCGAAATCCCTGTCAACCTGCAGGCGGTCCCCTAGACGAAGAATCGACGCCGCAGGACGATACTGGGATGGGTTCATCCGAATCCAGAAAGTCTTCCCTTTAGAACGAACCTGCCGGACTACAGCGAAATGAGGACACGAAATGAATCGAGGCCGCACCGCACTGTGACCCCTAAACCGCAGTGGGACTTACAGCATCCGCAGGAAACATTAATTCTGGTCATTGTCAGCGTTCTCGACGTGGTAATGACGTACCACCTGCTGACCCGGGGAGATGGCGGGTTCGTCGAGTCCAATCCGTTCGCGGGCTACTTCCTCGATCGGTGGGGCCTCAAGGGGATGGCCTATTTCAAGGCCGCGATGACACTACTGGTCTGTGTGATCACCCAATTCGTCGCTCGACACAACTCGAAGCTCGCCCGACAGGTGCTTGAAGTGGCGACGTTCATTGTCGGTCTGGTAGTGATCTACAGTGTCTGGCTTCATTTTCGACATCGGACCATTCCGATCGAAATCGACACTGAAGTCGCTTTCTTCGTCGTTCGGCAGTGGGCCTGAAAAAATCATGACGTGATCGAGGCAAGTCGGCCAAGACTTGTCTACGATGTGCCTTGGTCCAACATCGGATTTCCCCCTTTGAATTACTCCCCAGTCCATTTCGATCCGAATCAGGAGTCGCTTCGATGAACCGTCGTCTTGCCAGTGCTTCCCTTTTTCTCGCCTGTATCGTTTCTGCAGTCCCGGCGATTGCCCAGGAGGCAAACCGTCCTAAGCCATTGAAGGCCCTGTTGGTGACCGGTGGCTGCTGCCACGATTATGCGGGCCAGAAAGACCTGCTCAAGAAAGGAATCGAGGCCCGAGCCAATGTGGAAGTGACTCAAATTCATACTGATGACACGAGCACCAAAGCCCGTTTCGACCTGTATGACAATAAAGACTGGTCCAAGGGTTACGATGTGGTCCTGCACGACGAGTGCTCGTCTGACGTGACCGAACCTGAGTATGTCGAGAATATTCTGCGAGCTCATCGAAATGGATTGCCCGCCGTTAACCTGCACTGTGCCATGCACAGCTACCGGCTGCCCGGAAAGGATGACTGGTTCCAGTTCGTCGGAATTCAGTCGTCAGGCCACGGCCCCCAAAAGCCAATCGAAGTGACTTTCGTCGAACGCGACCATCCGATCACAGTGACACTGCAAAACTGGACCACAATTAACGAGGAGCTCTACAACAACCTGAAACTGTTCCCCACGGCCAAGCCACTGGCCCGTGGACGTCAGGACATCGGCACCAAGGTGGACGACTATGTCGTTGTCTGGACGAATCAGTACGGGAAGGGCCGCGTTTTCAGCACAACACTGGGTCACAATTCTGAGACGGTCGGTGACGATCGATATCTCGATCTCGTCACACGAGGCTTGCTGTGGTCCTGCGACAAGCTCAATCCCGAATACCTGCAGCCACTGGTCACGGTGAAGAAGAAATAGGCGAAGCAGGATTTTACCAGGGTCCACAGGCGTTCGACTTTGCGCGCCTGTGGACT
Organism: Schlesneria sphaerica; assembly: GCF_044336245.1. Classification (NCBI taxonomy): domain Bacteria; kingdom Pseudomonadati; phylum Planctomycetota; class Planctomycetia; order Planctomycetales; family Planctomycetaceae; genus Schlesneria; species Schlesneria sphaerica. The sequence goes on along the minus strand of NZ_CP172346.1, from coordinate 7,068,944 downwards.
CACTTTCCGGATGTCAATCCAGTTGATTCCGCACACTGCGAGTCGCAAATTTGCTGTAACTCATTTCACAATCGACCATAACAATCACGTCACCACGACTCGCGATCGGTGAACAACAGTCCCATCAGCTGCCACCGATCTCTGGAATCGTCGTCTCGCTCCGGTGGCACAAATGTTGTCCGCAAGGCTATTCTTCACAGAATATTAACGACGATCCTGTAGCCTCTCGAAGCAGTTAGGTTTGAAAATAGGGGCGGGTTCGACGACATTTCCGCTCACCAGAGTGTTTGCGTATGGAGAAGTCAGGATGAAATATTGTCAGATGAGCTCGCGAGTGATCATGACGGCGACCCTGGTCGTTGCGATGGGTCTATTCGCCGGATGTGAAATCAAGAAGGGTTCATCGACGGGTGACACCAACGATTCCGCTTCCTCCGCAGGGGGAACTGATTCCGTGACGAGCGCCGGTGATGTGAAACCAGCGACGATCAGCGCTGAAGGATCGAGCACCGTCTACCCGATCTGCCAGGCCTTTGCCGTCGAGTTCGAAAAGAAAGCAACTGGAAATGCCGTCAGCGTCGGCCGTCAGGGGACCGGCGGCGGATACAAAAAGTTTCTCAACCGACAATCGGATATCTGGAACGCTTCACGGACGATCGCACCAAGCGAAGAAGACGACCTGAAGAAAAAGGGAATTAACTTCATCGAGTTACCCATCGCTATCGATGGCATCGTCATCGCTGTGCACCCCCAGAATGACTGGTGCACGCAATTGACGATTGGTCAACTGAAGCAGGTATGGGAACCCGACAGTCAGATCAAAACGTGGAAAGACCTGAATCCAGACTGGCCCGCCGAACCAATGGTTCTGTTTGGTGCGGATACAGACTCAGGAACGTTTGAGTACTTCACCGAAGAAGTGAATGGGAAAAAGAAGGCCACCAACACTCGATATACGCCCGCCGCAGATGACAATGTGCTGGTTCAGGGCATTTCCAGTAATAAGTATGCACTGGGATATATCCCCTTCGGATACTTTGTCGAGAACACGGATAAACTGACACCTGTCGCACTCTCTGCAACGAAAGAGGCAACTGAGACACCCCTCCCATTCGTCAGCCCATCCGTCGAGACAATTTTGAGTGGTGAGTACACTCCTTTGTCCCGTCCGCTGTACATGTACGTCAGCACTGAATCGCTGAAGCGCCCGGAAGTGGCCGAGTTTCTGCGATTCGCATTGTCCGAAGAATCACAGCCACTGATTGAAAAACGAGGCTTTGTCCGACTACAGGATTCTGCTCGTCAAAAATCGATCGAAACGCTGGAGAATGCGCTGAAAGAAGTTTCAGCGGGGAAGTAGCAGAACGGTTCTTCCCAACCGAGAGTGTTGATCATGCTGACGCATGATCAACACTCAATTGATCTGGAGATTTTCAAGGTGTCCGGCTCGCAAGAGGAAAAGCCCGTGTCCAATGGTGGACCGACTCGACAAGTAAGAATCACGTCATTGCGACGCCAGTTTTCGTTGAGGCACGCCCGAGAGCAACTCATTCAATTGGCATTGTTCTGCTGCGCATTACTGTCAATTCTGACAACGCTCAGCATCATCTACGTACTGGTATCACAGTCTCTGTTTGCCATCCCCCCCGATACCGCGTTCTTTCAGGACGTGAGTTTTCGGGAATTCTTCACCGAAACGCGGTGGACGCCACAGTATGCGGAAGAGCAGCGTCACTACGGAATTATTCCACTCGTCTGCGGGACACTGTTGATCACGGGAATCTCTGCCGTGATCGGTCTGCCCATGGGGCTGATGATTGCCATCTACCTCAGCGAGTACGCTTCCCCCGCCTCACGTCGATGGGTCAAGCCCGCCCTGGAAATCCTGGCAGGTGTCCCCACAGTGGTCTATGGATACTTCGCTCTCCGATTTCTCACCCCGATTGTCATAACACCCCTATTCCATGATCTATTGGGATTGTCGGTACTGGGTAAGAATGCCCTTGCGGGTGGAATCGTCGTTGGCCTGATGATCATTCCGATGGTGGCGTCACTCAGCGAAGATGTGATGCGATCGGTTCCAGATAGTCTGAGAGAATCCGGGTACGCACTGGGAGCAACAAAATTCGACGTCAGTGCGAAGATCGTCGTGCCCGCAGCCCTTTCAGGGATATTCGCCGCCTTTCTCCTCGCACTCTCGCGCAGTATTGGCGAAACGATGGCTGTCACCATCGCCTCCGCAGGATTCGCGAATCTGACATTGAATCCCTTAAATCAGATCCAAACCATGACGTCGTTCATTGTCGATGTCATGACTGGCGAAGTTGTGACGGGTTCGACCTTGGAGAAAAGTCTTTATGCTGTCGCATTAATGCTGTTTATCATCACGATGCTCATGAATCTGATTTCTCAGTGGGTCCTCTCGCGTTATCGGGAGGTCTACCAATGAGTCTGCGAAATGACTCGTACGAGCGTCTGCTGAACCGTCGGCACACCGTTGGTTTCATGTTTGAATGGCTCTGTCGTCTCGCCACTCTGGCGGCACTGTCGTTCCTGCTCGTGTTGATCGGGTCAATTCTGGTAACGGCGTTCAGCCCGGGACGAGGCAAGGGCCTTGCTCCGGTGACTCCCCAAACCAAGGCTCCGTTCACCGAGTCAGCGCCCGAATTAGTCTTCAAGGTCAGCAATGTTTCTGGTGGCGCATTCGAATTGAAGGACCGTCCGGGTCATCGCGTGACTGCCTTTACCAGTTCAGATCTGCGCAACGGAGTTGTCCAGTTCAATCACGATGGTCGTCGCGCAGCACCTGCATACGACTTAAAGATTTCGACGGCGTCGGATTCCGACACAGATTCCGTCGCCTACACGAAAGTGGGTACTGGGAATTTTCCTGACGACCCCCGGGTTCCTGTTGTTGGTCCACCTCGCTCACCTAAACCGTGGGGCTGGCTCACCTGGAAGTTCCTGACTTCCGGAAATTCTTACGAGCCAACAGAAGCCGGTATCATGGTAGGACTTTGGGGAAGTATCTGGCTGATCTTTCTCACCGCCTGTATGGCAGTCCCGGTCGGCGTCGGCGCAGCGGTGTATCTGGAAGAATATGCAAAGCCCACCATACTGACCCGGTTCATTCAGTTGAACATTTCGAATCTGGCTGGTGTGCCATCGATCGTTTACGGGATCCTGGGGTTTACCGTATTTTCCCGGATGTTCGGCATTTTCGACAAACAAGCGACGTATGTTTCGCTCAAATTGCCCGGAATGAGTTCCATCGACATCACACTGCCGCTGGGACCGGTGCTGTTATCCGGTGCCTGTACGTTAGCGCTGCTGAGCCTTCCCGTTGTGATCATCACTTCACAAGAAGCGCTCCGGGCGATTCCTGCTTCACTGAGACACGCTGCCTACGCACTTGGGGCCACGAAGTGGCAGACCATGTGGCATCAGGTGCTTCCCGCCGCGTTACCAGGGATTCTGACGGGTGTTATCCTTTCCCTGTCGCGCGCGATTGGTGAGGCAGCCCCCCTGGCTGTCATCGGCGTCGCAGCGCAGTTGAGTTACGCCCCGGGGCGAATCACTGGATTAGGGGACGTGCTGCAACACCCCGACAAGTTGATTCGTGCACCGTTTGATCGATTTACCGCCCTGCCAATTCAGGTTTACAGTTGGGTCAATGAGGCGGCCCCCAATTTTGAGCACGTTGCCGCGGCCGGTATTCTGGTCTTGCTGGCAACGCTTCTGTCCATGAACGGAATCGCCATTTTTGTCCGGCAGAGATATCAACGGAAGATTCAATAATTGTAATTCTTAGCTGTAATCCGTCTTCCTTGTTACTCAGACCGCCGCGATCATGAGATCGATTGACCCTAAAAGATGACTAACTTCCATGGCTCTCGTTAAACAATTCACACAGTTTGTCGAACCGGCAGGGAGCCCTGCGGGGGCGGGAACCCAGCCCGTTGACCCTATTCCCAAGATTGAAACACGGGAAATGAGTTTCTTCTATGGGACGAAGCAGGCACTTTACGACATCAATCTGAAGATACAAAGCCGCTCTGTGACGGCATTGATTGGGCCTTCAGGTTGCGGGAAGAGCACGTACCTGCGGTCGCTGAACCGGATGAATGACATCGTGGAAGGGACCCGCGTCACGGGGTCCGTACTGCTTGACGGTGAAGATGTCTACGATCGCGAAGTTGATGTCGTGTCGCTCCGTAAACGCGTCGGCATGGTCTTTCAGAAGTCGACTCCCTTTCCGAAATCCATTTTCGACAACATTGCCTTCGGACCACGAATCGCAGGCCTTACCAAAAAGTCGGAACTGCAGGGAATCGTTGAGCGGTGTCTGAAGCAGGCGGCACTTTGGAACGAAGTCAAAGACCGCCTCAAGGACTCGGCAATGGCTCTATCGGGCGGCCAGCAGCAGCGTCTGTGCATCGCGCGGGCTCTGGCAACAAACCCCGAAGTCCTGTTGATGGATGAACCGGCTTCGGCGCTCGATCCGGCATCCACCGCCCGAATCGAAGATTTAATCTTCGAGCTGAAACAGAATTACACGATCGTGATCGTCACCCATAACATGCAGCAGGCCGCTCGTATCAGTGAAACAACGGCCTTCTTCTGTATGGGACGGCTGGTAGAAGTGGGACCGACCGAACAACTCTTCAGGAATCCGACACAAAAGGAAACAGAAGATTACATCACCGGCCGATTCGGGTGATGAAAGACCCCTTGATGGGGGTTCGTAGAGGTGAAGATGAAAGACCGATTCTGCGGGACGTAGATACCACAAATACTGTCGCATCATTACCGGAAGAGTGGATTCGCGGGCCCCAAATCTCAGGTTTAACAGAGAATTGAGACCGACTGCATAAAATCCAGCGTCAGGGCGAAGTCCGCAAGCAATCCCCGACTTGGCCTGAGACATCGCAAACTACTGCAGTGACTTGAGCATTAATGGCATTCATCGTGTAAACAGGGCCTTACATTGCCGTTCGAAAACGGACCGGCAAACCACCGTCGGTCGGTGAGATAAATCGCGTTTTTCAGTGATGGAGGTAGGAGCCGTGTCGATCCATTTAATTCGAGACCTTGATAATCTCCATCGCATGGTGCTGACGATGTGTGCTCGCGTGGAAGAAATGATCCACTCGGCCGTGGAAGCACTCCATCGCCCAAACTACGAACGTGCGAAACAGATTATGGCTGCCGACGACGAAGTCGACCGAATGGATGTCGCTGTCGAAGAAGAATGCCTGAAGCTGCTCGCCCTCCATCAGCCTGTCGCCATCGATCTCAGGCGGATCACCACTGTCCTCAAAATCGGTGGCGAACTTGAGCGGGTGGCAGACCTGGGTGTGAGTATTGCTGAGAGAGCTTGCGGAATCGCAAGTTGCGCGGAAATCTCTGTACCCGATAATATGAAGCATATGTCGCGGCAGGCGCTCGACATGCTGCACCGCAGCATTGACGCGTATGTGCACCTGGATGTCCGGACGGCACGCGAAGTCTGCCTGCAAGATGAATCGATTGATAATTTGAACAGGGTCATCATTGAAGAACTGAGTCGCCTGATGCAATCGCGACCCGATCTTGTTGAACCGGCCCTGCATATGTTTTCCGCATCTCGCCAGATCGAACGAATCGCTGACCACGCCACGAACATCGCGGAAGACGTGGTCTATCTGGTACAGGGCGAAATCATTCGGCATCGGAATCGATTTTCGACGATTCCTGAGAGGTCCAACAACGATATCACATGAGCAAACAAAAAATTCTGATCATTGAAGACGAACGTGCTCTGCAAGAGGTTCTGTCTTACAACCTCGAGCGTGAGGGGTTTGAAGTCGCGCTGGCCTCGGATGGGCAGGATGGACTTCGTCGTCTTCGTTCTTTTGAGCCTGATCTGGTCCTGCTTGACCTGATGTTACCGGTAATCGATGGTCTGGAAGTCTGTCGACAGTTGCGTGCCGACACAAAGACTCAGGGAATTCGCGTCATCATGCTCACCGCTCGTAGCGAAGAAGTCGACGAAATCGTGGGCTTCAATATGGGCGCGGACGATTACGTCACAAAGCCGTTCAAAGTGAAGCCGTTGATTCACCGTATCAAGGCACTGCTGCGACGAACGGGAACCGACCGGCAGAATCGAGATGTTATTTCGATTCACGGAATTGAAATCGATCGCGTCAATCACACGGCAAAAGCACGCGGTCAACTGTTGGACCTCACTCCCACCGAGTTTCGACTGCTTTGGGCACTCAGCCGTTCAGCCGGTCGTCCGTTCGGACGGAATGAACTGATGGACCACTGCCGGGGCGAAGATGCGAATGCGCTGGAGCGGACGATCGACGTCCACGTCCGGTCGCTCCGTCAAAAACTTCGGGACCTGGGAGACGTCATTGAAACAGTCCGCGGGGTCGGTTATCGCTTCCGCGCCGAGAATGAACCGAGTCCTGCGGCAACGGAATCCAACGAGCCGGCCGAGTAACTCGTTCGGAAGTTCGCTATCGGATCCCCGCAGAGTATCTGACCTAACCAGATCGCCGTGCGTTGTCGGTCGACCAGATCACAAATGGGCCTCTTCAACCGAGAAACAGAACGGCGAGGTGACTCAACTGGTGCCACGCGCAGACATCTCGTCCGCAGACGAGAACACACCCTGAGATCTTGTCCAGTCGACCTTGGCAGCTTCACTTGGGGGCCGTACGCAGTCTCATAACTCAAGGTTGCCAATTCGTTATCAGAGAGTATAGTTCCTTATGCGAAGGAGGAACGACGCATGCCCTCAACGTCCGACCTGGTTTCTGAAGATGCCGCCACCGACCAACCCTGGCTGGGAACAACAGTCCCAAGCTTGCTGCCGGCAGCATGGGACGAGATTGAACGCCATAAGTGGATTGAAAGCGAGAAAGCTCGACGCGATGTCGGGCAGGCTGCTGTAGCTGACTGGTTGAAACGCTTCTGGTGGAGATTTTGCCGCTGGCGACGAATCGAACACGTAGAAGGTGTCTGTCGCTGGTACGAATTTTCGCATCAGGATTTTGCAAAACTGATGCGGCCCATCTTCGAAAATGACCGGCTTATGCTGGTCATTCTAGAACTGATGAAAACCGATCGTCGCCGCGTGATGAACGATCTTGAAGTCATCGAATGGGCACGTGATGCGGGTGTTCCGATGGAACGCGTGATCGAGATTCTGACAGAGATTCACATCAATGTCGCTCGTCTCGATCCCCCCGTCGAATGGGTCCGCCGAACTCATGCGTCTCTTTCCAACTTGACCCTCGACTCTTAAGTGGACTCAATGGGCTGGTATCAAACGCAGTTAAAGTTGCCCCCGTTCCCGCGCGGTTTTCATCTGATTACCGACCACGTCTACAGGGCGATTCCGAACATCCACTCCGTCAAAATCGGCCTGTTGCACGTCTTCATCCAGCACACGTCAGCCTCATTGTCGATCAACGAAAACGCGGATCCCGATGTCCCGCGCGACCTCGAGTCCTCGTTCAACGCGATCGCCCCTGAGAGCTTTCCCTATGTGCATACGTGTGAGGGGCCGGATGACATGCCAGCTCACGTGAAAGCGTCGCTCCTGGGCAACTCACTGCTAATCCCCGTCACCGACGGCCGATTGAATCTTGGCACCTGGCAGGGAATCTATCTTTGCGAGCACCGTAATCATGGTGGATCGCGATCATTAATCCTCACTCTTCAGACCTGACCGACCACGGCGGTATGACAGACAGAGCCGCTTTTCCGTCCTTCACGGTGGAATCGCCCCGGCAGACACGACCGGCGCAAATCATTCAGCTTGCTCGCACACGCTGCAGCGGGTGATACGCTTTATTCACCGTTTCGAATAGAGTGTCACAAACCGCCCGTAAGTTGGCCGGATCCCCCTACGAACGGGTCCCTCGGGACCGCTTTACCCAGATAGAGAATTTGCCGCGATTGCAGATCGGAGTCAGCTTTGGACATTGATACGGTCCTTCCCTCGAAAGCGCTGACAGTCAGCCAGTTGACTTCCCGCCTCAAAGGAGTGATGGAAAGTACGTTCCCGCTGGTCTGGGTCAGCGGAGAAATTTCGAACTGCAAACAAGCGAGTTCCGGACATGTTTACTTCACACTGAAGGATGAGGGGGCACAGCTATCGGCGATCATGTGGCGCGGAGCCGCTTCCCGATTGCGATTTCAGCTTCGGGACGGTCTGAAGGTTCTCGCGGCAGGCCCCATTCAGTTATACGAGACACGAGGCCAGTACCAGTTGATTGCAGAGCAACTGGAACCCCAGGGAGTTGGGGCGCTGGAACTTGCTTTTCGGCAGCTCCAGCGGAAACTCGATGTAGAGGGCCTGTTTGATCCAGAACGCAAACGGCAGTGGCCGCTGATCCCGCGACGAATTGCCTTAATCACCAGTCCCACCGGTGCTGCGGTCAAGGATATGCTCCAGGTGATTACGCGTCGCTGGCCACGAGCGAACGTCGTGATTGTCCCGGTTCCCGTGCAGGGTGCAGACGCGGCACCTCAAATTGCAGAGGCCCTGAGGCGCGTGCATCTCATTCCCGATGTGGAGGTTGTCATCTGCGGACGGGGGGGAGGAAGTCTCGAAGACCTTTGGGCGTTTAACGAAGAAGTCGTGGCACGCGCCATCTACGACTGTCAAATCCCCGTCATCAGTGCCGTAGGTCACGAAATTGACGTGACGATTGCAGATCTGGTTGCCGATAAGCGCGCGCTGACGCCGAGCGAAGCAGCTGAACTGGTCGTGCCACTGGAGTCCGACGTCAAAGAGCTGCTTGAGCGAGTTCGACATCGACTGACAACAGCGCTTCAGTATCAGGCTCAGCGAGCCCGGTTTCAGGTTGAAAAACTACAGGACCATCGCAGTCTCTCCCGGCCCTACGATCGAATCCGTGAGCTGCAATCGGAAGTTGACGATCTGGACGAACGTCTCCGACGATCCATGCGCGGGCGTATCGACGTGGCACGTCAGGAATTGAGCAAGATCGCCGCTTCGTTGACGGCACTCAGTCCGCTGGCCGTCCTGGAACGCGGATACTCCCTGACCAAGCGACTCGCGGACGGAAACCTGATCCGGGATCTGAGTACTCTCTCTCCAGGCGATCGCATCTCGACACTGTTCTCAGGGGGAAGTGTGGTGAGCGAAGTGATTCAGGTCGAATGCGACGAGGATTAATCACGTCAGGCATCCGTCTATACCGACTCCGGCAGCCGTCTCTGCAGGCTTTTCCGCCTGAGATCGTGTTCGCCCTGCAAGGGTCCCGGTCGTCTCGCCAGGAAGCTCATTCAGGTCTGCTTCAGTAACGTTGGAGTCGACTTGATGCCACGGAATCGATTCGTCGGCAAATTCGATAGCTTCGTTTTGCTGCTGCAGAAATTGCCGAAGAACACAGAAATCGCAGCAGGCATCTCTCTTCGCCTCGGCCGATACCCACAAGGGGCATTCGCTTCGGAAGTATCAGGCAGAACAGGGATCGAGTCATGTCTCAAGCGACCATTGGCCAGTTATCCGGCCATCACAACTCATTTCGCCGCACGGCGACTTGGGCAGCAATCCTGCTCGTAACGATTCTGACGAATGTTCCTCAGGCTGACTGTGCCGAACTTGATTCTGTATTCCGATCGGATTTCAAAGCCGCCCTCGCAGAAGCCGAAGAGAAGAAGCTTCCTCTGCTGATCCATTTCTATGCAGACTGGTGCATGCCCTGTAAGCGAATGGACCGGGAAGTCTTTAGTGCGACAGACGTAAAAGATTTGCTGCAGACACGGTTCATCGCGACAAAAGTCAATTCCGATCAGCGACAAGACCTCGTCCGACGGTACGGCGTGGAAACCCTGCCCAGCGATGTCATCGTCGATTCCCAGTCGGGCCGCGTTCTGGCACTTCACGCAGGGTTTCAGGATCGTAACGGTTATGTGGCCAATATTTCCAAAGCAGAAGCCAAGTTCACCCGAGCACACGCTGGTGAAACTCTGGTCCTGAAATCCACTCCTGCCGCCGTTGAAACAAAGGGAGCGAGTAGCACATCGTCTGGCGGGATCGAACTGGGTGAACCTAAGCCGATTATTGGGCTCGCCGGTTTCAGTCCGGTGGCGATTGCCAAGAACCGCCAATGGAACCGCGGATCTCCCAAATTCGCCTGGGACTACAAAGAGGTGACGTACTATCTCTGCTCGCGGGAAGAACTCGTGGAATTCCGCAACGATCCAGAGGCCTTCGCACCAAAACTGTTGGGATGCGATCCTGTGATCCTGTGGGAATCAGATAAGGCTGTTTCCGGGGACATTAAGTACGCTGCCTTTTTTGATGATGAACTGTTTCTCTTCAAATCCGAAGAGCGACGACGCCAATTCAAGGCCAACCCGGAAAAGTACATCCGACTCCAGCACGCTTTGAAAGTCGACCAGATCGAACAAACGGTCGTCCGCTAAGCCTCTTGAATGGGCCGACACAACCGTCGGCCCATTCGTTTTTTCTCGCGAGCGACGAAGCTCCCAAGCGTTAGTTCGGTCAGTGTCATCTTACATCTGTGGGTATCCAGGCCACCTAAAGCCACCCGGTCTGATGCACGACGATTTTCTCAACGTTTCCAGATCAATGAGCAGTAACCATCGGCTACCGAACGGTTTCTTGCCATCGCGCTTTCACCCCGCGTTCCCCTCGACGTCTCAAGGCCCTGATTGAGATCGTAAAACCACGAGGCTGATTGCACGCCACGGTCCATCGACACTAGAATTCGACCCGCGTATCCGCTTAACAGAGAGCGTTGACAGGGGTTCGGCTCATCAATTGACCGCGACATGAAATGAGGCGATTCCCGCGCTGGGCTGTTCGCACACGAAGCGTCAGTTTCCGGGAATTCCCTCTGGTGTTTCTCCCTTGTGCGGTCAGTGAGCACCAATGAAAAGATCTCGAGTTTCTATGGCTCGATGTCCGCTCGCAGGAACTTGTTGCCTTATTCATTAGACAGAAATGAATTGCCAATGCTCAGTGCGTTGATGTCCGATCCCACCGAAAACGCCAGCCGCCTGGTTGCTGTTCCCTCTGTCAGTTCTCAATCGAATCTGCCCGTGAGCGACGTCGTGGAGTCGATGCTCAGTGAACTGGGCTTCACGGTTGAGCGGCAAGAATTCCTCGATCCGCATGGAGTCCGCAAGGCCAACGTGATTGGCAAGATCGGCCCCGGAACAGGGGGCGTTGCCTACTTTTCTCACACGGATGTCGTCCCGGTCGATTCATGGTCAGTGGCCCAGCATGGTCCTTTCGAACCCCGCGTGCGAGATGGCCGGCTGTATGGACGCGGAAGCTGCGATATGAAAGGTTCCATCGCCACCGCGATGGCCGCCGTGAGTCGCCTCGATCCGGATCAACTCGTCCAGCCCATCTACATCGTCTGCACCGCCGACGAAGAGGTGGGTTTTCACGGTGCCCGTCATATGGTGGAGAATTCCACCTTCTACCGGGAAATGGTTGCGAGCCAAAGCCGCGCCATCATCGGCGAGCCAACGGAACTCAATGTCGTTCACGCTCACAAGGGAATCTACGGGATTCGGGTCACCTCACATGGCAAGGCGGCCCATTCCAGTACACGGGACGGCGTCAATGCTAACCTCGCCATGATTCCTTTCCTGGCTGAGATGAAAGCAATTCACGACGAAACGCGAAACGAACCACGGTGGCAGAACGACCAGTTTGATCCCCCCTGGATTAATTGGAATATCGGTATTAACGACCTCAACTGTGCGGTTAACATCACCCCCCCGATCAGCATCTGCACCGTCTACTTCCGACCCATGCCGGGGCAGAACACGGAAGAACTCATTTCCCGCTGTCGCGCCGCGGCCGACAAACAGGGACTCGAATTCAAGCTGGAATGCGCGGGGGCTCCTCTCTCAGGCGATGCAAACTCCGAATTCGTCCGGGAAACTCTGAAGTTGTCCGGTGCGACTCGCTCGAAGACTGTCTGCTACGGTACGGATGGGGTGATGTTCGGTGAATTGAAACAGATCCTGGTCCTGGGTCCCGGCAGTATTGAGCAAGCTCACAGGGACGATGAATGGATTTCACTGGAGCAACTCAAAAAAGGAGCGAACATGTACGAACAGTTGTTCCGGCACTGGTGTGTCCAATGAGTGGTTTTCCTGCACCGAGCGAGAATATTTCGGACCAGCCGCAGACCCCCGGGGATGTTTCCCGCATCGCCCAGGTTCTGATCATCCTGCTGGCCGCAGTCCTGCACTACGTCGCGCTGGGAAATGCCAAGCCGCTGCAGAGCGCTAACGACCGTTCACGCTGGAGCACCGTATGGTCGCTGGTGGAACGGGGGACATTCCAGATCGATGAAATTCGGCAGCGTCCCGGTTGGGACACGATCGACCTGGTTCGGGTCGATGGGCATTACTACTCCACCAAGCCGCCACTTCTTACGTCAATCGTGGCAGGAATCACCTGGTGCGTACAGCGCATCACAGGCTGGAACTTGATTGATCATTTGCAGTCCCTCACCTTTGCGGTGCTGCTGATCGTCAACGTGATTCCATTCATCGTCTCCCTGCTTGTCTGGGTCGCGATTCTGAATCGAGTCTCTGACCAGAGTTGGACGCGGTTGATCGGCTTGACGATGGCTTCATTTGGTACGTTGCAATCACCATTCCTGATGACGTTGAACAACCACACCGTTGCCGCAACCTCACTGACATTTGCTCTCTATGCCCTGCTGAGAATCCTGGATGAGCAGGAGAATTGCCCCCGCTGGGTCTACGGCTTATGTGGGATCGCGTCTGCATGGGGGGTGGTCAACGAACTTCCTGCTGCTCTTTTCTTTGTGTTCGCACTGTTCCTGAGCTTTCGAAAATCGGCGCGGTTGACGCTCATTTACTTCGTTCCGGCCGCCGCCATACCGCTCGTCGGACTCCTCATCACCAATGTCATCGCCACGGGGAGCTGGAAACCGACATATGCAGATTACGGAACTGAAAAGTATCGATTCGTGGTCGACGGCATTCCCAGCTATTGGATGAACCCTCAGGGAATTGATCGCAACCTGGACTCGCCGTGGGCCTATTTCTGGCATTGCATCATCGGCCATCACGGAATTTTTTCGCTGTCTCCGATTGCATTGCTCGCTCTTGCCGGGTGGTGCCGGTTCGGGGCATCGAGCGTCGCTTCAAGTTCCCAGCCATCACAAGAGGCATCGAGCGATTCTCACAACGGGCCTCGCCGTGACCTCACGGCTCTTCGGACCCTCCTCTCGGTCGGGCTCTTGACGACCGTCGTCGTGATCGCCTTCTACATGACGCGGACTCAAAACTACAATTACGGCGGCGTCAGTTGCGGACTCCGCTGGGCGATCTGGCTGATTCCGCTCTGGATACTCGCCACGTCCCCGGTCCTTGATCTCTGGGGTCGAATTCGACCTCTTCGGTTCGTCACCCTCCTGTTGCTTTCAGTATCGATCTATTCCGCCTGGGAACCGATCGACAATCCCTGGCGACATCCCTGGCTGTTTCAGTGGATGGAAGCGCGCGGCTGGATCAACTACTCCGAACCTCGTGTGAAGCTGGAACGCCCCCTGTGGACCTGGTTTGAATCGATTCCCCAACTTGAGGCCGACGAGTCAGGATGGATCGAATTCACGTCCCTGCAACCCGGCTTACCCGCAAAGCGAATCCGGCTGACAAGCCGACTGGCATCCACATCCACCCCGAGTGGCATGAGGACTCTCGAGATTCGGGAATCGGGTGGAGTTCTCGGTTCAACCGAACGCGTCAGAAACCTGCTGATCAATCCAGAAAAGTTTCACCGTGGAGATTCCCCCGCGGAATTTCTTATGTGGACTGACCGAAAGGTCACCGCAGTAGAACAGCAGGAAGATCTCGCCTTCGTGCGAGGATTGCCACGGAAGGTGGGGTATGACGCTCGAGTTGTCCGGTACCTGAAAACACCACTTCGGCCAGAAGCACTCCGGTGCGTTCAGGCGGCGGCCCATGTTTCGTACTCTGAAACAGACCAGTCAGAACCGCTGATTTACCGCTGTGATACCTGGCTTAGTCGGGAGGTTCCGTTCGGTGTCGCACAAGTGGAGTTCCGCATCAGCGATACCCGAGGGGTGATCCTCTTTCAGGAACGGTGGACGGTCAGCAACTGCTACCCGAAAGTCCCACCATTTGATCCCGCGACCGTCATACAGCCAGAGATGACACGTTAATCGTTGGTGCAGTCGGATTCCGGGTGCGAGTGAGTTCACCGAGGATCTTGAGGGGACGCCGACTGCTCAGGCGACTCTCACCGCAGTAACCTCTGTCTGCTGCAGACCTGCTGCTATCAGGGCAACTTGCCTGCGCGGGAATGACCTGCCATCAGAGAATCCAGCCCCGGGAGGCAACGCCCCTTGATCAACTCGCGATTTCCCGGAGCGTCTGCAGAGCTTGTGTGACGTGTTCGGTTCCTGACAGTTGTGAGTTGAATTTGGAACGGACGATCCCGTCTCGATCGATCAGGTAAGTGATTCGTCGCGGAAACAGAAACATGACATTTGAGACACCGAACAACTTCCGTAAGGCGTTATCCTGATCGGCAATCATGAGAAATGGCAATTTCTTCTCGGCGGCGAACTTCTGATGCGTTTCGTTCGAATCCGCACTGACGGCGATGACGACCGCTCCCAGCTTCAAAAAATCTTCGTAGGCGTCCCGGAAGGAGCAAGCTTCCTTGGTGCAGATCGGTGTGTTGTCACCCGGATAGAAAAACAGGACGACGGACTGCTTTCCGCGAAACTCTGACAACCTGACCGTCTGACCGTTGGAGGCCACCACGGTGAAATCAGGAGCCACATCGCCGACATTGATTGGTTTCATGTCTGTCTCCGGCTGATAACGGTCAAATACCCATGTTTGCCAAGACGTCTAGAAATCGATTTACGACTCCGGTCGCGACTGGCGCATCGACTTCAGCACGCGCAGCGGCTTCTTTCAGTCGATCTCTTGCCGTTTCCATCAGTCCGGGAGGTTCCTGCCCATGCAGAGAACGAGCCACCTCGCTCACTGCACTCGCCAGATGTGACGCTTTTTCCGAGAGACTTCCGCCGGCGTTCAGTTCTTTGCCCAGTTCCTCCAGTAAGCTGGCGAGCGAGCTTTGCGTCTGTGGTTCCAGATGACCCGCATCGCGAATTTCCTGGGCCAATTGCTGGAGATCGGCTTGAATCCGCGCCGATGTCGGCTGTTCAGGAGTGATATCATCACGCGTCAATGACTCAGACATGATTGCAGTCTCTCTGAAGTGTCATGCGGTAGTCGTAGGGAGCGACGCCTGCCGCTTCCCAGTGTCAGCCAATCTTAGCAAGCCGGCGCCTCGGTCAATACGTCAGACACAGTTTTCACAGCACCTGACATCCGGATGCGGTCCCTTGTAGTGGGGTTCAATTGGATGAATGTTGACGAAAACACCTCAGCCCGAAAATCGAGCTGAGGTGGCGATGAAGACTTCACACAGGCCTGCCGATGCGAGCCGGTTTTACGACAAGAGCAAGCGAAGGTCGTCTGTGGTCAGAGACTGCATAATCGAGTTATTCTGTTCCAGAATTGCGTCGGCGAGTTCGCGTTTTGCTTTTTGCAGTTCCGCGATTTTTTCTTCGACGGTGTTCTTACAGATCAATCGATAAGCAAATACCTGGCGAGTTTGTCCCACGCGGTGGGCACGGTCGATTGCCTGAGTTTCGACGGCGGGATTCCACCATGGATCGAGAATGAAAACGTAGTCGGCCGAAGTCAGGTTCAGACCCAGCCCCCCCGCCTTCAAGCTGATCAGGAACACGCCGCAATTTTCGTCCGATTGGAATCGCTCGACGCGCTCTTTGCGGTCTCGCGTCTGGCCATCCAGGTACTCGTAGACAATTCCCTTCTTGTCCAGCGCCTGCCGAACAATCGACAACATGCTGGTGAACTGAGAGAAGACCAGCGTCTTGTGCTTTTCTTCCAGCAGTTCTTCCAGGTGAGGGATCAGCACGTCCAGCTTGGCACTCGAATCGTCCGGGGTTGAACGATTGAGCAAAGCGGGATGGCATGCTGCCTGCCGCAATCGCAACAGGGCTTCGAGCACGTGCATTCTCGTCTTGGCCATTCCCTGTTCGGCAACCAGGCCCAGCAACGAATCGCGATAGTGGTCTCGCAGCTCGTTGTACAGCCGCTGCTGGTCGTCTCCCATCTCGCAGAAAATAGTCTGTTCGAGTTTTTCGGGAAGCTCGCTCGCCACGCTCATCTTGGTACGACGCAGGATGAGGGGCCGAAGTCCGTCGGACAAGACTCGCCGCGTCTCCTGGTTGCTCGGATCTGCTGCATGCTGCTTGAAGGCAGAGCTTCGACCCAGCATACCTGGGTTCAGGAACTCAAAGATCGAACAGAGATCGCCAAGATGGTTCTCGATGGGCGTACCGCTGAGGCCGACGCGGTGCCGGGACTGCAGCAGCCGAACGGCCTTGGCAACTTGAGATGTCGAGTTCTTGATCGCCTGAGCTTCGTCGAGAATGATGTAATCGAACGACAGTTCCTTCAGAATCAGAATATCGCGACGCAACGTTCCATAAGTCGTGAGAATCAGGTCGTGCTTCGTGAAGTCGTCCCTCATCTTCGCTCGATCCAGACCCGCGTATTCCATGACACGCATGGCGGGAGTAAACCGTTCACACTCATGTTTCCAGTTGAACATCAGTGATTTGGGTACAACGATCAGAGTCGGATTACGTTTCTTGACTCTCAGGCGTCGATCCTCCAGGAAGGCCAGCATCTGGATCGTCTTACCGAGACCCATGTCGTCTGCGAGACATCCGCCGAAGTTGAATTCCTCGAGGAATTTCAACCAGCCAATCCCTTCTCGCTGATAAGGACGCAGTTCACCCTGGAACGTCGCAGGTTCCCGTTCAGTCTTGATCCCATCGAATGCGGCAAGACGCTCACGAGTTTCCAGAAACTTCGCGTCGAAATCAACGTTCTCCTTCGACGCCAGCAATGCATCGACGATGCTGACCTGAACAGCACTGAACCGCAGATGCTCGCCGTCCGCGACGCCCAGACCTGCCAGCAAGCCGTACTTGACGAGCCATTCTTCGGGAAGGATCCCCAGCGAACCGTCGTCCAGAACGATCGTTCCATCGCCACGTGCCAATGCGGCAAGCAGTTCCGGGAAGGTGACACGAGCACCGTCGAAATTGACGTCGCCGTGCAGTTCGAACCAGTCCACCCCTGACTTGACCTGGAACTTGAGGTCAACTGCCTGGCGAACTTGCTTCCCGTCGGCGCGGACTTGCCATCCTTCGGCCATCAGCTTGCGAACGGCGGGGGCCAGATCACGTGCGGCGATTTCCGCATCGTGCGCCCCTCGTTTCTGATCCAGCAATCGGCGGAATCCATAGTCCACGAGTTGAGACCAGGCGAACGCTTCCTTCGGTTTGTCTCGGACCAGGCAGCGGCTGGCTTCGCGCTGCACGATCGCCCATTGGCTGCTGGAAGCACGGATGGACAGACCGTCGTAGTCAAACAGCACTTCGGCCTTAAGGCGATCATTCTGCCAGCGGGATTTACCCGGTGCGTGCACGATGAGAATCGGCTTGGGTTCCAGCACGACTTCCATCAGCTTCAGCTCTTCTGGCAGTTCCAGACGGGGCAGGGCGGGCATGTCGAGCAGCCGGTCGACCAGCTCATGCTCTTCCCCGATCGGAACTTTCAGGTCGTCTGAACGGCGCAACAGGGTCACCCAGGGAAATGCGTCGAAATCCTGAAATGGACGAACCTGGGTATTGGTAATGGCCAAGCCACCGGGAACGACCAGAACCGGATCCTTCAGCGACATGTGCTCATCACCGCGACGGAGCGAGCCGCGCAGCTTCCAGGCCTGTTCAGCTTCTTCAAACTCAACCTTCAGGCAGAGTTCCCAGTTGCCGTCTTCGTCCCAGGCGAGAGTCTCGGTGACGCGTTCCTCGTCGCCCAGAATTCGGATGCGGCCCGTTGCGCAGATGGCAGGGAGCAGCAACTGACACAGATCGTGCGGCAGACGATAACGATGTGCGGCAAGACTGTCGGTCACCGGTCCCGTCATCGAACTTCGATCGGGCGTTCCCCCGACGAGGTGGGCCAGGATCCGTCGATCTTCGTCGTCGTCAATGTCTTCAAACTTGCCTGGCTTCAACTTGAGGGGTTTGAGCTTGCCCCACTCGCCGTTAGACCGGCGCTGCCGATGCGAAGTCTGGATGACGATCAATCCGGCTTCTTCGCTGGCGACGGCATCAATTTCATAAAAAATCTGACGTTCGCGACCAGCCGAAGCAGATCCCGAAGTGGCGTCTTCTCCCTGCATCGCTTTACGAAGTTCGCTCAGCTTGGATTCCCATTCGCGCAACCGCGGGGCTGCTGCCGCATCGAGTTCGGCGCGAATGGACTCCCGCTCGGCCCGTTTCTGGGACCGCGAGCTGCCCATCGGCATGTAAGCCGCCTCGTCGTCTTCGTCCCAGTCGTCGCCGCCGAAATCAAGCGGTTCTTCTTCCACGGCGAAGGGGGGAATATGCCCTTGTTTCGCACCATCACCAACATATTTGCCGGCATCCGCAGCCAGAATGGTAGCCCACAAGTGCTTGCAATGGGGGTTGCCACTCTTGTTGGCATCGGTGCCGATGCAATTGCATGACAACTTCAAAATACCGTTGTCACGGCTGAGTTGAGTCTGGTATTCGACGCCATCACGGACGATAGCAAACAGATGGTCTGGCGTGACGCGAATCACCGCAACACGCTCCGCCTGAATGTAGGCAGCCCCTCGGAAACGAATATCTCCGCGAAACTTGCTTTCCAGCAGTTCCGACAACGTCATGAACGTGTCCCTGTTCCGGTCTAAACAACGAGTCTTCGAAATGCGCGCGGCAACAGGCCGCATCAAATTGCGCGAGCCAAGTAAATTAACCGATCCGAACAATAGTGGGTAGTCTGGACGGCTCGGACTCAGAATCCGCACTTGACCCGCTTGAAATGAGGTGAAAAGCGGCGGTGATGCGGACTCGATTTGCGACTGATTCCGGGGATGGCGAGTATTTTTCAGCGACCTCCCGCCACCTCAGGTACCCGCAGCTCGTTGAGGGTTGGCAGATCGCGGGTGAATCCAGCGTCGTCAAACACCGGCAGGCGAGCAGAGTTGGCTCGCCTGTCAGGAGATTCAGGAAACCGCTCGACCGCTCGACAGATTACTCGTTACTCAGCTGCGATGTGAGCCCCTTTCTCAGCCACCGCTCGTTTCATCAGTGGGATCACCAGCAGCAGCGACAAAGCCAGGATGGCAAACAGCCAGAAATCGTCGAAGTACGCCAGTGACGCGGATTGCTGGTGACGAAGCTCTGAGAGAGCCTGCAGGGTCATCTGTTGGGCTCCGGCAGCGTCCCCGGTCTGCTGGACGAACAGTGAGTTGGTCTGATGAAGAAACTCATTGAAACTCGGGTTGAGCGGGTCGAGGAATTCCCCCGTACGTGCCGTGTGGAACTGGTCCCGTCGAATCTGGATTGTCTGTGCCAGCGAAGTCCCAACGCTGCCTCCTTCGTTCCGGAGCAGTGCAAACAAGCCGACCGCGGCTCCGCGAAGATGTCGCGGTACATACATGTAGGCCGCCACATTGATCGGAGCGAAAATCATCGACAAACCCGTGATTGTCCAGATGCGGGGCCAGATCAACCGCCAGGGACTTGCGTCCAGATTCATCATGGCCATCTGATAGCAGCCAATCGACATCACGACCAATCCCCCTGCAATCAGCCAGCGGGCATCCACGCCACGTCCCAGCATCATTCCGACGATCATCATCATCATGATCGAAGCGACACCCGAAGGTGACATGATGAGACCCGAGACGAACGCGTCATAACCGAACAGAGACTGAAGCAACCCAGGCAGAGAAGTGCTCGCTCCGTAGAGCACGGCGTAAGCACAAAAGATGATCAGACAACAAGCCGCAAAGTTCCGTTCCGCGAGCGGGCGAAAGTTGATCACCGGCTGTTCAATTCTCATTTCATGATAAATCAGGTAAGCCAGCGAGAAAAAGAACAGCACAACCAGTGTCTGAACGCGTCCGAACGGGTCGCCCAGCCAGTCCCATTCCTGACCTTTGCTGAGCAGAATTTCCCAGCACGACATCAGAATCGTCAGCAGCCCCAGTCCCATGTAGTCGAACGAAAATGGCTTGCTTCTGAGCGATGCCCTTTCCTGCTTGATGTATTCAGGATCGTCCACCAGAAAGTAGCACATCACGAAAGCCAGTGCTCCGACGGGCAGGTTGATGTAGAAAATCCAGCGCCAGTCGTAATTGACCGTCAGATAGCCCCCCAGAGTCGGACCGATTACTGGAGCGAGCAAAGCAGCCACACCAAACATCGTCATCGCCGCCCCCTGTTTCTCTCGGGGGAATGCGTCGAGCAGGACCCCCTGACTGGAGGGCTGAAGGCCTCCTCCCGCAAGACCTTGAAGAATGCGAAAACAGATGAGCTGTTCCAGGTTCGTCGCGATTCCACAGAGTCCGGATGCAATCGTGAAGACAGCAATCGACATCAGAAAGTAGTTGCGTCGGCCAAGGTGTTGCGACAACCATCCGGAGATCGGAAGCACAATCGCGTTGGCGGCAAGGTAACTGGTGATGACCCATTCGCTATCTGTCACTGCGGCCGATAGCCCTCCTGCGATGTAGCGTAAGGCCACGTTCGCAATCGTCGTATCAAGTACCTCCATGAAAGTGGGAATGACCACAGCAACAGCAACGACCCAGGGATTGATGGCCGGACGGCTGACAGCAGGCGAGGAGAGTGCGACCGTACTCACGATAAGACTCCTTATGATTTCTAATGCCGAGGTGAGGAAGTTATTTGGCAACCGAGAACGTCTGAGGCTCAGCAGATGCCATGGATTCTGCTGGCGGCAGTTCTGTTCGAGGTTGCAAGAACTTCCCGGCATTGGGTCCTGTCGCAGGTTCCTTGAAATAGACGTAAGGGACGACGGACAACCCGGTGAACAGCGGCAGCTTTTCGGGGTTGTAATCCGTCAATTCGATGCGAACCGGTAATCGTTGGACGATCTTCACGAAGTTGCCCGTGGCATTTTGTGGAGGCAGCAGTGCCAGTGTCTGCCCGGTCCCCATCGTGAAGCCCGTGATCCGTCCTGTGAATTCATTCCGTTTGCCATACATGTCGACTTCACATTTGACCCGTTGACCGATTCGCAGATCAGCCAGTTGCGTTTCCTTGAAATTGGCGTCAATCCAGATCTCATCAAGAGAACGAACCGTCAGCAGACTCTGGCCAGCCTGAACGTTGTTTCCGGGATTCACATTTCGACGAGCGACCACGCCATCGATCTCACTGACCACGTTGCAGTAACGCAGGTCCAGTTCCGCCTTATCCAGATCGCGGCGAGCCTGTTCCAGTTTTGCTTCCGCCTGTTTTATCGCAGGTGCTTCAGTAATCAGCTTGCTGAAGATGTGGTCGAGATTCCCCTCCGGATCTTGTCTCAGGAATTCATCGATCATTTGTTTGGGCGAAAGTGTCCACGATGAAGGGGTATAACCAAACTGAGCGGCCTCCTGCACCAGGGAACCGAGGGCCTGGCGTACCAGCGAGAAGTTCTGATCGAGTCCTCCGGGCACGTCGAGTGGGTTTTCATGATTGATCGGAAGCCCCAAGCCGACACGAGTCTGCTGGACAAGGTCTCGTGCGTTCGCAACCCGGTTCCGGGCGATGTCGACATGGGCCTTGTATGTGTCGAGATTCTGGGCTGCGATCGTCCCTTTCTCAGCCAGAGGTTTGTTCCGAGCGTAGTCCTTTTCCGCCAGCTCGAGATCGGCCTGCTCTGCCTTCAACTGGTCTACGTTTGCTCGAAGCTGTGCGATCTGGTTCTGAACATTCTCCATCGTGTGATCGAGGCTGAAGCGGTAAGAGCGGATCTGTCCGACTCGCCCTTTCACTTGTGCCATCGCGACCGCCAGGTCGGATTCCGCGACCTCAACGGCCGCTTTCCGGATGTTGACCTGAATCTGGTAGGGTTCGGGATCAAGCTGAACCAGCAGGTCACCTTTCTTGACACGGTAGTTGTCATCGACCAGAACGCGATTGACCTGCCCGGCAACCCGCGGCGTCACGAAAGTGACATGCCCGTTTACGTAAGCGTCGTCCGTCGAAACGGTATTCAGCGCGAGCTCAATGCGAGGCTTTGCCAGGTAACCGAGAACAGCAATTCCCATCAGGATCGCAAGGCGCGAGAACCAGGTCCGCAAACGACTGCTCTTTTTCGTTACTGTCGTCACCGGCGCTGTCGCATTACCAACACTCTGCTCTGATGTGACAGGCTGCTCAGTCTGCGAAACCGGCTGCGGAGGAGGATTGACCATTGCCGCAGGTGATTCAGGTGGTGTGGGGACAGTGGGAACAGGCGTAGATGTAGACATGACTTACTTCACCTCCGAGTCAGCAGGAAAGGGGACGATTGCGACCGCTGAAGGGGGGCAACGCAAGGCCGATGCCAAGCGCAACAATTACTGATATCACGCTATTGTCCGCGATAAATGACGAGAACGATCACGATATTGCAATCTTCTGATCTGGTTCGGGTCAGCCATTTGCCCGACGGACTAAAAACTGGCATATAGCGCTTTATGACTTGGCGATCAGCGTGAGGGACATGGTTAATTCAAGAACATGAGAACCAGGGATTTCTAAAAGGACAGGATTAATCCCCGGCCCGAGTCTGCCTTATTTGATGAGAGCGGGGGGGAATGCTGCGAACCCGCATAATTATGGACGGGTTGTTATGGATCAGACTTCAGTAAAGGACAGGGAATGCAGCCACGCTCACGTCCTACAGCGGAACGGAAGACGGTCGATATCCGCCACGCGGTCCATCAACGAAAAAAGGCTCCGTCAGTACAGATCTGATTAATCAGACCTGCGTTACGACGGAGCCAATTCGATTCAAACATATCGGGCAGGCCACAGACTGAGCGCTGTGACAGGACGTCACCATTTTATCTGGTGATAAAGACGTCACTGCGAGGAAACCGGTCGAAGAGAGAAGCGGGCTGGCTGAAATTCGTTGACAGTACGTCAACCGAGTTCGCACCGAACCAGCTCGTCAGGTCGATATCTTCGTAGATTCCGGAATTGAATCCGATCAGAACTCGACATGGCTTATTGCCCAAATTCTCGATCGAGTGGCCATATCCCTGGGGAATGTAGCCCACGTCACCTTTTTCCAGCTCTTCGGTCCGGAACCGGCCGTGCGACCCGAACATCGTGATGCTGACGTTTCCTTCCAGAACGTACTGCCATTCATCGGCAGTCGGATGCCAGTGCAGTTCCCTCAAGCCCCCGGGTTCCAGTTCCAGCACCGCCCCAGTCATCGTCGTTGAGATGGGGAACTTGGTCGAGTCGACTAACCACAGTCTACCGCCATTATTATCGATCTTGGGATCGTTCTTCAGGAGTTGCCATTTGTGCGTCAGAGGAGCAGGATTCTTCCCTCCGAGTGGCGTCTGAGCATGCGCGGGCGGAACGGCCCCTCTGGCGAAGTAGACCTCATCCTTAGGGAAGTTCGCGAACGTCGAGGCAGGGACCCCAAAATTCTTCCCCAGCAGTCGCGGGGGCGTGTGAGCTATCCAGTCCGAGATGCTGAATGTTCCAAACTCGGAAAAATAGCCGTTGTCAAAAATCAAGATGAAGTGGCAAGGTTCGTTTCCAAGACACTCGAGGACGTGGCCATGACCCCGAGGAAAGAACCAGACATCACCTTCCTCGAAGTCATTCGTCTCAGAGGCCCCGCCCGGAGTCACCACGGTTGTTCTAACGCGTCCCTTATTCACATAGGCCCATTCGGCTGCAGTTGCATGCCAGTGCAACTCGCGCATTGCACCCGGTTCCAGTGTCATTGAGACACCCGCAATTCCCTTGGAAATGGGGAATTCTTCGACAGTTGCCTCTTTGCCACTGCTCTTTCCGATCACCTTGCCTTTTGTTTTTTCCAATGCGAACTTGAATGAGGGGAGTTCTTTTCCGGACACGGCGGGATCAGGAACGTTATTCATGAAGCTGGTATCCCCTGCCGCAGCCTCTTTGCGACCCATCAATGCACCGGTTGCTGCAGCCGCAAATAAGGCGGCACCACTCATGAACTCACGGCGATCGAATCCAGACATCATAAACTCCTTCACAGCGTCAGACAGAAAACTGGAGCGGGGCCACCGAAGACAACGCGACTGGCGTTCCGACAAGCACTCCCGATCAGCCTGATCGACGGAGGGATCAGTTGCTGCGTCCCTTGAGAGGGGGGTGGCTTGCGTGGCCGATGGTGTCTAAAGCAAGGACCGCGCCAAATCGGTCAGCGACACGCTCTTTTTTGTTTTCCCCCTGATTTACTGAGGTATCCCAGGGAAGCCTCAGACGATGACTAAGTTGGACCGTCGCTGTCCGGCGGTAGCGGACCAGCTTTTGGTCGACCGGCCAAAACTTCATCCACATACGGGATGCGGTAAACCGAAGAAGCGGATCAATTGTCACCTACGGTCGACTGACCTGATGCTGCCTGATCGATCTCGACGGTGGAATTCACCTGAATCCCGAGCTCGCGAAGTCGCATGCGCAGTGTCTGTCGTGAGATCCCCAAAACTCTCGCTGCCGAATGCTGATTCCCCCCCGTGAACTCCAGAGTTCTCGTGAGAAGCAACAGATCGAGCTGCCGGTGGGTCTCGGCATAGAGATCGGTCGCGTCGGGTGTCAGTCTCTCGCGGATGAAGCCGTCAAAATCCGGACCCGCATTGAGTGATACGGTGCTCGGAGCGGGGAGATCCGTTTTGACTTCGCTCAGCCCCGGAAGAAACGAGGGCATCAGCACATGCCCCACAGAGTTAAGAAGCGCCTGCTTTAAGACGCTCTGAAACTCACGGATGTTACCTGGCCACGGATAAGTCTTCAGGATTTCCATCGCTTCCGGCGAGATGGCCGTCACCTCTCGTCCCAGTTCGCGGTTCATCCTCCGCAAGAAAAATTTGACGAGCAGCTCAATATCGTCAGCTCTCTCTCGCAATGGAGGAAGATGAATCGTGAACACGCTCAATCGGTAGTACAGGTCGGATCGATACCGACCGTCACCCGACCAGTTTTTCAAATCTCGGTGCGTCGCGGCAATGATGCGAACGTTTGTCTGGATCGTCTCGTTCCCACCGACACGCTCAAACTGCTGCTCTTGCAGCACCCGCAACAGCTTGGCCTGCAATGGCAGGGGCATATCCCCGATTTCGTCGAGGAAAAGCGTTCCGCCGTTCACCTGTTCGAACTTGCCAATGCGTCGGCGATCGGCACCTGTGAAGGCCCCTTTTTCGTGCCCGAACAGCTCGCTCTCGAGCAGTTGCTCGGGAATTGCGGCGCAGTTCAGAACTAGAAACGGAGCGTCCGCGCGCAATCCATGCTGATAGATGGCCCGCGCCACTAATTCTTTGCCGGTGCCGCTCTCACCCGTGATCAGGACGGGAACGTCCTGGGCGGTCACCCGGCCGATGGCTTTGTAGACATTTCGCATCTCGGGGCAGTTCCCGACAATCGATCCTTCAATGTCGGAGTCAGCAGCGACATCGGCGGCGACAACGGCTGGCTCGCGCATGCGGCGCGAAACTTCCATGGCTTCACCGACAATGTCTTTGAGTTGCACGACATCGAGTGGCTTGAAGAGATAGTCGTACGCGCCAAGTTTCATCGCTTCGATTGCGTCATCTGCCCCTTTAGTCATTGTGGCGAAAATCACCGGAATCCGCCGATCGATTTCGCGAATTTGGAGGTAGACCTCCAGCCCCGACTGATCGGGCAGCCGCAGATCGAGCAGGACCACATCAGGATTCACCCTCTTGAGAAGGTCGAGCCCTTCCGCCCCGGTGTGCGCAATATGCAGATCAAATTTTTCGGGAGGGAACGCGTGCCGGACCTGCATCGGTATCAGGGTCGTATCATCGTCGATTAATAATAATCGGGCCATGTTTCCAATCTATCGCTCGAGAATTTCCGCGCTCCCGGATTATCAACTCGGTCGAGACAACTTTCCAGTTGGAACGAACGTGGCGTGTTCCGCTGATTTGCGTAATATGACATCCCTTCGCCGAATCGCGAACCTCTACAGGATCATGAACTGAATGGGCAGCCAATTTCTTCGCGGGGCTAAGGGTCATTCTGATTCGTCGGGCGGAAGCGAACTCGACCAAGAGACCGAGCAGCTTCGCAGGCGCAAACTTTGGGCTTACGTCATCGCGCTGCCCGGAATTTTTCTTGCAGTGCTGATTCGCTGGCAGTGGATTTCGGTACTTGGTGAGCGGGGACTGTACAGCACTCTGTTTCCCGCCTTGATGATCGCGGCCTACCTGGGGGGATTCTGGCCAGGGATCGTCGCCACGATCGTCGGAGCGATAGCGACGAATTATTTTATCGTCAATCAGCTTGCGGAGGTCGAACTGAAATCGGTCGGTGACTCCGTCGCGATGCTGCTATTCCTGACCACAGGACTCGTTATCAGTCTGCTGAGCGAATCTTTACACCGGGCAAGACGGAGAATCATCCAGGATGAGCGTCGTCGTGCTGCGGTATCGCTTGAGCAGACTCACAAGCGATTCTCGCACCTGCTCGAAAACTCATCCGATATTATGACCCTGTTCTCGACTGACGGTACCATCCTTTATCAGACACCCTCAGTGACTCGGGTTCTCGGTCACCTGCCCGATGACCGAATCGGAAAAAACGTATTCCGCGATCCCATCGTTCATCCCGAGGATCTCGAGGCCAAGCGAGCCTTCTTTCAACAGATGATCGAGCGTCCCAGAACTCCCGTCATTGCCGAATTCCGGTTGCGTCATCGCGAGGGACAGTGGAGAAACATCGAAGCCATCGGCCAGAACCTCTCGGATGAACCGGGGATCGAAGGCCTGATCGTGAACTATCGCGATGTCACGGAACGGAAAATTGCCGATCAGGCGATCCGGGATCGCGAAGAGCGATGGCGCAGTCTCGTTCAACTTTTGCCGCAACTGATCTGGACCACAGACGGCTGCGGACAGAGCGAATACTTCAGTCCTCAGGTCGGAAGGTACACAGGGCTCTCTGACGAAAAATTGCTGGAAGGCGAATGGCTGAAGACAGTTCACCCCGACGATCTTCCCACTGTCGTCGATCGCTGGAACTCCGCAATTGGGAATCTGTCCCCATACGACCTTGAGCATCGCATTCGTAGAAGGGATGGGGGCTATGGCTGGTTTAAAGTGCGAGCAGTACCCGTCCGAAATAATGCGGGAGTGGTCGATCAGTGGATCGCGTCCTGCACCGACATCACGGAATTCAAGGAGCTTGAATCCGAACTGCGCCGGCTGAATCAGAGACTGGAATTGGCCGTTCGTGGCTCGAACACGGCAATCTGGGAAGTGGACGTCAGGAATGATCGACTCGACTTCGAGAACGGCAGTTACATTAACGTCTGGGAACAGTTGGGCTTCCATTCATCCGAGTCACGGGAAGGTCGGTCATCCCCGATGGACCTCGTCCACTCCGATGACAGGGCACGAGTGGAACAGGCTTTGCAATCGTTCGTCTGCAGGGACCATGAAGAATTTGAGTCTGAACATCGGTCCCGGCATCGAAGCGGAACCTACCGCTGGATGCTGATCCGCGGCATTATGATTCGAGATGAGGTCCGGCACGTGAAGCGTTTCACTGGCACGAGTATTGACGTCTCGAACCTGAAGGAAACAGAACAGGCGCTGCGCGAAGCGAAGGATGCCGCCGAATCAGCAAATCGTTCCAAAGACGAATTTCTGGCAAATGTCAGTCATGAGATTCGTACCCCTATGAATGCCATTCTGGGAATGACGGAACTCGTCCTGGAATCCTCCCTGACCGAGTCACAGCGCCGCCTTTTACAGACGGTCAAATCCGCCGGCGATAATCTGCTCGGTATCCTCAATGACCTGCTTGACTTTTCCAAGATCGAAGCTGGCAAGCTGCATCTCGACGCGACCTCATTCTCGTTACGGCAATCAATTGGCGATGTCGTCCGCTTGCTGGCGACGCGGGCACATTCTCAGGGGCTTGAATTCGTTTGTGATGTCGATGACGGAGTTCCGGACCACATCGTTGGTGACGCAGGGCGGCTTCGTCAGGTCCTGCTGAATTTGATCGGGAATGCGATCAAGTTCACTCCCGCTGGTGAAGTCGTGGTGAATATTACCAGTAATGAGGCTCCCCCCGCGCAGGGGAAGGTCCGAATCGAATTCTTCATCCGAGATACCGGCATTGGAATCTCGGCGTCAAAGCTCGAGGCCATCTTCCGCCCTTTCGAACAGGAAGACACTTCCACCACCCGCAAGTATGGCGGAACAGGTCTGGGACTCGCGATCACCACTTTTCTCGTGCACGAAATGGGAGGATCGGTCTCAGTCGACTCCGAACCGAGCCGAGGAAGTACTTTCCGCTTTGATGCTTGTTTCGATCTGTCAGACGAAGTGGCAACTGCGGACGACGTCTCGCCCGCAGAGATCGAAGGCCGACGAGTCCTTGTCGTCGACGATAACGAAACAAACCGAATTATTCTGGAAAATTGGCTGAAACGCTGGCGGCTCGATCCCTGTTGTGTGGCTGACGGAACATCGGCTCTTCAAAACCTGACCAGTGCCGCTGAATCGGAACGGCCATTCGAACTCGTGGTGCTCGATCGTCGCATGCCAGTCGTAGACGGTGTCGAAGTCGTTCGCCAGATTCGGAACACTGCCGCGATCGCACATCTTCCCGTCATCCTGCTGACCTCAGGAGACCCCGAAGAAAGTGAGCATGAGTCGAACCCCGTCCATGTCCAGGCACGACTCACAAAACCCTGCCAGCAGCCTGACCTGCTTCATGCGATCCAAGGGGCGTTTTGTCAGAGCACTCCACCCCCATCGGAACCACCCGCACCGAATGCACCTACCTTGGAACCGGTAACGGCATTGAACATCCTCGTCGCCGAGGACAATCAATTCAACGCGATGCTGCTCCAACAACTCCTCCTGCGGAATGGACACGCGGTGACGATCGTCCCCGACGGACGACAGGCACTGGACACCGCGCTAAGAGAGAATTTCTCGATACTACTGCTGGACATTCATATGCCGGAGCTCGATGGCTTCCAGGTCGCCCGGGCCATTCGGGAACACGAGCAGCTGTCCCGAGACCACCTGCCTATCCTCGCACTCACCGCCCGCTCGACACCACAAATCCAGGACCAGTGCCTGGCCGCTGGGATGGAAGGCATGATTTCGAAACCCATGAAGGCCGACGATCTCTGGGCAGCCCTCAAAGCCCACGCGCGAATACCAGCAAATGCTTCGGCGTCAGAGGCCAACGAGGTGCTTCCGGCGGAAACGCCAGTCTGTTTTGATGACCAACCGCCGTCGAGTCACATCCCTCACAGACCAGGCACATTCGACGTGTCAACTCAGCCCCACGGTCGCCCGTTCAACGTAAATCTGATTGACTCGGCCATGATTCTGTCAGTCTGTGGTGGAAGCCAGGAGATGCTCTCGGCACTGGTGCAGTCATTCCTGGAGAACTGCCCGCAACAGATGGAGCAGATCAAACGAGAAATGGCGGCGGGAAACTTGCTCGCTGTGCGAGAGGCCGCGCACCGACTCGCTGGCACGCTTCGTGCCTTCTCGCGTATCGCTGGCGACGAAGCAATTTCCCTTGAAGAAGCTGCGGAAGGGGGGGATCAGAAGGCTTCGCAAGTTCGGGTCCACACTCTCGCGGAACTCTTGGAACAGCTTAAAGTCCAGGTGACCACTCTGACAGTAGAGGCGTTAAACGCGGGAAGTTGATTTACATCGTCGCCTGTCGCATTTCAGGCTACCATAAAAAGAGGTTAATTCGATGCCCCTGCAAGTCTATGCCCCTTATCGACCGCGAGGAGCGCTAATCACTTCACGAGGCATCGCTAGCCGTTCGAATTCAGGGGAGTGTCAGGAACGCGGCCGGTGGCAACTGCGGGGCGGTGACGAAATTGGAAGGAAGGGTACCGGTCAGGCTATCCAAGAAGCTCACAATATCTTGCACTTCTTCTGACTTCAGCGTGGTTCCTGACTGCACCCTGGCCATAATCTGTACCGCCTCTGGCAGCGACCTGACGGATCCATCATGGAAATACGGAGGCGTCATCGCCACGTTCCGCAAAGGGGGGACCTTGAAAACGTAGAGGTCCTCTTCCTTGTTCGTCAGAGTAAAACGCCCCTTGTCGATGGCAGGGCTTTTTGTCTCGCTCCAGTAATCACTCGTGATCCCGAATTTTTCATATGAAGTTCCTCCCAGAAGTGCCCCTGAATGGCAGTCAGCGCAGCCAGACTTCTGGAACAATCGGAGACCTCGTAACTGGGGTGCATTCAGGGCGTTTTCGTCCCCTTTCAGGAAATCATCGAAACGAGCGGGGGTGACCAGCGTTCGTTCGTAGGCACCGATCGCGCGTCCCCAATTCGCTCTCGTAACGGGACTCTTGTCATCAGGGAACGCGTTGCGAAAGAGATCAATGTATCCCGGAATCGCGTCGAGTCGCGAAATGACAACCTCGTCGGAAGGGTTGTGAAAACCAGGCCCCAGCAGAGCGGCTCCGGCCTGCTCTTCAACGGACGGAAACCGCCCGTCCCAATGAATTCGAAATTGGAGGGCGCTGTTCAGCACCGTCGGTGCGTTTCGGACAAACGGTTTATTTTCGGCTCCTCGTGACACTGGCAGACCGTCCGTTCCGTACAACGCCGGCTGGTGACAAATCATGCAACTGCGAACGCCATCGGACGAAATCCGTGGGTCGAAGAACAACTTCTGTCCCAAGGCCACCTGCTCGGCCGCCACTCCTTCTAGGCGATTCGAATCGGATTTCGGCAACGGAGCGAAGACCTTCGAAGCTTCGTTCATGGTTTCCCTGGCCGAAACGGTTTCTTGAGCGGGCAGGATTCTCGCGATCCAGTCGGAGAGACCCCAGACAAGCACCGCGATTCCACACACGACTCGGATTGGACGCAGATGACGGAACATCAAACATCTCCTGAACGGGATTTATGAGAGAGCAGCTTCGCCGGGACCAACGGCGTCACCAGGACGACGTCGTTGCGAGCGATCTCGGTCCATGAAATTTCGGCCGGATCAACTTGAGAATCGCCGCAGCGGAAACGCAAACCGGATGCCGATGCCTGAACGCCGACGAACAATTCAGAAAGCCGCTCTTTACGAGAAACAACGTTTTCGTTTTCTGCTCAACGGGCTCATCCGCCAGGAAGTTTCAAGAGCGACCGACTAGAAATTGAGCCGGCGGGCAAGAAAATAGGCGTCCACCCGGGTCGTCGGTGATTTTGGAATGGCGCGTCAGGTAGCAGCAGCCAATAGTCGAAGGTCATTAGGCTAACGGATTGCACCACAGCCCCTTGGAACGGCATCCTCACTGATATCTCGCGGGATCTTTCAGACCGGCGTCCGCGAAACCTTTCAAACGCAGTTGGCACGAGTCGCAGTGCCCGCACGAGCGGCCCTGCGGATCCGGGTCATAACAACTGTGGGTGAGACTGTAGTCTACCCCCAGTTCAAGCCCCTTCCGAATGATATCGGCCTTGGTCAGAGTGAGAAGCGGCGCATGGACCGTCCATTTTCCGGTCCCTTCCACTCCCGATTTCGTCGCCAGGTTGGCAAGTGTTTCAAACGCAGCGATGAACTCAGGACGGCAATCGGGATAACCACTATAGTCGACCGCGTTGACTCCCACGAACAGATCGGAGGCCCCCAGAACCTCTGCCCAGCCGAGCGCCACAGAGAGGAAGATCGTGTTTCTGGCGGGAACGTAGGTAATCGGAATTCCATCCGACATCTCGTTGTCCGAGCGGTCTTTGGGGACCGCAATCTCGTCGGTAAGAGCGGATCCCCCGAACGCGCGCAGGTCCAGCGGAACTGTGATATGCCGTTTGACTCCGGCAGCAGAGCAGACCCGGTTGGCGGCTTCGAGCTCGAACCGGTGTCGCTGACCGTAATCGAAGCTCATCGCGTAAAGTTCAAATCCAGAGCTGGCAGCAATTGCCAGAATGGTCGCCGAATCCAGCCCACCACTCACCAGAACAACAGCTTTTCGCGGAACATCAACCATTTTATTTGTTACTCATTGTCAGCAGCGACCTCACTAAGCGGTGATTAAAGGAGTACAGAGTTGCTGCGCCAAGCGTACAAGAGCACCTCACCGAGCGAGCACCCGACGGGGAAGTGAATTCCTCGAGGACTTTCACCAGGAAGCAGTGAGTCCACTGCGAAGCCCGCCACCGCAACACGCCCAGACACCGCAGTCACCCCATCAGCACCATCCAACCCGCATTAACGAGCGCAAACGCCCGGGTTCAACCGAGTGGCGGTGTTGTTGACTCTCTCCTTTACGTCAGCAGTGAATTCGCCTGCCCAAGTGCTCCCAAGGGGGTGGGAACAGGATGCAGGATCAGGAACCCATCTTGACCTGAAGTTTGCGATTCGCATATACGACCGCCCGTTCCTGGTAAGATCATTCTGGAATAAAAAACGCTCCGTATGCGACAGGTTGAACGCTACGTTATGGTGGAATTGCTCCGCGTATTTGGCGGATTGATCACCATTTCGACGTTGCTGCTGGTCTTTGTGGGCGTTTTCGGCGAAGCGCGGAAGTTTGACTTGGGAATCTGGCAGGTCCTTCAGATCATGCCGTATGTCATTCCCAGCTTGATGCCTTACACCATTCCTGCGACGCTTTTGTTGTCGGTCTGCGTGGTCTACGGTCGCATGGCAGGTGACAACGAGATCATCGCGGTCCGCGCGGCGGGCATCCACATTATGCACCTGATGTGGCCATCGTTCTTTATTGCAGGTGTCCTCAGCATCGTCGCACTATTCCTTACGGATCAGATCATTCCGTGGGCCTTCGGAAACATTGAACGAATCGTCGCAATGGCGATCGAAGACATCATTTTCGACAAGCTCAGAACAGAGAATCAGATCAACGACAAGGACCATGGAATCTCGATCAACGTGACCGGTGTCCGTGGTCGTACGCTGATCCACCCCACGATCCGTTACACCCCGCCGGGTGGCGAATCACTCATCATGCAAGCCAAAGAGGCTCAAATCGAATTCGATGTGAAGAACAAGAAATTCTATTTGAGCCTGTGGGGGATGCAGGGGAATCTCGGCAGCAAAAACACCACGTTGTTCGTCTACCATGATCGAATTCCGCAGCAGCTCCCCAGTCGCGGGGAATCCGCCGGAAACCGCGTGCTGAGGACGCAGGATCTGGTGACGAAGATCGACGAAATGCACCGCCTGCGGAACGACACCCGCCGGATTCAGGCGATTGAGGTCGCCTTCGCTTATTCTCGTGGTGATTTTGACAGTCTGAACAGCATCAACTTTCAGCGTCATCAACGAAGATTAGATTCTGCAATGAACACGATTCATGGAATGCGAACCGAATACTATAACCGGTTCGCAATGTCCGTCAGCTGTCTGTTCTTCGTACTGCTGGGAAGCCCCTTCGCAATTCTGATGGCGAAAAAGCAGTTTCTTACCTGCTTCCTGTTCTGCTTCCTGCCCATTTTGACCGTCTATTATCCGATCTCGATGATGACGCAGAACATGGCGAAAAGCGGTCAGATCGACCCCATCTGGTCTGCCTGGATGGCCAACCTGACCTTGCTGCTGGCAGGGCTCTATTTCATTCGTCGGGTGATGATGAACTGACGTCGGACCAGTCTTTATCGGGTGGGGGCACAGACGCACCAAGTCTGTTTCACGGATCAGGTGGTCAATCTGCGCCTGCGAGCGTCTGATACGGATCCTAATTTGAAAGAGCGCGATCGAGCCAAGGTGCGGCGCAGACAGTTTTCATCAGTTCAGGATCAAGAACGCTTGCTCTCCAAGCCTCTTGGGACGCCTCTTCTAACGCCTGGTAGTCGGGATAGGCCCGATTGCTCCAGTGGTGTGACTTCAAATAGTGCCACAGGTTCTCAATCGGGTTCAGTTCAGGGCTGTAGGCCGGTAGCCGGATCAACGTGATATTTTGTGGAACCCGCAGGGTTCCACTGCGATGAAAACCGGCGCCGTCCCAGATCATCACAGCATGTTCTTCCTTCGGGATGCGTGCAGAAAACTGCTTCAGAAACACGTTGATGACAGCGGTGTTCAATCGCGGACTGAGCAATCCTTCCGCGTGCCCCGTCTGGGGACAGACGGTTCCCAGTACCCATAAATATTGGTACTCGGTCTGACGGACGACCTGAGGACGCGATCCAGTGGGAGCCCACACATTTGTCGTGGTCCCCTGTTGACCGAACCGCGCTTCATCCTGGAAATAAATACGCAACTGTTTGTCTGGCTGCGCCGCTTGAATCTGCTGTATCTGCTGCTTGAGACCCGCCTGAAACTCCTGCATCACCTGCGGGTTGGCTTTGTGGTGTTTTGGACGAGGACGTAAGTAGGAATACCCGAGCCGGTGCAGCAGCCAGTAGATGCTGGAGAGTGACCGCACGCAGCCAAATTCCTGCTGAAGGATTCGCTGCAGATCCTTTCCTCGGAGGGAACAGACCTGATCTTCGGGTTTCGGCCCCGCATCAAGTCGCTGTCGTAACTGTTGCTGTGCTTCCTCGCTGAGCGGGACACCCGGAGTCCGTCCGCGTCGATCATCCAGCCCCGGCAAGCCGAGTTCGTTGTACTGATAGACCCATCTCTGACAGACGCGCCGTGTGAAACCCACCGCCATGGCAATGGCGGGAGCAGTCCACCCCTGCATGGCAAGAGCCACAATCCGCAGTCGCTTGGCCCGGGCGGCATCCTTCTCCTGGCGTTCGAGGGACTGTAATTGCTCCAACGAATGATGTCTGCTGCTGACCTCCATTGAGACCTCCCTGTAAATGAGTGTCTCGATAGTATGATAGGCAGTCTGGGAGGGCGCAAGGGAATGCGCGCTATCTCACGTTGGGATCCGTATGAGCAGCGCAATTTTGCGGGCAAACAAACTTCCGTCCGGTCTTTCCCGCGGTGTGAGGACCCTGGGACTTCAGTTTACGCCACCACTGGTCAAGGCTGATACGGCGAAAATGGCATGTTGAAGGTCTCTGCGACCGGACGATAGGTGACTTTGCCTGCATGGAGATTGATCGCGTTAGCGAATCCCGGATCAGCGGCCGCCGCCCCAGCAAGCCCTAGTTTGGCAAGACGTTCAACGTAGGGAAGCGTCACATTGCACAACGCGTGGGTGCTGGTCCTTCCGACGGCCCCCGGCATGTTCGTGACACAGTAATGGACGATGCCATCGACCACATACGTTGGCTCGGAATGCGTGGTGGGGCGGGAGGTCTCGACACAGCCTCCCTGGTCGACGGCGACGTCAATGATGACCGCACCGGGCTTCATCAATTTCAGGTCTTCACGAGTGACCAGTCGTGGAGCACGGGCACCTTCCACCAGCACGGCACCAATCACCAGGTCAGCCAGTTGCAGTTGCTCACGAATGTTATGATGGTCACTGAAGACGGTATTCACATTTGAGGGCATGATGTCTTCGAGATAGCGAAGTCGATCGACGTTCACGTCCAGGATGACGACATCTGCCTGAAACCCGGCGGCAATGCGGGCCGCATTCTTACCCACGACCCCACCGCCGAGAATCGCGATATGCGCAGGAGCCACTCCCGGAACCCCCGCCAGCAAAATGCCGCGGCCTAACTGCGGGCGCTCGAGATACTTCGCCCCCTCCTGGATACTCATTCGACCAGCGACTTCGCTCATCGGAGTCAGGCAGGGGAGATCCCCCCTGGGACCGCGTAGCGTCTCGTAGGCAATGGCCGTTACTCCACGAGCCAGCACATTCCTCGTCAATTCCTCACTGGCCGCAAAGTGGAAATAGGTGAAGACAAGTTGCCCAGAGCGCAACAGAGGCCATTCCTGAGGCTGCGGCTCTTTGACCTTCACGACCAGTTCTGAAGATCCCCACACCTCGGCGGCTGTCGCCACGATGCGTGCGCCGTTGGCGGCGTACATTTCGTCAGTCAACCCACTTCCGGATCCCGCTCCGGTTTCGATCAGAACCTCGTGCCCGGCTTTCGTCAGCTCCTCAACTCCCACCGGGAGCATTGCGACACGATATTCATCCAGCTTGACTTCTCGCGGAACGCCAATTCGCATCGCCATGACTCCACTTAAGCGGGATTAACTCGAAGCGTCGCCCTGATCAACCACAGTCCACCGATCATCATGACAACGCCGACAATCCCCATGGTTGAGGCCGCAGTTTTTTGGGGAAGATTGAACATCTGAGCGAATCGCTGTACGGGCCCATTTGCCATCACCGATCGACTAATCGCCGCCTGATCATCCTCAAAGGTGGTTACCTGCCTTTTGAGGGCCGTCTTGCCAGACGCCTTCGCAACGACTGCGGCTGTTTTTCCTCCGGTCTTCACGGTTGCCGGAACTGCACTCTTTGATATCGAATCACGACTCGATTGCATACCCACCTTCGTAGCTTTGACGGGCACAGATCGACTTTGTGATGTCGGTTCCGTTTGATCAATTCCGGGAGGCAGAGGAGCAACACTTGCCGCCGACTCTACCCGTTCTGGCTGCGTCAGGGACGCCGACGGAGATGCACTGGCGCTTTCGTTCCCCTTCGTCACCTTTTTGCGAAGCCGAAGCGGAGGCTGGTCTGCGGGGAATTTCGCGCTGTCAGTGTCGGGAGCGTTCGGCAAGTCGATGATCGAGGGCGACGGTCCCGACGGGATCATGTCCGCATCGTCGTCAGAATTCTTGTAAGCCTCACCCTTCGGATCTTTCGAAGTTGCCGTTTCAATCAATGGCTTTGCTTCCACTTCTGACGAAACAGGAATCACATCTGCGGCACGATCGTAGGACTTGCGCAGCTTGAGCGAAGTACGAGGAGTCGATACTGGAGAACGGGCCAGTTCCACGACCGCAGGAGCAGTTGCGCGTTCCATCGCGGCTGACTCACCGGTCTCGTGTGACGTCGTTACGGGTTCTCCGGGATTGAACTTCGATTTGGCCTCCAGACGT
Source organism: Schlesneria sphaerica (assembly GCF_044336245.1). Lineage (NCBI taxonomy): Bacteria > Pseudomonadati > Planctomycetota > Planctomycetia > Planctomycetales > Planctomycetaceae > Schlesneria > Schlesneria sphaerica. Next base: position 7,031,799 of record NZ_CP172346.1, on the reverse strand, counting down.
CGTCGCAGCTCGTAGACCTGTTCGACCGGGAATCCGTTTGCCGGCAGCTCTTTTGCAGATGGGTACTGCTGGGCCGACTCCGAACTTGAGTGCGAGGCATCCGACACTTGCGCCGTTTTTTCCAGATAGCGTGATCTCAGTTTCAGCCCGGCAGAATGCTTTGGATTGTCAACGTCCTGGGGTTCCTCAACGGACAACTGCTCAGGAGCAAACGCTACTGACTCATCTGAAGTTGGCATGTCCAGACCCGCAGGATCCTCATCTGCCGCCGAACTCTCCTGCGAACTTGTCACGGCAGGAGTTTGACTCGAAGGCGCCTGGTACCGCGAGCGGAGTTTCAGTCCACCCGTACTTGCCTCCGTTGGGAGTGAACTCAACGAAGCGGCTAAAGCATCCTCCTCAATATCAACTTGATCCGTGTCGAAGTTTACGCCCGCATCTTGGGAGGGAGCGACGATCGGCCGCTCCTTGCTTGACGTGACTTCCGCAAGATCCTCGACAGATTCAGAGAGGGTGTCCGTGCTGATGTCGCGTTGTCGTTCTCGCAGTTTTAGAGGAGGTCCACTGACTTCTGGCATTCCGGTCAAGTTGCCTGTGTCCAGCGAACCGTCCGTGCGATCGCCCGAGAAGCTTGACGCAATCGGGCCTGCGGCTTGGGCAGCCTCTCCAACGGATGCCACGTCCAAAGCAGGATCGTCAACGCTCGGCGGAGCCTCAGTTGGGGGTCCTTCCGGTGAGAACGTGCTGGAAGCGACATCGAACACGGGATCCCATGCCGCGTTCTCACCGTGTCCTGTTGAGGTATTTGCCGTAGCAGGATTAGCCAGCTCGGAAGATTCGGACCGCCCTGTGAAGGAATCCGTTGTGTCAGCCCCCTTCAAGGCACGTACGGGTTGCTCGAGATTCGCAACAGAGGAGGGAATCCCGGACTTCCTGGCAACGGATTGAGTTTTCTCCGCAGTGGAAAGAGCGGTCTGCGAGCCAGCCTTGCGTTTCGTTTCTGCGACTTCGCCTGGGGCGCTGCCGCCCCCCACTTTGGCATGTTGACCGTTCTTTCCGCCTGGCGGGGTGGCGGGCAGCGATTTAGCGAGCATCTCAGGAGTCGTCCCCTGTCGCTTCAGCCTTTCGCTGCGGAGCGAGCGAAGTTCGCTGACGTAATTCGCCGTTGCCGTGGGGGAAACATCAGGAGCACACTGAACCAGCTTCGCGGAAGATTCCGAAATGCTCGCGGCCCGGTCTGCCATGTAGATCGCGCGGTCGATTTCACCACGATCGGCATGCGCCTTCGCTTCGGCCAGCAACTTGCGAATCGCATTGTTGAAGTCACGAGCCTGTCTCGTCTCCGCCGTTTCGACGGTCTTCTTACGACTCGAGAGTGGCCAGTCGGCTCGCAGGTCCATCGATTCGGCCGCAACCAGGGAAATCGATGTCAGACCTGCGATCGCTCCGCATCGAAGACGGCGAGCCCACAACACATACTTTGAATGATGTTCAACCATTCGCGCATCCTTTGGTGAACGCGAACACACGGAAGACCTGGAATGTGTCTCACACCCCAGCACATCTTTCGGATCGGTTACACCAAACGAAACGCTTCACCCGGTTGAGGTGACTTTGGGGACTTTGGCAATAAGTCCGGCGCCGAATCATACATGAATCCCCCAGCTTAACTCTGGCTCATTCGGTAAATCTCCAATAGCGTCGGGCCAACGGCAGAAGTTTCCTGTACGGCACACCTCTGGTGAGTCGCAGAACTCATCCGTGACTGCAGCCTCGTCCCATGCCATACAGCCTGCGTGCGTCGCAGAGCTCTTGCCATTCCGCAAAAACCGCTCGGGCTGGACACGCGCCTGGGGGGCGCGCCCCGGTAGTACTCATGAGAGAGATCACGCCCGTGTGCAGTAGTTGCCGAAGGACTTGCCGAATTCCCTTCGACAAGTCTCCTCCGATTGTAGCGGACCTGCTGCTTCAGTCTTCCAGTCGAACGTCCACACTGGCACTGTGGGCGGTGAGACCTTCCACTTCCGCCAGTCGCCGGATGTCGTCAGCCGCATCTTCCAGCGCGTCACGGTTGAATGAAATCACACTCGAGCGCTTCAGGAAGTCATTGGCACAAAGTCCATTCGCGAATCGGGCAGTTCCCCCTGTCGGCAGGACGTGCGAGGGGCCGGCAAAGTAGTCCCCCACCGCAACGGGTGTTGAATGTCCGACGAAGATTGCCCCCGCATTCTGGATCCGTCCCAGAATTCTTTCGGCCTCGTTTGTCGAAATATGCAGATGTTCGGGAGCTAGCCAATCCGCCAAAGCAACGGCCTGGTCTTCGTCACGCGCCACCACAAGTGCCCCGTAGTCGTTGAGGCTGGCTCGCGCCAAATCACCGCGAGGAAGCTTCTCCAACTGCCGGACCAGTTCAGCCTGGACTTCGGCGATGAGTGGAGCGTGCCAGGTAATCAGGACTCCGGAACCTGGACTATGCTCTGCCTGCGAAATCAGATCTGCAGCCACATATCGTGCGTCAGCAGATTCGTCTGCCAGCAGGACGACTTCGCTCGGACCAGCAATGCTGTCGATATCGACTTCACCAAACACGTGTTGTTTCGCGAGTGCGACGAACAGGTTGCCGGGGCCGACGATCTTATCGACGCGTGGCAATCCTTCTACGCCGTAGGCCATTGCCGCCACCGCCTGGGCTCCCCCAATCCGGTAAATTTCCGTCACGCCGACTTCAGCACAGGTAGCCAGTAGGAACGGGTTATATCCACCAAATTCGGTCGGGGGGACAACGACGGCAATCTCTTTCACACCCGCAGTTCTGGCAGGAACGGCCGTCATCAGCACAGTCGATGGATAGGCCGCGGCTCCACCGGGAACACAGATACCGACTCGTCGAAGTGGCAGGTACCGCTGACGCAACTCGACCCGGCTGGTGCCGTCCTGACGAACCAGATTCACATCCTCGTGCAGAATTCGCGTCTGAAATTCGGTGATGTTCTCTTTAATCCGCCGGATTGCCGCCAGGAAACGCTTATCACAGGCCGAGTGGGCAGCCGCGATTTCGTCATCGCTGACCCGGATTGACTCCGCGGACAGTTCTTTATTGTCCAGCTTTGCTGTGTAGTGCAGGACTGCTTCAAGTCCGCGTTCCCGCACGTCTTTACAGATTCGCTGCACGACCTGACGAGGAGCGAGCGGTTCGCCGAACAGTGCAATCGTGCGATTGCGCCCCGCGTCGGAGACAATGTCCCCTTGCGGACTCAGCTTCTGCCGCAGCTCGGCGAGGGCTTCGAATGGATCCTGAACAGAACAGTCAATGGTCGGAATTGTGAGAGTCAAAATAGGTTGCGCTTCAACGAGACTTAATTTTGTTTGACCTGAATCGCCGCTTTTACCGCTGCTTCAATGTCTTCGTGTTTGAACTCTTTGTCATCGCCGCTCTCGAAAACCTTGAACAGCTTGCCATCTTTGCCGTAGATCTTGAAATGGGGCAATGCGCCGTCCGCGATTTCGAAGACGTCAGATCCCTCACCGGAAATATCCAGCGAACTGACCAGGTTCTCGAAGTGAGCATCGTTGAGAGCCAAAAACTGCTTGACCTTTTCAGGAACCTTCCCTTTGACGGGGTCATCGAAGCAGAGCGACACCACGACAAGCCCCTGGTCAGCAAATTTCTGACTCATTTCCACCGTCTTGGGAAATGCCTTCCGGCAGGGGACGCACCAGGTCGCCCAGCAGTCGACAACGATCACCTTACCCTTGTTGGCAGCGATGACCTTGTCGTATCCCTCTTTGTCGACAACACGAACATTGATCGACTTGGACGATTGTGCCTGAGCGATCACGGAAACGGCCGCGATGAATGCCATTCCCAGCAGGGGTGTAATCCATCGGCGGCAGCAAGACTGGACGTCGTCCATGATGGTCCTCGTTGGAGTCGAAACAGGGGCAGTTGCCGGCCTAACATCTGGCCAGCCCGTCACATCAAAAAGCTTACCGACTCGCCTCACGATGTCTAGCGCTGGCTGGAAATGCGCCGACATCATGAGGATCGGTCGATAGTCGGCTTCCGGAAAGACGGCCAGTTCAGATCAGTTTCCAGCCTGGTCGATATTCGCGGCGAATGTACTGATCTGCTTCCGGCGCGTTGGGGCATTTCAGCTTCTGAGCGTCCCATTCCAGCTTCTTGCCGACTCGGTAGGCGACGTTTCCAAGATGGTTCGCTTCGGTCAGCCACCCGGAATACTCGAAGTTGCACGTCGTCTTCAGGTCCGTTTTGCAAGCCCGTACCCACTCTGCCTGCTGCCCGGGAGACTCGGGAATGAATGGATCCGGACGTTTGAAGTCATTGAACTGGGTTTCGGGAAGCAGGATGTGCTGGCCGTAGTCTGACAGCAGCATTCCCTTATCTCCGATAAACAGATGACCATTCTCCCACTGGGGAATTCCCTTTTCCGTCCAGATTTTTGGCTTATGCGTCCCCTGATACCACGTGAGACGAACGGGAGGCATGTCGCCCCGCGCGCCATATTCGTAGCTCGCATGCATCGAGGCGGGTGCCAGGTCCGGGTGCGGCGGAGGGCCGCTCGCTTCAATCGTCAGTGGCGCCTGCAGTTTGAGCGCCCAGAAGGGGAGGTCATTAAAGTGACTTCCGAGGTCTGACATCGTCCCGCTGCCCCATTCCCACCACCGATACCACTTAGGCCCGGGGAAGTAGACGTTGTTGAACTTACGTGCGGGTGCGGGACCGAGCCAGAGGTCCCAGTCCAAGCCTTGAGGAATCGGATCTTCCTCTTTTGGACGCTCTGTCACCGACACGATGTCACCAAACCGTTGGGCATCTTCAGCGGACTGCAGTCCCCAGGATCGCGAGGTCCAGACGTGGGCTTCACGCACGGGTCCAATCGCTCCACTTTGAATCAATTCCACGACGCGGCGGTAGTTACTTCCAGAGTGGATCTGAATTCCCATTTGCGTCGCAACATTTGCCTTCGCAGCCGCTTCGCGAATCACGCGTGCCTCCCAGATGCTGTGAGTCAGCGGCTTCTCGCAATAAACGTGTTTGCCGAGTTGCAAAGCAGCGAGTGTGGCGAATGCGTGAGTGTGTTCGCAGGTGCTGACAATCACAGCGTCGAATTCGTGCGGATTATCGAAGACCTTCCGGAAGTCGACGACCTTCCGAGCCCGGGGATGTGCGGCAGCAGCACGGTTGAGATTATTTTCATTGACATCGCACAAGGTGACGATGTTCTCTGTCCCGGCGACGGCCTCAAGATTTCCCGCGCCACGGCCACCGGAACCGATCACGGCGATATTCAACTTATCGATGACACCTCGAGCGCGAAGAATGGCGGGCGCAGCAAATGTACTGGCAGCAACTGCCGTCGTCGTTGCGAGAAATCCACGGCGTGTGATTGACGGTTGATTGTCCTGCCCATTGGAGAAGTTGGCGCTCTTCAATCGGGAGGGTCTCACACTTCGAGAGGCGTCCGGCACGTTTTTCATGAGCACTGTCCCTGTTGTCGGTTTTCGTTTACTGGATTCATTCTCGATCGCTGCCGTCAATTCGCGATGCGCCTGTCCTGCGTCGTTCGCCACCTGCATAGTTTGCCAGATGAATTGGCATCTGTTTTCGTTTATGGTAACTATCGCGTTCCCCTTACGCAGTGTCCACTGACTCGTCATTTCTGCGGTTTGTCCGACAGTAGAAAGCACAGTTAGTCGTCGATTGTGCTTCTATGAGAGTAACTTGAATGGACGAACTCGAAATCTCGTTCGCAGCCCTCACCATATCGGATCTGACACTGCGCCAGGAATATATTGACCGAGTTTGCCACGAAGACACTGCTCTGCGAAGACGAATCTGCACTCGCATCGATGCCCTTCAACAGGAAAAGCATGCTCCGCCTTCGGACGATCTGGTGACGATTGATCTGGCGAAGCGGACAGAGCAGGGGGGCACGGGTGGTGATTCCAATGCCGCTGCAGAAAAGACCTTGGCGGTGCAACAGCAACATGCGCCAGTAACCGAAGTCATCCGAACGGTATCGGACGAAGCAGCCCTGTCTGCCATTCTGCAGAAATCCGACGAGAAGAATTCAATCGGTCGACTCTTGAACTATGAAATCCGGCGAGTCATCGGTCGAGGAGCCTTTGGAATTGTGCTGGAGGGGTTCGACACCAGGCTGCGCCGAGTTGTCGCGATTAAGTTATTGGCTCCGATGTCCACCGCCCGACGCGAAACGGGTCAGCATTTTCTTTCGGAAGCGCAAGCAGTCGCTGCCATCCGCCATAGCAATGTCGTGGACATCTACTCGATCCACGATGAACCGATTCCATTTCTCGTGATGGAATACATTCCCGGAAAAACACTCCAGCGTCTGGTCGAAGTGACGGGTCCACTGCCACTCAGTTCCGTCCTCGAGATTGGTCATCAGATCGCCAGGGGATTGGCTTCCGCTCATCAGAAGGGCTTGGTCCATCGGGATATCAAGCCGTCTAATATTCTGCTGGAAGAAGCCAATGGTCATTGTGTCAAGATCACGGATTTCGGATTGGCGAGTGACATTCAGAAGATCAACTTCACTCAAGGTGGACTGATCGCCGGAACGCCGATGTATATGGCGCCGGAACAGGCCGAAGGAAAGGATGTCGATCAACGATCGGACTTATTCAGCCTGGGCAGCGTGCTGTACTTTATGATCACGGGGAGGGCACCGTTCGAAGGAAAGTCGACAACCGCGATTTTAAATCAGGTCATCCAGGACTTTCCCCCATCAATTCAGTCGACCGTGCCGTCAGTCCCCACGTCATTGTGTGAGATCGTGGCAACATTGCACTCAAAAAAGCCTGAGAGTCGCTATCGCTCTGCAGAAGAGGTGGCCGATCTCTTGTCAAAATCACTAGCAGACATGAAGTTTCAGCAGTTTCCTGAGTTCGACGATCTTGTCACTCCACCTGCCGAAGCACGCGCAGGTGCAGAAATTTCGAGCAAAAACATGCGTGCGCAGCCGGTCGCCGAGCCTCTCTCCAGACTGAAGAAGCATCATTGGTTTGCCACGACAATCGTCTCACTGGTCGTCCTGGCGGGGTACTTGACGTTTCCCAAAGGGGAGACAAAGCGATCTTCGTCCAATGACTCAGAATCGGTCAGTGCAGCGACCTCGGATGCCGAATCGGCCACTGGCGACTCAACGGCAAAGTTCTCTTTCAAGCAGCTCAAGGGTCTGCTGAACGAAACGGCCATCGGAGCAGGAAATCCGGACGATGTCAAAGTTACGGACGAGTACTTTGAATTCGATGCCACTGCTGCATCCCCCACAGTTTGGGTCAATTTTTTCGCGATCGACAGTCCTGAATGGACATTCACCACGAGTTTTCGCAACCTCACACGGGACCGATATGGCTGTATCAAGGTGGTCTTTATGCCGAATGAGGAACAGGAAACCAGCGGCATCATCTGCAACTGGACAAATAAGTCGACGGGATATATCGAGGTTCTGGAAGCACCCGAAGATGAAGTTGAGCCAATCCCGTTGCCCTTGATCGATACGGGGGAATGGACGGAAATCAAACTGGTCGTCAATCCAGAAGAAATCCAGTTTCACGTGGCTGGCAACTTGGTTACGCGCGCACGCCGAAGGAACCAAAAATCGGGCCATCTGGCACTTTGCGTTTGCAACTGGAGATGTCAGTTCAAAAATCCACAGGTCGTGATGACATACGCTCCTCGCCCCGCACCTGAAGGCATAGGCGAGGAAGCGCACGACGGCTCGGGACAGTAAGTCGTTTACGAGACCTTCAATCCCACGGGTTCAAGAGAGCGACAACGTGAAGCTCTGACATCTCAGACAGGGATTGCTGCCCCCCGTTTGATCACCCATACGTTCGGGCAAGATCCCGCAGTTCATCGAGCGCATCTTCAACGTCGGGAACAATCGCACCGCAAACGCGTGCTCCGCGGTCACAGGCTCCCAATCGCAAAAGGTCTTCGAAATCGGGCGACTCCCGCAGCCGCTGATAGGCTCGATGTCCAATGGTTCGGTCACGAATCTTGTGAACGTCCATGTGATGTTCAATCAGCCAGGCGGTTCGGGGGGTGATGTGCCCCTCAAGAGCTTCGAGACCCGCTTCGACGTGATTGTTTTTGTCGAGCCCCTTACCGATGTCATGCAAGAGTGCTGCGAGTTGGAACTCTTCGTCGTAAGGCAGCTCGTCACGCGCCAGGACATAGCATTGTAGCAGATGATAGAGAACGTCCCCTTCGGGATGGTAGTACTCATCCTGCATCACAGTTTCCAGAGGAATCAGCAACGAGCGATAAACCTGGAAGCGATCAATCGCTTCATCTGCGGTTGCCAGTTCGACTTCGAGGTCGGCATCGGGATATTCGCTGCGTAGAAATTGCTCGAATTCCGGTAGTGTCGCACGCTCCATTGCCTTGCCGGTAATCGAGCTTTTGAACACGAAACTCGATTTATCCGGTGAATACACCGTCAATTCGATTGGAAACCGTTCACGGATATGAACGTGAGTGAAGAGCTGTTCCTCGCCGTTTTTCCGGACCCGCTTTCTCTCAACCTCGTAGTCCATTCCCTCCGCATCCAGACTGCCCGTCACGGTGTCGATGCTGCTGGCGAAGACATGGATATCAATGTCGGACCCCTGCCGGACGTGTCCGGTCAAAGTGCTACCGATCACTTTAGGGCGACAATGGGACAACAGCCGCATGATTCTGAGGGCTTCGACTCTCATTTCCCTCAGTCGTTCAAACCTTCCGTTCCCTTCGAACAGCGTGGCCATTCGCTGAATTTCGTCGCGAATCTCCGCGTTCGTGGGGAGTTCTGAGGGTTTGACCCAGCCCCGACAGATTCGTCGGGCCGCTTTGAGCTTCGCCCTGTAGTACTCGGATTCGTTCCGCGAGTACATCAAACGGGCCGCTTCAACGATGATACCCCGTCTCAGCTTTTCGTCAGTCATTTGAAGATGTGCCGGATATATCAGCCGATCAGATCAGTCACCGACGACGAAATGTCGCATGCGTGGCCGATCTTAGCGCAAGAGAGACGAGCCCATCAAAGCCGACACCAGGCTCGTCCAGCTGGTCTGAATTCTAAACCTCACCGCAGAGCCGTCAAGATGGATTCAGATTCACGTTGACCCTGAAAACCGACTGCTGCTACAAGCCACACAATTACAGATCATCTTCGCGTCAAGCGTTGATTCGGCAAGCAAATCTGGTGGCCCATCCCCTGGAAACGGCTGAGTGAAGCGTTTCGAGAATGGCCAGCAGATTTGCCTCGACCGCCGCATCATCGACATCGGCGATCTGTGAAGGATTTGCACGTAGTACAGGAACTGCTCGCGGAAGCCGAGGGCTTCAGCACATGCCGGGCGATCATCCGAATCATTCATCGTCAATTGCGGACTTTCTCTATGAATAAAACCAATACCGTGACGGTGCACTTGATGGCCTGGGCCATGGCGATCACCCCTGCCAGTTTGGGCATTCTGTTTCACACGGGGGTGCGATCGATTCCGTTGTCGATCGAAGTTCCCTCCCAGCCCGCTTTAGCCTTCCATCAGTACGCCGTCGACTTGCGGAAGATTCATCCCACCGCAGAAGTCCCTGCGACATTCGTCTTTCAGAATCGGGGAACGGAGCCGGTACGAATCACCGCGATGGAACCGAGTTGCGGGTGCCTTACGCCGTTGCTGCAGGGTGATTCCGACAAGGTCATTCCCCCCGGGGAACAGGGACGGATCATTGTCAGGATGCAACCCGCGAATACCACTGTCGGTCCGCACGAATACACGGTCGATGTGAAATATACCGATCCCGAGCCAAGGGAAACGCGGTTGACGCTGAAACTGGAGATTCCTCCTGCGACACTGACAGTCTCGCCTCCGGCTCTGATCGTCTATCACCCCAAGGGGTCAGAGCCCACGACCTATGACTTCACTGTGACCGACGGACGTGGCTCGATGTTCGACATTGAGGAACTCATCGTGAACAGTGATCTCGTCGAAGCTGCGATTGGCGAGACTTCACGAACACCGACGGGCAAATTTCAGCACACAGTCCGCGTTTCGATTGCTGGCGAACTGCCACCAGCCCGGACCCAGATCCTCCTGAGAATTAGAACCACGGACCCGGACTTTCCGGAACTGCGCGTTCCGCTCATGCTTCAGGGGCCCCCCCAGTCGACAGCCGACGCCAGCGCATCGGGGCTTGACCACGATCATCAGTGAGACCTGACGGTCAGCTTCTGAATACAATCGGAGGTTCCCTGGCAACGCACGCTCGGAAACATTCCCTGCGATCGTTTGACCTCGGGCCTTTCGATTCGCAATTTGATCTCGGTCAGTAGTGCTTCGCGACATCTCGCGGGGGCAAGCGTGCAGGAGCCCCCGTTACTACCCTTGAAATCTAAGCAAAACTCTGTCGAGGATCTTCCGACAGTTCCGCTACGACGCAGCCCCGCGCGGTGAGGCACGATGAACCTTTCCGTCCCGCCCGACTCTGGGCACCCATCCTCAATCCTGAACGGCAGGGCGAATCGAAGTCCGTCGTCGTGACTGGGTCGATCGATTTATTCCTGGTCGCGGCCAGTAACGTTATTCATCTTGGAATCTCACGAACCTGCGATCGGTTTCGAACGGATGGCGTTTAGGGTATCTTCGTCGCCCATCCAGGTGCCTCTCTCTTTTGGGCCATTTCGAACCTCTGTCATCGTAAATTGGAGAGTCCTTATGGACATGACCGCGCTCGTCGACCTGATGAGCAACCTGATCTATCCGATGCAGGGTATCGCGGCCGTATATGGAATCTTTCTGGTTGTGCTGATCTTTCGTCGGATCAATCAGAAGAAATTCCGCTCCGAGGCAATAGCAGACGAATTCCTGAATCAGGTGAATGAACATCTCAAAAATCGAGAGTTCGATGAAGTTGTGACCTTGTGCGACTCGCCGCCCTACTGGTCCAAGGCTGTTCCGCAACTCATTCTCATTGCGATGGCAAACCGGCAGTGGCACCCCGCCAAACTGCGGCAGGCAATGAGTGAAACATTCGAACGCGAAGTGCTGACAGAACTGGACTATCAGATGTCCTGGGTCAATACCGTGGTAAAGACCGCTCCCATGCTCGGATTGCAGGGAACCGTGCTGGGGATGATCGCGGCATTCGGAAAGATTGCCGGTAAACAGGCGACAGGTGTGAATCCGGCCAGCCTCGCGAACGACATCAGCTTTGCACTGATTACCACGGCCGTCGGTCTGATGATCGCAATTCCCCTCGTGATGTGTATGGCGTCCATGCAGGTTCGGATTGGCCGATTGACAGACAGCGTTCAACACCAGATTGGCAAATTCCTTGACCAACTTGAACTCGTCTCATCCAGACGGAAGTAAATTCGTCGCACGGGATGCAGCTTCGGAAAAGACCTCTTTCGTGGCTGCAGGAGTCAATCCCCGTGTGGAAATCTGCCCGTCGATCGCTCTCTTCACGTGAATCTCCAGCAAGGTGTCCGACATGGCAAAGCGCAGCCTGTTTACGAATGGAGGATCGTTCGGCGGAGGGCGCAAAATTGCCGACGGGGAAATGGACATCACTCCCATGATCGACGTGACGTTCCTCCTGCTCATCTTTTTCATGGTCGCCTCCACCATGCAGGGGACGCCCGATATTGATGTACCACCCGCGGAACATACCGTGGGCGTCGATTCGTCGGGCACCGCGGTGCTCACGATTTTTGCTCCATCGAGTTCCGCCGATTCGCCCCGCATCGTCCTTGGCGATGGACAGGGACCGGAAGCAGATCTGAATGAAGTGCGCCGATACGTCGAAGAGAACATGCGGGACGGGAAAAAGAAGTTTGTCCTCAAAGCGGAAGGAGACGTTCTGCACGGACTCGTCGACGAGGTGGCTCAAACAATCAAAGGAGTCGAAGGGGCCGAACTCTACATGGGTGTGGGAGACAAACCAGATGAGTGACCCGGTCAGTTCGCCGAAACCTACCGGACACGAAATACGATTCGCTCATCGGTGCGAACGTGAAGTCGAATGCGAACCGCTACCCGAAACTGCTAACTTATTGAACGGCACCTTTTCCTAACGCTCTTCTACCGGTCGCTTCTATGCCGATTCGTTTCCGATGCACGCACTGTCAGGGATTGATGGCGATTTCCAGCCGGAAGGCCGGTGCGGTTGTGGAATGCCCGACATGCGGCGAGCAGACCCAGGTCCCCGAGCAGGACATCTTCACTCCAGCCGCGCCGAAACAAATTCCGCAGGCCGACAACGAGCCCGACGTAGTTCCCGCTACCAACAAACCCGAGCACGCGGCACGAAAGTCAGACGAACCGGTCTCAAACGATCGGAACGGAGAGGAGCTTGAGAGCGAGGAAGAAGAATGGACAGGTCCGTCGGATCTCCCCTTGGACGCGAATCCGGAACTGGTTTCGGAGACGCCGATACCTGCGCAGTCTTCCGATCCTCCGTTCTCGTTCGACAAAAGCCATGATGCCCCCAAAGAGGACCAGGTTTACGACGAGTATGATGAAGACGAGGAAGACGAAGAGCAGCGATACGCGCCGCTGTCGATCCGTCGGCGTAGTCGAGGTGATGAGGAAATGGACCTGACACCGATGGTCGATGTCACGTTTCAATTGCTGATCTTCTTCATGGTTTCAGCGTCGTTCAGTCTGCAAAAAAGCATCGAAGTCCCGCTCCCTGACCCCGACCAGCAGGGTGCAAGCCAGCAGGTTCAGATCATGGAAGACCTGTTGGGGACATCGATCATCGTCAAAATCGATGACAGCAATACGATCTGGATCGATGACGAACCGCTGGGGGACGCAGCGCAACTGGCAGAAACCCTGCGCGACAAAATGCGCAAGGAACAAAAAACCGAACTCCTGGTGACGGCCGATTCCCAATCCCAGCATCGTCACGTGATCGCGGTCATTGACGCAGCAAATGAAGTCGGAATGCAGAAAATCAGAATGACATCGCGAAAGAAAGCAGACTGAGGGTATTCAGCCCCTGTTACGCTGAAACCCGAACGCCAACCCCTATTTCCTTGATGAATGTCAAAATGGCTTCACTGAAACTTCAACGGAACGATGGTTCGACAGAGTCATTCGAGTTGTCTCGTTCGCAGCCTTTGACAATCGGGCGTCAGCCATTCAACGACATCTGTATCTCCGATGCCGATATTGCCGCGATGCATTGCAGGGTCAGTTGGAACAAGACCGGTTTTGAAGTGACCGCAGCCACCGGGAACGGGGTCGAAGTCAACTCGAAGAAGGTGGCGCATCTGACTCTCAAGTCGGGCGATGTCATACAGTTGGGTGAGAGTCGTATCGTTTACGATGATCCACATTCGGCGCAGGTTCCTGCCCCCGAACTCCCACCGCCGCCACCACCCGCAACCAGTCGCAAGCGTGACCGAAAGACGCAGCGCGAGGAGCCACCGGAGGATCTTTCCCTGTTCGAGGGGCCGGTGATCACTGAATCACAGGCCATGATCGATTCGCTCTTTGGCGACGAGGATGAGAATGAGGATGATTTCCTTGACGTTCCCCGGGAAAAATCAAAAAAGCAGGCTAAGTCCGCGGGGACGCTGTTTGATCGGCCGCCCGTCCGCCCAGGAGAACAGGAGGTACTCAAATCTCCGCTGGTCCTGGCTCTGGCCGGGGGAGGACTGGCGCTGCTGCTCATCACAGGAATCTTCTGGTTCCTGATGGCCCGGGAACAGACCAATCGCATGTATGACCGTGCCGTTGCTGAAATGAACGACGGTCAGTATTCGCAGGCGATCGCCAGTTTTGAGCGGTTTATTGAGAAGCACCCTCGACATGCACTGCGACGGCAGGCCGAGCGCGGATTGGCAAAGTCTCAAATCCAGAAAGAGATCTCTGGCGCGGTCCCTTCGTGGGAAAAGGGCCTTGCGCGTTTAAACGAGATGATCAGAGCACATCGGAATGATTCCGACTTCTCGACGCTGCATTCCACACTGTTTCAGTATGCAGAACAGATTGCACTGGGATCCGCTAAGACGGCAGAGACGAGCCACAATCCGGACCTGCTAGTGCTGTCTAAAGATGCGCAGGATCTGCTTGAGCGGTATTCCGATCCGGCAGCGCCACCCACCGGAACAGTGGCGCGCATCGTCGAGCAACGGGGCAGGGCCAAGAATGCGATTGAAAAGCAGCGAACGTTCGACACAGCCATGGCTGCGATCGACGCCGCGATTGCAGATAAAAAGCCGATGGTCGCACTTTCGGAACGCGAACGGCTCGTCAGGTCCTTCCCTGATTTCAAGAACGTCAGACGAGTCAAGGATGCACAGCAGAAGGCGCTCGATCTGGAGAAATCATTGATCGCCACCGATGAGACAGAACGCGCCGCAGAAACCACGGACGAGCCGCGCTGGTCTCCTGAACCCGTGCTCGCCGTGTCACACTCCCGGTCCCGGATGGATGACCAGACGACCGGAAGAATCGTGTTTGTCACGGCCAAGGATTCTTGCTACGCCATCGACCCGGCGACCGGAGAATTAGTCTGGCGGCGAGTCGTCGGTTTCCTGACCCCGTTCTTTCCGATCGTCTCGCAGGGATCGCAATCACTTGTCGTCCTGTTTGATACTCGCAGCAACACTCTGCAGGCATGTCAAATTGCAACCGGTGAACTGGTGTGGAAACAGCCGCTGAATGCCCCGATGATTGGAAAGCCTTTGATCCATGAGGGACAGCTCTACTGTTCCCTCCGCGGTAACAAACTGGTGAGGATCGAAGTCGAAACAGGACGCCTCTCCGCGACCGTCTCGTTCTCGCAAAACCTGGCAACTCCTCCCGTGCTGTCAAGAGACGGTAACCACCTGCTCGTACCGGGCGAGATTGCGATGATCTATTCGCTTTCGGTGCACACGACCTCGTCCAAACCCGCGCTGTCAGCCACAGCAACCACCTTCACCGATCACTCAGGCGGCTCTGTAACAGCCCCTCCGTTAATGATGGGGGACTTATTACTGATCTGTGAGAACGACCGCGCGGAAAGCACGAGGCTGAGATTATGGAACGCAAGCCAGCCGGGCGACTCTCTCGTCGAACTCAACTCGACCCGAATCAATGGCCAGGTCAGGGATACTCCGGTGCTTCGCGGTAATCAGCTCGTCGTTCCCTCTTCGGGAGAACAGTTCGCCGCGTTCGCCGTTTCTGATGAACCGGGTCATCAGGGAATTGTGTCTGTCGGTGAATACCGGGCGGACACCAGTGCGAAATCCCATCAGGTTGCTTCCCCCCTGTTTGTGGCATTGGGCCCCGACAATCAATTCTGGTCTGCGGGGTCGGCATTTCGCCGATTTGAAATCACCGGCAACGCAATCCGCATGGATTCCAACTTCGCAGCACCAGGGATCGCTTCACAACCTCTGCAAGCAATTGGGGAACAGTTCTTCGTCGCACGAAAGTCTCGCTACAGCGAAGCAGTCACCTTTTCCGCGTTCGAACGGGAACGTCTGACAAGCCCCTGGCGATGCATCCTGGGGGACGGCCCTTTGACGATGGTGTCAACTCGCGATGGCGGCCTGATCTCTGTCGGAGAAAGCGGGACTGTTTACAACATCGGGAAAACGAGGCTGGCGCAGGGGGGAATTGAACTGAAGTCCGGAACGGACCTGAATCTGCCCGCGAACATCAGCCATCCCCTACGAGCAACGGTCCTGCACGACCAGCGCATCGCCATCATCGCTGCAGGCGAAACTGTCCAGATGCACGTTCTCAACGCATCGGGCCAGTTAGTCGAAAGCCACAAACTGGATGAGATTCCTCAGACAGATCCCGTTCAATTAAACGACGGAATCGTGGTCCCACTTCCTTCCCGCCTGAAGCTGCTGTCCGGTAACCGCAAGGCCGCGCAGGATCTAATTCTGCCCGTCGGGGAATCGGACGAACATCGGTGGACTCATCTCGTTCGGATCAGCGATACCGAACTCATCGCGATTGACGGGAAGGGGCGCCTGACGAGGGTTCAGTTTCGAACAGGTGACATTCCTCATCTTGCAAGCGCCGCGGAACTCCAACTGGATCATCCTGTGGACGTCATGCCCCTTGTGCGAGGTGAGTCACTGTACGTGGCTGATGCACAAGGCAGCCTCAAGCAACTCAGTACGCGTTCGTTCGATGTCGACAGTCAGATCAGTCTTCCGGCACCGATCCGACAACTTTGGGAAGTGGGACAGTCAATTGTCGTGCGTGCAGGAGACCAGACACTACGGTCACTGTCCCAGGGGAAGACACTCACCCCAGAATGGACGTATCCACTGGAACATCTTGAGCCGGTCGGTCCCGCATTGCTCGTGGGCGACCAACTATGGCTTGGCTGTCGTAACGGGACCGTCCTCGTGCTTGATCCCCGGACCGGCACCGAACTGCGACGATTCGATCTGCCCCAAGGCCTGTCGATTGGACTGCGTCAGGTACAGGAGACGCTCTACGCCGTCGCTGCAGACGGAACACTTTACCGCCTCAACTAGCACGGGCCCACGTTTACTCGCTCCCAGTCACCGGCCGCCAGTTCTTCATGCGAGCAGTTTGTCGACGACCTGGCCATGCACGTCAGTCAATCGATAATTCCGCCCTTGGAACTTGTATGTCAGGTTGAGGTGATTGATCCCTAACAGATGCAGCATTGTTGCATGCAGGTCGTGCACGTGGATCTTGTCTTCGGTGACGTAATATCCAATCTCGTCGGTGGCACCGATCGTCTGACCGGTCTTAATACCTCCCCCCGCGAGCCACATGGTAAAAGCTTCCACATGGTGGTCACGCCCCTTCAGATCCCGTGGTTCTCCCTGGGGCGTTCGACCGAACTCTCCTCCCCATACCACGATTGTTTCATCAAGCAAACCACGCCGCTTCAGGTCATAGACGAGAGCTGCGGATGCTTGATCAACTTCCTTGCATCGCTCATCGAGCGACGTTCCGAGTTCCGTTCCCACGTTACCGTGGTGATCCCAGTCAGTATGGTAAAGCTGGACGAACCGAACGCCGCGCTCGACCAGGCGCCGTGCCAGCAGACAGTTATTGGCGAAGGAGTGTTTCCCCGGTTCCGCCCCATACCGCTCCAGGGTCTCTTTCGTCTCTCCGGAAAGATCCATCAAATCAGGGGCACTGGTTTGCATGCGATACGCCATCTCATACGAGGCAATGCGTGTGGCGATTTCCGAATCCTGCGTAAACTCGTGGCGAATTCCGTTGAGATCGTTCACCGCACTAATGAAATCGCGCTGCTGAACGGAACTCATTCCGGGCGGATTGCCCAGATTCAAGATCGGCTCTTTCCCGGAGCGCAGGGGAACGCCCTGGTACTTGGTGGGAAGGAATCCGCTGGACCACAGGGGAGCCCCGCCGCGAGGTCCGCGAGGTCCCGACTGTAACACCATGAAGCCCGGAAGATTTTGCGATTCGCTTCCGATTCCGTAGGTCACCCACGCACCCATGCTGGGTCGGCCCATGAACTGGGGCGATCCCGTGTTCATGAAGAGCTTTGCGGGGCCATGATTAAAGACGTCCGTCGACATTGAGCGGACGATGCAAATATCGTCTGAGACGGTCGCGAGATGGGGAAGGCAATCACTGATGACGGCCCCTGACTCTCCATATCGACCGAATTTGCGATCGGTCCCCAAGAGTGCCGCGTCTGGCTTGATGAAGGCAAATCGCTTCCCTTTGACGTATGACTCGGGAATGACCTGCCCATTGAGCTCCTGCAATTTGGGCTTGGGATCAAACAGTTCTAGCTGACTGGGACCACCTGCCATAAACAGGAAAATGACGGACTTTGCTTTTGCCGGGTGATGTCGATCGCGACCGCCATATCCCGATGGTTGGGGCTCTGCAGAGGCTTCGCGACCAGAGCCCATCAAACCGCTCAGTGCCATCCCCCCCAGTCCCACCCGACAGTCTCGAAAGAAGTGACGGCGAGTCGATTCTCGCAGCAGCAGTTCTTCGAAGTGCATTGCGTCCGCCATCTGGATTTCTCCTCAACTCGTCATGCGGGATCACGGGAAATGTTATAATACGTTATTCAGCCCACAATTCACGACACTTCTGGAAGAAAAATCATGACGACTCAAAGTGCAGAACAACTCCGAGCAAAACGCTGCCTGCCGTGCGAAGGAGGCGTTCCCAAGCTGACAAACGTTGAAGCGCAAGCACAACTCACCCGGCTCTCGGGCTGGTCGCTCACGGCCGACGGCAAACGAATTCGCAAGGCCTGGACCGTGAAGAACTTTCTGGCGGGCATGCGCTTCTTCAACAAGGTTGCAGAGATCGCAGAAGCAGAAGGGCATCATCCCGATCTGCATATTGCCGGTTATCGGAATGTGACCATCGAGATCTGGACTCACGCCATCGACGGCCTGTCAGAGAACGATTTTATTCTGGCAGCAAAGATTGACGAGTTGCCTGTCGAACTTAAGTCCTGACGACTCACACTGCTGGTGATGCCGGAACCGGAACTCACATGGAATCATCCATTCAGAAAACCCATCCGATCGCGTTTGTAAACTGGCACCGCGGCACATTGTTTCCGTGTCCGTCAGTTCTGTGAAAGCATCTTCATCACTTGCGATGAGGATAATTGGAGGGGGACCAGCCCATAACCCGTTTGAAGATGGAGGAAAATACGAAGGGGTTCTTGTAGCCAACGCGAACGGCGATGGATTCGACCGTAGAACTTCGTTCTGACAGCAACTCCGCCGCTTTCCGCATTCGCAACCAGATCAGTTGTTGCCGCGGAGTGCGACCGAGTTCCCTGAGGCACAGACGCTGTAGTTGCTTCTCGCTGAGATGCACGATTTCTGCCATCTGTGTGACGGTCCACGATTGGTCCAGTGATGCTGCGACCTGTTCCCAGAGTTGCCAGATTCGGGCGTCCAGTCGCGTTGGAACTGCAAACCGCAGAACGTAGTGGTTCACCAGATCGATCCATCGTCCAACGACAGTCTGATCCGAGGGTGGAGTGTTGCTATCCGATAAGGTAATGCTCTGTCGCGACAGGCACTCGTGATAGAGTCCCAGAATCGCCAGACGCAACCCTTCCGGATCGAACTCGGTCAAGACGGGTGAGTGTGCCGAGATCAATGGCTGTTGACCGGCACGTTCCTGATAACGAACCCAGCAAAAGTCCCACACTCGGCCTGGTGTCGTGTGAAACGCCTGAAGCGTGCCAGGTGGCAGCAGTACTGCCTGCCCCGGCCCGCAATCCGTCCAACGACCGTCGACGAGAACTCGACCTTCCCCGCCAAAACAGGCAAGGAAATAACTTCCGGACAACCGTGTCCTCACGATTTGAAACGGAGAAGCCATTTTGGCCACGGCTAAATGTCGGATTCGATATCGCTGCAGCTCAGGACATATGGGCGATTCTGACAGCCATTCCCGAGAATCGTCGGTATCTGCCCGAACGACGTAAACCAAGGCACCCGCAGGCCGAATGTCGGTTTCCGATAGCTTTTGGTCGGATCGACTCATGGCGATTTGACTTGAAAACGGTATGATAGAGCGTCGACCAATGTCGATGCGATTCGAGCGCAAATGAGACAGAAAGCGGAAGGATGAACGTGGTTTGCAAACGACAATTACAGTGGCTGATGGCTGTCATCCTGATCAGCAGCATCTTTGTTGCTCCCTCTGGACTATTCGCGCAATCGCCTGACCGAATCGATTTCGGACGCCAGATTCAGCCGATTCTGGCAAAACGGTGCTTCGCTTGCCATGGACCGGATACTGCCGAGGCGGACCTGAGACTAAACGACAAACACGCGGTCTTCAAAAAGTTGCCTTCTGGAGCTCAGCCGATCGTCGCTGGACAGCCGGACGAGAGTGAAATTCTTCGGAGAATCACTGCCACGGATGATTCGCTCCGCATGCCCCCCGAAGGTCCACCGCTGACTGTCGAACAGATTGAACTGCTGACCGCCTGGATCGCCCAAGGTGCTGACTGGAAAGAGCACTGGGCCTTTCTTCCCCTGCAGTCGACGCCCCCTCCCGAAGTGAAAAACTCGGAATGGGTCAAGAACCCGATTGATGCGTTCATACTCCATAAACTCGAGCAGGCAGGACTGAAGCCCGCTCCGGAAGCCGAAAAATTCGCGATGATCCGTCGTTTGACATACGACTTGACCGGGCTTCCTCCAACGGGAGAAGAAATTCAGTCATTCATTTCAGACAAGTCCGCGAACGCCTACGAAAAGCTCGTCGATCGACTGCTCGCATCAGAGCGTTATGGCGAGCACTGGGCCAGGCACTGGCTGGATGTCGTCCGCTATGCCGACACCAACAGCTTCGAGCGAGACGGGCCCAAGCCCAATGCCTGGCGTTATCGCGACTACGTCATTCGCGCATTCAATAGCGATAAACCATACGACCAGTTCGTACGTGAACAACTGGCGGGAGACGAGTTGCCCGACGCAGGATCCGATGGCTTGATCGCTACGGGTTTCTACCGGCTCGGCCAATGGGACGACGAACCGGCCGATCGACTTCTGGCAGTCTTCGATGGATTCGATGACATCATCACCACGACCGCGCAAGGCTTCCTCGGCTTGACGGTGAACTGCGCTCGCTGTCACGACCACAAGATCGACCCGATTCCGCAGCAGGACTATTACAGCTTCCTCTCGTTCTTCCAGGGGATCGCGCCCAACGGCTATCCCAATCCCAATGTCGAGCGGCCAATCTTCCGCGACGAGGCCGCAAAGCAGGATTATCTGGCAGCGGTGAAAGAGCACCAGGCACAACTCGACCAGATCCAGGCGTCAATCACAAAGATCGAACAAGAGTTTCGGGGGAAGCTGAATTCGCAGACGACTGGCCAGCAATCACCCGATCTCGATGATCTGGAGTACCGCTTTTACCGTGACACGTGGGAGAAATTGCCCGACTTTGATTTGCTGAAACCTGAAACGACTGGCAAGCTGGAGCAGGGCTTCTTCGACATTACGCCAGCGTCACGTGAATTCTCGTTCGGATTCGTGTTTAAAGGGATTTTGAAGGTCCCCGCAGACGGCGAGTATACTTTCACTCTGGATTCCGACGACGGTTCACGCCTTTCGATCCAGGGGCAGGAAGTTCTGCTGCATGATGGGATCCACGGTACAGGAAATCCCCAGAAGCGAACGATCGAACTCAAGAAAGGACGTACTCCGGTTCGCCTGGACTATTTCCAGGGACCGACCGGCGCCAAAGAGCTGATTGTAAAGTGGTCAGGTCCTGGCTTTACCAACCGTTACCTGTCGGCGATCAGCAATGATGCTTCACTCGGGGAAACGGCTCCGACGAAGCAGCGAGACTTCAAGAGCTTGATCACGAGTCAGGGACCGACCCTCCTGGGTGAAAAACGCTACTTGGAATATACGGAACTCTTGAAGCAGTTGGAACAGAAGAAGAATCAAAAGGTCAACGTGGACATGGCGCTTTGTGTGACCGAAGTCGGTCCCACGCCACCTGAGACGATGCTGCTGAAGCGGGGAAACCCGCAGTCTCCCGGGGACAAAGTGGTTCCGGCCTATCTTTCCGCCCTTGGTGGCGGCGATGCTCGGATCCCCGAGCCTTCTGCCGGTGCGACGAGTTCCGGACGAAGACTCGCTCTGGCAAACTGGATCACTGCACCGGACAACCGTCTGGCAGCCCGCGTGATGGTCAATCGGATCTGGCAGCATCTGTTCGGACGCGGCATCGTCCGCTCACCGAACAATTTTGGATTGCTCGGCGATCCCCCGACTCACCCCGAATTGCTCGACTGGCTCGCGATCGAATTCACGCGCGGTGCCGATGCCGATGGAGCAGGGGCCACTCGCACGATTCCCGGCGCACCCTGGTCGATCAAGCGATTGCAGAAGTTGATCGTCATGTCGAACACTTATCGCATGTCGTCACGAGCACCACATCGCTCTGCAGAGACATCGTCACAGGAGAGTGCAACCAACGGCCCCAATCCGCTGGAGGTCGACCCACTGAACAATCTCTTCTGGCGGCACGATATGCGGCGCCTGGGTGCAGAAGAAATCCGCGATACGATCCTCGCCGTGAGCGGGAAACTCAATCTCAAGATGTACGGACCGGGAGTTTTTCCCAAAATCAGCGACGAAGTCAAAGCGGGACAGTCCGTCCCGGGAGCAGGGTGGAACGAATCATCAGAGGAAGACCAATCCCGCAGAAGCGTCTACGTCCAGGTGAAACGCTCACTGATTCTCCCCATCCTCTCTGACTTCGACGTAGCCGATACGGACACCAGTTGCGCAGCGCGATTCACCACAACCCAGCCGACGCAGGCACTCGGGATGCTGAATGGGGAATTCCTGAATCAACAGGCGGTCGTGTTTGCGGCGCGATTGAAGGATGAGAAAGGGACCGAACTGAAGCAACAGGTGATCCAGGCCTATCGCATCGCGCTCAATCGAGAGCCCGACCCGGTTATGGTTGACCGCGGTATCCAACTGATCCATGACCTTAAGACCAAACACGGATTGTCTGCGGACAAGGCACTGGAACAGTTTTGTCTGATGACACTGAATCTGAACGAGTCGATCTACCTCGACTGATGTTGAAATCCATGTTGACGAGTCGCTGACCTGGCTTCATGAGCTTCAGTCAGATTCGTCCGCCTCAAACCGGCATACAGCTCTAGATGATCAGGAAGAAAACGATGTCCAACTCTAACTTCTGCGGACGAACGCGGCGCGAGTTTCTCTGGCAGTCCGGTGCAGGTTTCGCGGGAACCGCCCTCTCTGGGATGCTTCAGTGTGATCGCTTCGGACTGTCTCAGGTGCATGCGGCTGGCATCACCGGGCACCAGAATCCGTTAGCGCCTAAGGATCCCCACTTCGCCCCCAAAGCGAAGAATGTGATCTTTCTTTTCATGTATGGTGGTCCGAGCCACATTGACACGTTTGATTACAAACCGGCCATGAAGGGCCGTGACAACCAGACCATTGAAGTGAAAACTTTCGGACGCGGTGGTCACAAAAATCAGGGCCGCATCGTCGAACCACGCTGGGATTTCCACCAGTACGGCCAGTGCGGCAAATGGGTCAGTGATCTGTTCCCTCATCTGGCCACCTGCGTCGACGACATCGCGTTTCTGCACTCCATGACTGCGGACTCGCCCATCCACGGTTCCGCCATGCTCATGATGAATTCAGGAAAGATTACCTCCGGTAGTCCGTGCCTGGGCTCCTGGGTCAACTACGGGCTGGGCAGCGTCAATGAGAACCTGCCGGGATTCGTCGTTATGCTCGATCCGTCCGGGGGTCCAATCAGCGGAGCAAAGAACTGGTCGAGCGGATATATGCCCGCGACCTATCAGGGAACAATTCTTCGCTCAAAGGGGTCACCCATCATCGACCTCAACACCCCCGCAGGCACAACACGGGCGATGCAGCGGGAACTTCTGGACACGTTAAAAGATCTCAACACGGAACACGCAGCGACGCGTTCAGACAATTCCGAATTGGCCGCGCGCATCAACAGCTATGAGTTGGCCTTTAAGATGCAACAGCACGCGCCGGAGGCTGTCGACTTCTCACAGGAGACCGAAGAAACGCAGCGAATGTATGGAATCGACAAGCCGCGAACGCAGGATTTCGGCCGACGTTGCCTGCTGGCGCGTCGACTGGTTGAGCGGGGTGTCCGGTTCATCCAGTTGTATTCCGGCGGTAGCCATAACGACGCGAACTGGGATGCCCACAGCGATATGGAAAAGAACCACAATTTCCACGCGGGCAATACGGATCAACCTATCGCAGCGCTGCTTAAAGACCTGAAGCAGCGTGGAATGCTGAAGGACACCCTGGTGATCTGGGGTGGAGAGTTCGGTCGGCAACCAACAGCAGAGTACGCGATGGGAACAGGGCGCGACCACAACGCGTATGGATTCACGATGTGGATGGCCGGGGGAGGTGTCAAAGGAGGAGTCAGCGTCGGCACGACCGATGAACTTGGCTCGGCTGCGGTGGAATCGCCGATGCACGTGAAGCGGCTTCACGCCACCGTGCTGCATCAGATGGGTCTCGATCCGAACGGCCTGTCCTACTACTTCGGCGGACTCGACCAGAAGCTCGTTGGTGTGGAGCATGTCGAACCGATCAAGGAAATTATCTGATCCGTCGAGATGAGAAGACGTCCTGGACCATCTAACAGGAAAGGGCAGGGCAAAGGCGATATGAGCCTCTGATCCTGCCCTTTTTGATGGCGCCTCACTTGCGCCGGTTGGCAAGTCGAGCTTATTTGGTTTTCTGTTTTGCCTTCACGGCTTCCCAGTGTTTGCGAATAATTTCGGCGGCCTCATCAGTGGCTGAGAGCTTCTTTTGAAGTTCAGAGTTCGTCATCGGCTTGTCTGCTGGCATCGCAGGTGCCCCGTCGGGGACGGGGGGAGTATACGACGGTAACACCGCCGTATCAGCGCTGGAATAGTGCGAGCCGACGTCAGCCAGCCAGTCTGCGATCTCCGTTTCAGAGATCTTTTCTTCAAACTTCCTGACAGATTGCTTCGCCTTCGGCTTCACAGGGACTTGCAGCAACGTCGAACCGATCCTGAGAACATCTCCCTCTCGAAGCAGGGTCGGCCCTTTGATTGGCGCGTCGTTAACAAGCGTTCCGTTCTGACTTCCCAGATCTGTCACCAGAATTCCTTCAGGTGTATTTTTCAGGACGCAGTGTTTGCGGCTGACGAGTGCAGAACCGATACGCAAGTCGCAGTCGTCGTCCCGTCCCACCACCATTTGCTTGGAAGGCAGGACAAGGCGCTTCCCCTGGAGCTTGCCCGACTGAATGACGAGTTCTGACATTCTTCTCAACCTCTCTCAGATATCGAGGGCGATTCAGCACCTCGAGCATTGGCAGGCAATCGACAGCAGGGGCCTTGGCGAAATTTTATTCTGGTACCGTTGTCGGTTCGCTAAATTGTGGCATCCCGTGTTTCGCCCCTTCTGGAGGGAATTCAAACGAAAATAGTTGCCACAGTCACAGACAAGCAGAATCGAATCAGCCCCCTTTGTGTCTTGAAGCCCGGATTTTGTCCAGATGGCTTTTAAAACCGGGGATCCGAAGGTGGTAAGCGCGTAAGATTCAATTGGATTTAACGGGTCATTGTACGAACCGGCCCGATGACTCAGGTGACGCGATATTCGCACATTGTTCGACATCAGAATGACGACAAGACATCGAACATCAGAAGGTTGGACGCGTCCACCGATCTCGAGGCTCACCTCGCCAGCGAACCTTAACTGGAAAGATTGAGCTATCGCCTTTCGTCGGTTTAATGACGACTGCGTCCGGGTTTCTTCTATTACCGGGACACCAGCGCGGTCGTGAAGTTCCGAGGGCTGATTCATCGCTATTGCATCGCAACGATCGGCTTCATCAATCAAGACAGGATTGATTGCGACATCGAGGTTCGGCAACTGAGACCAGCGATCAGAAATCACGTTTTCACTCGTCAGTTTTCCAGGCCTGCATCGAGAACGAAGCGAAGGGAGGTGGCTTGGCCTTAACGGTAGTCTATCACGTACTTAGAGATTCCATTGTGGAATCGGCAACGCTGAGTTGTCTTCCTGATTCCAGTATTCCGTCGCTCATCAGGGATGACAAGCTGACTTGATAAGTGAACATCAATCAACTGATACCCCAAATCTTCTTATAACGCAACGTCGTGCTCTCCGTGATCACGTTCCTTCGGCGATGCGAACAGAGTGAATCAAAGACCAGTCACGGCCGTACTACTCATTCAGAAAAGTCGCACCATCAGTTTCGGAATAGAAATCTGCCGGCGACCTGGGACGATACTCGGGGAGGATGCGAGCACAGTTAATCTTTCGCCCGCAATCCCGTCGCTCGCGCGACACCTGTCAACATTTCGTGTTTTCTTCGACCGGCTTTTACGAAGCCACACGAAGGACTGCTCCCCCCGGGCACAGCAGATCCATTTGCGACGGGCCCATTCTTCAGGTCGTCCCCTCGTCAGAAAGGTGTCGTCACGTTGCGCACTGAGACAGATTGGTGACACTTGCGTACGATTCCAGAAAGTCACACCGTTCTGAATCGTGGGGTCTATCATGCGAGAAATCATTCGGCCAACGATCCTGATGTGCCCACCCGACTACTACGGGATTGAGTACGAGATCAATCCATGGATGAATCGAGACACGCCCAGCGACTCAGCCCGCTCCATGCAGCAGTGGCAGACGTTGCACGATCTGCTGCGCGAACTCAACGTGAAGATCTGTCTGATGGATCCAGTCAAGGGCCTTCCCGACCTGGTTTTTACCGCGAATGCGGGTCTGGTCTGGAAGAACAAGATATTCCTTGCAACCTTTCGACATCCCGCACGTCAGGGCGAAACACCGATCGACAACGCCTGGTTCACCGCGAATGGATTCGAGACCATCACGTTGCCGGTTGGGCTGAACTTTGAAGGAGCAGGCGACGCTCTTTTCTGCGGAGACACGTTGTACGGCGGATACCTTGTTCGCAGTGATGCTTCTTCCATCCAGTGGCTGGGATCGGAATTGAATTGCCGCGCCATCCCGCTGCAACTGGTCGATGATCGCTTCTATCATCTGGATACGTGTTTTTGTCCCCTCGATGCGACGTCTGCGATTTACTTTCCTCACGCATTCGATGACTACGCCCGCCGTGCACTTCAGCAGATCCCACTCCTGATTGAAGTCAACGAAAAGGAAGCCGCGAGGTTCGCCTGTAATGCCGTCGTCGTTGGAAGGCATGTCGTTCTGAATGAGGGTTGCCCTCTGTTGGAGGCCAGCCTGTCAAAGCACGGCTTCATTCCCCATAGCACACCGCTGGACGAGTTTCTCAAAGCGGGTGGAAGCGCAAAATGTTTGACACTGCGACTGGATGGAGAAGAGGCCGCGACCTAGCCCTGACGTATGCGTCGCCCGGCAAAGCTATTCCGTGCTTACGGGGCGTCTTTCATCTGGCGCAGTCCGTCGAGGGCTCGCTCACGCGCAACGCCATGATCGATGATTGGTTTCGGATAGTTCTTTCCCAGAACAACATTGGCCCTTGCAAGAATTCCAGCAGGAGCCGTCCACGGGGCATGCAGCCAGGGGAGTGGAAGGTCTTTCAGTTCTGGTATCCAGCGACGGAGATAGGATCCTTGAGGATCAAATTTTTCCGATTGCAGTTGCGGATTGAGAATTCGAAAGTACGGAGCCGCGTCGGCCCCACAGCCCGCAATCCATTGCCACCCCAATGTGTTATTGGCGAGGTCTGCATCAACCAGAGTGTCATAGAACCACGCGGCGCCGTACTTCCACGAGATCATCAAGTCCTTAACAAGAAAAGAACCGACAATCATCCGCACCCGGTTGTGCATCCACCCGGTCGCCCACAATTCGCGCATTCCGGCATCCACTATCGGGTAGCCAGTTTCTCCCTTTTGCCAGGCAACCAGACCCGAAGGATCCTCTCGCCACGGGAATCTCTCGAAATCCGCCCGTAGCGGCCGTTCCACTGTCGACGGAAAGTGATAGATCAAATGGTGTGCGAATTCGCGCCAGCCCACTTCTTTAAGAAACGTGTCAGGCCCTGCCGTTTCTGTCGCGGTGGCGACACTCTTGCCCGACATTTTTTCGATCAGTTTTGAAGTCTGGTGCCAGACCGTGCGTGGACTGATCTCGCCGAAATGCAGGTAGGGAGAAAGTCGTGAAGTACCGCGTGTCGCTGGAAAGTCTCGTTGTGTGTCGTATTCAAACGCGGCCGACTTCAGAAATCGATCCAGCACATCTGCGGCGGAATTTTGTGGTGTCTCCCAGAACTGATGAAAACCGTCGTCCCAGCGAATCGTGGGAAGTAGCTTGAGGTCGTCGACCGTCAACGAATTGGGCCATTGATCTGGCGGCCGAATCTGCTCGGGAGCGGGAAGTGGTTCGTCGGGGGGCGAAGCCTTGAGACATGCCTTCCAGAAGGGGGTGAAGACCTGATACGGACGACCCTCTTTGGTTTGAATGTCCCACGGTTCAAAGAGAAGATTGCCGCCGAAGCTCTCGGCCTCAATTCCGCGAGAATTGAGCTCACGCTTCGTGATTTCGTCTCGCTTGCGTAACGCCGGTTCGTAGCCCCGAGTCCAGTAGACGGCAACCGCGTCCAACTCGTCAACCAGTTCCAGCAGTATGGCCAACGGTTCCCCGGTTCGAAGGATCAAGCGGGAACCGCGAGATTGTAACTCGCGATTCAGTCGCATCAGCGATTGATGCAACCACCAGCGACTTGCGGCACCTGGAGCGGTTTCATCGTTAACGGGACGTGAATGGATGTAGAGTGGGACGACCGGTTCACCTCGCTCGATGGCCGACTGCAAGGCGGGATGATCTTCAATCCGTAGATCGCGTTGAAACCAGATGATATGGGGACGATTCACGACTCTGTTTCTAACCCCGCGTTTGTTGCCCCCGCACGCCGCATAGATCTGGCCAGATTCTCGAGTTGTTGGAGCGACTCACAGACCTGACACGACAATCCCGCGAGTCTCCGACGCAAATCTTCGTCGACCGCTCTACCACCCACCAGGAAGGCAACGCCATTTGCTTCGGCGATTTGCGACAATGATTCAACCTGCTTGACGAATCGATCAATATCAGAAATGCGTGTTGCGGTGAGCCAGAACAGTCGCGGCTTCATGTCGCTGAGCGCATTCACCATGGAGTCAAAGGGAATTGACGTACCCAGCGAGGTGGCATTCCAGAGGCAGTCGCGCAGAACCAGTTCCGCCATTGCGTTCGGAAGGCTGTTGGTATCGTCTTCCAAAGTTCCACCGCAGGCATCCCATTCCTTGTCGGGCGCCTTCAGGGTCGATCGGAGATTGAACAAGACTCTTTGAAGGAACTCACAACTTCGACGTTCCTGGTAGACTTCGATTGACGACGACGCCCATCGTTCACGAATCTCGCGGAAAGCAGGGATCATCAGCCGGTCGCAAATTGTGCTGATGGAATGCCGGGCCAAATAAAGATCATAAACGACTTGCCAGACGGATTCTTCATTTCCTTTGATCAAGGCATCTACAAGGATTCTAACCCCTCGCTCCAGCCCAATCTCGGAACGCTGCGATCGGGTTGGCAACCCGAGAGCGCCGGGCACGACAATCACGTGTTCGCGTTCTTTGACAAACCTCAACACGTCACTCAGAGGCAATTTGCGATGCCCGCCGAGCGTACGCACAAAGTGAATTGCACCCTGGTCACAGTATCTTTTGATCGACGATTCGCTGAGTCCGATCGCTCTTGCCACTTGCTTTGGGGAAAGTAAATCATTCATTTCTTTTTCCCTGGCACGATTTCGTTTTGTTTTTAGACAGCTCACCGTCGCGTCCGCAACGATTACAATACAGTCTCCATCTCAAGGCCCGCCGGCTGATGATCGCCGTCGCATGCTACAAATCCATTTCATGAAGTAATACGCACTTTGTGTCCAAAACTCCATACATGAATGTCGTTTTTTTTCGACACCAGAGCGTCCGAAAAATCAATTCGCGCTGTTTTGAAGCAGCGCCATTCAAAAAGAAGCAAAAAACGATTTAAGAACGCACCGCGAAAAGTGGTCACCATCCGTTTCAAATCGCGCGTCAGGATTTCGAGAAGCCAGGTCCGCGCAACCGAATAGCGACGACGGCTAATTCTTCAGAAGTGTCCCGCCCAGAACAACGATTGAGATCGAAAAATAGATTAACAATCCCGTCACGTCGACGAACGTGGCGACGAACGGCGCAGAGGAGGTCGCAGGATCAAGCCCGAGGCGTTTGAGAGCGAACGGCAACATCGAACCGATCAGAGACCCCCATAGCACGATCGCTACCAGGGACAGACTGACTGCCATTCCGACCAACGCCCAATGTTCGCCATAAACGTCGGAAAACAAACTCCATGTCGCAATTCGTAAGAAGCCAATCGATCCCAGCAACAATCCCAAAATTGATCCCGAGATGACCTCGCGGCGAAAGACTTTCATCCAGTCGACAAGCCGAATCTCTCCCACAGCGAGGGCCCTCACGATCAACGTCGCGGCCTGTGAACCGGAATTTCCTCCACTCGAAATGATCAGCGGGATGAACAGCGCGAGCACCACCGCCTGGTCGAGCTGGTGTTCGAAGTATCCCATGACCGTGGCGGTTAAAAGTTCCCCGAGGAACAGAATGACGAGCCAGGTTGCTCGTTTATGCACCATCGTAAAGAGGGGCGTGCTCGCATAGGGCTCGCTCAGGGCCTCCAGTCCACCGAACTTCTGTGCGTCTTCGGTTGCCGCCTGTTCAGCGACATCCAGCACGTCGTCGATGGTGACGATCCCAACCAGTTTGTGATGTTCATCCAACACCGGAAGTGCCGTTCGATCGTACCGGCGGAAGACTTCAATTGCGGAGCGTTTCAGATCAGTCGCCTGCAGCGCAACGTAATTGGAGTCCATCAACCGCTCAATGGTGATGTGGACCGGTGCAATCAGAATCTGTCGAATTCTCAAGTCATCGATCAGGTGCATGTCATGGTCGACGACATAGACGACATTGAGAGACTCGCTGTCCTGCCCGTGACGACGGACATGCTCGAGCACGTGTTCAACGGTCCAATTCGGGCGGACCGCGACAAAATCGGGCGTCATCAATCGGCCGACACTGTCCTCAGGATAATGGAGCAGGGACCGTGCAATCGCCTGCTGCTGTGCTGAAAGTGTTTGAAGATGTTTCTCGCGGTCCGCTTCGTCGAGCTCTTCCAGCAAAGCGGTCCGGTCGTCTGCCGACATGTCATTGAACAGCGCACCCGCGTCGGCGGGCTCAAGACTTTCCAACAGCATATGTTGTGTTGGCCGGTCGAGATATTCAAAGATCAATGTGCGCTGGGGCCCGTGCAGCAAACGAAATGCCGCCTTCTGGTCAGCGTCGCTGAGATCAGCAAACAATTCAGCAATGTCCGCCGGCTGCCACATATCCAGCGCTTCGCTCAGCGTTGTGCCATCGCGGTTTTCGATCAGCTCACGAATCTCTGGCAGCATCAACTTGCAAAGCATTTGTCTTGAATCCTCTCAGACTCGTCAGCTCGACCCGAGCATCCGTGTTCCGCTGTTCCTGCTGGTCTCTCAGCCGACTTCCCGAGATGTCATGAAAGCCAGCGTCAGACAGCGATTCCTGCGCCGATGAGCGACTGCTGACACCCTCTACCAAGCATACGACGGAAGGCAATCACCCACCTGAAACTGGCGAGCTTCGCCCGAGAGAAACACCATACCGTTCGCAGAAACGGTGCCGCACAGGTCAGACGATCCGTGCCAGGGAACCAACCGGACACTGAGTCCCTCTTTCGTCCACGTCAGACACGCGGGATGATACGTTGGACGATCAGCCCGAGTCGAGTATGCGTGCTCGAGTTTCGCAAAGATCGGACTGGGTGTTGCAGGATCGACCCCCATCAGACGGCGAATCGCCGTCCGGACAAAGATCTCGCAGCAGACCATGCTGCTGACAGGATTGCCCGGCAAACCGAACACATAGGCAGAGTGGCTCGCCGAACTGACAGACGCTGATCGATCAACGCCGCGGAACTGACCGAACCAGAGAGGTTTACCCGGCTTCATTTCGACCTTGTGGAAGGCCTGCTCCACCCCCGCTTCCGCCAGCGTTGCCGGGACCAGATCCAGTGTTCCGGCCGAGACGCCCCCCGACAGGACCAGTAGATCTGATTGCAACCCCTCTCGAATCTTCGACAGCAGGTCGTCTCGATTATCTCGAGCGATTCCCAGAGACATTGCCTCGGCACCCGCTGCTGTAACCTGGGCCGCGAGCATGGCAACATTGGAGTTGCGAATCTGGCCGGGGCCGGGAGCGGATTCGATCGGAACGAGTTCGTCGCCTGTTGCCAGAATGGACACCTTCGGGGGTCTCCGGGCCGTGACGTGTGCGCACCCCAGTTCTGCAAGCGCCCCGATGCGGGCACCGTTCAGTGTCAGGCCCCGACTCAGAACACATGCACCTGACCGAACTGACGTCCCTCGTCGAATCAGGTTTGCACCGATAGTTGGTGGACCGCACTGCACTACAACGCGATCGCCGTCTCGCCGGGTGTCCTCAACCTTGATCACCACATCGGCTCCTTCGGGAAGAGGAGCCCCCGTCATAATCTGTGTGGCTTCACCCGGACCGACTCGCATCGATGGGACGCGCCCAGCAGTGACCGTTTCGATCACTTTCAGCGACGTGCCCACGGCGGTGACATCTTCTGCCCGGACGGCGTAACCATCCATCAGCGATTTGTCGAAAGGGGGAGAATCCGAGTGGCTAATGACGTCCGCCCCCAGTGTCAGTCCAAGAGCCTCACTGAGAGGTACCTGGGAAACACCAAGGGGCGTAATAGTTGCGACCAGTTTCTGGAGGGCGTCGTCCACAGTCCACATATTGTCTTCTTTGCGTGGTCTATGAACTGGGCAAGGCCGGCTCGACTCGTCTACGTCAAAGCGGATTGCTTACTTTGCACGAGGCACTGGCATTCAACTCGACCGGCCAGTGGCCTAATTCATATCGGTTCACGGTATTCAGCTCAGAGGCGGCCACTCGTGCCGCCTCTACTCGATCCAGGATCCGTCTGACAGTCTGGAATCCTAGTATTCCCACTCAACACCCAGATTGAAGTTCGAATTGAAGAAGTCCGACTTCTGACCGTTCAATTGCGGTGTCTTGGGGAACTGGTTCCAGATGATTGTATTGTGCGGTCTGTAGACTTGTCCAACATACAGGAAGGTGTATCCCGCTTGCAGTTGGGCCTTCTCGAAGACCTCCAGGCGGTTCAGATAGGGTACCAGATTGAAGACCGGGAACTTGACGTTGATCGATTGCTCGAACATTGGCGAAAAGTTGGTTGTCGTCTGGCTCGTGCTGAACGCCGTAAGGGTCGGGTCGTTCGGCATCTGAGGTACCGTATTGGGAGAAATGATATTGAAGGCATTCCCGATCCCATACCCCGTGATCTGACGTGAGGTCACGTTTGCCAGGGCTCCGAACTTCGTATTTCCCCACATCTGGAACTTGGCATTTTGAGGTCCCAGATCAAACCGCAACCCGATTTCAGGACCTGCCATCTGTGACAGAGTGGAGGAGACCAGATTCGAGTGAAGCACGTTCGGGTTCGAGAAGATTGCGTCCAGTGCAGATGGCGTCAGATATCCCGTCCCTGTCGTGGTTCCCCCGCCACCGCCGCCGTTATTACCACCTCCACCACCAGTTCCGCCGGATGACGGATCGTTGACTGTGTAACCCAGTCCACTGTCAGAGCCGTCAAAGCTGAAGCTTTCCCGCAAGTGCAAGTACCGGGCACCGAGCAAGGGGCGAAGCTTGACAGCGCGACGCTCATAGATGGAATTGAAGTAATAGTCCGAGTTGGCCCCCATCAATTGCGAGTTAAACCGCAGGTACACACCCATGTCGTAGGGCTGGACCGCACCGTACTTGCCATCACCATCGGTATCTCCATCAGGACCTGTGCCGGTCGAAATGGTTCCGGTGGAGTTAGTAATCGTGCTGTTCGTTCCCGAACTGCCCAGAGGCAAACCAAACCAGGCATGCAGGTGCAACAGAGGATTGTAGTTACCACTGAACTCATTGATATCGAGCAGGGGATCAACCAGATTCCAGCTGGAGGTCGCTCGCCCCTGGACAAAGCCCGAGACCACGAACCCGGTGTCATCCGGATTGAACCAACCCCACGTGCCCCGGAACCCGCCCGAGGTCATCACGTTCGCGAGGTTGCCCGTATCCTGTGCGGCAAAAATATTAACGACAGCCGCTCCACCTGTCCCGTTGCCTCCGCCGCCGTTGCCACCGCCGCCATTGGCGTTGACGTTGCGTGAAGGACCAGTGGTAAAGACTGCCTGATTGAATTGGGTCGTCCCAAAGATCAGGTTGCCTGTCGTAGTCGTACCCGTTCCATTTTGCCCTTGAAGAGCGTCAATCGACACGGGATTGACGCCGGGGGCACCAATCAGAGTCGAGTCTCCCCCACGTGTGTGGGCAAGCAACGCTTCTGCAGAGAAATAGTAGCGACGATTTCCCTGCAGGATTCTGTTGAACCAGAACCCATCTTCATAGGCCGTGGAATCCACGGGAGGCCCCGCGAATGGCGACACATTCGGCCATGCATTCGCATTCGGAGGATACCCCGCAGGCTGTATCCCGGAGTAGGTTTGTGGCACCTGACCATACGCTCCCGCGAATGGCGATGGCATCATTCCCATTCCCACCTGATCCGGATTCCCATTGGTCGGCATTCCCGGTGGTTGGGCCGTAGCCGTACCAACGCCCGCCAAGGCCAAACATCCACCCATCATTACAGCAAACCAGTGCCGTGTCCGCATCAGTCGTTCCCTGACTATGAACGCCGTGAACTCGGAACGTTCGCGAGTCTCGTCTCAGCTCCGAGAAGCCCGTTCTCCGCTCCCCAACGCAACGATAACTCAACGGGCGCAGCATTCTGCGCCTAGCGGAAGTATCGGCGCAGTCGTGTGGTAAACTGTACCGAACATTCGGATCGTATTGAAAATTCCACTTTTTCGGCTCTGGATCGACCCCATCGGCAGAACCCGCCGAACCTCCGGCTCCTCCACGTCCCGCCGCGGCAGCGAAACGGACTTACTTGAGAAGCGGGATAAGGAGACCGATCGCGGTCGCGAAATCACGCTGCGAGCAGAGGCAAGCAGCCTTTCAGCAAGGGAATTCCGAACCCATTTGATCAATCTGCGGACGAATCCTGCACAGCAGCCCCCGGCATTCACTGAGAGCTCCGTACAAACGGGCCTGCTTCCTATCGCAGGTGGCTGAAGAGCGTTCCGGTGGCATTTGCCAGCGAAGTCAGATCATGCTTCGAACGGACACCCTCATACCCGGCCCGCGCGAGACGCTGCCGCAAGCTGGAATCTCGCAAAATCTGCTGAAGCAGTTCGGCAAGCGATTCGGTGCTGCCATTACGGGACAAGAGTCCCCCCCCAGTGGAATCAATCAGTTCGGGAAACGCAGCATGATCTGGCAGAACGACGGGAATTCCGTTCGCCCAGGCCTCCAGCACGTAAAGCCCCTTTGGTTCCTGGAAGCGTGCTGGCACGCTGAAGACATCCACCGATTTCATGAATTCGACTTTTTCCGCATGAGTCGCGGGACTCCCCACATACTCGAAGGCCTCCCCGAGGGGTCTGGCCATTTCGACGACGGAGTCAAAGTAGGACTGGTTTTGCGCCCCGAGATAGCCACCCGCTTTTAGCCGAATGCCGGGGACCTTCTGTTTCAGCCGAAGCACGCTTTCCACCAGCAGATCGAGTCCTTTTTCAGGACAAATACGGGCGAAATAGCCAACTGTGGGTGCGGTCCCCACAACCTCTTTGGGCCGTCCATCGTGCTTGGCACAGTCAATTGCCAGAGGAAATTCCAGAAACTTGCCGGGGGCCAGCGACAAATAGCGAGACATGTAGTCTCGATAGAACTTGCTGTGGACAATGTAGCCGTCGAACTCGGCCGCGCGTTCCGTCAAACGCTTCATGACCGTTGTCCGGTAGGGTTCGACTAATCCATCGAGAAAAACGTCGTCACCTTGCAACACACAGTAGACCGGGCCCGCATACCGTTTGCGCAATTCGCGCAAGGCACCTGAAAGCAATGCGTTGCTGAAACAGACGACATCCGGCTTCAGCGCCGCCACGAAATCGGCCAGCTCTTCCCCCGACTTGCGATGCGGTCCCAGTTCACCATGAACCATTGATGCCGTCAGACTGCCCAATTTGGCGGCGTCAGTCTCGACTGCACCGCGAGTCGCCCTGCGGATGATCGCGGGGGAATCGAGCCAGCGTGTCAGAAAGCGGGGTAGCCTTCGCCAGAATCCAAACTGATCGTTGAGGTAAGTGTTAATCCCGCCGAAAAAGATAGGGGACGACGTCTGGTCCTCTTCATCGACGCGAATCGGCGTGTAAAGCGGGATCAGCGAAACCTCGATACCGGCCTGGTGCAACGCGCGAGCCCATGTGTTGTCGTGCATGCACGAGCCGCAGAACATTCCCGCGCCGCCCGCGGTGATTATCGCCAAATGCATTTCAGACGTTACTCGACAAGTCCCATGGTGCTTTCAAGACTTGAACGAGATTAAGTTGTCTTCGGTCAAAAAACCACCCGGTGTGCTCTGGTTTCAGAAACCGCTGAGAATCCGCTCCATGGCGACGGATCGATGGGCTCTCGGCCGTTTCTGTCGCTGTTCTCGCACTGCCCCAGATTCAGTCTGAATTCAGCGTGATGTGAAGAAGAGCTTTGACTCAGATTGATCCGCCAGAACTCCGACGCAACTTTGTTCCCCGTTCGTTCCGAGGTGGCGACAAGTCGAGTGCAATAACTACGAGAAGTCTGTCTGATCAATTCCTACAGCACGTCGTATCAAAATTCTTTCAGCATTTCTCCGTCGGCACGATGTGCGAGATTGCGCAACAGGTCCGGCGAGATATTCTGACTGATGAAACGGACGGAGCCGTCCCCCAGTACAAAGTGACCCCCACCTGTATGGAAGCTGCTCGGCCCCCCCACAGTTTCCCGTCCCCTTTCCAGATCGCGCAACTCCTGCCGGATATCCCCCCCGTTGACATTGCTTTGTGTAACAGGGTGAAGTTCGAACAAAACGCCCGGCCCTGGAATCGTCTCGGCAGCAACCGTCCCCTCGGGATCTGCGTCTGACTCGTCTTCCTTGGCGTCTTCGGGATTGACGGGTCCGCCAGCACCGGCGCTAGTCGGAGCGATTCGTACCGCATTCCGTAAAGAAGACTTTGTGCCGGAAATCCATCCCAGGTCACTTCCTGAATTCAAACGAGTCTCCATCACGAAGATCGTATTCGAACTCCCGTCGCGAATTTGCTCATAGCGAATGGAGCTATTCAAAAACAGGACGCCGTTTTGGTTGACATCGATGGGAGTCTCAAAATCGTTATGAACACCGCAGTAGCTGGTCAGCGCCGTTGTCGCCCCCCCGCCGGTGCCAGGATCCGAAGGGCAGATAAAAGTGCTGATCCGCTGCTGCCGTACGGGAACATTGGCCGGGTCATAAACCGATTTGGTGAAGTCGATGTGACCATAGACATTCTGCTGCTCGATGTACGGAAGAATCTGAGTCATCCAACTCATGTGATACCCCCCATTCTCCTTCGACATGATCGGCCCCGAGTCATTCTGTGTTCCGGGAGGGAGAACATCATGAGCCATCATGTAGTTCGTCAAGGCGAGACCGATCTGCATCATGTTGTTCTTACACTGCGTCCGCCGAGCTGCTTCCCGGGCCTGCTGGACTGCCGGCAGGAGAAGCGCGATGAGTACCGCGATGATGGCGATCACCACCAGCAGTTCGATGAGTGTAAAGCCTCGGCCTCGCGCTGTCCGAGCCTGAGGCCTCCGCGAAAGAGGGGGTCTCGACGCCTGGGAAGACGTGACATGCTTGTCGCCTGAATGAGCTGCTTTCTGGTGCACGTGTATGCCGTTCATCGTGTTGATTTCCTGATGAGAGATGACAATCGCGGACGAAATATCGCTAATGAATCAAGGAATGTTTCGCTTTCTGACGATGCGGACTCGATCGGGGTGATCCACTGGGTAATCTGCCGTGGCCGTCACGGCACGCAGTCCGGATTCCTCGGAATCGGCTGCCACAGTGATTCTCACCATGGCGGTTCGTCCTGGCGCGAGTTGCTTTTCTTGGAGGGCCCATTCTTCCCCCGTCCATTCCGGATTGTTCTGCAACTGCAAGAGAGCCCGTTGATAGCCCGCATCGGCCAGAAGGCTCGCCTGAATCCGGTATTCCTCCCGTTTCAGTTGTCGATGAGATAACGCCGCCGTTCGTAACAGCGCGGCGATGATG
Organism: Schlesneria sphaerica; assembly: GCF_044336245.1. NCBI lineage: Bacteria > Pseudomonadati > Planctomycetota > Planctomycetia > Planctomycetales > Planctomycetaceae > Schlesneria > Schlesneria sphaerica. The sequence goes on along the minus strand of NZ_CP172346.1, from coordinate 6,993,874 downwards.
AGTGACGAAAGGAGCAGCGCCATCAACGCGATTAACATGGCCGCGCCGCGACGGGCCCGCCCCCCTGGCGGGGCACTCTGACGTGAAGGCTTTCGTATCATTCCTGTTCCTCCTTCACTGACGCGTCGGCGTCGGAATCCCCTGACCGCGCAGGTGGTTCATCGCCCGTCGTCGCTGCCTCATCAGAAGCTCGCTGCCCGCTCAAATCCTGAGCTGGCGATGGCTTCGAGAGATAGGCCTCGATATTCAGTTGACGCAGTGGAGCGTACTCGTGGCGTTTCCCCAGTGGACTCGCAGCGGGACGCCGTATCGAAAGCACTCGTCGCTGCGCCTCATCACCCTCGCCAGAAACAAAAGTGATCTCACAGTCGGGCAGTACGAAATCGTCTCGGGCGACAACGGCACCTTGATCCCGCGTGAGCCGTGTTACCCCTTGATCCGTCACGACGTACCGGACCGATACGCCTGCATCCCGGCCCATCGATCGAGGCTGAAGTGTCAGTTCCGTCTCTTCCACAACGATCCCTTCGGTTGCCTGATGAATGTCATCCCGAAACAGGATCGCCAGTCGAGATATGGTTCGCTCTGTGACAAACCCCTGCAAGACCGCTTTGTCCATTCTCAGCAGAAGATTGAAGGTGACCCCCATGATCCCGAACAGCGTCGTCAACATGCTGATCACAACAACCATCTCAATGAGCGTATATCCACATCGCCGGCTGTGCTTCGCTGTTGATCGTCCAAACCGGGACTGTCTCTTTCGAACAGGGCAGCGCTGCGTCGATAAAAGGGGGGGACTTAAGTCTCTGCGGCTTCCCTGGCGCTCGCGGCAAGTGAAACCCGACTGATCTGACTCCATAAGAGTGTCATGCAACATCACCGCACCTCATCGATCTGGTAACGCCAGGTAGAGAGTTTTAACGGTTGGACATATTCCCCGGCCTTATTCTTCCAGCGAACTGACGCAACGATCCGACGTGCTTGAGCTTCTCCGACCACCTCATGAACCGAAACTTGTTGCTCCAGTCCCGGCAGGATGAGACGAAGTTCTTCTTCAGCATCCTGTAGAGATACTTCGCCTAGTGTGAGCTTTAACCATTCCTGCTGAGTGGTTCGTTCGAGCAAGTTCGCCGCATGTTGCAGGGCGAATTGGCGTTGTTCCGTCGACCGACGCTCGTGTGCGACCACCTGCAGCATCGGTATGGTGGTCGTAAACACCAATACCATCAAGAGGCTCGTCCCGGCCATTTCGGTCAAGGTGAATCCCTTGCGCTCAGACACGGGAATACACCATCGACTCGGTGGGCCGCTTTGGAAACAGGAAGTTGTGTGTGTCTTTTGAAACATTCCAAACGGACTTTCATGACGCGGGAACTGTGCAAAGCCGCTTCGACTAGCTCAGATCATTGAGAAGCTTGATCAAAGGAAGGAAGATGCAGATCACGACCATCGCTACGCTCAACGCGACAGCCAGCAGGACAATGGGCCGTAATATTTCGGTCAATGCTGCCAGGCGAAACGCCGTACGCTGTTCCATCTGACTCGCCACCATGTCCATGGCCCAGGAAAGATTCCCCGAGTTCTCGGCGGTTTCGAGAACAACAGCTTCTGAGTAGGTGACGATTCCTGCCCTCTGCAGGGTCTGCCACTGGGGAGCTCCCTCCTGGAGGGTATCGATTGCCCACGCCAGTCTCTGACGAAGTCGCAGCGGTCCCGGATGCTTGGCAATGGAGTGCAAGGCTTTATCGAGGGGGGTTCCCTGATTCACGCACAGGGCGGCCGCGCGTAAGACATCGGGGCTATGCCATCTGATAAACCAATGCCCGAGAAGTGATTGGAGGACAACTCGCCAACCGTAATACTGTCCCACACAGGACAAGATGAGAATTCCAAGTGGAACATAAAACAAAGGCGCCAGATACAGATACCAGTAATCGCTGACCGTACGCGAGATCTGGATGAGCAGCACGGTCGGCGTCGGAAGTTCTGTTCCAAAATCCGCGAAAATTCTCCCGAACTTTGGAATGACCTGGTACATCAGGAAGGCCACAATCAGACAGGTAATCGGCACAATCAGAGAGGGATAAATCATGGCACTGGCGATATTCCCTGCTTCGTCCTCATCGTCAGTCAATTCTTTTGTGACTCGCACAGCGGTCGCACGCAACGTGTCGTGCAAGGTCGCCGAAGTCACTCCACAGTGAATCTGCAATGCGGCCGACCGTGGCAACAGACCTTGGGGAACTGCCAGTTCCGTAAGCGGAATTCCTTCGCGCAGCCGATTCGTCAGATCCATCAGAATTCGATGGCGACGTCCGTCGGTCCCCTTGGCATAAGCCTCGATCTCGTCGGCGAGGGGGCGGCCAGACCGCACGGCAAGAGCCAGCAACCACAGAAACTCAACCTGATTGGCTCGCGCCCTTGCACTCGCCACACGGAGGTCAGTCGTGATCAGCGACACGCAAACGACCAGGCCAATCAGCAGACCGAAGAAACCAATTGCGTACCCAGCGAAGGTGAGGAAGACCAGACCGCCGATGGCGATCGCCATCAAAACATAACTCAACTGGTTCAGCATGCTGCGGCGGGCCGCACTGGCGCGGCCCTCGGGCTGAACGGCTGAGATGACGCGTACGACGATACTGGCGAACAGCAAAGCAAATGGCCCGCTTATCAGCCCTATTTGTGTGCCGTCCATCGTTGCCTCCTGCTAAGCGAGAGCATTCAAGAGTTTGATCAAGGGGATAAAGATGGCGGCGACGGTCATTCCTGCCAGTCCCAGCACCGACAGCACCACGACGGGCTCAAAGATGGAATTCAGCGTGCGGCAAGCGACCCTGCACCTCACGGCAAATAAATCGGACAGGCTGTGGAGCGCATCAACGACGGTCCGCTGCGAGCCCACATGCCGAAAGACCTGACTCAATGCATTGGGAAGTCCTGCCGCCAGAGCTGCGTCGTCTGGTGAGACGCCGTCTTCAATATCGACTGCGACCAGCCGCGCTCGTCTCGAGACCCATTCGTCATTATTGGCATCTGCCGCGTGGCGAAGTGCACTCGAGAAAGGCAGGTTCGCTTCGACCAGAATTCCCATGACCCGGCAAAACTCTGACAGTGCTGCAAGCCTGAAAACGCTCCCCAGCAGCGGAATCGAAGTCAGCCAGTTTCTTGAAAACCAGCGTCTCCCCGTTGCCGAAATCACAGCGAGAGCAAATAAGATCAATGGAACCGCGCTAGCGACCAGAACCCAACCTGCTCTCCTCATGAATTTGGAGAAGTTCAGCAGAGCAACGGTCAAGCCGGGCAACTCAATACCGAAGTCACCAAAGATTCCCTCAAACGCGGGAATGACCGATAAGAGAATGAACGCACTCACGCAGCAGGCAAAACAGATCAGGAATGCGGGGTACGCCAGCGAAGCCCAGATCTCTTGCCGTAGCCACATTGCCTGCTGTGATTGATCAACACTGTATTGCATCACGGCGTCCAGCCGGCCCGACTTCATTCCCGCTTCGACCAGAGCCGTCATTGTGCGTGGCAAGCGCCCGGTCGAGTGCCGCATCGCGTCCGCCAGGGGGACTCCCCTTTCCAGTTGCTCGCTCAAATCGACCAGTGCTCGTCGCGTTGACCGCGATCGCGTCTGTTCCGCCAAAGCACGCAGTCCTGACTCAAGGGGCAGGCCCGCATGAATCGTGTGATTCACATGAGCGGCCACGGGAATTGATTCCAGTCGCCCCTGCGGATTGGGGAGAGTGCCGTGATTCGCCATGGGAGTACTCAACGTAAAAGTCCCCACAAGACCGATCACGAGCTGGCCGTCTGTCAGCGTGATCGGTCGTACTGATAAGCCGGAACGCTTGAGTCACAGTTTTGTCGCGGGGGGTCCTTAGGATCCGCTGCAAGCATTCATGGAATGGACCAGGTTGTCTCGACCTCGAACGGGAACACTGGCTTCCGCCGATGCTGATAGGGAAGCTGCGTCATGTTGGCCATCGTAACCCCGCGCGTATTGACACGCAGAACACTGGGACAGACCGGACGGTAAGCAGCCAGTGGGGCATTCACCCCTTTCGCCACGATGATCTGAAACTGATCGGGTTGCAGGCCGAAAGCCGTCAGTTGCTTGAGACTGAACGGAAGCGTCCGCTTGGTTGTGACCATGATTGTCAGGCCGCGATCGGTCTTGAGGATTGCAGTGCGTCCCTGGTCGAATTCGGTGAATCCGCCATGCCGTACCTCCGACTCCTTGAACCGACCGTCGGTCAGTTGCTCGACGCGAAACGTCCCTACGAGCGGAGCACCGTGCAGGTCATCTGTCCTGCCACCAATTGTGAACGTCGCCGTGTTTCCCACCCCCGTCGCTTCCGCTGTGCGGACAGCGTCAGCATCATCGATACAGACAAACGCAGGGCCAACTCCTGTACGATAAAGTTCCCAGGCAATCCATGTTCCGTCGCCTGGCGATCCCCCCCCCACATTGTCACCCATGTCCAGCATGCAAACGGGTCCGGGAAGTTTCACGGCCTGAGCAACAGCTTCTTCGACGGTCAGGAATGTTCCGGCCAACCCGTGCCGCTGATTCCACATTTCCTGTCCGAGTCCATTGGCCACTTGCTGAGCCAATTCAGGCTGACCGTCTGCAATGACCAATGCAGACGAGCCCATTTCTGAGACGTCAGCGTAGGGGAAACCGAACATCAGGCTGGCCCCCAGCACACCGGGACGATGTCTCGCTTCATCGAAGCGGGCACACAACTCCAGACAGGGGGATTCCGAAGTACATTGCCGTTCGATGTTGATGGCCATGGGTGGATAGCAGGCCGCCTGGACCGGGCGAATCTCTCCTTTTAATGTGCGCACCATGAGGATCGCGGCTTCGAGCCCGCGTTGTTCCTGGTCGACGTGCGGGTTCGTGCGATAGGCAACGAGCGCATTCGTCGCAGCGACCATTTCCGGAGAAAGATTCCCGTGTGGATCAAGTGTTCCGATGATGGGAAGATCAGGCCCCACGGCTTGGCGAACCCGGGTCAGCCATTCACCGTCGGCATCAGGATAGTCTTTGGAAACCGTTGCACCGTGCGGTGCAACCAGCAACCCGTCTAAAGGCCCGGCCTTGCGGAGTTCACTGAGCATCACATCCAGCAAATGGTTGAACGCTTCTGGTTCAATCGTCCCGAAGGGAAGGGCTCGCGCTGCGAACAACGGTACGGCTTCGATTCCTGCCGCTGCGAGTCCATCAAAAAATCCACGAACTTCGTGGTGAGCCGTTGCAAACGCCTGACGGACGTCTTCGCCTACAAGCAGCAATTCCTGACGGAAATGATCCAATGTCGTCGCCCCAGGCAGGAACGTGTTCGACTCTTGAATCAAAGCAAGAATTCCAACTCGCGGCATGATGGTTACTCTCCCCGTCTCAGGTTATTGGCCAAGGTGTCAGGACGTTTTCACATGAGCGACAAGTACCATGATAAACTAAAGACAGCATGCCTGAAACTGTCCTTGCAAGAATCTGACGAAAATTCCTAAAAGTCGGAGCGTCGCTGCCGGGTGTAGTGGCCGTGCCGACGCTGAAACAAACAGCTCGCCCCATTCATTTGGACGGCTGCCGAATGCGCGAGGGTGCAGTAAAGTCGTGAGACTACGGACTCGACAATGCCGTGAAACATGGTGGGGGACATGCTACAGTCGCGCTGCGAAAGTTTCGTCGAACCGACAGGTCCCCCAAGGAACAGCCCCATTGGCCATTACAGACTTCGACCTACCTGAAGCGACTTCCCGGATGACAACCTCTGGCCTCGTGTTGCGATGGATGCAATGCCTGGTCACGAGTTTGCTGCTGCTGGCTCTTGGCGCAGGTTGCTCTCAGGCACCTGCGGTCGCTACACAGCCCGCTGCGAACGGATCGAATGCACCGGCAGAAAATGGCGCCCAGACGGCCACATCCTCGGTTTCCGTCCCCCGTGACCAGATCACTCAGATCTCTGTCATCAATGCGCTCATGCTGGGGCACTACGATGGCATCACCACATTTGAGGAATTGCTGCGGTATGGTGACTTCGGAGTCGGAACACTCAACCAACTCGACGGCGAGTTAATCATTCTGGATGGGCAGGGCTATCAGGTCCATGGCGACGGTACGATCGATCGCGTAGCCCCGTCCGCGAAAACGCCATTTGCCGTCGTCACTCCATTTGATCGAGCGGAGCAGCAAAAGCTCCCGCAGATCGAGAGTCTGGAGTGGCTCGATGACCATCTGGACGAAGCGATCGGCCATCCGAATAAATTCATCGCCGTTCGCATTCACGCCAACTTCGCCACAATTACGCTTCGCAGTGTGAAAGTGCAGTCGCCCCCATATCGTCCCCTGGGGGTCGTGGCAAAGGAACAGTCAGTCTGGACTCGCGAGAATGTCACAGGAACATTGATCGGTATCCGTTGTCCCAAGTGGGTCCAGGGTCTGAATGTTCCCGGCTACCACTGGCACTTCCTGGCCGATGACCTCTCGTTAGGAGGGCACGTCCTGAAGTGTGCGGCGGGATCCGCAATCGCCGAATATGACGTCTGTCAGGAATGGCTCGTGCGTCTCGTGGATGCACCGGGATTCGATACGGTCAATCTGAACCAGGACCTTAATCGGGAACTCCGCCGAGTCGAGAGTGCCCGAGATGATGAAGAATCCGGAGCTCACCCGAACAAATAGAATTTGCGGTCGCCATTACTTGTACGACACCTGCTCGGGACGTGGTAATTCATCGAGATTCCGGATCCCAAACAGCGACAGGAACCGGGGTGTGGTCACGTAGTGAACTTCTTTGGGGTTTTGAGGGTCCCGCGCCACCGCAACCAATTCGCGGCGCACGAGCTGCCTGACGACCGCTCCACGTCCTGGTTTACCAAGCTCTTCAATCCGTGCCTGCGTCATTGGCTGATGATAGGCGATGACCGCCAGTACCTCCAGGGCCTCTTGTGACAGCCGAACCTCTTTTGGCCCCAGTCCGTAAACTTTATGGCGAATCCGTTCAAACTCTTCGCGGAGCGTCAGGCGGTACCCCCCCTCACCAAGGCGGATTTCGTAGGGTCGCCCCTCAGCCGCATAAAGCCGGTTCAGTTCGTCTATCTCGCGGTCAACGTAGTCCGATCTGAAATCGCCGCGCAAGACACTGGCCAGCCGACTTGCCGTCAGCGATGTTCCCCCCACAAACAGGCACGCCTCGATAATCTGACGAGGAACAGGCCGAAATTCGGGTGCCGGTACAGCGTCTGATTTAGCGAGCGGCTCCGGACTCTCATCCGCAGTCCCGCCGTCGGGTATTGGCTCCAGCAACTCATTGGGTTCGCCTGCCGCGGGTGCTTGCCCGGCATTCAGAACAGGGTCTTCAGAGGCTTCCACGGCTTCTGTAGCGTCTTCGAGTCCTTCCTGCAGTTCCTCGAGTGTCGAGGATTCCGGTACGGGAGGCGCAAACTCGATTTCCGATGCTTCCAGCGCCGAGAGTGCCTTGAGGTAGGCGGCCTCCAGTTCTCCTCCCCCCCAGTCATCGACAGGATCGCTTAAGAGTTCATCATCCTCCTGCAGATCGTCGTCGTAGGGATCGAAGTCCGATTCATCGTCGCTGAGATCAGGCTGATCGTCTGAAAAAGAACTGGTCATACGACGGAATCCAGAGACGAAGACATTCTCGGACAATTGAATCCAACCATCGCCGATCATTGCAAGTGGACCATTCGCCCCTTCCAGACACGCGGATCGGGACAGAAGTCAACGGAACGTGCGACCGCGGTAGGAACTGCGGTAAGCGGGCATCTCGTATTCTCGAATTGATTCGCGACTGGCCGGATCGTGTGCGATCAGGTATTTCAACCGGGCTGCCAGCCGATATCCTGCCAGGACGACTCGACGCTCGGCGATCGTATGTGCCTGAGAGATCCACTGCGGGGAAACGGCCGGGACCGACTCCGGCGCCACTTCATGAGATTCCACTTTGGACCAGGGGGTGTAGGGGAGCCGCCCGTTCATGTAAATGGCCTCGACAGCAATCTGGTAACTCTCTTCTGCGAATTCGGTCGACAGACGGTTCTGTGCGTATTCCGGCAGTCGCGACACAGACAAGCGTGGGTCGTGCGAAAGTCTTTCAGACAGATTCACAACATCCTGATAACGGGAATGGGTCCCCAGCATATCGTCCCAGACGGTGTGGAGTTTCCGGGGCTTCGAAGCATGGTTAATTCGAATCCCCAGCTTGTTCCCCCCTTCATCACCATGCTTCAGGAATGGAAGCTGTGGATCGACAAACGCCACCACGTGCAAGGGTTGGTGAATGTCGCCGATCAGGTGAAACAGCCAGCACATCCGGATTGCCCGGATCTCGTGTTGAGTCAGCTCGATTTCAGGATGCGATGTTTCCTGAGCCTTACCGCGCAAAATGAGGTAGGACTGGTCCAATTGATCGATCAGGTTGGTTTGTTCCGACGGATTCGACGGCTTGGGGAACTGCGGCATCGGTTGTGCCGGTAGCTCTGTGTCCAGTTGGCCCGGTCGAATACGGTAGTTGACGTAGTGCCAGTGAGGATGGTGATATCGGTAGATGGAATGAGAGGAAATCGGGGCGCGAGTCTGTTCTCGTGGCGGACGAATGTGGTCCGGCCAGGTTGCTGCGCGCAGGAAAATCCATTCGCTGGCCGTCACCTGACTCGGTCGATCCTTCAGAATGACGTCGTGCAGGTGAGGATGATGCCGCAAAATCGAGATCACCGCCGCCCGTTCGCCATCAGTCAACTGGTCGTAGGCGATTCGGGCAATCGTCATGTGCCCAAGATCATTCCACGCGAATACGGATGTGCTGCAAAATAAAATTAAGCACAGCGAAGTGATGAACTGACTGCGTCGCATGACAGAATCCTTTCCGTCGTGTCGTTTTCTCTGTGCTTCTGTATCTCTGTCACAGCCTTGAGTCTACGCCAGGATGCGTAGACTCAGACCGTCGATTACCTGATCAGTGACACCAGCCCTCGGAAAGATCTGTGGCAGTTCACACCAGCGCGTCGAAATCGTGAAGCGCCCATCGACCAACCACAACAGCATCGCCGCCGTATTTGATTGCCAATGCACACGTTCCGTAAATCGTTTCCCTGCTCAGACTCTTCCAGAACGGCTTTGATATGCCTTCTCTTTAGACCCAGATTAGCGGAAAGCAGAGCAATTCATTGCAATTTCGACAAGATGAGATTGTCCTGATCTCCTGGTTTTCCATTTGCCCACTGGATAAATGGTCAGAGCCGACATCGATTCCGCTCAGTTACCACGCCAGTGTGGCCAGTCGGTCGCCCCGGTAACAGAGGAAACGTGAGGATCACCGACCCCAGCGATCTGGGCAAATCAAGACTGGATTCGAAAACTGGCGAACCTGGGTTAGACCGTCGGACTCACGCTGGGGGCAGCGAATCATTTCACAAAGTCCCCAACTTTCCTGGATGAAACGAGACGGTTTGACGTTAGCAGGGAATCTCATTTAGAGTTTCCCTGACTGGCACCCGGAACTCACTTTTTTTGAAAACACAACTGATGCTCGCTAAACGCATTATTCCATGTCTCGACGTCCACGGCGGACGGGTCGTGAAAGGGGTGAACTTCCTGAATCTGCGCGACGCGGGTGATCCAGTCCAGGTTGCTGCCCGCTATGAAGAAGATGGTGCCGACGAACTGGTGTTCCTCGACATTACCGCCAGCCACGAGGAACGAGGAATCATTCTGGACGTGGTCCGACGTACGTCCGAAGTCTGCTTTATGCCTCTGACAGTGGGGGGCGGGATTCGGACGCTTGACGACATCCGCATGCTGCTGAATGCCGGTTGCGACAAGGTCTCGATCAACTCGGCTGCGGTCAAAGATCCAGACTTCATCCGCCAGGCCGCTTTGAAATTTGGAAGCCAGTGCATTGTCGTCAACATTGACCCCAAGCGAGTCCAGCGGGACGGCAAAGAAGTCTGGGAGGTCCATGTGAACGGTGGACGTGTTCCAACAGGGCTGGAAGCAGTCGCCTGGGCCAAAGAAGTCGAGCGACTTGGTGCGGGGGAAATCGTCCTCACATCGATGGACGCGGACGGAACACAGGACGGCTATGATGTGGAAATGACTCGGGCCGTCGCGGACGCAGTGCAAATTCCCGTTGTTGCCAGCGGTGGCGCCGGAAACCCTGAACACCTGCGCGAAGTCCTTACCGAAGGTCACGCCAGTGCAGCTCTGGCGGCCAGTATCTTCCACTATGGAACTCACCCCATCGGCGAGACCAAACAGTACCTCAAGGAGCATGGGGTGCCCATTCGCTTCAATTCCCTGACTGGCGCCGGCGCGAGTTGAGAATCGGCTGTCCGAAGGGCGAGTAAAGGCGGGGTAAGAAATGGCGAGAGGATGCAGAGACTCTGGTCCTCGCCGCTCGAATCGCACTCCCCGCCGAAGGATATTTCCTGAAATCGAGCTGACGACTGGCCGCTGTGTGTGAAATCCTCAGAACGTTTTCGACATAACACTTTTGCCAAGCTTGTTTAAGTGTCCTGTTGCCACCAAAGTCCGTGTGTGTGGTGTCGAGCCTTGGTCGGAGCGGAATCGACTCCAAAGCCTCACCGTTTTGTCGTAGAATCCTGCACCGTGGTATGTTAACGAGGTCAGAGCCCCCGGGGCGTCCTGTCAGGAATTCCTATGCGAAAATCCACTGTTTCTGCCATCGTGGCAATTCTCTGCTTCAGTTCGGTTGTTCACGCAGAGAACTGGGGACACTGGCGCGGTCCCACGGGAAATGGAACCGCACCCTCAGCGAACCCGCCGCTTGAATGGACCACGACGCAGAATGTCAAATGGAAATACAAGATTCCAGGACTCGGCTCGTCGTCTCCTGTAATCTGGGGTCATCGCGTCTTCGTCACCACAGCAGCTCCCGCCGTGGGAAAGAGTGCGGGTGACGGTGCCCTCGATTTTAAGGTCATCTGCCTCGATCGCGCAATGGGCAAACTGGTCTGGGAGAAATCGGCCGTCATCGCCAAGCCACACCAGCAGACCCATTCCACGAATGGGTTCTGTTCGGCCTCTCCTTGCACGGACGGCGAAAGACTCTATGCCCACTTCGGTTCACGCGGACTGTACTGCTACACGCTCGATGGCGAACTCGTCTGGAAACGTGACGACTTTGGAAAGATGGACATCCGCAACAGTTTCGGCGAAGGAAGCTCGCCGACTCTGGCAGACAACAAAATTCTGGTCCCCTGGGATCACGAAGGAAAATCCGCCATCTTCGCACTCGATAAGCTAACGGGCAAAACTGTCTGGAAGACGGATCGAGATGAAACAACGTGCTGGGCCACGCCACTCGTGGTTGACAACGAAGGACGCAAACAAGTCGTGCTGAATGGTCAGAAGTTTGCGCGCAGCTACGATCTGGATTCCGGTAAGGAACTCTGGCGGTGTGGTGGTCAGACCGAGCGACCAGTCGCTTCTCCTGTCGCGGAAAACGGAGTCGTCTACGTTACGAGCGGTCACCGCGGCTCGTTCATGGGTGCCTTTCGCCTGAATGGCAAAGGCGACATCAAAGGGACCAACCAGGTAGCCTGGACCGTTGATCGGGACACTCCTGACATTGCCTCTCCGCTCCTCTCTTCGGGGAGAATTTACTTTCACAAGGGGAAATCGGGACAGTTCTCCTGCGTCGATGCCGCAACCGGAAAACCTTATTACATGGGCAACCGCATCCCCGGACTCGACAGCATCTATGCTTCACCGGTCGCCGCAGGGGGATACGTTTTCTTGACGGGACGCAACGGAACGACGGTCGTCATCAAAGATGCTCCGAAACTCGAAATCGTGGGAACAAACTCGGTCGAAGAAACCGTCGACGCCACTCCGGCTCCTGTCGACAACGAACTCTTCATTCGTGGCGAGCACCACCTGTTCTGCATTGCGAATGAAAAGTAGCCGAATTGCCCAAGTGGCCGTCTCGGACCGGGATAAGCGAGCCTTCCCATGAGTTTCCAGAAGGAAAACGCAACGGAGGGCGCTTCGGGCGGCCACCTCCGAGCATGGCGGACAATTGCAAAATCCACACCTGCGTAATGCGGTACCCCACTGACCGAACGGCTCCGTAAAGTTCCGGTCCCATCCGAATTCGAGCAACGCGACTCACCGGGAATCGGTCTGCTGACTGGTGTCTTCAAGGAAACCCAGCGAGTTCGCGCCCACCGTGCCCAAGCGTGATTGAACGTGACTGAAACAGTCGCTCAGACGAGTCATCGATACCGGGTGGCGTAGCCGCACCCGTCGTATCATCGCCTCCAGGGGACCGAGCAAACTCGCTTGCTCCCCGCCTGAGTCGGTTACCATCGGCGACGCAACTCGCTCGATTCTCCGTACGGGTGCCCAAATTCGTCAGCCCGATCCCCATCGAGAATGGTGCGGGAATTTTTCCAAGAGAAATTTGACTTTTTTTTGTAACGCTGCTGGTGGTCCAGCGAATTAAACTGCACAGCGGTTTCACCTCGCGTCCGTCTTCAGACATAATGTCGACTATCGGTGGTCGCATCAGGCAGACAGGGATGATTAATCGCCCGGTCCCTCGAAAGCGATCTGTGTTTCGTAGGATGTTACTGATGAGAAGTCAGACTATGGACCGAGTCCGCTGCGGAAGTGCCGTTCTGTGGTGCGTCGCCATTTTGATCTCAGGGGTCGCGGTTTGCCTCTCTGCCGAACACGTGGAGCAGGTTGAAAGTCGAACCCGAATCGATGAGGTCGTGGAAACGGGATGTCACGCTGAAGGCATCTCACCCCTTCCCACATGTAGTGACACAGAGTTCCTCCGCCGCGTCTGGCTCGATCTGGCGGGACGAACTCCGCCCTTAGAGGAAGTCTTGAAAGTGACTTCTTCGTCCCTTCTGGATCGTGGCGACGTCATCGAACGACTGGTCAAATCACCGGAATTTGCCCGCCACTGGGGTCGAATCTGGGCAGAGTATCTGACTGAGCAGCGCCCATTCGAGACAGAAGGGTATGACGGTCGCCGCCTGCTGCAGTTTCTGACAAAGGCCTTTCACGAGGACCAGCCCTACACAGAAATCGTCAGCGAATTGATTCTTGGTGAGGGAACAAGCGATGTCAGCGGGGCAACGAATTTTCTGATGCGCTACAATGCGGAACCGATACCGCTGGCGGGTGCAGTCAGCCAGAAGTTTCTGGGACTTTCCATGCACTGTGCCGAGTGCCACGATCATCCGCATGCGCGCTGGAATCAAAAGGACTTCCTCGGTCTGGCTGCTCATTTCGCTCGACTGCGAAAGATGACGCCGACCAATCCACAGGAAGGGGAATCGTTCTTCGTAATCATCGAGCGGCCGCGCGGCGAGCTACGTGTTGCCGATCGAAAGGCGAGTCCAAACGAGAATGGACAACAGCCGCTGCGAACGATTTTCCCTCAACTTCCTGACAGCCCACGAACGGACTCGACAAGAGCGCGACGAGCCGTACTTGTCGAATGGCTTACCGAGAATTCCAATCCCTACCTCGGTCGGCACATGGTGAATCTGGTCTGGGAACGGTTGCTGGGCGAACGGCTGGTTCCCAATCTGGATGATTGGCCCACCCAAAATCTGTCTCCGAATACCGAGTTGCTCAATCTGCTGGCTGCCGATTTCTGCGATAGCGGCTGGAGCATCCAGCAACTGGTAACCACGATCGCGAAGTCCAGGACGTACCAGCGGTCGAGTCACACCGACGTATCGGCGGACTCCCGATTCGATCCCGAGAAGGCGCACACGGAATGGGCGAACTGGTCACGAGCGAGGATTCGGCCGCTGTCGGCCGATCAGATTCATCTCTCGATCGGTCAGGCGTTCGGATATCACTTCGACGAGAATGACCACCGTCTGGCACACGTGACTGGCGAGGAATTTTCCCAGGACATCCCCAACAATAACCTGGGGGCGATCCCTCTGTCATTGAGTCGATCTCTCGCGCTGTACAACAGCGACTACGTCCGCGGAGCAGTCGAACTGGGAAGCGAGGTCGCGATTCGACTGTATGGCCCCCATGTCAGTTCCGAGCATATCGAGCGGATGTTTCTGGTACTTCTCTCACGACGGCCAACGATCGAAGAAATTGAGTTCTTTCAGGATCAAAGCAGCGAGGACGATCCACGCACGGGCCTGCAGGACATTCTGTGGGTACTGCTGAACTCGTCCGAATTTGTCACCAATCACTAGGAATACAGTGTATGTTTACTTCATTGTTTTCACGTCGATCGGTCCTGAAGTCCGCCACCGCTGCGGGGATCTCGTTCTTCAATACGTCCCTCTGGACGGCGCTGCTATCCGCACAGACGAAAGCGGCCGGCGCGAAAGCATGCATCTTGATCTTCCTCGAAGGTGGCCCCAGTCAGATCGACACGTTCGATCCCAAGCCAAGCACACCGACCGGCGGACCGTTCGAGGCGATTGATACCAAGCTATCGGGCATTCAGTTTTCCCAGCATGTTCCTCGTCTGGCTGCGATGGCCGATCAACTGGCGGTGGTCCGAACGCTGAGCAGCGAAGAAGGGGACCACGACAGGGCTCAAGTTTTGATGCTGTCAGGGTATCAGCCCAACCCTCGCATTCAGTACCCGGTATTCGGATCAACAGTCGCCTGGCAACAGTCTGATCCTGCGGCTGATGTTCCCGCATTCGTCTCGATCGGCAGGCGATTCGGCACCAGTATCCTTGGGCCTCAGTTCGGCCCCTTTGTGATCGAAGACATCGGCAACCCGGCTCCAAACCTGGCCCTCCCGGAAGATTTGACAGACGCGAGGCTCAAGCGTCGACTCGCTGCACTGGAAAGATTCAACGCGCAGTTCGGTCAGAAGTTTCAAACACCGCTGGGCACGGATCTCACAGAACTGGCTCGGCGCGCCGATCGGATGCGGCACAGCGAGGTGTTCCAGCCTTACGACGCGGCCGCCAGCGAGCCGGAACTCTTCGAACGGTACGGCAGCGGGATTAACGATGGGTATCTCGCCCGAGCCTGCCTCATGGCGCGGCGGCTCGTCGAATCGGGAGTCAAATTCGTCGAAGTGAACTTCGGTGGCTGGGACACGCACGACAACAATTTCAACCAGGTCCAGGATCTGTCCGCGTCACTCGACGCAGGTCTGGCAACCCTGATCGAAGACCTTCAGGAACGGGGTCTGCTTGATCAGACTCTCGTCTGCTGCGTCGGCGAATTCGGTCGCACACCCAAAATCAATGGAGACAACGGCCGCGACCATTTCCCCAACGTCTTTTCCGCCGTTCTCGCTGGCGGCGGTATCAAGGCCGGCCAGGCGCTGGGGGAATCCACAGAGGATGGTACCGAAGTCAAAGATAGAGCCGTCACGATCCCTGACTTCCATGCAACGCTGTTCACCGCCCTCGGTCTGGACGTTACTAAAGACTACTTTGCTCCGGACGGCCGATTATTGAAGTTGACCGACGGAGGCAAACCGGTCGCGGAATTGATCTGAGATCCGGCCCGCTCGGTTCACGTTACGAGCCCTCCAGCTGCAAAATACGCCCCTTTGCTTTACGCAACGAGCTGCGATACGCCCAATGGTACTCATGTCAGACTGGGCAATCTGCATGAACATCTCTCAGGGTATCAATTAATCTCTCCGCACACTCTGAACTGCATGAGTGCATCAGGCTGAGCCGAATGAAAATGAGATTACGAGAAAGGATTCTCGCGTCTGCCTTGGGTGAGAGGATAAGCGAACATGACAGGACCTGCCCGACTCGCCAGCCTTCGAAAGCTGCTTTGCTGCGTGCTGGGTAGTTCCGCGTTCGTGGTCGGGTACGCGGGGTACGGAGCCGATCCACTCCCCGAGTTTGAGCCATTCATCGAAATCGTGGGTGGGGATGATCTAGTTGCTGAGTCGTCTGAGATCGGTGACGCACTTGACCGACTTGCCGATATCCCGTCACCGTTCGGCGAGACCGATTCGAAGTCGAGTTCGGAATCCTCTGCTTTCGTGGGACGGCCTGTCCATCGCCCCCTGTCTGACGTGAAGGCGACGATCGCCCCTCCGGCGGGGCTGTTGCCAAAGTCCAAACCCGTTCGCGATCTCGACGAATCCGTGGACCTCATCTTCGACGGCACAGACCGCCCCTGGGCCTACACCTGCTTTCATTGGGAGGCTCCTGCCACCCGCAGCCTTCCGCTGCTCTTCGAAGAGCCGAATCTTGAGCGACTCGGCTACGCGTACGGGTTCTGTGACTATGGCATCTGCGAAGAGGAACCCCGCCGAGGACAGCGGCTGCAGGCGCTTGTCTCATTCGTGCACTTCTTCGGCCGCGTCCCCTTCATTCCGTACATGGCGGGAGTTCATCCACTTACCGAGCCCTATTACACACTCGGGGTCGACCGACCGGGTAGTCCTGTTCCCTACCGTAAGCACGTCATTCCGCAGAGTCTGCGGGGTACGCTGTATCAGGCGGGCGCCGCAGTCGGCGCCGTCTTCATTATCCCTTAGTCAGCCAGGGAACGATCGACTGCCGCGCCGCGTCGACAGCAGTTTGGGATTGTTAACTGACATTCTCGGGGAAACCACATGAGGCACCCCAAATCATGTGCGGCAGCCTTTCCAAGAATCTGAGTGGGGTCAACGAATCACCCACCGCAGCCAGGCTTGCAGGCCATGGCGCAGTGGGGACATATCTACGGCGAATCGTCGATGACGTCCGCCTGATCGAGAAGGCTGACCCGGCGAGCGAAACGAGCGGCCCTCAGTCTGCCATTCCCTTCTTCATGAACGCCAGTGCGTTCTGAGCCAGATATTCTTCGGTCGGAAACATGCGACGCCAGATCTTCGTCGCGGCGGCCAGTGCCGGCAGCGCCAGACCAAAAGCTTCAACGGTCAACCAGCCATCATACTTCAGTTCTTTCAACGTCTTGAACGTGGTTTCCCAGTCGACGTGTCCTTCACCCGGAGTCGAACGATCGTTTTCTGAAATATGCACATGGACGACCTGGTCCCAGCACCCCTTCATCGCGGCCGCGAGATCTTTCTCTTCGATGTTCGCGTGGAAGGTATCATACATCATCTTCAAATTCGGATGATTAGCTTCGCGACAGAATCGGGCATCGTCCGCCGCGCTGGTCAGGAAGTAACATTCGAATCGATTGAGGTATTCACAGACCAGGGTGACGTTGTTTTTTGCCGCGTGGTCGGCGGCTTTCGTCAGTGAATCAAGGCCCCACTTCCATTCATCTGCAGTCGGACCGGTCCCACTGAACGTCCCTAATGCCGAATGCAGAGGACCGCAAAGCAGGTTTGCTCCCGCTGCCGCCACAGTGTCGATCGCCTTTTTCAATCGCTCCACCCCGGCAGAGCGAATTGCGGGATCGGCGGATATCGGATTGTCAGCATCGGAACAGACAGTCACGGCTGTTCGCTCAAGACCGATCGCATCAAGCATCTTGCCAAGTCTGGCGAACTTCGCGGGATCGAGATCAAAGACGGGAAGTTCGACGCCGTCGTATCCCCACTTCTTCAGCTTCTCGAGGATTCCGGCATGCTCTTCCGTCACGTCGGACGCCCAGAGCAGCATATTCATTCCGTATTTCATGCGGTTCACCCTAAAAGTTCGCGAATCAGGTCATGGATGTGATCATGGTAACGTGAAGCGATCTGCGGGAAGCAGATCCCGCAAACGCAGACGAACGAGATCTCTACCCGCCGTGATGACTTCACTGGCGTCGGTCGGAATCGGGGACAGTTTGACTCGCATCAGCACTTGATTCAAGAGAAGCAGTAATGTCAGATCACTCTCGTACCCACGCAGAAACTGCTCACGCCGATAGACTTCGATAAACCAAGCCAGTCGTTCTGTCGGTGTACGGGCCATCCGGTTCACCGCCACTTCGATCTGTGCGGGGTCAACATCATCCAGCAACCGCCAGTAGTCCTCAAACTGAACGTTGTACTGGTCCATCAGCACTCCATCCAGAATCAGTTCCATGCCGACATGCCCCAAAAAGTTACAGTGATACTTTTCATCAGGGCCGAGATTCTCGCGAAACATCCGTGTCAGTTCAGACGTCACCTCAACAAACCCGCGCGTGGCATGAAACCAGTCGTCATCGTGTAGATGCTGCAGCACTCCCGCAGCCACGGCGGATTGCACGTCGTCATTTGACGCCAGCCAGGGCTCAACATGACGCGGCCTCAGACGCACCTTCCGATCCGCCGCGGACAACCAGTCCGGGACCCCCGTCGCAGCCATCAGATAAGGCTCGTGAAGATGGTTCAGCGCGTGAGCGAAATAATTCATCCGGGCCACGCCTTCCTCAGGAATTCAATTCGACGATTGTACCATCATCCAGATTTGACCTGATTCATCAAGGCGTGGCCCAGACGTATGGAGCCGAGGAACTTTGATTCGGCTGGGCAACTATGAGGAAGTAACTCAAGAGGCGTCACTGCTGCGACGAACCTCGTCACGACACGAGAATACTCTGCTGATACGTCATCTGTCGGCCAATCGACGCGAACATCTGCGTACGAATGGTACGGTCAGGAGTATTCGAGAAAAGTCGCTCCCTACGATTCCACAGATGACCTTTCCGCACCCTCACCAAGCCGCCTGTTCCGTGCGATGAACAAGCCGGCTCCCCCTGACAATAGCAATATCAGCGAGCACGGCTCAGGGACGGCCGCGGGGTTGACAGCATATGTGATGTTGTCAATCGCAAAATAGGCGGGAGTATTCATCCCATAGGGCCCCGTATCGGATGAAGAAAGATTGAAGTAAATCGTCGATGCACCCGCCAGCGACGACAGATCGAAGAGAGTCCAGTCGGCAATGACATAATCCAGGGTTTGATCGGCAAATCGATAATCCGCAAGAAAGAACTCCGCAGAAATTGCAGCCACCGACTGCCCACCCGAGGTGCTCAGCACATTTCCGTCCGCATCAGTGCCATACGCTGAAAGCATCAGAAAGTCAGGATCATTTCCTGACGCACCTCCGAAAGCTTTCGCAAACGAATCTCCCCAGAGCATAGAGAGTGCCGCGTACGTGGTGTTGGCGACTTGGGCGCTCAGAATGGTCGCCCCCGTCGGCAGAGAAAAGTGGGGGAGATCTCTTAAGGCGCTCACATCCATCGGGTTGAAAGGAACTGGATCAAGAACGTTCGGAGAGACATCATCGTATCCGAATGCCACTCCGAATTGATTGGAACTGCTATCTCCGGGTGCGAAGACACTGAATTGATTCAGATACCCGCCATCGACTGTGTTGTGTTCGTTCGAGTATGCAAAACCATGCCAGAAACCGGATCCCCCTTGGTCCTGGAAGTTCGACAAAGTGACACCCGACGTCACGAAATCGGTCCGGATTTCAGGAGAATACCCGCCAGGCACGACCACTCCACCCGCATCAAACGGAGGCCCGTGAGAACCTGCGGAGAGCGGCAGATCCTGGAATGTGGCGACAATTTCTCCGCCGCTCACCGCGGACATCATTGCCGACACAATAGCGGCTGACAGCACCAATTTCGAAAAACACGCAGTCAATGACATCATAAACCCGACCTTTCAACCAAAACTTCGACGACGACGCTTCAAGGGCCACTGGACACACCGGTGCTGCACGCTGAGACAGAACAGACTCTCAGTGCAACACGAGAGCGATGAGGTTCAGACCAGGTCGTAATCGACGGACAAAAAACGCAGCGTCCGCATCGCGGACTTCTGCAGAAAAGCTCTCATAGGAATGCGACTTCGAGTCGTTTCCGTTGCCACCTCAGCGAAATGAACGGGCTGGAGGGGGCGGTCACAGCGACGTGCACAGCCTCAAAGAGAAGCTGTCGCAACACCACAGTGGTATCGCTGATTCGATACCACTTCTAAGAATTAGAGTAAGAATTTCTGAGGCGAATAATCGTTGCGATTAATAGTCGCCGACGATCTCTCCCCCCTTGTAGGATAGCAGAGCAGCAAAGACCTTGAGGTCAATCGTCTCGCTGATGAAACGGGCAGAGCCATCCCCCAGCAGAAAATTTGCTCCCCCGATGTGATAGCTATGAAATTCCTGACCGAAGTCGCAACCAATCCGCCCTAATGTGCTGCTACTGGCGGTCGTAACACAAGATTGCCATTTCGTCTGTGACGAAAGGCTATAGCGCGCGTTAATGGGGGCTGACTGGTCGAAGAAATTTTTGTGACCGGCCCAGATCCCGTGCAAAGCTTCAGGTGCTTCACCGACAAAGATGGTCTGCGTTAGTCCGTCAATAACATCTCTGGACGAAACGTTGTTTTGATAACCTGTGGAGACGACGGTAAACGGCCCGCGGGAATCATAAGAATTGCTTCCATAATTGTTCTGGGCCTGGCATCCGACCGGTTCGCCAAAGCAGCGAATTGCGCGTTCTCCGTAGTTAGCCCCGTAGTCACTCCGTCCAAATCGGACTCCAGGAAAATTGGCATTATCCCCTTGCAGCTTTCTTCGATCCGAAGAGCGACTGGAAGGACATAGATAAACGGGCAGGACCTCTTCGGCGACGGACCAGTTCTCTGGTTCCAGATAAAAACGGTTCATGTCCCATTCGTTGAACAGGGCTGCCTGATCCAGACAGGGAAGGATGGCGACGCCCCAACTGATCGTTCGAGTTCGGATCAGATTGACATTTTTGAGCTGGGCAGAAGAGGAAAACCCTGCTGCAAATCCGGCCTTGGGAAACATACTATAGATGTCATGGTAGTTATGGAGTGCGATCCCGATCTGCTTGAGATGGTTTCGACAGTCCATTCTGCGGGCCGCCTCACGCGCCTGTTGGACTGCGGGAAGCAGTAAGCCCATCAGGACAGAGATGACGGCAATGACGACCAGAAGTTCAATTAACGTAAAGGCGCGCCGGCGGAGGAAGAGAGATTGCATGTGAGGGTCTTTCTCGCCATGCAGCTTCGGCAGCGGAAAGACACGAGCGCAGCACCGTGCGCAAGGACATGCCTTCCAGGGACGCTTGAGGCCGGAGCATCACACATGGCGTCTCACCGGGCCGTATTCTGACTCACGAGTCGAACGAACCTCGAACGCCTTCCCATCAGCCTGAGCCGACAGTGGCACAATGTCCGAAGTTCTCCTCGTATACAGCGGCGGTCCCGTGCCGGGTTCTAACCGGCTTCCTGTCCTGATCGTTTCTGATCGGACGCCCAATGAGACGGGCCGATTCTAACTAACATTGACAGATTGGCAATCCCTGTGGGCTCCGAGAAAATCGCTATTCTGATGGAGATCTTTATTGGTCACCAAAAACTGATT
Organism: Schlesneria sphaerica; assembly: GCF_044336245.1. Lineage (NCBI taxonomy): Bacteria > Pseudomonadati > Planctomycetota > Planctomycetia > Planctomycetales > Planctomycetaceae > Schlesneria > Schlesneria sphaerica. The sequence continues at coordinate 6,972,568 of NZ_CP172346.1, read as the reverse complement.
TCGTCGTCCGGCGGTCACCACTCGAAGGGAAGCGAGGCCCCAGTGCTTGGTCGTCGAGCCCCATTGCAGGGCCTAAAGTGATCCTTGCCGCAGGCCTTGCCCATGACGCGATACCGATCGCAACAGGGTTCGCAGTTTACGGCTCACCTGAAACGAGGCTGACTTTGTAACTTCCCTCCGCCCTCGATCCGGATCTCCCTGTTACCGCAGAAACAAACGGTAGACGCGGTTATGAGTCTCGTCGATACAGGGGTAGCCGAGTGTCTGGACGAACTGCTGAAACAACGGTTGGTCCCGATCTGGAACCTGAATCCCGACCAGAATACGTCCATAGTCCGCACCCTGATTCCGGTAATGGAACAGGCTGATATTCCAATCGGGATGCATACAGGACAGAAACCGCATCAACGCCCCGGGCCGTTCGGGAAACTGAAAACGATACAGGCGTTCGTCAGTGGCGTTTCGGCTTCTCCCTCCCACCATATGCCTGACGTGTTCCTTGGACAGTTCATCATCGACCAGATCGATCGCATTGAATCCCGCCTCGATGAATGCGTCTGCGATGCTGGCGGCTTCCGCCCGGTCGGTCGTCACCAGGCCAACGAAGACATGGGCCTCACGATCATCCGAGATACGGTAGCTGAACTCAGTGACGCTTCGCTGTCCGATGACTTCACACATCCGTTTGAAGCTGCCTCGCTCTTCCGGGATCGAAACCGCAAACAACGCTTCTCGCGCTTCCCCTGCTTCTGCCCGTTCCGCCACAAAGCGCAGACGATCGAAGTTCATATTGGCGCCGCACGTAATCGCGACCAATGTCTTACCTGTCAGATTCCTCTTCGCGATGTACTGTTTCATCCCCGCAATACCGAGGGCTCCGGCCGGTTCCAGGACGCTTCGTGTATCTTCAAATGCGTCCTTAATCGCGGCACACACCGCATCGGTATCGACGGTGATGAAATCATCTACCAGTTCGGACGTCAGCCTGAAAGTTTCTTCTCCCACCAGTTTGACGGCAGTCCCATCAGAAAAGAGTCCCACATCCGGAAGCTGAATTCTCTTGCCCGCACGGACGGATTGAATCATGGCATCCGAGTCTGTCGTCTGCACTCCGATGATCTTGATCTCGGGCCTGACAGCCTTGATATAGGCGGCGACTCCTGAAATCAGCCCACCCCCCCCGATCGCCACAAAAACGGCATCAATGGCGTGCTGGTGCTGTCGTAGAATCTCCATCCCGATCGTTCCCTGTCCTGCAATCACTGCCGGGTCATCGAAGGGATGAACGAAGACCAGCCCCTCACTCAATTCAAGTTGAAGCGCATGCCCATATGCGTCGGAGTAACTGTCTCCATGCAGGACAACTTCACCCCCCAGTGCTCGGACCGCGTCGGACTTCAGTCGCGGCGTCGTCACAGGCATGACAATCGTCGCGCGGCACCCAAGTCGTCGCGCACTGAGGGCGACTCCTTGCGCGTGATTACCGGCCGACGCACAGACGACGCCTCGCGCCAGTTCGGCAGGCGTCAGGTTTGCCATCTTGTTGTACGCCCCCCGAAGTTTAAAACTGAAGACGGGCTGGGTGTCTTCCCGTTTCAGCCAGACCTGATTCTTCAATCGGGACGAAAGCCGCGATGCCAGTTCCAGCGGGGACTCGACAGCCACATCGTAGACACGCGCGGTTAAGATTCGCCGCAGATATTCGACCAGACTCGGATTCATGACGCCGCTTTCTTGGGCCCTCGGTTTCAAGGGACAGGGTTCCTTTTGGTTCAGACGGCGATCCTAACCGGGCGTCGCGTCCGAAGAACAGGGATACCCCGCTTTCGCCCATCCCTGTGTCGCAGTCGCTTCCGGACCACGCAGCTTTGTGACGAAATCACCCTTTGCAGAAGTCCTTCGACAGCGACAGATCTGCATCCTCTGCCAGTGCTAAGTGCCGCTCAAAAAGCGGCACTTAGCTGTGTCCTCAGCAACAAACCCGACTGCCCGGCCACAAACCCGGTACGGTTTTGCTGTGCGGGTGAGTCCTCCAGCCAGGCTGCGTCGATGGTAAATCGCAAGTTGTTTTGTCCCTTCAGAGGAAACCAGTTGAATCCACATCCCACTTCGGTCCCCGTTCCATAACCGCCAGTCACGAGCGACCCACGGGAATAGATCTCGACTTCCTGCGGTCGTACGAAATATCCCCCCTGTACGAATCCACCGTAGGCCGAGACCGAATCCACCGGCAACTGTCCTGTTCCACGAAGTGACGAAAGTTGCTGCAGATAAATTTCCGTCGCCAGACTGCATCCACGATACTTAAAAGAAGCATCGAATGCAGCGAGGGAAATATCGTACTCCCGCACCATCGCGCCAGGTGCCAGTGCCCCCATTTGTGTGATCAACGTTCCGTCCGACAACCGCACCAATGAGTTTTCGGGTGCTCCTCCGTCTGCTGCCTCCGCCTGCGCCGGAGCAAAGGTGTAGCTCGAACCAATCCGAATTGCGGGTTGCTGATGATTCTGGAGATCGGGGTAGCCGCGGCCAAAATCGCCCCACGGTTCCCACCACACGGATTCCGAGATACAGAACTGATGCGTGAACTGGCTTGGGCGTAGATTGAGCGTATTGAAGCCATTGGCCAACATGGCGTGATATCGGACGGTCTCGAAGACTTGACCCGTCACCCACACCCCCTGACTCAGACTGGGACGAAAGAATGTCGTTGCCATCGAGCGATCAGGACCTTCCTGAGCGACGGAAGCACTTCCCATCCACTCGCGACTTCCGGGAACCTTGTTCTGGCCGACCGAAATCGTCAGGGCTTTATTGAATTGATAACTCAGTACATAGGCGCGAAAGCCAATCGGATTACTGCTGACGGTGTTGTAATCGATGTTAAGCAGGTAAGACATTTTTGGCAGGAATGCCATTCCGGAGAAGATCAATCGGCCTCGCGGAATCAAAAAATAACTGCTGTTATTGATGGGAAAAGATTCACCTGAACTGTCGATCCATTCTGATTCGCTTCGCTCAAAAGCGTTAAAGCGAAACTGTGTTTGATTGTTGATTCGCAGTGAAAAGGGAGAGGATTCCGGATCTCTCGTCCGAATCTCAAATCCGTTGTAATAACGGGAAAAATGAGATGACGAACCATCGGCATCCCTGACCAGCGGTGAATCCACAACAAGATCCTCATCAACCGGATCTCGTTCCGTGGGGGGACGGAAGATTGAGTTCTCTTTCAGAATGCGAACTTCTTCCGAGAGCCGCCGGTTCTCTTCTACGACGGATTGTAGAGCTTGTTCGAAGCGTTCCAGCCTTGAATCGTCTGCGACAGGCAATTCGGGCAGGGAAGGGGACGACAGGATTTCCGACAGTCCTACGTCGTCCAGGGCGTGCACTCTGGACAGAAAAGGAGGCGACCCAAGAAGGACTGCAAGTAGCAGCCATACGGATATCAGACCTCGCGCAAGCGGCCCTGGCACACCAGACAGCCAGAGATCTGACCGGGCCTGCTCAAGGATGTCGCCAGATCGCCTTGAGTACCGCACGTGGACATCATTTCCTGCTAGGGCCGCAGTCGGTCGAGCGAATGCGCAAGCGATTTCGATCCGTCAATTCAATGATGCTGGTCGCGAACGGTCATATCGATCTGGCTCATCACTCCAAGACTTGCCCAGGAGCGCGGACACCTGAGGTGCCCGATCTCATCGCAAGCTCAGAGACGCATTTCCAGGAGTCTCAGATTCATACATCGGCAAAATTTAACGATAAAATCAGCGGATCTGGTTAGAGAAACACTCCTGTCCCGGCTACACCATCTTGAGCCGACGCTCTTCGGCAGTTTTTGACATCTATGCTCTAGAGACAACGAGACTCACCTCAAGTCACCACCGCCTCGTGAGGATTGCCTCAAGTGAGACGCCTACTGCTCACCTGGACCGCGTTCTCCCCGAGATAGTCCATCGTCCCGGGGAAGGGACTGATCCCGGCAGGGGGAATGCCTTTTCGCCGCTGCGTCAGTCGGGACTTCACCATCAGGCCCCATCAGGGATACGTTTCTGAGGGTTCTAAACGTCAGTGGTGACACAGGAGAACTGGCATCTCACGATAGACTTCACGCTGTAACAGCGTCACAATTTACTGGCTTGAGCTGCCTGTCGTTCATGACCTCCACAGCAGGACAGCAGAATGAATTGGCAACCTGGATCAAGGATGGCGGGGACTCTCACTGAGAAAAATGTTCTCCGGCCATTCTGGTTGTCGACGGGACAATGCCTTCGATGGATAGGACATCGAACGATGAAGCGTTTGTTTCTTCTCGGTCTGACGCTTTTCCAGGCGCCATGGGCAACCGCTGCTGAGGACCACCTTCAGTTTGATCGGGATATTCGACCGATCCTGTCGGATAAGTGCTTCCGTTGTCATGGCCCCGATGCAGCCACCCGTGAAGCCAATTTGCGACTGGATCGGGAAGACGATGCCAAGGCCAACAGAGACGGGCATTCCGCAATCATTCCGGGCCGATTAGACGAGAGCGAGCTCATTCGACGTATTGAGACCGAAATCGTCGAACAACGGATGCCCCCCACCGCGAGCGGCAAGTCGCTTTCCGTAGAAGAAATCGACCGTCTCCGCCGCTGGGTCGCTCAGGGTGCAGAGTGGTCGCAGCCGTGGTCTGCGGTCCCACCGGTCTCGCATCCCGCTCCCGTGGTGCAAGACCACGCGTGGGGACTTAACTGGATCGACGGTTTCGTGATGGCGAAACTCGAAGAAAACGAACTTCGTCCCGCGCTAGACGCCGATCGCACAACACTGATTCGGCGGCTCTCAATCGATTTAACCGGGCTCCCCCCGACACACTCCGAAGTCGTCGCGTTCCTTCAGGATGATTCGCCGAACGCCTACGAGAAATGTATTGATCGACTGCTGGATTCGCCCCGATTTGGCGAGCGAATGGCCAGCTATTGGTTTGATCTGGTCCGATACGCCAGCACCGTCGGCTATCATGGTGACCAGGTCCACTCCATCACGCCCTATCGCGATTACGTGATCGCTGCGTTCAACGCCAATCTGCCGTTTGACCAGTTTACCCGTGAACAGCTCGCGGGTGATCTCATTCCTGACGCGACACTCATGCAGAGGATTGCCAGTGGATACAACCGGTTGCTGCAGACCTCTCACGAAGGGGGAGTCCAGCCAAAAGAATATCTTGCCATCTACGGCGCGGACCGCGTTCGCAATCTTTCAGGTGTCTGGATGGCAGCCACCATGGGCTGCTGCCAGTGCCATGACCATAAGTTCGATCCTTACTCGATCAAAGACTTCTACTCCATCCAGGCCTTTTTCGCCGATCTCGACGAAGCTGAGCATTTGACGAAGGGGGACAACAACAGCCCGACAAAGCGCAGACCGGAAATTGAAGTCCTGAGTGACAGCCAGCAAAAAGACCTGGAAGAACTGGCGGCACGCAGAAGCAGTCTGACGACCGATGAGACTTCGACAGCGGCCAACGCGGAAGCCCTCAAGCAAATCGAAGAACAAATCACGTTGATTAAGAAGGGGGCTCGCCTGTCGATGGTAAGTCGCTCGATCGCCCCTCGCACGATTCGGATTCTGCCGCGAGGAAACTGGTTGGATGACAGTGGAGAGATCGTGCAACCGGCCGTACCTGAGCGGTTCGGAAAGCTCGATATCGGTGATCGCCGCGCGACTCGACTGGACCTGGCGAACTGGCTAACGGACGACAGACAGGGGGTGGGGGGATTGACTGCCCGCGTGATGGTCAACCGTTTCTGGTATCTCCTGTTCGGGCGCGGATTGGCCCCCGTGCTGGACGATTTCGGCAGTCAGGGTGAAGTCCCCAGCCATCCCGAGCTACTCGACAATCTGGCGATCGAGTTCATTAATCGGCGCTGGGACGTCAAGGCGATGCTGAAGGAAATCGCCATGAGTCGAACCTACCGTCAGTCATCTTATGAAAACCGCCAGACGCGTGCCCTTGATCCGCTCAACTCGCTGCTTTCACATCAGGGTCGTTTTCGGTTTCCGGCAGAGACCGTGCGGGACAGTACATTGTCGATCAGTGGTCTGCTGGTGAATCAACTGGAAGGCCCCAACGCCCATCCCTATCAGCCTGAAGGCTACTACCGTCACCTGAACTTTCCCGAACGAAAGTACATTTCGGACACCGGCGCGGGGCAGTGGCGACGCGGTGTCTATCTGCATTGGCAACGACAGTTCCTGCATCCCATGCTCAAGGCGTTTGATGCCCCCAGCCGCGAAGAATGTACAGCCCAGCGGCAACGGTCAAATACACCCTTGTCGGCGCTCGTGCTGCTCAATGACCCGACGTTTCTTGAAGCGTCTCGTGCTTTCGCTGCTCGAATCCTGACGGAATCGGGCGAGTCTCCAGAAGAGCGACTTCGATTCGCATTCAACGAAGCCGTCTCACGATCCCCTTCTCCGAAGGAAATGGAAGTCTTTAAGCATCTCATCGAACAGAGCCTCAAAGAATTTTCCGAGGACCGCAAGGCAGCTCGGGAACTCTTGTCGGTTGGCCTTAAACCGTTACCTGAAGGTACCGACCAGTCTCAATTGGCGGCCTGGGCTGTCATCGCACGGGCGGTGCTGTCGCTTAACGAAGCAATGACGAGGTTCTAATGTCACCGATTTCTTCTACGCGACGCACCGACCAATTGGACAGACTGATGAGCGACAGATTACGTCGACGGGCGTTCCTCTCACGCTCGGGGCTGGGCATCGGCTCCGTCGCACTATCGAGCCTGCTGAGCGTTCCGACTGCACGGGCGAATCCCTCGCCTCAATTAGAGCGATACCCCGGGCTCCCGGGATTGCCTCACCTTCCACCGAAGATCAAGCGAGTCATTTTCCTTTGCATGGCGGGCGGACCATCACACCTCGAGACGTTCGACTACAAACCTCAGCTGGCTGCTCTACATGGACAGCCGATGCCCGAGTCGTTCACCAAGGGACAACCGATCGCGCAGTTGCAGAATGCCCAGCTTCAGGCTCATGGGCCCATGTTTAAGTTCGGACAGTATGGCGGGGGAGGGCAGTGGATCAGTGAAGTCCTTCCCTGGCACCAGAAGATGGCCGATGACATCTGCATCATCAATTCGATGACCACCGAGCAGATCAATCACGACCCTGCTCATACATTCATGAATTGCGGCACGGCGATCAGCGGTCGCCCGTCGATGGGGGCCTGGATCAATTATGGGCTCGGCTCGGAAACCAGCGATCTCCCCGGTTTCGTGGTCCTGACCAGTGTCGGAGGCCGCTTAAGCTGTCAGCCAATCGCCTCGCGACAATGGAGTTCCGGTTTCCTTCCAAGTCGTTTTCAGGGTGTCGAGTTCGCTTCCTCGGGCGAACCCGTGCACTACGTGCAGAACCCACCAGGAATCTCGGCCCGGCTGCAACGTGCGAGCGTCGATACGATCCAGCAAATTGACCGTCTCGCCGATCCCCTTTTTGAGAACGATGAAATCGATGCGCGAGTTTCCGCCTTTGAAACCGCGTTTCGAATGCAGACCGCCGTCCCGGAACTCATGGACACCCGCGACGAACCGAGCCACGTTTTCGAGCTCTACGGTGCAACGCCGGGTGACGGTTCGTTCGGTTCCAATTGCATTCTCGCTCGTCGCCTGGCTGAACGAGGTGTTCGCTTCATTCACCTGTACCACCGCGGCTGGGATCATCATGGGGATCTACAGCGGGATATCGTTGAATGCGCTCGGCACACCGATCGAGCCAGTTATGCGCTGATCACTGATCTGAAGCAGCGCGGGATGCTCGACGAAACACTTGTCGTCTGGGGAGGTGAGTTCGGTCGGACACCAATGGTGCAGAATAAAGGGAAAACTGCGGGACGCGATCACCACATCAAGGGCTTTTCCATCTGGCTGGCAGGTGGTGGAATACGTACGGGTGGCAGCTACGGAGCGACGGACGAACTGGGGTACCACGCCGTCGAAAAACCCGTGCAAGTCCGTGACCTGCACGCGACCATGCTGCATCTGCTCGGTATCGACCATAGTCAGTTTTCTTATCGGTTCCAGGGTCTGGATCTCAAACTGACAGGTGTCGAAGAAGCGCACATTTTGCGAGAAATTCTCGGCTAAGGTGCCGAACGTCAACATGTTCGGTGCACCACACCTGCAACGGGGGATGTTGCCGGCGCCTCACGAATTTCTCCGACTGGAACCGAGATCCCGGGAACCGGAAGTGAGCTCAACAATTCTCCAGCCTGTTTGTTTCCGGTCGTGCATCGCTTGGCCGTGACCGACGAGGCATCGACATTTCCAGAACGATCACCGAAGATGCCGACCTCACTCGTACGACTCTGCAGCGTCATGGAATCTCGCAAATGAATCTTGATGAACGTCAGACAAAAGAAGCGCAGTACTCGGAACTTCTTGACGTTAAGAACCAGGTTGGGATCGCTTCGTTCGGACTCATGTCGAATCAGGTCTGGTATGACGATCCCCGCCGACTGACTTTCCTCTTGTCGCGTTATAAGTTCGTTTCCAAGATGCTGTCAGGAAAAGCGAAGGTGGCCGAGGTTGGATGCGGCGATGCCTTCGGAGCGAGAATCGTCCAGCAGGAAGTCAAGGAACTGCACGTCTATGACTTTGACCCGATTTTCATCGACGATATCAATTCCCGACAGGTCGAACGATGGAAACTGCACGCTCACCTGCATGACATTCTGACCGGCCCGTTAGAGCATGGGCCGTTCGATGCCATCTACAGCGTGGACGTCATGGAACACATCGAGCCTCAAGTCGAGCACATTTACCTGAACCATCTGAAGAGCTCACTCACGGAGCAGGGAGTCTTGATTGTGGGGATGCCGTCGCTGGAGTCTCAGACTTACGCATCCCGGCAGAGCAGGATTGGACATGTCAACTGCAAGTCGGGCCCCGCGCTCAAAGCCACCCTCGAACAACAGTTCCACAATGTGTTCCTGTTCTCGATGAATGATGAAGTGGTCCACACGGGCTTTTCGCCAATGGCACATTACCTGTTCGCCATCTGCTGCGGAAAGAAATAAAAGCTGCCCCGAATGCTCAGATTGTCCGAAAGGAAGGTCTCACCCCGAGGGAATGCTGCAGCAAAACCGTCAGTCCTCCGTCGACGACCAGTGTCTGACCGGTAATGTGACCAGCCCGGTCGCTGCACAGAAAATCAATCGCATTCGCAACATCGCGAGGGGTTCCCATTTGTCCCAGTGGGATAACAGTCTCGTAGTGACTCTGGAGTTCCGGGTTTTGGCGATAGAACTCGCGGCCCTCGTCCTTCAGGATCAGATTCGGCGCAACCCCGTTGACACGGATCCCTTTCGAGGCCAACTGGACAGCATAGAAGCGAACCAGGTGATCCAGCGCTGCCTTGGTCACGTGATATCCGAGAGGTTGTTCGGCGGCAATGAATTGGCCACAGACCGAACTCACCACAACAATTGCAGCGCGGGGAGCAAAGGAATCCGTTTCGACCAGATGCTCAATGACCTGCTGCGTCGCCTGGACCCCGACTTTCAACTCACCCTCCAGTGTATCGCCCGTCCCCCGATTGCGCTGCGAAAATGCGAGTCGTGTGACTGGACCAGACTGCTTAACGATCTCATCAAGTGCGGGAAGCAAACTTTCGGGGGCCGTCAGATCAGCGGCAAAATGCCGGATTTCCGCTTTTGAAGCCGAGGTCTCATGATTCGGCAAACGCCGTGCGATGACCGAAATGACCCCTTCGCTCTCTGACCAGAGTTGAACGAGTCCCCGGCCAAGCCCTTTCGTCCCTCCGACGACAATCGAATGGTGCGTGTTCATGACAGCCTCAGTGCGCGCGGGCTGCGCGGAGAGAGTGAGACAAATTGCCCGCCCCTGGCCACATACTCGGCGTTTCGATTCACGATCTTCTCTTCCGCTCCGGGATTCACGACCAGCAGACAATACGAAATCTGTCGTTCGACCAGGGCATCAGATCCCCGAATCGGAAGGCCTCCCGCAGGAAACCGAAGTTTCTGTTTTTCGGGAGAGTCATCAATAACACAGTCGAGAAATTCCGCCAGCTTCATGATATCGATCAGCGTGCTTGCGCGATGCCCCGCGCCAAAGACTGCCAGTCTGGCTCCATCGCTTCCAATTTCCTGCGCCCACCTCCTGAGCGCCTCTTTCCGGCGCGGCCAGATGTTTGCGAAAGACTGAACAGCCGGTTCAAGGGAACTGCGCTGGGGCGCTGCAGATTGGGGGGTGCTCGCCAGTCCCATCCAGACCAGGCGATCTTCCATCGGATCAGGAACACGCCGAAAATAGACCGTTTCAAATCCGGCGCGCTGAAGTCCCTGCTGGAGGGTCAGCTCGGTAAAGTACAGTGTGTGCTCCTCCCAGACTGCGGTCACGTCCACGTCAGCTAAGGCAGCCTGGCTGTTGGGAACCTCGATGAGCAGATATCCCTCTGGCGTCAGAAGCTCCCTGCATGCCGCAAGAAATTCCGCCGCATCGTGACAATGTTCCAGAGCATACCGGGCTACCACGAGATCCGCTGGACCGTACTTTTCGACCACTTGACGGGCTCTTGGCACTGTCCATGCGGCCTGAACCGATTCCATGCCGACATTCTCTGACGTCAGACCGAGATCGATGACGGAATCAAGCAGACAGGCCTGGCCAAACTCCAGCCGCCGCAACAAGGCACCGTCATCCCGGGTGAAGCCGACGATTCGTTCTGCGCCGCCAAACTTGGTCACGATTGCCAAGTCTCGAGCGGTCTCGTCGAGATGTCCTTCCGGTTCCGCATACTTGATCCACGGAAAACGGGGCTGAATCTGCTCGATCGGTGGAACGTCCGATAGCTGCACAACGCCACACGTCTGGCATTCCTGCCACGAGAGGGCCTGTCGATAAGCCGGGGAATGACCTTCCTCAAAGAATTGATTCGAGATCGAAACCAGACCGAAGTCAGTGACAGGATTCACCGACGGCGACCGACAAACACGACAACTGGGCATCCACCCACTCCTGAAGGACCATCGGCTGAGACAACCGTGATGCGGGGCGGGGCCCCTCATTCGAACGTGATGTATCCGTAGTCGCCCGTGTACCCTGCCTGTTGGTAGAGCCATTCCCATTCCTGTGGAGTGTGGAAGGCTCGACACGTCAATTGCCAGTAGAGGAGGTTCGCTTTCTCTCGTTCGTTCCGGTAGGTCTCGACGACGATGTACTTTCCGCCTCGACTGACGCGTTCAATCTCTTTCACAGCCGACCACAAGTCGAAGAGATAGAGATTGTGAAGCGCGTTCAGACTGTAAACGAGGTCAAATTCATTGTCCTTGAATGGGAGTTTGGTGGCGTTTCCCACGTGGAGAAACGGCCGAATCTCTTCCTTGGAGTTTTCGATCGCGTAGGTCGAAATATCCAGGCCTGCCACTTCGATTCCCGGGACCACCTGGGTGAACTCATACAGTAGAAATCCCTTTCCGCACCCTACGTCCAGAACCTTCGAGCCGGCCTTCAGTCCGTAATGCTGAGCCATCGCCTCAGCAACAGGACGCCAGCGACCGTCGTAACGGTAGCCGCCATAGCCAAGGTGACGTTCTCCGTCCCAGTAATCCTTGCCAAACTGCAAAGCAATCTCTGCACATTCCGCTTTATCGTGGTCGAGAACTCGCTGACGGTAGTCCCGCTTTGTGGACTTATGGACCGAAGCCAGGAAATCAAGGTGTGCCATGCAGAGACGCTTCTCAATGGGGAATCACGGACGGTGAATGTAGGAAAGTGGAAGCTGTTCAATGGCTTCCAGATTGGCCTGAACCCAGTCTACGACCTCGCGCAATCCCGTATCAAGGTCGATCTGGGGCTTCCAGTTGAGCTCGGTTCTCGCCCGGGAGGAATCAATCACATAGGCGGCGTCCTGACCCGGTCGTTCGTCAACCGACTTCGTTGACTCTTCAAATGAACGCCCCAAAGTCGCACACATCCGCTGGACCACCTCGCGTACGGAAATCCCCTGATCGGGCGAAAGATGATACATCTGCCCGATTTGACCATGTTCCAGAATCGCCAGCTCGCCGCGGGAGACGTCACGAATATGAATGTAAGACTTCACAGCTCGACCACCGCCGTGAAGCTCGATCGTTTTCCCTGTCAGCAGGTAAATGGCTGAGCGGGGAATGATCTTGAAGAGCTGCTGTCGGGCACCGTAAACGTTAGTCGCCCGAACCGTCAGCACCGGGAAGTCGAACTGTTTCCGGAACGTCGTCAGCAGCAGATCCGCAGCCGCTTTGGAAGCTGCATAGGGGGTACTGGGATTCATCGGCGCGTCTTCGGTAACCCGTCCGACGCAGCTCCCATACACCTCTGGCGAGGAAATGTGCAGATACCGCTGCAGGTAATTTTGACGCCGCAGGTGATTGACCAGCTCCGCCAGAGCGACACAGTTCGTCTGAAACCAGTCCTCAGGATAATCCCAACTGGGAGCGACCTCGCTTTGAGCAGCGAAATTCACAACCCACTCGGGGCGTTCGGCATCGAGCAAGTTCAGAATCGCTCGTGAGTCGTTATTCAGATCAAGGCGATGATAAGTGAAGTGCGATCGATTGGCCGACTGAAGGTACTTAAGGAACAGCGACGATCGTTCGGGCGAGCGACTGATCCCGATCACACGGTTTCTCGGATCGTCCAGCAGCAGGTCGATGAAGTCCTGACCTGAAAACGAGTTGGCACCAAGAACAACCACAGTCCGAGATCCGGACGGGTCCGTCTTGCGAGCAGATTCTGACGCCACAAACTTCTCCTGAACTTAATCCGCTGAAAATTGGAACCGGCAACAGGCACCTGGGCTGGAAACAGACGAATCACGGCCCCCGCTGACTTTGGGGCGTCTTTGCGCTTCCCTTATGCCCGGAGCCTCACTTCTTACACCCATTTTACAGGCTTGGTTCTACCATAGACCACATGGATCGTCATTCCGAACTGAATTTGCAAGGGAAGATCAAACGTGATGGACGCTGTTTTTCTGACTGCACCCGTCGGCTTTTTTCTCGTGAGTGGCCTGCTGGTGAAGTGCTGCCAGCATCTCCAGGGAACCAGGTGATGGACTCAATTCAATCAATGGCCGCACTTTTGACAGTGGGGATGTTCGTGTACCTGCTGTTTGCGATGTTGTTCCCGGAAAGGTTTTCATGAATACCACAGACTGGATCGAAATTGGCGTATTTTTCGGTGTACTGCTTGCGCTGGTCAAGCCGCTCGGCTGGTACATGGCACGCGTTTACGATGGTGGTTCGGCCAGTCTTAACCGCCTAATTCGCCCCTTGGAACGGACAATTTATCGCCTTTCCGGCGTCAGACCTGAAGAGGAAATGACCTGGCAGGCGTATGCGATCTGCCTGCTGGCTTTCAACGCAACCGGCACGATGGGTCTCTACGTCCTTCAACGTTGTCAGGGTTGGATGCCCCTGAATCCTCAGCAACTTCCTGCTGTCGCTCCCGATCTCGCCTTCAACACCGCCGTCAGCTTTGCCACGAACACGAACTGGCAGGCATACAGTGGTGAAAGCACGTTGAGTTATTTCACTCAAATGGCGGGCATGACGTCCCAGAACTTCCTGTCCGCGGCGTCAGGAATGGCGGTCCTTATCGCGCTGGTCCGCGGATTGACACGACGAGTGTCAGAAACGATCGGCAACTTCTGGGTTGATCTCACGCGAGGGACCATGTTCATTTTGCTCCCGCTCTCATTTTTACTCGCGATTCTCCTGGCTGGGCAGGGGGTGGTTCAATCCTTTTCTGCCGCTGCAGTCGTAACGGTCTTGGATCAGGTCTATGACGGAGAAGGGAAATCACCGGCAACGCAGGTAATCCCGCTCGGCCCTGCTGCTTCACAGATTGCGATCAAGCAACTCGGCACGAATGGGGGTGGATTCTTTGGAGTGAATTCCGCACACCCGCTTGAGAACTCGACACCGCTGAGCAACTTTTTGCAGGTTGTGTCCATTCTGCTGATTGCTGCGGCTCTGTGTTACACGTACGGAGATCTGGCAGGTGACACTCGACAGGGCTGGTCTCTGCTGGTCGCCATGCTGCTGATCTTCGCTCCAATGCTTTTGCTGTGTGTCTGGTCGGAACAACAGGGAAATCCTCGCCTCGGTGGACTGGGTCTCGATCAGTCATCGAGCGCCCTCCAGAGCGGCGGCAATCTGGAAGGAAAAGAAGTTCGTTTCGGAACAGCAGCGTCGGCTCTATGGGCGACGACGACCACAGCCGCGTCCAACGGCAGCGTGAATTCCATGCATGACTCGTTCACTCCACTGGGGGGACTCGTCCCATTGCTCTTGATGCAGTTAGGCGAGGTCGTTTTTGGTGGAGTTGGCAGCGGCCTTTATGGCCTGGTGATTTTTGCAATCCTTTCAGTGTTCATCGCGGGACTGATGGTAGGAAGGTCCCCGGAATACCTGGGAAAGAAGATCGAGGCGTTCGAAATGAAGATGGCTTCGCTCGTGATTCTGATCCCACCCCTGATCGTGCTGGGGGGAACAGCCGTTGCAGTTTCACTGAATGCAGGACGTGCCAGCGTCTCGAATCCCGGACCACACGGTTTTACCCAGATCCTGTACGCCCTTTCTTCAGCAGGTAACAACAACGGAAGTGCGTTCGCAGGACTGAGTGCGAACACTCTGTTCTACAACGGCTTGCTGGCTGCGGCGATGCTGGTCTCGCGCTATTGGCTGATGATCCCCGTTCTGGCTATTGCCGGTTCCCTGGCCAGAAAGAGGTACACCCCTGGTTCCTCGGGAACTCTCCCCACACATACTCCGTTATTCACCATTCTGGTCGCCGGCATGGTGGTTCTCGTGGGCGCATTGACGTTCGTACCGTCACTGGCATTAGGCCCGATCGTCGAGCATCTGCAATTGTCTGGATCCTGAATGCTCGCCTCGTTCTGTTTACAGGCGTTTCGATAAACGCAGGAGAATTCTTTATGTCATCGACTGCCACACAATTCCTGTTCGACAGGAACGTCGTCGGTGCAGCGCTTCGCGATTCGATATGGAAACTAAGTCCGCGCCACCAGTTTCGCAATCCGGTGATGTTCACTGTTCTGATGGGGAGCTTGCTGACCACGGCGTTGGCGATCCGCGCCATCGTGGTTCCGGGAACCGAATCCCCCGGTTTCGTCGGTGCCATTGCTGCCTGGCTCTGGTTCACCCTGATCTTTGCAAATTTCGCCGAGGCCATGGCCGAAGGGCGCGGTAAGGCACAGGCAGACGGCTTAAGGAAATCACGGAAAGAGGTCATGGCTTGTCGGCTATCAAGTTCGCGAGGCCGGGAGTCGGTACTTTCATCTCAACTGAAGAAAGGGGACGTCATTTTTGTCACTGCGGGCGAAGTCGTTCCCATTGATGGCGAAGTCATCGACGGCGCTGCTTCCGTGGATGAAAGCGCCATCACGGGGGAAAGTGCTCCGGTGATCCGTGAAAGTGGTGGCGATCGAAGTGCAGTGACGGGAGGAACGCGAGTCATTTCTGACTCGTTGACCATTCGCGCGACATCAAACCCTGGCGAAACATTTCTTGATCGGATGATCGGGATGGTAGAAGGGGCCAAACGTCAGAAGACCCCCAACGAGATTGCTCTCAGTATCCTGCTTGCGGCGATGACAATCGTTTTTCTGCTGGCCAGTGCAACACTGGTTCCGTTTTCAGAATACAGCGTGATACTGACTGGAAAAGGAACTCCCATCAGCCTGGCCGTCGTCGTTGCCCTGCTGGTCTGCCTGATCCCGACGACGATCGGCGGTCTTTTATCCGCAATCGGAATTGCGGGAATGGATCGAATGATCCAGGCGAATGTGATCGCGACATCAGGACGCGCCGTCGAGGCGGCAGGTGATGTCGATGTATTACTTCTCGACAAGACCGGCACGATTACGTTGGGAAACCGACAGGCCGTCGAGTTCATTCCCGCTCAGGGTGTCACACCCCAGGAATTCGCCGACGCCGCACAACTCGCGTCACTGTCCGATGAAACGCCCGAAGGACGGAGTATCGTCGTCCTCGCCAAATCCAACCATGGGTTGCGCGGCAGAAACGTCGAAGAACTGCGAGCCAGATTCATTCCGTTTTCGGCTCGGACACGGATGAGCGGCGTCGACCTCGATGGACGGGAGATCCGTAAAGGGGCCGTGGATGCAATTGAATGCTACCTCCGACAACAAAATGGCGAGCTCCCCCGGGCGTTGAAAGAGGATGTTCATCGAATTGCAAACCGGGGTGGGACGCCGCTGGTCGTCGCGGAAAATTCGCGCGCTTTGGGTGTCATTTACCTCAAGGATATTGTCAAAGGAGGGATCTGCGAGCGTTTCTCTCAACTGCGTCAGATGGGCATCAAGACTGTGATGATCACGGGTGACAACCCCATGACAGCCGCGGCCATCGCTGCAGAAGCAGGAGTGGACGACTACCTTGCTGAAGCAACCCCGGAGGCCAAACTGTCGCTCATTCGCGAGTATCAGCAAGGAGGAAGACTCGTCGCGATGACGGGAGACGGCACCAATGATTCTCCCGCACTGGCACAGGCAGATGTTGCCGTCGCAATGAATTCGGGAACGCAGGCCGCCAAGGAAGCGGGAAATATGGTCGACCTGGATTCCAACCCGACAAAGCTGATCGAGATTGTCGAAATCGGAAAACAACTTTTGATGACGCGGGGATCCTTGACAACTTTCAGCATCGCGAATGACGTCTCGAAGTACTTCGCGATCATTCCCGCAGCATTCGTCTCAACATATCCCGAACTGAATCGCTTGAACGTGATGCACCTGGCAACTCCCGCCAGCGCGATCCTGTCTGCGGTGATCTTCAACGCGTTGATCATTGTCTTTCTGATCCCGCTCGCGCTCCGCGGTGTCCGCTTACGTTCTGCGGGTGCAGCCGAGTTGTTACGCAACAACCTCTTGATCTACGGATTGGGAGGCTTCCTCGTCCCATTCGCCGGGATCAAGATGATCGATTTAGTTCTTGTCGCTCTTCAACTTGCTTGAGAATGGAATGACAATGTTTCAGACAATACGGACTGCCGCCACCTTACTAGGCGTTTTGACCATTGTGACGGGACTGATTTATCCAGTGCTGGTGACCGGTGTCGCGCAACTTGCCTTTCCCCGAGAGGCAAATGGAAGCCTGATCGCACATCCCCTAAACAAGAGTACATCAATTCGGAAGGGAACAGATCCGCCGACGGCCTCTCATAAAGACACTCGCCCCACCTGGGTTGGCTCTGAGTTGGTCGGACAGCACTTTGTCAGCGGGAAATACTTATGGGGTCGGCCCTCTGCAACGGCCCCCGCCGAATACAACGGGATGGCAGGAAGCGGATCAAACCTTGCAATGACAAACCCCACCTATTTCGACTCTGTGAGTGCGCGGATCGCCAAACTCCGGGCGGCCGATCCGGACAATCAGTCTCTGATTCCCATCGATCTGGTGACCGCTTCAGCGAGTGGGCTTGATCCCCACATCTCAGAAGCAGCGGCTCGCTACCAGGTCGCACGCATTGCGAAGGCCCGCCATTGCGAGCCTTCGGTTGTAACGCAGATTCTGCTGGAGTATGTCGAGAGACCGACAATCGGCGTATTCGGGCAATCTCGGGTGAACGTGCTGAAAGTGAATCTCGCGCTCGATTCGATGTCCGGGGACCGTCCGGACGAGGAAGGGAACTCTGCGGACGAGCACTGACCATAGTTGATTTATCATGCAGTTCTTGAACCTGCGGTTAAATCCGTTAATCGACGCTACGATGAAGCCTCGTTAGAAATTCTTCACTTGACTCATTTCACTGTTCCATCGGAATGCGACCCCCATGATGAGAGAGCGTCCTGATCCGGATGCACTGCTGGCCCGCGTTCAGGAGGAAGAGACTGAGCGAAAGCGGGGAAAGCTCAAGATTTTCTTCGGCATGGCTCCCGGTGTGGGCAAGACCTACGCCATGCTGGAATCCGCGCGGAATGCGGCTTCCGAGGGAACTGATGTCGTAGTCGGTTACATCGAGCCACATGTCCGGCCAGAGACGCTCGCCATGGTGCTGGGGTTGGACCTCTTGCCTCGTCGAGTCATCCGCGCGCGTGACAAGGGGTGGGAAGAGTTTGATCTGGAAGGCGCTCTGGCTCGGAAGCCGCAGCTCATTCTTGTTGACGAGCTGGCACATACGAATGCGGAAGGATCGATTCATCCAAAGCGCTGGCAGGATGTACAAGACTTGCTGGCGGCAGGGATCAACGTTTTTACCACGCTGAACGTACAACATCTTGAAAGTCTCAATGATGTCGTCGCCCAAGTGACCTCAATCCCCGTGCGTGAAACTGTACCCGACAGGGTGTTTGATCAGGCTGATGAAATCGAACTGATCGACCTAGCGCCAGATGATTTGATTGATCGCCTGAGAGCAGGGCGAGTTTATGTTTCTGCACAGGCATCTCGGGCCCTTGAGAATTTCTTTCGAAAGGGAAACCTCATCGCACTGCGCGAGCTCGCTCTGAGGAAGACCGCCGAGCGAGTGAATGTCCAGGCCATCGGATACCGGCAGCAGCATGAGGTATCTCGCATTTGGGCCACCTCAGAACGGATTCTCGTTTGTGTCGGCCCGAGTCCGATGTCAGCGCGACTGGTCAGATCCACCCGACGAATGGCTGCCAGTTTGCGAGCGCCGTGGGTCGCCTTACACGTCAACCTCGGACACGCTAAGCCCCTCAGTTCATCGGACCAGCAACGGTTGGAGAACAATTTACGTCTGGCTGAGGACCTCGGAGCGACCGTTGATGAAGAGAATGGAACTGATTTCGCTTCTGCAGTTCTGGCGTACTGCCAGCACCACAATATCACCCGCATCGTCGTGGGTAAGCCGCAGATGGCCTGGTGGCGCGAGTTATTGCAAGGCGGGTTTGTCGCGCAACTGATTCGTCGGTCGGGAGACATCGACGTCTATGTCATCAGCGGCGACGGAGAACCGGCTTCAAATCGGCACGTTTCAGGCGAGGTGAAGCCCGTTTATGGCCTCGCATACTGGGGGGCAACGGCAGCAGTTTCGGCATGTACTGTCGTCTGCATCGGCCTTTCTCGATATTTTCCGGTTACCAACCTTCCGATGATCTACCTGTCCTGCGTGGTAGGGGTATCTCTCATCTGGGGGCGTGGCCCCTCAGTCCTGGCGACAATTCTGAGCGTCGCGGCACTGGACTTCTTCCTGATTCCTCCGTATCGCACGTTCGTGGTGGGGGACTCGCAGTATCTTCTAATGTTTCTTGTCATGCTGGTAACGGGACTGGTCACGAGTGATCTGGCTTCCCGAGTACAGGTCTACAGTAAAGCGATACGACAGCGGGAACGGAGAACGGCCGCACTCTTTGCACTCAGTAAAGAGTTGGCTCCACTTCCTTATTACGAAAGCGTCGCCGCTGCCGCTCAGAGGATTATCTCCCAGGCGCTCGACGTTCACGTCTGGATCCTCCGTCAGCCAGAATTGCCGGACGAGGATGCAAAGCGGTTGGAAGGGGACACGCCACCCGCCAGACACGCAGGCGTGATTCGCTGGGTCTTCGATCACGGCCGCCCCGCAGGATACGGTACCGATACATTGCCGGGAACGGATGCAACCTACCTGCCTCTGCATGGATCCGAGGAACTGGTTGGCGTACTGGGGGTCCTGCCGAATCGTCAGACGTCCAAACTGACGATTTCCCAAATGAAGCTCCTCGATGCGTTCGCCAGTCAAATTGCTCTGGCGCTGGAACGCTGCAAATTGGCCTCGGAGGCCGAAAAAATTCGTTTGCAGATGGAAACAGAGCGACTACGTAATACGCTTCTCAGCGCAGTTTCACATGATTTGCGTACGCCACTCACCGGGATTACCGGCGCTGCCAGCCTGCTGGTAGATGGCAATGAAAAGCTGACATCTCCCGCCCGCCTCGAACTCGCCGAGTCGATTCTTGAAGAGTCAGACCGTTTGACTCGCCTCGTGGCCAACCTGCTCGACCTTTCCAAACTCGAAGCCGGAGCGATTTCACTTCAACTTGTGCTGCAACCAATCGAAGAGACCGTCGGAGTCGCACTGTCCCGACTCGAAAGGCGGCTCAAAGACCATCCCATCTCCACCGATCTTCCCGATGACTTGCCACCTCTGACGATGGACGGAATGCTGATTCAGCAAGTGTTGATCAACTTACTGGAGAATGCCGCGAATCTGTCATCTCCAGGGGTTCCCATCGAGTTGCGTGCGCGGGTCAGCGAAGGCGTGCTCACGGTTGAGGTTGCCGATCGGGGCCCGGGAATTCCGGAGGGCCAGGAGGAACTCATCTTCGACAAATTCTACCGCGTGGCCGGTCAGTCCCAGTCGGGTACGGGCATTGGTCTTACAATCAGTCGGAGCATCATCGAACTACACGGGGGAAAAATCTGGGCGGAAAACCGTGCGGGTGGGGGAGCGGTATTTCGGTTCTCCATTCCGGTCCAACAGCATGGGACTGCGGCTGGTAACATCCTCCGGTAATTTGAACGGGCAAGCACCGGCGTCTCCCCGGCGGCAGCATGATCGAGTGTGTTCCGAATTCCAGGAGGATGAATACTCAAGCCTTGGCTATCAAAGTAAGATTCGACTGGTACGCCATTAGACCGTGCCGAATCTGGTTTGGAGAGCAGCAGGTCCAAATGTGCCTCCACGACGCATTGCCAGGCCACGCAACTGAAGAGAGTGGAACGTCCGCCGAAATATTGGTCACAGCACTCCAAGTCAGGTTTTAACGATGGCAGTTGGGGATCGTCCAAAAATTCTGATCGTCGAAGATGAGCCTCAGATCCGCAAATTTCTACGGATCTCACTGGAAACATCTGGTTATTCGGTAATCGAAACCGCTAACGCGGCTGCCGGTATCGGCAACGCAATTACAGAGCCTCCTGACGCTGTAATTCTTGATCTGGGCCTGCCGGACCAGGATGGCATTGCTGTGATCATGCGACTCCGGGAATGGTCAAAGGTTCCCATCATCGTCGTTTCAGCACGCGGCCGCGAAGCCGATAAGGTGCTGGCATTGGACGCCGGAGCGGACGACTACCTGACCAAACCCTTCAGCGTCGGTGAGTTGATGGCGCGGGTCCGCGTGGCCCTTCGACATTCCACCGCCGCAACCAGTCCGACCGCCGAACCCGTGTTTAAGGTCGGCGATCTCCATGTGGATCTGGCTCGACGTGAGGTGACGGTCGCGCAGCAGTTAGTCCATCTGACACCTACGGAGTATCGCCTGTTGGTTGTTCTCGTCACACACGCCGGAAAAGTCGTCACCCACCGACAACTCCTCAAGGAAGTCTGGGGCCCCGGCAGCGTTTATGAGAATCAGTACCTGCGTGTTTACATGGGTCAGCTACGTCGAAAAATCGAAACAGATTCAATGCGCCCCCGCTATCTGAAAACAGAGCCGGGCGTCGGCTATCGTCTGATGGATGATTGACGGTCACTGGAATCAATCCGCTTCACCTCTCTTTCCCCTTACAAGCTGCCGACCTGATAAGGAGAGCTCCCACGTTGTGGGCTCCCTCTGGAAATTGCCACCGCAACGTGCAGCACCTGAGAATCAACGGGATTCCGCAGCCTTCGGAACATTTACCGCGGGGCCAATCCGAACGTGTCTCAGTCCAACAACCGTACTATGGTTCTGCAGACCAAGAAATCCTTTCACGGATCGCAATGCGAGATGAGGCAATTCTTCGGCCGAAATGTTCGTCACTTGCACTCCATTGTGCCAGGTGGTGATCTTTTGACCGAGGCAATTGATCTCGAGCGAATTCCATTCACCGAGCGGTCGAGAGTTACGCGGGTCCGCACCAACGAAGTCATAGATCGACGCCGAGTACTGGAAGTCTTTCAGTGCGGCGTGCTCCGGGGCGGTGTCATCCAGGATCTGAACCTCGAAGCCCGCAGCAGGTTGGGTATCGTTGTCCCGATGGTGATTTCCGTCTGCTGGAACCCGCACGTACACTCCACTGTTTCCCCCCTTGGAGACGAGGTAGTCGAGACGCAGATTGAAATCGCCGTACTCGTCAGCAGAGCGTAACCAGGGACCTTTTTTTCCCGAGCACGTCAGAACGCCGTCAATTACCGACCAGCATGCCTCACGATCGCCACCCACGCCCTCCCAACCTGAGAGATCACGACCGTTGAACAGCGACTGGTAACCAATCTCTGCGACTGTCATATTCCGCAGCAGGAACTGGCCTCCGTTCGGTACTTCGATCTGGAAGCCGATCCATCCATCGACCTGCATCAGTCCCGAGACTTTCCAGGCGTCCGTTCCGTTAATTTTCAACTCCGCAGATTCACCGACAACTCGCAGGTCGAACGCGTTCCACTCACCGGCTGGATTGACCAGTCCCGTACTTTCCGTTCCAGCTACGGTGGGGATACTGCCTTCTTTGCCCTTCTGAAGATTGACCTGATAACCGGTCAATGGAAATGGCTTTCCCGCGAGTGAGGACCGAATAAAGATTCCCGCATCGTAGTGTTCAGAACTCAATGCCTGCCATTCGACGTGCAGTTCAAAGTCACGTAAGCGATGATCACTCCGCAACCAGCCATGACCTGCTTTCAGGCGCAGGCTTCCGTCAACGACATCGACTTCTGCCTCGTTTTCGACCGACCAGCCGTTGAGCGACTTGCCGTCAAATAGCGGTCGCCGATAGATCGGAATCTCTTCACCCCGAACCGGGCAAACGGAAGAAATAAGGACCAGGACTAACATGAATACCGAGAAGGGCTGCATCAATGACATTCCTTGAATCAGCAATCAAACCGCCTGCGCATTGGAGAACGCCTAACCCATCCGTATGAATCGATGGATTCCTGCGAGCAGCGTAATCTTGTGGTTTTGTTTTATACAGGCACCAGTTGCCAACGAATTTCGAATTCTTCGGGAAAGAGATTTCAATGGATGTGTCCGGCGAAGGGAGATCGAAACGGGTGACCAGTTGCTCCCGGCGATATTGATTCCGTTGAGCCGATGAAACCCGCTGAAACTGGATTGCCAGTCGTCACATCTGCATCGACATCAGGACGATAATCTACCGAAGCGAAAAAGGAGCCAGGTGGCGAGCACCCGACTCCTTTTCTTTTACGCTGCTCAAAATCACGGGCTGCGAGAGCGAACCCATGGTTTGAGGTTCAGTTATCCGCTTTTTTCTTCTTTTTCGCGGCCTTCTTCACGGCTTTTTTGGTAGCTTTTGCGGCACCCTCCGTCGTGGATCGACCCCGCGACTTTTTCGTGGCAGGACCGCGTGCGGCCCGCTCTGCAAGCAGCGGCAGCGCCTCTTGCAGCGTGAACCCCTGGGGATCTGTCCCCTTGGGCAGCGTCGCGTTGACTTTCCCGTGCTTCACGTAGGCACCATAGCGCCCATCGAAAATCTGCACAGGCTCTTTGTCATCCGGATGCGGTCCAAGTTCCTTCAGCGGGACCGGTGCCGCCTTCGTCTTCGCCTGAGCAAGCAGTTCGAGCGCCCGCTCCATGGTGATGGACAGCACGTCATCGGTCTTGTCCAGTGACTTGAAGGTCTTCTCATGTTTCACATAGGGGCCATACATACCGATCCCGGCGTTGACCACATGCCCCGTCACCGGGTGCTTTCCAAGCTGTCGCGGAAGCGACAGATAATCAAGCGCGTCTTTCAGTGTGATTGAATTCGGATCGCGTGTCTTGGGAAGGGAGACCCGCTTGGGCTTGGTTCCGTCTTCCCCCACCTCACCGAGCTGCAGATAGGGTCCGAAAGGCCCGACCAGCAGGAAGATCGGCAGTCCCGTCTCAGGATGCTCACCCAGCGACTGGGGGCCCCGCTGCTTAAGATCAATCAGATTCTCTGCAATCTCATTGTTGATGTCCGCCGGTGCCAGACTGTCAGGAATCGACGCAGTAACGGTCTCTCCGTTGCGTTCGGTTTCCACGTAGGGGCCGAATTTTCCAACTCGAATTCGCGACGACAAACCATTGAATGTCAAGGTGCAGGCAAGACGCGGATCGATTGCCTCTTCATTTGCCTTGACCTGGGCATCGAGTCCGTCCGATCCGCTGTAGAAATGCTGGAGGTAGGGAAGTCGGTCCCCCTGGCCGTTAGCGATATCGTCGAGGTCCTGCTCCATCTTGGCAGTGAACCCGAAGTCGACCAGCTTGGGGAAATAGGTTTCCAGCAATTGTGTTACTGCGAAAGCTGTGAACGTCGGTACAAGCTGCGTTCCCTGTTTGACGACGTAGTCACGATTAATAATCGTGTCAATAATCGTCGCATAGGTACTCGGTCGGCCGATTCCATCTGCTTCCAGTGCCTTCACCAGCGTGGCTTCCGTGTAGCGTGCGGGTGGCTTGGTTTCATGACCGATGGGATCGAGCAGAGCACAGTTCAGTCGATCTTTCTCGGCCAGTGGCGGCAAGGATGCCTCCTGATCGTCGAGTGCGGCTTCCGGATCATCGACCCCTTCAACGTAGGCACGGAAGAAGCCGGGAAATTCGACGTGGCGGCCCGTTGCTTTGAATTCGGCATCTTCAACAGCAACCGTCACCGTCTGGAATCGCAGCTGTGCTTCTGCCATTTGCGTCGCGACGGTCCGTTTCCAGATGAGCGCGTAGAGCGCCGCTTCACGCCCAGACAGACCGTGCTCTTCGGCCGTTTTCATTTCCGTTCCGGCGGGCCGAATGGCTTCGTGAGCTTCCTGCGCGTTCTTGGTTTTCGTCGTGTACTGACGCGGTTCAGGGCTGAGGTATTCTTTTCCGTAGCGATCCTGCACCGATTTTCTCGCGGCATTGAGTGCCTCTTGAGAAAGATTGACACTGTCGGTTCGCATGTAAGTGATATAGCCGTCTTCGTACAGGCTTTGTGCGATCCGCATCGTGTCACGGGCAGTCAATCCGAGCTTGCGGTTAGACTCCTGCTGTAACGTGCTGGTCGTGAAAGGAGCATACGGCTTACGGGTTTGCAGTCGTGTTTCAACCGACGACACCACCCAGGGCTGGTCCTGCAAACGGGCTTGAAGTTCCCGCGCTGCTGCTTCGTCAAGCAGCTTGACCTTGGCATCAACCTTGAGCTTGCCCGTCTGCTCGTCAAAGTCTTTGCCCGTGGCGACTCGTTCGCCGCCAACCGTCGCCAGCGTTGCCTCGAATTCTGCCCCGGTTTCCGTTTTTAGTGTTGACTTCAAGTCCCAGTATGAACCCGACTTGAAGGCCAGTCGCTCGAGTTCCCGTTTCACGAGCACGCGCACCGCCACTGACTGTACACGCCCCGCCGACAGCTTGGGCCTGACCTTCTTCCACAAGAGTGGGCTGAGGCGGTAACCGTAGAGGCGATCGATGATTCGGCGCGCCTCCTGGGCAGCGACGAGATTCATGTCGAGATCGCGCGTCTTCTTGACGGCTTCCTGAATGGCTTCCTTGGTGATTTCCGAGAAGACCATGCGCTTCACGGGGACTTTCGGCGCAAGAACTTCCGCGAGATGCCAGCCAATGCTCTCTCCTTCGCGGTCTTCGTCGGTTGCGAGTAACAGTTCGCCGGCGCCTTTCAGCGCGTCCTTCAGTTCCTTCACCAGTTTCTTGCGTCGATCGCTAACGATGTAGAGCGGTTCAAACTCGTTGTCGACGTCAACACCGTATTTGGCGAGATTCGACTTCGTCTTCTTAATCTCTTCGGGGATATCTTTAGCACTCTCGGGGAGGTCGCGCACATGCCCCATACTGGCCATGACCGTATAGTCATTACCGAGATAGCTGCCGATTTTTTTGGCTTTTGCGGGTGATTCGACGATCACCAATCGTTTCATAGACTTTTCTGTCACCGGAAAACTTTCCGTTTGCAATCACCAATTGACTCAGGACGACCCCGATGGCCCGAACGACACACACTTCCCACCCACCAGCATTCGTGGATGTGGCGCAACTGCCGACAGCAGAATAGACTGGGTAATGGTTGTGTTCAGCAAATCCCTTGTGTGCCGAGCATGTCTGGCTACAATGCCGACGTTCGCACGGGGAATTCCAATAAGGAATCGTAACAGGGTCTGTCAAGCGTCGAGCTTTACAGGCTCTCTCACGAAGTCTGTCATTAACATCACATGAGTCAGCCTGATTGTCATTTCATTTCGCGATCATCACCGTCGCGGATGACAGTTTCAACAGCGCTGACTTTGCGGCGTTCGGTGCAGCCAAACTCGTGCGGGAGAAGCCGCAACCAGGAAAAGGATTCCGTTGATGAGTAGCACATTCTTCGCATCGATCCGTCGAAATCAAAGACAGTGGATGGTCGTCCTCACCGTCCTCGCAATGATTTCGTTCTTATTCCTCGACTATGTCGGTCGAGGGACTGGACCGATGTCGCCCGTCGGTGGCGCCATTCTCATCGGCATCCTGTGTGCCGCCGGGATGTGCGTCGTGGGCTACCCTCGTCAGAAAGCGACCGAATTCGGCCTGGGCGGATTACTCGTCGGTGCGCTCGTCGGCTTCATCGGGTTTGCGGCAATGGCACAAAGTAAGCCCGTCGTCCGAACCGCGATCGGAAGCTTCACACGCTACGATCTAGAGCAACTGGCCCAAAATCGGATGCGAGCAAATCAGTTCCTTTACGCTGTCGCCCGAAGGGTGCAAAGCGGAATGCCGTCTGGTTTCGGCGGAATCGATGATCCTTCACTGGTGCAATACAAGATCCTGCTGACCGACGCTCAGAAAATGGGTATCCGAATCTCAGACGAGGGTGTGAACGATTTCCTGAAAGAGATCGGGAATAACCGGATGACTCAGCAGGACTTCCGCGAAAGTCTGCGGGAAGCGCGGCTCGGCGAAAGCGAATTGTTCGACATCCTGAAAGAAGAACTCGCCGCCCGGCTGGCAGTCAAGCTGACCTATCCGCCTGCAACGGTCGTCCAGGTCAGACCCGAGTTCGCACAGTACACTCAGACTAGAGAACCACTTCGCTACATGGAGCAGACCCCGGAACAGCTCTGGGACGCCTATCAGAAGATGAATCTGAAGCAGTCTCTTCAGGCAGTTGCGATTCCCGTCCAGGATTTCGTCAGCGAAACAGCTCAGCCCTCCGATGCAGAGCTGGCTCTGTTCTTTGAAAAATACAAGACGAACCGTTGGATCGACGAAGCACGCCCTGGCTTTCTCCAGATGCCGAAAGTCCAGTTGGCCTACCTGACAGCCGACTTTGAAGAATTCGAGAAACGCGTCAATCCGACAGACGAAGAAGTGAAGGAATACTTCGAACGAAATAAGGATCGGTACCGCGCCCCAGAGACCAAAGAATCAACCGCACCGAAATTGCCGGAAGGTGAATCCACGAGTTCTGACGCGAGCGCACCTTCTTCCGAAGAACCGAAATCGGAACAACCTGTAGCCCCCACAGAAGAAAAGTCTGAAGCCGAGCCCGTAAAAGAAGAACCGAAGGCAGAAGAGCCCAAAGCAGAAGAGGCTCAGCCTGAGGCTCCTCAGTCCGAGCAACCAGAGGCTCAGCCTGAAGAGAAGAAAGAAATCGACGCAACCGAGCCCAAGTCGGAATCGTCCTGCGGAGAAGAGCCAACCAATCCCGAGCCGACTGCGAAGGACGAAGTTGCTCCCGAAACTCCAGCCGCTGAGGCAGTCCCCGCCGAGCCCGTGGCTGCCGAAAAAACGGACGAAGTGAAAGAGCCAGAAGCTGCAACTGCTCCGGAAACGGCTCCTGCATCTCCTGAAGCCACCACAGAAAAACCAGAGCAACCTGCTGCCGAAAGCAGCGAAATCGAAGTTCCAAAACTGAGTGAATCCCCAGAGTCGCTCCCCACACCGAAGCTGCGGGAACTCGATGATGAGCTGAAACTGGAAATTCGAGAAGCCATTGCACGTGAGCGGGCATTCGACCTGATCGCAACGGCCTTGGACGCGGCGTACGAGTTCATGGTCCCATTGGGCTTGGACTATGACACCACCACTGACCTGACCGAGAAGGCAGAAAAAGCGAAAACCATCGCCGAGAAGTTGAAGAAGTACGCTGAGCAGCACAATCTCCAGTATGTTGAAACCCCGGAATGGGAGTATGAACAACTGCTGGCAGAACCGATCGGGATGGCATTCGAGTCCCAGAAGCGCTCACCTGTGGCCAGCGATGTTCTGATGCGCGGGGACAATGGTGAGTCCCGCATGCCGCTGTATTCTCCTCGTCGTGCAGACCTGAGAACCCGACGTGGCTCATTCGCTTACTGGAAGATTAACGATCTTCCAGCCCGGGTGACCGAACTCAAGGAAGAAGCTGTCCACGAAAGGGTTGTTCGTGCATGGAAATTCGATCAGGCGCGAACCCTGGCAGAAAAACGAGCAAAAGCATTGGCCGAAATCGCCAAGACGGAAGGGAACAATCTCGCCTCCGCAGTTTCGGGTGAATCTGCCACGGGACAAAAGGGT
The DNA here is from genome assembly GCF_044336245.1 of Schlesneria sphaerica. Taxonomy (NCBI): domain Bacteria; kingdom Pseudomonadati; phylum Planctomycetota; class Planctomycetia; order Planctomycetales; family Planctomycetaceae; genus Schlesneria; species Schlesneria sphaerica. The sequence continues at coordinate 6,944,110 of NZ_CP172346.1, read as the reverse complement.
GATCCCGCACTGAGCCTCATCGAGACTCCCGAGTTCACGTGGCTCTCTCGACCACAAAGCCTCCCTTCTGCGCAGCAGGAACCGACACTGACAGACATCCCGCTCATCCCGGAGGTGGATGGTAATTTCATGAAGACCGTCTTCGAAGAACTTAAGGTCGGTGAAGTTGGTGTAGCACCAAACGCCAATCGATCGATTTACTATGTCTTCAAAGTAAAGGATCGTGATAACGCGATTGAAGACGGTGGAGTTGCCGAACAGGAACGCCGAAAGCAGTTCCTTGCCGAGCGATTCACAGGTCTTTATCCGATCATCAAATCCCCTTACGAATCCTTGGCGCAAGGCCCTCAACGCGTCATCGATCAATCGTGGGTACGTAACTTCGAGAGCCGTAACGAAGTCGAATGGACCGAGTCAGAAGCGACACGTCGCTCGCGCCGCTGACATGCCATACGGTCTACAATGAACTTTTGATTGCAATTGACCGGAAGGTCGTCTGTTCCTGTGGGGCAGACGACCTTTTTTTTATTGGCAATCGGATCGGCGGTGCAGGCCGTGGGCCCGATACCCCTGACACTGAGCCTATCTCCTGAGGCTATCGCACCCTTCGGAGTGTGTTCAGGGACCTTGGTCTTGAGTCTCCGCCGAGTATCAAGAATCGCTTGAAGAAGGTGGCACCACCCAGTTCGAGAGCGTCCACTGACAGCCGACAGACTCGTACTTTTCCATCATTACCATCTTCTTCGCCCGGTCCGACTCCTATGCCGCGAAGAACCGCTCAATCACGGCGGAAGGCACGTGTGTCATCTCGTCTGGAGGCTCAGAAAGTCACTCGGAAGACTGCCCCCGGGGGACCATTCCTGTGAAGCCTGATCCTTCCGGAAGGACGTCCTTCGATCGAGTTTGGCGGGCAACAAAACGAAGTCCGCCCGGCGGCCAACTTGCCCCCGGACGGACTTCGTATGCTGAGGAAAAATGCTCTTCCATCGGGCTTATTTCGGCGAGCTGACCGCCCGCTCCAGATGCCAGTCCTTCACCCCCAGGATATCTTTTAATCCTTCATACGCTTCTCTTCTGGCTGTCAGATCCTGCGCCGTGGCGTCAGTTCGCCTGACCGAGCGGATGAGAAGATTTTTCGGGGTATGCTCAGTTTCAATGAATTCCAGCACCTGCGTTTTATAGCCTTGCAGCTCAAGAAACTGGGCTCGCAGAGCATCCGTGGCCAGAGAGGCAAATCGCTCTTTCAGGATGCCATACTCGGTGAGTCCGATGAGGGACTGGCGGGAAATCGTCTGGCAGATTTCGTGCTGGCAACACGGTACAGCCAGGATGACATTGCTCTTCCAGCGCAGCGCTGCGGCGATGGCATCATCGGTAGCGGTATCGCAGGCGTGCAGAGAAACCGCCAGATGCACCTGCTCAGACGGCACATAAGTCTCGATCCGACCAAGGTGGAACTCAATACCATCGCACTTCAGCGACTCTGCCACCCGTGTACAGTCGTCGATGACATCCGCTTTGACGTCCAGACCGACGATCTTAACTTCGCGTTCGTGAATCCGGGTCAGAAGGTGATGTAAGGCGAACGTGAGATAGCTCTTCCCGCAGCCGAAATCGACGACGTGGATTGGTCCGGTACTCGGGAGCTGAGGAAGGATATCCTCGACGAATTCGAGGTAACGGTTGATTTGGCGAAACTTGTGATACATCGTCGGACGAACCTGTCCGCTGGGCAGCATGACGCCAATCTCGATCAGAAAAGGGCAGGGGATGCCGGCAGGAATCAGGTACTGCTTCTGGCGGTTGTGCCCCTCTCCCTCCGATGGCTGCTGTGTCGGAGGTTTTCTTTTCACCTTTTGAGGCTTGCCGTAGTTCCAGCGAACGGTCAGATCAGCCTGTGTTGTAAACAGGTGAGCGTCGCCAAGATTCACACCGAAGACCGATTTTGTTTGAGCGATTAGCTCGTCCATCGTCAGATTTTCGTGTTTCTCCTGCAATTGCGATCGCACCGCCCACTGGTACTTCGTTTCCCCCCCAACCTCAACCAGACGAACCGTCACTTTGGAGATGGCGGACTCGGATTTTGAAAGGGGCTGACTGAGAACCAGTCGCAGGAACGTCCGTTCGCGGATGGAACCTGCCAGCAACGAGATCAACGTCACGGCCGGTGGTCGCTCCCCACCTGTCGGCTTGGCGGCTTTCTTAGGGTTCTTGCCGGACTTTGTGCGTTGCGGCACCGGTGGTTTTGAGGAAGCCCGAGAGGGGGCGTTAGATCGGGAATTCGGCTTCGCTCGTGGCATGCTGTTTAGTAAGTCTCTCTGGTTTGCAGGAACAGGGCTTTCTTCTCACCCGGCAAGGTGAAATCAAAGCCACAACGTTGGAAAAATTCTTCTGACGAGGTAATCGCCATGACTTCAAAGACATTTTGCGACTTGGCCCGTGCAATACAGGCAGCGACGAGTTCTTTGCCCACCCCCTGTCCCTGATATTGTGCAGAGACAGCCAGACTTCGCAATTCAGCCAGCTTAGCAGAATAGATCTCGAGCGCCGCGAACCCAATGATGGCGTCTCCAGAAATCGCAACAAACCCGTGACGGGTGAGATCAAGCAACTCGTCTCGTGTCCGGGGCAGCAGGCGACCGTTCTCGACGAACGGTTCAATAAATTCCCCCAGCGCTTCGACATCGCTTTTTTCGGCGGCGCGAACGAAGAAACTCGGCTTCAAACGGGTCTCGGGCGGCATGGAAACAACTTATCAATTGAATTAAGGAACTCCCCCTGGTCACAGGAGAGTCAGCAGTTTTGATCCACCATCAGGGACAGTCTTACCTGATCGTCAAATCAGTCAAGCGCAGAATCACCTTGAGAAAAGTATCCCGTGTGCATCAGGCGAATTGCTGAGAGCGGGCCGGTCAGCGTTTCACGATTGTCGCCTTCACTACACCGTCGAGCCGAGGAAACTTTGCATTGAGGTATTCATTCCCATGCATCTGGACCAGCATCTGGTCGGGAGCTTCGCCGTATTGGGCGTTTATGGAATCAACCACTTCCATCCCTTCGACGATGCGTCCAAATGGAGCAAATCCCTGCGCGTCTAAAGCAAGGTTATCCTGATAGTTGACGAAAACCTGTGTCGTTCGCGAGTTCGGGACCCCCGCCTTCGCGAACGTCACGTAGCCCCGTCGGTTCGACTTGATCACCGGATCATCTTTGATTGTCGCCGTTTTCCACTTCGCAGCGACCTGGGGATCACCGTTAATGCCAAACTGGACCATGAACCCTGGCACAACTCGGAAAAACTTGCAGTCATCGTACAGCTTTGAAGTCACCAGCTGATAGAAGCGATCGGCGCCATTCGGGGACCATTCACGCTGGACTTCGATGACAAAATTCCCGGCCGTGGTTTCAAATTTTGCCAGGAAATGTTTCGGTGATTTCTTGAACCGGGGCATTTCCAAAGCAAAGAGATTAATCCCAAAAGCGATGATTACTCCACACCCAATCAGAACCGACCAGAATTTGCTCGTCATCACTTCCTCCTGAAATGTGATATCTACGGCCCATCCTGGACCGATCAGGCTTGATTTTATACCAGATGCCAATCCGAATGAAGCCACGAAAACGGTCCGGCCACCGAATCAAGGCTGCCGGACCGCATCATCATCACCGAGGTTCACATCCACTGTCGCATATCGGCAGAGACTGCTGTTAGAACCGGTCTGGATTGAGGAGCTTTTCCATCTCCGGTGTCTTCATGTTTTCGGGTGTCGCCAAAAATTCTCCCGTTCCGATTCGCTTCTCGACGGACTCTCCACGGATGGATTTCACAATCGCCTGCACAGATTCGTACCCCATTGTGATGGGATCCTGCAGCACGATCCCATGGCACACGCCGTCACTCATGGCACGGATCAGTTCTTCACTGGAATCGAAGGCGATGAACTTCACCTTTCCGGACAGTTGAGTCTCTTTGAGCGCGATGAGTACACCATTGGCATTCGGCTCGCAGACGGCAAAAATCCCGTCGACCCGATCCTTGTAGTTGGTCAGGATCTGCGTCGCTTTATCCAGAGACTGTTCCGGAGTTGTCCCGGCATACTCGTCCGACGACAGCACATGGACATCTGGAAACTGCTCATTCAGGGTCGTCAGAAAACCTTCTTCTCGCTGTTCGGTGCTTTCGCTACCGGCGTTGTACCTCAGCAGGATCACATTGCCTTTCCCGCCTAAAACGTGAGCCATGTGCCGTGCTGCAAGTTCCCCACCCTTGTAGTTGTCAGTCGCCACGTAGGTGACGATGGCAGACTCATCCTGAAGAGCACTGTCGAAGATTGCTACGGGAATCCCGGCCTCCTTCGAGTCTTTCACCGGTCCGATGAGTGCCTGTTTGTCGAGGGGAGCGAGCACGATCCCGTCGACTCGATTCGCGATAAAATCCTGGACAACGTTGATCTGTCCGTCGCGATCATTTTCCAGCAAAGGGCCTTTCCAGAGGATCTCGACATCACCCAGATCCTTGGCCGCCTTAACGGCTCCTGCATGCACCGATTTCCAGAAGACATGCGTCGTCCCTTTGGGGATTACGGCAATTTGCAGCGTCCCGCTGCCCTTGCTGCCCGCGCCCTTCCCAGCGGAATCCAGCCCTGTTGTGGATGCCTGGTCCGCACATCCCATCAGGAAGGCGAGGCAAAGAAACGAACACGCGAAAATTCTCATGGTGCGAATCTCCTGACGAGTAGTGAGGTATTCCACGGACGTTACCGTGTCACCGTAGCGAGTCGCAAGCCGAGTAACAGGTCGCTCGGAACGAGAGCGGCCCGCGATCTCCGTTAGTCCGGAATATTCCAGCCTTTTGGTCCTCTCTGACTTCGATGACAAGCGGTCATTCGTGAGGTCCGCTGACGGCCATGTTCCCGCGAAGTGTTCACTTAAGCACCCACCAGACGCGATTGGCGGTTACTCCGCCAAAGCCTCAAGCAGTTCCCAGCGTTCAAAAGCCGTTGTCAGTTCCTGTTCAATCGCTGCCAGCCGATTGGAAGCTTTGGCAATTTCCCCCTTGTCCTGCTGATAGAAGCCCGGACTCGCCATGGTCTCATGGAGCTCCCGCTGTTCAATCTCCAGCTGTTCGATCCGCCGTGGCAACTGTGTCAGTTCCTGCTGTTCCTTAAATGTTCGACGCCTGACACCGGGTGTAGTCGAGGCGGGATTTGAACGTGCCGCAACGGGTGGCGTTGAGACAGGAGCAGGTCGAACTTCTGGCGATGCCGTGATCGGCTTTCGCTGGGCGAGCCAGTCATCGTAGCCCCCGCTGTACTCCCGAACGTGGCTGTTACCTTCGAAGACCAGCGTATTAGTAACGACGTTATTGAGGAACGCACGATCGTGACTGACCAGAAGGACTGTCCCCGTATAGCCCACGATCAGTTCCTCGAGCAGATCCAGAGTCTCCGCATCGAGGTCGTTGGTCGGCTCGTCCAGTACCAGGACGTTGGACGGCTTGGAAAAGAGACGTGCCAGCAGCAGCCGGTTGCGTTCGCCCCCCGAGAGATAACGCGCGGGACTTCGGGTCCGTTCCGGTGTGAAGAGAAAGTCTTCGAGATAGCCGATGATGTGACGTTGCTGACCGTTAATCGTCAGCATATCTTTGCCATCCGAAACATTTTCCTGTACCGTTTTCTCTTCATCCAGTTGGGCACGAAGCTGATCGAAGTACGCAACTTCGAGATTGGTCCCTCGCTTCACAACGCCGGAATTGGGCTCAAGCTGGCCCAGCAGCAGCCTGAGCAGCGTCGTCTTGCCCGTTCCATTCGATCCAATGATCCCGACCTTGTCTCCCCGCATGATGGTCGTGGTCAAGTCACGAATGATCGATCGACCACTCACTTCGTAAGACAGGCCTTTGACGTCAACAACCAGTGCTCCTGACCGTTCCGCCTCCTGGATTTCGACTTTGACGTTCCCGACTTTCTCGCGTAGCTGCTGCCGTTCTTCACGCAGCTTCTTCAAAGCGCGAACCCGTCCCTCGTTACGGACACGGCGTGCCTTTACGCCGCGACGGATCCATGCTTCCTCGACCGCCAGCTTTTTATCGAACAACGCCTGCTGCTGTTCCTCAGCCGCCAGGGCCGCTTCCTTTCGTTCAAGGAACGTCGCATAGTCACAGGGCCAGTCGAATAAGCGCCCGCGGTCCAGTTCGATAATACGCGTCGCCAGCTTCTGCAGAAAGACCCGGTCGTGGGTTACGAAAATCAGCGTCCCGCTGTACCGCATCAAGAACTCTTCCAGCCACTGGATCGCATCGATATCCAGATGGTTGGTCGGTTCGTCGAGCAGCAGGATTTCCGGTTCTGAAACCAGCGACTTACCCAGCAGGACACGTCGCTTCATACCGGACGACAGGCTGTCGAAACGGGTCAGGGGCTGGAGCTGCATGCGCTCGAGAATCTGCTCGATCCGATGTTCAAGTTGCCAGCCGGTATCGTGATTCAGCGATTCCGCACGGCGTTCCAGTTCCGCCCGGTCCTCATCGCTGTGTATGGCATCCGGATGGTGCAGCAGGTACTGAGCGGCGACAGCACTCCCTTCCGCTCCGAGGCCGTCGGCCACCTCTTCAAAGATTGTCCCGCTACGTCCAACCGGCACATCCTGGATCAGTCGGGCAATTCGAATGCCCGTCTGCTGCTCGATCAACCCCTGATCAGGAGGAAGTTCTCCGATCATGAGTTTCATGAGCGTGGATTTGCCCGCTCCGTTGCGGCCTAACAATCCCACACGTTCGCCACGTTCAATCTGCAGGTCGACGCGAGAAATCAACGGCGGAGAGCCGAATCCAAAACTGACATCTCGAAAACTCAGTAACGCCATCCAATTCCTCGTATTCACATTTCAGTCGACAACTCGGCCCGTCCCGGATTGCAGTTTTATGTCACCTGATCCCAGAACAAAAGCAGGTACACCGACTTCCCTCGGAATGCGCCCGTTTTTGAAACCAACCCGTCTGTTCGCATTCCGGTCAATCAGGCAAATTGCAGTTAAGTCAGCCCGGTGATTCCCCCCGGCAGACACCGCGAACCAACTCGCAAGGAGTTTCGGCTACGCTGCTGACCCTGCCGGGATCAGGATTTCCCCCCGTCCCACCGACAGCAGATCGCCATGGAACAGGTCGTAATCGGACGACATCAGCTCTTCTCTGACAGGGAAGCCATACGATCGCAACAGGCGAAGTAATAAGGGAACCATCTGAGGCTGGTACCGGGCCGCGTAGCGGAAACTGGGAAGTAGTGGAGGCGGATTCTTGCCGAAAATCCCAATGGTCCCCCGTCGCATTCCTGCCCCCGGTCTCTGACCGCAATCGCCGAAGACCAGCACCGAGCCGGCGATTAAACTGGCCGCCAGCATGTCTCCGACAGATCCGGCAACTGCAATCAGCCCTCGCCGCATCCCCAGACCGACTTCGTCTCCAGCGTTTCCCTCGACGAGAATCGTCCCTCCCGTCATCCCTTTGAGCGAACCACGATACGCGGCACCGACAAGGTGACCGGCGTCACCTTTAATACGGATCAGACCGCGATGCATCTGCATCCCCACCCAGCCACCTGCGTTTCCTTCGACCGTGATTTCCCCACCCCGCATCTCACTTCCCAGGTGCCGGCCGACGTTCCCGTGAACGCGGATCGAGCCCGAAGTCATATGAGCCCCGATCCAGTGAACGCCTGCCAGATCTCCCTGCCAGACAATGGTCCCATCACCGGGATCGCCAGCGACGGAAAACATCTCCGCGATCGGCAGCTTCTGATTCCCGTGAAAGATCGAGAACTGCTCGATCTCGGCCAGAGTTTTGTCACGAGTCCAATCGGGAGTGAAACCTTCCACTTCCACCGGCACTGGCGTCTGCGCCCGGTAAGTCATCGTCAGTGCCATGAAGTCCTGTTCCTCTTCCGAAATCGATCGTGTGAGAACCATTTACCTGTCGAAAGTCAGCTGACAATCGCGGTGCGATCACCCAAACTATCCGTGGCTTCGCAAACGTACAATGTCGCCAGACCCCGGGCGAGCCGCAACGCAACAAACAACGCCAGTTGATAAAAAGGGCCGATCCGTGGACAAAGGGGCGATTATCTTGTGCGGTGGCGAATCGACCCGAATGGGTCACGACAAGGCATCGCTGCCGTTTGGACCGGAAACGATGCTGCAGCGCGTCGTCCGCCTGCTGAGTTCCGTTCTTGACTCCTCCCGGATTGTGGTAGTGTCCGCAGCCGGACAACACCTTCCCAACCTTCCACCAGAAGTCCGTCTGGCCCGAGATCAGTACTCCGGTCGTGGCCCGCTCGAAGGATTTGCGGCGGGGTTGCGTCTGCTGCAGTCACAGGTGGACGCCGTCTTCCTTTCCAGCTGCGACTCTCCCCGACTCGTTCCAGGCGTTGTGGAATTATTGTTCCATCGACTTGGCGAGGCAGACATTGCCGTTCCCTTCGACGGGGCTTATGAACACCCCCTTACGGCAGTCTACAGGACTTCCGTTCTGGAACGGGTGGAAACGCAACTTGCGGGAAATCGATTCAGCCTGCGTTCCCTGTTCGATCAGGTCTCAACCGTGAGAGTCCCCACGGATGAGTTGCGTACCGTCGATCCCCACCTCACTACGCTCGCAAACCTGAATTCTCCTGAGGAGTACCGCAAAGCACTCTTGGAAATGGGGTTTGAAAGCGATCACCCCTCGTTTCTTGAGTGATTTGCCCCGTCATTCACTCGGCCATGCAATGATCAGTCCCCTCCAGATCTCTGGTCTGGCTCGATCAGATCAAGATTTTTCCGCTCTCTCGGCTGCGGGTACTCTCCACCAGCAGTGCTATTCCGGCTAAGATACGGCTTGTTCCGTTGAAAATGATTGCCGCAAAGGATGCTCCGAATGCCGATTTTTGAGAGTCGAACAGACCTGCACGGGTCTCTTGACCAGGTGTTTGATTTTCTGATCCGTCCAGCCAATTTGCAGGCGATCGCACCTCCCCAGATGCAGTTCGTGTTTGTAACGCCACCTCCCATTATCGAGCTGGGTAGTCGTCTGAAGGTCAAGGCACAGGTCTACGGGATGGTTCAGGAGCTGACGTACGAAATCGTCGAGCTCAACACACCCACTCAATTCCGTGAGAAGATGGTCGAAGGTCCGCTGAAGCTGTGGCTGCATGACTACATCGTCGAACCGCACTCCTCTTCGGATAAAGTCACATTGATCAACCGGATCGAGTTCGAACCTCCCGGCGGCGTCCTGGGCTTCCTGGTCACCGCAGACAGTATTCTCGAAGCACTCGAAGATGGTTTTGAACATCGCCGGGAAGCCTTGCAGAAACAGTTCCCGCATCCCGGTGCCTGAGAGTCAACCGGCCCAGGCCGGCATCTGGTACCAAGCTTCCTTCAGTCGCTGCCGGGCCCGTCGATAGTCGGGATAGAACTGACCGACAAGGCTCCAGAAGTTCCGTGAATGGTTCATCTCGCGCATGTGGCACAGTTCGTGGATCAGGACGTATCGGACCAGATCCGGGGCGACGAACAACAGTTTCTGATTCAGGCTGATGGTTCCGGTGCTCGAGCAACTTCCCCAGCGGCTCTTCTGGCACCGAATCACCGTTTTGACGTACGCAATCCCCGTCTCTTTGCTCAACTGGCGGAGCAGGGGATTAAGTACGTTGAATGCCTGGCGCCGGGTCCATTGCTGCAGGACCGAGTGGCAGGCGGGAATGTTGTCGATGGCCCCCACCACCCGCAGGCCTCCCTGGCCATCATCAAACAGGGTAATTGTGTCTGACCGACGGGGATGATACTGGACAATCCACGAGCGACCGCAGGCGGCGAATGAAAGCATCTGTGGCAAAGTCTCGGTCGGTTTGATGCGGCGCTGGCGAGCCTGATCGACCTTGGACAGGGCCGTTCGAACCCATTCATGCTTATCCCGCAAAAAGCCGGGGATCAGCTTCCGATCGAAGCCGCGCGGAACGACCACTTCCAACCCCCGGTCTACCGAAACGCGCAGGCTCATATACTTCGCTCGGACGCTTTCGCGAATCCGATATTCGAAATGAGGCTCCGTCATCCCTGGTCGCTCCTCACGATCCCGCTCGCCTTCGTCTGTCCGTCCACCAGGCACCCAGCCGTCCCTGTTTCAAACCTGGTCCATGGGAGGGGACGCAGGTGGAACAGGCCCCCCACAACGCTATGAGCGTGGTCCATTCCGGTGTTCTAAATCAAAATCATTGAAGACGGAAGAGACGTCCAATTGAACCACCGCGTCGTCCCGGAGGAATGTTCCGGCTTCGGTCACCGCATCAGGATGGAAAAGGATCATCAAAAGGACGGGCGTCAAAGTCGTATCTCATCCAGTCATGGGGTAATTCAGGATTACGGTGCTTTGACCGTGAGACAGCAGTCAACCGCTGCAATTCTCGAGCATTCGTACCTTGATATTGCTACCTCACCGTCGCTGTCTCGATGACAATGCTACTTGGAAAATAATCGTGCTCTGGACAGTGCATTGAGCAGAGCCCTTCGTGTCGGAAACTGCTTCTTGAGCTTTAACGCCTGCGATTCGGCGATTCCCGCTTGATCAGTCGATGCAACTGCGTCCCGGAGATCGCAGAGTAACACTACCGCCCGGTGATTTGCATCACTTGTCTTTTCTGCTACGCAGAGTTCAATTTCACGCAAAACCTTTACTGGATCGGAAGCTATTTCGGCGAGTCGCTGCTGACGCATCCTCGCAGCAACGGCCGCTGCTTGCTCTTCAGCCCGTCTCAAAGCCTTCTCTTCAAGTTCCTGCAGTTGGTGCATTGTTCGACGGGGATTGTTTGTCGGCCAAAGTGCGCGCCCCTGACTGCGTCGGAATTGTGCCAACATCTCGGATCTGACCGAGGCACTGTCGCCCCTGAGAACGGAAAGGAGCCAGGTCACTTTAAGCTTTTCCGGCAGTTGACGAATCCAGTCTTCCTCTTGCCTTGATGTCTCGTCGCAACTGGAAACTGGCAACGGAGGACTCTCGATGGCAGCAGCCTCGATCAAAGCCTGACTGAGACCATAGAAATCGGCCAGTGCCTGCTGTGCTGGCGTCAGCGATGTTAATCCAGCCGGGACAGGTGCTTCGTGGGTTTTGTCTGGTCGATGGCTGGAATCCTGAGCGACGGCCAAATGTGCCAGATAAAGCGGCCTCAAGTCACCCTCCATCAACTCTGCCCGAAGTGGTTTCAGAGAGTTAAGCATTTCTTCCGGATCAATCAGATCGCTTTCGCCGCACCCATCGTAATAAGGATCAATGACCAGAATGCCTCCTAAACCGCTCGGATCCTTGACGAACTTCAGTCCTTGTCCCAGCAGATACTTTCTCGTCATCGATCGGTTCGGTAGTCCGGCAGGGAGACGAATCATCAGCTTAGTAATGCCAAAATCAGCGTAGTGCAGATGTATGTCGTAACCACGACGTAACATCTCCAGCGCGTCGCCTCGAAAATCTCCGAAGTGATATTCGTTGCTGAAGGACCATTCCGTGATTTCGGCTCTGGAAGACTGCTTGTGCATGTACCTCAGGTCTTCAGCGGAAACCGGTCCGTCGATGGCCAGAAACCCAATGTACTGATACTCACTCACCCAGCGACCTCCTTCAGCGAAACCCGCAGCTTGCTCGCGACCTTGACGACAAACCTCTCCTGACAGTGCGGAATCGACAATCGAACCCTGTTATTTCAATGAGCATAAGTACTCAATCAAATCCGCAAACTGTTCGGCGGTCAGATTCGCCACGATCCCCTCGGGCATCGCCGAAACCTTCAGCAGGAGTCTCTCTTCGACATCACCTTTCTTTAGTTCCCGCCTGCGACCATCGGCCTCTCGAATGATCGTCGCATCAGCCCGTTCGCTGACGACAAACCCTGCGAAGGTCCGGCCGTCGACCGTCACGAACTGGTAACTCTCATACCCTTGAGCCAGTTTGGCACTCGGTTTGAGGATCGATTCCGCCAGTTCAGGACGCTGGTAACGTTTGCCAATTTCGAACAGGTGAGGGCCTTTCGGAGTCTGACCGTCGGCCGTCGTGTGGCAAGCCGCACAGGCTTGTGTCTTGAACAGAGCCTCCCCGCGACGCGCGTCCCCGCTCGCCAGTAACGTCTGTGCAAGGGCGGAATCGACACTCATGTTTCCCAGTTGCTTCCCGTTCGCAGGATCCGCTTTGGGAACAACCACAATCAGGTCTGGTTCATTCACGACCGATTCGGAATTGCTCGAGATTCCCGCAATTTCAACACCATGCCGCCGCAGTTCCCTTTTTAGGAGCGAGACTGTTTCGGGATCACTGTCTTTCGCGGCGTTGGTAATGACTCCCGCAATCCGGGAACTCATCTCCCACTCGACTCGATCATAGTAGGGGCCACTATTATCCGGCCGAATTCCCCACCAGGAACCGTCGTAGTCGGCTTCGCGGTGGTAGAGACGGATCAGGGACGTGAGGATTCCGTTCCGCAATTCCTCCGTCCTCGCCGTCGCCAGTCGCCGGATCAAACCATCGACTACCCGTGGCTGATGAATCGACCGCAGCACCCACAGAGCACCTACCGAACTCGGTCCATCCAGACCCTCCAGACAGGTTTCGACGGCCTGCAGTTGGACAAGAGCCTGTACCGCCAGATGCGGGATCACTCGTCCGGGATCGGGCTGGTTCTGCAAGGGCCGCTGTGTCGGCATAACTGAGCCGTCCGATCGCATGGTCAACGGCAGGAGACTGGCTGCCGTCTCAGGACAATTTAACCTGCCAAGACTGATCACCGCCTGGGCCCGCACGCGCGGCGAGGGATCATTCAGGCTGTCCACGAAAAGTTGAGGATCCAGTTCAGCCGTCTCACCGGACCGATCCGTTAACGCCCGCAGCACGGACTCACGCAGTGGAGCGATCTCCGCCAGTTTGCCGAGTGCCACATGCGAGGCATTCCCGTCCAGTTGCTTGAGTGTCCAGACGGCTGCCACGCGTCCTTCCAGACGGGCATTGTCGCTCGATGCCAGCTCGATTAGGGCTTTCGTCGTCTCCGCATTTCTCCCACGCGACAGGATTTCACCCTGCGCATGCAGTCGAGTGACCGACTGAGGTGCAGCGAGAGCCTCGATCAACTGATCGACAGATAGCGTGTTCAAATCGGGGAAGGGGACATCCTGCATATCTCGAGGCGTCACCCTGGCGACGAAACCGATGTTCGGCCCAGCGAAAACCGATGCTTCGCCCCCTCGCCAACTGGCGACGTACAGTCGCCCATTTCCATCCATGTCCATTCCTGTCGCACGGGGAATCTCGATGAAGACTTCTTGCTCCAGGTCAAACGTCGGTCCATTTTCCTTGAGCGCGTGCCGGTAGACTTCACTGCGGCCCCAATCGCCAGTCAGCAAAGTATCCTGATACGGTTCAGGCCAGCGAGGATCCTGGATGAACAATCCCCCCGTGCCACCACTATTTCCGAACGTCCCCAGCGTCGGCATGGTCTCGTCAGTGAAGTTCGCAAAGAGTTGGGTGTACCCGTACAGAGCAGACTGCTTCAGCAGACTGACACGCGTATCCCAGCCTGCGCCGTCATTGGTATTGTCACGCGTGAAGAGATTCAGAAAAGGATCGATAGCCAGATCGAATGGGTTACGAAGTCCACGGCAGTAGATTTCCAGTTCCGTCCCGTCAGGCCGAACCCGAACGACGCCGCCCCCCCGCAGGACGATCTTCCGACCATCTTTCCCCTGGGCTTCCTTGATTCCGTAGTCTCCGACACCGATGTAAAGCCACCCGTCGATTCCCATGCGAACACAGTTCGTCGTGTGGTCGCCCCCTCGTTCTGTGATCTGATCCGTCGTGAGACCTGTGACGAGCAACTCGCTTGACTCGGCGATCCCATCCCCATCCAGATCCTGAAAGACCGTCAGATCCGGCGGATGCATGACCCAGACCTTGCCATTGCGATAAGTCACACCGCGTGGATGCTCTACCCTGGCAAAGACTGTCACGTCATCGACTTTGCCGTCGTCATCCTGATCGACACACCGCAGGATCCGCCCCCCACCCGGAGTCCGCCCCAGCGAACCCTGTTCGTCAACAGCCACGTACACCGCGCCGGTCGGCTCGCAGGCAATCGCAACGGGATAACTGACGTTGGGTGGGGCCGCGAAGAGTGTCGCCTCGAACTTGGCCGGAACGTGGACTACTTCTTTGAAGGTCGACTCGTTGATGGCGGGAGCATTCTGGGACGACTGGGGCGGTCCAAAACTAAAGGGCTGAGGTACATAGCCGACTCGTTTCCCTGATAACTGTTCCGAGATCGACGCCAGCCGCTTGTCCACGAATGTCTTGAGATCAGGGGGCTGAGGCCCACCCGCTCCCGGTGGGGGCCCGAACGGAGCCACGGGTGCAGGACGGCTGGCGGTCGCGGCCTGTTCTTTTTCGATGACGCCCGCCGTCGCCTGTTCAATCTCGGCGATCTCCTTCATCAACCGGTCATGAGTAAAAATGGTTGCAACCTGATCTGCCAGCAGCTGGCGATACCGCTCAGTCACCTCGGGAATCTGGAACAGTCGATCGGGCAGCTTGTTCTCGCCCGGATAGGGCTTTTGCAGACTGACATCCATCAATTGGTCAGGAGTGCCAAACAACAGCAGATTCGCGAAAGAAAACTCCAGATCACCCGGGATGAAGTGGAACCGGTTCGAGGCGGGATCAAGGTACAGCGAATAGTTGTGCCCGAGGGCAAGAAAGCTTTCGAGGTTCGAGGTGAGTGCGTTCGCGGAGACATACTTCAGGAACTGATCGAGATCGATGAACGATCCAATCTGGACCTGAAATTCCTCGTCAGAGGCAGTGTTGACCAGTTTTGCAAACGCAATCACCCGCTGTTGTTCTTCCGGCGTCGCCTCTCGCTGGGGACGGTAAAAGGCTTGATAGGCCTCCCAGTTCTCACCCGGAGCATCGATTCCCCGGATCCGGAACGGCTTCATCACCAACCCCTTGTCGGATCCGAAATGTTCCCTCAAAAATCGCGCGTCAATCTCTTCGATGACGGTGTACAGCCCAAGGTATTCCCTGTTGTACCGGCCGGGCACCGTGAGGGTAACTTCTGCAAAGGCCGTTCTCGACGCTGGAACTCCCAGTGCCCGAAACAGATTGAAGGCCAGAGCTTCGCGGGCTTTCGAGGGATCAAGAGGCATCGAATGCAACTGAATCGACGACAGCCCGGCAAACGTCTGCTGCTCAAATCGATCGAACTCAATCTTCAGCGGGCGTTTCAGACCATTCGCCGCCACCAGATAAGTGATGTCACCCGCATAACGAATCCCCACCTTCTTAAACGTTTTTCCCTCAGCGGTGACGTTCCCTTCGGCCCAGCGGAACTCGGTTCCGAACAGGTTTCGATCACTCGGACGTGTCCCCTGCGCGGCGGGGGGTGGGGCACCAAACTGGGCCGGAGGAGGGGGCTGCATCGCTGCGTACTCCTTCTCCGACAACTCCAGATGCAGCGTCCAGACTTTCGCAGGGCCAAACGGACTGGCTGCCGTGGACGGATCGGACTGCGCGAGCAGCGAGGTACTCAGCAGCGACCACAGCACAAGACTCGGCACATGACTTCGCACGCAGAATCGCCAGATCATTCGGCCCTCTCCTGTCGAAAATCGTAGGGTTCTCGCCTGTGACGTCAGAAAGTCAGGAAAGCATCAGAGCGAGACGGGTTATTCAATCGCGACATCGGAATTGAATGGAACAGGATCGGACTGAATGAGATGACCAACACAGACGAGTCATTGAACGGCTTCGTGGGAGCATCCTGATGATGAAACCGACTTCATAACCCGTAACACTCGTAACCCCATAACAACTGGGAGTACGAAACAGTGTCTGCCCCGTTCTCTCAGTTCAAAATCCGCTGCTCAATGAACGACGCTCACCATTAGTTAGGTCGTTCCGTATGAATCAACCAATCCTCATTCAGTTCGACGTGCTTGATAGAGTAACGCCTGAAGGTAAATGTCACATGAATCTTGCCGTCACGTGTCTGAATGATACAAGGATAAGAATACTCGCCGGGATTCGACTCCAGATGGAACGGGGTCTCCCAAGTACGACCTTCATCGACCGACCGGACAATGCTCAGCGGCGTACGGGCCAGCTCCGAATCGTTGAACACTGCGACGACGTGGCCGTTCGCGAGTCGGGTCATCGTGATTCCCGAATCGGGGCACCGCAACGCGGAGGGAGTTGCTTTCGTCCAGGTCTCGCCCCCATCGCTCGATTCGATCTGCGTGATTCGGGGAGCGTGCCGCATCATGCTGAACAGCGATTTGTCATCGCGCTGGATAACGGCGGGCTGGTTTCCCCCGTTTGTAAAGCCTCCCCGGCGCCACTGCTTTCCACCATCAGCACCAATGAGAAAGATGGAACCGGCCACACCATCGACGTTCGCTTCCAGTGGCAGCACCAGATCCCCGGACGCAAGTCGGACGGGTGGATTGCGGGGGACGGCCCGCAGTTTGGCGTCAAGGAACTCGCTGTCCTTGCTCCAGGTGAAGCCATGATCGGTCGAGACGCGCGACATGAGACGGCAGTTATCCCACCCCTGGCCACGCCCTAGCGGTCGGGTGTATTCCATCCGGCACCAGATGATCCAGACACGGTCATGCCCGTCGACAAAAATGACCCCGTTTCCGGGCAGGGGGTCTGGTCCCGAGATCAGAGCCTGTGGTTTTCCCCAGGTTCGCTCTCCGGCCGGACGACGCGAAAGAAACAACGTCTGGTCGTCGGCAGACTCATAACTTCCTCCATACCAGAGGCAGAGCAGATCGCCATTGGCCGCTTCCGTGATCGTCGAACAATGATAGACCGACGCACCCGGGATTCGTTCAAACAGAAGTTCCGAAGAAAACGAGATGGCCCCGTACTTATCGTGCAGCTTCTGCTTCTGTTCTTTCGGCGCCAGAGGCGACGGTGTGACCACCGCTCCCTCGAACTTGGGTTTGATGCCGTTCACCACGGCCGCATCAAACGCCAGTTGACCCGCGCGCGACTCCAGCCCACCCCGATGAACCAGTTTCCCCGTCCCATCGACCAGAGCCACGGAAGGAATCGTGGATATGTCGAGCTTCCGCGACAGCGTCCCGGTGGGATCACGATAAATCGTAAAGATCAGTCCCCGGTCGCGTGCATACTCCGCCAGTTCCTCCGCAGACTCGGCGTTGTTGGAGCAGACGCCGATATACACGACTCCCAGCCGACGATGTTTTCGGTAAAGCGTGCTGATCGCTTCCAGCGACTGATCCACCGCTTCGCTGCGTCCTGAAAGAAACAGGAACGCCGCTGCCGTACGCTCTTTCGTGGGGGCGACGGCGAGTTCTTTTCCCCGTGCGTCCATCAGTGTGATCTCGCCGACATCGTCACCCAGTTCGACTGAAGCGCTTGCGGAATTTCCATTCAGCAGCACGAAACTCCCCACTGCGAGGATCGTGAAGACTTTGAAGCAGCGAAAACTGGTCATTGACAGCTTTTCCGAGTTAGATGATTCGATCACCAGAACATCAAAAGATGATTACACTGTCTCTGCCCGAAATCCATTGAGCGACAATCAAACAAAGACTGATCGGTGATCTCTCTTGAATGGTGGCCGAAGTCGGTCTTCAAGGGGGACCACATGACAGGAACCTAGGTGGTCACAGCTCAGCCAGAACCATTTCGCAACCGCAAGTCCCCGTTCAGGCATCTCCAGTGTGGTCCTGATTGAGTGGTTTCAGCCGGGCACGACGCGAACAGCGCAACTCTTATAAGAAGGCTGCTTCGAATAGGGATCAAAAACCGGGTCGGTGAGCCGATTCGTCCCTTCATAATGCATGGGGATAAACACGACTCCGCTGGGAACGGCGGGTGTGAGGAACGCCATCGCTCGTATCTCGCCTCGCTGGGATTCGACTGTCACCCATGTGTTCGGGGCGATCCCCAGCTTGCGGGCGTCCGCTGGATTCAATTCCACGAAGGGCTGCTCAGGGTAAAGCTTCCGCAAGACAGCGGATTTCGACGTACGAGTCTGCGTGTGCCACTGCGAGGCGGAACCTCGTCCGGTCAGAAGATTAAAGGGATACTTCTCGGAAGGGGGTTCTGTCAGTGGCCGAGGATCTTCAAAGACGAATCGCGCCCGTCCGTTGGGATGGTAGAATTTACCATCTTCAAACAGCCGACGTTCCTGGCGAGCATCCGGCACCTTCCCTGCGTAAGGCCACTGGATACCTCCTCGTTCTTCCAGGAAAGCGTAGTCTGAAATCTGGGAGATATCGCACGGTTGTCCCCGCGAAAGCTCCTTCATGATTTCAAAAACGGCCGCGGGACTGGACCAGCGCCGAAACATCTCTCCGCAGCCCCAGTAGTGCGCAATCAGTTGAAAGATCTGAAAATCGGCAAGGGCGTGACCGGGCGCATTGTGCACCTTCTTTATCACGCCCAGTCTTCGCTCAGAGTTGATGAAGGTCCCTTCTTTTTCACCCCAGCCAGCGGCAGGCAGCAACAAATCAGCCCGGACCGCCGTCTCGGTAGAATGGTACATGTCCTGTACGACGAGAAAATCAAGTCGCTCGAGAATATCGCGCGCCTGGTTCTGGTTGATCCACGAATGGGCCGGATTCGTACAGACGACCCACAAGCCTTTGATTTTCCCCCGCAGAATACCTTCCATAATTTCAGGATAGGCCCAACTGTTTTCCGCTGGAATTCGATTCGGATCAATGCCCAGGACCGATGCGACTTTGGCTCGATCGTCGGGACACTTGAAGTCGTATCCTCCCATCAGGCTGGTTGTGTTGCTGAACAGTCGCGATCCCATTGCATTGCACTGTCCGGTGATGGAGTTGGCCCCGGTCCCCGGTCGCCCAATGTTTCCCGTCATCAGCGCCAGGTTGATGATCGCTTGAGCCGTCCGAACCCCCTGATGACTTTGATTCACCCCCATCGTCCACCAGAACGAAGTTCGGTTCCGGTCGTGAATCGTCTCTGCAAATCGCACGATCTGATCGGGTCGTAATCTCGTTTCGGCTGCGACACGCGAAACCTCAAACGGTTCAACAAACCTTGCAAACTGGTCATACCCTTCCGTCGATTGCTCAATGAATCCTTGATCGACCCAGCCGTTTTCAATCAGAATTCGCGCAATCCCATAGAAGAGAATCTGATCCGATTTTGGTGCGATTGCCAGATGCTGTGTGGCGTACATCGCGGTTTCGGTCATGCGGGGATCGATCACGACGATCTCAGGCGATCGGCGATTTCGCATCACGCGTTCCCACATGATGGGATGGGCCAGACACGGATTGGCTCCCGTAAAGACGAGTACGTCAGACTCTTCGAAGTCCGCGTAGGTGTAGGGGGGGGCATCGAATCCGAAAGCCTGCTTATACGCGACCACGGCTGTCGCCATACATTGGCGCGTGTTTCCATCACCGTGAAGCATTCCCATTCCGAATTTCGCCAGCGCCCCCAGAAAAGCCATCTCTTCCGTGGCGATTTGTCCTGTGCTGAGAAAGGCAATGGAATGAGGTCCATGTTGCTCCTGAATCCCCTTCATGCGGGATACAAACTCGGTCAGCGCCGTGTTCCAATCCACAGCGACCAGTTTACCGCTGGCATTCCGCATGAGGGGTGTCGTCGCTCGATCTGGTGCGTCAAGGACCGTGAGGGCTTCCCAACCTTTGGGGCAGGCCATCCCCAGGTTCACCGGGTAGTCCGTCGATGGAGATAAGTTTGCTGCCACGCCATTGCGAAGATGGATGTCCAGACTGCAACCGGTTGAGCAATAGCCGCAGACCATCTTCGTGACAGCTTCGGGCAGATGACGCGAAGGAAGTTGCCCGAGACCGAATCCGCCAGGTTCCTGCACCAGTTCTCGGGTTAATGCCCCTTCGCGCTGATGAATGAGCGACAACGGAGGAACTTGTCGAAGACTGTCAATCAGCTTACTCATGAGCGTACTCCACCCGGCATGCGGGGGCTCGAGACCGCGGCAAAGAACAGGTAGCGTTCGAACAATTCCGCACCGAGACAGCCGAACCAGATGAGACATATCGTGCTGGCAATCAGCGGTTCCGCAAGGACTGATCCATCCTTCTTCAGCAGATGCAACAACACCACTGGCAGAGCAAGTCCTCCCAGCAACCCCAGGCAGAGTCGCGCCCATGCCACGGGGAGCAGTGGTCCGCAGACAAGCAGGGCCGAACGCTTCAGCGACGTCATCCGCGAACTTAATCGATGTCTCAACAACGCGAGGTCAAACAGCAGCTTTGCCAGATTGAACGCGATGACCAGGGGAACCAGTGAACGACCGATTCCAAGCAGCATCCCTGTTGCGATGTTGACATCGACGAACCATTGCATCAGCAGGCACGAAAGCAACGTCGTCGTCGTCCCCAGCAGCGCAGTCGTCAGTGTAAACCGAATGAGTGTCTGTTCGAGATTCCACAGGTCTCGTTGGGTGAAAACATAAATCATGACCGAACAAAAGACCCCGCTGAGCCCGACCGATGAGACCAGTCCCCCGAGAATCGGCAGGTAGGGGCGGACAAAACGCGCCATCGGCAATGCAGTCGACGAGGGCTGACTGTCAATCCAGCATGCCACCGCATAGAGAACTGCCAGGCACGCGAACAGTCCGAACAACACAATTTCGCGACTCAGCCATGAGTGTCGCCAGCCCAGAATTCCGCGAAAGGCGTAAAGAGGACGCCCCAGATGGCAGGTGCTTGCGGCGAGGGCGAGCAGGCCAAGAATCAATGCACTCGTCGCATGCAGTGGACGAAAGAACGCCGCCAGATCCGCCCCGACCGTCGTATCGAGAATAAACCCAATCGTGAACGCCCCGACCGACAATTGGGTCAAAACCAGCATCAGGATCAACGGCCAATGGGGGTGGGCAGGGCTGATTGAATAATAGTCAGCAGGCAGCATATTCCGCGGAAACTGACGTGAGGTCTTATAGGTCGTCGTCGGCAGTGTCAGACTGGGATCGGGAGCCGCGGGCAGAAAGTTGTTCGCCTCGGAATCTTCGATCACTCGCTGAATGCTCACAACCCGAATGGCGATCGCTTCGTGAGGACATGCCTGCACGCAGGCTGGGGCCTCCCCCTTCGACAACCGATTCGAGCACATGTCGCACTTGCGCACGATCCCTTTCTCTTGATGATATTTGGGAACGTTGTAGGGGCAGGCAAGTGTGCAGTACTGGCAGCCGAAGCATTGATCGTCCAGGTGCTTGACAATGCCCGTCTCGGCATTTTTTTCGTAAGCATCCACAGGGCAGGCACTCATGCATGCGGGCTCGACACAATGATGGCACGCCGCTGTCACATGCTGCATGACAGGATTGAATTCGGTCCCGCCGACAAGCAGTCCCACATCACGCCACGTTTCATTCTGATCCAGTCCATTTAACGAGTGGCAGGCCGTGACGCAGGCTTTGCAACCCGAACAGCGGTCGAGGTCCACCTCAAACGCATACTGCTGCCCTGCTGCGGGAGGTGTCGCCGGGAGAAGCTTCTCATAGTACCTGGCCTGGGCGGGTCTGTTGTCAGTCTGGTGTTCGCGAGAAAAGATCTCAACAGCGCTTAATTCCTGCTGCTGCTGAAGGAGATGGGCGATCAACGAAATGCCATCAGGACGCTCGGGCGGAACCGGAGAAAGATCATGATGAAAATCCTGCAGTGTCAGGGGACGGGTTTGGAGTGTCGTCATGATGCAGTCACCGATTCACGGTGTTCTGCACAGCTCGTTGCCAGGCTGCAACCAATCTCGGTGGCATACACGTCATCAAGGATTTCGACGCGAGGAAGATCCAGGTAGACATTTCCCCCTTCGACTTTGATCGGAAACGTTTTGATTTTGTACTCCGCATCCGACAGGGATTCGCCGGTTTTCAGCGAGAAGGTTTTCTTGTGAAGTGGACAAGCCACTCTCGGGGTCCCGTTCGCATCACCAATCAATCCGCGCGACAGGACGAACGCTTTCTTGTGCGGGCACATGTTTTGAGTGGCGTACCATTCCCCTCGGCTGGAGTAGTTGAAAACCGCGATCTGCGTTTTGCCGTATTTGACTGTCGCACCTCCATCCATGGGAAAGTCATCGACCGCCCCCACTTTGACCCAGCGAGTCTCCGCGTCAGTCACCCGACCGAATTGCCGGTCGACATCTGACTGGAACTGTTCCAGAGAGACAATTTCGTTCGGCCAGTCGGCCGGACGGGTCTGGCCCCGTTCCGTCACGAACTCGATGCAGGGCTCCGTCTCTTCGGTATTGACGAATTGCCGGAATCGCTTGCGCTTTTCGGGGTCATCCACGACCGACTTCCACTCGCACTGATACGTATCAACCAGATGCTGAAGCATGGACTCCAGTTCTGAGGCCAGTCCCAGCGAGTCGTCGATCACAACCGCGCGGATGTGATCGATCCCCCCTTCAAGCTTGTCGCACCAGACCGATGTTCGCGTAAGCTTGTCGGCCGTCGCGATGTAGTACATCAGAAATCGATCGATATACCGAATCGCGGTCTGTTCATCGATCCCCGCTGCCAGAAGTTCGGCATGGCGTGGTTTTGTTCCACCGTTCCCACAGACGTAGAGGTTATAGCCCCCTTCCACCGCGATCAGACCAACGTCCTTCGACTGTGCCTCGGCACATTCCCGGGTACACCCGGAAACGGCCATTTTGATCTTGTGAGGTGAACGAATCCCCTTGTAGCGGTTCTCAACCTCAATCGCGAAACCGACGGAATCCTGCAAACCGTACCGACACCACGTCGTCCCGACGCAGCTTTTGACGGTTCTCAGCGATTTGCCGTAGGCGTGTCCGCTTTCGAATCCGGCATCGACCAGCTTTTCCCAGATGTCGGGCAAGTCCTGAACCTGTGCGCCGAACAGGTCAATCCGTTGTCCACCCGTAATCTTCGTATAGAGATTGTACTCCTGAGCAACCTCACCCAGCACAATCAGCTTTTCAGGAGTGATCTCACCTCCGGGGACACGTGGCACAACCGAATACAACCCGCCTCGCTGCATGTTGGCCAGAAATCGATCATTGGTATCCTGTAAGGCTTCGTGCCGTGGGTCGAGGATATTGTCATTCCAGAGCGATGCCAGAATGGAAGCAATCGTTGGCTTGCAAAGTTCGCAACCTGTGCCCGTTCCGTATTGCTTGAGAATCTCTGGAAACGTTTTTAACTGCTTGAGTTTGATCAGCGCAAATAACTCGGTTCGTGAATACGCAAAGTGTTCGCACAAATGGTTCGACACGTTCTTTCCGAGCCGCTTCATGTGAGCCTTGAACAGGTCCGTCACTTGTGCAAAACAGCCGCCGCAACTGGCCCCCGCCTTTGTGCACGCCTTCACGGCCGCAGGGGACTCAAGATTGTGTTCCGTAATCGCCGCACAAATCGCCCCTTTGGAGACGTTGTTACAAGAGCAGATCGGGGCCGAATCGGGCATGCCGTCGATTCCACCCACCGCCGAAGCCGAGGTCGAACTCCCCACGATCAATTCATGAGGAGGGCAGGGGAGAACAGTACGTGTTTTCGCCAGCATCGAGAGCATCCCGTACTGAGACGCATCCCCCACGAGAATCCCCCCCAGCAGATATTTGCCGTCGCGCGAGAACAGCAACTTTTTGTACTTGCCACCAAACGGGTCTTCAAATTGCAAAGGTGTCGCGGTCTCTATAGTGGCCTCATAGTCACCGAAGCTCGCAACTTCGACACCCATCAGCTTGAGTTTGGTTGAGACATCCGCTTTTTCGAATCGCTTGTCCCCCCCTGTCAGAGTGGAGGCCAGCGCATCCGCCATCTCATACCCCGGTGCCACCAATCCGTAGATCATCCCGTTGTGATACGCACATTCGCCAATGGCATAAATGTGGGGATCAGAGGTTCTCAGGTGGTCATCAATTTTGACTCCCCCCTGCGGGCCGAGTTCCAGATGAGCCTGAACGGCGAGTTCGTCTCGAGGGCGGATTCCCGCAGATACAACAATCATGTCGACAGCCAGTCGAGTGCCGTTGTCGAACTCGATCCCTTCCACCTGGGTTTGACCGTGAACGGCCTTCGTCGTGCAGTTCAGATGTATGTGGACTCCCAGCGCAGCGATCTGATTGACCAGGACCCGGGATCCTGCATCATCGATCTGGCGGTGCATCAGGCGGCCGGTGTTCTGGATCACGTGCGCTTCCAGCCCCAGATCGTAAACTGCCTTGGCCGCCTCCAGCCCCAGTAGACCACCACCGATCACCGCACATCGTCGCGACGTGGAGGCGTGGGAAATCATCCGTTCCAGGTCTTCAATCGTGCGGTAAACAAAGACGCCTCGTTTTTCGATGCCGGGAACTTTTGGAACGAATGGATAGGAACCCGTTGCTAAGACCAGCCGGTCATATTCAATCACCACTCCTTTTTGAGATGTGACTGTCCGTTGCTGGCGATCGATCCGGTCGGCACGATCGCCCACATGCAGTTCGACGCCGTTCGCCGAGTACCAGTCGAGCTTTGCAAGCATTAGCTTTTCTGCATCGCGATGGGCGAAGAACGATGTCAGCCCGACCCGGTCATACGCCGCTCGAGGTTCTTCGCAGAAGGTCACGATCCGATATTGCCGAGCTGTGTCGTATTGAACCAGCTTCTCGCAGAAACGAAGTCCGACCATTCCGTTGCCAATGACAACGATCGTCTGTTGGTCCGAAGCGCAAGTTTGACGGGATTGGGCAGTGATCATGACCTACTCATCCTGAGCAACAGAAAGTTGAAGCGGAAATCGACGCAATGAGACAGGCACCCCTCAAACCACGGCGGGGGCACGTGAGAGTTCCAGGTCTGTCTGGTCCGGCAAGCGGTCGCTCAATGGGGGACTCACCGTCTCCGGTTCGCCAGCGAAGCGGACCGTCAGCACAGTGAACGACGCACACGTGACGCAGATGCCAAGAATGAACAGGGCTGTCGGCCAGGTGAGTGCGTTACTTTTGAAGAGGAACCCCGCAGCCACGGCCCCCGCGTTGCCTCCTGCTCCAACAATCCCCGTCACGCTGCCCAGGGCTTTGCGATTCAGGAAAGGGGCAACAGAATAGGTCGCGCCGTTGGACATTTTGACGAACAATCCCAGCAGCATCAGCAGCGGAATTCCTGCCATCAATGTGCGAGCTTGCGAAAAGAGAAGCAGAGCCAGTCCTTCACAAAATAAGGCGATGAACAGCCATTTGACTCGTCCATTCACCCCCCATCGGTCACCAAACCGGTCGCCGATAATTCCTCCCAGCGCCCGTGCGAAGAGATTCATTCCGCCAAACAGGCCTGCAATCATCCCTGCCGTCGCCACGGCTTGAACCTTGTCGCCGCTGCCCAGTTCGCCGAAATAGTCGACGAAGTACAACGCAGCGATATTGTCGAGCGTTAATTCCATTCCAAAGCAGCAGCCATAGGCCAGAAATAGAATCCAGACTCGATAGTCACAACAGGTCTTCCATAAGGATCCCGATGCTGCTTTTGCGGACGTCAGGTGTCCCTGGCGTCGCAAGTCCGAAAAGTTGCCCGCCGGGGTGTCTTGCGTCAGGAAATAATAGGCGACCCCCGTGAGCGCACAGACGATTCCCGTGATGAGCAGGCTGACCCGCCAGGCACTGGCAGAGCTGAATCCAGGAAGGCTGAGGAAAGCGGCGAACATGAGCGGAATCACCATCTGCGTGACTCCTCCACCCAGGTTTCCCCAGCCCGCGGTGGTCGCGTTGGCCGTCCCAACACAGTTGGGAGCAAACATGATCGAAGTGTGATATTGGGTGACGACGAACGAGGCCCCAATCACTCCGATCGCAATCCGGAACAGCAGAAACGTCACATAGTCATTGGCAAGTCCGATCAACATGACCGGGACCGACCCCACGATCAAAAGCCCCGAGTAAGCGAGTCGAGGCCCGATCCGGTCACACAGCCAGCCGATAAACAAGCGGGCGAAGAAGGTAATTCCCACCGATCCGATGATACACCAGCCAACCTGATCCCTCGTCAATTGGAATTCGTCGCGAATGATCGGCATTAAGGGAGCAATGCCAAACCACGCGAAGAAGCAGAAGAAGAAAGCGATCCAAGACATATGAAACGCACGCATCGGCGGCGAATGAATGTCCAATAATTGAATGCGTGTGGCCTTGGCAGAAACATCCATTCAGTTTTTCCTGTCACAGATCACCGACGAAATGGAACTCACGCAGTCGCTGGCTCGTGCGAAGTCTCGAAAGGGAATCACTGCGAGAACAAATTCATTGCGGCGGTGTCGCGCTATCAAATGGGTGACTTCCCAGCGGAGAACCCATTTCTGGCTCCGAAGAAGTCGCGCCGAAATCAACGAGGAACTCGGACAACTCGAGGTGCCAGTCCCATGTTCTCAACACGGGGTTGAGTACGATGCGGAAACGAAAGCACTTCTGTTTTTCATGCCACTCAGTGGATTGACCCTCGTTGGCAAAGGATGTGCCTGCAGTTGTTCGGCGTGATTTGCACGGGCTCGAAATTTCGGACAGCCGAACGGTTCCATGTGGAAAGTCACCATCACCTTGAGGAAGCGAGTTGCGTCAGGCCAAGTATGCCTGATGGCACTTCCTCAATATGCTTTCCCGACCAAGATCCGGTGCGTAAAACTTATCATCGGAATCACTTACAACGTCGTACAGACAGCGAGACACGTAGAAGAGACAGACTCCACCGCTCGTTCTCCCGCAACATTCCTGTCCTTCGATCGCCTCTGCCGAGAAGCCGCCTGCGCACAGTTCATGCACACAATTGCCGCTTTTGGTGGCATAGCATGTTCTCAAGGGGCCGCCGCGAAAAGAGCCCGATTCTCAAGGAATCTCTCCCCCCGGCCTCTCTTCCTTGAACCTCTCTTCCTTGAATGCACTTGGCAACCTGACACCTTTCCTGCCGCAATAAGGGGTCACCTGTCAGCGGAACGAAGTTTGCGTCCTGCCACTGCTGGAACTGCTATCCTCCCTGTCTCGGGCACGATGCTCACAACAGACTTCAACAGGACTTTTGGCCGCCCGATCACTGGTAAACTTTCCCGCACACACTGGCTTGGTACCTTTGGAAAATGGTGCGAGAAAACCCCGCTCGACGACTCGACAAACGGATCTGGTTTTCGCTGAGTCTCTCAGCGGGGCTCGTCATTCTGCATCAATTCCTGATTCAACCGTCTCTCGTCCAATTGACGTCCGATGCCCCGGTGATCAATCTCGCGGGACGGCAACGGATGCTGTCCCAGAAACTGGTGAAGGAGGCACTGGCCTTCGTCGCCACCACCGAGAATACGACGCGGGAACTGCGACGCGGGGAGTTTGCCGAAACCCTCGAAACCTGGCGATCTGCCCATCTGCAACTCCGGAGAACGACCGTCGAAAGGGGCCTCTCGACCAATCCAGAGCTTGACTCGGGATATCGGCGCCTTGAGCCGCTCTTTCAGGCGATGAACGATGCCGGGATAAAGCTTCTGGCAAGTCATGATTCCCATGCCCAGCAAAGTGCCCTCGAAGGATTGCTGCTCAATGAACCCGAGTTCCTGAAGGAAATGCACAGTCTGGTCGGCGTGTACGAAGACCAGGCACGAACGCACGTGCGGCAATTGCAGGGGCTCGGTTTTGTCATCATGGTCGGAATTCTGGGAACGCTCCTGCTGGTTCAGTTTGGTGTGATGCGCCCCGAACTGAACAGTGTGGGAAAGGCTTGGGAAAAATCCGAAGCGAACTACGAACTGCTGGTGGAATCCATGACGGATGGCCTGGTCGTCCTGGATGCAAACGGCAGGATCGAATTCGCCAATCGACGGCTCGGAGAGATGCTCGGCCAGGAGAGTGAAGTCTTCATCGGACGTTCTCTCTCAGAGTTCGTGGCAGCAATCGACCAGCCGACTTATCAGCGCCTGCTTGCCATTGATGAATCCCCACAGTCAGCCGACATCAAGTTTGTTCGCTTTGAGGGAGGGGAGGTCGAGACCTCAATCTCGCCTCAACGAATGAGCCGCATTCAGGGAGACCCGCCCCGTCTACTACTGGTCATCACGGATACCACCATTCGCAAACAGATCGAACGTCGCAGCCAGGACCTTCAAACGCAACTGGTACACGCGAACCGGTTGAAGTCGATGGGAACCATGGCAGCAGCTCTGGCCCATGAAATCAACCAGCCACTGGGAGCCATCTCCAACTACGCGGAAGGCTGCCTCACCCGGCTGACCGGTGCTTCGCCTGATCCCCGGGAACTCGTCAGTCCCTTGCGTGCCATACTGCAGGCCTCTCTGCGCGGAGGCGAAATCGTTCGACGCACACGCAACTTTTCCCGCCGTCGCCCCTTTCGACTCGCCCCCGAATCCCTTAACGAACTTGTTCGTGAGATCGACGAACTTTGCCGGCCCGAAGCCCGGCGACGCTCCGTTGTCCTGGAACTCGACCTCGACGACACTCTGCCCGACATGGCCGCCGATGGAATCCAGATCCAGCAAGTCTTGGTCATCCTCATTGAAAACGCTTTCAACGCACTCGATCACAGGGAGCCTTCGCAAAGGAAGATCACGCTGACAACGCGTGCTCGACCGATCGATGAGATCGAAGTCTCCGTCAAGGATTCAGGACCGGGTCTGATGCCTGACACGTTAAAGTCCCTCTTCGAACCCTTCGTCACCACGGAAGTGAACGGGACTGGCCTTGGCCTGACCATCGCCCGTGGAATCATCGAAGCTCATGGCGGAAAAATCTGGCATGAACCCAACGACGCTGGCGGTGCCGAATTCCGATTCACTCTGCCGATTCTGGCCGAGTCACCCGGGTCCGACCAAACCGGGCGCAAGGCACAGCCACCAACACCGCTGGATGTGAGCGAGGCTGTGGACGCGGATCTCCTGGAAACATCCCTTCTCGGTAACCAACCCCTCCCTTCCGACATCCAGAACGTCTGTACTTCCGTCGCCTCAACACAGAGGGACCGAACATGATTGGAGACGGTTCCCCTGTCGCTTTCATCATCGATGACGACGCGGACATGCGTGGATCGCTGGAATTTCTGATTCAGTCCGTTGGAATTGCGACCGTCTGCTATGCTTCGGCAACCAGCTTCCTGACGAACCTGCCCCCTTCGCAAGCAGGTTGTGTCGTGTGCGATGTGCGCATGCCCGAGATGAGTGGTCTTGATCTGCTCGAACACCTCGTCCGACTCAACAGCCCTCTCCCCGTCATCCTGATGACGGGCTTCGCCGATGTCCCCATGGCCATTCGGGCCATGAAGCTCGGCGCCGCAGAATTTATCGAAAAGCCCTTCAGTGGCCAGGTGATGCTGGAAGCCATCCAGCGCACCTTGATTGAAGATCGCACTCGGCGCACCTCGCGTGAGATATGGAGCGACTTCGCTGGCCGCATGGCAAACCTCACAGACAAGGAACGCTCGACTCTGGATCTGCTCATCTCGGGTGCCCCCAATAAGACAATTGCAGCGCGACTTGAGATTACCGAGCGGGCGATTGAAGGGCGAAGAGCCTCCATCATGAAGAAGCTCGGTGTCAGCACCTTCGCCGAACTTGTCCGCCAGGTCACTCAATATGAACTTCTGCCCCAACTGCACGAGCGACCCCGCCTGTGACCTGTTGAGAGACGACACGGAACCGCACGAGACAGATGCGGTCCCGTTCAACCCATTCCCCGGATTGATTCCAGGTCGTTCGCACCTCCCGCCGTCGCATCGAGTCGCGGCCGTGACGTCCCCCACGAGCCTCCGGTGGAGACGTCCTGGCCTGTGTCGCCCATCTCAAATATAAAAGGTTCCCTTGAACGGAGAGGTCTAACGGGAATGACCCCGCGTCGAGATCAGGTGAGCCACATTCCTGACCCGAGTGGCCGAAGGAGGGTGGATTGCGAACTATTCCGGTTGGCCCTGGTCTGTCGACTGTTCGGGAGTATCGGGCGATGTCAGCCAGTTGCTGATGACGGGATAATCGGCCCGATCATGGCTGACGACCTGGGCATGCCGTCGTCCACTTGCGCGACGATGTTCACTCTCACCATCCTCGATTTCCGCATAGGCAGGGACCATCACCGTCAGCATCATCAGTTGCGCAACACCGACTCCGAAGATTCCACGAATTGTATCCATACATCACTCTCGACTTTCTTACGTGAACCATTCGTTACGATCGAAAGAGCGAAGTTGCTTTCGATCTTACTGGCGGTAAATACGTCATTCCGGGCCACTGCTGACAGGTGAATCCGAACCGTCTTGCAGTAATGAAAGTGAATCGCGATTCACCGCTGAATTTCGCGAAAGTCAGCCCGCGAAGCTTTCAGAACTGTAAACGCACTCACATCGCAGAGCCCCTATTCAGCTCCCCCCGTCCACGCGCCGCCACTTTCCTCTGCCTAGCGCTCGTCATTTAATCACCACCAGGCCCATTGAAGGTCAACCGGCATTGAGAAGTCGTGACGAGCATTGATAACGACGAGAGCTCACGGAGAGATCTCCCGGGGAATGGCTTCGGCGTGACGGGGCAGAGGGGGGATCCCATTCCGAGTTGTTCCAGCCCCTCCGTTCCCCCCCCGCCGTCGACAATTGAGCCAGCGCGGGATAGTTTCATAAAACGAACTGCGCGCTGCACATCGTTTGAGCACCTTGAGCACCTAATCGCAAAACACCTGTTTTTCAGGCGTTTCAATTAGATGCTCAAGCTTGAGCATCTTGAGCACCTTGAGCATCTAATCAACCCCCGGCCAGGAACACGTCTCCTGTGCATCACGCACCTCCCTGAAAAAAGCTCCATGCCCCGTCGGCCCCCAGTGCCGTCGGCTCTCCGTGCCGGGTCAAACTCCACCAACAGAATCTGCGCCAGCGCAACCCGCCCCCGCGTCGACACAACACGAAAAATATCGACAAAGAGCTTTGTAGCATAGAGACCACCACAAATAACGTCAAGATGTCTTGTCGCAGGATTGCTTTATGCGGACAGTCTCGCAGCATCCGCGCCGAGGTGCTGTCCCCCCCGCTGCAGAGGGACGGCGCGACGCAACGGCAGAGGTCCAGTCTGCTCCCTTCAGGTACCGAGCGTCACCCGACGGTCGATCCGGATCCGCTCGAGGAACGTCTCATCATGGCTGATTACCAGCAAAGCTCCGTCATAGGCCCTCAGCCCCGTTTCGATGGCTTCAATCGAATCGATATCCAGATGATTCGTCGGCTCATCCAGAATGAGCAGCGGCGGTGGAGTCTCCCCGCCAAGCACGCAAGCCAATCCCGCTCGCAGAAGCTGCCCACCGCTCAGGGTCGAGACCGCCTGTAAAGCGGCATCCGCCCTGAACATGAAGCGAGCCAACGCGGCACGGCATGCCTGCTCATTGCTGGCGGGGTTCAGTTCGAGATAGTTCTCTCGAATCGACTTGGACGCATTGAGGCAACTGACTGTCTGATCCATCACCACAAAAGGAACAAACGATTCCACGACCCCATGCCATGGCTTCAACTGACCGGTGATCAGCCCGAGCAACGTCGACTTTCCCGAGCCGTTGCATCCGGTAATGGCGACTCGTTCCGGCCCCCGCATGTGAAGCGAGAAATGGCTCAGCACAGGCCGGTCGGGGTGATATCCAAAGGTGACGTCCTGCACCTGGATGACGGACTTTTGCCCGGAAAGGTGAGTCGACGCCAGAGAGACCGTCAGCGGTTGCAGAACTTCGATGGCCTCGCGCGCTGCGGACGCCGCAGCCTGAGCCTCTTCTCGCCTGCGCGCCGCCAGTCGGGCATTTTCCCCTGCAGTGTTTTCACTCCGGTCTTTCATCATTCCCAGAATGATATGCGGAGTCCCTCCGTCCGCTTTTTTCTTTTTCCCCCGGCTACTGACTCGAGCATGTCTTTGAGCCGTCAATTGCGCGTTCCGTTCGATCTGATCGATCTTCTGTTCGGCGTCGTCGAGCTCGCGCTGGGCCGCCGCGAGTTCGACAGCTTTCAATTCCCGGTAAGTGCTCCAGTTCCCTCCATAGCGTTTCGCCCCCAGCTTCGTCAGCTCGACGATCTCGTCCATCGTGTCCAGTAACTCACGATCATGACTCACGACGATCGCGCCACGCGTCCAACCGGCAAGCACCTCGGTCACCGCTCGTCGACCTGGCCGATCCAGATTGTTCGTTGGCTCGTCCAATAGCAGAAACGCAGGCTCGTCGAACAGCAGCGCGGCCAGTCGTACACGCGTCAACTCCCCCCCGGAAATCTCTGCCAGTTGCACACCGGGCTCAAAACTCAGGCCGACTCGTCCCAGCGCCGCGGCGATCCTGGTTTCCAGCGTCCAGTCCGCTTCGGCAAGTTCGGTTTCGCTGATCTTCCCCTGCTCGGCACGCCGGAGCAGTTCAAGTGCAGCCGTGACGCCGAACAGATCTGCCACCGTCATTTCGGACGGGACCTGGACGGATTGGCGAAGGACCCCGAGCGGACCCGACACGAAAACCGTCCCGGCAGCAGGGGCAATTTCCCCCGCAATCAGCCTCAACAGTGTGGTTTTTCCGACACCATTCCGGCCGACAATTCCGGCCTTTCGGTTACCGAAATTCAAGCAGAGGTCATCGAATAGCTGCGGCCCGTCAGGAACCGACCAGGAGAGATGAGAAAGAGACACAGTGAATGCCATAGACGGATTCCTTCGAGGTTACGAGCCGGTTTACGGGAAACGGATTGGGTTCGTACGAAGTCATCCATCGTGTCATTGTCATCTCCGGAACAAAGAGAATTTGAGGATCAGTATGAGACTGACACAGGCCAGGTCAGTCAGGTTCGAAGGGTCGAGATCCAGGAATGTCCATCCCTACCCAGAGTTCAGCCGAGGGTGACATTCAACAGGGTCGGGCCCGAGTGCGTCCGAGGGACAAGACAGCAAATCGCCATCGAAACCGGTGATCGCGATCAAGACACCATCAACGCCCGCGTTGGCGAAAGAACAAGAACCAGGGGCGATCCGATGACTGCCAGCAACGTATTGCGGCGTCAAGAGTTCACGACTCGCACCACTTTGGGTCTTTGGGTCAAATCAACATCGGTTGCATCACCTGTTCAAAAATCACATGAGCAATCGAAGGCTCACGATCCCACTGACCCAAGATATCGGCCCGCGGGAGCCGTGGGCTTTGGCCAATTTTTTAGTCTGTCAGGGAAACAACAACGCCAGCGTGTTTCCGCAATGCGCATAAAAAAAGGACGGGCACAGGGGCTCGTCCAACGGATAACACTGTGCGAGTGAGAACCTTGCAGTGAAGACCCGTTGCAGCTTAAATCAGTCTCCATCCGCGCTACGTGAGGGAGCGATGTTTCGGTTTCGCTTTTGCCGCAATGCTGAAGTGATAGTTTTAATCCGCGCTCCCGTGAGGGAGCGATCGGAAGCGCTGATGCTCCTACTGAAGCAATATCTTGTTTCAATCCGCGCTCCCGTGAGGGAGCGATGGGAGCGATAGACACGTCGGCGCTTGGGATCGAGAGGTTTCAATCCGCGCTCCCGTGAGGGAGCGATCCGAGACTGCTGACAAGCGGCTGCGCGTTGCCTCGTCGTTTCAATCCGCGCTCCCGTGAGGGAGCGATGTGATCGGCAATTGGTCCCGGCCATCTCACTATGAGTTTCAATCCGCGCTCCCGTGAGGGAGCGATTGGCGTCAGAAATCAAGCACAAGAGGGACAGGGCGTTTCAATCCGCGCTCCCGTGAGGGAGCGATCTGCCCGTCTGGCGATTGAGTAGCACCAGGTCCGGGTTTCAATCCGCGCTCCCGTGAGGGAGCGATCTGCATGGGATGCCTTTCTATGGGCAGGTCATTTCGTTTCAATCCGCGCTCCCGTGAGGGAGCGATTTGCGCCTTGTCGCGGAACAATTCGAATCCTGAATTGTTTCAATCCGCGCTCCCGTGAGGGAGCGATCACTTCAACTCCGGTCCAACCGCCGAAAACCCCTCGGTTTCAATCCGCGCTCGCGTGAGGGAGCGATTGCACATTGAGATCGTGGACGGTCGGGTGCAACTGGTTTCAATCCGCGCTCCCGTGAGGGAGCGATCTGATGCGCGCGGGGTTTTGATCGGTGGTTGATTTTTGTTTCAATCCGCGCTCCCGTGAGGGAGCGATGGACGCACAGACTCGCGACTTCAGGCGGCCGGAATGTTTCAATCCGCGCTCCCGTGAGGGAGCGATCGTTGATCCTCGAGAACATCCGCAAGGTCCACAAGTTTCAATCCGCGCTCCCGTGAGGGAGCGATCCGAATGATGTTCCAACCAGGACACCCCATTCAATGTTTCAATCCGCGCTCCCGTGAGGGAGCGATGCGCAACAACTGCGGCGGATCTGTCATCTACCTGTTTCAATCCGCGCTCCCGTGAGGGAGCGATCGGCCAAGGGAAAATCGGAGCCGTGGTGATGTTCGAGTTTCAATCCGCGCTCCCGTGAGGGAGCGATGGCGGTGATCGGCAATTCATGCCGGTTGATGAAGAGTTTCAATCCGCGCTCCCGTGAGGGAGCGATAAACAACCCGAACGGCAGGCCGAAACTGCCTGAGCGTTTCAATCCGCGCTCCCGTGAGGGAGCGATCGTCTTGCGGGTGAGTTCCGGCATTTCCAACAAGTTTCAATCCGCGCTCCGGTGAGGGAGCGATGGTCGAGGGCTTCAGCACAGGAGCGTCCTACGCGTTTCAATCCGCGCTCCCGTGAGGGAGCGATCCGATCGCACCAGATGGTAGCGTCCCAATCGATGTGTTTCAATCCGCGCTCCCGTGAGGGAGCGATCATCTCAATTCGCTGCATTAACTGCGGTGCATAGCGTTTCAATCCGCGCTCCCGTGAGGGAGCGATTTCTCGGGCTGGCATCCAATGCCTCGCGGGTGGTTTCAATCCGCGCTCCCGTGAGGGAGCGATCTCGCGGCAGCAGAGCGGCGGCCAACCCCAACAAGGTTTCAATCCGCGCTCCCGTGAGGGAGCGATTGTCGACCCACTTATGACGCTGGACGCTTACGACGTTTCAATCCGCGCTCCCGTGAGGGAGCGATCTTTGCGTCGCGTCTCTCCGCGTTCCTTGGGGCTGTTTCAATCCGCGCTCCCGTGAGGGAGCGATTGCCGTGCCGGGATTGCAGAGCCTGCTGATGAAGTTTCAATCCGCGCTCCCGTGAGGGAGCGATCAAGGTCGATCGAAACCGGTGCGAGTACTTTCTGTTTCAATCCGCGCTCCCGTGAGGGAGCGATGGTACTCACGTACGACGCCGGTAGTGACGCTTGGAGTTTCAATCCGCGCTCCCGTGAGGGAGCGATGGTAATGCTCGACACATTCCCCGGTGCGAGCGTCTCGTTTCAATCCGCGCTCCCGTGAGGGAGCGATTTCCGACGCTCGCCTGTTTTGCCAGTCCTGCATGTTTCAATCCGCGCTCCCGTGAGGGAGCGATCTGCCGGTAGGCGTTGCAGCTGCGTTGCTCGCAGGGTTTCAATCCGCGCTCCCGTGAGGGAGCGATCTGATGGCTCATAGGTGATTACTTCATCCTCCAGGCGTTTCAATCCGCGCTCCCGTGAGGGAGCGATACAGATTTGGCGATGCTGGAATCACTGTTTCAGGGTTTCAATCCGCGCTCCCGTGAGGGAGCGATATGCTTCACTCGTTTCTTCGGAGCCGGGATCAGCAAGTTTCAATCCGCGCTCCCGTGAGGGAGCGATACGCTCGCACCGATTCTCCGACGTGGAGCAAATGTTTCAATCCGCGCTCCCGTGAGGGAGCGATCTGGTGTGTCCGTGCCGGGGTCGTAATGCCCGCAGTTTCAATCCGCGCTCCCGTGAGGGAGCGATACCTTTTCGTTTGCCTTATTCTCGTTGAAGACGGTTTCAATCCGCGCTCCCGTGAGGGAGCGATCCAATGCAGTGCGGACTGTCACAGATGGCGTGCTGTTTCAATCCGCGCTCCCGTGAGGGAGCGATCTAAAGCAGTTTCGTCCGCGACTAATGCTCGTGGTTTCAATCCGCGCTCCCGTGAGGGAGCGATAAGCTGGCCTGGTTCATGACGCCACACCAGTTGAGTTTCAATCCGCGCTCCCGTGAGGGAGCGATTCCGGGCGGTTTGAATTCAGCGTGAAGACTGCCACGTTTCAATCCGCGCTCCCGTGAGGGAGCGATTAATTGCCGTTTCCAGCCCCGTTTGTGCTTCCGTTGTTTCAATCCGCGCTCCCGTGAGGGAGCGATGTGCTCGATGGGGATGTCCGGTTCGGACTTTGCCAGTTTCAATCCGCGCTCCCGTGAGGGAGCGATGTGTGTTCTGGGGTCAGTGCATGCAGCGTGCCTGTGTTTCAATCCGCGCTCCCGTGAGGGAGCGATTCGGCGTCGGGATGACAAAGAAACAGCGAGCGAAAGAGTTTCAATCCGCGCTCCCGTGAGGGAGCGATGCCCGCCGCATCGAAGCCAGCGACACTGAGCCAGGTTTCAATCCGCGCTCCCGTGAGGGAGCGATACCGCGAGTTTAAGTGACGATGGGCCATGAGTCTACGGAGCTGATTCCGCGAACCCTGCCGTTTTTGCTGGACGCTTTGCGTTGGAACGAAAGGCATTTTCTCTAAGTTGTTCCCGTTAGAAAATTTGCGAGGATCGCGAACCTGTCAGGAAAGCTGTGCGCGCTTCGGGTTCGCGTTCGCTGCCTGCTGAAGAGCGGGACAGGCGCCTGGAGGCATGCGAGATCTTTGGTGAATTCGAGGCGAACCCGGAGCCAGTCTCCGTTTTTCAACAGGCTGTCAGACGATCAACGGACCATCCACATCATACGCCGGTTTCGATCCCACGTGCTCGACGCGTCGATGCCAATTCGTCCCAAGATAATAGTAGCGCAGGCTATCCTCGTCAGGTTTAATA
Organism: Schlesneria sphaerica; assembly: GCF_044336245.1. Taxonomy (NCBI): domain Bacteria; kingdom Pseudomonadati; phylum Planctomycetota; class Planctomycetia; order Planctomycetales; family Planctomycetaceae; genus Schlesneria; species Schlesneria sphaerica. Next base: position 6,907,193 of record NZ_CP172346.1, on the reverse strand, counting down.
ATCGATTCCAGCCGCGATTTGCAATTTGTCCATTGAGCAGGATCGACTTTCATCTCGAACACCGAATTCTGAACACGCTGACCAAAGTCCAGACAGGTGCTGGCGACCTGGCGCAAGCGTTTCTTCCCCTCGGGCGAACTCGTCGAAACATCGTAAGTGACCAAAACATACATTGAAGCCGACTCCCACACGAATACAGGCCGACCTTGCACAACTCACGCCGCAACTGACGCCCCAGATGCGCCCCTCCCCCCGCACTTCCGAGCAGGGAACCTACTTCCAGACGTACGGAGGATAGGCGTCAAGATCGCCGCGGATCCAGCGGGACATCAAACGAGCCTGGATGTGCAGCAGTTGTCCAAAGGTCATTTTTTCCCCCAGAAAGGGATGGGTGACTACCTCCTGCTTCCGCTCCTGATAAGCAACCAGTACGGTTTTTCGCGTTGAATCGCTCATCCGTACCGCCCCGGTTTCCACTTTTTCAAAATCTCTCGCATGCACCTGACGGCGATTAATCAGGGAAAAAACCAAGCGGTCAGCCAGACACGGACGAAACTCTTCCATGAGATCCAGCGCCATTCCCGGGCGGCCTGGCCGGTCCTCGTGCAGGTAGCCCACCGCCGCATCCAAACCTGCTCCTTCACACGCAGAACGGGCATCGTGCGACAGGAGCGCATAGACGAACGACAGCAGCGCATTCAAGGGATCCAGGGGAGGGCGACGAGACCTTCGCGTGTAGGTAAATCCCTCGACATCGATCATCAGATCGTTAAAGGCTTCAAAATAACTCGCCGCAGCTTCTCCTTCTAGACCCCGCAGGCGCTCGACATTGGTCGCCGTCCGCACATCAATCTGGTTCGCACTCAGTCTGTCCGCGATCTTTCTCAGCCGGTCAGCACGAACAGGTTCATCGGTCTCGCGCGCAGCTCGCAGCAGCAGCGTACGACAATTGGCCAGCTTTCCCAGGATGATGCAGCGCGCCGCGAGGGCGGATTTGACAGCGTCATCCGCCAGCCGATACTGCTGGCGTCTCAAAATCACGTTGCCAGGAGAAAAGCCGACTACCGCGGCATGAAAACGTCCCGTCGACGATAGGAAAGAAATCGAAACTCCCTGACTGGCGCACTCACCCATCAATTGCGGGCTGACACCGACTCGCCCGAAACAGACGATTCCATCCAGGTTGTGAAGCGGAACCCTGAGGCGCGTCTCTTTCTTGATACGGACCGCGACAGCCTGTCCGTCCTTGCACAAATACGCTCCGTCGGTCGTCACGAAAAGTGTGTTGAGGTGAGTCTTCATCGAGCCTCTCATTGCAGAACCAGGAATGGCAGCAGTGCAAATCAAGTTCAGTCCGAACGATGGGCCGCAAGAACACCGAACCAGGGCAACACTTGGGATTCACAGGGGGTTTACTCTGAAAGTGTCCCTTCGCTGTACTGCAGCATCCGTTGCAGGTAATCCATGGCGGAATGGTTGCGGGATGTCGCCGTCGGCAGACACAACGATTTTAACGAACAACTGTCGCACTTCTTCTCGTAGACCGCAGGGGGAGTCTTCCGACTCCGGATCATCTCATGCAGTCGCTGGGCGGCCGCGCGTGTCCGTTCTCTCAGGACGTCATCGCAGGGGACGTCGACCCGTCGTCGCTGTTGACCATAAAAGAGCATGGCCGTCGGGATGGTAACTCCCAACATTTCTTCCAGGCAGATGGCCTGGGCACAAACCTGCACTCGATCGCAATCATTCGTCTTGGGCTGACCTCGTTTGTATTCGACAGGTGTCACCCGCCAGTGGATCCGATCTGCAGGGGCGGCCGACTTTAAAGCCTGCGCCAACGTCTGGCCTTTTTTGCGCAATCCCGCAGGGGGTTCCCATTCGATCACATCTGCCTGACCTGCCAGGCCCAGCGTCAAGCTGTGTAAGTCCAGTCCTCGGGTAGTCCGGACCCCGCGGCGGGAGTCCGGATTTCCCGAATGAGCTTTCTGATGAAGATGATTCCCCTGAGCAGTGAGCAGATTGTCGGCCCAGAGCCGTTCAAGGTGGATCAGCGCACACTGCCGTTCGCAGAACAGCAGGTGCTGCAAGGCCGAAATCGGTAGCAGATCATCTTCAGAATAGGCCATCGCAATCTCCGTCTCAATGACCGTACGCAATTGGGCTCATGTCTGAGGGGGTCAGTCCCCTTTTCTCGAAGCAAACAAGGCGTCAGACCCCGTGCATATTCGCGCACGGCCATTGAGCAGGCTGTTGAAAATGGGGACTGGCTCCGAAGTCCGCTCGAAACCGATGAGCAATCTGCATCGCTCAAGGTGCCTGTCCCACGTTTTCAACAGGCAGTTAGAGCTTTCGATGCACCGTGATCCCCTCAGGAAGACTGGACTCATCAACGCTGACGACGTAGTCAGCGAATGACCGGGCCGGAACGGCATCCCCTTCCGCACTCGGCTTTCGGCCGACACGCACCCGCTCAAAGAGCTTATTAGCCGGTGCATTTCCGAGGGGACTTTCGTGCTCGAAGACGATCAGCCCCTGCGGTGACATCTCCCCGCGCGACGCCGATCGGTCCGTTTCAAACATCTGCAGCAAGGCGGTCCAGAACAGGTCCAGGTCCTCGCCGTTCTGATCGAATCCGGTCTGAATGGCCAGATGCGGATTGATGAATCCATGAACGCGATAAAGTCCGTAAGGGATGGTGAATTTCCGCCCCATCGTACGGTTTCCCCCATCCTGCTTCTCAGCTTCCCGTTCTGTCGTCACCGCGCATCGGGTCACGGCATGTTCCATCGCGACGACCGGTTCCACGCTTCGTCCCATGGCGAATTGGACGGGTCCGCGAACCTGTCCGCAATTAACTTCGGTCGTCATTACAGCACCAAAACTGCGGATATCGAAAAAGTTCTGGCACATCCACGCCGTCAGATTGCGATCTTCTTCGGCCTTTTCCTTCCCTTTCGCGGTCCGTTTTTTGGGATCAATCTCCAGTGCCTTGTAGGCTCGGGCCTGCTGGTTATTCAGAATCGCCTTTTCTTTGACATAGATCTCGTAGGGGGGCTGTTCCTGTTTGACCAGCCCGACAAAATTGCGGACCTTTCGTTTGAGGCAGACATCGGTGACCAGCCCCTGGCCGGTTTCGGCATCCACGCGAGGCAGATTTCCTGCATCAGGATCGCCATTGGGATTACCGTCTTTGACATCGAAGAGATAAACAAAGTCGTAGCGCGATTTCATGAGTGTCGGTTCCTGAGAAGTGATGTAACGGATGGGCTAAGTCAGTTGACAGCAAAGAGGGCATCCGGCTCTGCCTTCTCTTTGCGGATGAAAAAATCCTGTCGCTGGTGGTAATAGCCAATGGCGAACAGCCCCTGATCCTGCAGATTCAGATGGCCGGGAAACTTTTGCAGCTTGCCGACAATTTCCTGGATACGCTTTTCATGAAAGACAGCGGTATCCTTCTTTTCGCTCTCGAGTTTTCTAAGGTGGTGTTGACTGAGGCGAATCAGGCGGGGAAAGACGCAGGCAGGCGTCGCAGACGCAGACCCGAAGTAACGATCTTTGATCGTGGCGTTGATCTTGTTCGCATCTCCGGTCCTGTTCAGGGCATCTTCCTGGATTTTTTCCAGTTCTGCGAAAAGGCGTCCGAGGCAATAGGCAACATCTTCGCGACTCGTATCCAGCGCCATGGCAATCTCCTGAATGGGTGAAGAATTCAATTTGAACTGGCGATTGAGACAGGCTTTGATCGGGGCGACCCGCAGATACCTCAACTCACGGTCAGCACGGACCCTGCGAATCAAGGCGGCAAGCAACATCTGGGGGTAAGCTTGACCGCTGAGGATCGATCGCATCAGCGCACCGCTCAATTGAGGCGGGATATCCTTTGAGTCACGAACGGTCTCGCGCAGGATCTGCCAGGGGCTGATAAAGTCCGGCTCGTTCTCCCGGTGCTGCAGCGCCAGATCGTCAAAGTGTTGCTTGAGGTTGGCGACAATCTCACCAAGTGAGCTGACTCGCCAGAACCGGACCGAGATGCGGGCTGCGTTGGGTGAAAGCCCGAGAATATAAAACGGAGTCTCTTTGTCTCCGAGTTCCGCCGGATACTTTCCCTGGGCGATCAGATGGAGAATATTCTGCAGTTTGTTCAGCAGTCCCTCGTCTTCTGGTGGGGGATTGCCCAGTACCAACCCGAAGATATTTTCCATGGGTGTGGGCTTTTCGGTCCAGAAGACGGTCGTGGCGTCACCGATCTGAACTCGGCGACTTCGATCGGCCAGCAGACTGTTGAGTGCGGTGCAGTATTGAAAGGCAGCCGTTTCGCTCACCGGGGCATTTCGTGATTGCTCCTTCCCATAGGATTCAAAAGCGTCCAGATTGAATGAGACGATTGCGGCGCCGGAAGACTGAGCGCCGGAGACCCCCTTAATCTTGGGATCATGCAGTCGAGCGATCGGAGCTTTTCGACCGGTCACCAGACACTGTCCCAGTTCCCCTTCTGTAGACGTGGTCGCCTGCTGGAGTTGGTCCTGCCACCATTGCCGAACGGCGTCGACTTCGTGTACGAACTGACTTTTCCCCCGGATGCGAAAGAGGCCAAATCCAGTCCCGATCTCGACTAGACCGGGATGTTCGACAGACTGTGCAGGATCCCACTTTTCGAGAAAGCGGCAGACGGCACTGAACTGCGGATCTTGAATCGTCTGCTCTAATTCAAGGTGACGCTGGCGGAATGCTTCGAACGCCTGGCGAGTTCGTTCCGGCTTGGGGTCGTCAGGCTTGTAGCCCAGCATGTAGGCGGGATTGTCCCACAGAAAACAGGGATTGACACCAGCCCCAGGCGGCTTTGAATCGCCACACACCAGCAGCGAGGCAGCGACCTTTTTCTTGCCGTCACCGGTCCTGAGATCCTCGATACCATGCAATGATCCATCCGGATCGAGAACCACCGCGTAGGAGATTTTCTGTCGGCTGAATCCTGCGGGCGCGATTTCGGAATCGGGCTCACTGGCCAATCGTTCGTAGTAGCTGTTGAGTGCCTCAAGGATCATGAATGCACCTCCTGCAGCGCCGATTGAAGGGGAGGAACGTCGATCACACCGTCGTGCATGCGGGCACGAAAGAAGTGGGGCAGGGTGTCACGACGCTCACCGGTATGGCCACAGATCGTGTCCGACGCCTTCCCGGTAGCAGGTCGAAACTCGATATCGTGCAGGAGGTAGCCCAGGTCTTGTTCACCTGTGAGGGGGGAAGTGGGAATTGAGCCATCGATCCACTCGAAGTCACAGGGAAACTCGCGGCATCCCAGATAGGGGTGGTGGAAATACTGACCCCGTTCCGCACGGCGTTTGAAGATGTTGTAGTGCTTTTCGATGGGATCGCTGGGGTCCAGAATTTCAAACCGCGCTTCGATGGCATACGCCACGTCCGTGAGGATGGTCGCTGCACGTTGTTGCCGCGTCTCTTCGATAAAGAGCGACAGTGGCTCGGTCGACCTTCCCGCCATGGCCTGTCGGGCATTGGATGCCGAGGCCTTGGAGGAAACTTCATTCCGGCGCAGATTCGTGAAGCGGATCGGCTTCAGGACGTGCAGCCGCTCGACAACCCACCGGACCTGAGGCTTCCAGTAGATCGCTTCCAGCACCCCCCGCGCAGCGGACGGAGTAATAACGTCGTAGCTGACACGCTCGACCTTCATTTCCGGGCGAGTGAAGCAGGCGTAGTCCGCCCAGACTTTTAAGCGAATTGGCGACATGATCGTCCGATGCTCCTTAACTAAGGTTTTGAAACACAAATGAAGTTTGGAAATGACGCCAGTCGTAACGCTTCGGTGCGTGCAGTTTTTTTGAGAGGAACTTTTGATTTTTCACGACGAAATCTTCCGGCAGTATGCCACTGCTTCGGAGTCCTGGCAGAAGCAGTGTCTTCGTATCGTTGATGCATGACAGTCCACGACATGTTCGAGGTCATTACTGGAGCGACATCCTGAATTCCGTTCGCGAAAAGCAATGGCGGATGGCGACTAACAGAGTTGCATGTGACAAATAACCGATCTTTCGCTCACCCCTCCTTCGAATGTTCAAGCGATCCACTCGGACGGCTCCACGAACCCTGGGCGGTCGATGCGAATGCCCAACTTCTTGTCATAGGCACTCACGTTAATCAGCGCCGGGTACTGGCCATGGATCAGTTCGATGTCCGGAGCCATCGCTTGATAGAGGTGTTCGTAAAGCGTGACAGAATAGCGTTGGAGTTGGCGGAGGAGTTTTCGATCAGGGCCATCCATCCTCAGTCGCTGAATGAGATCCTGGCCGACGCACCCATAAGGAACGAACACCGTCCTTCCCTGTTCTTCGATCAATCGAAGTCGATCTGCGGCGTGGCGGAAGTCGGCTGAAAATTCGGTGGTCGGACAGGGGAAGCATTTCATCACTCCTTCTTCCGGTGTCTTGTCCCAGCGATTGGGTCCGGAGCGTTTCCAGTAATGAAGCTCAAAGTACGCGCGTATGGCGTCAGGACTCAGAACGTCCTCTTCAAAGGCTGGAATAATTTCACTCGCCGACATCGAGGTCGAACGGAGGTAGCCGTGAAGAGCCACCTCCTGAGGGTCGAAGACAAAGACAGTGCCGTTCTCGGCTCTCCCTTCCCTGTTGCAGCGACCCGCCGCCTGAGCAATCGAATCGAGACCCGACAACGCACGAAACACGACCGGGAAATCCACATCGACGCCCGCCTCGATCAGTTGCGTCGAGATGACGCGGCACGTCTGTCTGCGTTGAAGTCGCCGCCGGATCTGAACAATCGTGTCGGAGCGATGCTGACCGCACATGAGTGTGCTGAGGTGATAGAGTCCCTCAGCGTTCCCGCTTGATTCCAGCTCGCGGAACAGTTTGGCGGCATGGGCGCGCGTGTTGACGATCGTCAGGAACGATGCCTGTTCCTCCATCCGTGCGACAAGTTCCTGATCAGTGATCTTACCTGGAACAATCTTGTTTTCTCGAGAACACGGTTCGCCAATGACGCGAACCTGAACCCGTTTCATCTGGGCCGCAAGCTGCGCGGGATCAGGGATGATTTCCCTGACGTCGGGAAGTCCAATCGTGAACTGGTCCCGGTAATGAACGGCAGGTTGTGTCGCGGTACATAAGACAATCGTGCAGCCGTAGCCGCGGACAAGCTCCTGCAGCGCTGCCAGACAGGGCCGAAGCCGATCCACTGGCAACGTCTGCGCTTCATCGAGGATGATGACACTGTTGACGAGATTGTGCAGCTTGCGACAGCGGGACGTTTTCGCGGCGAACAGTGACTCGAAAAGTTGAACATTGGTCGTGACGACGAGTGGTGCATCCCAGTTCTCGGTCGCCAGGCGAGAGCGGGGCGATTCACGTTGATCCTCCGGATCCACATTGGAATGGTGCTCCAGAACGATCTCGTCGCTCAACGACTGGAAAACCTGCCGGAAGACATCTGCCGTCTGCTCGATAATACTCGTAAACGGAATGGCGTAGACGATTCTCGACTTGCCGCGCTGGATCGCATGTTCCAGGGCGAAAGCGAGCGACGACAACGTCTTGCCTCCCCCGGTGGGCACGGTGAGGGAAAACATCCCGGGTGGCTTCGCCGCTGCATCACGGCACGCTGCCAGAATCTGCTGCCGACATGTTGAGACGGTCCCTGGTACGGCATTGAACTGCTTCTTTTCCAGTTCCGCATCAAGCGCTGCCTGCATTGTCATGAACGGCGGCAGATGCCCTGACGCACGACGTTCCGATTTCTCCCGATCACAAAATTCCTCGGTGGCCAGAAAGTCGGCATCAACCAGACACGAAAAGAGCATGCGTGTAAAGAACGCGTACCGGAACCCTAGAATATCACGGGTGTCCTTCGAAGCCTGCATTTCGAGCGGTTCGAGGTCGCACTCAGGACGGAGGATTTCATCTGGCACAGCGACACAAGCGGGAACCTTCTTTCTCAGTCGCTCAAACAGACTGGAATCTCCGCCACTGGCATTTGCCAGACCAGCGTGATGTCCTGCGATCACATAGGCGAGGATTTGGCCATTTCCGCCCAACTGCTTCGCCGCGAGCTGGGCACCCGCAGTGGAATGGTCAACTCGGTTGAACTGTTCAAGGTGAGCTTCAAAGCCATTGGCGGTGAGTAAGTAGTCCTGGAAGGCATCGCTATACTTTCCGAGATCATGCCAGAGTCCGGCAAGCCGGCCCCAGTTCTCCGCCTGAAAGGACTTTGCGAACGCAGCACAACGGTCACTCACGCGCTGAATATGGTCACTTAGTAGCTCCCAGCGGGAAGTATCTGCGTCACCTTGAACACTATGCCCATAATAGGTCCTCTGTTTCTTATCCAGGTGGTTCATAGGAAACGACCGTACACATCCTAAAACCGACTGTCAAACGAATCGCTTTGATATTAGATAAGAATGTGATGTGGATTGTCTATTCGTCGGCGGAGGGACGTGTAGTGTTCAGATCAACCGGAAGCTAATTAGGACTTCGGGATCGAAACGGTCTCTGCTGATTGCCTCGCGTGCCCGGTTCGCTGGCCAGGCACCAGAGGCGATTTCGATTGGGTCCCGCCTTCGCTCAAAGAGGAATCCGGGGATATGGGTGCAATGCGTCACTTGTCTTCGCCCCATCCGCCAAAGGTGCTCGCAGTGTTGGCTGAAGTTGATCTGACGATCCGAGTCCGGTGAAACAGTCATCGTTTCGAACCTCCTCACACAATGAAGACCTCGGCCAAGCACACAACAAAGCACAGACACAAGCAAGAACAGTTCGAGTGACAACCGCCATTATCTACCGTTCGTGATGATCCATGCGGCGAGTTGTTCGTCGCTGAGGTCCTCGAGCAGCAGCAGGGACTCGTAGGGGTCGCCGGACAGGCCCAGGGCCTGGGCGAAGGCGGGTTCGGTTTTCTGTCCCTTGTCGCGCGCCTGCTGGATCAGCGGCCGTAACTCGGGGTGCAATCTCAATAGCCGCTGCTCGATCAGAAAGTGTCTGACACCTGTCTGCCTCTGCACGGGGATCTGCTGGCAGAAGATTTCGATGGGCCAGCCCCGATACTCGAAATTGGCGATGCAGGTCGGCTGCTCTCCGATGGAGAGTGATCGGACGGCGAATGTGGGCCGTTGCTGAAACTCGGCGCAGACACGGTCGCGGAAATGGTTCAGTTCGGCGGCCTCGCAGGCGACATCGATGTCGCTTGAGGCCACCGTGATGCCGAGCGGTGGGGTGCCAATCACGACTGGCCGGAATTCCGCCAGTTTCGCCAGTAAGTCCAGATCGGCCAGAATTTGTTCGTAGTGAACTCGCATGGTTCTCCCTTCGTGCTGCCGGGCTGCACTGACTTTTCAAACAGCTCTGACTGCATCGGGTTCGGTTGTAACGGCCGGCCGTCGGCTCCGTACCCCCGCCTGGCACTGATTTCCGCCGATCGACACTGCGTGTCATGCGGATCAGGGTGCTGAAAGTGTTTGATTTCGGAAAGTACAGAAATTGGCATCATTGACTGACTCTATATTATCGATAATATATACGCGTCGTGCGGTAGGGCTGATGTGATAGCGGATTTGTTCGCAACCTGTTCAAATGTTGCTGGTTACATCGGGCACGAGTTGGAAAGAGAGAATCGGCAATGCCTTCCCTGCGCCAATGCATGAGTGACAAGATCAGAAACGCACTGACTTCCAGGATTTTCGATGGAAGCCTGAAGGCGGGTGAGCGGCTGGTTGAGTTGGAAATTGCACGGGAATTTGACACCAGTCAGACTCCCGTCCGGGAAGCCTTGCGGGAACTCGAATCACTGCAGCTCGTGGAATCGATTCCCTACCGCGGAACTCGCGTTCGGGAAATTTGTGATCGGGAGATGATCGAGGCGTACACTGTGCGTGGCGTACTGGAGCAACTCGCTGCCGAGTTGGCTGCACCGCGACTGGCCGGGAATGTTTCCTCGTTGCGGACGTCCCTGGCGCTGATTCACGAAGCAGCCCGAACGGGAGACATTGAGGCGTATGCTCGCCACAACATTGAGTTTCATCGAACCATCGTCCTGGCATCGGACAATCAGGTACTGATTCAGTCCTGGGAACGACTCGCGTTTGAAGCACGCGTCAGGCTTCATCTGCATCGTCGGCATGAGCCAAGTTTAGTTGATCGGGCGCGCGAACATGATGGCCCGGTGGATGCTCTGGAACGGGGTGACGGAGTCACTGCCGGTCGTTTGCTGCGAGAGCACGCAGAGTCGTGTAAGCAGCGCTGGTGTGATCGAGTCGCTGGTTCGGCTGCTTCGCAGCAGACCGGTACGACGGAGTTGACGCCCGTCACTGCCAGTTGTTTGTCCTGATGACCGTCGTTTGTCCTGGAGAATGGTGGCGTGAGTGACCTGCCTGAGCCTCGCGGCCGGGGTCATCGCGTCGATTGACCTTCCCTTTCTGTGACTCACTTACGTCATGCCGACGCAAGCAGGTCGCGGTACGTCCATTTACAAAACGTGACACCATGTGGATCGTTCGTCTCGCTCTGCGTAAACCCTACACCTTCGTGGTGATGTCCATTCTGATCGCAATCCTTGGGATCGTGACGATCGCCCGGATGCCGATGGATATCTTTCCGGAAATCCAGATTCCTGTGGTGGCTGTCATCTGGACGTACACCGGGATCTCGCCGGACGAAATGGAAACGCGCGTCGTGGGAAACTATGAGCGTGTGCTGGTGTCGACCGTCAGTGGCATCGAACACATTGAAAGCCAGTCCCTGAACGGCATCAGTGTAGTGAAGATCTTTCTCCAGGAAGGGGCGAATATCGACAGCGCCATCTCACAGGTCGTCGCGACCTCGCAGCAGGTGCTTCGTTCGATGCCACCTGGCATCTTTCCCCCGCTGGTCATGCGCTATAACGCGGCGAACGTGCCGATCGTGCAGGTCTCGCTGAGCAGCGATGTGCTGAACGAGCAACAGCTCTTCGATAACGCCACCAACGGGCTGCGGCCCGGGATGGCGACCGTGCCGGGTGCTCAGGTGCCGTATCCTTACGGCGGAACCGTAAGACAGATCATGATCGATATCGATCCTGAAAAGCTGTATGCGTGGAACCTGTCGGCCGCGGATGTCTCGGCAGCCATCTCGGTGCAGAACCTGATCGCTCCTTCGGGAACGGCGAAGATCGGCGAACAGGAATACAATGTCCGGCTGAACAACAGTCCGACCGTGGTCGAAGAAATCGCGAACCTGCCGATCAAGTCGGTCGGCACACGCACCATCTTCATGCGGGACGTCGCCCATATTCGCGACGGGGCCGCTCCGCAAACCAACATCATCCGGGTCGACGGCAAGCGTGGGGTGCTGCAACCGGTGCTCAAGTCGGGTGCCTCGACGCTGGAAATTGTGAATGGCGTGAAACGGCGCATGCCCGCCATCCTCGCCACGTTGCCTGATACGCTGAAAGCGACATTACTCTCGGACCAGTCGATCTTCGTGAGTGGCGCGATTCACGGAGTGCTGATGGAAGGAGCCATCGCCGCAGGGCTGACAGGTCTGATGATCCTGTTATTCCTCGGTTCGTGGCGCAGTACTCTGGTCGTGGTGATCTCGATTCCGCTGTCGATCCTCGTCTCAATTATGGCATTGTCGTTCCTGGGGCACACACTGAACGTGATGACGCTGGGTGGTCTGGCTCTCGCGGTCGGTATCCTCGTCGATGATGCCACCGTGGAAATCGAGAATATCCACCGGAATCTCCATCTGGGAAAACGGCTGGTTCCGGCCATTCTTGACGGAGCCCAGCAGATTGCGACCCCGGCGTTCGTTGCAACGTTGTGTATCTGTATCGTGTTCGTCCCCGTGGTGTTCATCACCGGTGCGGCCCGCTCGCTCTTCGTCCCGATGGCGATGGCGGTGGTCTTCGCGATGCTGACCAGCTACTTCCTCAGCCGAACCCTCGTTCCGACGCTGACCCACTACCTGCTGGCTGGCGAAGTGGAAATGTACGGAGGCAAGAAAGAGGGGGCGTCAGAAGACCAGGAACCACCCAAGTTTGGTCTGATCTGGCGGGTGCACCACCGGTTCAACCACTACTTTGACAAGCTGCGCGATTTTTATGGAGTCTGCCTGCTGACGGCCCTCAACCACCGGGCTCTGGTCGCGATGGCGTTCCTGACACTGGTGGCGGCTTCGAGCGCGTTGCTGCCGATGCTCGGACGCGATTTCTTCCCCAGTGTCGATTCGGGACAGATGCGAATGCACGTGCGGGCCCCCGCGGGAACCCGTATTGAAGAGACGGAACGCTGGTTCGGGCGAATCGGTGATGTTGTGCGCGAGATTATTCCTCCGCACGAACTGGAAACGATCATCGACAACATCGGCATCCCGAACAGCGGGATCAATCTGGCGCTCAGTGACGGATCGTTGATGTCGGCGGCGGATGGCGAGATGCTGATCACGCTGCACGAGCACCACGCGCCGACCAATGAATACATTGCCAGGCTGCGGCGTGAACTGAACAAGCGATTCCCCGACCTGACATTCTACTTTCAACCGCCTGACATCGTGACGCAGGTGCTGAACTTCGGTCTGGCAGCTCCGATCGACGTGCAGATCGTCGGGCCTCGGGGCAACTATGAAAAGAACTACCAGATCGCCAAGCAGATCCGGGACAGGATTGCCGAAATCCCGGGAGCGGTCGACGCTCACCTGCAGCAGGTCATCCGTACGCCGGAACTGAACATCGACGCCGATCGAACGCTGCTCAGTCAATTGGGTATCTCGGCCCGGGATCTATCGAACGACATGCTGGTGTCGCTGAGTTCCAGCGGTCAGGCAGCCCCGAACTTCTGGCTCGACCCGAGGACCGGGGTGCAATATCCACTCGTGGTGCAGGCGCCTCAGTTCCGGATCGATTCGGTTGATGCCATTAACTCGACCCCCGTTTCCCGCAGTGGCGACAGCACCGAAGCCCAGCTACTGGGGAACCTGGCCAGCGTACGTCACGCGTTCGGTCCGACAAACGTCACCCATTACAACATCGCGCAGAGTTTCGACGTCCTGGCGGGAGTTCAGGGAACGGACCTGGGCAGCGTGGCGGCGGCGATCGACAGGATCGTGGACGAGATTCGTCCGACACTTCCCCGAGGGACAACAATCACCGTGCGAGGTCAGGTGCAAAGTATGATGACCTCGTTCCGAGGACTCAGCTACGGGCTGATCTTTGCTGTGGTACTGGTCTATCTGCTGATGGTGGTGAATTTTCAGTCCTGGCTCGATCCCTTCATCATTCTGATGGCTCTGCCAGGTGCACTCAGCGGCATCCTCTGGATGCTGTTCGTCACTCAGACCACGATCAGCGTTCCTGCGCTGATGGGGTCGATCATGTGTATCGGGGTCGCCACCGCCAACTCAATTCTGCTGGTGACGTTCGCGAACGATCAGCAGTTGGCAGGCATGAATTCGATTGATGCGGCGTGGTCTGCGGGAGTTACGCGACTGCGTCCCGTGATCATGACGGCGTTAGCGATGGTGTTAGGGATGCTGCCGATGTCGCTGGGGATCGGAGAAGGGGGGGAACAGAACGCTCCACTGGGGCGGGCGGTGATCGGCGGCCTGATGATGGCAACGTTTGCCACCTTGTTCTTTGTCCCGGTCGTCTACAGCGTGCTGAGACGGCACCCGAAAAAAATCGAACTGGAACCCGAACTGATGGACTGAGGAACGCCTCATCACAGCATAAACCGCGAGAGACCGGAAAATTAGAAACGGGCCGATCTCGTCAATGTGCCGCAGGCAGGTACGGTGGAGGAGGAATGCGACGCCCTATGGACGAGAGTTTTCTGTTTTCTTCGCAGGCTTTGCCCGTTTCGTGTTAGACGCCACCCCGCGGCCGGTAAGTCGAGTAGGGACCGACGGCCGCGATCGAAGTCGCTCGCAGCTCCATTCCCAAGACCGCGAATGCACCAAGCCAGTCGCGTTAAGTTTTCGATGAAGGACACATGATGTCAGTTGCTCAGGAAATTGATTCACCCGGTGTCTCAAAAACACATGCACCGCCACGTGTGCGGACGGCTGAGCCTCAAAAACATCAGGCTCATGAACAGCATAGTCACGAGGAAGTCATCCAGAAGCCCGCGCAAGGGCTGTCATGGGGCACCATTCTGGCCGTGATGCTACTGGCCGGGTGCAGTCTGGTCGGGCTGTTCTTTGCGGGCTGGCTTCCACGCCAGCAAGTCACCGCGCAGCTTGAGCACGAAGCACACGAGATCAAGAACTCACTGCCGACTGTCCGCGTGACCAAGCCCGTCCCGGCAACGCCGATTGCTGTGGTCACACTTCCGGGCGACGTGCAGGCGATGGAAGAGATCACCCTCTTTCCCCGCACCACGGGCTACGTGAAACGCTGGCTGGTGGACATCGGTGATGAAGTTGAGGCAGGCCAGTTAATTGCCGAGATCGATACGCCCGAAGTGCGGGCCCAGTACGAACAGAGTGAAGCCGCACTGGCAGAATCCCTGGCCAGTCTTGAACGGGCTCGCGCAACGGTGAATCTGGCAAAGATCACGACAAACCGACTGCGAACGCTGGTCGCCCGCAAGAACGCCGCACAGCAGGATCTGGACGATTCGGAAAACAATCTCGCCGTGGGAGAAGCAAACGTTCGACTGGCGGAAGCGACCGTTGCCGTCAACAAGTCGAACGTGCAGCACATGCAGGAACTGCTGTCGTTCTCCAGGATCCATTCTCCGTTCGAGGGGACGGTTGTGGGGCGATTTCTGGAGACAGGGAAGCTGGTCTCGTCGGGGAACGGCACGGGGCAAGCGCTGTTCCGTATCGCTCGTACCAATCCGGTCCGAGTCTTCATCAATGTTCCACAGGCCTACGCGGCGGGCGTGGTGAAGGACCTGACAGCCGAAGTGAGGGCACGTGACATTCCCGGCCGTGTCTTTCAAGGCGTTGTGACACGCACGGCCCGCGCGATCGATCCCCTGACCCGGACACTGCTGACCGAGATTCAAGTCCCAAATGACGACGGTGCTCTGCTGACCGGCTCGTACGTTCAGGTTCAGATGGAAGTGCAGCGCTACAGTCCACCGTTGCTCGTCCCCGCTTCAGCACTCATTTTCAACTCGGGCGGAACACAGGTCGCCGTCGTCGGCCCCGATAACAAGATTGAGTTACGGGTCATTGAAGTCGCAGGAGACATCGGCAAGCAGATCGGGATCGCGACAGGGATTTCGGAGAATGACCAAGTCGTGATCAATCCCGGGGATCGGATGTCTCAGGACTTAATGGTTGAACTGCAACAAGACGCCGTCGGCACGGCTGATTGAGGCATCGGCGATGCTGGGCAGAGCTCTAATACTGCTCGATAGGCCGGTCCGGCGGTCTTGGAATCGATGGTAGAATCAGGGAGCTGGCTGAGTAAGCGGACTGTCGGCCAGAACGTTGACGATGAGTGGCTCGCCCTGGATGGTGCCGAGTTGTACGGCTGCGGAAATCGGGTGAGCGCTTTCCTCGCGGAAATCGCAAAACCGAAACTGCTCATTCCACTCGATTGCGGTCATGTCCTTCGGTAGCGGCAAGAGAAACTGCTTCATTTGCTGGGACCTGTTCGCACCGACAAGGATGAACGTCACCTGCAGTTGAGAAGGAACTCCGCTCCGAAAATCATGAGGTACGATCATCACAAGGGCAGTGGTTTCAGCCAGTCTATGGCGGTCCAAGACTGGCGACTGAAGCCGGACTTGATGACTGCCGAATTCGATGGAAATCGTGGAGGGAACAGCATGCCTGACTTCGAGTGTCAGGTTCGAACCTAAGTAGGGGTTCTCTGGTTTCAACGAATCATTCTCGAGCAGATTGGGTGGAGCCCAAAGTGCAAATTCCGACTTGGAAAACTCCAGCCGGGGAGGCTTGTGATAATAGACCTGAGCCCTGATCTCAGGAACAGAGAATACCGTTTTTGAGAAGAGTCCCATGTGCAGCATTCCGATCAATCCCATCGATCCCGCTGCCACCCCCCAGAGGATTTTCGGAATTCGGTGCCGAAGATAGGCGAGGGGCAGTACCCCTAAAGCAATCAAGTCCAGTGCGAACAGATTGGCGAAGAACATCGTCCGTCGAATTACGCTCACGACGTTGTCACCGAACGGAACCACCACAGGCGTCACGTCGAGCATCAGCACGACAAACGTGACTGATAAGGCCGCCAGCAAGGGAATTCCCAACATGGCGCAAAGAACCCAACGGGGCGGTTCCAGTTCTCTCATCCGCTGTATCACCACAGGATCAACAGCGCCTTGGTTGAGCCAGGATTGGTAACGGCAGATCACAAGAACTGCGATCCCAATCAGGAGAGTTACCCAGGTGATAAGACATCCCACGGACATCCAGAACCAGTCCGTACTGTCGGCCGCTCGAGAGAAAAGCCACGGTGACGAACAGAGCTTTGCGAACAGCAGCAGCCCGACAAATGTATAAGTTAACAAGAGCGCGCCATCGACGGGCGGGATCGGCAATTGCGACTCGACGGGCGGTGCCTGTCGACATTGGCGAACTTGCCACCAAATCCGTATCGCCATGAAGAGATGCCACAATGCACCCGCGATCGGCAGAATCCACAATCGGATCCCGATGGGAAGCATTGTCAGCCCAAGCAGTTCTATTCCAATGACAAAGTGATATGTCATCCAAATCCGCCATTCGGGCGGCGGTGATGCCCAATTCCAGCTTGAGAATGGAAAGAATGGCCACTCGTAGATATTGGGATCTTGTCGAGTGAAACAGAGAATGCGAACCCATTCTGGCCGACGCCAGCCAAGGTAGGCGCACCAAAGCGCCAAGACAATCAAAAAGGCGAGCTCGCCCCAGTAGACACCTGCCACAACCGGAAGAAACAGTAACGCGATGGTCGCTTTCATGATCGAATAGAGCGATGAGAGCACTGACCATCCACCGGTCGCCGAAATCGTCGATGTCCCGACCCCCATCAGGCCGATTTTGGAAATCGATGCGGTCAAGGCAGGCGATGCCGCGACATCGGTTGAAGCGCAAAGCCAGGACAGCAGCGTCGCCGTGGGTACGACGATTCCCATCCGTCGAAGCTCATCTCTCAGGCGTTCGATCCCGATATTCAGTCGCCGAGAAATCGTTGATTGATTCACCCCCAGCAGGTTCGCGATTTCGCCTTGAGTCGATCCTTCCAAATAGTGCATCAGGATTGGTGAACGAAGTTGTTCTGGCAGCTTACTCAGCACTTCATCGACGACCGGGGAGAGTTCGCTCCACGATGCCTCCGTCGGTGTCGAGTCCGTGCTTTCTGAGGGACTCGTTTTTTGCAGACAGCTGGAGTATTCATGGTGCTGACGCCGTTTGTCGCTGCGAAGTCGGTTCAGTGCGCGATTCGTGGCGGCCTGATGCAGCCACCCCACGACGGACGTTCGTATTTCCGCCGCTTGACGGGCCAGGTCAAAGAAACACTCTTGTGAGATGTCCTCAGCGTCGTGAACGTTCGCGGTGATTCGCAGACACGTCCCGTAAACCAGCCCCATATGGCGACGCATCAGGTGGAGGAAGGGTTCAGGAGAACCGGAGCGGGTGTATCGGTTCAGCAATAAATGGTCGCTGATGTCGGTATTGCAATCGCTCGGTACAGAGGGTTCGTCAATCATGCTTTCTCTTCAACTGCAAAATTTACGGCTGTCTCGGACAAACGATCTCTGCAATCAAAGGAACCACTCGGGCAGGCTTTATGCACTCGAAATCAGCGAGGTCTCGTTTTTGGAAATGCACGAACCTCGACGCAACGCGACAAGTAGAAATGACAATTCGGCACGGCAGAAGCGGCTCTGCCCGATCTACTGTTGAAGCAGGGCATCCGGATGGCAGTAGCAACTGGCAACCGGTTTGACGTCGGCCCGCCCCCACGCTCGCTTCACCCGTTCCCCCAGGGCATCAGCAAGTTCGGTTCGGCCCTGCCGTCCGAGTGACTGCTGCAGGCCCAGCAACGACCAGGCGTTTTCAGGATGCCGCAGGAGATCGGCCTGATATACGTGTTCCGCTTCGGCGGGCCGATTATCGGCCAGCAACAGTGCTCCCAGCGCGTGCCGCACAGGCTGCATCCAACCGGGAGGTTCGTCGTACCGCAATTCTTCTTCCAGCGCGACCGCGTCTCTTAACAGGGCAAATGCCTCATCTCGCCTTCCTTCGCGAAACGCCAGTTCGCCTTCCGCCATCTTGCGGGCAATGACGAGGACGTCCTTTGCCGGGTTGTTGCCGACGAGCCATTCATCATTGATCTGTTCGGCCACGACATCGAACAACCGCAGCTCTTCGCGTGATTCGTTCAGCCTTCCCAGCGCTGTCAGGGCGAGGCTGCGGGCGTAATGCCGCTCGGCCCGACTGAAGAGTCGCCATTCCTGGGGCTCGGGTTCGTCAAGGATTTCGTTCCATTTTCCGAACCGAATCAGTACGTGCAGGGCGGTCGGCATCAGTCCGTCGACACGGGTGACGTATTTTTTCAGGAACTCATGCGGGACCTGCTTCTCAATTTTGCGTGCCGCGTCGATCGCAATCTGATACCGCCCCTCCATCATGGCGGCATAGGAAAGAAAATGAATGTTGTGCAGGAAGTAGGCACTGTAGAAATCGGGTGGGGGTGCGAGCCGGAAGTAAACTTCATCCGCCTGGATGGCTCGTTCATTGGATTCGACGGCGTCGGCGTAGCGGCCCGTACGGATGTAGATATGCGAAGGCATGTGGACCAGATGCCCCGATCCGGGGACCAGATGCAGCAGACGATCGGCCGCGGCGGTCCCGCGTTCAGGCCAGGGTGAAGCTTCAATGGCATGGATATAAAGGTGATTGGCACCGGGGTGGTGGGGCATCTTCGCCAGTGCTCGTTCGAGGATGCCCACAATTTCCAGTGCCCGACCTTTCGGAGCGGCTTTTGTCGTCCAGAGGTCCCACGGCTGAAGATTCATCAGCGCTTCGGCAAAGAGCACACCGATGTCGGGATCGTCAGCAAACTGATGCCAGGCCCGTTCCATGGCATCAGCGTACGCCTGATCAAGTGGCGTACGATCCTCGGGAACGGGCCAGGCGTACCGCTGAGCCACCGCACGAACCAGAGCCACCTCACCAGGGGTCTCGTCGTCCAGGGCGAGCAGCCCCTTTTGGGCCGCCTCATACGCCAGCCTGCTTTGTTCTTCCCCCATCACGGGATTGTTGATGTGCAGCCCCCGGGCATAGGCGGAACCCCACCAGCCCATGGCACAGGACGGATCGATCTCGGTCGCTTTTTCAAACGAGCGAATCGCTTCGTCATGATTGTACCCATAGAGAAGCTGAATTCCCTGATTGAACCAGCGCTGCGCTTCGGGTGACGAGGTTGTCACGGCTCGTGCGTAGCCATCAAATCCGGGGTAAAAATTGGCACCCACGGCCGCATAAGGCCGCCCCGGTAATGAATCGGGATGATCGGCGGTTGCGGAAGATTGCGTCTGCTGTGGCTGTGCGGAGATCGATGCTGCTGCCAGAATGCACGTCGACAGCAGCAGACTTCTCGTCAGGAACCAGGAGGAACGGAGTGACATGGATGCCTCATCTCTTCTGCGATACCGTAATCAAGGTTGACAGCACGAATGTCTCAGACAGACTCGCCCCCGTCGAGGAATCTGCCCAGGTGAAAGCTTCATGAATTTTTGAGCAGTCATTCGTCACTTCTTCATCGCGTCAGCGTATTCAAAAAATTGTGTGACGGTAAAGTTGTACGGAATGAAGTTGCCTTTTGAACGGATAGGATTGTTCGAGAGGTTCTCGAACTTGCCATGGCCAGGAGCCACCAGACGATGAATCGGTTTTTGAACTGCGGCCGTTCCCTCTTGGCCTGTGTTTGTCTGCTGCTTTCAGGAATGACGGTCGAGGCTGCGGACTGGCCGATGTGGCGGTATGACTCAACGCGCAGTGCGGCGGCTCCCGAGTCGCTGCCCGACGGACTCAAGCAGATCTGGTCGCGAAAATTTTCTCCCCGCAAGCAGACGTGGGATGATCCTCTCAACCTGGACCTCATGACGTTCGATCGTTTTTTTGAACCGATTGTCATGGGGGGTCGTCTGTTTCTGGCGTTCAACGATCGAGACAAAGTCGTCGCATACGACCTCAAAACGGGAGCAGAATCATGGACCTTCTACGCAGACGGCCCCATTCGCCTCGCGCCAGTCGCCTGGAACAACCGTGTCTATTTCGCCAGTGACGACGGTCACATGTATTGCGTCAATGCCGAGGATGGTTCCTTGCATTGGCGATTTCGGGGGGGACCCAATGGTCGACAGATTCTGGGCAACCAGCGTCTGATCTCGATGTGGCCCATGCGGGGTGGCCCGGTCTTGCGAGACGGGCATCTCTACTTCGCCGCCAGTATCTGGCCGTTCATGGGAACGTTTATCTACTCACTGGATGCGGAAACCGGTGAAGTCGAATGGGTCAATGATGAATCGGGTGCACAGTATATCCTTCAGCCACATGGAGCCCCTTCGTTCGCCGGTGTCGCACCGCAGGGGTCGCTCGTCGCGACGCAGGATGTGCTGCTGATTCCCGGGGGCCGTTCTGTCCCCGCCGCCTTTAATCGTCACACGGGGAAGTTTCTGTATTTTGAACTGGCAGCGGGAGGCAAGGGGACCGGTGGTTCTTTCGTGGCTGCGAACGAAGAGTCATGGTTCGTACACACTCGATTGAAGGGGACACGCGAATTCTCGTTGCAGACCGGCGTCAAGACGGCCTTCCTGCCGGATGAACCGGTGCTCGCCGGTGATCGCATTTATGCGGTGCTCGAGAAAGACACCGCGCCCCTTATCCGCGCGTTTGACAGTCGCAGCAAAGAGTCTCTCTGGCAGATTGCGGCAGACGGTCGCGGGGATCTGATTCTCGCCGGCGATCGTCTCTATGCGGCCGGCAAGCCGTCAGAACATCCGGGCGCCGAAGTCCGCACAGAATTGACTGCCATCCAGCTGCCGCAAACCGGAACCGAGGCAATGATCGCGTGGACAACCTCCGTTCCCGGAAGCGTGGTTCGACTGGTTGCGGCAAATGAAACGCTGATCGCTGTCACCCTCGAAGGACACCTCTACGCGTTCGGAAACACCTCTACTCCCACTGAAGCGGTCCAGGAAGAAACCTTCACCACGTTGGAGGTCTCAGACGAGGCTGCGGGAACGACAAAGAGCGTCTTGAACGCCGGGGCGGCGGAAGGCTATTCGTTGTGGCTGGGTGCCGCTGACGAAGCGCTCGTCACCGCTGTCGCCAGTGAGTCGCCGTTCGTTGAATTGTCGGTGATTGATCCAGAGCAGGACCGAGTCGACCGGCTGCGTCGGCACTTCGATAAAGCAGGGATTCTTGGTCGGGTGACGGTTCGACGTTCCACTCCTGCCGAGTTTCTCTCTCCACCGTACCTGGCCAACATGCTTTTTGTCGGTGCCGAATTGACTCCTGCACTCTGCTCAACTCCAGAATTGCTCGCGCGGCTCTACGATTCAATACGCCCTTATGGCGGGGTAATGTACATGCTCGTCCCTGCGGCTGACCGGGAACAACTTATCCAGCACGTTGCGGCATTGGAGCTGGAGTCGGCCGAGATCGAAAGGGCCGAACATGGCATCGTGGTTCGGCGAGTCGGGGCACTTCCCGGGTCAGGAACATGGACACATCAGAATGGCGATATCGGGAACACGAATAAATCCTCTGACCAGCGAGTCAAGTTGCCCCTCGGCGTGCTCTGGTTTGGCGGATCCAATCACGAAGACGTGCTTCCGCGTCATGGACACGGCCCGACCGAACAAGTGGTCGGCGGCCGTTTGTTCATTGAGGGAATCAATTCGCTCTCTGCCCGCGATGTTTACACCGGCCGCAAACTCTGGCACCGCAACTTCGAGAATCTTGGGACAAAGGATGTCTACTTCGACGAAACGTACCAAGAGACACCGCTCGATCCGTCGTACAACCAGATTCATATTCCGGGTGCCAATGCGCGGGGAACGAATTTTGTCGTGACCGCAGACAGGATCTACATCGTCGAGGGGGTCACCTGCCATGTCCTCGATCCCGCCACGGGTGAAGATCTGACCACGATCACGCTCCCTCAGCAGGATCCGAACCAGCCCCACGAGTGGGGCTTCATCGGCGTCTACGAAGACGTGCTGATTGGGGGCGTTGGCTTCGCCCAATACCAGAAGCGACATGAGCTCGAACCTGACAAGGCGGACCCCAAGCGCGCGGTGTTTGGAGCGAAAAGTCTCGACCGCGCGGCAAGTATGTCACTCGTCGGATTCGACCGCCATTCAGGCGAACAGCTCTGGAAAATTGACGCTGCACATAGCTTCTGGCACAACGGCATCGTGGCTGGAAACGGATTGGTTTTCGCTCTCGACAAGAATCCCAAACCCGTCGAAGAGTTTCTGAAGCGACGCGGGAAGTCCAATCCGGACACGTACCGAATCGTCGCCTTCGATGCAAAGACCGGTCAGGAAGCGTGGACACTGCCCGGAAAAGAAGTCTTCGGGACGTGGCTGGGTTATTCCGAGAAACGGGACCTGCTGCTGCAGGCAGGGGCGGCGGGAAGCGACCGACTGACTGCCGAAGTGGGGCAGGGGATGGCCGTCTACCAGGGCCGCACAGGCGAAACTGTCTGGAAAAAAGAGGGGCTCAAGTATTCCGGTCCCTGTGTCCTGCACAATGATTTGATCATCACCAATGCCGTCTCCTACACCGATTCTGCCGGTGCTTACTATCTGGCGGATGGCTCACAGAAAATGAACAAAAGCCCGCTTACGGGTGAGCTTCGCCCCTGGAGCGTCAAACGGGCTTACGGCTGTAACTCCATTATCGCCAGCGAAAACATGCTCACGTTCCGGTCGGGCTCCGCTGCATTTTATGACCTTTTGAATGAAGCAGGCACCGGAAATTTCGGTGGATTCCGCTCGGGATGTACGGCCAACCTGATTGTGGCTGACGGAGTTCTCAACGCGCCAGACTACACGAGAACGTGCAGTTGCAGTTATCAGAATCAGACTTCGCTGGCGCTTGTCCACATGCCCGATATCGATATGTGGTCTGTCAACAATCTGCTGGTGCTCGATCCGCAGGCTGGCCGGGTACAGCAACTGGGAATTAACCTGGGAGCCCCGGGCGACCGACGCGACCAGCACGGACTTGACTGGTTGGAGTATCCTCCCGTTGCAGGAGATTCCCCCAACCTGAGTCTCGAAGTCGATGGAGAATCGAGGTTCTTTCAGGATCACCCCAGTACCAAGTCGTCCGCCACCATTCCCTGGGTCGCGTCGTCAGGCGTGGAAGGGATGCAGTCACTTCGCCTCAGCCTGAAGGCCCAGCCGCTTCACAAGCTGCAGACAGGAATCCCTGTTGAGCACGCCGACGACGACGCCCGCGAATCGATAACGAGTGGTGCCGTCGATCTTGACAGCGGCACAGCAGAACTCGCGGGAACCACAGCGGAACCGCAACTCGTCGGATTCCGTTTCAATGGCATCCGGCTCGCACGTGACTCGGCAATTCGATCAGCGCACATTCAATTCAGTTCGCGCGCCGCCGTTGAAGAGCCGGCCGAATTCGTCATTCGTGCTGAGGCAGCGGGTCACGCGGCCCGGTTCACGGCTGAGAAGAATAACCTCTCCGCGCGGAGACTCACCTCATCCGAAATTCGCTGGAGCCCGGAGGCCTGGAAACTGAGTACCGCAGGGTCCGCTCAACAGAGCCCTGACCTCACGCCTCTCATTCGCGAGGTCATCAGTCAAGAGAGCTGGCAGCCCGGGAATTCGATCGTCTTCGTGATCAGGGGTCAGGGACAGCGGACGGTGGCAACGGTTCGCAGTCGCGACGCCACGGGGGCCGCTCGACTAGTTGTCGATGCCGATGAGGTCGCTCCCGTCGATGATGCTGCGGCACGACTCGACCCCTACCGGGTTCGGCTGCACTTCGGCGTCCCGGAAAGTGCACCGAAGGAATTCCGTCAGTTCGATGTTGAGATTCCGGGACAGGGGCGAATCGACAACATCCAGCTGGGAGGAACCGCCCCGAAGAGCATCGTCAAGACATTCGATCGCGTCCTGCTAGGCGACTGGCTCGAGTTGATGTTCATTTCCCAACACGGACGACCCCTGGTCTCGGGTATCGAACTCCACCGGCTGGAACAATGAACGCAAGTTCCTGACCGAATGGGGCGGTGACCATCCCGCAGTCTGAGAAAATCGTGATCGAAACGGATACGCGTCCAATGAAAACCTCACCCGGATTACTCGTTCCGCGAGTCGCTTTGTGCTTCCTGCTGGCAGTCACCGCACCATGGTCCCTTGCTTGGGCCTGTAACGTCCCCGTCTTCCGTTATGCCCTGGAACACTGGGCTCCCGACGCCTATCGGGGAGTTGTCTTTCATCGCGGTCCTCTGTCGACCGAAGATCAGAGCCAGTTGGCATTCCTGCAAAGTCAGTTCGAAGGGCGACGCGTCAATCTGTCCATCCGCACCGTTGATCTGGATGACTCGTCAAACCTGGATGAAAAGCGACTGCTGGACGCTGCCTCCAGACTGAATCCTGGGGCTCCCGCAGGGACGGACGAAACGAGTCTTGTCGTTCAGCTTCCCGCCTACCTCGAGATGGATCAGCCCATCTGGATCGGCAACCTCCATGCTTCGACCCTCGCAACGCTCCTGGATTCATCCGTCCGGCAGAGCCTGCTCCAAAAGCTTGCTGATGGTCAGACGGCCGTCTGGGTGCTGATCGACAGTGGCGACCCGGCACAGGACGATGTCGCGGCGGCAACGCTCGAACAGGAGCTCGCCGAATTGACTCGGACTCTGACGCTTCCCGAGCTGACAGATTCGCCAGAGGACATCATTCAGGACGGTCCGCCGGTGCGAGTCGAGTTTTCGCTCATCCGCATTCGACGAGACGATCCTGCCGAGCAGGATTTCATTGCTCTGCTGCAAAGTTGCGAACCGGACCTCGCGACGCTCAACGAACCGATGGTTTTCCCGGTGTTCGGACGGTGTCGAGCGCTTCTTCCTTTGGTGGGAGCGGGAATTGCGTCCGATACGATTCGCAGCTCAGCCGCTTTTCTGGCGGGAGCGTGCTCGTGCCAGGTGAAAGAACTGAATCCGGGTTTTGACCTGCTGATCACGGCCGACTGGCGGCAGTTACTTTCATGGGCCAAACTCCCCGCCACGGCCGGCCTGGATCACCTCGGAAAGGCACCCAAGGAAGCAGAGCTGGTTCCCATCCCTCCCGGTTCTGCGAAGGGCGAGGCAACTTCGGTCGACACGACCCCGCCTGAGGTCAAAATCCCAATCGCGAGCGCGGACCAGAACCAAACCCCCGCGACGTCCCGCCGGACACAATTCGGAATCACTCAAATCCTCATTCTGGCGGGAGGGGTCTTGCTAATCGCGGGGATCGTGTCAGCACAGTTCCACCGCGGTTAGTCCGGTACGGCCCCTCATCCAGCACGGATCTCGCGTCCCTTTGGTGTTCATCGACCAAAAGTTCTCTTTTGAAGAACGCCTGTGACGACCTCGGGGGATCGAATTTGGTCATCGCTCCAAGCAGACCGGCCTGAATTTCAGAGATCGTCACTGGTTCCGGCTGTCGTCCCTCTGGAATGATCGGTCCCGCACAATGCCCTGCACTGAACACAGTCTTGCCGCCTTTCGATCGGCAAGGTCCGGAATCTCATCTCACGCAGATCGAACAGCAACAGCCGTCCCGCCAGAGATTCCCCCACACCGGTGATGACTTTGATCACTTCCATCGCGGCCAGCGCTCCCACCGTCGCGGAGACCGCGCTGAAGACGGGAAACTGGCGTTTCCACATCGGTGGTGCTTCGGGATAGAGGCATTCCAGGCAAGCCGTCTCGCCGGGAATGACAGTGGTGAGCTGCCCTTCGAGTTCGTACATCGCACTGTCAACAAGAGGCTTTCGCTGCCGCACCGCTTCTTGATTCATCAACAGGCGTTCGCTGAAGAGCGGAGCTGAACTCACGACGATGTCGCATCGACTGACGAGTTCAGCAGCATTCGTTTCCGAGATGTTCTGATCGACCATATCGATCTGCACATTGGGATTGAGCGCCAAAAGTCGGTCCCGAGCGGACTCGACTCGAGGACGATCGATCCAGTCTGTCGTCATGAGAGTCTGACGATTGAGATCATTCCGACGCAGATTACCCCCATGTGCCAGAATCAGCCGCCCGATCCCCGCTGCGGCCAATTGAAGGGCAACAGCACCACCCACGCCACCCACGCGCGAGATCAGCACGGTCGCCCCCTTCAATCGACGCTGCCCTTCACGTCCGAAGTCACGCACGTCGAATTGCCATGCGTAGCGGTCTTCTTCTTCCGGAGTCAGATCCGGCAATTCGTCCGTCATCTCACCCCCCACCGATCGGCGGAAGGAACTCAATGCAGTCCTGGTCCGCCAAACATACCGCCCCGGCCTGTCCGCTCGAATGTGCTACGCCATTCACAATGACCAGAAGACTGCGCTGGAGCTCACCTGCCGGATTCAGCAGATACGCTCGTACCGGATTGCCGTACTTTTCACCCAGGTGAGCAACGAGCTGTCCGACAGTCCCCCCATCGACCATCTCGATGCAGTCTTCTTTACAATCCGTCACCGACCGCAGTTGAGCGGCAAATTCAACCCGCACTCTCATTGCGATCCTCCTTCGGGACGATCGGCTGCGACCGGTCCTGGCCCCGTCAGATTCGATAAGGGCCGTTCGGTAATCTGGTTCGCTTCCATCACGAACAATTGATCGGCGAGAGCGACCGCTTCCGCCCGGCTGTGCGTAATGTGCAGCACGGTCAACTGACGTTCGCGCTGTAGAGATCGAAGCAAGTCGCAGAGTCGGTTACGTGTCTGTTCATCCAGTGCGTTCAGCGGTTCATCGAGCAGCAGCACCTGAGGCTGAAACGCGAGAGCACGTCCAAGCGCCACCCGCTGACCTTCGCCGCCACTCAGATGCTGCGTACGTCGATCAAGTAGACCTTTGATTCCCAGTACCTCCGACAAATCGTGTACGCGTTGGCGAATGGTCACAGGATCCATTCGGCGAATCCGCAGGGCAAACTCCAGATGTTCCCGGACAGTCATCGTCGGAAACAACGCCAGATCCTGAGGAACATAGCCAATCCCGCGATTGGCTGACTTCCACTTCGTCATCTCGTCACCGCAGATCACCACCTTGCCGGCGGTCACCTGTCTGAGCCCACAGATCGCTTCCAGCAGTGTTGTTTTCCCCTGGCCGGTTCCCCCCATGAGGATTCCGTAACGTCCACTCTCCACAGTCAGGTTGACGTGGCTCAGTTGAAACGGTCCTGAGCGGATTGTGACATCGATCAGTTCGATCATCGCCACCCCGCACCAAGCCAGCGGACAAGCCCCAAGACTAGAACGGACGCGACGACCATCAGCAGCGAGACTGCGACCGCCGCCTCAAGCTGACCGACGCTCAGTTCGAGGAAGACTGTTGTCGACAAGACTTCTGTCCGCATGCGTGTCGCGCCGGCAAAGACGAGGATGGGTCCAAATTCTCCCAGCGACCGAGCCCAGGCAATCGTGAATGCAGCGATCAGGCCTCTCCACGCTTGCGGTAGCACCACGAGAAAAAAAGCCTGGCTCCGACGACACCCTAAGGTCAGAGCCACGAGTTCAGCACGGGGGTCAATCTGGTCGAACGTGATTCGCATCGTCTGCACGGCAAAAGCGCACGCTACGGCGAACTGAGCCAGTACGACAGCCGGCTGCGAGTAAGTGATCCTGAGTCCCAGACGTTCCTGAAACCATTGTTCCAGATTTCCCCCTTCCTGAGGGATGTGGAACAAAATTAACAAGCTCAGTCCAATGACCAGCGGCGGCAACACGACCGGAACATCGATCAAGGTGTCGATGATCCAGCGGCCGCGAAACTGAAATCGCGACAGCAGATACCCCAGCGGCGTCGCCACCCAGACCGAAAGCAGCGCGGAAATCGTGCAGGAGATTAGCGTGAGTCGAATCGCCGAACGAATCTCGGGCTTGGCGAGAGCCTGCGAAAAGTGTGCTGGAGAGGTATACGCAATGTCGGCCGCCAGCATGGCAATGACGAGCACCAGATAGCTGCCGCCAAAACCACTCATCACCGTCAGGAAAGGGACGTCCGAACGAGCCCGATGTTTCTGAACCGTTGAAGCCGGACCGTGCGACTCAATCATTCGTCGCCTGCCCCTGATTCAACCAGCGGAATCCTTCGTTGGCGAACTTCTGCTTCGATGATTCGGCGCGAATGGCCTGAAGGAGACGTTCGCTGAGCTGTCGTTGTGCTGATTCCCTGGCAACTCCATAAGGCTGCGTGGCGATCGAGCAGGGGATCCCCTCGATTCGAATCGCGTCCAGAAAATCGGCCGATCCGGCCGCGTTACTCAAGTAGGCCACGGCGGCGTCGAGCGACCCGGTTCGCATCTGATTAACCAGCATGTCCCCCGTCGGCGTCTGCACGACGACATTCTTCATCAGTTCTGACTGCAACCCACTTTCGGCAAACGTTCGCTGTGTAATCCAACCCATGGCACACTGCTTTTCATGGCCGATTCCCACTCGCAATCTGGACTTGGCCAGGTCTTTCAGCGACTTGATCCCGTGGGGATTCCCTTTCTGCACGAGAATCACCAGTTCGTTTTGTGAGACCGCTTCTGAAGTGGGAAAAAGCTCCTTCACCTGATTCATGAACTCCACGTCACAGGCAAAATAGGCGTCGGGAACCTGCCCGGCTTTCATCTGTGCCACGAGGATTCCGCAACCGTTGTAGACTCGGGTCACACGGACCCCTTCGTGCTTCTCAAATGCCGCGATTGTTTCCTCAATCGCAGGTCGCAGCATGGACCCCGCATAGAGGGTCAGTTCAGGCTGCTCATTCCACAAATCGCCATCGGCCACCTGAAACCCGAACTCACGATAACGAAGCTGGCCCTTGTCCCGTGCACTCATGTACCGAACAAAATGAGCCGCCTGCTGAGGCTGGGAACTGGAATTCAAAACGGCAATTCCAATGCGCGATCGAACGGCCGTCAGTTCCGGAATCGTGACCGCTTCCAGCGTGTCATAGTCATGCAGAACAGCGTCGAAGACGATTCCCGCATCGACAGCGCCGATCTTCACGTCGCTGGCCACTTCATGAATGGTCGTTTTGAAAACGGTTGTTTGCTTGTTGAGTTCGTCCCAGCGGTTGGATTCGATAAGAATCTCTCTGGTCAACTTGCCAATCGCAGTCCCTTCGGGGTTACCTTGAGCGATTCGAACTTCGTCGCGTAACAGATCGTCGAGACTCTGGATTCCTTTGGGATTTCCCTTGGAGACCGCGGCGACGGCTTGCATCTCTGCCAGAGGTGACTCGCTGGAGACAAGCTGCTGTTCTTTCGCCAGTTCAAGAAAGCTCACATCAGCCGGCAGAAAAAGGTCGCCGGTCTTCGAGACACTGAGCGAAGCGAGCAGCGTTTGAGAGGGGCCGTATTGAACTTCGACCGCCCTGCCAAACTCACTTTCGTAGTCCTTGCGAATGGCCTCCATCACGCTTTTGTTGCTGGCCGCGCAGTACACCATCAGAGGTTGTTTGCCTGCAGCCGATCCATCACTCTCCCGAGTTTGCTGTGGCCGTTCCAGCAGACTCAAGACGAGCAATCCCAGCAGGGCCGCGGATGCAGCCAACACGGCGAACGGCTTCAACGCGGCACCTCATTGCTTTCTGAACAGAGCATCTCAGGAAGAATTTTTCGTAAGAGACCCCTAGCATAAGTCCCGCTGCTTCACAGGACAACGCTTCTGGAAGCCAGTGCGAGCCTTCATCAAAGTTTGTCCATAACCTGGCAGGAATTTCACACGCGAGGCATCGCTGCGGAATGGACTGGAAGCCGACAGACTGACTTGCCGCGTCTTACTTCCGCATGATCGCCCGGACATGCAGCTTGTCGGGGGATTCACGGACAACGGCAACCCCAGAGCCAGCTTCCTCCAACTGGACCAGCAATTCTCCCGTGGAAGACCAGATGCCACTGCGACCCGCCGATTTCAAACCACCCGATGGTCCACCATAGTTTGCCAGTGCAACCATCATTCGATACTGCTTCGCATACCGAGCCAGCTTTGCGATATCCCCCGCGAAGTCGGAAGGAATGACAAACATGCTCGCCAGATACAGATTGGCCTGCCGCTCTGCCGCCCGCTGAGGATGTTCAGGACGCCCAATGTCAGCGCAGATCGCGACTGCTGCGACGGTCTCGTTGAAGGGAATCAAAGGATTCCGGTCGCCCGGTTGAAAGTGATTCGGCTCGGGAGGTGGAATTTCACCCGTCAGACTGTCGCAGACGGAACTGGAGGGAAAAGTCCCCAGCCGATGCTTCGTGTAAATCTCGACGGAACGATCAGGGAGTATGATGAAAGCTCCCACGTAAAGCTTCTGCTCAAGTCTGATCGGAGCCCCCACCACCAGCCGCGTTCCCGATCGCTCTGCCAGATCCACCAATGCTGCCAACCGCGCATCGTTCTCTTCGAACGCCAGCGACTCTCCCAAAGCGAGCTCATATCCGGTCAGCGACAATTCCGGGAACAGGACAATATCCGCCCCTTCATCGACGGCCAATTGTGCCAGTAACAGATGTTCCTCGACATTCGCGGCCACATCCCCCTTTACAGGAGTCGTTTGCGCAACAGCAACGCAGCGTGAAAACATGATGACGTCCCTCGCAGAAGATCCCACACCATCCCCCGATCAGCCCCCGCGCAAGAGCGTCACGCTTCGTCCGTCTCACAACGAAACCTCAGCGTTCCATCAATCTTAAGCGTCCCTGACCAAGCAGGGTAGCCACCCCACCTGCGCTTCGCCCCTTAGCGTCAGTAATGCTGTCGCTCCGAGCGTGTGATTTTTTCCCAATCGGCGCTCAGTTTTCCGCTTTTCACCGCTTTTTGATTTAGTCGCGTGTTGAATCCTCGGCTGCGTGGTTCAATCCATTGCCAATCCTCATATCTGCAGTCGACGTTACTCCATTTCGCTCAGATTGAGCGATTCCCTTTCGATTCCAATCCATTTTCAGGTCACTAATCCCAAGTTGATGAGTCGGAGAAGATTGAATGTGATCGCATACCACTCGACCACCGTTTGGACTTTCTCCAACCCACGGACTCGGAACTGGGTGAGTCCTCGATTACGAAACTCGGCATTCACATATTCCGCGATCGATGGCCGTTGCTTATATCGCTGCTGGGCGGCTTCAGTTGCCTTTCGTTGACGAAACGCAAAGCATTCATCGGTGTCGCATTTCTTTCTGGCAAACGGATCATTTCCTCGCTTCTTCATGGCCTTCTCACCATGCACGGGAGCGTGAACCTGGCTGCCTGCATTCTCCGTTTTCGTGATCTGATCATTGGTTGCAAAACCATTGTCGACCAAGTAGTTCTGAGGAGCCTTACCATAGTTCGCGATGATTTGTGATTGCATGGGGAACATCTCCTGGCCATCGTTCCCCTTCTTTGTCACGTCTACTCCCACGATGATACGTGAAGCTCCGTCTGTGGCGACCTGTACGTTATATGCGGGCCGAAATCCTCCATCTCCCATTTTCATTTTGCGAGCATCGGGATCGGTCGTGCTGCAACGCGCTTCTTTAGGAGTCTCGTCCTTGCCTCGGCGTCGCTGGTCTTGCTCCTTCTGCAGTTCGGCCACCTGTTTCAGTGCTTCTTCGGCCCGGGCCAACTTGTCTCGGACGGCTCGTTCTTTCGCCGAGCTGGAACCTCGCGAAGTATCGTCGGAATCTTCGTTCTCCTCGAGAGCAGCGAGGTGAGCCTTCGCTTCCGCAATACGCTTTTCGATGGTCGGTTTGCGATGAAACGAACTGGAACCGGCACTGGCTCTCACTCGAACACCGTCTTGGGCCACGGTGTCCAGTGTGATGACCTCGGCATGCAACAGAGAGGCGACTGTCGTCGTCAGAACCTGCTTGAGAAAGTCGCGATGTTGAGAACGAAAATCACTTAACAAGTGATAGTTCACGCTAACGCCACCGCATATCCACATGTAAGCCAAGTCTCGTTGCGAAAGACGTTCGAGCGCTCTGGCACTGCTGATGGATTCCACTGTCGCCATCAGCCAAAGCGCAACAAGGATCTTAGGGTCAACAGCATTCCGGCCCGGTTGGAATTCAACCGCCTGAATTTTGTCGTAAAGAATCGTCAGATCGAGAGATTCGACATACCGCCAAATGATCCGCACCTTGTCATCTTGTCGAACATATCCGTCCAGAGAAAAGTCCCGCCATTCCAACTGACGACGTTCAGGAGAATTCACACGGACATCAGGCTTCTTGGGTGGGGGGGTGGTGCTCATGGCCGAGTTTTAGCGCATCCCGGAAGGATTGCTACCCTGAACTTCCAAAAAAATCACAACCTCTCCGCGACAGGATTACCGAGTCGCCATCCGTTCCCCATTTGAATCTGCGGTTCAAACTGCCAAATTGCTTTGGTGCAATTTCTTCGCGACATGAATTAGCCTTAGTGGCGGATGAGTAAACTGATCCGAATGTTGTGGGTCGGCGTTATCGACGGCTTTCCTGTCGCGGAACGACAGGGCTACTTGGATTACTTTCAGGGCTTTTGCATGAAAACGCAGTTCTATACCGCGACGAGTCTGGATGGATTCATTGCGACAGAGGATGACTCGCTGGACTGGTTGTTCTCTCTGGGGGACATCAATGATTCGAGCTATCCCGAGTTCATCGCGCAGGTCGGTGCCCTGGCGATGGGGTCTCATACCTATGAATGGATGCTGCGGCATGCAGACAAGGTCATCGAGGAAGTCGGATCGGCCTGGCCGTACGAGCAGCCGACGTGGGTCTTCACACGACGAAAACTTCCGCTCATCGAAGGAGCCGATATCCGCTTTGTCAGTGGAGACGTCGCCGCTGTCCATTCCCAAATGCGGGCGGCCGCCGGGGGCAAAAATATCTGGATCGTGGGCGGGGGAGAGCTGGCAGGTCAGTTCTATGACGCCGGGCTGCTTGATGAATTGATCCTACAGGTGGGGTCTGTGACGCTGGGACAGGGAAAGCCACTCTTTCCTCGCAGGCTACTGAACCCCGTCCTCAGGCTGACTTCTGTCCAGCAGAAACAAAATGAGATGGTTGAGCTGCGATATGACATCCGGCATCCCGGGAGTCAGAACGGCGACTGATCTGTCCAAGTCGGTTCCCTCTTCGTTCAGATACCCTCGCGCTCCTGAGAGTTTCAGTGAGAAGTTGTCGAGCAAGTTGAAACTTTCGAAGGCAGGGTCCCGAGTAGTTCGGTTCACTTTCCTCGGCAGACCTTTTCGGAGGTGGGCGGATTGGACATGATGCCCCTTCTCCCGGCTCAGTGTCGCTGACTGCCCCCAGACTATTCCTTATCGAGATCGCTTTTCGTGAGTCCTCCCAAAAACGTCATCGTGGCCGATTCGGACATCTATGTTGTCGAGCCAGAAACGCTCCAGCGACTTCGCCAGTTGGCTGCAGACTCACCCCTGAAACGCTCGCGAATCTGCCTCCATCGAACCAGCGATGACCCCATTCAGGAAATGGTCATCCTGTTCGACCGCGACACCTACGTGCGAGTCCACCGTCATCGTAACAAGAGCGAGTCATTTCACGTGGTAGAAGGTCTGTTGCAGGTCATCTTTTTCGATGATCAGGGGGTGGAAACACAACGGATCTCACTGGGTGCTCCCGGCACGGGGCGTCCCTCCCTTTACCGACTGGCATGTGATGCGTGGCATACGGTCCTGGTTGAATCCGATTGGGGGGTGATTCACGAGACCACGAACGGACCTTTCGTTCCGGGGGACGCCCAATTCGCACCTTGGGCTCCGGACGGGAATGACGCGGCTGAAGCAACAGTATTTCTGGAAAGTCTTCGTACCGGTTCGCCCAGGCAGTCAGGTCCGGCAGGTTCTGCGGGTACGAATCCTGCCGATTCTCGTGGTGCTGAATTGGTCGTGGACGCGAAGCCGAGCAGCTCCCTTCGGTCGCCCACGCTGACGACGATTATCTGCAATTACAACCACGGTCGGTCGATCTCTCGCGCGATCGAAGCGATGCTGACTCAGTCGCGTCCCGCCGATGAATTCATCATCGTCGACGACGGCTCGACAGATGACAGCCTGACCATCATCCGCTCCTGGGTTGAGAAGTATCCTCAGATTCGCCTGCTGGTGAACGAACGCAACCTCGGGTTTCATGCATCGTTTCAGCGAGCCATCACAGTGGCGACAGGCGACTTTGTCTACAGTGGCGCCGCTGATGACCGGATTCTGCCCGGCTTTTTCGCTGGGGCGATGCAGCTTGCGGAACAGTACCCCTCAACGGGAATCATCAGTGGTCAGTTCGTCAGCGTCGATCCGCTGGGCCAACCTCTGGGAACTTCGGGACTGAAGAACATTCATCAGGCAATCTTTCTGGAACCGTCACGCTACCTGCATGAAGTGCTTGAGGTGGAACCCGCCACCCATTCGCTCTCCGCCGCGACGCTGTTCCGGCGAATTCCACTGATTGAAATCGGTGGCTGCCCGCAGGAACTCGAGTCGTGGGGAGACACGTTTGCCATCCAGACGCTGGGACTTCGCCATGGCTTCTGCTACTGGCCATTCCCCGCCATGGAATGGACGATCAATCCGGGAAGCTTGTCGCAGGAGACTCGATCCAATCCTCTGAAAGGGATGAGGATTCTGGAACGAGCGAAACAGTGGATGCGATCGGAACGATTTCGAAATGACTTTCCCGAGGATTATGTCGAGCGATGGTCGCAAGATTTCCTCCGGTGCATCGTTCACGAACAGCTCAGTCCCGCCATCGAAGGAAATCAGGCGTTTCAAAAAAGCTGCCGCCGGGTCGCCGCCACGGCTTCACCGCCTGCGCGACTTTTGCTGCTCTGTTTATGTAACGTGATGCGTGTCCTCTATTTCGTGACGTTTCGCGTCATGAGGCGCGCAGCAACTCGGCGACTACGGCAGATGTACATGGCGGAAGAAGCGTCGAAGGGCGTATGAACACCACTTTCGGACAAATTGATTCAATTCTTAAAGTTGGCTGGTCGAATAGAAGATTTTGATTCCGGTAGCATTTCGCTCAAGTTGCGACGTGTGAGGTCGTAAGCCGGTTGAGAGAATGCGTCGCGGGGTCAGTTTTGACTGACAGACGCTGTTGCCTTGTCGGAACTCTTTCAGAAAAGACTGTATGTCGCACCGACGCCGTTCGATCCTGATTGCCGAGAGCAATCGGGCCATGTCTCAATCTTTAAGAAATCATCTTGAGGGGGCTGGATACTCTGTCTTTGTTGCACATGACGGTGAGCAGGCAGCTATTCTCGCCGCACGGCAGCGATTTGATCTGATCATCGCTGACCTGGAACTTCCTGCCATGACCGGCACCGAATTCTGTCGGCACGTACGGGAAGACTTGCGATTAACGGAAACTCCGATCGTGGTCTGCTGCCCTGAGGCCATGCAGAGCGAAGCGGATCGTCTGGTCTTTGCCCACAAGGTCCCTCGAGTCTTCTCGAAACCTCTCGACCCCGCTGCGGTCGTGCAATTCACCAACGAAACCGTGAGAAACCACGCATCGGCGGTCTGACAGCTACCCCTCGCGCTGCCAGCGGCCCCGAATGGACCTGGCGGCGTTACTTGCGGACCAATTATTAGAGCACTGGTTGACCAAATTGGATCAGCCAGTGCTTTTTCTTTTCCTGATTTGTCCGGAACATGCCCTTTGCTGCGAGGCACCAATCGTCCGTAAGCAGAGACCGAGAGCTCGTCGGACAGTGCCAGCCACAGACAGGGAATGCAACTCGCCCGTGACATAGGTGATGACGGGTACTTGTTCCCAAACGGCTTGGGTACCGTTGCCGCGTTCAAGCCTGCCCCGCTCCTGGGTCGAGTCGCATGGTCAACAATCGCCCCCCCCAGTGAACGCCCAGAAGTCCGGAATTTGGTTCTGGATTCCCTCCGCCGCGGCGACAGAGGCGTGTCGACCAAGCGCTGCGTGTGCGTTGTTGAGTTCGAAAGTCAGATCATCTTTCGCAGCTCGAAGCGGGCCTCTTTGATGCCCGGCGCGGGAGGCCGAATGCGGTCGCAAGAACAAGTACCGCTCAAGATGCTCTGCGTGGAGACGCTTCAAGGTCAATTCTGCGTCGTTTCCACAACAGCCAGGTCTTAAGATGTCGAGATCCGCCCTGTTTGATATCTGGGACTCGGACGATTCTTTTCGGCTTCATTCTCAACCTGTTCAGGGGGCCGGGCACGCCATGGCAGGAAATTGCCGTCGCAAAGGTTTGCTACGATGTGGAAGCTCCCGACGAGCTGGCCACTGCGTGGGGCAGCGGCAGCAGTCAGGCCGACGAGCCCCTTCGAGCCAGACCGACGCCTCAAGGCCCTACTTGGTGCGACCTTCCGTTGACCTCGTAGTCGAGCTGCATTCCCTGGCGAGTTCGGTAGGCCCGGTCTCAGAAGATAGATCGCGAACACCAAAGCAAAAGAGCCGTCCCCGATAACAGGGACGGCTCCAAGTGTACTTTCAGCAATTCACCCAACGACTATGGGAACATTGGGGTGCCGGTAAATGGATTCCCCGCTTGCTCGTAGTAAGTTTGTGGGAAATCTGGGTTCGGGAACACAGGCGATGGCCCATCGCTGATGAACCAGCTGCTGAAGTAGAACTCGTCCACCAGATTCTGAGTGGTCCCATTCTGATTGAAGAAGTTCGTCGAGTTCAGTGCAGGACCATTCTCCACCTGGAACAATTGTACCAGACGGGGGTTGGGGTTCAGGTAGCCAAAGTTGCTCTTGAGTGGGTCAGCCTGATAGTACGCTCCGTTCGGCGTCGTATTCCCTGGCAAAGACCCGTTAGTCGCTCCGTTCACCGATGGGTTCACGATGTTGATCGTGTTGCCAATGTTCCCAGTGAACCGAAGGTCCATCTGTGCGGTGTCATCGAGGACGACAATATCTGGGTCATCTGTATTGGCCACGCTGCCTGTCGGCTGTGGCGCAACTCCCGTGGCAGGGTTGTAGGCGAGGAACGATTCGATGTGAAGGTCGTTCGCCAGGTTACCTGTCATGTTGTTGTTACGAATATCAGCCCCCAGATACGAGTTGGTACTCACTCGCAGGAATACCCCGTCACCGGCCTGCAGGTCTCCACCACGCCCATTGAACTGGATCGTGTTATCGGTCATGACCAGATTCGTGTTGTTGTAAGTGATCAGATTCATGAAGCCGCTCATGACTCCACTGTTGAAGATCGGAGCGTTGTCTCCCGTATTCCAATCAAAAGCGCGATTAATCAAGTCGTTAGGATTGAACGGCGTTTCTGGGTCGGTCGGCTGAGGCCCGAAGAATTCGACAACCCTGAACAGATCGTTGACCGTGCCGGAACCTCGGTACTGCAACGCGGCATTCTGTTCGAGGAAGACACCAAATCCAGCGTTATTGGAGATGTTATTCCCGCTCAGCGTAATCGCATTTTCAGCACCACGCAGTCCCAATCGTCCCTGCAAGTCGATGTTCACTCCATTCAACTGATTCTCAACGATCGACGAATTGGTGATGCTCGCATTCAACTGACCCCACCCGTCTCCCTGGTTATTCTGGATTCGGGTCGCGAACGTGCCGTCTGGGTTATAACCATTGAAGGCGAGTGCGTTTCCGACAAGGCTGATCCCGTGACCTGAGTTGTTCTGAATCAGAGAATTGTCGACGTTGAGTGTCCCGACTCCAGCTGCGTTGAAGATCCAGTCTTCGGTTGTGGCACCGTCCACAATCCGCATCGTGCTCTGAACCTGGAAGTCGATACCGTCTCCGCCGTTGCCATCAGCAACTGTCGGACCACCGACGATGACTCCGTCGACACCCAAGGTCACGTCAGCCGCGATTCCCGCTTCAGAGTGAATACCGTCTTCTCCGTTGGACTGGATGAAGGTCCCAAA
The DNA here is from genome assembly GCF_044336245.1 of Schlesneria sphaerica. Classification (NCBI taxonomy): domain Bacteria; kingdom Pseudomonadati; phylum Planctomycetota; class Planctomycetia; order Planctomycetales; family Planctomycetaceae; genus Schlesneria; species Schlesneria sphaerica. The sequence goes on along the minus strand of NZ_CP172346.1, from coordinate 6,869,160 downwards.
CTGAGGTGTCGCATTTAAAGTGTCACCGGTCACCAGGATGTCGTGGCTTCCACCCGTGTACTGAGCCAGAATACCATTCAGCCCGTTGTTGCTGATCGTGCTGCTACCCGTGTTGGCACTGACCTGCATGTAGGTGCGGGAGGGTGCGTCGTAAGGCATCCAGGGATTGCCTGGCTGGGTTCGTGTAATTTCGCTTGTCACGAAGATCCCGTTCGATCCGTTGTTGTTGAAACTGACGTTATCGAAGGTGGAACGTTCGCCGCCAAGTGAGTATCCGAATTCAGCACCTGGGGTAATGTCGACGCGAAGGCCGTTCTGAGCATTGTTGTTGAACGTGGTGGCAGTGGCATTCAGTACCAGTTGCGAATCACCCAACAGGTCGACTCGTGCACCCTGGCCAACTCCGTTGATACCATTGTTGTTCAATGAAGACTGGATCAGGTTAATCCGGTTAGGCCCCGCGAACATCTGATTCGGATCCTGCGGATCAGAGCCAAGTCCGTGGAAGTTAAAACCATTCACTAGGTTTGCCTGCATCGAGCTGTTGACGATATTGGCCCGAACCAGCGAAGCAGACGACCGGTTGAACAGAATACCGTTCTCGTTATTGCTGTTCATCAGAGTATCGTAGATGCTGGCATGCATGTACGACCGGCCGTTGCTGTTCAGGACAATACCGTTGAGGCGGTTGTTCGATAATGAACTTCCCGTGACCAGCAGGTTAAGGGTACTGCTGTCGTTGGTCGTTCCGGACAGACCGTTGCCGGTAAGAGCTCCATTCGAAGTTTGACCTGTGCTTGATGAGCTGTTGGAGAACACGTTCTGGAGTGTGACGTCCAGGACTGAGTTTCCATTGCTGACAAAGGCCATGTTATCGCCACCGGTCGTGTCGATGTTGTTACCCGAACCAGCACCGTTTCCGCTGTAGTCGTCGCGCTGCGAGGTGAAGTTCAACCGAGCGTTACCGCCTGTCGAGATCTGCAGACCGTTCCCTGCGTTGTTCAGGACGTCATTGTCACGAGACACGACGGTCATCCCGCCTGTTGACGTTCCGTCGGACCGCAACGAGATTCCATCATTGAAGTTCGAGGAAATGATGTTGGCATCGATGATCGCGTTGAGCGTCGAGCTGTCATGTCGTTCCAGGGCCAGTCCACCACCGGTGAAGGCAGAGATACCAGCGCCTGTGATTCCCGTACCGTTGTTCGAGATCTCGTTGTTGCGGATCAGCAGGTTGTTGGATGTCGAGGTCCCCGAGGTTTCGACCCGGATACCGTAGCCACCGTAACCCGTGACCGTATTGTTGAGGATGTTAGCCGAATTCACGACCGAGGCACCGGACGAGGCGATGTGGATTCCGTCCTGGCCATTGCCGAAGCCGGGAATCGATGCACCGAAAACGTCACCCGTGGCCGAAACCGCGTCGCTGGTTGTATTGAGCTGTGTGACTCGCTGCGTTGACGACAATCCATTGCTGAAGTTCACCGTGATGGATGAACCGTTCGTCGCGGCCGAGGTCAGCGGCGAGCTGCCCGAGGCGAGTTCCAGTCGAGCCGTGGCACTGAAGACTTCGTTTGGATCGAAGTCGGTGAAGCCCAGCGGGATCAACTGACTGCCAGCGGCCATCCCGGAATTGGCATTGGTAGCAGGAGCGTTCAGTCCGGTAATCAGCAGTGGTGAAGATCCCGGGGTGACAGCCAGCCCGTTCAGCGAAGTCAGCAGGGAATCGCTGATCGGCTGAAGGACGACTGGGTTCACAGTTCCATTGGGTCCCTGACCGGTGGCTGCGATCGTCGCAGGTGTACCTGCCAGGTTCCAGATCACACTGGTGATCTCGATTCCAGGATCGGACTTGTTCGTGATGGTGAAGGGGCTGGACCCGCTTGTGCCATTGAAGAAGAATTCGAACGAATCACGTGGGGCGGCGACAGTCGAAGTCGCTCCGTTGGTGATAGTGTTGTTAATGATGTCGTAGGACAGAGCGGCAGTCCCGCCGACAGCCAGGTTGATCGCCGAAACAGAGTTGTAGTCAAAGGTGTTCCCGGGGTTGTAGAACGTCCCGTCAGGATTCTCGATCAGGGCACCACCGATCGAAATCTCGGTCACACCACTGTCAGACAACAGACCCAGACCGTATCGCTTGTTGCCACTGGTGGTCGACGAATCCAGACCAAAGCTGTTGTTGGTGACGTTGATGCGAGCGATGGAGTTGTTCGTGGTTTCGATGTGCAAACCATCCAGCGTGTTGTTCGTGAAGATATTGTTGTAGATGCCGTATGCATCGTTCGGTACGCCGAACTGAGGAATATAGGGTGGAGCATTCGGCACAGGAGTCACTGGTGGCGACTTGAACAGCAGGGTGCCGCCATTGGCCAGCAGGTTCAGACCGTTGCCACCGTTGCTGTCGAACGTATTGGAGCGAGTAATCGCTGGAGTGGTGTCTGTCGCGGCGACATTTGTACCACCGATAATCCCGCCAATTGTTGCACCGGCGCGAGCTTCGAGTCGCAATCCGTCATTCCCGTTGCTCGTGAATTCGTTCCCTTGAACGATGACGTCAAGCGGTGGCACGAAAGGAGGCGAGCCGGTGTTCAGCACGCTGATACCGTTGCTGACGTTGTTCGTCACGGTGTTCGCGAGGAACTGGGATTCGGCCCCGTCGGCGATCGAACCGGAAAGGTTCGTCAGCAGCACACCGTTCAAGCCGTCGTGGATGTTGTTGCGGTTGATGTTCACAGCACGGTTGTTGTTACCGCGAATGCCGTTACCGGTCCCACTGCCATCGATGTCAAAGCCCGAGACTTCGATCATGCGGGTGTTTCCACCCACCAGGGTGATCACGTCGCCGCCACTGCTGTTAAACAGCTTGGGAGCCGATCCACCGGTGAATCCGGGCAATACCAGGTTCTGGCCGGGCAGGTTGGCTGTGGTGAAGCTGTGTGCAACCGAAGTGCTCAGCAAACGCTGACCATCAAACAGTTCCATCGTCGAAGCAGTGTCGAGGTTGGTGTTGGACGAGTCGGTTCGAGGTCGGACCAGGACGATGTCGTACTGACGTCGTTGAGCTTCCGTGAGCGATTCGTACTGAGCGATGCTGTTAAACGGATTGGTGATCTGACCGTTTCCACCGAACCCGAGATTCGGGTCGATGTTGGCCACGAAGTAAGGTGCATTGGTTTCGGGATTGATGGCAACGTCAATTGTCTGATAGCTGTCGACTTTGGCCATCACGCGGTTCTGGCGGAACACGTTCTGGACCATTCGGTCATGGACGCGGAGGTTTCGCAACCAGCGACCTGGCTTGCCGTCAGGCAGATTCATGAAGACCTGGAACTGAGTGTTCAGTCCGAAGACATGGTCGTTCGTCACTTGCACGCCGAACTGGACGTCTTCATTGATCTGAGCCATGAACCGGCCGCTGACCCCGGTGAAGTTGCCACCCTTGTATCCGTTGCCGGTAAAGTAGTAAGCACCGATGTAGGCGTTCAGTCCGTAGCGACCCAGATACGGCATTGGACCGCCGGTCTCGGCGTCCAGACCGGTGTAGGACTGTTCGACCGTGTTGTTACGAATCAAACCGATCCCGCTGCCGTAAAGCACGGCCTGGGGAGAAAGTTGACTATAAAGAACATGGTCAGCGTTGCTGAACGGAATGTATCCGTTAACGCGATAGTCGACGTAGCGACCAAGCGATTCAAAGCTGAGGCCGACCTGCTGATACGGCTTGGCGTGGCCGTTGTCAAAGTCGAACCACACAGAGAGACCCGCAATGCGGTCAATCCCCTCCATGTAGTATCGCCAGCCGGTACCGACCGTACCGCCGCCGCGACTATCGTAGGTGACCATACCCATCCCGTGAACGAAGACCAGGGCGTTGTCTTCGATCTTATAGGGGACGAACACCCCGATGTTCGAGTAACCCGCATCGTAACCGTACAGGCTGCCGCCGCGAGAATCGATGTTCACCCGAGGCGCGAACACCCGATCGACTCGGGTCATCCCGTACAGGGACCCGGATCCGCTAGGAAGCGGCTCGGATCCATACTGATCGAACGGGATTGCCCCATCGGGGACTCCCTGCCCACCCTCATAAGCTGGCGGACCAAGTTGCACGGTGCCAACTGGCTCTTGCGCCTGAGCCCGAGTTATTCCGAACATAGTTGCCCAGGCAACCAAGCCCAATAGACACCGTCTTACTGAAAGATTCATCGGTTGCTCCAGCGTCCTGCTGCGAAAACCTGCCCTTGTAAACCGCTTTAACCATCAAGTCCGGTGCATGTCAGACCCTGACGGATATTCCGCCTCTAGCGGTTATCTGTTGTTTTCGGAAAAGGGACGTGCGCTGGTTGAGCGAAAAACCGGTAAGTCACGTAGTTTTCCTACAATCGTGAAAAAGGCGACAAACTTCCCAAACCTCCCAGAACATCGGTTTAGTCTCTCGCCCTGCGGTGATGTCATCCCCTGACGCCCCCAACGGCAGATTCTGCCCAAGCCGGAGCAACTCTCCCTCCCGGCAAACGGGCAGAGTTCCTGCAGATCGTCCGGGCGTAAGTTGCGACACCCCTGCGGCGCCGTCCTCCCCCGACGGTTCTGTATCATCCTTGCCGCACTCATTGGGGCCGATCAGGTCGCTCTTCGGTCGTCCCCACGCAGACATGCCTGCCCAGAGAAAATCCGAACCGGCACGTCACCACCGGTGCTTTTCATTTCCGGGGGCGATACAAGATTCAGTGTCAACATCAGAGGCACACCACCTCGAACGGTTTTCTCGAATGAGCAACAGGAATCTTTTGTGAGCGATTTCGCTTTACGTGTTGAAGGACTGACAAAGTCTTTTCGTTTAGGGCATCGCGTCTCCTACCACCGGTTCTCGGAACTGATCGAGAACGTGGCGACCAATCTGGCGCGGCTACCCCGTCGACTGATGTCCGCACGTGGTGCGTCCCCGACGAACTCGCCCGAAATGTTCCAGGCTCTCGACGACGTGTCCTTTGAAATTCAGCGGGGGGAAGTCGTCGGTTTCATTGGTCGAAACGGGGCGGGCAAAAGCACGCTTTTGAAGCTGCTTTCACGAATTACCTACCCAACACATGGACGGATTGAAATCCGGGGCCGGGTCGGCAGTTTGCTGGAGGTCGGCACAGGATTTCACCCGGAACTGACCGGCCGGGAAAACATCTTCATGAACGGTGCCGTCCTGGGGATGACGCGCCGCGAGATCCGCAAAAAATTTGACGAGATTGTCGCCTTTTCAGAAGTTGAACGCTTTCTGGATACCGCCGTCAAACACTATTCCAGCGGGATGTACGTGCGACTGGCGTTTGCCGTCGCGGCGCATCTGGAACCCGAGATTCTGATTGTGGATGAAGTGCTGGCGGTCGGCGATGCCGCCTTTCAGCAGAAATGCCTGGGCAAAATGGGATCGGCCAGTCGACAGGGCAAGACGGTCCTGATCGTATCTCATAGTCTGCCCGTGATCACAAATTTGTGTAAGCGGGCAATCCTGCTGGAAAAAGGAAAAATCACTGCCAACGGGACCCCCGCCGAAGTGGTGAAGCAGTATCTGGCCAACGTCAGGTCGGCATCCGGTGAAGTCGTCTGGCCGTCACAGGAAACCGCTCCCGGCAACGACATGGTGCGGTTACATGCCGTTCGCGTCGTCCAGTCAGAAGTCGAAGGGGCTACGGCCGACGTCGATATCGCACACGATATCTCGGTCAAAATCAGTTACTGGAATTTGATTCCCAACCAGCAGCTCTATGCGGCATTGTGGCTGAAAGATTCGAACGGGACATTCGTTCTGGCGACTTCCAACGTCAAAGCGATCAGTTCGACCGATGATCCCTGGTATGGCACTCCGCAACCGGTAGGACTGTTCGAATCGACCTGCACAATCCCGGGTAACTTCCTGAATGAGGGGCGGTATACGATCTCTGCCATCGTCGGGCGGGTGCCTCAGAAAACCACCATCCTGCAGGAGTCGGTCCTGACGTTCGACGTCCATGATACCGGTTCCATGCGAGAAGAATACTTCGGGAATTGGACCGGCCCCGTGATCCGCCCCCGACTTCCCTGGAACACCGTACAGAGCTAAGTCCGCAAGCGCGTCAGGAGATTCGCCTGTCGTCAAACAGTCACCGTCCGGACGACGTATGTCTTTGCATCCATCCGCAGTGGGCCACACGCAACTGACCGAAGATGATAAGAGTCTGTGGGAAACGACGGCGCATGCACCGTGACTGAGAGACTCATGCGGGAGAATTCATACGTGCGAGGGAGAGACAGGCCCCCGTGGCAGGGGGCATTACCCACGGGGAAATTTGGGCCGCTCCACATTGACGAACGGAGCGGGAACCTTGAAACTTCCTCCAGAGATCGACTCGCAATTTTTGAAATTGACCGGGACAATTGATGGCGTCCTCCGCATCTCACGACAGCGCACGTCGCAAAATAGGGTCGATCGAGCAGTTGGCTGCGGAAATCGCGGCACGCCAGGCGGAAGGAAAACGCGTCATCCACTGCCATGGGGTCTTCGACCCGATGCACATCGGACACATTCGCCATTTTGCGGCGGCGAAGTCTCTGGGAGATCTGCTGGTCGTCACCGTCACCCCTGATCGCTTCGTGAACAAGGGCCCTCATCGTCCCGTCTTTCCGGACGAACTTCGAGCCGAAGCGATTGCCGCACTGGAAACAGTCGATTACGTGGGCATCAATCTGTGGCCCACGGCGATCGAGACGATTCAAACCCTGCGCCCGAATGTGTTCGTGAAAGGATCGGAATTCCGCGGAGGAAAAGATCTGACTGGTGCGATCAAGCTGGAAGAGGAGGCGATCGTCTCTGTCGGGGGAAAGCTGGAATTCACCGATGACGTGACCTTCAGCGCTTCACACCTCGTCAACCGGCATCTCTCGGTCTTCCCGCAAGAGGTGAGCGACTATCTCGCCGATTTCTCGCAGCGGACTTCAACCGGCGAAATTCTGAAATTTCTCGATCAGGCTCGCAAACTGAAAGTCCTGGTTGTCGGCGAAACCGTGATCGATGACTATCAATATGTCGAAGCGATCGGCAAGTCATCGAAAGAACCGACTCTTGTCGTGAAGTCGCTGAACAATGACCGTTTCGTCGGGGGGGCGGCCGCAGTCGCCAATCACGTTGCCGGCTTTTGCGACAATGTCACCCTGCACTCCATTCTCGGCGAAATCAATTCCGAGGAAGACTTCATTCGGTCCCGGTTGAAACCCCATATCGACGCGGGATTTCTGATTCGAGAGCGTTCGCCGACGATCGTCAAACGACGATTCATCGAACAGTACTTCTACAGCAAACTGTTCGAAGTCTATGAGCTGAATGACGAGCGTCCCACGATTGCCGAAAGCCAGGCCTGGACGTCCGCCATTGCAGGTCGGCTGAACCAGTTCGACGTGGTGATTGTGATTGATTCTGGGCATGGGTTTCTGACCCGGGAAATGATTGACCTGCTCTGCCGCGAAAGTCGCTTTCTCGCCGTCAACACGCAGGCAAATGCGGGAAATCAGGGATATCATGTCATTTCCAACTATCCCCGGGCCGATTACATCTGCATTGCTGAAAATGAAATGCGGCTGGAGTCGCGTGATCGACGCAGTGATCTCAAACCGATGATGGAAGATGTCTCCCGCCGGTTGAACTGTCCTCGTGTTGTCGTGACCCGTGGAAAGAAGGGATGCTGTACCTACCAGCAGGATGTGGGGCACGTCGATGTGCCCGCTTTCGCCTCGAACGTGGTCGATCGAATCGGCGCAGGGGACGCCTTCCTGTCGATTACATCGCTTTGCGCGGCACAAAACGCTCCCATGGAAGTGCTGGGCTTCATCGGAAACGTCGTCGGAGCACAGGCCGTGGCCACCGTCGGCAATCAATCGCCGATCGAGCGAATTCCACTCTCACGCCATATCGAACATTTGCTGAAATAACCCATGGAAATGAATGACGGGGCAATCACCTTGAATTCTATCAAAACTGTTCTGGTGACGGGCGGGGCGGGCTACGCCGGTGCAGTCCTGGTTCCCCGACTGCTGCAAGCCGGCTATCACGTGCACGTGCTGGATCTCTACCTTTACGGCAAACAAGTCTTCGACGATTGCCGATGTGACCGCTTGACCGAGTTTGAAGGGGACCTGCGGAACGAGTCCCTCGTCGCGAAAGCGGTTGCCGGTTGCGATGCCGTCATTCATCTGGCATGCATCAGCAACGACCCCAGTTTTGAGTTGAATCCCGTGCTGGGACGCTCGATTAATCTTGATGCGTTTCCCCCCCTCGTGAGACTGAGTCGGGAAGCGGGCGTTCGGCGCTTTGTGTTTGCGTCGTCCTCGAGCGTGTATGGGATCAGTGATGCTCCCAACGTGACCGAGGATCATCCACTGAAACCCTTAACGGACTACAGCCGTTACAAAGCCGACTGCGAACCGATTCTGCTCCAGCAACAGGCCCCCGACTTCACGACGCTCGTCCTGCGTCCCGCCACACTCTGCGGCTACTCTCCCCGACAACGGCTCGATCTGACCGTCAACATCCTGACCAATCATGCCCTCAACAACCGGAAGATCACTGTCTTCGGTGGAACGCAGCTTCGTCCGAATTTTCACGTTGAAGATATGGCCGACCTGTACCTGCAAGTCCTTCAAGAACCAGCCGAGCGGATTGCAGGCCAGATTTTCAACGCGGGTTATGAAAACCACAGCGTGGCTGCACTCGCAACCATCGTGAAACGGGTGGTCGAACAGGAAATGGGCTGGAACGATATTGAGATTGTGACGACCCCATCAGATGATCTCCGGTCGTACCACATCTCATCGGAAAAGATTCTGAAGGTGCTGGGGTATCGGCCATGTCGATCGATCGACGACGCGGTCCGTGGCCTCGTGGCGGCCTTCCGAGCTGGCAAGCTGCCCGACTCCATGACACGTTCAACCTACTTCAACATCAAACGCATGCAGGAAGTTGAGCTGAAGTGATGGAACCGAGCGCCGTGACATCGACCTCAACATTGCCCGCGACGGCTCGGCCGATTCCGACGATCGACGAGTTGCAGATTCTTGCCAAACGGATTCGCAGTCACGTTCTGGGACTGTCACACCAGGCCAAAACGGCACATCTGGGTTCATCTCTCTCGTGCGTTGAAATGGTCGTTGCTGCCTACTGGGGAACGGCCAATCCTCCGTCGCCCAACGGGGACGATGCAGAGCAGGACTGCTTCCTGCTGAGCAAGGGACATGCAGCGACCACTCTTTACGCCGCCTTGGCGATGAAAGGCTTTTTCCCCGAGAACTGGCTCGACAGCTATGCCGAACCCGGTAGCCCTTTAGGAGAACATCCCAGTCCGGGGACTCCGGGAATCGTCGCGGCGACAGGATCACTGGGGCACGGACTTCCGATCGCCATCGGAATGGCACTCGCCGCCAGGATTCAAGGCCGCCAGAACCGGATCCATGTCCTGATGAGCGACGGAGAATGCAACGAAGGGTCCGTCTGGGAGGGGGCTCTGTTCGCTCCTGCACAGAAACTGGACCGATTGACGGTGATGATCGATTACAACAAATGGCAGGCCACAGGTCGCAGCGATGAAGTGACATCGCTCAGCCCGTTGAAAGAGAAGTGGGCGGCCTTCGGATGGCGTGCTGTCGAGGTTGATGGGCACAATCTGGCTGAGCTGGTCGAGTGGCTGAATAAAGCCCCGGATCCGGACGGGCGCCCGACCGCACTGATTGCCCATACCCTGAAAGGGAAGGGGGTCTCGTTCATGGAAGATGACAACAACTGGCACTACCGCATACCGACGGCAGCGGAACTGGAACGAGCCAGAGCGGAGCTGCAACTCTCATGAGAAACGCATTCGCTGACGAGATCACCGCTCTCGCTGATCAGGATCCCCGGATTGTGCTGCTGAGCGGCGATATTGGTAATCGGCTGTTCAACGATTTCAAAGACAGGCATCCCGATCGCTTCTACAATGTCGGTGTCGCAGAAGCTGACATGATCGGAATCGCGGCCGGATTGGCGCTGCAGGGCTTGAAGCCCGTCGCGTATACGATCGCCTCGTTCGCCGTCTACCGGGCTTATGAGCAGATTCGGGTCGATCTGTGCTATCTCAAACAACCGGTGGTGATCGTCGGTGTCGGCTCGGGACTCGGGTACGCTGCAAACGGCCCTACGCATCACTCGTGCGAAGACCTGGCAGTCCTGCGTGCGTTACCCGGCATGACGGTGCTCTCACCCGCCGATGCCTGGGAGCTGCGGTCCCTGCTGGGATCGGCAGTCAATCTGTCCGGCCCTTCCTACATTCGAATCGGAAAGAAGGGTGAGCCCACGGTGCATGCCGAACAGCCAGGGCTGACGATCGGCACGGCCTTTCCCCTGCGCCAGGGAAGCGACATTGCGTTACTCGGAACGGGGACATTATTGCCCATCGTCCTCGAAACTGCGGATCGACTTCAGCAGCGGGGTATCTCAGCCGCCGTCTACAGTGTGCACACAGTAAAGCCACTGGATGAGCACCTGCTGGCCGAGGTCTTCCGTAACACGAAACTGGTCGTCACCATCGAAGAGCACTCGCGGATCGGTGGATTGGGTGGTGCGGTCGCGGAATGGCGCGCCGACCAAGTCTGTCCCGGGGCTCGGCTGCTTCGATTCGGGACCCCTGACGAAATTCTTCATCACACGGGCGAACAAGAACATGCCCGACACGCGGCAGGACTGACGCCAGAACGTCTGTCTCAGGACATCGACTCCGCGTGGGAACAGTCCCAGACTGACAGCGACACCTCGAATCGGATCTCCCCATGAAAACCCCAGCGGCCATCCTTGTTGAACTGTCGCAACCTCTGGAACTCGTCGATCTGGAAATCCCAGCCCTCAAGCCGGGCCAGGCCCTCGTCGAAATCGCGTTTAGTGGCGTCTGTCACACGCAGGTCCTGGAAGCACGGGGCCGACGCGGTCCCGATCGCTTTCTGCCACATTGCCTCGGCCATGAAGGGAGTGGGATCGTCCGCGAAGTCGGGGCGAATGTGACTCGAGTCCAACCCGGAGACCATGTCGTTCTGTCGTGGATCAAAGGGAGCGGGGGAGATGTCCCGGGGACCAAATACCAGTGGAATGGCAAAGAGGTGAACGCGGGGGGGATCACGACATTCAGCCGCTATTCTGTGATCAGTGAAAACCGGTTGACGAAGCTCGACCAAGGCCTCCCCTTTGATCTGGCCGCTCTACTGGGATGCGCCATTCCGACGGGCGCAGGGATGGTCTTCAATACGGCCAACGTTCGAACAGGCCAGAGCGTGGCTATCTTCGGCGTTGGAGGAATCGGACTTTCTGCCCTGGCCGCAGCCAGCGCCAGTGGGGCCACACCCCTGATCGCCATCGACCGGCTTCCGTCCAAGCTGGATCTCGCGCGCGAGCTGGGTGCGTCTCACACGATCTGCGTTACAGAAACCAACCCCGTAGAATCGATCATGGCGATCTCTCCGGGAGGCGTCGATATCGCCATCGAAGCCACGGGACGAGCTGCCGTCATGCAGCAGGCTCTCGAATCGGTACGGGCTCAAGGTGGAGCCGCAATCGTCGCCGGAAATGCACCGCAGGGGGAATCGTGGCAACTCGACCCACGTCAGCTCAATCAGGGAAAGCGAATCATCGGGACCTGGGGAGGCGACAACGTCCCTGATCGAGACTTCCCTCGATATCAGCGACTGCTGCTCGCCGGGAAACTGCCGCTGCAGAGTCTCCTGGCCAGACAGTACCCCTTGTCAGGTATCAACGACGCCCTGAATGACCTCGAAGCCGGGCTGGTACCTCGTCCCCTGATTGACCTGTCACGCATCTGACGCTCAGCGCATCGTGCGGGCCCATTCGCAGCGATTTCCGCTGCCATCACAGTCGCCCGGCCCTGACCCTCCTCCTGAAGTAGACGTATGAGAATCGGCATCGATTTTGACAATACGCTGGTCTGCTACGATCAACTCTTCTGGAAACTGGCCAGTGAGCAGGGTCTTGTTGATGAGTCTGTTCCACCCAGGAAGAACGCGGTCCGTGATCACCTGCGACGACGAGGTCTCGAAGAGAGATGGACGCAGCTTCAGGGGCTGGCGTACGGCAGTCGGATTCTGGAAGCAGATCCTTTCCCAGGGATGCTGGCGGCACTGAAGGAACTGCACGAGCGGGGAGCGGAACTGGTTCTCATCAGTCACAAGACCCGAACCCCGATCGCCGGATCCCCCGTCGATCTTCATGCCGCCGCGCAGTCCTGGCTTTTGCAGAAGGGGCTCTGGAACCCGAATTCAGAGCAATCCCTGTTTCAGGACGTCTACTTTGAACTGACCAAAGAAGAGAAATTGCAGCGCATCGCATATGCCGGTTGCGACTGGTTCATCGACGATCTGATCGAACTTCTGACCGAGCCCCGTTTCCCGGTCGGTGTCCAGCGAGTCTTGTTTGACCCGCACACCGAGCAGCCCAATTTGCCGACCGGTATTCTCCGACTGAAGGCGTGGAACGACGTGACATCGCTTTTCCCGTGCACCGACAAATCATGACACCACCCCCTGTCACCCCGCTCGATCTGGAGATTGCACACGCCCTGCTGCAGCAATGCGGAAAGGACGATGCGGTCTCGCTCGAGCCCCTGAGCGGCGGCCGAAACAATCGAACGTTTCGCGTCCGGGGAACTCGGGGTACGTGGTTACTCAAGCACTACTTTCACGACCAGAATCAGGGGTGGAATCGGGCGGAAAGGGAATGGGAGTGGGCCACCTTCTGCTGGCAGTGCGGAGTGCGATGGGGGCCCGAACCATTGGCCTTTGATCGGTCACTGCACGCCACACTCTCGGAATTTCTCGACGGTCGAAAACTGAACGCCAGCGAACTCACGGAACGACATGTCGAACAGTCAGCAAGCTTCGTCGCTGACATTAACGAGCACCGGAACAGTCCTCCGGCAACCAAGATTCGTGATGCTGCAGAAGCCTGTTTCTCACTGAAGGAACATCTCGACTGCGTCGAACGACGAATTTCCCGCCTGGCGGCGGTTCCCGTGAACGATGACCTCAGCCAGTCCCTCTCTGACTGGCGCGAGCGAGAACTGGAGCCCCGCTGGAAACAGCTCGTTTCGCGTGTGAAGGGTCGCGTTACACAAACGGAACTCGAGGAATTTCTGCCTCGTTCGTCGCGGTGTCTGTCACCGTCGGATTTCGGCTTTCACAACGCGCTCCTCACGGAAAACGACCGCCTGCGGTTCTTCGATTTTGAGTATGCCGGGTGGGATGATCCTGCAAAACTGGTCTGTGATTACTTTCTGCAGCCAGAGGTCCCCGTCCCGCTCCAGTATCAATCGCAACTGCTGCACGTCTTTTCGGATCGTAAGCTGTGGGGAGAAGTGGAACGCCGGGTCGAGCTCTTGTTTCCCGTTTTCGGAATCAAATGGTGCTGCCTTTTATTGAATGAATTCCTTGCGCAGGATCGCCGCCGCCGCGAGTTCTCGCAGACGGCGCCGATTACGGAATCGCGAAAAGCCGAACAGTTCGCTCGAGCCAGACAGCGACTGGCGTCTCTCGAAGAATTTCAAAGTTGAGTTGATGCGAAGAAATTGAGCGGCCACTCAATTCAGGACCGCTAAAGCGTACCTCTGATCGTGTCTGCATCCCATCTTCATGTGGTCGATTGCACAAGTGTCGCACTTCTTACTAACTCACCGGCTGAATTTCTGGGGAACGGGGTAACGCCACGCAGAGCGTGATAACGGTCATCGATCTCAAGTTCATCTTCGGGAGAGAAACGGTCACCTTCACGTCTGCAGCGGATGACCTGTTGCTGCACTCAGGCTTAGATCGGGCTGAGATGAGTTTGAACCCGATTTCGACGAAATTGTAGAGTATCAAGATAGTTGTTGAGCTGGATTTTAGGAATTCGTATGGTGATTCTCGAATCGTGTTACGCCCCGATCGGTTTTTACTTTGAAAGGCAAATTCATGAAGCTTTGGGCCAAGCAACTCATTCGATGTAGCCTGTTCGCAGCGATCGCATGTTTCGTACCTGTTCAAAGTTCGTTACGCGCGAGTCCCATCTACCTTTCGTCTGACGTGACAATTTCGTTCGACCCGGATTCCGCCGTGATCGGCGACGAGTTCACGGTTAATGGGAGTGGAGTGGGGGGCATCACCCTCAACGAAAGTCTTACGAAAGGGGGAGGAACCACTTACGGCTATGGTTTTGTTAATACCGTAACCTACCCCAGCCTCATCGGATTTTTTATCGGCAACGGCACAGGAGTCACCCGTGTCGATCCTCCAGATGCATTCCTCGGAACCTCGTCACTTGAGATCAATCTGCACGGCCTCTGGAGGAATGAAGGAGCTCCCTGGGGACCGCCAGTAATCGATTTTGCCCACTTCGGCGTGAGGAGCAACAATGAAGATGCTGTCGACGTCGGCCGATTTGTCTTATCCGTGGACTGGCACAACGGTAACACCTACCAGGTCGATAAATCGTTTACTCAGGTGGGCGAAGCGTTTGAGGCATTCAATTACTTGGCACTTCATAACCCGTCACCCGTTCCGGTGGGAACCGAACTGGAACTGACAGCTTTTATAGGCTTATATTTCACCGGAAACAGCCTGGGTGGAACAACGTTATCCCCTTCCGGAACAGCCGTTCCCGAGCCATCGACATTCGAATTGGCAGGACTGGGAGTCGTGAGCGTTCTCGTCACTTCCCTGCGGAAAAAAACGTCCCCTGCAGCTACATAATCGACACCGCTGAGCGTGTCTAACCGAACTGCTCTTAGTCTGCATAGCCTCTTGGACAGGGTGCAGCGGCATATTCAGCATGGGCTGGACGTGCCGCTGCACCCTGTATCGCTGCTAATTCACCAATCGTTCATGACTTCGAGTGATTTAGAGGTATTGGATCATCGCTCACCTGAATGACTTTCTTGCCGAAGTTAGCCCCTTTCAGAAGACCGATCAGTTCCCCGGGCGCGTTCTCAAGTCCCTGAGTGATATCTTCCTTGAACTTGATCTTCCCCTGCTTGAGCCACTGGCTCATGTCGCTATGGAACTGGGGGAACTGAGAAGCGAAGTCCCAGACGATAAAGCCCTGAAAGGTCAGGCGCTGAACGAGAATCTGTTGCATCAGCAGTGGCAGGCGATCCGGTCCGGGGGGTAAACCGGTCGCGTTGTAGTGAGCGATCAGCCCGCAAACCGGGATACGGGCAAAGTCATTAAGTAGTGGGAAGACGGCATTGAAGACGTGACCACCGACATTCTCGAAATAGATGTCGATCCCCTTGGGGCAGGCGGCCTCCAGACGCTCGGCCAAATCCCCCTCATGATGGTTCAGGCATTCATCGAATCCGAGTTCCTCGCGCACGAACCGGCATTTCTCTTTTCCACCGGCGATCCCGACGACGCGACAACCCCGTATCCCGGCAATCTGGCCGACCAGCGAGCCGACCGCGCCCGATGCTGCCGCGACGACCAGTGTTTCGCCCGACTTCGGTTTTCCAATGTTGTGCAGCCCGGCATACGCCGTGAACCCGGGCATCCCCAGCACGCTCAGCGCGTAGGAAAGAGGACCGGCGGCGGGATCAATCCGGCGAACATTTTCTCCCCCCGAAAGAGCGTATTCCTGCCAGCCCTGTCCGGGATTGAAGACAAAGTCCCCGGGTTTGTAGTCCGTCAGGTTTGATGCAACGACCTGGGTCACCGCACTTCCTTCCATGACATCGCCAATCTCGACAGGTGCCGCATACGACTTCCCCTCATTCATTCGGCCTCGCATGTACGGATCGAGTGAAAGGTAGATTGCACGTAACAGCATTTTGCCCGCGCCAGGCTCGGGGATCTCGCTCTCCACCAGTTTGAAGTTTTCAGGAACAGGCTCACCATGCGGGCGCGAGACAAGCAGGATCTGCTGGTTGTTTTCGGACATTGCAGTACCTCGATTCCATCAGGAGGTCAGAACACGTTGCGAGATGCGGGACGATGACAGGAAGTTTCATGCCAGAGCAGGCCGAATTGCAACGATTATTTTACAGGGTCGCTCGGCCTTTGGGAGAGTACGATCAACTTACGACGACGATCTTCACGGGGGCGATCTTCTCTGTGCAGGCGATTCGCCATTGCCCCTAATGCCACGCACCAATTGAGCTCCCGCAACAAAACGGCAGCCCACGCAACAACGGCGGCGCGGAAGAGAAGCTCCTTTCTGACAAGATGCCGTGGGACAGAACCAGACGATTCAACGAAGCTGAATCGAGTTATTATTCCATCCATCGCGCACGTCGTAAAAAACGGCGACCGGTAATTTGAGTACGAACAGATCGTCATCAGCAGCGCGAATAAAGACAGCACCGTCACCGGAACGAGCGTCTAAAAGACGAAATTGTCTTCCGCACCGCTGACCAGAGGGAACGTGTTCGCTCCTGCAGGGAGATTCAAATTCGATCTCCCTTCGGGATCGCGAACAACCGCTCGTTCAGGCTGGGATGTCGCGACCGATGGCTGTATTCTTCCCGCATCAACGAACTTTGATTCCTCAACTGAGATTTCCCTGATGATGTTTGGACGCTCCCGCGCGATTCACTGCCTGATGCTGATCGGCGCAGTCACCTTTTGCGAGTCTTCAGAACGGGTGCTGGTCTGGGGCCAGACAGCGTCCCCTGGTTCCGCGCCACTGCGCGCGGCAGACCGGACAGACTCGTTCGAAACCAAGTTGAAGCTGCTGGAAGAGGCGTGGGCTCGCAAGGACTTTGACCTGGCTCGATCACTGACGCATTCACTCCGGGACACCGTCCTTCAGACACAGATCGAGACCGAACCGGCCCCTGATTCACTGGTCGAAGCAGGACAGTTTCACCTGGTCGAATCGCTGGGGAACGCGGCAGCCAAGTGGGCTCAGGGCTGGAAGTACTACAAACAGATTTCCGTCGAAGAGCGGGCTCATGAGCCCCGTACGGGCGAACCGATTGAGATTGCCTTGAGCTTTCCCCAGGACCAGGTGACATCACTCGCGCGTGAAATCCGACTTGCCCGCATTGACGGTGACCAACTGGTCGAGGTCCCATGCCAGGTCCACAGTGAACTGCTTCGAGGCGACATTCGAAGCTGTCGCATTCTCTGGCTGATGGACAGTAAACCCCGGGAAACGCAGCGATTCCTTGTCCTGTACGGGAACCCCAATGCCGAGTTACCCGGGTACCCGTCGGAGATGTCCGTCGAAGGCGAAGGTTATGGGTTGGATATTTCCAACTCGTTTTACAAAGCGTCACTCTCACGCCAGACGGGGCAACTTGAAAGGTTAACACTGCGGCGTGAACATGGCCTGGAACTTTTTTCGGGAGGTCAGGGACACGGTGAGCCACCGGGCATCGACTGGGCTCATGACTATGTCGACAAAGGCTTTTTCCAGAAGCTCCGGATCTCGCTCTGGGAATCCTGTCCTGACTACGAAGTCATTCGCGGCCCGCTGTGCACCATCATCCGCCGCTGGGGATTTCCGCACTCACCTGTTCACCCGATCTATTCCCCCAGTCGCCTGAATGTACACGTTGAGTATCGGTTCTATGCCGGCCTGCCCTGGTTCGAGAAACGGGGATCAATGAAAGCCGTACAGACGTTCGAAGTAGAGGCACTGCGGGACGATGAGTGGGTCTTTTCGGGCCAGTCATTCACTGACACCCTGTGGATGGGACGTAACGGCAAGCTGCTCACGGGGAGTGTTCCCGCGGATCAGCACGAGGACTTGTGGGGAGTTGGCTTTTACCACAAAGAAAGTAAAGATTCGTTCGTCGCTCTCTTCTTGGAGCATCATGCGGAGGGGTTGCCGGAACTGAAGCACACGGGAACCCCTCAAATGTTCTATCGCTGGCACGGACCAGTCTGGAGCCGCTACCCGCTGCCGGTGAAAGTGGTCCCCGCCGGGGCGGTCCTCAAACAGAAAAACGCCTACGTCTCGATCCCGTTCTCAGAACCGGAAGGAGCCGCCACCATCGAGCAACTCCGTCGCTCCCTGCTCGCCCCGCTGGTCCCCGCAGCAGTGGACTCGCCAGTCAATTGGAAATCCCAGCCTGCGGCCGACAGCGACGTCGCCAATCCCTTCAATCGACTGGCTCGCCCCGGGGAAGGGAACGAGGGAACCGCCATGAAACAACGAATCTGGGACGCCCTGCGCGACTGCAAGGACGCTCAGCTGTATAAAGCCGACATCAATGTTGTCGATCTGGGACTTGTCTACGACGTGCGACTTCGGGGTGATGGGGTCACAGTCATCATGGCCATGCCGCACCGCGGCCGACCGATGCTGGGCTACTTCATCGATGGCTCCATCTCGGTTCATCCCACATTCTCACTTCCCGTGCGTGAGCGGTTGATGAAAGTCCCCGGCATTCGGCAGGTCGTCGTCGAGCAGACCTGGGACCCGGGCTGGAGTTCCAATCGCCTGACCGATGTAGGCCGTGCCAAGCTCGGCCTGGACTAGGTCGCGCTGACAGCATGACCGGCCGTCGTGAGAGCGGGGCCTCGTCGCGACAGTCTTGGGACACGACAGAGCGGCGGGCTTACCCCTGCGTCGCCGTGGGTGCCAGAAAATCTCTCTCTTCCACGAGAGCTCTCTCCGCAGTCCGGCCTACCGTGTGTGTGCGTGTGTCTGGATGTTTGTGGGTGTACGCGTCCGCGAGAAAATCACTGATTCACATCGCGAGACACGCACCGCCGCACGCCGGGATGAGGCCGGGAATTCTTATGGCTTGGAATACCACTCGTCGACGTACTGTTGGACCAGTTCAAATGCGGACTGCTCACGGGGGCCTGCCGTTTTTTGCACGGGACTTTGCAACGCGGCCAGTTGACTACGGACGTCCGCTTCGGGAATCAGATGCAGCCGCGTGGCCAGGATCGTGGCCTCCAGGACCGCGTGTTTAGCGCGATTGAAACCAAACATGTCGCGCAGTCGCCCCTGGTAAACGACGCGGACCGAAAGAGACGTCCGTTCCGATTTGTCGTCGAAATCAACCACTTCAAATTCGTACCAGCGACAGCAATCGGCAAGCACGCGACCAGGAATCTGGTGCGCGGCAAAGGTCGTTGGAGTCCCCTGCATTCGATTCAATGCCGCTTCGGCGATTAACAGCACGTCATCGACAATGTGAAAGACACCACAGGGACGTGCTTTCAGATTCTGATACGTTGTTGAGGTCTGAAACGGCCTGAAAACGAATGATTCCAGCTGCTCGTCGACCAGCGGCCCCATGGGTGCGACGTTGACTTCGCCCGATTCGCTGAGCGTGGTCACGATTCCTTCGACAATCATAAAGGTTCCGTAAGAAACTGACAGCAGTGGTTGACGTTCACCTCTAGAGTCTACCGGCTGGCGGTGAATCTTTCTCATTAGACGGGTGGAAACCACGTCATGACCCAAAAATTGAAATTTGTTGGACCAACTCTTCCCGCGTTCCTTGAATCTCTCGGATCGTTTGTTAGTCTCGGGTGGTTTCGCGCGATTCAGCCTTGGAGTGGAGTGGTCAAGGACTGAGTCGCCCCGCCTACCTCGCCTCACGCTCCCATCAAGGTCCGCCGCCGTGCCTCGTCGCGACGACATTCGCAAAATTCTGATTATCGGTTCTGGTCCAATTGTCATTGGACAAGCTTGCGAGTTTGATTACTCCGGGACTCAAGCCTGCAAGGCCCTCCGCGAAGAGGGCTACACCGTCGTTCTGGTCAATTCGAACCCTGCGACCATCATGACCGACCCGGAGATGGCGGATCGCACATATATCGAACCGATCACCTGGGAATATGTCGCAAAAATTATCGAGATCGAGCGTCCTGATGCGCTGCTGCCCACACTTGGTGGACAAACAGGGCTGAATACCGCGATGGACCTCGTCCGTCATGGCGTGCTCGAAAAATTCGGCGTCGAAATGCTCGGGGCTCGTGTCGACGTCATCAAGAAGGCGGAAGAACGCGATACCTTCAAACAGGCGATGCTGAAAATCGGCCTGGATGTCTGTCACAGCCGCATCGTCCACAACATGGAAGAAGCGCGTCAGGCCCTGGAGGACATCGGCCTGCCCATGATCATCCGGGCCAGCTTCACCCTGGGCGGGGTCGGCGGCGGTATCGCCTACAACCGAGATGAATTTGAAGAGAAAGTCCGCAAAGGGCTGGAACTCTCTCCCATCAATGAAGTCTTGCTCGACGAGAGCATCATTGGCTGGAAAGAGTACGAGATGGAGGTCATGCGCGATCACGCTGACAACGTCGTGATCATCTGTGCAATCGAAAACTTCGACCCCATGGGGGTACATACCGGCGACTCCATCACGGTCGCCCCCGCCCAGACACTCACCGACAAAGAGTATCAGCGGATGCGCGATGCCACGATCGCCGTCATGCGAGAGATCGGCGTCACGACCGGCGGTTCGAACGTCCAGTTCGCGATCAATCCGCAAACAGGCCGGATGGTCGTCATCGAAATGAATCCCCGTGTCAGTCGGTCGAGTGCTCTGGCATCGAAAGCGACCGGGTTCCCCATCGCCAAGATTGCAGCCAAGCTGGCCGTCGGATATCGGCTGGACGAGATTCAAAACGATATCACCCGCGAAACACTCGCCTGTTTCGAACCGACCATCGACTACGTCGTCACAAAGATTCCTCGCTGGACCTTCGAAAAATTCCCCGACGCCAATGCTGAACTGAGCGTTCAGATGAAATCCGTCGGCGAAACCATGGCCATCGGTCGCACGTTTCAAGAGTCGCTGCAGAAGGCACTGCGGGGACTCGAAATCGGCCAGTTTGGTCTGGGTGGCGGGAAGAAGGACCTGTGGGGGACACCCAAGCAGCCGACAATGGATGTGATCGAGAGCATGCTCGCCAAACCCAACGAGCATCGCATGTTCTACATCCGCTACGCCTTCAAGGCAGGCATGACCGTTGAGCAGGTTCATGAGCTGACCTATATCGATCCCTGGTTCCTTGATCAGATCTACAACTTGACTCAGGTTGAAAATGAGATCCGTCAGGTTGAATCACTCGAGAACGTCTCGAAAGAGTTGATGCGACGAGCGAAGCGGCACGGCTTCTCTGATCAGCAACTCGCGTTCTGGTGGGATTCCACCGAGGCCGACGTCAGAGCGGCCCGCAAAGAAATGGGGATCATTGCAACCTTCAAGCAAGTGGACACCTGTGCCGCTGAGTTTGAAGCTTACACCCCTTACTACTACTCAACGTACGAAACCGAAGACGAAACCCCTGCGAAGGGTGACAAGAAGCGAATCATCATCCTTGGCGGTGGTCCAAACCGGATCGGGCAGGGGATCGAATTCGACTACTGCTGCTGTCAGGCCTCGTTTGCACTGCGCGAATTGGGCATCGAGAGCATAATGGTCAATTCGAATCCGGAAACCGTGTCGACCGACTACGACACGTCGGATCTGCTCTTCTTCGAACCGCTGACCACAGAAGACGTCCTCAATATCTGTGACCGGATGCAGCCTGATGGGGTCATCGTTCAGTTCGGCGGTCAGACACCGCTGAACCTCGCTCGTGGACTCGAGGCCGCAGGCGTCAAGATCATCGGAACCAGTCCCGACATGATCGACGCCGCAGAAGACCGCAAGCGGTTTCAGGGAATCCTGCAGAAGATCGGACTTCGTCAGCCCCCCAACGGCACCGCGTTCGACGCAGCGGGGGCACGAATTATCGCGAACGAGATCGGTTATCCTGTCCTGATCCGCCCCAGCTTCGTGCTGGGAGGCCGCGCGATGGAAATCTGTTACGACGAAGAATCGGTCACGAAATACATGAACGAGGCGGTGAATGTCGCCCCGGACCGTCCTGTGCTGATCGACCTCTTCCTCGAAGATGCCGTCGAAGTCGATGTCGACGCCATCTCTGACGGAACCACCACACTCGTCGGCGGTGTAATGGAGCACATCGAAGAAGCGGGTGTTCATTCCGGGGATTCGGCCAGCGTTCTGCCGCCGTACTCGCTGTCTGAATCGGTCATTGAAGAGATCAAGCAGGCGACCTACGCACTGGCGAAAGCCCTTGAAGTGCGCGGCCTCATGAATATCCAATTCGCCGTCAAACGGTCGGGTGACGAGAATTCTCCTGAATTCCTGGTCTATATCCTCGAAGTCAATCCTCGAGCCAGCCGTACCTCGCCATTCGTCTCTAAAGCGACGAATGTTTCTCTGGCCCGCATCGCGGCCAAGATCATGGCCGGTGTCTCGCTGGCAGAGCAGGGGATCACCACCGAAGTTGTTCCCAAGCATACCGCGGTCAAAGAAAGCGTCTTCCCCTTCAATCGCTTCCTGGGCGTCGACATCATTCTCGGCCCGGAAATGAAGTCAACGGGAGAAGTGATGGGGATTGCCGATACCTTCCCGATCGCTTTCGCGAAAAGTCAGATCGCCGCCGGAAATCGACTCCCTCAGTCGGGAACTGTCTTCATCAGCCTTGCGGGACGCCACAAGCACGCGATTATTCCTCAGGTTCGCCGCCTGCAGGAACTCGGTTTCAAAATCATGTGCACCAGTGGAACCGCTCGGGTCTTCCGCGAATATGGTCTGGAAGTCGAGACTGTCAAGAAGCTTCAGGAAGGCCGTCCTAACCTGCTCGACCACATGGCCAACAAGCAGATCTGCCTGATCTTCAACACACCCAGCGGAAAGGGAGCCCGCACCGACGAAGGACGAATTCGTGCCGCCTCCGTCGTCAATGGGATCCCCTGCGTCACCACACTGCCGGGTTGCACCGCGGTGGTCCAGGCGCTGGAAGCGCTCCGAACGCGTCCCGCACCGGAAGTGAAATCCATTCAGGACTGGGCGAAGTAATCGTGATAGAACATGCGTCGTTCTCACAGGGCGACGCATATTCGTTGCGGTAATCGTGACATGCTATAATTTTCAGACCGATCGGGTTGCCCTGCTCGGTCCGTTTTGTTTCGACGACAGACGCGGGCAACTGATCTGGTCGCCGATGCTGCCCTGAAGAAGAGCGGGCCGCAGTCCGATGCGGGTTTGCAGTCCGTTCGGCATCACCCGATTCGTTTCGCAAGGGAGTGTCTGAAGCGTGAGTTCTGCAGACGATTTAACCGTATCTCAACGCCAGGCAGTCGAGCACTTCGAGGGACCGCTGCTGGTGGTCGCCGGCCCCGGTTCGGGCAAGACACGTGTGATCACGCGACGCATCGCCCGGCTGATCGAACGGGGAGTTCACCCCAGCGAAATTCTCGCGATCACGTTCACGAATAAGGCTGCTCGCGTCATGAGTGAACGGGTGCAGGCACTGCTGCCGCGCTCGTTCGTCTGGGTCAGTACGTTTCACCGCTTTTGCGCTCGACTCCTGCGGGAACATGCTGCCGTCGTTGGATTGCGATCGAACTATTCGATCTACGATGTCAGCGATCAGTTATCACTGCTGAAAGAGGTTCTCAGTGATCTCGACTTCGATGCGGCCCATTTCCCCCCCTCGAAGTTACTGGGACGCATCAGTAAGGCGAAAAACGACCTGATTTCGGCCGATGACTTCGCGGCGCGTCACGCCGGCATGGTCGGCACCCACATTGACGCCGTCGTCTCTCGAGTTTATCCCGCGTATCAGCAGCGACTGTTACAGGCTAACGCCGTCGACTTTGATGATCTGCTGCTGCACGTGTCGCGCATGCTGGTCGAAAACGAGGAACTGCGGCGGTCACTGGATGAACGCTACCGCTTTATCCTTGTCGATGAGTATCAGGATACCAATCGCGCACAATACCAGATTGTCGCGGCGCTCTCGCAGATCGAGCCAAACCTCTGTGTGACAGGGGATCCGGATCAGTCCGTCTACGGCTGGCGCGGGGCTCAGATTGAAAATATCCTTCGGTTCGAAAAAGACTTTCCGAACGTCGCTCTGGTGAATCTGGAAGAGAACTTTCGCAGCACACCGGAAATTCTCGCGACGGCCGATCAACTGATTCAGCACAACACCCGCCGCAAAGCCAAGTGCCTGATTCCCACTCGCCCCAGCGGCGAACCGGTGCAACTGCGTCAATACCTGGACGGTCAGGACGAAGCGGCGTCGATCAGTGCCGAGATTCATTCCCTCGTGACATCGGGAAAGCAGAACTGGTCTGACTTCGCCATCTTCTATCGTGTGAACTCGCTCTCCCGTTCGCTCGAAACAGCGCTGTCACGCTGGAAAATTCCGTATCAGGTGGCTGGCGGAGTCGCGTTCTACGAACGAGCCGAAATCAAGGACGTGCTGGCCTATCTGCGACTGATCGAGAATGCCCGCGATCGGGTCGCCTTCCTGCGGGTCGTCAATGCCCCCGCCCGCGGTGTGGGAAAAAGTTCACTGACTCGCTTTCTGCAGTGGGCCGATGCCGAGGGACAGGAATTGCTCGACGCGGCCCGTCATTCGGAACGCGTTCCCGGTCTCTCGAAAAAGGCTGCTGTCGGCCTGCGTGCCTTCGCCGCGCTGATCGATGAATTCAGTCAACTG
Organism: Schlesneria sphaerica; assembly: GCF_044336245.1. Lineage (NCBI taxonomy): Bacteria > Pseudomonadati > Planctomycetota > Planctomycetia > Planctomycetales > Planctomycetaceae > Schlesneria > Schlesneria sphaerica. The sequence goes on along the minus strand of NZ_CP172346.1, from coordinate 6,844,644 downwards.
GCAGCCAACCCATTCGGGGAAGATGCAGGATCGACCGAATTCAACTTCGACGACATCGAGAACAAATCTGCGGAATCGGCCCCGGAGCACGGCCCCGTGTCGACCATCGTCCGGGCAGTACTGGAACGAACGGGTTACTACCGCCAGTTTGAAGGCTCCATCGAAGAAGAAGACGTCCAGCGGAAATCCAACGTCGATGAACTGCTCAGTTCCGCCAGCTTATACGACGCTCAGATGGCGGAGACGGAAGAGGTCGCAACCCTGGGCGGATTTCTGGAAACCGCCAGTCTGGTCCAGGACGTCGACTCGCTCAGTGACGACAGCGGTGCGGTGACACTGATGACGTTGCACGCGGCCAAAGGACTCGAATTTCCCAACGTCTACCTGATCGGCGTCGAACAGAACCTGATCCCTCACGAACGGTCGTTGCGGGAAAACGACCGATTGCCCCTGGAAGAAGAACGTCGCCTGCTCTTCGTGGGAATCACGCGCGCCCAGGAGCGATTGGTTCTCACGCACACGCTACGCCGGGAAATGCATGGCCGAACGCTCTCGACGATTACCAGCGACTTTATTCAGGAACTGTTTGTCGAGAAGCACAGTGTCAATGAGATCGAGTTCGCTGACGAGTCCTCTGCCTTTGATGGCTTCGAACCCGACCCTGATCCGGGGGATGATCATGACGAGATTGCCGTCCAGCACCCGGACTACGCGACGACTTTTCGCCGCAAGAAAGGGAAGACGACCAAGCGCAAACCACCGATCAATCCTCATCTCACCACAGGAGCCGCCCTGGAATCTGGGTCGCGCGAAGGAGTCGCACTGCCGCTGGGTTTTGCCGTGGGGATGCAGGTACGGCACCCCCGCTATGGACTGGGAACGGTCGTCGAAGTCAGCGGCTTTTCGCGAATGCGGACTGTCACCGTCGAGTTCAACACGGAAAGCCGGCGCGAAAGCTTCGTCGCCGCCAAGTGCCCCTTGCAGCCAGTCGGCCTGACCTAGTCTCAGCCACAGGCCGGCCGCAGCGGATGTCCCCTCGCTGTACCGAGGCGGCGCCAACCGCATCCGCGTTTTGTCTCACCCCGGCGGAAACAGGCCTCCAAGCGACTGCTAAAGTAAACCAGCTAACTTGCAGCCTCTGCGCAAGGGGCGGCGATTCGGGGACACATTCCCAGCAGAAACATGGGTGACTGCGGTTCTGAACAAGAGTTCCACGCCATCAGGCTTGGAGAGCGCTGGTCGGAAAGCCGCTGTCCAACCGTCGGTCGAGACATGATTGATCTTTACCAAAATCAGGGGTTCGTCTAAATATTTTCGAGAAATGACATACGCCCTTGCAGGCGAGAGCTTTCGGCTCGCGGTTCATGTGATGGACGTTGATGGGGCGGTGCGGAAGTCAGAATGGAGACTGACACCGTTTGTGATCAGGAACAGTATCCGCGTCATTGCGGCCTCTGCTGCTGATCAGTGACTCCCTCCAACGTCACAAAGTGCACTTCAACGGAGTGACCGACGGTGAACCCCATCGCTCGCGGTCAGCAATCGAAGTGCTCGACGTAACGTCGAATCACCGTGCGAAGGACAAGGAAGTCACTGGCGAGAGTTTCATGAACAGGCGAATGTTTGTCCCATTGTGGTCTCTGGTCTGCGGACTGGCTCTGTTTCCGGCAGGCAGCCTCTACGCCGAACACTGGGCGATGCGTCCCAAAGCCAGTCGGCACCATAAGCTGGCTCCGGAACTGGACGTTCTGCGGCACTGCAAATCCCGGTACCGCGGGATCAATCGCCGGGGGAAGGCCGTCTTCGAAGTTCCCGCCGAGGAAAAGATGGCCATGCAGTCGATGGCCGTCAGCTTCGATCCGGATGGCGACAAGGTCCATCGCAAGGGACAGCGACTGCTGATTCACTACGAGAGCCCCGACAAAAAGCCGTCTGAAGAGACGATGAAAGCGGCGGGACTGTCGACTGTCGAAGACTACGAAGATGGTTCGTTCCTTGTCGTCGAACCCAACAGCGAAATCACCACGGAAACAGTGGAAGCATTGATCGCGGACGAAGCGGTGCTGCACGCGGCCCCGGATTACGTCGTGAGCGTCCCCCCAGCGGGCGAAGGTCAATCTGTCGTCGCCGCGTATGCCGCGACCGTGCCCAACGATCCGCTCCTGAAAAATCTTTGGGGGATGGAGAATATCGGAGCATCCAAAGTCTGGCCGACGATCCGCGAGTCTCCCAACATCATCGTTGCGGTGATCGATTCCGGAGTCGACTACAACCACCCTGATCTCCGCCCGAATATGTGGTCCAAGAACGGGAAGTTTGGTTACGACTTCTTCGATGACGACGCCGATCCGATGGACGAGCAGAATCACGGAACACACTGTGCCGGAACGATCGCTGCTGCTGGAAACAATGGCGTGGGCGTCGTCGGTGTCAGCTGGAAAACCCAGATCATGGCGCTGCGGTTTATCGGACCTGACGGCAGCGGGAACACGTCCGACGCCGTCAAAGCGATCGACTGGGCCGTCGCCAACGGAGCCCACATTATCTCGAACAGTTGGGCTGGTCCCAGCAGTGTCCCGGCACTGGAAGAAGCGATCGCCCGCGCGGAACGTCGTGGCGTCCTGTTCGTCGCTGCCGCGGGAAACTCACCCGGTAACGGTAACAACAACGATCGCTCGCCTTACTATCCCGCTGCGTGCTCCAGTTCGAACATCATCACCGTAGGGGCCATCGACGTGAACAATAACCGTGGCTCCTTCAGTCACTACGGCTCCAAGACCGTCGATATCGGTGCCCCTGGCGTGGCGATTGTCAGCACGGTCCGGAATAATCAGTACGCTCAGTACGACGGGACCTCCATGGCAGCCCCTCACGTCGCCGGCGCCGCGGCACTGGTCTGGGCCAAGACATTCGCCAATCCGGTTCAGGATCGAGCTCAAATGACGACGGTGAGAGATCTGATTTACGCGAATGCCCGACCTGTACCTGCTTTGAAAGGTCTGTGGGGTGATCTTCCCCCGGCCAAGGTGAGCGGCGGAGTGCTGGACATATCATTCCTATCAAAGGGATCTTCGAACGAACCGTCACCGAATACCCCCATCGCCCGTCGATTGGTCGAAAATCGGATGAAGGTCGATCCCGCCAGATTACGATGAGACGAATTAAACCTTACCTCCCGCATCGGGGATCAGCTATGTCCAGATGGGTCACCGCTTCGCTACTTGTCCTCGGCATTCTTGCGATTGCCGCCGGGCGCGTCTCGCTGTACGCGACAGAGTCCATTGCAGAGGTGATCTGTCACGGTAAGTTGCGCTGCGGTATGGTTGCCGTGGGGGGGGAAACCACGGGAACGAATCTCTCCCTGGGGGGGTTTTCGTGGGAATTACTGATTTCGGATCCCCAATTGAAGGATTTCGCAGAAGCCAATCACCATAAACTGGTGACGGCCACGGGGACGCTGCAGTACTTGAACACCCCTGAGCGTCCCGGTCGCTGGGTCGTCTCTGTCAATTCGTTGACCGCGCGAGATCCGAAGATCAAGGAAGATGCCGTCGCGATCACAGTGCGGGGAACCGTGGAAAAAACGAAGTCGACTCTCAAGTTGAAGACGGACGATTTTACCCTGACAATCACTCCTCCAGACAACGCTAAGCTGTTGAAGAAGTTGGATTCGCTTGAGTCCAGGACTGTGATTCTGAAAGGGCAAGTCGATCTCCCTAAGTCCCGAAGCACGGCGAAGACCCTCAAGATCACCCCCACCGAAGTCGTAGCGAACTGATTCTGGACGGCGCGCTGCACGACGGCGAGCACCAATCTGAGCGGCATCGATGGACTGCGATCACAAATGGCGTGTGCCCGTGGGCGACACCCATCGATGAAGCTCTCCTTGTTCGTCCAAAGTTCCCGTTCCAAACGCCGCAAACGCCGCAATCGCGGCACGGCTGAACGGTCTGCTGCATATCTCTGGCAACCAATTTCGCGGCCGACGGGCGAGCGTTCTTCCCCAGTCCGATTCAGCTCACCAAGATCCTTACGGCAGGAATGCCCAAGTCACGCACCGCAGACCACAGCAGGTGAACTTGCCCCACGCCGCGGATCGAGCCTGATAAACGTTCCTCGCTTGACCCCGCATCGCCGCAGTCCCAGCGGGTGAACATCTTGACGGCGGCATTGACTCGGATGTTCCTCCGTCACATCTTACACTCAGCTTCATGGCCTGCCTCGGCGAGACGGAAAGCCAAACAGGCAAGCATCATCGCTGATAGCAAATTTGAGGAAAGGGATTCGTACGATGTCCTGGCTTGAATGGTACAACTCACTCGCAAAGCCAACCTGGACACCTGCGCCCGCCACGATCGGACTCATCTGGCGGATTCTCTATCCGATCATCGCAATCAGTTTTGGATTCGTCTTCGTGCAGGCCGTGCGAAAAAAGATTCCGGTGTCCGTTGCCATTCCCTTCGCGATCAATCTGGTCGCCAATCTGATCTTCACACCGATTCAGTTCGGAATGCGAAACCTGCCACTGGCTGCCGTCGACATTCTCATCGTCTGGCTGACCCTCATCTGGTGCATGGTTGCCGTCTGGAGGCACTACCGCTGGGTCGCATTTGCGCAGATCCCCTATTTCATCTGGGTCACGATCGCCACCTCGCTGCAGCTCTCGATCACCTGGATGAACTCCGGCAAAGTCAATTGAAACTTCATCGGCACGCATCCAGGGTCATCCAGGACAGCTCAATCCCTTTCCTTCAAAACGGGACAAAAGTCCGTTCCGTCGGCGATGTCCAGGGTTCCCTCAGCAGCAGCCCGGCTCATCTCCTTTCCCCGGATCGGTCGCGATTGGCCGCTTCTCAAAACTTGAGAACGAAGCACGTTTGAACGACGTGATCATCTCGCTCGGGTGCGACAATCCGAACGCTGCGGGTGGATTCCGTCCGGTGTTCCTGGACGCCGCCAGAGCGATGCATTGACAGCAAGTCAACTCCAGCGCCGCTGACGTCATTTGCCTGGCATCAGGACGCAGCGATCTTGCAGGGGGACTGGACTGCCAACGATTCTCAGAAAAACCTGCGACTTTTTTGCATCCGATTTTGCCACGGCAGCGAAAACAGGTCTGAGCAGCTCAATCAGGAATGTCGCGACAAACTCTTAACAATCCCCAGGCGTTTCACCTCAGAAACGTTCAGTCAAAATTTAGATGAAGGTTTCTCAATGAAGTCGTTTTCAGTTCGCATGCTCGTACTGGCTTTGGTCACAAGCTTCAGTGGTCTTCTGAGTGCAGAAGACAAGGCCAAAGATATCGTCGACACCGCCGTTGCCGCAGGCAGTTTCAAGACTCTGGCCGCCGCACTGACGGCCGCCGACCTCGTTGATACCCTGAAGGGGAAGGGTCCATTCACCGTCTTCGCCCCAACCGATGAAGCATTCGCGAAACTGCCGAAGGAAACACTGGAATCGCTGCTCAAGCCAGAGAACAAAAAGAAGCTGGCCTCGATCCTCACCTACCATGTTGTTCCCGGCAAAGTGCTGGCCAAGGACGTCGTCAAACTTTCGAACGCGAAAACCGCCCAGGGCTCATCAGTGAAAATTGTGGTCAAAGATGGCAAAGTAATGGTAGACGGTGCCAATGTGGTCAAGACGGATATCGAAACCAGCAACGGCGTGATTCACGTGATCGACACAGTGATCATCCCCAAATAGGTCCCTACTGACGGACAATCGAGTGTCTGCGAGGTCGGCAGCGATGCCGGCCTCGCTACGTTGATGAAAACAGGAGAGATTGAATTGCAAGCGCCGATACTTCCCCGTGTAGCGCAGGGTGAGACGAATGCGATCGATGAATGCATCGACCGATATGGTGGTCTTGTCTGGTCACTTGCCTGCAGACTGTCACCTTCGACTGCTGACGCTGAAGACGCCGTCCAGGAAATCTTTGTGGATTTGTGGCGTAATGCGGGACGGTTTCGCGAAGAACTTGGCACGGAGGCAACCTACATTTCCGTCCTCGCGCGACGACGATTGATTGATCGGCTGCGGAAGATTCGTCGGAATCCCGAGCCACAATCCATTGAAGAGGCGGAGATTGACCTCCCCGCTCCCAAGCCGGTCTCCAGGCTTGAACTCGCAGAAGACGGAACACGGGCAACGGCCTGCCTCGAAAAACTTCGCCAGAACGAACGCGAAGTACTGGAACTTTCGATCTATCACGGTTTGACTCAATCTCGAATCGCAGAGCGGACTGGCGTTCCATTGGGTACGGTGAAATCACTGATTCGCCGCGCCCTGGTTCAGCTGCGCAACTGCATGCAGTTTGGTCGCCAGCTTGGTGTGGAGGGGGGGGTGCCCCTATGAACAATCCCGCAAATGGGGACAACGATCGTTGGGAAGAACTGCAAATCACGCGGTTATTATTCGGACTCTCGCCAGACGAACAAACGGAATTTGATAGACTGGCAGAGCAGTCCCCTGTCGAACAGTTGCATCACTTCGAGCAGGTGGTTGCATCACTTGATCTCGCATGGTCGGATTCAACGTCAATGCCGCTGCCAGACCATCTTCGCAAGGCAATCAGATCGCGGGCCATTGAGGAACTGGGCGGTCCTGTCACCGTGCCGACCCGTCCGTTGGAACCAACCAAAACCAGTTCGCCTCGATCCAGTAAGTTCCCGTGGCTGGTTGCAGCAGCGTGCATGGTCATCACGATGCTGACACTCTTCAATTCGAAGCTGGATCCACTCGATCCTTCCACCGCGCTGGACTTGTCACAGCAACGTTTGAAACTGATTTCGACCATCGACGATGTTGTCCAGGTGGACTGGGCGCCCGGTCCCACCGAGATTGCGAATGCCGCTGGCGACGTTGTCTGGAGTCCTTCAGAGCAGTCCGGGTTCATGCGTTTCCGTGGCCTGCCCGTTAATGATCCCACTCGGGAACAGTATCAGTTGTGGATCTTTGACAAGAACCAGGATGACAAGACTCCCATCGATGGCGGTGTTTTCGACATTTCGTCCGAACAGGAGGCGATCGTTTCTATTCATGCGAAGCTCAGGGTTCAAGAAGCCTACCTCTTCGCGGTGACGATCGAGAAGCCTGGCGGTGTTGTGGTTTCGTCACGCGAACGATTGCCGCTGCTGGCTGAAGTCAAGTAGCTGCGGCATCGGTGCAGATTGTTGCCGACGACATGATTAAGGTCCGCTGAGAGACAAGTCTGGCGCCCGTTTCAGCAACCCGCTGGACAGGATTCCTCGGGTTCAATGATGTGCAATCACCTCAACAAACTAAGATGGATTCAGGATCGACTATGATGACACAATCAAGAGCAATGGCTTGCCTGATTGCATTTTGCACCGCTTCGTTCTTGTATTCCTCGCAGACCGGTCACGGGGAGGATCGAGCCATGACTCCGGTCGAGGTCGCCGACAAATTGGATGCGGCATTGAGCACGGCGGAATCACTGCGTGACCCGGTGAAAGAGCTCGCGCACTTGCAAGCCGCGGCGTTGGAAGCGATGAACGCGGCACCGGCGAATGTGGTCCTGGCAGAGTCATTCACAAAAACGGCCACGTCGAAGGAGTCGGATTCCAAGAAATTTGTCAAACAATGGCGGACCGCCATCAAAGAAGCACGCGACATTTTACGGTTCGAACCTCAAGAGGAAGCCCCCCGACCTGAGGGATTCCCGGAACTGACACCAGTTGGTGAGATCCGTCTGCAGCAGTACCCCAAATATCGACTCGCGAAAACCGAGATGACGCTGATTGAAGGACGGGCTTTCTGGACTTTGTTCAATCACATCAAGGAGCGCGATATTGCAATGACTGCTCCGGTCGAGGTGACCTATGCGAGTAACGAAAAAGCGACCAAGAAGACGTCCATGTCTTTTCTTTATCGCACCACCGAGCAAGGCAGCCTCGGCCCCGCTGACAAGGTTGAAGTGGTCGATATTCCCGCTCAGATGGTCATCAGTATCGGAATCCGTGGCACCGCAAATCGGGATCGAGTCTCAGAGGCCAGACGTCACCTCGATACGTGGCTGCTCGCACATCAGGACGAGTATGAATCGTGTGGCCCCCTGCGAGTGATGAGTCATAACAGTCCTTTCGTATCGGACAGCAAGCAATACTCCGAAGTACAGCTGCCCGTTCGCCTCAAGGACAGCCCCGCGGAAACGGCTCCGCGACAAGATTAATCAGCAGGTTCCAAGCGAGGTTTAATTTTTTGACCTCGCTTGCAGGCAATCTCGGCCGTTTCCTGGCTGCTCGCTTCCCGAGTCCCCCGTGGAGGAAATCAGCAGCGGGAACAAACCTGATCCAGAGCAGATTTGCCTCGATCCACTGGCGGAATCGCATAGGTTCATTAACATGCGTTTCAGACTCGAATCACGCCACAGAGAGAGTGCCAAAAATGCTGAAACGGCCCCTGATTGTATTTCTTTATCTGGCCTCGCTGGTCCTTTCACCGGTTTCAGTAGTACACGCAGCCGACGACCTGTTCCGCGATGAGAATCTCGTTGCCTGGTGCATCGTTCCCTTCGATTCTAAGAAACGCGGTCCCGAAGACCGTGCGGCCATGCTCGAGAAGCTCGGCTTTTCGAAGTTCGCGTACGACTATCGTGCCGAGCATATTCCGACGTTCGATGCAGAAATCGAAGCCTTGAAACGGCACAACGTCGAACTGACAGCCTGGTGGTTTCCCACCGTCTTGAACGACGAAGCGAAAATGACGCTCGAAGTCTTCAAGAAGCACAAAGTCACCCCGCAGCTTTGGGTCACCGGAGGGGGGGGCCCCACCGCAACCCCCCAGGAGCAGCGTCAGCGAGTCATCGACGAAGCAGCCCGGATTCGGCCAATCGCACTGGCGGCTGAACAGGCTGGCTGCAAGGTTGCTCTGTACAATCACGGCGGCTGGTTCGGACAGCCCGAGAATCAAATCGCGATCATCAAAGAACTGGAACTTCCCAATGTCGGAATCGTTTACAACCAGCACCACGGACATGAGCACCTTGATCGCTTTCCCCAGCTTCTGAAGGCAATGCTGCCGTATCTCTACACGTTAAACCTCAACGGAATGGTGATCGACGGGGATAAAAAGGGGCAGAAGATTATCCAACTGGGTCAGGGTGATCTGGACCTCGCACTTCTGAAGGTAATTCGGGACAGCGGGTACAAAGGTCCGATCGGCATCCTGGGACATACCGACGATGATGCGGAAGAACGATTGCACGACAACCTGGATGGTCTCCATTGGTTGAAACCGCAACTCGCCGGCAAACCGGCAGGTCCCAAACCTGTCCCGCGAACTCCCGTCCCGGTGCCACAAGCCGCACTCCCCCGAGTCACCCCCGCCGACCGACTGACGGCAGGCAAATTTGGACGCGCTTTCAATGCCGCGGGAGGCGGTGTCTCTGTCGCCGCGCAAGAAGGTTTTCGGCAGTTTCCCCTGACCGTCGAATGCTGGACACAACTGACGGACAAGGGCCCCTACAACATCCTGGTTGCGCACGAAGACAAGTCGTCAGGGACGCATTGGGAACTCTTCTCGATGGCCGGTAATGGTCATCTGACGGTTTACACGCCCGGGTTTACTCCTGACCACTGCCATTCCACTGCCAATATCTGCGACGGGAAATGGCATCATGTGGCGATGGTCCTGGAAGCGGATCGCATTCGATTGTTTGTCGATGCCAGGCAAGTTGCCAGCCAGCCAGTCCAGCGCACTGACAGGCAAACCGTCCCTGGAGGACTGGCGATCGGCAGCCTCGTCGATCAGGGGATCGGATGCAGTGGTCTGATTGATGAGGTACGTATTTCACGCGGCGTTCGGACGTTTGAGGCCTCCCCTTCCGGCCCCTTTGAAGTCGACGAGACGACCCTGGGGCTTTGGCATTTCGATGAATTGAAGGACGAAAAGCATTTTGACGACGCCACCGGCAAGAGCACGGCCTCTGTGACTCAGGCTGCCGCTGCCGCCGGTTCCCCGTCAAAAAAAAAGGATCGAATTGAAGGACATTGGGGTGAAGACGCACTCGGCTTTCGGTGGACCGAGGAAGATTCACGCGATGATCGTTTTGGCCAGATGGATACTGGCCCCTTCTTCAGCGGATCAATTACCGGCCCGGGCGGTACCGTCTACAAGGGGATTGTTGTCCGCGTCGGTCCAGAGCAGACGGATGCTGTTCTTTACGACACAGAACTGATGCGCGCCTCGGCCGGATGGAAGGGCTTTATCCGGTTCGATGCCGCTCGATTCGGAATTATTGTTCCTCCCCGGATTGAGGGCGACGTCACGTTCACAAATCCGCTGCTGGCAGGAGTGTCACGCGATGGTCAGTTCACGAACCATCGTAAGGAGAACCCCTATGGGCCGCTTCCCAAAACGGAAGCTCACTACGAAGGGCTATACCGACACGAGCAGCGTGTAATCCTCAAATTTACCATCGGCACAAAAGAGACTTCAAAGGCCGGTTCCCAAGCACCGACAGTTCTGCTGGAGTCCCCCTGGCGCGAGTCGGCTGAAGGGATCAGTGCCCTCAGTCGAACCATCTCCATCGGTCCTTCCGACACTCCGATTTCGATCCTGGCGGCGGATGGCTCGGCACGGGTCCGACTGATCAAATCAAAAGAAAATGCAACTCTGACGCGGGGACCAGACGGAGCTCACGTGCTGACCGTTGCTCCGCATGCAGGCCAGGTCCTGGTGAAGCTACTGATCGGGTCTCCTGCTTCGGACGAAGTCGCCTTCGAGCGTCTGGCGGCGTCTTCGTCCGCAGCGGAAGACCTGGCAAAACTGATGACCCCCGGTCCCACGATCTGGGGCGAGCCCCTCGTCACGGTCGGTGAAGTCGCGAAGGACACGGCCCCCTACGTCATCGACACAATCACGGTCCCATTTGAGAACCGATTTAACGCATTGATGTTCTGCGGAGGTCACGACTTTCTGCCTGATGGCCGGGCTGTCGTCTGCACCCTGCATGGAGACGTCTGGCTGGTCGACGGAATCGACGACAAGCTGGAAAAAATCACTTGGCGTCGCTTTGCCACCGGCTTGTTCCAGCCGCTGGGCGTGAAGGTGATTCATCGGAAAAAAGGGACCGGGAAAAGTGCGAGTCCAAGTGAAATCTACGTCGTCGGTCGGGATCAGATAACGCGTCTTTACGACATCAACAATGATGGCGAGGCTGACTACTACGAGAACTTCAATAACGATGCGTATGTGTCTCTCAACGGCCACGAATACGTTGCGTGTCTCGAAACGGATCGTGCCGGGAACTTTTACTACGTCAAAGGGAACTGTAATTCGGCCATACCTCACGATGGATCGCTGCTGAGAGTCTCGGCGGACGGACAGAAGCTGGACGTTTATGCGACAGGGTTTCGCAACCCGAATGGCATGAGTATCGGCCCTCAGGATGAAATCACGGTCGCGCCGCAAGAAGGGGAGTGGACCCCCGCGTCCGCCGTCTTCGACGTCCATCAGGGGGGGTTCTATGGGGGGATGATGTCGCATCATCAGGCGACACCTCCCACCGACTTTGAACGTCCTTTCTGCTGGTTCCCACGGCTTGCAGACAACAGTTGCGGCAGTCAGGTCTGGGTCACCAGTGATCGCTGGGGACCTCTCTCGAATCAACTGCTGCATCTTTCCTACGGCCAGTGTGAGTTGCGACTCCTGCTGCGTGAGAAACTGGTCCGAACCCCGGAAACGCAAGCTGTCACCGGCCCCGCAGGACCTTATGCCGGACCGTTGATGAACGGTGGATCGACCGAATTCAATCTGCAGTTCGCCTCGGGCGTTCATCGTGGAAAGTTTCATGAAAAAGATGGCCAGCTTTACCTCACCGGACTCAAAGGCTGGGTGAGTAGTGCGGTGAACGATGGCTGCTTTCAACGCGTTCGCTATACCGGTCAAGGCGTCGATCTTCTGGTCGGAATGAAGACCTACCGAAATGGGATTTCGCTCACGTTCTCGCGCGAGCTACTTCGCAGTGATGCAGAGGACATCGACAACTATGACCTTGAAGCCTGGAACTATCGCTGGTCTGCTGAATACGGTTCACCCGATCTGAAGCCTTCGGCACCAGGACAGATCGGACGTGACGTGGTGGAACCCAGGTCAGCGACATTGCTGCCCGATGGGCGAACCGTCTTCATCGAGATTCCCGACCTGAAGCCCGTCGATCAGATCGGAATCAGCTACCTGCTGCGGAGCACCGACAAAACAACGTTCGAGCAAACCGCCTACCTCACTTTGAACGGACTTCCCGGGGATGTCTTCCCTGAGGATCAACTCCATCGAACAACGCTCGATCCCGAGAAAGAAGCACTGCTCGCGCGACTGCAGCCCGGCGTGCTTCTGGCTGGTTCCTCTTTGCCACATCCCGTCATTCGGCGGCAACTGGCGTGGTCAGGGATCGCCCCCAGTTTGAATTCTGAGCCGGTCACCATCTCTGGTTACCTGAAAGTCCCCTTCACGGGGGACTTTCGATTCAGCGTGCGAGCGAGAGTCAGGGATGACGCGAGCAGTGACACTGAAGACACGGGCGCAGAGCTTGCCCACTCTCAGACAATTCTCGAAATCAATGGAGAGCAACAGCGAATTGGCCCTACCCCCATCACCTTTCGCCTGCGAAAAGGCCTGAACTCCATTGGAATCAGCCATGTCCCCACCATCACAAGTCCGCACTTCGGTCTGATGTGGGAGAGTGACCGTTTTCCCAAAGAGTTGATTCCAGCAACGCTGTTGTTTCATGACTCGGCACAGGATGCGGATCCCCGCGACACGACGGCCGACTCGGGACGACTTCTCTACGAGAAACATCAGTGTGCTCGCTGCCACATTGAGAATGTCGAATCATCAGCATCATTCCCCACCGGACTGACCGTGGAACAGATTCGTCTGGCGCCACGTCTGGACGGCATTGGTTCGCGACTGCAACCAGGCTGGCTGAATGAATGGCTCCGCCATCCCGCTCACGTACGTCCTGACGCAACGATGCCGCGCCTGCTCGGTAAAACTGATGATCAAGCGGTCGCTGACCTTGTCGCTTATCTCACTTCGATACCGGATTCGGAGCTTTCGCCTGCAGGATCACAGGAGCCGGCCGATGTCACGGACGCGATTGAGAAAGGGGCCGTCCTCTACGAACGACTTGGATGCATCGCCTGCCACACATTCACCCGGTCTGACGAGAACGCCGAGTGGGATCGGGTTTCACTCCATTTCGTAAAGTCCAAGTTCAAGCCAGGACAGTTGCAGCGATTCCTGGCAGCACCTCATCGGAATCACACGACAAGCCGGATGCCCGATTTTCATCTGACACCGGAGGAAGTCGTCGCCCTGTCGGCCTATCTCGAACACTCCTCGACAGGCATGGTCCCCGCGTCAGCAAATCCCCTTCAAGGGGACGTCAAGCGAGGTCACAAACGCTTCCTCGAGCTCCGTTGTCATCACTGTCACCAGACAAAAGAGACCGACCAGCTGGCACCACCTGATGTCCGTTCGCTTTTCATGGGGACTGCTACAAAAGGCTGCCTGCAAACCGAAGCGACCGGCCCGCATCGCATCACCTACGACCTAAACGACGACGATCGCTCATCGCTAGGTCAGTACCTCAAGTCCGGGCGCACGCCTGTCAACTCCACTCCTGAAGACTCAGGACGCCTCCAGCAAATTCTGACATCACTCCGCTGCTCGGCCTGTCACTCACGAGATTCCGCATCCTCCCTGTGGCCCGAGATCATCGCCGAAGAAGGTTCGGGACAATCGCCCGAGGCGGTCCCGCATCTGACATGGGTCGGTGAAAAGCTGCAGGGGCCGTGGACTGCCCAGTTCCTCGCAGGCAACATCAAGCAGAAGCCACGTCCCTGGCTCCGCGCCCGCATGCCCAGCTTCCCTGCCTACGCCAACCTGATCGCACACGAGTTGGCCTCCGAACACGGCGTCGCTTTCGAAGAGCCAGTACCGACCGAGCTGACATCGGCCAAAGTCGAACAGGGGCGGCTACTGACCCTGCGGGATGGTGGGCTGGATTGCCGCCAGTGTCATGCTGTCGGGAAGGATGTTCCACGTGGAGACAAAGCCACTCAGATCGCCCTGGGGATCAACTTTGCCTTTGCGAAAGACCGACTCCGGCCTGAATTCGCACTGCGTCAAATGCTCGATCCACCCCGTTACGACATGGGCTCTCGCATGCCCAGGTTTGCACCTGATCTGAAAACAACCGCAGCCACTCAGGTCGAAGGGGGGAACGCCCGTCGGCAGTTTGAGGCGATCAAGCAGTATTTGTGGTCGATCAGAACGGACGAGTGATGGCAGGTCATCGGTCATCGCCCGCGTTTCGATCCTGTCGCGGGCGTTCCATGGCAGAATGAAGTCCCTCTTTCGCAGGGGACTTCACCGAAGTAAGTTCCAAGCCCATCCAAAAATCAGAATGGCAAATCACCCTCTAAACCGGTCTTGTTGCGTTCTGATTTTTTGGCTAGTGTCCGCGACATTCCAGTCATATTGAATCTCATCTTCGATTGTGCACCTCCAATACTCGTATTTCCCGCCGAAGTTGTGGCGTTTCCCTTTGGATATCGGTATGCGATCCGTGTTCGGCCCGCTGATGCTCGTACTTCTCTCGCTTACGGCGGGGGGATGTATGCTGCCTGCGCCGTTCGGTCGGGCAGAGAGTCTGGGTGACCGCCCCCTCGCGTCACCCTTCCTGAAGGGATCGCGCAAGGCCAAGTCAGAGTCGGATCTCAAGTCGCAGTCGGATATTTCCTTCCGCTCGCCAAAGACAGCGCGCGGTGCAAGTCGATCGTCCGAAGACCGTCCTGCTGATGCAGAGCATATCGAGACGGCGGAACATTCGTCCGGCGACCATCCAGGCGATTCCGCCGTCAGTACAACGGGTCACGCCTCCCTGGCTCACGATTCGTTCGATGCTGATGAGCCACAGTTCGACGCTGAATCAATTCCCTCAGATGATGTACGCCACAAACAAGTGGACGAGCATGTCTCGAAGGCGAATCAGCCGTTCTCTGACGAGTCGGATGCCGTTTCGGAAATCGGCAAGGTTCGTTTCGACTCGGTCGAAGAAGACGAAAAGGCCGACCAGGACGCTGTCGAGACGGGCCATCCAAAGAAGGGCGAGGCCGCCGCAGCCGAATTCACCGCAAGCGAAACGAACGACTGGGATGCCGAACCCGCGAAGCCAGAACAGGCCGCTGCAACCGCTGACACCCTCGCAAGCGACGTCGAACAGGTGGCCGCCTCAGAGTCCGGCGTCCCCAAGTGGGCCGATCGGCACCTCGGTCACGCCGCCGCGTCTCGACTCGCCAAGTCGAAGTCGGAAGGCTCCGACAAACCAGAAACGACGCGTCTTCCCTACGACATTGATCAGTCCGAGATCCCAAGTGGTCCCATCACCGTCGGCACTCTCCCCATGTTGCCCTGGCAAGACGACCTGGAAGCCTTGATCTCCCGGATTGAACAGGAACTTGCCTCGACCAAGTCAGACCTGGACGGGGACCGCATGAACGAGCACATCCGTAGACACGCCCACTTGCGACTGCTCTACCTGATGGCACAACGACAGGAACAGGCACTGACGGCCATTCCCAGTGTGGACAACGCACAGCAGGAATACTGGCAGCAACTTCTCTGGGCCATGTCGAACAGCCTGGATACGGCTCAGTTTCCCGACGAGGTCGAACGCGCCGCCAAAACAGTTCCGCCACTCAGCGGGGCTCTCAGACAGATGCGCGAACAAGCCGGATTGTCGATCAAGAACATGACCTTCTGCCGGAAGATCTCGTACTTCGGAAACTATGAACGATTTCCACGTAACGAGTTTACGCCGGGACACGAGGTCCTGCTCTACGCGGAAGTCGAAAATTTTGTGAGTGCGATGACCGCGGACGGCGAATACCGCACTTCACTCAAGTCCCTGATCGAAATCAAGGACTCCGAGGGGCAGATCGTCTGGACGAAGGGCTTCCCTTCGACGGAAGATTTCTGCCGTAACCCACGCCGCGATTACTTCCACAACTACCAGTTCTACATCCCCGAGGGTCTGTCGACAGGCGCATACACGCTGAAGCTGACCATTGTCGATGAACTGAGTAAGAAGCGGGCTTCCAACTCGCTCAGCTTCGTCTTGAAATAAGCCGCATCGGGATTGCGGGCTCGCGAGTCCAGCACAATCCCCTGCGAGCGGCCACCGTTTCTACTCAAGCAGACTTCGTTTCAAGACCTCTTGTGCCTGGGCGAAGTAAGGCTGCCAGACAATCTCGGGGCTGCCGTTCTTGAGACAGTCCCTGACCTTCTGCAGTGTGTTCCGGGCCATGTGAGGACAGCGGTTGCACGCACACGTCTCACCCGTGGAGGCCATGATTCCGGGAACAGGGATGTATTCGTGCTGCGGAGCCAGTTTTTTCAACGGATGAATCATGTTGGCTTCGGTCGCGACGAGGAACGTCTTCGGTTCCGTCACGGACGCGACGTATTTACGCATCTTCTCGGTGCCGCCAATGACATCGGCGATCTCAAGAATATTCGCGGGGCATTCCGGGTGTGCCATGACCAGCGAACCGGGGTTGTTACGCTTGGCTCGCAGCAGGTCCTGAATGCTGAACACCTCGTGCACCATGCAGGAGCCGGGCCACAGGATCATCGGGCGGCCCGTCACGGAACTCAAATAGCGTCCCAGATGCTGATCGGGAACGAACAGAATTTCTTTATCTGCGGGAACCCGGTCGATGATCTCTCGCGCGTTGCCGCTGGTCACGATCCAGTCGCACAACGCCTTCACGGCTGCGGTGGTGTTAATGTACGCGACTGTCTGGAAGTCGTGTCCCTTCGCACGCAGTTCGGCCTGATAAGCGGCCAGTCGGTCTGCCGGACAACTGTCAGCCAGCGAACAGCCGGCCTGCAGGTCGGGCATCAGAATCCGTTTTTCGGGATTGAGAATCTTGGCCGATTCACCCATGAAGTGAACGCCGCAGAACACGATCGTTGAGGTCGTCACCTTGGTCGCATCGCGAGCCAGCTTCAGACTGTCTCCCGTGAAATCGGCAATGTCCTGCAGATCACCGTCCACGTAGAAGTGAGCGAGGATGGTCGCATCCTGTTTCTTTTTCAGCTCGTCAATTTCGTCCATGAGAGCCAGCGGATCTTCATAGACTTCGACAGGAGCGGCCATGTCCAGGACGGGAAGGTCCATGTTCTATCCAATTCTCGAATCGCAGGTGTACACGGTTCGGTTCTCATCAGCAGATCGATTCGCCACCGTGCTGATGAAGGTGAGGATCACTGTCACGTGCCTCGGCTGTATTCTATTTCGCCAAATCCGAATAGGAAATGACCTGTAACAGACTTTCTCGAATCGACGTCCGACTCCCAAGTCTTGACGCCACTTTGGGATCGAGGAAGAAAGCGGTTTTTCCGGGGATTTCGGCTGTCATGACATCGCTCGCCCCAAGTTTCTGCGGCCCCGATTTTTGAGTGAAGTTACCATCGCAGACTGCCGATGGCACGCAAATGAGCATCACGTAAGGGACGGGAACGCGCTGACTTCAGGAGGCGGAGGACGCAGCAGGAGAATCCGGTGGACTTGTGCCGTCAACTTTTTGTCGCCTTCGCAGCCCTGTTGCTCGGCTTCGGGCTGTTGATGGTTCACAGTGCCAGCGTCACGTCGTGGCCGACCGAATACGAGCAAGTCTATCTCTCGCGACATCTGATCTTCCTCACAGTAGGACTTCTGTCAGCGTACTTCGCAGCCACACGGGACCCCGAATTCTGGAAGTCATGCGCACCGTGGCTGTTCGTCGCGACGGTGATTCTATTGATTCTGGTGCTGATCCCTGGAGTGGGCGTCCGCGTGAAAGGGGCTCAGCGGTGGATTCGCGTCCCCGGCATGACCGCTCAACCGTCCGAACTCGCCAAAATTGCCGTCCCGCTGATGATGTGCTGGATCCTCGATCGAAACCGGCACCTGCTGTCCCGATGGGTTCAGGGGACTGTCCCGTTCCTGCTCCCCGTGGTGCTCTCGGTCCCCCTTGTTCTGATTGAGCCCGACCTTGGAACGTCACTCTTCCTGCTCGCCAGTGCAGCTCTGGTGCTGTTCATGGGAGGATGGCCGCTACGCAACTTTCTGCTGGGGCTGGCCGTTGGTATCCCCACGATCCTGACGACACTGGCCATGAAACCTTATCAGCAGCGACGCATCGTGGGTTTCATCGAGTCCTGGACGAACTTCGAGAACTCGCCCTACCAGTTGAAGCAGTCGCTCGTCACGCTCGGTGCAGGGGGGCTGCACGGCGTCGGACTGGGCCGAGGCTGGCAGAAACTGAGCTTTCTTCCCGAAGCGAACACGGACTTCGTCTTCGCGGTGATCGGAGAAGAGCTCGGTCTGATCGGCGGACTGAGTCTCATCGCACTATGGTGCGGACTGTATCTCTCAGGTCTCAGAATGATCAGTCACCTGGACCGCAGTCGCTTCGGTTTTCTGATCGGATTCACACTACTAACGCAGCTCGCCGGTCAGGCAATGCTGAACATTGCCGTCGTTACTGCCATGGTCCCCCCCAAAGGGATCTCGCATCCGCTCATCAGTGCCGGGGGAAGCAACCTGGTTGTCAGTCTGCTCGCGATTGGAATCGTGCTGAGCGTTTCTCGGGACGATCCATTGACGTTAACGACTGACGAGAGTGAGCTGACCGACTGAATGTACCGACGTGGCTGACTGCCTCGGTTCACTGACAGGTGGGGAACGGAACGACTACCACTCCAGAATCCGCCGTGGCTCGACATTGTATTGAGGACTCGTTCTGCCGACCTCATCGGCCCGATCACTGCGCATGCCTCAAACGTTTGAACATCCGGTCGACGCATCAGCCTTGGGCTGAACAAAACAACCCCACCGAATCGCTTCGGCGGGGTTGTTGTCTGCAATTCAGATCAACAGAATCCTAGTACTCGCGGGTGGTTTTGATACCGGGGGCTGGTACAGGGTACTTTCCTTCGGCGTTGGCCAGCAAAGGTGCTGGGCCGTCGAGGGTCAGCTTGTCGACGTTCGGAGCAAACTCGTGGTCCGAGTTCAGGATCTCGTCGAAGGTGATCACGCGGCCTGTATGGCAGGCCATACGTCCCATCGAGGTGACGAGACTGGCTTCGGCGCCCCGCTTGGCTTCGTTGTAGGGCTTGTCTGAACGGATGGCGTTCATCAAGTGATCCCATTCCAACTGGTAGGGGTTTGGTTCGGGTTCTTTGGCACGCCAGACGACTTCGTCTTCGGTCATCTTCTGTGCCTTGAAGATCCGAGCCTTCGAAGGAGCGTGGCCCGATTGGGAAATCACTGCCGAACCCTTGGTCCCGTGACAGTAACTGGCGAACTCATTCGCACAGTTGATCATGCCGCGACCTTCGAGCATCAGCTTCGCACCGTCGGCGAACGTGTACTCTACCGTGTACGAATCGAAGTTCTGATCGACGTACTCACCACGGTAGTGACGCCCACCGTAGCCCTTTGCTTCCACAGGCCAGGCATCCTTCATCCAGCAACATTCGTCGATGTTGTGAATGAGGAAGTCGCTGAAGGCACCACCACTGGCCCAGAGGAAGCCGTGGAAGTTGCGGATCTGGTACATCAATTCACTGATGTCACCCTGGCGCTTACCGACGAAAGCCGAACCGGTCGGACCGGTCACGCGGTAGGCTCGCATCAGGTTGAGCTGACCGAGCTGGCCATCCTGAATCCGCTCGAACAGTTCTCCACGGGCTTCGCAGTGGCGGCACATCAGACCGACACCGACCTTCAGATTCTTCTTCAGGGACTCTTCGTAAAGAGCCAGCATCTTGCGAGTGCTGGGACCGTCGACCGTGGTGGGCTTTTCCATGAACACGTTCAGACCGCGGTCAATCGCGTATTTGAAGTGAACCCAGCGGAAGGCCACAGGCGTCGTGAGAATGACAACGTCACCCTTTTTCAACGAATCCATCGCCTGCTTGTACCCGTCGAAACCGATGAACTTTCGGTCTTCCGGGACATCGACCATCTCGTTGAACTTGGCTTTCAGCGCGTCATAGCTTGATTTCAGTTTCTCGGGAATGACATCCGCGATGGCAGTCAGTTTGACGGGGCCGAGCTTCGTCGACAACGCGTTCTCGGCAGCTCCCGTGCCACGTCCCCCGGCTCCAATCAGAGCAACTTGAATCGTATTCGTTTCGCCAGCATAGACGTGCTTTGGAATCACGATTCCGGCCAGTGCCGATGCGGCGGCGACGGTGCCGGTCGTTTTCAGCAGGTCGCGGCGCGAAACACCGCCGTTTGATTCGATACTATCCACAGTTGAAACTCCTCTTGAAAATGCTTCAGGGGCTCAGCTCAAAGCGAATGAGCCCTCAAATACACACGACAGCGCTACGTAGTATGTGGTCAGATGACATTTCAGTAAGCCGAGCAGACTGTAACAACGATACTCGTTGTACCGACATCGCGTCCGGCACGCGAGTGTTCCGGGGGCGAGAAAACGAATCGTATCGAGAGGGTAAGGTTCCTATTAACAGGTGATATAACACCAACAGTCGAGAATCTCAGAGGACCGACCACTGCACAGGGGTCGTGGCCGGTTTCGGCTTTCTGCCAGATCACCTTGCGACACAGTCATTTCGGATCCATCCATCGCCGATGCCTTCAAAGTGGCCGAACGTCCAGCCGGGTGTTTCACCGAGCACCCGAAATTCTGCTCCATCCCGCAGTGGATGATCAAATGCCGCTTCGTAAGCTTCTCCGGTCCCTTTTCTGGCAATCGTTTCTAGAGTGATGACAGCTCGGTCAGCATCCAGTAATTCGGGATCGGTCAGCCAGGCGTCCAGGCCCATCGCCAGGCTCGCCACGACGAGGCCTGCAATCGGCAAACAAAAACGGGGGCGACGAAACCAGAATGCCACAACCGCTGCAACCGCACTTATCGACATTCCGATCAAAAATGTGAGGCATTTCGACGGAAAAGAAAGCCAGTCCGTCCAGAAGAAAACGTGTGTCCACCACGGCTGCGGAACTTCGGTCAGTCGTCCTGGAGCCATCGCCAGTGCCTGTTCCAGGTTGGCTTTGAGATAAGGATCGGTGGGAAGGTAGGACCTGGCCTTGCGGTAATTCAAAATCGCCCGACCGAATTGCCCAGCCCGGAAGTAGGCATTCCCCAGGTTGTAATAGACGGCACCGTTGCGGTAGCCGTCCGCGACGATCGACTCCAGTTCGCTGGCGGATTTGAGGTAGTCTTTGGTCGATTTTGCTGAATCGAAAAGTTCCAGAGCCCGCACGAACGAACGCTCTGCTGCCCCGGAATCCGCAGCAGAAACTTGCTGTCCCGTCATCAGGAGAAATACGCAGAGTAGTCGAGAAACAGTCGCAATCAATTTCATCTTAACCCGCAATTCACAACGCCTGTGATGTCCCCGGACGCGAGCTTCAGGCTCGTTCCAGACCGCTTGTCAACCTGCCGATCAGACGAGACGTCTCGCCCATCGCCTCTTCAATTTGAACCGATTGAGCCCCCCCGTACTCTGCCGACTCGATCGACTCCAGCAGTCGAATCACCGCCGCTCGGTCTTCTTCCGTCACGGACGAACCGGCAAGAATTTCACGAACGTCCGCCGACGTCAGACCGTCCGCCACCCGGTTTTTCAGGTCGGCAATCAGTCCTATTAACGCAGCACGCAGCGTACGAAGAGCCACTTTCGCGTCACCTTTGCCGGTGAGTGACCGGGCTTCACTTAATCTTCGCTGTGCGTTGCTGCGGGCCTGCTGGCGTCGCACGAATCGCTCGTCTGAATTTCGACGCCGGAGCAGTGCAGTCAGTCCGATTGCAACCCCCGCACCACCCCAGACCGCGCCAGACGCGACCACGTACGAGAGCAGGCTGACTCGCTGATTTCGAACGGCCGAAAGGTTCGTAATGTTCTGAAAGATCCCCTCCGCACGCGATTTGATCGCTGCGGGCGAGGACGTCGTGAGGCTCCCTTTGATATCTCCCACGCTCAATCGATCCGCCTCCGTGATTTCCAGCGGGATTGGTTGAGTCGCAATCGTCTCGAACTGCTCGCTTTGAGGATTAAAGGTGGAAATCGAAAGGGGCGGGACACCCGACGAGAGGCGTTTTGGACGCAGTGCGTAGGTAAACAGCTTCGAAGTCCCTTCAACTCGCCCGGTCGGACTTTTGTCGATCAAATCAAAATTTTCGGCGAGCTCGGGAATCTCGGCCAGACCCGGAGCGGAAATGAGATCGAGCGACCCTGCCTGGTTCCCTCGATCGAACTTGAGCGTCAAAGTCAGGGGATCCCCGACTCGAAGTTTCATCGGGCTGGCAGACGCCGTGACACGATACTCACCAATGCCTCCACAGTATGTCGGGGGGCGGGGCGAGGGAACCTCACGCACCTCAAGCTTGATTGCTGGAGAACTGGCGACCAGCCGTCGCCCGCGATACTCCCGCCGCTCGACCCCGGCGACGAACGTCCCTTTCACGAATGCGGGTCCAAGTGCGTATTCCCCCGTCTTCTCGGCAGTCAGGGTCCTGGAAAGTTCATACACAAAGTAGTCGACGTCCTTCCCCTCAAAATTTTTGCGGCTTTCACGTCCTTTCACCAGGTTGAAAACGGCGGCGCGGGAACCGCCAAAAAACGAGTCTGTCCGTGTACTGAGATCATTCAACGTAAAGCCAACTCCGTCATCCGAGAGCATTGGCTGCAACCACATCTGCTTGTCGGAGGCTGTCAGCCCTGAAGGAGGATCGACCCAGTTAACCTGCAAATGCGGTGGTCGTTGTGTGAGCGGTGTCAGGGGATCCAATTTCGGGTTATTCGGAACAGGCTGCACCAGAACCCGCAGCGTCACCGTGAATGGCTGGGTCGGGTAGACTTGCGAGGGATTCACCTTCATTTCCATCAGGACAAGATCCTGCTCCTCAGCCGCAATCACCTTGAGCGGCACTTCCTCGCTCGAATAGGTCTTCCCCTCAATGCTGACCTTGGCAGGGGGAATCGTCAGTTCCCCTGCGATGCGAGGTGTAAGACGGTAGAGAAAGACATGGCTCAGAATGTTCTGCTGAGACACTTTCCCGTTGATGATCGTGATGGACGACTGATTTCGGGAAGAATCTCCCTTGGCAGCGACGTCAAACAGCTCTTCGAAACCTGACAAATCGGGGCGAGGTGGACTTTCTACATTTTGAACTTCCACCTGATAGTCGATGCTGTCGCCGACGTAAATTTCCTCGGCACTGGTCACAACGCGAACCTCAGGCGCAGCGGCAATCAGTTCGGCAGTTCCGATCAGGCAGACCAGCAACCAGATCCCTGCTGAAAAGAAATACCGTCGATTCCGAAAATCAAATTGTACGCGCGATGACATTACCAATCCTTGTCGACTGGGACGCGACCGAGAAATTGTCCCTTCAGTTTACGATCTCGATCTCGCTTTTCCTGCTGCCGTTCACGCACCTTTCGGAGTGCATCCTCAAGACGATCATTGGACGCCTGAACGGGGTCCGGCCGACGCTCCTTCGATTCGTCTTGGCCCTTGTTCTGACTCTCATCTTTCTTGTTCTGTTCTTCTTCGGGCGATTCCTTCTGATTGTTGTCCTGCTGCTGATCCTGTTTCTCGTCGTTCTGCTGGTCCTGCTGATCCTGATCCTTCTGGTCCTGCTCCTGCTGCTGGTCATCCTTGGGTTGTTCCCGCTCGATTTCCTCCAGAATCCGCAGTGCTTCCTCTGCCTGTCGCGCGGCGGCCCGCCTGTCGTTCTGCCTGAGGGATTGGATGGCTTCTTCCATCTGCTTCACGGCATCCGGAGTACGAGCGATGGCGACTCGAAGTCCTTTCTTCGCGTCTTCCGGATCCACTTTTTGCATCGCGGTCGCCGCTTTATCGTCCTGCTGAGAATCATCCCTAGGGGCCTCGAGCTCGTCGAGTTCTGCTTCTGCCTTGGGAACAAGAAGTTGAGTCCGCTTGAGCGTTTTCAACTGCCTGGCGACAACTCTTGCGAGTTCCTCTGCTGACATCTCAGTCCCGGCGAGCATCTGCGGCAGCCGATTCGATGGATTCGGGTTTTGATCCTGCGATTCTCCAGCAGGTGCCGTGTCATTGACGAGAGGCAGCGAGTCCGATTCCGCTGAAGCAGGGGGTTCTTCCGAGTCAGTCTCTTCCGGCAAATCTGCCGCGAGGGCGGCTGTGATTTGTTTCTGCTGAACAATGTCTTCAGCGAGCAGGGGCTTGAAGGGGATGACTCCTTCCCAGATACGATCAAGCTCATCCAGTGCCGCCTGCTGATCGATGACCGCCTTTTCCCGATCTTTTCCAGACAGCCGCCGCGCTGCGGACCCCATCTTTTCCGCTGCGGTGTCGGCCCAGCTCTGTAGCAGCTTGATTCCGTCCTCCAACTCCTTCGATGGAGCCGATGCGTTGCCAGACTGCGGATCATGCGGCGAGCGGAGCTCGGAATCGATCTTTTCCCGCAGCGTCGGGATCTCTTCTTTGAGCAGTTCCTGGGCCCGCTTCAATTCGGCAAAGGTATTTGAACGGACAGGTTCCTGCAGTCCCTCAACAGAATTTTTCAGGGTCGTCTGATCTTCGACGATGTAATTCAGAAATGTCAGCAGGTTTGATTCGTCCCGCCGCTTCTGTCGATCAATTTCGTTCCACCGGTCTGAGTAGTACTTGATCCATCGTCGAACCAGTTCCAGATTACGTCGTGCAGAAGGATGATCTGACTGAAGTTCCAGACAATGCCGGTAAGCGGCAACCGCATGCGACAACTGATCCAGGATTTCCTGACGGTCCTTTGGTGCCACCAGTTCGGGCTTCTCACCCGCCAGAGTCCGCGCCTTTTCGGCGGACAGATTTCCCAGGTTGTAGTGTGCCGATGTCGCGATTCGTCGGTCCAGACTGAGACCCGCGCGGAGGTAGGCTTTCCTGGCCACTTCGAAATCACCTTTTCGATGAGCCGCACAGGCTTCGTCGAACGCGGCAACGGCGGCATCCGCTGACTTGCGCTGATCCAGTTCTTCTTTCGCTTCTGTGAATCGCGTCAGGGCCTCGTCATATTTCTCCGACGAGTAGAGCTGTAAACCTTCTTTCAAACTGGCAGCCGGTTCGATGGCATGGACGACGTTACGCGGACCAGGGGCCCACGGAAGGACCGCCAGAAGGGCGATCAGACTGGATACGGTGGCCCCTCGACGACGTTCCCTGGACGGATTTCCGGGCAGCGAAAGCGCATTCTGTGGCAAGCCAGCCGGCTTGCGATAAACGCTGATCCCCAAGTCCACGAGGAGCAGCAGCAGGCTCATCGCCAGAAACGTCTGGAACTTCTCGGAATAGCGGATTTTCTTCTGACTGGCCTCTTCCGCTCCCCGTCGTCCCCGCAGGTGGGCTTCGTACAGTTCACCGAGGTCATACGAACGCGTTCCGGCAGGAACGTAGATGCCGGCCGTTTTCAGCGCAATCTGTTCCAGCAGATCGCCATCCAGTTTGCTCCAGACCTGTTGCCCCTGGTACTCGAGATAACCCTGTACATCTCCCTTCAGCGGGACCCGTGCCCCCCGTTCTGCGTCTCCGAGACCGATGGTGAAGATGGATACGCGTCTCTCGTTGGCCGCCGCGGCCGCTTCCAGTGGATAGGACTTCTGATCGTCGCCATCGGTGATCAGAATCATCGTCTGATCACGTTCGGCGTTTGCGCTGAACACCTCCAGTCCCTTCCGAATCGCGTCACCAATTGCCGTTCCTCCGCGCGGTGCACTGTCGGGATCCAATTCATCCAACGATCGACGAAACGAATCGTAGTCAACCGTCAGTGGGCACTTCACCACCGCCTGCCCCGCGAATGCGATCAGTCCCACCCGCTCGCCCTCAAGACGATTGAGCAGCGATGCAACGTCCGCTTTTGCGCGGCCGAGTCGCGAGGGGACGACGTCATCAGCCAGCATCGACCGGGAGATATCGATCAGAACATAGATGTCAGAACCGCGCGGCACGACTTGTTCGACTTCTGTCCCGAATCGTGGTCCGGCCAGCGCCACCAGACCGGCGATCATCGCACCTTCGCGAAGAAGCAGTTTGGTGAAGAACCGGAGACGCGATTCCTCGGGAAGGATCCGCTCCCACATCGCCTGAGCTGCAAATGCTTCTCGCGCACGTCTGCGGCGCCGCTGAGACTCCAGTGCAAGCACGAGCCATCCGACGCACAGCGGCAAGATCAAATACAAAGCTTCAGGATGCTGCCAGTTCATCTTTCGTACCGACAAGAAAGAGGGATTCGCACGTTCATCTTTTCAATACGGATTCATCACGCGGCTTGAGAGACCGACCGGCGATTTCCCTGTGCGATTGTGACCATGTGATTCCCATTTTGTGTGA
This sequence comes from Schlesneria sphaerica, assembly GCF_044336245.1. Classification (NCBI taxonomy): domain Bacteria; kingdom Pseudomonadati; phylum Planctomycetota; class Planctomycetia; order Planctomycetales; family Planctomycetaceae; genus Schlesneria; species Schlesneria sphaerica. The sequence continues at coordinate 6,818,243 of NZ_CP172346.1, read as the reverse complement.
AGTTTGCCTGCGGTCTCCCGCCGCTTGCGGACGGTTGTCGACTGTAACGTCGTCTACGGGAGCGAGCGAAAACGGGTTTCGCTCAGTATCCCGATTCCCAGGACGATGGCGAGGCCAGGTCCTGCAAACCAGCGGAACAGCTCTGTGTACTCCGAGTACTTCGTTTCCTGGAATTGTGATTTTTCAAGTCGGTCAATATGTGAATACACCTTGGTCAGGCCTGACGCATCAGACGCATGGAAATATTCCCCGTTGGCGGTCGTCGCCATCTCGCGCAGCAGTTCTTCGTCGATGCGAAACTGGGCGGGAACCAGCACTCGCTTACCAAACTCATCTTCTTGAGGAAGCGGAACAACTCCATTCCGTCCAATACCAACCGTGTAAACTTTCACTCCCGATTCTTTGGCAATCTCTGCAGCCTCTCGCGGATCTACGACACCGGCGTTGTTATCGCCGTCGGTCAGCAGGATCACGACTTTGCTTTTCGCATTGACGTTCCGCAACCGGTCGACACCCAGTGCCAATCCATCCCCGATCGCCGTCGCGAGGTCTTCTTTCAGAATATCCGCTTTGATCAACCGTCCCCGTCGATCGCGTATCGGTTTCGGAACCTCAAGGCTGTGCACGATGTCCACCAGAGCACCGTGATCCAGTGTGAGCGGACATTTGCTGTCGGCAAATCCGCCGAAGGCCACCACGCCCACCAGATCATCCTTTCGGCCGCTGAGACCGCTTGCTCGAGAACCGAGGATGAATTCCGAGATCACGTGCTTCACCGCTTCGAGCCGACTTACATCTTTATCACCAAGCTGAAAATCGATCGCCTCCATTGAGCCCGAGATATCCAGTACCAGTTCGATCGCAATCCCTTCGCCCGTGAGTCTCGACTCGGACTTACCCGATTGAGGGCGAGCCAACCCCATGATGATCAGCACCAGCGCCAGTCCGTAGAGCAGCGGCAACGTTCGGCGGACCCTCTGCGCGAAGGTGACCGGCAATCCCTTCAGTCCCTCAATACTTGAGAAAATCGCAGCCGGTCGCGATCGCAGCCTCAAGCGAAACCAACCCATCAGCAGAACGAGGACGATGGCGAGAAACCATCCCCAGGAGTGAAAGCGAAACGCGTCCATTGTTCAGTTTCCCTCCGTGGAAATCGGCATCGATTCCTGTCGTCGGTTGAGGTCGACAAATTCGTGAGCACGGCTGATCGACAACTCGATCTGGTCAGCAGAGGGTTGCTGGCCAGCATACTTCACCATGTCTGCCACCTCGAGAAAGTCCTTCAGACGGACAGCGCGTTCGGCAGAGAAGATGTCCCTCGTCCGCATCGTCCGAAGAAATTCTTCGGTTGTCAGTTCGGGCGCTCGGACTCCTGTCGTCCCTTCGATAAACCGGCGGACGATCCCCGTCAGACGAAGATAGAATTCCTTTATGAGTCCCTGTTCCGGCAGCTTTTCTGAGAGCAGCCGTTTCAGTTCGGCGTGAGCAATCTCCTCTGGTGACGGCGGTGGCGAAACTGCGATTCGCTTTCGTTTTCGAAGGTATCGCCACCATACGACTGCCCCTGCTGCAATTGCCGCCAGACTCAGCATCCACCATTTCGGAAGTGGCGAAGAATCGAGCGCACGAGGGGGCAGCATCGGATCCAGGTCAGACAAGCTGGGAATCTGATCAGCCAGTTCGGAGGTGACCTCGACCTCAAGAGGTTCCGACTCGATCAAGGCGAGCTGGTCCCGGATCTCGGACGTTGGTCGCCGATCAACAAATTCCAGAGCGAGTGAGCGAATCAGATGACGACCGGTCTGCGTCGGTTCCAGTTCATACAGGAACCGGCGACTGTCGAGTCCCTTATCCTGAAGCGAACTTCGTGGTGGTTTGGTTTCCGAGTAGTCTCGGACCAGGAAATCGCCGACCCCTTCACCAAAATCGGGTGAACGGACTTCGACTCCTTCCGGGAAGATCACAGTGGCTTCCATCTGCAACAGGTCGGAAAGCCGGGGTTCTGGCGGGCTGACTCGTACGACAAGTTTGACGGGACCTTTCTCTGTGACCCGTTCAAGGAAATCCCCCTTCTCGGCAACAGCACCGCCACGGTCCGGCTGAGAAGTCCCGCACGCACTGCAAAATAGGAGCAGCAACGGCACGGCCAGCAACCGTCGCCCCAAAACGAATACTCGCAGCGATTCCCTATTTCCTGGCGGGCGTAACGCAAACCGTCGACGCGTCAGGCCCCAATTCGACACGCATGGCGCCCGTTTCATCGTTGTCGCTCCCGACTACGAAAGAACTTTTGCAGACTGAGCGCATAGGGCTGGTCTGTCTGGATCGCAAGCCGGTCCACATTGGCTCGACGAAGCCAGCCCGTCAGCGTCGCTTCTCGCTCCGCTGCCACTTTGGCGAACAGGGCACGAACGCGGGGATGCCGGGTGTCGAGTTCCAGAATTTCATCAGTTTCTGCATCCCGCAGAGTCAAAAAGCCGACATCGGGAATTTCGGACTCGCGCGGATCCGTTAACGTCACGGCGACGCAGTCATGCCGGCGGTTGGCGATGGCCAGTGCGTGAGAACAATCATCCCCCAGAAAATCACTCATCAGAAAGACCACACATTTCCGCCGCTGAACACGTCCCAGATACTCCAGCGCCTTCGTCACGTCAGTGCGGGCTTTGACCGGTTCACACGCCAGAAGTTCGCGAATCAACCGCAGGACATTGGCTCGACCTTTCCGTGGTGGGATGTACTTGATCACATCATCTGCAAAGAACAGGACACCCACTTTGTCGTTGTTCTTTAGCGCAGTGAACATCAACACGGCGGCAACTTCTATGGCGGTCTCCATCTTACTTCGCTGCTGCGAACCAAACGCCCCGGACGCAGAGACGTCGATCAGCAACAGAACCGTCAGTTCCCGCTCTTCGCAGAATGTCTTCACGAACGGCGATCCTGCCCTGGCGGTGACGTTCCAGTCGATAGATCGAATCTCGTCGCCCGGGACATACTCCCGCACGGCATTAAATTCCATCCCGCGTCCCTGAAACGCACTCAGGTACTCACCCGCCAGCAAATCATTCACCTGGCGTTTGGCAACGATTTGCAGTCGACGAACGTCTTTAAGGATGTCTTCCAGATTTCGAACGGCCATCAATCTTCCTGCCGAATATCAACGATGACTGTAACCCTGATTGAGGGGGGCACGGTGAGCGCGTGCCTCACCACTGCATCCTGTCCGCAGCCTGGCCCCGATACCACTGGAGCGGTCGTGGCCCGGACACGAAGTCTGGAGTATCGTGGAGAATCAGGGGACCGGCACGGACTCCAGCACCTTTCGGACAACATCATCCGAGGTCATTTGTTCTGCTTCTGCCTCATACGTCAAGACAATCCTGTGCCTCAGAACATCAAGGGCGATATCCTTGACGTCTTGCGGAGTCACATAGCCACGCCCCGCCAGGAAGGCGTTGGCTCGGGCCGCCAGACAGAGATTGATCGACGCGCGTGGAGAAGCACCATATTCGATGAGCGGCTTTAATTGCTTCAGCTTGAACTCTTCTGGATTCCGCGTGGCAATCACGAGATCAAGCCAATACTGTTCGGCACGCCATTTGCGCATGGCCAAGATACTGATTGCAAGATGCCAGAGGGGCATTTTTGCCCGTCATTTGGTCAGTTTATCTGCCATGTCAGCGTGCCCGGATGCCAAAAGAGCAAGCTCCCGACTCGGATGACGAACCAGCGCCGAAGATCTCGGCCAAGAATATTCATGGTCTGAAGTACTTTCGGGTGCTGAGGCCCTTCCTGAAGCGTTTACATGCGGTTGGAACCGCACGGGATACAGCGGGAAATCGACAGCTGCACATGGACCAGTATTGCACGCTGGTGCTGCTCTGGTTCTATTCTCCCATCGTCGACTCGCTGCGTGGCCTGCAGCAGGTGTCGCAGCTGAAGAAGATCCAGCAGAGACTCAAGATCCCTCGAACGTCATTGGGCTCCCTCTCCGAATCGGTGAAGCTCTTTGATCCTGAACCGCTCAAAAAGATTGCTCGCGAGTTGGCTGACCAGTTGCCCGACGCACCAGCCCCGGAGCGCTTCCGAGGGCTGGGTAAGACTCTGGTCGCTGTGGATGGTTCAGTGATTCCCACCTTGGCACGGATCGCCCGACTCGCCTGGATCACCAACTGTTCCGAGAAACCAACGTGCGGCTATCGCCTGCATACACATTTTGAAATCCTGCGTGGTCTTCCGAAGCGGATTGAAGCCACCTCAGCCAACCCGAAGGGAGATGCGGACGAACGAAAAGTTTTGGAGCGGACAATCGAACCAGACCACTGCTATGTTATCGATCGTGGTTACATGACGTTCCGACTCTGGAATAAGATCCATAACGCTGGAAGCAGTTATGTCTGTCGAGTCCGTGACAGGCTGGCGTATGAGACAATTGAAGAACGACCGCTCACGCCCGAAGCGACGGCTGCTGGAGTTCAGGCTGACCAAATCATCGAATTGCGACACAAGAAGACACGAACCAACCATACCTTGAGGCTGATCTCCGTCCGCTGCTCCGCTCACACCAGCCGCGGTCGACGCCGGGGACGCAAGTTCTCCAGTACAGCCCCCAGCAGCGATGGAACCCTGAGAATCGCCACGGATCTGCTGGACGTCCCCGCAGAACTGATCGCAGAGATGTATCAGCTTCGCTGGACGATCGAGCTCTTCTTCCGCATGTTCAAGCACCTGCTGGGCTGCCGCCACCTGCTGAGTACCCGACAGCAAGGTGTCGAGATTCAGATTTACTCCGCGCTCATCGCCTGCCTCTTGATTCTGCTTTACACCGGACGCATGCCGACCAAGCGGACGTTTGAGCTGTTGTGCTTTTACCTGATCGGCTGGGTCGACTTCGATGAGATCCAAGGACACATCGATAAGCTTAAGACCGCGTCTTCCTGACGTGAGTCTTTGATAAGAGATCCGTTCCGCGTGAACTACATTCCGCGATGAGAACGGGTGCGCGCCTATATAAACATCCTAATCGACAACCACTAAATACTAGTCTCACGTCGCGCCGAACTCCTTGCTTCGCGGGATTGACCGGGCGTGAACAGCTACAGAAAGAACGAATCCAGGATACAGACGAGCCACATCAATTCTCGTGCCGAACAGTATTGAGATCAAGCACATAGTCCTTGATCTTGTCATCCATGTAGATCGTCGAGACGGTCTGTTTCATTTCGATCAGGTGCTGCGGTTCCAGAACCGGCTTGACGTCACGCCGAATGTCATCCAGTACGGTATCCACGACTTTCCGCTCATCACTTTTCGTGGGATAGCCCACCATAATCTTCAGCATGAAGCGGTCAACCTGGGCCTCGGGCAGGGGATACGTCCCTTCCTGTTCAATCGGGTTTTGAGTGGCCAGAACCAAGAACGGTTCTTCCAGAGGGTAGGTCTCGTCACCAATCGTGACCTGCCGCTCCTGCATTGCTTCCAGAAGCGCGGATTGTACCTTGGACGGAGCCCGGTTGATTTCGTCCGCCAGAATCAGATTGGCGAAGATCGGCCCTTTCCGCGTTCCGAAAGAACCTTCCCGCGGGTTGTAAATCATCGTGCCGATCAAGTCGGCGGGAAGTAAATCCGGAGTGAACTGAATCCGGTTGAACTTGCAGTGCAGGGCGTTTGCCAATCCTTTGATTGCGGTTGTCTTCGCCAATCCCGGCAATCCCTCGAGCAGCACATGCCCCCCCGTCAGGATTGCAATCAGCAGGCGAGACAACATCGTGTCCTGTCCCACCAGAACTTTTCGCACCTCAGTCCTGACCTGTTCGAGTTGATCAGAATGCTTGAGAACCTGTTCCTTGATTCGCTGAATATCAACACTCATGCTCGCAAAACGCTCCTCAAGTGACGAAGTTTTCTGAATCCGGTCGTCGGTGCAGCACACTCGCGCCGCCCGCTCGGTCGCTGCGGAAAGGTGTGCCTCAACGAACGAACAAGGTTACGACACAATCGTCCGATTCACTAAACGCTCAAGAATCCCCGTGCAAGCGATGGATCGCATTTTATGGGACAACCCGGAATTGTGACGAGGGGACCGCCAGCGTCAACTCTTCCTCAATGGGACAGAATGGGGCAACACCGCTTTGCCGAGCTTGCGGGGTCACAGACACTGCCGTCAACGCCGGCGCACCCGACTTTCCCTTCGAGGTGATGTTTAACGTCACCAAGGGGGCGACCGGAAACGCTCTGCAACAACTTCGTCGGGGACGTCTGCCTGCCAACCCTGCCTGAATCTGATCGAGAGTCCCATTTTCGAACGTTGACTCAGTGTTGAAACAAAAATTCAGTGTTGAAACAAAAATTCTTTTGACGTCAGCACACTCCAGAACAGGTCTTCCACCACCGCACGCCTCTCCTGGGCCCCCGCATCCGCGAACGCCTGCACCAACTCCTGTCGTTCCAGGTTGGTGGGGTACCGCGAAAGGGCAGCCAGATATACGGTCTCGACGATCTCGTCGTTGGAAAGACTCGATTCAAGGATTTGAGCGACACGCCCCTCGGTGGATTCGAGCTTCTCCTGGATCGTTTTCCCATTCAGCAGATGCAGCACCTGGGTCATACTCGGCTCGTCGGATCTCTCACACGTACACGTCAGCACACGTTCCGGCCGTCCGAAGGCATCCAGAAAGTACGACGCAACGCTCGCATCCGGCAACTGCATGGCCCGGGTCCCTTTGGGCAGATCTTTGAACGAAGTCGGAACCCCTGTCACCTGTGAGATGGCGTCGAGCAGCACCTCTGCCTTCAGGCGCCGCGGTTGACTGTGAGCCTGAAATCGTACGTCCGCAGCATTCTCCTGCAGGACCGCATGCGACCGCTGATACGCCTCGGATTCCAGAATTCTGCGAATGATCATCTTCAAATCGTAGTGGTTCCTTACCAGGTCATTCGCCAGATGGTCAAGCAACCTGGCATTGCTGGCAGGATTTGTCAGCCGCAGATCGTCGACCGCGTCGACCAGTCCGCGTCCGAAAAAGTTGGCCCAGATCCGGTTGACAATGGCTTTCGCAAAATAGGGATTGTCCGCTGCGGTCAGCCAGTCAGCCAGGTGCTCTCGCCTGTCCCCCGGTTCGTCGAAAGAAATAGGTGTCCCGTCGAGCGGTCTGGGGGGTTGCGGTCGGGCCGTGCGGGGTTGAAGCACTTCCCCCTGGTCAGCCAGAAAAATCGTCCGGTTTCCGTCGCCACTGCGGAAGTCGCCTCCCCACCCTTTCCCCCGTACCCGCGCGAAGAGACTCACCATTCCATAGTAGTCGTCGTTCGTCCATTTCTCATTGGGGTGATCGTGGCAATGAGCACATTGAATCGACATCCCGAGAAACGCCATGGAGGTCGTTTCGACCATATCCTGCGGATCCTGGTGCAGCGCGTAGAAATTGGCCGCCCCATTCTCGAAGGTGCTTCCTTGCGAAAGAATGATCCCGCGTGCGAACTGGTCCCAAGGGGTATTCTGCTCGACACGCTCGCGGATCCATTTGTAGTACGCCTTCAGCGCCTCTGGCCGCAGACGATTGCCCGTGAGCAGCAACAGGTCAGACCACTGGTAGGCCCAGTAGTCAACGTACTCCGGGCGTGACAGCAATCCTTCGATCACGCGACTTCGCTTGCCGGGTTCCGGATCCGAGAGAAACGCCCTCACTTCATCGACGGTCGGCAAAACACCAATCGTATCGAGGTAAGCACGACGGAGAAATTCGGAATCGTCAGACCGCGGAGAAGGGGGCATGTTCAGAGCGTGCAGTTTGTCGATGACGTCGTCGTCAATGAAGTTCGCACGTTCTGAATTGTTGAAGAGATCTGGCGACACGGGCTGAACATACGGAACCGTGACGGTCGCCGTCGCATTCTGTGCCAGATACCAGGCAACGATCGCTCCTTCGCCGCTGCCGTTCACCTTCACGCGTCCCAGATCATCGACCGAACAGACCGTCAGATCCGAAGCGGTATATTTGGCCCACCGCGTGACATCTTCCGAGTGGCCGTCCTGAAAATGAGCGACGACGATCATCGACAGTTCTGTCCCGGCTTTCAGACGTGAAGCGGGCGGCAGAACTTCAAGCCGGGTGATTCGCGAATCGGCCTCGGAAGGGCCGGGAAGTCCCTGAGCAATCCATTCCGAAACGACTCGGTATTCGTAGGAATCTTCCGTGAATCGCAGTCCCCCTTTGTGAGGAATCGCCCCTGTCGGCTTGGTCAGAATCAGGCTGCGTCCGGGGTCACCGGGTGAAACACGCCGTCCCCGGGCTTGGTGCGTGATCGAAAAGAAATCGTGCTCGGGATCGTATCCTCTCAGCGACAACTTGAAGCCGTTTTTGCCGGCAGCAGCGCCGTGGCAGGCTCCGCTGTTGCACCCGGTTTTCGAAAGCACGGACTGGACGTGGTTTCGAAAGCTCCACTGATGAGCGTCTTCGAACTTGTCTACGGTCACGGTCGCTTCCGCCGTCGCCCCGTCCACCTCAACGACGATTCGGGTCGATCCATTTCCGGTGGGGATGACGGTTCCCTGGTCGATTCGGGCGACCGCTTCATTGTCACTTCGCCAGACGAGACCCGAGCGGAGGGACGCGATCACGCTTGATCCACGGTCGCGTCGAACGGCGAGTAAGCCATGACGTGCTTCCGGCCCTGTCAGTCTGATCTGACCGGGAAGCACGACCAATGATCCTTCTTCGACTTCCGCGGCAGAAGCCAGGGCGTCCCATGAAAGCAGGCAGACAGCAACAACGCCAAAGGCCAAGGTGCAGCACTTCATGGGACATCCCGGTTCTGTCGTGAATCAAGACCAGATCATGTCGCTACAGAGTACCCATCTGATCACTGCAGCGGAATCTCCCCATCGAGATACCGCCAGTTCTTGAGGAACGAGATCAGATCGGCCATCTGTTCAACGCTGATCGTTTTCTCAAACCCCACCGGCATCAGTGACTGTCCGGTCGTTCGCAGCTCGTCGACGTCGGACCGAAGGATGGTTTCCTCTTTGCCTTCCGGCAGACGCATCGTGATGGAGCCAGCGGTCTCGGCCTTGATCAGTCCGGTGAAAACCTTACCCTGATTCGTAACCAGGGTGTAACTGAAGTAGTTGGCATCGACAGCCCGGTTCGGGTCAAGGATGTTCAGCAGCAGGTATTCGGGCAGCTTGTCACGCGTATCACCGATATCGGGACCCACGTTGATCCCCATGTTATCGACACGGTGACACGTCACACAGTTCTTCTCGAAGACGGCCCGGCCCTTGAAGGCATCACCCTTCATTTCAAGCACAGGCTGGTAGGTCGCAATGACCGCCGCTCGGTCGGGAGCGATCGCGGAACTGAAAATTTTGGCTGCCCGTGAACTTAAATCCTTGTTTCGATGCCGAGTCAGGCGATCCTGTCGAGTCGGATCGAGTTCACTCAGCTTCAGTTCTTCTCGTTCGAGCAGCCCGAGCAACTGCTCAGTCCGTCCCTCCTGAGCCAGCATCAGGTCCAGAATGGCGCGACGGATCGACGGTGTTTGCGAGTCAAACGCCGCCATCATTTCGTCACTGATCGAACGATCTGGCATCGTGGCCAGCACGTCAATGGCGGCCAGTCGAACGGGAACTTCCGTTCCGGACAGTGCCAGTTCCATCAGGGCAGAAACCAGTTCCGCTCCCTCGCCGTACGCCATGGTGCGGATCGCCATCAATCGCCGAGTCGCAGGTCCGTTTGCATCTTGCGCAATCCGCTGAATCGCCGCCATAAAGTCTCGGAACCTGGCTTTCTCGCCCTCTGTCAGATCGGCCCGTAACGCGGGAAATCCGACTCCTCGACGCAGCAAGCCCCGCCCAAGTCCTTGAACACCCGCAGCCGCCAGTTCGAGCCCTCCTTCGGCAGCTTTTTCCCGGGTGAAGTCCATCAGCTTACCGAGGATGGCTCGCGACTGAACCGGCTCAATCTGTGCACCGGCAACTTCGCAAAGCTGTTCCGTTAATTCGGCTCCCCCCTTCGGAGGCTGCGGCAGCGTCATCCAGTGGTCAAGCAGTTCCAGGAGCAAGGCCTGCGGCGGTTCGGAAAACGTCGTCCCGATAGCCGCTCGCAGCCACGGATCTTCAGCCCCGCGGTCAAGCAGCCTGACCAGTGCTTTTCGTCGGTTCGGCTGCTGCTCAACTCCGCCACTCAGGTCCAGAGCCAGTCGGAAGCGAACGCGGTCGTCAGTTTCCTCCGTCGTGAGCTGGATGATTTCCTCCGGCAACAGTTCTTCGAGCCGGTCTCCAATCGCAGAGACAACCTGCTCGCGAACACGAGCATCACGGTTATCGATATCCGACCAGGCAATGACCGGAGGTGTCAGTCGCGGGTCCAGAATCTTCATCAGCCACAGAACGGGCAATCGGCTGCGGGTCAGGCGATTCTGCTTCCAGTTCTGCTTGAGTGCCTCGAGCACGGCGTCGCGATCGTGCTCCAGCAGCAATCGTGTCGCGGTTTCCCGATGCCATGAGTTGGCATGGTCCAACAGTTTAACCAACTGCGGAACCGGCAGCTTATCCAGTGCGTGCTCAGGGCGATCCTGCGGCATGACGGATTCCTCTGACTTCACGCGCCAGATTCGTCCCCGGTCATTGCCGTCATGAAGATCTTTACGAGTCCGCAATTCATTCGGCATCCAGTCCGGGTGTTCGATGACGGCACGGTACATATCGACGATGTACAGAGCTCCATCCGGGCCGTTGGCCAGGTTGACGGGACGGAACCACGTGTCGGGACTCGCCAGAAACTCGCTCTGCCCGTCCGAGGGATGACTGATGAACGAGGCGCCGCTGGGGACGAGTGTTTCGCGGTGGACGAGGTTTGCGGTCGGATCACACGTGAATGAATTTCCCTTGTACTCGGGAGGCAATCCGTCACCACGATAAATCGTCACACCGCAAGCCGCCGTGAACTGGTTGGCATGCAGAGTCGACGTCGTCCAGGCCTGACTGATGGGATAGAGCTTCGAATGCTCACCAAACGCAGCCACGTCCTGAACCGTGGATCTGACGGCGAAGAAGGGATTTCGCTTCGTGTAGTGGTCTTCAAGGACAATATGCTGGACGGGATTGCGGTTTGAACAGACAAACCGGTTTCCGTAGTCGTCAAAGCAGAGTCCGAATTGACCGTGACCGGAAACAGCACCATAGTCGCCCGTCAGCGGATTGAATCGAAAGTCGAATCCTGCCAGGGGCAACGGAGCTCCCTTATCGCGCCACTCCGGCTTCGTCGGGACGATTGTGCCACCTCGCAGACCGTTGGCGACATAGATGTAGCCGTCTGGTCCCAGCGTCGGATGGTTCGCCCGTAACTGGGAATTTTCCTGGCTGAAGCCCTGAAACCAGGTTTCTTTGAATTCCGCTTTCCCGTCTCCATCGCGGTCAGCGAAGAAGGCAATTTCCCCCGCCAGAGTGACGATGATTCCATCCTTCCAGGGAAGCAGTCCTGTCGCAAACAAAAGCTCGTCGGCGAACACCGTCGCCGTTTCGTAGCGGCCATCATGATTGTGATCGAATAGCCGTTTGATACGAGATTTGGGCTTTTCGTCGGTGCCGGGTTTCGGCCCGTACGGATAGTCCCGCATTTCGACGACCCACATTGATCCGTCGGCACCAAAGGCGATCGCGACCGGATCAATCACTTCCGGCTCGCCCGCAACGAGTTCCACCTTGAGATCGGGTGAGGCGAGTACGAACGAGCCCAGGGAGTCGTCGGTGGAGAGCGGGCTCTTCATTTGCTGAGGGTCCGCCGCAGCCAGCGGAAGTACCCCGCAAATCAACAGTAGCAAGAATCCGAATCTGTAGCTCATAACTTTCCCTCGCGTTGAACTTCGATCGACGAAGACCCGGCTCCCCTCATCGTGAGTTGATTCATGAGACAGAGTCGTTCGGTCGAAGCCCCTCACGCAGTCCTCCGAGTAAAAATCTATGCACTGACATCGCGCACCATGATAAGTCGAATCACCGCTCAATCCCACCTCGGCGCAGGTACCCGCCTTCGTCTTCCCGATGGTTTGATTCTGAAAACCGTCTCGCCGCGCACTGTCAGGTCAACGCGTTCAGCCAGTTCAATCAATCCCTAGAGTGACGATTGTCTTCAACAATCACAATTGCGACGGAGGAGCGGCCGTCTCGGCACTGCTTTTCAATGTGAACTTCGGCTCTTCACCCGCGAGCAGGCGGCGAATGTTGCTGCGGTGCTGAATGATAATCAGGAGCGGCACCATCAGGGCAAACACGCCCTGACTCCACGTCGCTTCAGAAAACGGGTTCGGACGAAGGCGGATAAATTCAAACAGGCTGAATCCGACCGCCGCCAGAATCGAACTGAGTGAGACGATTCGCCAGCAGATCATCGAGCCGAAAAACAAAGCCGCGGCCACCAGCAGGCCCCACGGGCTGAGAATCAGCAAGACCCCCAGCGAAGTTGCCACCCCCTTTCCTCCGCGAAATCCGAGCCAGCAGGGAAACATGTGCCCGACGATCGTACACACGCCTGACAACACCACCGCGTGAGCGAACCAGGGGTTGCCCTCAGAAATTAGCAGCCGCGGAAGCAGTGCAACCGGCAGCAGCCCTTTCAGTGCATCTAGAGCCAGACAGATCAGCCCCCATTTTTTCCCCAGCACGCGCCCCGCATTGGTCGCACCGATATTGCCGCTGCCCAATTTGCGAAGATCAACACCCTTCACGATTTTTCCGATGAGAAACCCGAAAGGAATCGACCCGGCCAGATAACTGACAAATGCCAGAACCGCAAAATTTACCCACATTCCAAAAACGCCCTTCTCGTACCGCCCATCCGGATCAACTGTGCACTATTACTCGACATCCGCCAGCCCGAGCCGAGAGTCTGATTCCCGTCGGCGATTTTCGCAACTTGGATTCGCAAACGGCTCCCGCCAAAAAAGCACAACCTCATTCCCGCAACTCCCACCGTACAAGTTGATGATCACCTTCAAGGACGACAGACCCGCGGGCTGACAAAGATACAGCCAATGACATCCATCGAGTTCAAGACCGAAGAATGCCACGGCAAACGGAACCACTTCGGTCAAAACCACTCACAGTGACCTCGTGTTGGGAGCCAACCGCTGGTATCGTTTGAAGCGCCCACCGGCAACAAAAACAAGCCGACTGCAACTCCACTTCCCCGTTCTCAATCTGCGCGAATCAGCGCAATCTGCGGACGATCTCAGGCAAGGTTTCATTCCTCACGATGCAGGTTTATCCGCAGATTGCGCAGAGGAACGCAGATGATGAATTCCCGGGATGAACAGACCTATGCGATCATCGGCGCTGCGATGACCGTTCATCGAGAGCTTGGTTGTGGATTTCTGAAGCCAGTCTACCAGGAGGCTATGGAGCGTGAATTTCAATTCCAACAGATTCCGCATGAACGCGAGAAGATTTTGCCAGTTGTCTACCGTGGGAGGCCACTCGAAACGTTCTATAAAGTCGACTTCGTTTGCTTTGGTTCCGTGATTGTAGAAATCAAGGCATTGCAGCAACTCTCGTCACTAGAAGAAGAGCAGGCCATCAACTACCTGAAAGCGTCCAGTTTACAGAAAGCCCTTCTGATCAACTTCGGAACAACCAGCCTCCAGCAAAAGCGCCTCGTCCTCAATCTGCGCGAATCCGCGCAATCTGCGGATCATCTGAGGGCGGAAAACGGACAATGAACTTTGAGTGAATTTCCGTTCTGCAGATACAGGGGATCATCCGCAGATTGCGCCGAGGGACGCAGATGATGAATTACAGCTTCATTGTCGGCTATGCGTCACCTTACGACATTGACATTTGTCGCATCTTCTTGGTATGCTCATGAAGTTATGAAAAAACCGTTTTGATCGAAAATCGATTGGCAGAGCCGAATTAGCTGGAACGCGGGTTCCCGCAGTGATCGAATTCGTGGACATGAAGTTATTCGCCGAGAGAGAGCGGGGTCTGTCTGCCACTTGCTCCCAAGTTCGCCCTGGGTCTGACAGATCGCGGCCGTCGCGTCATTTCGGAGCGGTGACTCGATTACGGTTTTCGCGATCCGAAAAATACAAGATTGGAAGTTGCTCATGTCGCGCAAATTGAGCAACTTCGAAACCGCTTCCGACACAGCAAAACAGGGATGTTGCTCAACTCGCTCAACTTGCTCAATGTATTTTTTTCCGATGAAAACCTGTAGCGGACTTGTCTCCCTTCAACGCCGACGTTGTTCGCCTTTTGAAATTGCTTCGCGGAAGACGCGGTACCCCGTCGTCTCACCGCAGTCGCACCGTCGGCACATTGCACCAAGGGTGTCGAAGAGTGGTCGTCGCGATGGGGGGCGACATGGACCTTGTTCCAACGCTCGACTCGACTGCCTGCGATGGGTTACAACCGCGTACCAGAGACAGTGCCTGCGCGGCACCACTTTTCGATCCGAATGAGGGCGAAAACGGGAAGCGTCAACGCACGTGGCCAGCTTGATCGGGCATTCCTGAAGGACTCCTTTTGATGGTGAAATCGATGGCGGTATTTCGAATGGGTCAGATGAGCCAAATCGGTTTGATGGCGTTCGTGCTACTCGGGAAAATTGCAGCCGCAGGCGAATTCACCATCAACGAACACGTCTTCACGCTGCCAGACGGATTTGAGATTGAAGCGGTCGCAACGTCCCCGCTGGTGGATCGTCCGATTACCGCCGACTTTGATGAGCAAGGGCGCCTGTACGTCGCAGATTCATCCGGATCGAACGAACGTCCCGATCAACAGTTGCTCAACCCGACCCATCGGATCGTCCGCCTCGCCGACACAGACGGAGATGGTCGATTTGATGAAAGTGTCGTCTTCGCAGACAAGATGATGTTCCCCGAAGGAACCATGTGGTACGACGGGTCCCTCTATGTCTCCGCTCCTCCCAGCATCTGGAAACTCACCGACACCGACGGAGATGGGGTTGCCGATCAGCGGACCGAATGGTTCGAGGGCAAGACACTGACCGGCTGTGCGAATGATCTTCACGGCCCGTATCTGGGGCCGGATGGCTGGATTTACTGGTGCAAGGGGGCGTTCGCTGAACAGACCTATGCACAGCCTGCCAAGCCTCACGCAGCAGCAAGTCAGGACAGCCCACAGCCGCAACTCGTCACAAAAGCCGCTCATATTTTCCGGCGTCGCGCCGACGGAACGGGATTTATTGAGAACGTGATGACCGGGGGAATGGACAACCCGGTCGATGTCGTCTTTCTGCCGGGGGGTGATCGGATCTTCACGACGACCTTTCTGCAACGACCCGGAGGAGGACTACGCGATGGTCTGATTCACGCGATTTACGGTGGCGTGTACGGAAAGGTCCACGATGTCACGAATTTCCATCCGCGCACGGGTGACCTGATGCCTCCTCTGGTCCATCTGGGACCGGCGGCTCCCAGCGGACTCGCCCGCTATGAGTCGACCGTGTTCGGGAAAGAATTCCAGGACAACCTTTTCGCCACTCAGTTCAACATGCGCAAAGTCTCGCGACATGCACTGGAACGAGTCGGTGCCACGTTCAAATCGACGGACAGTGATTTCGTTGTTTCCAGCAATCTGGACTTTCATCCGACCGACGTCATCGAGGATGCGGATGGAAGCTTGATTATTTGCGACACGGGGGGCTGGTACACACTCTGCTGTCCCACATCACAACTGACGAAACCCGATATTCTCGGCGGAATCTACCGCGTTCGAAGAGCGGGGTCACCACGTCAGGCCGATCCACGGGGCCTGAAACTGAACTGGACCACCACCAGCGATGTCGAACTGGCCGCCCGACTGGGCGATGCACACCCCGCCGTCACCAGCCGTTCGATTCAGCTACTCGCCAAGCAAGGCCCCGCTGCGGTCGGCGCTCTGAAAAAGTCGCTGCAGTCCAAAAACGACCGCACACGTCTGAACGCCGTCTGGACGCTCACCCGCATCGACGATCCCTCGGCACGAACTGCGGTTCAGACTGCTGTCAGCGATCCCAACCTCGACGTCCGGCTGGCAGCCCTCCATTCCATCAGTCTCTGGAAAGACACATCCGCTTCCGCCACATTGAAGAAATCCCTGACCGACAAATCGCATGCGATTCGACGAGCCGCCGCCGAAGCGATCGGTCGTATCGGCGATGATACGGCTGCAGCCGACCTGCTGGGTGCGGTGACCGGCTCAGAAATCGATCGTGAGCTGCAGCACTCCGTCACGTACGCCCTGATCGAAATTGGGAAGCCGGTCAATCTCTCCGTGGTGCCGAAAGAGCGGGTCTCGCCCCTGATGCAGTCGATCGCCATGATCGCCAATGATCAGATGCCGGGTGGACACGTGGAACCGAAATCGGTCATCCCGTGGCTGACTTCAAACGAACCGAAATTGCGAGAAACCGCTCATTGGCTGGTCGGACGGCACTCAGAGTGGGGTGATTCACTGGCCGAGTACCTGCAGCAGCGGATTGCGGAACGCAATCTGACCGACGACCAGCGTCGGGAACTCGTCGAACAACTGGCACAGTTCGCAGGAAACGGGGCGATTCAACAACTGCTTGCCGATCAGATCCGTCCCGGCGAAAGCAATCCACTTGAAGCCCGGCACGTTGCTTTAGACGCGATGCGCAGCAGTGGGCTGAAAGAACTTCCTGCAAGTTGGCTCGAAGGACTGACGCTAACCGTCGCCGAAGGGAATCCGGTCCTGGTTCCTGCCGCGATCGGCGCCCTGCGGGCGATTCCCGTGAAATCGGCCCACGAACCACTTACGCTCGCGCTGCTGGAAGTCGCCAGTCAGACATCGTTCCCTGACGGTGTTCGTGTCGAGGCGCTGGCTGCAATTCCCGAGGGGCTCTCCCAGCCGAAAACCGAACACTTGCAATTGCTGGCGAACAACCTGGGGGAACTGGTCAGCGTCAGCACACGCTCGGCCGCCGTCGACGCGCTTGTCCGGTCAAAACTCGACGCCGATCCGCTGAGCCTGCTGGCTGAATCCATTCCTGAAGTCGGGCCGTTGGAATTGAATCGATTGCTCGGCGCCTTCGAACATTGTTCCGACGAAGCTGTCGGGCTGAAACTGGTTGATTCACTGAAGAACTCTCCCGTGCTGACCAGTCTACGCGTGGATACGGTGAAGGCCCGCTTAGCTAAGTTTCCTTCATCCGTGCAAACCCGCGCCGAAGAACTTTACGCCGCGATCAACGTCGAGGCAGGCCGCCAGCAGGAAAAGCTCAACGAGTTAGCCCAGTCCCTGACGGGCGGGGACATCCGCCGAGGTCAGCTTGTCTTCAACAGTGAGAAAGCGGCCTGTTCGGCCTGTCACGCCATGGGCTACAAGGGAGGGGATATCGGCCCGGATCTGTCGCGCATCGGCAAGATTCGGACCGAGCGGGATCTGTTGGAAGCAATCGTCTTCCCGAGCGTCAGCTTTGTGCGAAGCTACGAGCCGGTACTGATCGTCACTTTGGACGGAAAACAATTCAATGGTCTGATCCGTGCTGAAACGCCTGAAGAAATCACACTGGCGACCGGAGCCCGGGAAAAGGTCCGCATCCTCAAGTCGGACGTGGAAGAAATCCGTCCAAGTACGATGTCGATCATGCCCGCAGGACTGGAGACTCAGTTGACCAGACAACAACTGGCCGACCTGATCGCATTCCTCAAGGCCAAGCAGTAAGACGACTAAATCGTCGGTAATTCAAATCCCTTGCGGCGAGCACGAGTCAGGTACTCATTCGCGGACTTGTCGTCCGCGAACTGTTCCTTGACGGGGTCCCAGCGGAGGGGACGTCCAGCCGCACGAGTGATGTTCGCCAGATGACAGACCGTCACAGACCGGTGGCCGATTTCGACATCGGCAACTGGTCTCTTTCGAGTACGAATACAATCGAGCCAGTCCTGCATATGCCACCGCGCCTGCCAGAGGGCAAGATTGTCACTCCATTTCCGTTCTTCCTCGTCGACGTCGACCATCTTCTTCAGATTCTCGGCGATCTCCGGGGGATTGGACGCGAACTTGTTTCGATTGATCTCCAGCTTTCCTTTTTCGCCGATAAAGATCGCCCCACCCATCGGCCCTCGACCGGGCTCGATCACGAAGTGAACTTCGATCCCGTTGGCGTACTTCATGAAGACTTGCCCGTTGGGACCTTCTGATAAAGGTTTCAGTTCAACCGGACCGGTGTCATCCATCCCCAGCGCCCATTGAATCTGGTCGACTCCGTGAGCACCCCAGTTGGTCATTTCTCCTCCGGCAAAGTCGCGCCAGCGCATCCACGACATCCACTCGGGATTAAAGGGGCGCGATTCCGCCTGGTTGAGCCACATGTTCCAGTCGAGTCCCTCGGGAACGTCGACCGCGTCAGGTGTTTTTGCGGGCGAGGCTTCCGGTCCGCCATAGTTAATGGCCTGCACTTTCAGGATTTTTCCGAGTCCACCACTCCGGATAAACTCACATGCGATCCGATTCATCGCCATCGACCGCTGCTGCGAACCGACCTGCAGGACGCGTTCCGTTTTGCGGACCGCATTCACCAGGGCCCGACCTTCGCTGACATAAAGCGTCAAAGGCTTTTCGGCATAGACGTCCTTCCCCGCCTGACAGGCATGAATGCACGGCAGGACTCGTTGAAATTCGCCTGTCGCGACAATCACAGCGTCAATATCTTTTCGCTCAAGGAGCCGCTGATAATCCTGATAGACGGGCCAGGCCCCATTCTGTTTTTCTTTAAACTTCTCGGCTCGCGCCCGATTGCAGTCACACAGCGCCACGATCTTCGCAGACTCGGGTAGCTGCTGCAGCAGGAGGGAGGCTCGTCCACCAACGCCGATGGCCCCGACGCGAATTTCTTCGTTCACACCCAACCGGTCCAGCGCGCCCACAGACCGGGTGACGGTACCGAGAGCGACTGAAGAGGCGACGGCCCGGAGAAATTGCCGGCGAGATGCTGCTTGCGGACGTGAAACCATTCCGGCCACCTTTCGAGCCAACAGGCGATACGCAATCGACGGATCTCATCACTGTCCGCAAGGAAAGCGGACGAGTGTCTACAAATACAGACAGGTCAAATGGAGAGATGTGTTTCGATTCAGTCTACAACTTCGAACAGTCGAACGGCAATCAATCGACGGTGTGGGGTCCCGCGAAATGACCGATGTAAGTTAGACCCCGCTCGCAAGTCATCGCCGTTACCGTTCCGCAACCCCACGCTGCCACCTGACAGCGTGGCCCCCACCGGGATGCGGCTGGACTGCGCTCGAATTCGGCGTCGGGGATCCTGTTGTCGCATTCAAATGAGTACAGGAACCGCGACCGAAGGGAGCAATGGTCCCGATGCTGTCCCCCATGCCGCTCTGGTCTGTTACCAATCAGTTTCGACCCGGAACAGCGTGCGAGCAGGGGGGATCTCCACACTGCGGCGCTGAGTTAGCTCATCGGTATGACAATTGCGACTCTTCCGTCCCCAGGAAAAATACTCCCATCGAGCGGGCTGCACAGAGGAGAAAGACAATGAATCCAATCGTCCAAGCTAACGAGTCGGTTGTCGGCGTCTTCGATACACTCGAGGCTGCACAGGATGCCATTAACGATCTGAAGCGTGGGGGATTCACCGAGGCGCATCTTGGCTTTGTAGCCCCCTCGGAAGAACCTACGACGACCTTTACCGATGATGCAGCCAAGACTGCGGCCGCCGGTGCCGCAACGGGACTGGGTGCAGGAGCCCTCTGGGGGCTGGCGATTCTGGGAGGTATCCTCCCTGGAATCGGCCCGGCTCTCGTCGGCGGAACCCTGACGGCCATTCTCTCCAGTGCGGCCGTCGGTGCTGGATCAGGGGGACTCCTGGGTGCACTGATCGGGCTCGGCTTCACAAACGAAGATGCCCAGATGGTAGAGGATGAGTTCCAGGCCGGCAAAGTGGTCGTGACCGTCACTGCGGGTGATCGAGCAGACACGGCACGGGCCATCATTGAACACCGCCGCCAGGTCGAAGCGGGCGCGACAACGTCGGCTGTCTGAAGTACGTGTCGCCACGACGTTCACTGTCGTTTTGCCGGATTGCGGCACAAACCATGTTGGAAAGGAATAAAAAGTGAGTACTCAACAAGAGCCACCACGAGAAGGGAAAGCGATGGTTGATCCTCGAAACCTGCCCGGTAATGACTGTTGTTCCCCACCGCAACAACCGGGTCAGTCTGGTCAGAACGCAAAAGATAACTCAGCGCGTGGGCGGACGGATGAGAAACCGACAGAAGCTGCGGAAGGGAAGAAGCCCATCACGGCACCCTGAATTTTGTGCGCGTTGGGATTCCGTTTAATCAATCAAGAGAGGACCTCCGATGACCAAGCCGACACCAACGCAGTCCGATACCAAACAGACCCCGAAACAAAAACTCCAGCAGACCACCGAGCGTGAGCCCGATTCCGTTGAAGACGTTCCCGCCGTTGACCGGGGTGAGCGTATTGCGACAGGAAAGGGGATCGCACGGGGTGGCAAAGATTCGGGGTTCGTCCCCGGTGCCGATCCGCAACCTCCTGATGGGTCTAAGTAGATCTCTGCACATGAATTAAGGTATCTCTGAAGTCAGAGTGAGCGTGAGCAAGCAGGTGGCCGAGGAGCTGTTGATTAAACAGCTCCGCACGGCCCCGCTGATTTTCGAGGCCTGCGAGCAGCGCAACCCGCTACGTCAGGTGTGAACCCGAGCGAGGCGCTAGGACAATTGAGGAGATCTCACCACTTCCAAGTGTGACGTCTCACGCTGCTAATGCGGCGGCCCCTGACGTAAGGGGCCGACCGAGTTTCGCGCTCTCTGTTCCCGGAGAAAGTCGCTGCCTCGGATATTACACACCGAGATCTCTTGCACGCGGCCAATCTATCCGCCGAACTCCGAGGTTCCCCATCAGTCCCCATTGCCTGAGCGCTGCGACCAGGGATCATTTTCTGCGGACTTCCGATATTTTACAACGACCTACATCGGGTCCGGTTGACCTGCAGTTTTAACAGCCTGATGATCGTGACCTGCGGACGTAGAAAATGGTCTGCAAAGTGGCTATAGAGGTTAGCTCGGTCGACGAAACATGTGAGTCTGTTGCAGAGTGTGATTACGGGGTCGGGTCCTTGAGATCCGCGTCGGGCACTTGATTAACTGAAGGTCTCTATGAAAATCGAACGCATCGAAACGATTCCCGTCGAGATTCCCCTCAAAGAAGGGTTTTCAACGAAGACTGCTCACGGCGTGCACGCGGTTTCCAACTATGTCATCGTTCGCGTGCATACGGACCAGGGGTTAATCGGCTTGGGAGAGGCGACGGTAGCGCCACGCTGGACAGGTGAGACAAGTGCCACCTGTATCAGCGTGATCGAACAGCTTCTTGCGCCGGCAGTCGTCGGGCAGAATCCTCTCGATATTACGCGACTTCGGCATCGCATGGATCGCGTCGTCAAACTGAACCCCTTCACCAAAGCCGCGATCGAAATGGCACTCTGGGATATCGCCGGAAAAGCGGCGAATATGCCGATCTGCCAGCTCCTGGGGGGGCCCGTTCGCGAGAAGATGCGGATCAAGTTAGTGATCGGAGCTCTCGACATTCCGACGGCGGTTCAGCTTGCAGAACGCTTTCTGAATATGGGTGTCACCTGCCTGAAGGTAAAGACCGGCATCAACGCAGAAGATGATATCGCTCGGGTGCGGGCTGTGCGGGAAGTTGCTGGACCCAATATTCCCATTACGATTGATTCCAACTGCGGCTGGAACATCACGACCGCACGCCACACACTCCAGCGGATGGCTGACCTCAATATCCTGCTCGCGGAACAACCAATTCCGCCGAACGATCCTGCTGCGATGGGGGCGCTGCGTGCTTCGGTCCCAATGCAGATCATGGCGGATGAAAGCGTGTTTACGCTGACGGATGCCTGGAATGTCTGCGCGGCAGGCGGAGCTGATATTCTGAGCGTTTATCCTGGAAAGCATGGGGGGATTGCCGGGACCGTCGAGATCGTCAACGTCGCCAAGGCTGCCGGGATCTCTTGCGCCATTGGCAGTAACCTCGAACTGGGGATCGCAACGGCAGCAATGCTTCACTTGGCCGCCGCATTGCCGACGATCGAAAGCGAAACGTACCCCGCCGACCTTGTCGGTCCTATTTACCATCAGGCCGATCTCCTGACCGCACCGTTGGAGTTGGGTCCTCCCGCTGCGGTTTGTCCCATGGGTCCTGGCCTCGGCGTGACGCTGGATGAGAAACAACTCCAGAAGTGGCGCGTCGGTTGAAGGCGGATTTCTCGATGGGCGAACGGATATCGGCCAACGAATTAAGTCGCCAAATAGACGATGGGACTGGCAGGCGGTGCTCGCCGGTCCCACGATCTTCGACGGATTGGAAGTCTCGGCTTTAAGACATCGCAATTTTCAGCTAAGACCGAGCCTGCGCGCAAAACAAGCGCTCGACCGGGATGACGCTGTCACTAGCGCATGGCACTCAGACCGGATACGGGTCATTCTCGTATCCGCTCTGAATGCTGTCCGTCGCTGCCTCAGTTCAGTCCCAGCAACGGCAGGCTATCCCGGTCGATAAGTCGCTTGATCGCGGCCTCGTTCAGACGGGGCAGGGCAGTCCCCTCCAGCATCTTGTTGAGGTTGCGGAGGCCGTCAAGAGTCGCATTAACGGTAGTAAAAGGGTAATCGGTACCAAACAGCAACTTGTCCCACACCCCGTATTCCTGCACGAGCATCAGGCTGTGATAAAACTGGAATGGACGGTAGTGAAGCGCGGAAATATCCGCGTACAAGTGAGGATGCTTACGAATCACCGCAATACATTCTCCCTCGTAAGGGTGCCCCAGGTGAGCCAGAATCATGCGGACTTCAGGATACTTCGTGGCAACGGGATCGAGATGTCGCGGTAGGGTGCACTCGATCGGAGCCTGTGAGATAAACGTCGTACCGGTATGGAGCAGAACGGGGAGGCGGTGTTTCTCAGCGTATTTCCAGAGTGGATCGAGTCGTTCGTCCTGAGGCAGGAAGCCGGCATACATCGGCATCAGCTTGATCCCTCGCAGGCCAAGTTCCTGATGTCCAAAATGCATCTCCTTCTCCCAGCCTGGCTGGGTCGGATCAAGCGAAAGGAACCCAATCAACTGTTCAGGATGAGCCGCGACATAATCGTGAATATCCCGATCATCGACCCAGAGGCCTGACAATTGTGCCTTGCCTCCGAAAACAATGGATCTCACACCAGGCACAGACTGGCGCTGATAGTCTTCAAAGCGGACGGTCAAATCCATTTCGACCCCGGCTTTGGCACGTTTCGCCTGCTGGCGGAAATCATCCTGAAAGTGATCGGGATATCGCCAGAAGTGGCTATGGACGTCAATGAGTGGCATTGGCGAGTTCTCCGATTTCTTCTGGGGGTTCTACGGGGACGAACCTGAAATTTGCCCAGAGCAACCCCGCTACGATCAGCACACCAATATCAATATAAAAGATGGGGTCCCATTGGACGCGCCCCGTATAGCCGTGCTTTCCCAGCCAGTCCGCGATACTACCCACCAGGTACTGAGAACTCAGTCCTCCAAAAACTCCTGCAGAATTCATTAGTCCAAACAGTGCTCCCACATGTCTACCGCTGATGCCGATTGCACAGGACCACCAGAGAGGTTGAGTCGACTGGGTCAGAAAACAGGAAAGTGAACAACAGATCGTAGCGAGCCAGGGCTCGCGACTCATTAAAGCGACGCTCAGAAAGATGGCGGCCGCGAAAAATGCAGTCCGCGCAAAGACTCGCTGACGGTCCTGGCGACCGGATCCCAGGAAACGATCGAGAATGATACCGCCGAAGAATGTTCCCACCGCCGAAGAAGCAAGGACCGTCGAAGCCATCCAGCCAGCCTGAATTTGATCGACGCCCCGACCTTTGACCAGATAGGTCGGGAACCACGAAAAATAGATGTAACTGTTAAACGTTCCGAAAACCATTATCAGACTTAAGAACCAGATGCTTGGATTTTTTGCGACGAGTTCCCAGGGGATTGCAGTATGTACATTTTGAGAGGTCGCTCTTCTGCCAATCAGTTCGACTTCTGCTGCGTTTACTCCCCAATGCTTTGCCGGATCATCACGAAACCATAACCAGAAGCCCACCGCCCAGACGACCCCGACTGCCCCGAACAGGACGAACGTCCATCTCCAACCAAACTGACTGATGAGAATTGCTGCTAGAAAAGGAGCTAACGCTCCACCAATTTGCGATGCCGCTAACAGAAATCCTTGTGCCCGCCCCCGTTCCTCGTCGGGAAACCAGCGCGACATGACCCGGGCGACGTTGGGAAAGGCTCCCGCTTCTCCGGCCCCAAATAAGAACCGTACAACCACCATCATCCACAGGTGAGTGCAGGCCCCCGTGAGCGCCGTGAACGCAGACCACCACAACGAGATCCGGGTCAACACACGACGCCCCCCCAGTACGTCGCCCCATCGTCCGGTCGGAACCTCGAACAGCCCATAGGCCAAAGTGAAGGCCATCAGGATAAAGCTCGTTTCCGTGTTCGAAAGCTTCAGGTCCTGCTGAATTGAGGGGAGTGCCTGCGAAATGCAGATGCGATCGAGATACAGCACACCTGACAACAGACACAGCACGGCTAAAACGACAAATCTCGTACCTGTCGCAGGGGCCGAGTCCATAACTTCGGGAACCGTTGTTTCCGTGACAACATCCGACATGAGCTGAACCTTGAAAGAGTGGCCGAGCAGATGGGAAGCCGCTTGGAAAAAGAGATGATTCGTCGCTGGCATAAACAAGATCGTTATTGTTACCTTAAGCACTCCATGCATCAAGGAACACAACTGCGATTCTGACCTGCGGAACGCGCAACTTCGGATCGCCGTAACCTCGTTCACTACTCCTCCATGCAGATTTTGTGAGCCCGAAACATGCTGATTGGCTACGTGAGTGACGAACGCTATGTAGCGCTCGCTGACGTTGTGTTAGAATTCGTCAACGAAGAGGGTTCGTCTTGGGAAACCCGTTCCAGAGCCACCGGTTCGGTGCATCTGGCTATTCCGGCGGGCAAGTATACGGTCACACTGCAGAAGCCAGGATACGGTGCGAAGCGCAGCCAGGTGAGCGTTCCACTTGCAGTCCCGCACCAGTTCCGCCTGCTGAGCGATGGATTGAGCGGGTATGCATGGCCAAAGTGGGTGAGAAGCGGCGAATCCAGCGAGTTTCGAGTCCACTCCGTCGAACCCTATCAGCTCGAACTCTGGCGATACGGCTGGAAGCCTGAACTCGTCAAGAGTCTCGGCTGGCACGATGAACATGGGCCCCGTGCCACAATGCAGGTCACGCCGGATGGTGACTACACACAGACAGGAGTCAAATGGAACAGTGTAGGCTATACAAATGAAGCTCACAAACAGTATGTCGAGGCGCCGGAATTATCCGGGCTCTACTATTTTCGTGCGCAGACAGCTTCCGGACTAAAGTTCTCGTTTCCCTGGATTGTGGCGCCTCGTACTCCAGTCGCCCCCCTGGCTGTCCTTGGAAGCAATATTACCTGGAACTCCTATAACAGTTTCGGTGGCCGCAGCAATTATATTAGTGCCGATAAGCTCCCCCCCACACCGACGGTCAATTCGCGTTACGATCTGGTTCGTTACTGCGATCCGCGGTTCCTCACATGGAACTGGCCATCCTATGCGCCGCTGTCGTTTGACCGGCCCGAACCGTTCAACCACATCGACTTCGATACTCAGATCACCGACCCCATTCATGGCCGGCAGGCGTGCCACCTTGCCCCAGCCGAATGGCGATTGCTGGGCTGGCTGGAACGGCAAGGGCTGGCCTATGACTTTTACGGCGAAACTCAGCTCGATGACGAAACCCTCGATCTGCAGGCTTATCGAGCACTCATCACAGCCGTTCATCCAGAGTACTGGACACGAAAGATGTATGACCGTGTCAAGAAATGGGTCTTCGAAGAAGGTGGACGTTTAATCTATCTCGGCGGCAACGGACTGAACTGCGAAGTGACTCTACAGGGGTCAGCCATGGTCGTACATAATGGCGAGATTACAGGACTCGATGTTGACGGTGTGGGCGGTGAAAGCCGGCTCGCTCTTCGACATGAATCCGAGGCAAGTCTTCTCGGAGTTGTCTTCACGCCCACCGGGATCATGACGGGAGCCCCCTACGAGGTCGTCGATAATAATCACTGGGCGTTTGATGACACCGGTTTGAATAATGGTGACTTGTTCGGCACCAGGTCACTGCATATGCGCTGCCCCGGCGGAGCCTCCGGGCACGAGACAGATAAGATTTCGGCGAGTTCTCCGCCCGATTCCAGGTTGCTGGCCAAAGGACTTAACCCCGATGACGGAGGGGCCGAAATGGTCCATTTCGAGACTTCCAAGGGTGGAAGTGTCTTCTCGGTAGGGTCAATTTCGTGGGTCAGCAGCCTTCCCGTCGATGAACATGTCGCGCAGATTACGGAAAATGTCATCCGGCGATTCATTGAAGAATGAAAGCAGCTACACCGAATCCCCGGAATCAATAGCTGCCCAAGACGCTCAGAATCTGATGAATAGCTCCGTTAACGTGGGGTGACTGAAGGGTATGCACGGCATCCATGTCTCACTAACGCACTTCCGACCAGACTGACAGCAGGCCCAAGTCGAGGCCGCTCTTGTTCATTGTTTCATGAGATCAACATGCAGCTTGTCCAGTTCGTTCTCCCCAGTAACGGTCGACGCGTCGGGTACATTCGTGATGGGGGTGTCATCGACCTGACGTCCGTCGCTGCCGACTGTCGGACTGTGTATGACCTGATCCAACGGGCGATAACCCAGAATCTCCGTCTGGGCGACGTTGTGCAAAAACTCACGACGGGAAATCAGCCCGACACTTATGCCTATGCAAATCTACTGAAAGCGATTCCCGGTGGTCCTGATCCGTACCTGATTGCGCCGATTGACCACCCCGAACCAGCTCGCCTGCTGATCAGTGGAACAGGGCTATCTCACTTGGGAAGTGTTCAGTCACGAGACCAGATGCATGGTGGTGCGGCCACAACCGAACCTCAGACCGACTCAGCCCGAATGTTCGCCATGGGACTGCAGGGAGGTCGCCCGCAAGGGGATCAACGAGGGGTTGCACCTGAGTGGTTCTACAAGGGGAACGGGTACAATTTGCTTGGCCCCCTGGCAGAACTCGATCTTCCGGCTTATGCACTGGATGGGGGAGAAGAGCCCGAGATCGTCGGCTGTTACATCATGGACCCTGCAGGGCAGCCACGTCGAATCGGATTCGCTCTCGGCAATGAATGGTCGGATCACGCCACGGAAAAGATCAACTACCTGTATCTCGCTCCTTCCAAACTCCGCGTTTGCGCCATCGGCCCGTCCATTCAGGTCACTGAAGACTTTTCTGACATCCGACTGCGCTGCTCGGTAACTCGAGAGGGTCTGCAAATCTACGACAGCGGAGAATTGCTGTCTGGTGAAGAGCACATGTGCCATTCACTCCAGAACATCGAGGATCATCACTTTAAGTACGCGCAGCACCGGCATCCTGGCGACATTCATCTTCACTTTTTCGGAACCAGTAAACTGAGTTTCGGTACCCGTACGTGGAAGTATGAAGCGGGTGACCGCATCGAGATCTCAGCGCCCGGATTCTCTGAACCGCTCGTCAATACGGTGACTGTGGGGAATGAGCTGGAAGGCATGCCGATCCGGGTCATGCCGATCTGATTCCGACAAATTATTTTTATTCCCGCCGCCTCACCATCGTCACCTGGAGACGGACGGTGAAGCGGACGCGACTCTCGGCAGGTGTCGGAAAGACTTATGTCGACGGCACGGTGAGAGAGTGCTTCATCGCTGGCTCTCATATTGATCCTTCGAAACCTGCGACAATCGCTCAGAATTCAACGTCACGCCGAGGCCGGGGTCTGCCGAAGCGCGTGCGAAACCCGGTTCGCCCAACTGGGACGTTTCACAAGCATGTTCTATGTGGAAGACAGGACCGATGATGTCTGCCGCGTAGCGTTCGACACAGATATTCGGAATCGCCATACACGCATGAATCATCGCCGCCGAACCGACATCCCATTCCAGATTACTGCCGATCGCACAGTGTACTCCAGCCGCTTCCGCTAATGCGGCGATCGCCAATGTATTGAGTAGTCCGCCGTTCTTTCCCGGGTAAACGCTGATAATGTCAGCCGCCCCCTTCTGAATACAGGCGATGGCATCCTGAATCGTGAAAACGGACTCATCAGCCATAACAGGGAGACGAACGTGCTGGCGAACGCGAGCCAGTCCATCAAGATCGAGCCGATGGACGGGTTGCTCGATAAAGACCACTCCATATTCTTCCAGCAGAGGCGCCGCGCGAATCGCCTCGTTCACGCTCCAGCCTCCATTCGCATCGACTGTCAGTCGAATCTTTGGACCAACCGCCTCCCGCACCTGACGCACCCGTTCGAGGTCATACTCCAGTGGATCGTGGCCCACTTTGAGCTTTAATGTCCCGAACCCTTCTGAAACCATTCGCTTGCCGACAAGAGCGGACTCTTCCGGTCCCACCGGCATAATGGGGAAGCGCAGTGGTAGATCAGCACTGCGAACGGCCCCACCCAGGAGTTGGTAGACGGGCGTATTCAGCGACTTTCCAAGGAGATCAAATAGTGCCATTTCGATCCCTGCCTTGGCGAAGGGATTGGCGAATGTTTTGGATAGCCTGTCCATGCAGTGGCGAATTCGTCGTGGATCTTCACCAATCAACTTGGGGATGAGATGCTGTTCCAGCAGGGCTTTCGCCCCCAGGCACGTTTCGCCGCTCCAGTCGGGTGATCCCGTGGCTTCACCGATTCCCATAAGTCCGGTGTCAGTCTCCACAAACAACATCAGGATATGAGAGGTAAATCGAAATCCCTTTGTGTTCTGTACCTGCCCAACTCGACGGTCAACGCCGATCCGCACAGGCTGCGTTCTGATGTTGGCGATCTTCAATTCGGACCTTTCACACTGTTGCCTGGCTATCAAACTCAACCATCGCTTTTGCAAGGGCGTCGACCGTAGCATCCAACCAGCGCCGACCCAATTCTGACGTTCCCCGATCAGGGCTATCGGTGAAACCGTCGATCGCCTGCCAGCTTCCATGGTGTTCTGCACGATAAGGACGGACGGAGCCTCGGGGATCCGTTGAGCCCGTGTGGTCTCGATGCGGACGTGGTTCGTGAATCAGATCGGGCCGTAACGCCATCATGACGGACGTCTCGAATTTGCCCGCGTGCCCCGGTAAGCGACAGTCATTATGTGCGTTCAACTCGACCAGCGCGTCCCACGCGATCGTCCAGTACGAGGCCGCGGCGATGCTCACGGGATAATTGAGAGCCAGATCCCGCGCCACCAGTTGCACAAGTTCGTGATTGCCACCATGACCATTCAGGACGAAAATCTTCCGGTACCCGCAGACGATCAGTGATTCGGCTAATTCATAGACTATCCGGTAATATGTCTGGGTGGTCAGCGACATTGTCCCGCCGAAAGGAAGGTGATGGTGAGACGACCCAAACGGAAGTGTCGGGGCGATATGGACAGAGATCTCGGAAGAGGCTTTCTCGGCCGCTTGGCGGGTCAGAAATTCGATGGTGAACGTATCTGTACCAACGGGAAGATGGGGTCCGTGCTGCTCGATTGCCCCGACGGGCCAGACCACGAGCGTCTTCTCGGCGGCCGTCCGGGATTCCGTTCGAGTGAGTTCCTCAAGCAGTCTGCATTCAGTCATCGCTTTTCCCTGGATGAGCTATCCATATTTCACAAACCATCGCCACCAGCCGCCGTCGACAGCAATCAGAGAGTCACATGTCTGTCCTTCACGGACGAAGAAGCCCTTTGCGAGAAAGCGCACTCGGTCACCACATTTGCATCTACCGCAGAATTGTTCTTTTCTCGATTCAGATCAACTCCCGAATCGGGTGTCCCTCCCCGAGGATGGGAATCGGACGTCCTGCCATGTCCGGGAATGAGACCTGCGGATCAATCCCCAGGTGACGGTAGATGGTGGCCATCAGATCGAATGGCGTCAGCGGGCATTCTGTGGGAAACTCGGCCTTCGAGTTGGTCGCTCCGACCACCTTACCCATCTGCAGCCCACCCCCGGAAATAAGGGCGCTGTAGGCGTCCGGCCAGTGATCCCGTCCCGTGCCGAGCGAGTTTGTTGCGATACGCGGTGTTCGCCCAAACTCACCCACAACGACGACCATGATCTTGCGATCCACACCCCGCTGAAAGATATCCTCAATCAAAGCGGACAGAGCCTGATCGAGATAGGGTAACCGGGTGCGCATATACCCTGCGAAGTGCCCTGGGCGTCCAGCGTTTCCGCTGTGATCGTCCCAGTTCGTGTAGTCAGGACCCGTTTGCGGCGTATCGATATAGAGATTCACGACCGCAGTGCCCGCTTCAGCCAGACGACGGGCGAGCAGGCAGCCTTGTCCCCACAGATTTCGGCCGTATCTGTCTCTCAGCACTGGGTCTTCCCGCTGGATGTCGAAGGCGTCGGCCACTTCCGGCGCCGTCAGCATTTGGAAAGCCAGATTTCGGAACTGATCAGTTCCCTCAAGACTTCCGCTTTGATCCAGATTACCCCGCAAACGATCGAGATGCCGCAACAGGTTCTTGCGGTCTTCCAATCCCTGTCCTTCTAATCCCGCCGCGAGCTTCAAATGAGGTGGTGCAAAGTTCGGTATCGATGGATCGCCGACCTCGAAGGGACCATGATGAACGCCCAGGTAAGTTGGGCGCGTCATGTATGGCTTCATCGGAAGCGTCACGTAGGGGGGCAGAGAATTATGAGTCATTCCCCGAACTTTACTGGCGATCGATCCAAAATCCGGATGCTCGCTCTTCGACTGCGATGTCGGATCGAGTCGGCTGGGTCGCTTCCCCGTCAGAACAATGATCCCGCCGTCGCTATGAATTCCGATGTCATGATGCAGCGAGCGAATGAGAGAAAACTTGTCCGCGATCTTCGCCTGAAGAGGGAAGTGCTCACAGATGTCAATGCCCGGGACGTTAGTGGGGATGGACCCGAACAGACTGCGATATGTCGAGGGAGCCTCGGGTTTGAGATCGTACGTTTCAAGCTGTGACGGACCGCCATGCAGATACAGCATGATGACCGAAGTCTGTTCAGACGACCGCCCTGTCGCAGCGCGGGCCGCGAGAACATCCGACAATGACAGGCCACCGAGAGCTAACGCACCGACTTGCAGGAACTCCCTGCGGCGATGTGGGCCACAGCATTGATTCAGCATCGGGATCACTCCTCTCTCCAACTCATTGGCCTGACACGAAATCCGGCATGGTCAGGAATCGCGTAATCACGTTGGACGTAATCCGTGAAATTGCATCGTCGACAAGCAGACAAGGAACATAAGTGATCGACCCGGCCGAGAAGACCGCCCCTCCGCTCTGTGTTTCATAGCATACGATTTCGGCACCCCCGTCGTCGCAGTTGATCCCCTTCGCCAGCAATACCGTCCCCGGTGGGGAATGTGGCCCCCTCTTGTCGGTCTCATGGCCGGACGCACCACCAGGAATTCGTTCCTGCAGACTTTTCTCACCGAACAGATCTCCATTCTTCAGTCCTGTTCCGGCGAAAACCCAATGGTCGTCCCGCACCACTCGATAAGGAGCTGCCGTCATAATTCCTGTATCGGTGCAAACAACTCCGAGCAGGTTCGCCTCTGACTCTACTGTACGATGCATCCTGCTATCCAGATAAATCTCCGGATTCGCAGGGTCGGGCATTCCCAGAGCTCCCCCGGTACTGGGGGCGAGATAGGTCTTGAACCGAAGCCGGTCTTCTCCCAGAAACTCGACCTCACAGTTCAGGCCATTACCGCCCAGATAAATGAGCTTTCCACCCCGATTCCAGACCCAGTCCTTGACCTTTTGGTACATCTGCTTTGACCAGTATTCCGGATGAACGCTGATCATCAGGATTTTGTACGAGTCCAGATCGAGATCTCCATTGTGGAGTTGCCATTCTGAATAGCAGTCGTATTCGAATCCTTCCCGCTCCATCCATCCCAGCAGACGCCACTCTGCGGGTGCCATCCCGCAAGTCAGGCGTCCTTTGATCGGGTCTGTCACTTCTTCGTGTTCGCGAACAACATTCCCGATTTCAGGCCGCTCGAAGGAAAGAGGAAGATACTCGTGGTCCTGATAGCCCCAAACGTTGAACGAGCCTGCATGCGTGTAACGGATCAGGTCCTGCCGCGCGTTGACGACTGGCGCGTCCGGGAGCTGATGAGCGTTGATGTAATTGCTGCGGCCACCAAAGTTATTATAGGCAAGCCAGGTATTGGTCGATGCCAGAATGGCAATCGGGGCCGACGGTTTAGCTGGCGCGACGACCCACGGAAACGAGAAGAACTCACCCGTGCGTTCCCCTTTGGCGTGCAGGTAGTAGAGCCCTGACTTTTCCGGTCCAACCACAAACTGAGTGTGATGAGCGTTATTTCCATAGCCAACACGGTTCCACCCGACGCCGGTCTGGGTGAAATCCCCATCGGGCAGAATCTGCATGACCGCGCGAGGGCCATGTTCATCGAACCAGCCGAGGAGTTTGACGAATTCTCGCTTCCAACCGTACCGCCACAGGCTCAGCCGGTAAGGCTCGGTAGCATGCACGCGGAA
This sequence comes from Schlesneria sphaerica, assembly GCF_044336245.1. NCBI lineage: Bacteria > Pseudomonadati > Planctomycetota > Planctomycetia > Planctomycetales > Planctomycetaceae > Schlesneria > Schlesneria sphaerica. Next base: position 6,785,525 of record NZ_CP172346.1, on the reverse strand, counting down.
CTCCGATCGCCCCCCCGTCTGGACTGATCGAGGCCAGACATAACCCAGGATCCCGTCTGATAACAGGCGAAAGTGATGTTGGCGGCGGGAATCAACGGTCATGCGAGAATGCTTTGAGCCGTAACCCTCTTTGACGAGAGTAACGACGTATTCACCTGGCTCTAGATTCGCTACGACCGCTCCTCGGGGAGTCGATCGAACAATCGCCCGTGTTTGCCCTCCCGACTGAAACTCCAGCAGTACGTCGGCAAGTGCTACGTATCGTTCATCACTGACATAGCCAATCAGCACACCAGGGCCCTCAGTTCAGACTTTGCTGTTCCTATCGAGAACGGTAAGAAATCGTTACGCCAGCTTTGTTGCTGATGGTCCTATTTTGATCACAAATTCGAATTAAGTCGCAAGAGTTCCTCCGCTGCTCCCTTAATTGCCGCTTGGTCAGATTCTTTCGTCGGAGACAGAAACGGCGTGATGGGTCCTGTTTGACTGACACCACAAAGTGACACGGCGTCATGGAGTACCCGCACGGGGTTGATCGAATCTCGCAGTGATTCCAAAGGAACAAACTGCTGACGAATCCGCTCAGCAGTCTCGTCATCCCGTGCCTGAAGGGCTCGCAGCATATTCGTTGAAAGCCGCGGAGCGATGCAGACACACCCCGACGTGAAGCCAGCGAGGTGGAAATGCCGCAAATGCACGGCAGCCGGTTGCTCGCCCATCCCACTGACGATCAATGTGGGACCGATCGCATCGATCAATCCACTCAGAAAAGGATCGTTCAGAGTGTCTTTGCGAACGATGGCATACTTGATCCAGGAAATCAGACCGTCTTTAAACATCTGCACGACCGTCCCGACGTCGACCATTTCCTCGTGTTTGAGATACAGAACTGCCGGACGTTCAATCCGATCAACGAATCGCTTCATGCCGCTGGCAATTCCCGCGGGTGTCGTCCCGTCGCGACTTGGCAACAGCATCACAGTGGGAAAGGAAAACTCTCTCAGAATGGCAGCCTGATCCATCATCATGCCGAAGGTGGGACCAACTGACGGTATGACGGTGGTGTCTGATCCCGCCGATTCGGTCAGCATCTTCAGTAGCGAAGGATATTCCCGCAGGGAGACATGCGCTAGAGCGGCGTTTCCGCCATACAGCAATGTTCTCACGCCACCCGATTCCAGATGACGGATCTGCCTGACATTTTCCGCGACATTCAGTTCCAGATTCGAGTCACGAGCTAACGGAGGAACAGCAATCACTGAGTTCGCCAATGAGGCAGGGGTCATTCGTCGCGTGTCCATTGTCGAGCGTTTCCAACGTAATGAAGTGTATAAATGAGTTTCGACCGGGTCTCATCACGACCGAAGGCCGGACAACCTGGCAGTGCAACAAACAAACGTCGTGGCGATTAGCAATTCCAGTTTCCAACCGGACGACGTAACACTGAGACTCTATTCTTCGCTGCGGGGACGACTATTTCCTGATCAGCTTCCAGACATCGGGCTGCATGTTGTTCCCGGCAATCATCCAGAGGTTTCCGTCATGCACCACCAGACTGGCGGCGTGACGAGGATTCCAGGGCGTATCAGGAAGCTCGGTCCAGTCGGTCCCATCCTTCGAAAACCAGACATCTTTACGATTTCCGCCGTTTTCGTGATATCCCTCCATCACCCAGAGTCGATCGTCCCAGACAGCGACATCATGGTACTGACGAGGGTGCCACGCAGCCTTGGAGGTGTGCAGTTTCCAGTGAACCCCGTCCTCAGAACTCCAGACATCGTTGTAGTACTTGCGTTGAGGCGTAGTGGGAGTGTCGTAAGTCCCTCCGCCGAGGATCCAGATCCGGCCATTCATCACGGCCGATCCACCGATCATCCCTCGAACGGACCAGCAGGGTTCTTCAGGTTCAATTTTCTCCCAGTTCACACCGTCCGTCGTGGTCCAGGCGTCACGGTAGAATTTTTCTTCTCCACCACCAAACGCAGGCATCGTCTGACCACCGATGACCCAGATCTTGTCCTTGTGCACCACGGTGTAGTGCAGAGCCCTCGGCCCCCAGGGAACATCCTTTCCTTTATTGACGTAGTCCCACGTCTTTCCGTCCTGCGAGGACCAGACATCGTTCTGGTAGTGGCGCTGATTGCAATCGCCACCGACGATCCACATCCGATCTTTGTAGACAACATATCCAGCGGTGTGACGCCCCTCCCAGTCGCTGGTCGGATCGAATGATTTGTCTTTGAAGGTGTTGGGTTTGACGAGGGTCCAGTCGGCACCGTCTTCTGAGGACCAGACCTCGTTATTGCAGATCAAGGGAAAGAACGGGCGGTCGGCGACGATCGGATTCCATCCACCTAAGAGCCACAGTTTCCCCTTGTAACTCAGAATTCCCGCTCCGTCCCTCGCCACCCACGGCGCCTTCATCGTAATTAACTGCCACTCATATTTCGGATCGCTTGACGGTTCCGCGGCCTCGACCAGTCCCATTGAGCCAAACACGACTCCCAGAAGTAAGAGTCGACGACAAGCTTCTCGCATCATGCAGTCCTTCTTTGTCAGTGTTCCCGGATGCGCGTACCATGGTCCCAAATCGTTCTTTCGCTTCGGGTGCGATCAAACACCGTCGGCTTATAACCCATCCTGGATGATTGATTCGAGCCGCCGATTCACCTGTCCCCACAGTTTTGCGGTGATTGGAAGTACCCGCCTTTATCAACTCCTGCCAAGTCATTAATGGGTAGATCCCTTCATGCGTATTCGGGCAGGAACTGTTTCCAGTTTTCATAAATGATATTGTGAATGACTTCATCAGAGACACGAGGAAACTTCGTTCTCTCGACGACATCGTTGACTTTCCATTGTCCCGCGATGACCTGAGGGAATGTCGCGGACGGAAAGTCCGATCCAATGATCAGTTTATGCTCGACCCCGTATTCAATCGCCGTCATGAAGGCCTGGTAGTGACGGAGCGGTCGGTAGTGTAATGCTGACACATTCGCATAGAGATTGGGGTGCTTCCGAATCAGGACAACACACTCGGTTTCCCAAGGGTGCCCCATGTGGGCAATCACGATTCGCAAATCCGGGCAGGCAATGGCAATATCTTCCAGCTGCACAGGGTTGGCATACTTGAGCGGACCGGGGCGAACGAACGACGTCCCCTGATGAATATTGACAGGAATGCCAAGCGATTCCGCTTTACGGAAGAGCGGCAGGTGACGGGGGTCTTGCGGGTCCCAGTTCTGATAGATCGGCGACACCTTCAGACCACGGAAACCAAGCTGGTTCACGTAGTAGTCCAGTTGGCTAACACACTCAGGGTCATTGGGATCGACGGAACACCAGCCGATGAAACGATCCGAATGCTCGCGGACGAATTTCGCGATCAATTCCTGGTCGGCATGAATGCCACAAAAAGGGGCGACGATCCCAAAGACGATCACCTTATCGGCGGAACGTGTGGCCTCCAGTAATTGCTCGGGTCGGGAATCGAACGTGTTTTTATAACTGACATCGTCGCCTGCATAGTAAACATCGGATGAGAGCTTCATCTTTGCCCGTTTAGCTTCCCAGGCGAATTCGACAAATTCCTCAGAGTAATGATCCGGGTACCACATCAAATTCGTATGTGTATCAAACAGCACGTTGCACTCCGGCAGGTATCAGAGATGGTCGAGCAGAGGTCAGTGATCGGCACAAGCTCCCAACGGTTTGAGCAGAGGATTACGCTCTCGTACCTGAACTGGTTTCAACGGTCTCGGACGAGGAAACACCAATGACGGCAATTTAAGGAACGCGCGTGTCACGAATTTGATCGACATTCGAAGTCTGGACAGCACAATGCGAGTCGATCCTGTGGATTCTTCATTCTTTCTTCGTCATAGGAACTGCGGGACCGACATACTTGCGATCGATACCACACCCCACCGTTCCACTACCGTAGTAGCCGATGGAAATTCGTCCCACATGCGTCAGCAGGTCATAGGCATCCCAGCGATTCCAGCCGTAATCCACTTCCATCCAGAGAATCAGCCTCGCGTAGGCTTCGGCGATCGCCCGTTCTGGCGAGTTCTGAGTGGCAACCGTCATGAGAAAATCGGGGTTCGAGATTCGGATTCCTGTGAGCGGTGAGCCACGAAGCAGATCGACCTGAATTGTCGACCACGCTGCCATCTCAAGACCGGTTGCAGAAAGCTCACCATGCCCCATCGCGGCGTGCGCATCTCCCAGATACAGGTAGCCACCCGGCACAGAAACAGGAAGAAACAACGTGCTTCCTGGACAGACCTCCACCAGATCCATGTTCCCCCCGTGGGGTCCGGCGGGGCCAGTGGTGGGTACGCCCCAGTCAGGCGCTGTTCCGATGCATCCGAGCATCGGCTGGTAGGGAATCTGAATTCGTTCTTTCCAATGGATGAACCCATCGCGAATCGGACTGACGTGAGCTCCATGAGGGACCTCCGCCCCCAACCATTCGACCAGTTGTTTCGGGGCCCCCGTATAGGTCGCACACTGACCGTCCCGAGGTTCGATCGACTTGATCGTGACGGCCAGATAGTCCCCTTTCTCGGCCCCATCAACGACAATCGGACCCGCGACGGGGTTGCTGTAAGGGACGACAGACTTGTCCCGACGATCCCCCGCAGAACGAATTTGACCAGAGAGAGCGTCTTCCGATTCGACACAAAGAGTCTCACCCGGCTTAACGCGACATCGCGGTTGGCAGTGCCGGCTGAATTCATAGACGAGAGGTTGCGCTGGTACCCGTTGCATACACATCCCGCATCAACTGCCACCCCGATATGGGGGGATAGGTTGGTGATGATGCAGGAGCCACGCACCCGCATTTTTTGGATACGGTATACAATCCATCCAGACTGCTGTCAAACGGCCCAAACGTATTGAGCGACCCAAGCGGCTGGCCACTTCCGGGAGACGGATCCCGCCTGACGAAACTGGAAGGGGATCTCTCTCTGCCCAACCCGCTGCTATAATCCTTACGGCTTAACGATTGAGAATCATGGAAGATTCTTTAATGTTATCGGCATCCTTTACTCAGACGAATCGACGGAATAACAGATTGCCTGCGAGCGCACCGCTTCTGGCAGTCCGTCATTTTTTGTGCCAGGACTTAACACTCCCCCCGATATGCGTTCCATTCTCCCTGATGACCCTGGCCAAGTTTCATATGTCCTCCTAGAGAGGATGTCCGGCGATGACGCCCGGATTGCAACCAATTGTCGATTGTGTACAACCCACTTCCTCGATATCGTAGATTTCAAACGGGTATGCCCCGGGAAAGATAAACCACATGAGTCGGCCCGTGATTTCCGTTCTGGATCAGATTGCTTCTCGATTGCGCGCGGACGTTCGCAAAGGGGTCTTCGTTCCAGGTGACGCTCTGCGTGAAGAGCACCTTGCCAGTCGCTTTGGCGTCAGCCGCAGCCCGATTCGTCAGGTGCTGCAGCAGTTGACGTTCGAAGGGTTGCTTCACGCCCGACCGAATTGTGGCACCGTCGTTGCGGAACCGCCAACCCGCGAAGTTGCGGAGGTGCTTTACGAATGTCGGGCCAAACTGGAATGCATTGCCCTGCGGCAATGTTTCCATCTGCTGGACGACGCTGACTTCAAGCAGTGGCGCGATATCCTTGAAGAAATGTATGAGTGCTGCGACAGGGAAGATCACAGCGGCGCATTCCACCAGGATTCGCTATTTCACCGGGTCATCATCGATAAGGCATCCCCGGCTGGATCACTGGGGGTCTACTTTGCGATTGCAGGTGCAACAAGTGAGTACCTGACGGTCGACCGGAATCGCCCGTTCCATGCGGATTTCCGGGAACTCTATGGAATGCACGCAGCGCTCTATGCCATGTTTCAACTCGGCGATCTCGAGGTTGCCTGCGAAGCGTTATCACAGCACATATTGAAACAGGAATTTGTCGCCGCCTCATGTCGTTGCTGGACCGAAGCGGGGAAGCCACGTGAAATTGACGGAGTCTATGACAAGCTGGCACAACCTTTGCGGCGGGCCGTAAAAAAGAAGAAGGAAGCAGACAAGTAGCACCTGGTTAACAGTGCGCTTCAATAACCAAGACCCCTACTGAGACGACTACTCGTGGTGGTCAGCAACAAAATGGCGGAATGGAGAATACCCGGAAGTCACATTGAGGGTCAGGCGTTTTCAAGGGCAGAGGTGCTAACCAACGAGGCGGTCGATGCTTCATTTGTTCACGAATCCCACGCACAATTCCGGGCAAGTGACACGACGTCAATTGCTGAAAATGAGTGCGCTCTCGACCGGTATCGCGGGCGGATTAGGCCATCTCCCTCAAGCCAAAGCAGAGACACATTCTTCCCGCGGCCGTGCGAAAGGATGCATCTATCTCTTTCTCTGTGGTGGGCCCTCACAGCCGGATCTCTGGGACCTTAAGCCCTTAGCTCCCAGCGGCGTCCGATCAGAGTTTGATTCGATTGCGACGAGTGTACCGGGATTGCACTTTGGGGAACTCATCCCACAGGTCGCACGTCATGCCGACAAGTTGGCAGTGATCAGGTCGATGACACATACAGACAACGATCACGTCGGAGCGATCGTTCACTCGCTGCTGGGTCAACTCCCTGCTGGCCCCGGGCAGTTCTATATCGACCGAAAAGATCACCCCGGCCTCGGAGCCATCGTTCAAAGTCAGCGACCTCAAAATAGTCCCCTTCCGCCCTGGATCGTCTTACCCAGATACTTCACCACGGGATCCCCGGCATACAAAGGCCAGTCTGCGGGCTTCCTCGGTTCCCCCTACGATCCGCTCGTTTTCAATAAGGAAACGAAAGCTTCTCTCTCCGATTCCCCCCTCACTTTAGGAGATTTGGAGCTTTCAGCCGGTATCACACGTGAACGTCTGATGGCACGTCATGACCTGTCCCGTTCCCTCGGTCAGAAGTTGACCGCCGGGAATACGGCGCGTGCGGGCGAGATGTTCGAACAGGCTTTCGGCATGCTGGTTACTCCTGCTGTTCGCCGGGCCCTGCAGCTCGACGACGAATCGACACAGACCCGAGAGCGTTACGGCAGAAACGAATACGGACAAAGCCTGCTGATGGCGCGACGTCTGATCGAAGCAGGGGTCCAGTTCGTCAACGTCTTCTGGACGTTCTTTGATTCCAAAGGCTGTCAGTTTAACCTGTGGGACAACCATGGTGTCGCCAACGACGTGTGTGGAATTGACGGTCAACTGACGGGACGGCAACAACTGACGCACCAGTACTGCACTCCCTCCTTTGATCGATCATTTTCGGCCCTGATTGAAGACCTGTCTGATCGGGGACTTCTGGACGAGACACTCGTAGCGGTGGCAGGAGAATTCGGCAGAACGCCCAAGATCAACGCTACGGCCGGACGCGATCACTGGGCACACTGTTACACACAGCTTCTTGCAGGAGGGGGCGTTCGTGGTGGGAGTATCTGGGGTGAGAGCGACGCACAAGGGGCTTATGTCGCACGCGATCCCGTCAGCCCGGACGACTTCGCCGCCACCATCCTGCACGCCTTTGGCATCGATGCGGAGTCGCTGATTAAAGACAACCTGGGCAGACCTTTACCGGTCACAACGGGGCGTCCTGTCACAGCGTTGTTCTGAATCGCCCTCATTCTGTTGTTAGCGGAAGCAAGGCTTTACGGCAGCTTAATCTGGAATCAGCGTCATGCAATGGATGATCCGGCTACTTTCCGTCAACGCCTTTGTCGCAGTCGCCTCTGTCGCGGGCGCACAGGAAGTGGACTATCTGAAAGAGATTCAACCCATCCTGAAACAGCGGTGCTGGTCCTGTCACGGTGCATTACAGCAGCAGGTACAACTTCGTCTCGATACCAGGCAAAGTATGGTCAAAGGAGGAGACACCGGTCCCGCGATTGTTCCTGGACATCCCGAACAGAGCTTGCTGATAGAGCGAATCTCGTCCCCTGATCCCGCGATGCGGATGCCCACCGAAGGGGCCCCTTTATCGGCCGCTCAAATTGACTTGATCCGGAGATGGATCGAGCAGGGTGCCACGGCTCCCGCTGACGAACTCCCCGAGCCGGATCCACGAGAACACTGGGCGTTTAAAGCCCCCGTCCGACCGAAGATTCCTGCGGTTGATTTGCCTGGTACGCCCCAGCATCCCATTGATGCGTTTATCCTGGCTGAACTTGGTCGCCATGGACTCAAGCCGGGTCCTCAAGCCGACAAGTCCACTCTTCTACGACGTGTCTACCTGGACTTGATCGGCGTTCCGCCAACCCCCGAAGAACTGCGTCAGTTCCTGGCAGATGATTCTCTCGTCGCGTATGAAGTGGTGGTCGACCGGTTACTTCAAGACAGCCGCTATGGTGAGCGTTGGGGCCGTCACTGGCTGGATATCTGGAGATACAGCGACTGGTACGGACGGCGATACGTCCCCGACGTCTGGAACAGCGCACCACAGGTCTGGCGCTGGCGCGACTGGGTCGTTCGTTCCCTGAACTCCGATCGTGGCTATGACTACATGGTTCAGTCGATGATCGCCGGTGATGAAATTAACCCGGAAGAGAATGACTCCGCAGTCGCAACCGGCTATCTGATTCGCAACTGGTACGCCCTTAATCACAACGACTGGATGCGGAGCACCGTCGAGCACACAGGGAAGGCATTCCTGGGACTCACGTTTAACTGTGCTCATTGTCATGACCATAAGTATGACCCCATCGAGCACGATGACTACTTTCGATTGCGGGCCTTCTTTGAACCGATCTCGATCAGGCAGGATCGCGTTGCAGGAGAGGTCGACCCCGGTCCCTTCCAGGAATACAGCTATGGTGTGCTGAGAAAAATTCAGCGAAACGGAGCGGTTCGGGTGTTCGATAAAAATCCCGAAGCTCAAACCTGGTTCTACACTGGCGGTGACGAGCGGAACCGCGTGACGACGCGCGGTTCGATTACCGCAGGGGTTCCCAAGTTCCTCAGCACGTCGGAGATCAAGATCGAACCGACGACTCTTCAACCCCAGTCTTTCTATCCTGCATTACGAGACGACATCCAGCAGACACTGATTTCGGATGCGACAGCGGCGATCGCAGCAGCCGAAAAAGACCTGGAAGCAGTGAGACAGATGGGAACTGATCCGTCCCCTGAGAGCCTTCAAGAGCTGAAGGCGGCCGAAGCGGCGCTCGCCGCAGCAGAACAGGAAGCCCGGACTTCAGGTCAGCCCGGCGCTCTGACGGGCGATCAGTCCCTGGTGATGGACGCTTCAGGTGGTCGTCGTACGCTTCACAATGGCATAACGACCCTGACGACTCTTCCGACCGGGTCAACCATCGAATTCCAGTTGCTGATCCTCAAAGACGCCCATTTCAACTTTCAACTGGCCAAGGATGTGGCCAAGGGACTGACAGCCGGAATGGTCGCCTTTGAAAAAGGACGAATCCTTTCCTATCAGCCGGGGTCGGTCACCGAATTCGAAGTGGGACGGTACGATTGGGGAAGTGGACAACAACGTTTTGAGGTGTCGATTCAATTGGATCTGCCGGCAGACCGATGCGAACTGACTGTCGTCTCTCTCAGTGATCGCACCCGCCTGGCGAACAGTGTCCCCATTGCTTTAAGCGGCTGGAATCCCATCGGCGACAAAACAAAAGCAATCACGTTTGACGCGCGGACGGGAAGTGTCGTCATTGTTGATGCTCTGAGAATTCTTCCTCCGATAGAAGTCGCTTCGGCAATTCATGACAGGCCGGATCCGCTGCTTGCCTTTGAATTCGAAGCCCCTGTTTACGCGAACGGCGGAGACGTCCTGGCGATTGAAGGGTGGATGGACTCTCAGTATAGCGCCGCGCCGGCATTCTCGATGGTCTCGCGCGACTCTGCCTCTCCCGCGTTGTTCAAGGCAGGCCAGACTGTCGAACTGGCCCGTCGCAAGTTGCAACTCCCCAAAACACGTCTCGAAGCCGTCGAATCCCGATTGAGGGCAGCAAAAGCACAACTGGCCAGCATCGAAGCCAGACTGTCTGCAGAAAAGGTGAAACACGGGCTAATCAAGGTTGATGATTCCAATGAGCCCATCATTCGCGCCAGTCGGCTTGAACGGGAGGCGGCCGTCGCACAGAGCCAGGCCGACATCCTCGCACAGGAGCGGGCGATGGGAGAAGCAGAATTGAAACCGGCAACAGATGCAAACCGCGATAAGGAAATCGGTGCCGCTAAAGCGGCTCTCGCGACAGCCAGGACCGCCCTCGCCAAAGCGGAAAGCGCCCTCGCTGACTCGAGTTTATCAGACAAATATACCGCTCTCGGTCCGACCTATCCTCAAACGAGTACCGGTCGGCGTAAGGCGTTGGCCCAGTGGCTCACCTCACGGGATAACCCGCTGACCGCGCGCGTGGCCGTGAATCACATGTGGGGTCGACATTTCCACGTACCGCTCGTGTCTTCGGTCTATGACTTTGGCCGAAACGGCAAGTTACCGACACATCCGGAACTGCTCGACTGGCTGGCCGTCGAGTTCATGGATTCGGGGTGGAGTATGCGGCGGCTGCACCGGTTGATGGTCACGAGTGAGACTTATCGCCGATCCTCATCCGCGAAAAGTGGTGGCGACAACGCCCAACTCGATCCTGACAACCAGTACTACTGGCGCATGAATACAGGACGGATGGAAGCCGAGGTGGTTCGTGACAGCCTGCTGTCGACCGCGGACAAACTTGATTGGCAGATGGGAGGCCAGTCGATCGAGAACACGGAATCACTCAAAACCTACCGACGCAGTCTGTACTACACCTTTCATCCTGAAGATGGTGGGAAAAGTCCACTGGGGGAACTCTTCGATGCTCCCGACCCGCTCGATTGCTACAGGCGAACAGAAACCATCATTCCGCAGCAGGCACTCGCTTTAACGAATAGCGACCTCGTGCATGCAATGAGCAGCGCGATTATCCAGAAATGGCCACCGTTGAATGCCGAGCAGGGGACCGTTGACGTGGATTCGTTCATTGTCAATTCCTTCGAACGGATCCTGTCTCGCCGTCCGACCGACGTCGAAAGACAAATCTGTGCCGAATCGATTGAACGGCAAAAGAACTTACTCATTCAGGAGAATGTATCGGAACCACTGCTGAAGGCTTGTGAGAGCTTCATTCGCGCATTGTTTAACCACAATGACTTCGTCACTATTCGATAGGCTGCCAAATGCTTCCCGTCGATGACAAATCCTTTATAAGGGACTTCCCCGCCAGCCCGCCGATTCCTGGCGTAGGGCAGCGGGGGAGTTCGCGTGCGTTGAGGAACGACGGCGACAGGACGATGTCTCGTCGAGGTGCCATGAAATGCGGTCTTGCATTCATGACGACTGCTGCGGCCACGAGTATCAATACCCGGCGAGTCAGTGCCAGTGATCCACCAGGTACACGCGGCATCGGTGATGTTGAGACACCCACCTTCTATCGACGCGATATTGGCACTTCGCCGGGCCGAATGCACGAACCTACAGCGGGACAGGATGGGAACATCTGGACGAGTCCGCTTGACGGAAGCCTGTGGCAATACCACACCCGTTCGGGCAAGACCACGATCCATGATCTGCACCAATTGACGGGTGAAGAGTGGTCTGGTCGTCATTTATGGCCAATCGCTTATAAAAACAAAGTCTATCTCTGCACACCTGGTCTTTCCCATCTGACAGTCTGGGACCGGGAAACGAATCAGGTTTCACGGCATCCCATTCCCTATGAAAATCCTGCTGTCTATGGCGGATTCGTCGATCGGCGGAGTTCTCGCATTTATTTTTATGACACGAAGCACGCCAGCGTTCTCGAATGGGAGCCCGATTCTGAAACAGGACAATCGTTTCCCTGCCCTTACAAGCTTTCCGGCACGCTCTATATGACGTTTGAAGAGTTCGAGCGCCGAGAAATCTGGGGCAGTACCTACACAGGAAACGACATCGTTCGGTTTGATCTCGATTCCCGCACCTGGACGGGTCACTTTCAGTCCCCGGAACCGGAGGCAACCCCGAGTGCCGGTAGTAAAGTCTTCGGCGAAACTCTGTACTGTAGTGATCATCTGAAGGGTCGAATCCTTCCCCTCAACGTCACCACGGGTGAATGGGGTTCCCCCATCAAGGTCCCCGGGTTTGGCAAGTGGTATGGGTACCTCAGCGGAGGATGGTACTTCCGCGGCAGGCTCTACATCTGCCATTCCACCTGGACGGGGGGAAATGGATCGCTGGATGGTGAACCTCATCACTTTATTGGTACCTGGACTGTCTTTGATCCCATGACACAAGGGTTTTCTCGATTGGAAATCCCGACTCTGCCCAGTGAAGAGCGCAAGTACCTGATGTCGGACTACTGTGCCATTTTTGAAGACGAGCTTTTTATCCTCGCTGTGAACAAGTTTGATCCTCAAACGGTCATCGTCCTTCAAACTCGACCGATCTAAGATCACGGACTTCATTCCACTGACTGATGCGGAACGACAGGAATCTGAGAATGCCACAACCCAATAACGATCACTGTGACTGCCAGACTGACCGACGCTCACGACGCGCATTTCTTTCCGATATCGGCCTTGGATTCACAGGTCTCGCACTGGGTTCGATGCTGGCCGATGACGGTGTCGTCCGAGCAACAGAATCCTCTGACGGCGTTCTCGGAGTCCACACTCCTCCGCGGGCGAAATCCGTCATCTGGATCTTCCTTTCGGGGGGATACAGCCACGTCGAAACATTTGATCCCAAGCCGGCTCTGAATACGTACGCGGGCATGACGTTCGACAAAACGCCGCTGGAAAACCCCCTGAATTCCAAGCTGCACCAGAAGCGATTCCGCTCTGTTGCGGCAGAAGAAATCAATATTCGGGATGTCTATCCGACCATTTACCCCATGCAGGTCGGCTGGAAGAAGCACGGTGACAGCGGCATCGAAGTCACTGACTGGTGGCCGCACCTGTCAAAATACGTCGACGATCTCTGCTTCGTCCGAAACATGTGGACGACCGACAACGACCACGCGGCCGAAAACCAGATCCACACGGGTCGACATCGGCTGGATGAACCGCAACCCAGTGTGGGGGCATGGGCGCACTACGGACTTGGATCGCTCAATGACAACCTGCCCAAGTTCGCTGTACTGGGAGGCCCGACCAGGTCCGACACGAGACAGTCGATCGATTCTCTCTATCTTGGTCCCCAATACGCAGGTGTGCCCCTCGCACTGGACCCCAAAAGTCCATTGCCTTTCGGGCTGCGACAGGCGAATCAGACTTTCGAGCAACAGCGTCAAGAGTTTGAATTGATCAACCGGCTCAATGGACTGACTGCAGTCGAATACCCTGAAGATCAGCAGTTGCAGGCACGGATTCGTTCCTATGAGCTGGCGTTCCGTATGCAAGCGGCCGTCCCCGAAGCGATCGATTTTGCTCACGAAACCGAAGCCACGCAGAAGCTGTACGGTTTGGACAACGATGCCACAAAGCTTGCCGGCCAGCGGCTCCTCGCAGCCCGACGGCTGGTCGAGCGCGGTGTTCGATTCGTTCAGGTCTACCCTTCAGCGTATGGTGTCTGGGACTCTCACCAGAAGTTGAAAGAAAACCACACCCGCCTGTGTGCCACCGTCGATCTACCAGTCGCAGGCCTCATCCAGGATATGAAGCAACGAGGACTTCTTGAGGAAACCGTCGTAGTCTTCTGCACGGAATTCGGCAGAACCCCGGGACTTGAACTCCGTGGGGGCGGCACCGATGGACGTGACCATCACCCCAACGGCTTTACGATCTGGCTGGCGGGAGCGGGAATCAAGCAGGGTTATGTGCACGGGGCGACGGATGAACTCGGTTATCACGCCCTCGGTGAAGGGCACTACGTTACCGACCTGCACGCAACGGTGCTGCACCTGCTGGGACTCGACAGCCATAAGCTTGAGTACCCTGGTCGCAAACGACTGGAAATCGATTATGGAGAAGTGATTCACGACGTCTTGACCTGATTGACAACAAGATCCGGCCAAGCGCATGGCCCTCGTCGAGCGGAAGGCGACAATGTCTCAGCAAAGACCTAGACCGCCAATTAATCGTTTCGAGACGGTGACACCTCGGTTGCGAATCTGGTTATCGATCGTCTTCTTCCTCGTTGCCTTACTTGGCGTGAATTCGGCCTACTTATCGAGTGTCACTCTCCTTGAGTGGCTCAGCCGCATCCGGGGAGCCGGAGCGGGTCGAACTTACCAGAACTATTTCTCGCTCTGGATGTTCATGATCCATATCGGATTGGGACTTGCCCTCCTGCTGCCATTTATGGGCTTCAGTATCCCCCATCTACTGGTCGCAAGAACATCACGTAACCGCCGCGCCGTCCGCGTCGGTTACGGTCTGTTCGCAGTGTGCCTCATCTTACTTTCGACAGGCATCCTGCTGGTGCGTGTCGGGGGTGTCGAGCTGAAGCAACCTGCCGCAAGATCTGTCGTATACTGGCTGCATGTGGCTGCTCCCGTTGCCGCCGTGTGGCTTTACTGTCTGCACCGGCTCGCTGGACCACGAATCCGCTGGAAATCGGGCCTGAGCTATCTAGGGTTCGTCGCGGTCACGATTGCAATTGGAGCCTCGCTCCATGCCTGGGATCCCCGCGATATCAACGTGCCCGGACCTCAAGAGGGTGAAGCCTACTTCTTCCCGGCGCTGACTCGAACAGCGTCGGGTAAGTTCATTCCTGCGGAAACCCTGATGCGGGACGACTACTGCAAGAAGTGCCACACGGATGCTTACGAGGGCTGGTTCCACAGTGCCCATCACTTCAGCAGCTTTAATAATCCGATGTACCTGGCGAGTGTGCGGGAAACGAGAGAAGTCTCGATGAAGCGGGATGGGAATGTTAAGGCAGCCAGATGGTGTGCGGGCTGTCACGACCCAGTCCCGTTTCTGAGTGGGGCTTTTGATAACCCTCATTTTGATGACGTTGCTGATCTGACCGCCCATGCCGGCATCACCTGCACGAGCTGCCACGCGATCACGCACGTGAACAGCACACGGGGGAATGGTGATTACACCATCGAAGATCCAGTACACTATCCGTTTGCGTTCAGCGAAAATCCGTGGCTTCAGGCCCTGAGTGATCAATTAATCAAGGCACGTCCCGCACTGCACAAGGCGACATTCCTCAAACCGCACCATAGCACATCCGAATTCTGCTCAACCTGCCATAAAGTCCACCTCCCGGAAGCCCTGACTGGTTATAAGGAATTTCTGCGAGGGCAAAACCATTATGATTCGTTTGCATTGAGTGGCGTCTCGGGTCGAGGTGCTCGCAGCAATTATTTTGGCATGCGCGCGATTCAAAACTGTGCTGGTTGCCACATGCCGGCACAGCCATCGAACGACTTCGGTGCGCGACTGTTGGGGGACTCGGGCAAGCTCAGCATTCACAACCACTTGTTCCTCGGTGCCAATACGGCCCTGCCGTTCCTTCGATCTGACGAAGCGACGATCGCAGCTCACCAGAACTTTCTGCAGGACTGCGTTCGAGTCGACTTGTTCGGGATTAAAGAGGGAGGAACGCTCAGCGGCAAACTGCATGCTCCTCTGAGACCGGAAATCCCGGAACTCGTCCCCGGTGAGAGCTACCTCCTTGAAACAGTGGTGAGGACGCTCAAGATCGGACACCACTTCTCACAAGGGACCGTCGACTCCAATGAAATCTGGGTCTCGGTCGAAGTCTTCAGCGGCAACGAGTTAATTGCACAAAGTGGCCATGTCGACGAGTCCGGGTCTGTCGATGAACACGCGTACTTTATCCGCAATTATGTGGTGGATCGGGACGGAAACCAGATCAGCAGGCGAAACCCGCAGGATATCTATACAACCCTCTATGATCACCAGATTCCCCCTGGGGCCGCACAGGTGATCCATTACCGACTTGAAGTCCCTGCGGCTCTAGAAGGGCCGATCACAGTGAAAATCAAACTGCAATATCGCAAATTTGACTCTGCCTTCATGAATTTCGTTGTACGGTCGAATCGAGAAAAAGATCACCGCATCCGCGGAATGACCCCAGGTCAGCCTTACTTTAATGAACTCCCTGTCACGACGATGGCAGAAGACACCATCATCTTTCCCGTCTCAGGTAAGTCACAATCTGTCCCGGAGCAGGAATACCCCATCAAAATCGACCATATCTATCAGCGGCGGAATGACTATGGCCTTGCGCTTTTACGTGAAGCCGATGGGTTGGGCCAGTCCTCAGCCGCAACGGCCGAACTCCGTCAGGCGGAAGAAATCTTTCGAGAGCTCGACGAGAAATTCGGTTACATCGATGTTCGATTGAACCTGGCACGAGTCTATCTAACTGAGGGACGACTGGACGAAGCGGCCGCGGCGGTGCAAAGAGCAACCTCTGTCGGTAAGCCACTGTTCTTCACCGAGCCGGTCTACGCCCCTTGGGCCGTCAACTGGGTGAGTGGACTGATTCATTTCCAGCAGAATCAACTGGATGAGGCGATTCGATGTTTTCGAGCTGTCCTGGAAGATCAGAATGAGGAGATGGCACGTCGCGGCTTCAATTTCCGTCGCGATTACGTCGTTCAAAACGAACTGGGCCTGGCTTTGTTTGAACGGGCCAAGCTGGAGCGCGCGGAACAACGAACGGCAACTTTGAACGAGGCATTGCTGCACTTCGGCGAGACACTGAAGCTCGACACCGAGAATGCGACGGCACACTACAATGCTTCATTGATCCATGAGCTTCTGGGGAATTCCAGCGATGCAAGCTTGCATCGCGAGAAATACCGGACCTACAAAGTTGACGACAGCGCTCGGGACCGCGCAGTTCAGGGGGCCCGTCTGCGAAATCCCGTTGCCGCACATGCCTCGGAACCGATTTCAATCTATCCACTGCATCAAACTCGTCCGCAGCCCGTCGCGGACGTCGTGCCAGATGATCGAAGCGTCTCCGGGGTAACGACGGGAGGAACTCCATGACAGATCGGACTGGTGCCACGGACGATCGTATCATCGACGGTGGGATTCGCTGGTCAATCGCCATTCTGCTGATCATTCTGAGCGTATCCTATACGGTCTCACGGATCGGCTCCTCGAAAAGTTCAGCCCCCATCACTTCCGCTCGACTTCCGACCTATCCGCCGCGCACGACGTTTCCACCGAGACCCGCTGTCCCGCAAATCCTTCTGACCGACATCACACAAGCAGCGGGAATCGACTTCATTCATGACCGAGGCGCACGGGGAGAATGGCGACTTCCCGAAGCGATGGGCGGGGGCTGCGTGGTCTTCGACTACGATCTGGATGGACACCAGGACATCCTTTTGATTCATGCAAACGATCAAGTTCCCTCATCGTCGATCAAGCTTTACCGCAATGATGGAACAGGCTCGTTTTCTGACGTGACTGTTGAGGCCGGACTCGCAGCCAGTCTTGTTGGAATGGGTGGGACCGCCGCCGACTTTGATAACGACGGGTGGCCTGACATTCTGATTACATCGCTGGGACCGAATCGTCTGTTTCACAATCGGGGAGGCACTTTTCGCGAAGTGACAGACGCAACGGGCATAGCCGGAGATGCCAGCGTCTGGAGCATGGGAAGTTGCTGGGTCGATTATGACCGTGACGGTGATCTCGATCTCTTCATTGGAAACTACGTCAATTGGTCGGCAGAGCTCGATCGTGGGCTGAACTGCTGCTGGGATGGTGCCACTCGGTCGTACTGCGACCCTGATCTTTTCGCGGGTGTGCAGCCCTATTTCTATGAGAATCTTGGCGATGGGACGTTTAACGATACGACAGCAGCGGTCGGCGTCATTGTCAAAAACCGTGATACGGGTCAGCCAGTTCCGAAAACGCTTGCTGTCGTCGCCTGCGATCTCAATGACGATGGATGGACGGACTTGGCTGTGACGGGGGATGCGGGCCAGAATCTGGCATACATTAACACGACCCAGGGCGGGTTTCAGGAAACCAGCACGGAACTGGGCATGGCGTATGACCGCTACGGGATGGCTACACGCTCGTTCGGAATCGATTGCGCTGTCCTGTCCGATGACAAGGCGATCGCGATTGGAATGGGGCGGGCGGGAAATCTCCCCGACTCGCTCTATGTCAGATCGAAAGAGGACAAGGTTTTCACAGACCAGAGCCTTACAGCAGGAATCGCTACGGTATCTCGTCCCTTCCTGACGTTCGGGATCTGTTTCGTAGACATGGACCTGGACGGCAATCTGGATGTGGTTCTCAACAACGGTCAGATACAGGAGAACTTCGACACCCTTCAGCAAAGCCAGTCCTGGCGACAGACCCCTCTTCTATTCTGGCAGTCCAGATCCGATCCACCTGAGTTTGTGCCGCTGACGTCGGCTGACTGTGGTGAACAGTTCTGCCAGCCAATCTCCGGCCGCGGGGTCGCCTATGCAGACTTCGATGGAGACGGAGATCTGGACTTGCTGATGACAACAGTCGGTGGAAATCCTCGTTTATTCCGGAACGACCAGCAACTTAAACGGAACTGGATCGGGCTCGTCCTGCATGCACGAACCGCAAATCGGGATGCTCTGGAAACCCGAGTCGAATTGAAGATTGGCACCCGCATCCTTACCCGCACCATTCGTCCCGTCGGTGGATATCTGTCCCAGCATCAGACCTCTTTGGTCGTCGGCCTGGGCGAATTCAAAGTCGCCGATCGCCTGACGATTCGCTGGCCGGATGGCTCGCACGAACACCTCGCTGATGTCTCAGCAAATCAGGAAATCCATCTCGTGCAGAAGAGCCCGGATGGTCAACCGAGTCTTGCTGAGGCCATCGACGACACGAGACGGAAAGAATGACTTCAGCGAAATCCTGGGGCACAGGTCCACTGTTCACCGGCGTGACATTCGTCGCGGTGTCAGTTTGTATTCTCGGGTGGCTGGCAACGCGGGAATGGCTATCCTCAGACGAATTGTTTCGGCGAGGGATCGAAGCGGTCGAACAGAAACGAATCGCTGACGCAGAACGCTACGCGGCACGTTTGCTGAAGCAGGATTCCCAGTCCAGCGAGGCGATCTATCTCATCGCCCTGACACTACGCGAGACAGGTAGCTGGCGAGAAGCAACCGACCATTTCAACCGGATTCCTGATGACGGTAGCAGCATCTCGGTCAAGGCCCGTTGTGCCGCGGGGGATCTCTATCTGTTCCGGGGTTTCCAGCTTTCGAAGGCGGAAGGGATGTTCCGCCGTGCCTTGAAGCAGAATCCACTTCACGCCGAAGCCCACAATCGAATGGCCTATATTCTGGGCCTTCAGTCACGCAACTACGAGGCTCTTCCCCATCGCCTTGCTCTCATCAACTCTGGCTCACCGACGGAAACTGACATCTATTTGATCGCTCTGGGCGATCGAGCGATGGACGACCCTAAAGTGATCACACAGTATCTGAGCCATAACGACAGCGACCCTGCTGCCATACTCGGCTGGGGACGGCTCATGGCAGAACAGGGTCATCAACTTCAGGCTGAGCGAGCGTTTCGGACCGCGCTCCGTTCCCCCGCACACGCTTCCGAGGCGTTGTCGCGTTGGGGATTGATGATGATCACAGATGAATCAACGAAGGACATTCCCGAGTGGTGGGACGCTTCGCGACAAGAGAATCACCATCCGGGAATCTGGTACGTTCGTGCTGTTTTGGCCAGCCGACGCGGCGAAGCCATGTCGGCCGCTCGCTGCTACTGGGAAGTACTACGACGCGATCCTGAGCAGGCAACGGCAAGTTATCGACTTGGGCAACACTTGCTTCAGCTTGGCCGAAACTCCGAAGCCGAGACCTTCCTGCAGCGAGCCAGCCTGTTGGAGGAATATGCTCGCGCTGCCGAACTCGCGTTCCGCGTGGGAGAAGAGTTTCATCTCAAACTGGCTCAGAAAGCCGCCCACAGGTGCGGGCTCGAAGTGGAACATACAGCGTGGACCCGCATCCTTGCTGGATTTCAGCAAAAGAAAGGTTCCGTCCCGAGACGTGTCACTGAACCCGCGTTCGTTGCCGGGGAAATACTGACCCGCTCGCATCCCGGATCGTCCCCCGCATTGCAGATTGATTTGTCGGACTGGGCATGGGACAAACCTTCGTCATCGGAGAGCGCCTCGTCTCTCTCCAAGGTTCAGCCCATCGCCGAGTCGTCAATTCAATTCGAGGACTCAACCGCGAGCGCCACCCTCTCATTCCAATTCATCAATGGCGGAAGTCCTGCCGAAGGAATCAAGCATATGTTTGAGGTCACCGGTGGGGGTGTGTCCGTCATCGACTTCGATCGCGATGAGTGGCCCGACCTCTATTTTCCTCAAGGGGGGGACTGGCCGGCCGGAACTGAGCGAACGGAAACAGACCGTCTGCACCGTAATCTAGGGAACGGATCGTTCCGCGATGTGACGGAGTACGCAGGACTTGTCGAGCGTGGTTTCAGCCAGGGAGCGTCGATCGGAGACATCAACGGTGATGGCTTCCCTGACATTTATGTCGCGAACAGCGAAGCCGATCGGTTGTTTCTGAATCAGGGTGACGGGACGTTTATGGATGTCACCCAACAAGCGCGAATTGGGGACCACGACTACGGGGCGAGCGCAGTCATTGCTGACTTCTCTGGAGACGGTTTCCCAGACATCTACGTGGTCAACTATCTCGCGGGCGACGACCTGTGGGACCGAGTCTGCGGCGGAAGTGATGGCATCGCCCGCTCCTGTCTGCCTCAATCCTTCCCTGGGTCCCATGATCGCTTCTATCTCAATCAGGGGGATGGAAGCTTCGATGATCGAACGTCCTCTGCCGGTGTCGGGAACTTCGTCGGTAAGGGTCTTGGCGTCATTGCAGCCAGGTTCCCGAACTCGGGTCCCCTCGAACTTTATATTGCCAACGATGTCGGTCCCAACTTTCTGCTGCATAACACCCCATCTGCCGATGGTTTGGAGCCTCATTTCACAGACGAAGGACTGGTAAGCGGATCAGCTCTCAACGCCGACGGTCGAATTCAGTCCGGGATGGGTGTCGCCGCAGGTGACATCGATGGAAACGGGTTGATCGACCTGTTCGTGACCAACTTTGAAGGGGAAACAAACACCCTGTACCTTCAAACCGAACCGAGCCAGTTCGAAGACGCATCAGTGCGGTCCGGCCTGGCAGATCCAAAGCGAAACCTCGTCGGATGGGGGACACAGTTTCTCGACGCCGATCTGGATGGATGGCTCGATATCGCCATTACGAACGGTCATGTGAATAACCTCAGCGACATTGGAAAGCCATATCAGATGAGACCCGCCCTCTTTCGCAATCTCGGCGGCGGACAGATGGTTCCTCTGACCCCGGCGAAGGTCGGGGATTATTTCGAACGATCATACCTCGGTCGCGGAATGGCCCTTCTCGACTGGAATCGTGATGGTTACGAAGACATGGTCATCACTCATCTGGATGTCCCCGCAGCGTTGCTGACGAATCGCACGTCCCCCACAGCACACGGCATCAGGCTGTTCTTTTCCGGTACCAACTGTGAGCGAGATGCTATCGGCACGGTCGTCCGAATAAAAACCGGTGCAAGAACAATTGTTCGTCAGCTCACTGCAGGGGATGGCAATCAGAGCACAAATCAACGCTGTATCGTCATTGGATGTGCCGACGACTCAACCGTCGATTCGATAATCGTTGAATGGCCCAACGGCTTCGTCCAGTCGTTTTCCTCCCTGAAACTCAATTGCGATTATCGAATCATCGAAGGTACAAAGACTCCCTATTTGTTACGCTCATGGAAATAGCGTTCATCGCGTTTCACCCCGGGAGTACACCGTTCGCCTGAATCGCCTGTCATTCTTCTTGAATGACAAGGGACTGATTCGCCGTTATTGGCCCCGCCACGGTCTGGGATCGTCCAGAGGGCCAATGAACTTCGATCTGCTCAACGACGGTCGACGTTCCCAGCCCGAAATACAAAGGCAAAACACTTTGGGATAAGTAGCCAGACTTGCCATCGTGCACTTTCAGCGAACGCTGGTCGGCAGTCTTGATGGCAACAACCGCTCCGCACCCATCTCGGTTCGAACCCTTTCCGATCAATGTCAACTTCAGGTAGTTCAGCTGCTGCTGGTCCGACAGGTTACTGATCAGGACCAGTGGCTCTGATCCGAAATCGTTTGTAACAATGTCGAGGTCGCCGTCGTTATCCAGATCAAAGATAACAGAGGACCGCGATCCGATGGCGGACCAGACGGTCAGGTGCCCCGTTCGTCCCTCGCAATCGAGATGTCCTTCGTCCGCTCCCGAGCAGTCAACTTCAAACCAGGGAAGGGCAGTGCGACCGTCGCTGCGAGGTTCAACCCCCACGACAAATTCGGCGTCAACAAAACGCTTTCCGGCCTCATTCAGTAAGAGCGAGTTCACTGCGTAGCGGAACGGAAAGTTCATGCTGGCAGTGATGAACACGTCATCAAACCCGTCCGCGTTGAGATCACCGACACTCAGTCCCCACGGCCAATAGTTTTCAGCACCGACCTGGTCGGAAATTTCGGTATACGAGTCCGGTCCCAACTTTCGGTAGAGCGCATTCCCCCAGACGCTTTCTCCTTTCGTCTGAAGGAGCGATTCGGGCCAGACCATCTGAGACTTTTCCTTTTCCCTGTCCGGGCCCACCTGCTGACTCATGTCGGAATGCATATCGGTGATGTATATGTCGAGCTGTCCGTCGTTATCAAAATCAAAGACTTTCACTCCCATCGCTCCCCACGGAGTTTTGGGAAATAGCTCGCGACTTCGCTTCCGAAATTCTTTGCCTCCGATGTTTTCGTAGTACTCGTTATGTCCCTGCATATTCAGGATGTAGAGGTCAATCCATCCATCCTGGTTCGCATCCAGTGGAGTCGCATCCCCCGACCAGCTTTCGTCAACCAGCTTCATATCCGTCGTCACATCGGCAAATTTGAGGTTGCCCAGATTGCGATACAAAATGCTTTTCTCATTCCGTTCTTCAGGTTTCAGATGCCCGGCGAAGGCATCCGGAAAAGCAACGTGGTAACCCTCCGGGGCCAGTTCGTTTGAGGAATACGCCCCCACATTGCAGACGAAGATGTCCAGCAGGCCATCTCGGTCGTAGTCGAAGAGCACGGCCGCCGAAGAGTGTCCCACATGACCGACTTCGGCAACTGCCGTGACGTCGGTGAATTTCCCGTTTCCTTCATTTCGGAAGAGGACATTGCCTCCTCGGACCGTTGTCACGAACAAATCAGGGTCGCCATCGTTGTCGAGATCTCCAAACGACGCCGTCACACCAATCCGCCCCTTCAGAGCGACTCCCGCAGTTTCAGTCATGTCCTGGAAGATCCCGCCCCCCATGTTCTTCCAGAGCTGATGACCTCCGAGTTGCGACACAAAGTACAGGTCGATGAGACCGTCGCCATCGACGTCGGCGGCGGCAACTCCGTTTCCGTGATCGTAGTGCGTCGCCTGATACCGCTTTGCAGCATCGGGGACCACTCGGTTCACGAAGCCAATGCCGCTCGAACCCCGGTGATCTGCAAAAGAGAACTGATGAAAAATTGAAGACTCTTTGATCTGCTCTCTCTGGCGCCGGGCGCGTTCATCGAGCCAGGGAGGGGACATGATCTCGTCCGGGACCGGTTTCAGTTCCGCGATGAGGGACTTCACATCCCGTTTCAACGAATTCAAACTGCTTTCGGAGATTCCGTTGTAGTACCCCCGCACACGCCCCAATTGATCGACAAGGACAAACTGAGAGCTATGCAGGATTGGCATGGCAACATTCGCTACGTCCTCTTGTACAGGCAGCTTGAAACCCTGCCGGCAGAGTTCCCACAAATCCTGACGCGGCCCCGTGAGGAAATCCCAGTAGCGATGATCAATCCTGCGAGTTTCCGAGTAACGCGAGAGAATCGCGGGTGTGTCAAACTCTGGATCGACAGTGAAACTGACGAGTCTGAGCTTGTTCGATGCGACTTCCGTCTTCAGTCGGTCACTCAGGTCCGCCAATTTCATCGTCTGCTGAGGACACGTCGAAGTACAACGAGTGAAGATGAAATTGGCGAGCCAGACTTTGCCGTAGTACTTGCTGGAACGAGCGATTTCTCCTGACTGGTCGACAAGAGAGAAGGGAGGAATTTCTCCCAAGACGGGCAACCTGTCCTCTCGCGCAGGGCGGTCCTGATCATCGGACTTGGATTCCACCGCAACAGGAACCTCGACCGCTGCGCTTGGTGCCGAATCTCGGCCGCACCCCATCAGGAATACGACTCCGACGATTCCGGAGAACAGGAACGTGGTACATGCTGATCGGTGCATTACGACTCTCACGGCCACAGGCCATCTCTCTCGTCAAAATCTCTTCGGGCACGGCGATCAACGCGGTTCGCAGGTACTTACCCAACGTCGAAAATTCTCAGCGGGATCGACAATGAAGCGTCCTGACAGGCGACGGTGACTTCCGCCACAAAACTGATCACCGACGAACTCGAGCGACTCGTGACGCAAGGGGGGAATTTCCAGCTCAAATTGCAGGTCAGGTACTGCCATCTGCCGAAGTTGCAGCGAAGGGAGTGAAATTGAATAAAGGTAATCGCCGCTGCTCATTTGAAGCGTGACTGCGACGCCTCTGGGCAAATGAAATGGTCCTTGCGTGCATACATCATCAGCCGTGTGCAATCTTTTGTCGGGCCCCGGATACCGCATGGTCCAGTGAAGGTCGCCCCCCCGCATCTCGAGAATGAGTCGTTCACCTGGAACCACGGATGGAGATGAATTCTCGAGCAAGCGAGTTCGGGAGTGACTCGCACCGAGATGCTGCGCACACAGCGCGAGTGCGAGCACCGCAACGCTGACCGCCATCCGTTGACGGACAGAATCTTTCATGGCAACTCACCCGTCTGTTTAGCATCCGGCGGTTCCTTATCCGTACAAACGACGCGAAACCCGACAATACAGTTTCGAATTTGTGGCTGCAGGCAGACACGGTCGGCAGATCGAGTGAAAGTGGTCAAACTGAGGAATGAACCACCCCGGGTGATTCGGGCTCCGGAAGGAATCGGCTCGTCGGACGGAGGCAGTTTAAGCCCGTCATAACCAACCTCGGGCCAGAAGTCAGCGCACCATTCGAACACATTCCCATGCATGTCGTAGAGTCCGAACGGATTCGGACGGAAGGTACCTACGGGTGCAGTGAAAGCAAAACCGTCACTCCACTCCACGGACCATGTGGCAAAGGGATAGGCCGCCTGCAATTTGGAATCGCACAAGTTGCTGTAATCTTTCAGCGATTCTACCGAATCACCACAACTCCATTTCGTCGTCGTTCCGCCCCGACAGGCGTATTCCCATTCCAGTTCTGAGGGAAGGCGATATCTCAACGGTTCCTTTGTTGTGAGCCAGTCACAAAATGCCATTGCGTCTTCATACGCGACGTTAATTACCGGGTGATCATCAGTTTGGAGAAACCCCGTGGACTTCCACGAACTTCCGGCCTTGGGTTCCAGTCTCCTGGACTGCGAATTGAAGGCAAAGCCCATATTCTCTCGCTCCGCCATCGTTTCATACCCGGTTGCCGCGACAAACTTTCGGAACTCGCCGAAGGTCACTTCATAGACGCCGATCGAAAACGGGCCTTTGACGTCTGCCCAGTGCTGAGGTTTCTCATCAGGCTGGGCTTCTGAATCACTCTCCGGCGAACCAATGAGCACACGCCCCCCTGGAAGCGTGACCATGCGAAGACCGATACTATTTTGGAAGCTGATGAGTGGTTCGGCGGAGCGAGAACTTTCAGCCGTCTCAGACGTGGTCTCCAGATCAGGGGAAAGCGCCCGGGGGGAGGCGGTCGTCGCCAGCTCAACTTTGGCATGCGGCCATTGGACCTCGTCAGATGACAACGACGGGTCCGAGCAGCCACCACACAATAGCAGAATCAGCGGAACTGGAAACGCGGAAACCCACTTTCCCCGCAAGGACGTCGTCTTGACCTGGAGGATCGTCATACACATTTTCCGGCAAATCGAGTCGCTTAGGCGCCGCTGATGTCTGATTTCGAGAACGAGGAATCGCGGGAGATTCCGTTCGCAAGTTTGGTGCCGACGTTCGCTCATTGACGCCCCTTTTATGAGTCCACTCACGACGTGGTCAAAAGGAAATCACTACGACAACTGTGGCTCACTAATTTACGCTCATAGGGTAGTGATCATTCATGCAAGCACGGGCGTCGGTATCGATTAGCCGCCATGGCTGGCAGCTCTGCAACGAATTGTCGCAGTAATTGTGTCGTAGTCCCCCCATCTTGCTTACTAGGGTGGTCGTCATCAGCAGGCGACAGACGTCTTGGAGGAACCGCTTCCCACGGCATGCACTTTGCGTGTCCACTGTCGATTGTATACAAATCGATTGTTGGTTATATTTTGTAACAACTTCGTTTGCAATCGACGGTATCACTCCTGTCTGACGCTTCAGCCTTGGTTTTCAGCCCTTTCGGCGTAAGGAAGCTGCGAATGAATTCCGATTCGACACTCGCGACGGCACCGAGAGATCAAGTGGGCCTCACAGAGGATCCGACCAAGGTTCAAGCAGCGATGCCAGTAATTACGGCACCAGCGACGAACGTGGCATCCCGGCGCCTCTCGCTGCTGACGACGATCATCGTCGCGTTGCTGGGAGCGGCAACTTCACTCCCCGCGGTCATGTCGCTTGATGGAGCATTTCCTGTCGAAAATCTCTCGGTGGAAATGACGAATCGAATCCGCGCCCGGCGTGACGACCCGATTGCCTGGGCAAAAGAGCGGTCAAACCGTTGGACATCCCTCTATAAAACGACCGCCTCATGCCTGGGTGTCTTCGGTGCTGCTACGGGCGCCTTCTTCGGCTTGCTTCTTGCATTTCCACATTCTTCACCCACGACCATGCTTCGGACGACTCTTTCGGGCAGCCTACTGGGAGGGACGTTCGCCGCTGCCGGTGGCGTACTAGAAGCGGCACTTCTAATGAACCTTGAGACACTCGGGCTGGACCCTTCATTGAAGACGATCATCGGTCACGCTGTCGGGTGGAGTGGAATGGCAGCGGGCTTGTCATTGCTTCTGACCTCGGTCAGGACAGATTCGATTGGCTACCTGCAGCGTCTGATCTCCGGCGCGGTGGGAGGGGCGCTTGCAGCGCTAATCTATTCGCCACTCTCTGCAGTGCTGTTTCAGCTCGAACGTTCAGATATGTCCATTCCCGAAGGAACACTGAACAGA
Source organism: Schlesneria sphaerica (assembly GCF_044336245.1). NCBI lineage: Bacteria > Pseudomonadati > Planctomycetota > Planctomycetia > Planctomycetales > Planctomycetaceae > Schlesneria > Schlesneria sphaerica. The sequence continues at coordinate 6,758,282 of NZ_CP172346.1, read as the reverse complement.
CTGATGTTTCTGACAATCGCAGCACTGTTTGTCCTGATCGCAGTTCAGCGACCGATTCCAATCCCGAACAAAGGATCTGAGTCAGAAACTTCTGATTCGTCCCTTCCATCTCCGACGACGGTGTCAACGCCGACAATCTGATGCAGATGATATCCCGCTAAGAAGCGTTCTTTACTTTTTGCTCTTTTGTGTTTCGCGTCTTACCGCTCTGAGGGGTCGTGTTTCAAGCATTTTCGCTTCGACATTTGATTCCGCAGGCCTTTTTTGTTCGGGAACGGAGGTTACTGATGATCATGAAGAGACAGTCCTACGTAAGGCATCTATTACGAAAGGCGAGGGGATTTACGCTCATTGAACTGCTGGTCGTGATTGCCATCATCGCAGTTCTGATCGCTCTGCTGTTACCCGCGGTACAGCAGGCCCGTGAGGCAGCCCGCAGGACCCAGTGCAAGAATCATCTCAAGCAGATGGGGCTTGCACTGCACAACTACCACGACACTTACAACAGTTTTCCCCTGGGCAATCACGCCAACTACCTGGGGAACTGGCGGCTCAGCATTCTTCCCTATCTGGATCAAGGTACCGTCTTCAACCAGATTACCTTTACTTCCGAGCCGGGTGACTTCAACGCCTGGGGCGGCACGTACGGAATTAACTCCGTACTCCGGGGACTGCTCGTTCCGGTCTACAACTGTCCCTCCAATCCTTTGCCCCGTAATTCGACACTGGGGGTCATGAACAATTTCGACCGTGGCCAGACCATGGACTACGTCGGAATCTCGGGTGGGGTTGATGAGTTAGCCCCCAATCGCTGGGATCCCTCCGGACAGGGGCTTTGTACGGACATCGTTTACTCTGGACGTGCTTGTCATAACGGTCTGCTGCCCGCTCTGCGAAACCAGAACATGCGTGACGCGGTTGACGGCACCTCCAACACCATGATTGTGGGCGAGCAATCTGCTGCGCTCGACAATCAGGACGTTCGCGCGAACTACTGGGGTGGCTGGGGCGGCACCAGCCTTGGTCGTACCGTATTCCCCGCGGTCACCGGATGCGAAATCGTTGTGGGGATCACCACTGTCCGTTATCAGATCAATGCTTCGGGTGCCGCCAGCGGCAATCAGCCCTGGTATTTGAATACAGTACTGAACTCACATCACACGGGAGGATGCCAGATTCTTCTCGCAGATGGATCAGCTCGATTCATCTCGCAGAATGTCGATTTGGGAACACTCATCAGGCTCTCCGTCATGAACGACGGCAAAACGATCGGTGAGTTTTAAGTGGTCTTGCGAGCACGAAAAAAGTGAAAGGTTGATATGAAGCGCGCACTATCACATCTGTTCTTATTTGGTCTGATATTGATGGCGTTGAATGGTTGCGGAAAATCGGGGCCCCCGAAATACCCCGTTTCCGGCTCCGTCACGTTCAAAGGAACTCCTGTCACCGAAGGGATGATTACCTTTTACCGGCAGGATGGCGGGGGGATTGTTGCGTACATCGACGGTTCCGGAAACTTCATCATGGACAAAGGCCTGATCGAAGGGCAGTACCGTGTTTACGTCGAACCGCCTCCGAGTGTCCTGACGCCACCTCCTCCGGGTGGTCCGCCAAAGACACCTCCCAAGACGTATCCAAATTTTCCGGTGAAGTACCGCCAAGCCGCGACCAGTGGCTTGCTCGCAACAGTTGAACCCACCCGGAGCGGCAATACGTTTAAATTCGATATGCAGCCCTGACGGGTTCATCCCCGTTCGTTGTGTCCTCGTTCTTCTTTACAGATTTGCCTTACAGTGATGTCACCGGCGATTGAGTGACGCAATGTCTCGACCAATGACGAGAGCTCTGATTGCCTTCTCAGCCGCTCTGGCATTTGCCGGAGCGGCCTTCTGGTGCTATCTCCTCGATTCTCATGATCTCGACGCGACCCTGGCTGCGGCGAGAGCGGCCTTTGAAGAGCGACGCTTTGCAGACGCCGTTCGTCTTTCCCGCCGTGTATTGACACTGGACGAGAACAATGCTGCGGCGATCGTCATCGGGGGTGCCTCTGCCACTGCAGAGCAGCAGTTCGATCAGGCCTGGAGTTTTTACTCACAGCTTGGCGAAATTGACACCTCACAAAAAGCCAATGCAGGCTCCGTTGCCGCCCACCTGCTTGCTTTTCAACGGCATCAGCTTTCCTCTGCCGTAAATCTCAACTTGAAAGTTCTTCGCCACGATCCCCAACACGTCGGGGCGAACAGCGGATATGCAGATCTGCTCGGCCTGACAGGCCAGCGATGGGAAGCAATTCCGCCGACACTGAAGTTGATTCGCCTCGGAGCATTTTCAACGAGCCAGTTGATCCTCATCGGATCGGAGACTGGCGTTCACGACGATGCCCCCTTATTGAAGGCCTGCGTTGAGGCCGCTCCAGACGATCCGCTCGCTGCACTGGGGATGGGATGGAATGCTTATCGGGCCGGACGCCTCGATGAATCGCGTTGCTGGGCGGCGCTCGCGGTGAAACTTGACCCCCAGCAGATTTCCGCTCAAGCCTTGCTCGGGGGACTGCTTGCAGCACCGGAAATTCGCCTTAGCGAATTTGTCGCCTGGAATTCACAACTCTGCGAATCCGCCCGGGAGCATCCAGAAATCTGGCTGGCGCTCGGGCAGCGAGCGCAAGTGGAAGGCATGAACGATGCAGCCATTCGCTGTTACTGGGAGTCAATTCGCAGGAATCCCAATTACCGACTTGCCCTGAACCGCATGTCGCAATTGCTGCTCCAGCCCGATGAAGTGGAGCGGGCTCAACCCTTTCTGCATCGTTTAGAACTCCTGCAAGAACTCAAAGATGCGGAAGCGGCTCTCTTCACGGGAGTGCAGGAATCGCTGAAACCGCTTCAGCGCGTAGCAGAGCAAATGGAACGACTGGGCCGTTACTGGGAAGCCTGGGGTTGGAGCCAGCTTGCCCAGCGTCTGGACCCGCAAGCTGCCTGGCCACCCCTCATGATCGAAAGCGCGCGACGACGACTGACAGATCTTTCGCCATTGACGGACGAAGCATCCAATCCCGCCTTGCACGTTGATCTCTCGATGTACCCCGTACCTGACTGGCCTGTCACGAATCAGGAACGTCAGGCGTTTGCCTCGACGAATTCTCCGATCCCAACAGCCATCTCTTTCTCGGATGACGCGGCAGCGACAGGAATCCACTTTACATATTTCAATAGCGCCGACCCCCAAACCGCGGGTCAGCAAATGTTCGAATTCACAGGGGGTGGGGTCGGAAGCACTGACTTTGACCTCGACAGTTGGCCCGATCTCTATTTCACCCAGGGCTGCAAATGGCCGGTCGAACTCTCGCAAACCGACTATCTGGACCGGCTCTACCGGAATCTCGGAACAGGCCAGTTTCAGGATGTAACCGACTCGTGCGGAATTCGTGAGTCCGGGTTCGGTCAGGGGCTGTCTTTCGGCGATTACGACAATGACGGATTCCCGGACCTTCTGGTTGCAAACATCGGGGGTAACCGTCTTTTTCACAACGAAGGGGACGGTACCTTTTGTGAGACGACTCATCTGCTGCCGCCGCATGAAGGGCGCTGGACGACAAGTTGCGCGATCGCCGACTTGAACGGCGACACATGGCCCGACTTGTACGCAGTGAACTATCTGTATGCGGAAGATGTTTTCGAACGGATGTGCCACCATAAAGATGGCGTGCCAAGGATGTGTGCTCCCTTCGAGTTTCCTGCAGCGGAATCCCAGTTCCTGCTCAATAACGGGGACGGTTCATTCAGCGACGCGTCCGTGGTATCAGGTCTCGCAGCGCCGAACGGCAAAGGATTGGGGCTTCTGATCGCGGATTTCCACCAGTCCGGCAAACTCGATGTGTTCGTCGCCAATGATCTTGTCTCCAATTTCTTTTACACCAATCGCGCGCCACACCGGGGTGGCTCACCTGAGTTTGAAGAGGTGGGACTATCGCATGGAGTCGCACTTAACGCGGACGGCCAGGCACAAGGGTGTATGGGAATTGCAGCGGATGACTTTAATGGCGATGGTAAGCTGGATCTGTTCGTGACCAACTTTTACATGGAATCGAACACCCTCTACCTTCAGGTTGAGAACGACGCCTTCGTCGATGCGACCGCGTCTGTCGGCTTAACACAACCCAGCCTTCCGGTGCTTGGCTTCGGAGTTCAATCGATTGACGCTGATGTGGATGGCCTTCGCGATTTTCTGGTAACGAACGGGCATGTGGACGACCAGCGAGCATACGGTCAGCCGTACGCGATGCGTCCACAAATCTTTCGAGGACGGGAGGATGGAATCTTTCAGGAGATTTCTCCCCAATCCGCAGGCCCGTTCTTTCAGCGTGAGTATCTGGGACGAGGAATGTGCCGACTTGACTGGAATCGTGATGGGAGAGAAGACATTGCGATTTCTCATCTTGAAGCCCCCGCCGCGTTGTTGACGAACCGAACAACGTCCGCCGGACACTCGCTCGTCATGCATTTAAGGGGGATTGTATCTGACCGTGACGCGATCGGAGCGATCGTCACCGTCCTTGCCGGAGAGCGCAAGCAGACGCAACACCTCACGGCAGGGGATGGATATCAGGGATGCAACCAGCGGTCGCTTACTTTCGGATTGGGTCAACACACATTGGCAAGCGAAGTTACGATTCGCTGGCCAAGTGGCATCCGTCAAACTTTCCTAAATGTGCAAGCCAACCACGAATGGTTATGTTTAGAGGAACAACCGGATCTGATTCCGATCTCCCCGGTGATTCCTCAGAGTGCTTCGGTGATTGCAATGCATGTCTCGCGAGAAGTGGCAGAGGACTGATATGAAACAGCAACTGAATTGCCTGGGACCTGCGACGCGACGTGAGTTCATGCGGATCGGGGCTTTGGCCCTGGGAGGTATGACGCTTCCTGACGTCCTCGCCAGCAGGGCAGCGGCAGGTCAGTCCCATTCCGAAACCTCGGTGATTCTCTTCTGGATGTGGGGCGGTCCCAGCCAGCTCGAGACCTACGACCTGAAACCGAATGCGCCAACGGACTATCGCGGCCCGTTCCGGCCTATTGCCACCAATATCCCCGGCATGGATATCTGCGAGCATCTGCCGCTGCAGGCGAAAATGGCGGATAAGTTCTCAATCATTCGATCGCTGCATCATGAAATGTCTGCCCACAACGACGGCAGCATCGAGGTGCTGACCGGAAAAACACCGACCGTTCCCGACGTGACCTCCCAGGCTCGTTCCGAGCATCCTGACTTTGGCATGATCGCGGCCCGGATGCGGGGTCCTCGACCGGACGGGCTTCCTCAGTACGTCGGCGCTCATAAAGCACCGTTCATGACGCAGCCTCAGTACCTGGGCCTCAGCTCAAAAGCGTTCGAAACGGGAGACCCTTCGGTGAAGGATTTTTCCCCACCAAACCTGAAACTGATCGCCGATACAGACAACAACAGATTCATTGAACGTCGGTCGCTGGTCTCACAACTCGACCGGTATCGCCGGGATCTTGATCTGAACGGCTCTCTTGATGGCATTGATCAATTTCGTGGGGCAGCTTTTGACATCCTCTCGAGCACCTCGGTTGCCGCAGCGTTTGACTTAAAACAGGAACCGGATTCCGTCCGCGAACGCTACGGTTCCCATCGCTGGGGACAAAGCTGTTTGCTTGCACGACGACTGGCCGAAGCGGGAGTCGCGGTCATCAACATCGATGCGACGGCGACCAATGATAAGAGTCCTCACTTCAGCTGGGACGACCATGCCGCCGCGTTTGATCTGGGCGTCGCCAACTGCGAACGCCTCCCGCAAATGGATCAGGCGCTCAGCGCACTCATCGGGGAAATTTTTGAACGGGGCCTTGATCGGAAAATCCTCGTTCTTGCCTGCGGAGAATTCGGGCGCACGCCTCGCCTGGGTTTTGCACAAACCAATTTCCAGGGGCAGCCGAGTTACGGACGAGACCACTGGCCACAGGCGTTCAGTGCCTTGATCTCAGGGGGTGGCCTGCGAATGGGACAGGTCGTTGGGGCCACGAACTCAAAAGCAGAATACCCGACACAATCTCCCGTGACTCCCCAGGATCTGCTCGCGACCGTCTATCGGCACCTTGGTATCGACGCTGCCCACAACTTTATCAACTTCGCTGGGCGCCCTGTTCCGATCCTTCCCTTTGGGGATCCGATCAAGGAACTGATCTAACCCCAGGCGGCGGTCAACATCGCTGAGAGGAAGTACCACGCTTCGATAGGGCCGCTGCAGGCTATCTGGGATCCGATTGCGTTCCTGCAGACTTCAGGAAATTCTGTTCTCGACCAAACGAGGAATGCCTGCTCGCAAGTTAAGCGAGGGGACCTTGAGTCCCATCGTGCTGACGGTCCTACTTGCTGATCGCATGCATGGAACGTGTGGCGAGTTGTCCGGTGTCGCGTGCGATCGTCAGACAGTAAGACTGCATGTCGAGACAATTATCGTCCGTGCCGAACGGGTCCTCGATTTCCACGCTCGCCTCTTCCATTCCAAACTGGCCCAGCGAGATCACGATCATCAACAGGGGCGACCACCATCCGCAGCGTTCGCACAGGACGAGAGGGAGAGTGATCAGGTAGGCCAGAATCAGTTGCTTCACCATCACGACGTAAGCAAAGGGCAAGGGTGTTTTCTGGATCTTCTCACACGCCCCTTGTGCATCGACCAGTTTCGACAACTGCTCTTCAAGTTGACGGACAGTCATCGTGTCGATGGTTCCCGCCCGAAACTGGCGTCCGATCCAGGCCGAGATCGCTGCGGCAACACCAGTGGGGGGATTGCCGAAGCTCTCGACAGACTGCCGGACTTTCTCACTCAGGTAGTATTCCGTGTCCTGCGTATCGCGGTGTCCTTGTAACGACCGTCGCAGACAGATTGCAAAACCTGCAACCAGTCCAGCCAGTTCGCGACCTTCAGTTGAGAATTCGCTTCCGATTCGCACCAGATTTCGACTGGCATTGATGATCTGTCCCCAGCTCGATCGGCCTTCCCAATATCGGGCATTCGACGAGTTCATCCGGAACACAATCAGAAACCCGAGCAACGACCCCAGCACCGCGTGTGCGACCGGATCAATCCCGAAGAATTTGTCGTACAGCCCGGTACTCAACCCCGCTTCGTAGACCAGTTGAACGCCAGCTGCATAAGAGGTGAACAGCAGGACGCGTCCCGCGACTCGTGAGAGCGCAGTCCCCTTCCAAGAGAATGTCGTCTTCCACCAACTGTACCGATTATATTCGATCATTCGTTACGTGTACTGCCTGTTTCCGTTTTCCGTGAGTCGCACGATCGTAGCGATGGGATTGTCCAAATGCCATTCGCGTCTGATCATGACTCATTCGAGCACATGCATTCCGACGACGTTCCGTGCCCATCGGCACCTTAAACGGTGACATCGTCGTTAAACGTTTCGCAAGCGCGATCAGTGAGGACTACGGATAAGTGTTATCTTTGCTTCCCATCGGGTCGAGCCGTTCGATCCGATCAAAGACGTTCTCAACGCGTTCAGAGATCACTCGCACCGCGATCTTTGTTTCCCTGAGCAACAGCACTGTCCCGTAAACCATTGCGCCAACCGCGACCATCCCCGCAATCACTGCTGCGATTTCCATGGTAATCACCAGAACTGCAAGCTGCGCAGGAGCAGTTACCGCCCCGAGCAGCGAGACGAACGCGGATGAAGCAAACGCTCCCAGCGCGAGGTAAAGGCTTCTCAGTGCGTGCAGCAGCAGGAGCGCACGACGCTTGGCTGCATTGACCTCCCGCAGTCGCCGCTGTGCATCTTCGGACTCATACCGCGTCGTCTCTTCAAGCTGCTTCGACAATTCACGGGCACGGTCGACGCTGCGGGCGAGCCGATTGCTGGTGCTCATGATGAGGACCGAGGTTGCATTCGTCAGGATCGCCGGAGCAACTATCAATGAAAGGACGGCAAAAGGATTCGTTTCCATTGGGAACTTTAGACTCGAAGAAGGTCTCTGCGCATCAAGAATCGGCTGGAACGGGACGCTTCAGACAGACTTCACTGCACCGAAGGCCGCAAAGCAACTGTTCTTATGCAGTATTTCAACCTGCTGGAACCCCACTTGCCGCAGCAGATCTAACTGAAACATCAGCGGACGCGGCGTATCTTCCTGGTCGATGTAGGCATAAACATGATCACGATAGGCTTCGTCCTTAAAACCTTTCAAATAGTCTCCATAGCGATGCCACATGAGGGACTGAATGGCAGGAATTGAGCTTTCCACCAGATCAAAGATCCAAATGGATCCGCCCGGTTTCAATGCTCGATGGAAGCCCTCGAAGACGCTTTTCCATTCCGCATCGGTCCGCAAATGATGCAGGACCGCAGCCGCGAGGATGATATCACACCCCTCCGCTGGCAGTGCAATCTCGCGAATATCCCCTTGAAGGGTTGTTACTTGACCTGACGTTGCCGCTTCAACCCGTCCCTTGGCCCGTTCAAGCATGGGCAGGCTCAGATCAATCAGCGTCGCATCGAGATTCGGCTTTTGTTCGAGCAGTTTGAGCGTGTAATTTCCGGCGCCGCATCCCACATCAACGACTCGCTGTCCAAAAGGAGTTGCAGCAATAGCGGCCTGAGCGACCAGTTCCATGGCGAGGGGAGCATCGACTGTCGCCGACTGACCTGTCGAGAGATTTGAGAACCTTTCCACATCCGCATCAAACCGACGTCGGATCTCTTCCACCGTGGACTTCATTCCGTTTTCTCCTGCTTTTTCTTGACTGATTCGACCGCAATTGTCAGCACGGATGAATTCCCACTGATGCGTGACGATTGCCATGACCAACCCGGCGATTCGGGGCTGCCAAAAATGAGAGTGATTTCTAAGATAGTTGATAGAGCATCGATTCGAAACGCTCTCACATCTTCGACCGAAGGTAACTTCTCATGTCTGATGGCCAACTGCAAACTTTCCCTGATACGACGGCGTCTCCCGCTCCCTCTCAGCTTCGATTATGGCCCGCGCTCGTCATTCTGGGCGCGTGGGGATTAACTCAGATCTGGTCCCTTGTCGGTGAACCATTTCCCCTGAAGTTCTTCCTGACGATGCTTGTCAGCCCTGCTGTTGCCATGGTGCTCCTGCTGGTCTGGTGGCTCTTCGCCAGTCGCGTTCGCTGGAACGACCGATTACAGGTCGCGGGGACGTTTGTGCTCGTCGCCATGATCACGGTACTGGTTGCCGGAAAGAACTTTCCTGCCCTGGCTCTGGTCCTCTTTGCAGTGCCAATGGTCGCCGTGTTATGGGTTGGGTGGCTGCTTCTCACCTACTGGTTGCCGTGGTCAGTCCGGAAGACGGGTCTGATCCTGATTTTTGTCGTAACGGGAGTGTATTTCTCCCTCTTGCGTGTGGATGGGATGGATGGAAACTTTAAGTCGACTTTCAATTGGCGGTGGATCCCCACCCAGGAAGAAAAGCTCCTAACTGAATTAAGGAGTGCAGATCCGACTCCCCAGAACCCCGAACCGAATGAAGCGATGGAACTCAAGGTCACAGACGGGGACTGGCCCGCTTTTCGCGGTCCTCAACGTGACAGTCGCTTGACGGGGACTCACATCCGCACTGATTGGGACACCGCTCCTCCCAAAGAGCTTTGGCGGCACCGGATTGGCCCGGGCTGGTCATCGTTCTCGGTGATTGGCAGCCACCTGTTCACACAAGAGCAACGGGGTGGTGACGAACTCGTCATGTGCTACGACACCAACACAGGAAAGGCGATCTGGGAACACCGTGATGCCACTCGTTTCGAAGAGATCGTTGCAGGTCCCGGCCCTCGTGGAACACCCACGTTTCATGAAGGTCGCCTGTACGCTCAAGGGGCAAATGGGGTACTCAATTGCCTGGATGCGGCCACCGGCAAGCTTTTCTGGTCGGCTGATATTGTGAAAGATTCCGGGGCGACCGTCCCTCAGTGGGGATTTTCAAGTTCTCCATTCATCTGTCGTGGACTCGTTTCAGTCTTCGCGGGTGGGCCGGATGGAAAAAGCGTCGTGGCCTATCATATCGAGAACGGAGATCTCGCCTGGACCGGCGGCGAGGGTCTGCAGAGTTACTCTTCAACCCAGTCGGCCGTCATGGATGAAGTCGAACAACTCCTGATTTCGACCAACGCGGGGATCTGTGCTCTGGATCCTGATACGGGAAAAACGCTATGGGCGCATCACTGGCCCGTAGAACAGGCCCGTATCGCCCAGCCCGCCATCCTGACGAGTACCGATTTGCTGGTCGGAACGGGGATGTCCGAGGGAACTCGACGACTTCATGTCCAAAAGGACGGGGACCAATGGAAAGTCAGCGAACTGTGGACCGCCCGAGTCTTCAAGCCTTATTTCAACGATTTTGTCGTGGCGGGAGACGATCTTTATGGCTTTGACGGCAACATTTTCATGTGCATCGGCCTGAACGATGGCAAGTTAAAGTGGAGGGCTCGAGGCTATGGCAATGGTCAGGTATTGCTCGTCGCGGAGGACAATCTCCTGTTGATCCTGACGGAGCAGGGGGAGGTGGCACTTGTCGAAGCCAAGCCCGATCATCACAAAGAAGTCAGTCGATTCAAGGCGATTGAAGGTAAGACCTGGAACCATCCTGTCATCGCACACGGCAAGCTGTTTGTCCGCAATGCCGAAGAGATCGCCTGCTTTGAATTGACCATGCAGGATACGGCCCCCGTATCGCCGCCCTCCGCCGCCTCAGACTGAGACGTTAGCCGGGACACCGATCTCAACTGCTCACAAGAGGAATGAAGGTCACAGGCGATTGTTCGATCGGGCCCGCAACTCCATTCCTGCGGTGCCCCGATCCAGCGTCGCTGACGTCCGACTATTCATCCAGGTTTTCAATATCAAGTCGGGTCTTCGACACGAATTCGGCCAGTTCCCGAGCGTTAAAAACCCCCGTTGTCGCGCCGACTGAACGGACACAACTGGCTCCCATGGCACTGCCGAACTTCAGACACTCTTCTTCGGGTACACCCCGCAAAACCCCGTAGAGGAACCCGGCAGTGAACGCATCCCCGGTTCCGGTGGCATCAACGGGAGTGACCGGATAGACACCGGACCTGATGAGTTTCCCTTCACCCGCCAGCACTGCGCCATGCTCGCCGTGAGTGACAATGGCGGTGCCGGCCCCGAGATCCCGCAACGCCTCAACCTGCTTGACGGCACCCAGTTCACCCGTGATTCGACGGGCTTCGTCATTATTACAGAAGAAGTAGTCGGTCCAGGGCAACACACCTGTCAGCCACGCCATCGTGTCTGTATTTTCCGAGAGCACGACGTTGAGGAACGTTTTAACGTTGTTTTCCCGAGCCAGACGGAACAAGCGGATGGCTTGTTCGGGTTTCAGTGAGTCCATCAGGCAGAATCCCCCGATGAAGATCGCCTTCACCCCCCGAATCTGCTCGGCGGTGATCTCGTGACCGTCGAACTCGCCGTTGGCACCAACGCAGTGTACGAATCTGCGATCCTCGCCCGCCACGTTAAGGACAAACGTGCTGCTGGTCGGAGCCGTTGGGCTGACTTCAATCAGGGACGTATCAACCCCCGAATCGCCAAGTAATCGGCAAACTTCCCGACCGAACAAGTCTGAGCCGACGCGACCGGAAAGACCGACGTTGAGACCCAACCGGGCAAGGTCGACCCCCAGATTGGCCGAACATCCCCCAATCGAGAACTGAATGCTCTCGGTTTTGGTCAACGCGCCGGCCCGTGGCATTTCTTCGATTGGGTGGCAGACCATATCGGCAACAACAATTCCCACGCAGAGACAATCGAGTGTCTTCGCCATCGCAGATCCTATCCAGAAACGTGTAAAAGCAAGAATTGCAGTCGTCGTTCCACCACTGTGGGAATCAACGGGAACTCTACCGAGCAAACATCGAGAACGGGATCTCAGTCAATCAATCAACGCCGCTGGAGGCACAGGCGCAAACGAGAGACGCCCGTGCCTGCCAAAGCGGATTGACACTCAGACCCCTCGGTTTTGCAGGTCTCAAACGTGCAATTCTTCGACTGAGCGGTTCAGATCGCCGGCATACTTCCGGCGGATCGGTTCGATCACGTCTTCGATGAAGCGGTCAACCTGCTCCGGCGAGCGGCCGATGAACCGTTTTGGATCGAGAGCCCCTGTCAAATCGACATTGGCGAAGCTCGGCTCTTTCTTTAATCGGTCGATCAGGTCGTTGGCCTGGCCGTGAGCCTTCACCTGCTGGCCTGCTTCGATACTGTGAACCCGGATTTTTTCATGGAGTTCCTGACGGTCACCTCCCGCGCGAACACCCGCCATCAGAATCTCTTCTGTCGCCATGAAGGGGAGTTCCTCTTCAAGATGCCTGGCGATGACCTTGGGGTAAACGACCAGTCCCTCGACGATGTTCCGATACAGGATCAGGATCGCGTCAGCGGCCAGGAAGGCCTGTGGAATGGTCAGTCGACGAATAGCGCTGTCGTCCAGCGTTCGCTCCATCCATTGGGTTGCGGTCGTCTGAGCGGCCGAAGACGACAATCCCATAACGAATCGAGCCAGACCGCACATGCGCTCGGAACGCATCGGGTTCCGCTTGTAGGCCATGGCCGACGATCCGATCTGGTGCTTCTCGAAGGGCTCTTCCACTTCCTTGCGACTTTGCAGCAGTCTCAAATCGCTGCCAGCCTTGTGCGCCGTTTGTGAGAGTCCTGCCAGTACGTCGATGACCTGCGAGTCGACTTTTCGCGAGTAAGTCTGCCCGGTCACGGCATAGGCCGAATCGAAACCAAGCTTCTTACAGACGATTCGATCGAGTTCGTCCACTTTGGAATGATCGCCATCGAACAGTGCCAGGAACGTCGCTTGTGTCCCGGTCGTCCCTTTGACGCCGCGCAGCTTTAGCGAATCGATGCGGTGTGAGAGCTCTTCCAGATCGAGGACCAGGTCGTAACACCACAGCGTCGCCCGCTTGCCGACGGTCACCGGTTGCGCCGGTTGGAGATGGGTAAATCCGAGGCAGGGGAGATCTCGATATTCGGCGGCAAACTTTGCGAGTCGGTCAATGGTCGCGACCAGTTTTGCGCGCAGCATTTCCAGTCCGCGGCGCATCAGAATCAGATCGGTGTTGTCGGTGACATAGCAACTGGTGGCCCCCAGGTGAATGATCGGCCGGGCCAGCGGGCAGACATCTCCATAGGCGTGGACGTGTGCCATCACATCGTGACGCAATCGTTTCTCATGCTGTGCCGCTGCGGCGAAATCGATGTTGTCGACATTTGCCTTCAGTTCATCGACCTGAGCCTGACTGATTTCGAGCCCCAGTTCCCGTTCCGATTCGGCCAGAGCAACCCACAGTCGCCGCCACGTCGAATGCTTGGTCTGTGGAGACCAGAGCTGGCTCATCTCTGTTGAGGCATACCGACCGATCAGCGGATTGTCATACACATCGTGGTTCAAAACTTGTCACCCTTCGCAGTTGACTTCAGTAAACACAATACAAAACAAAGCTCTCGCGAGCGGAATATCGTTTCTCGGGAAGCAGAATCCCATCGTAACTCATCCTGCTCAATTAAAAAATCCGTCCGTTGTGCCGGAATATCGCGGCATCAGGGCGATCAACCGATCCGAGGTATTTGATTCGTCAAATGAGGACCTTTTCCCTGAGGCACCGGCATGAATTCAAGGGCCGGTCCCCGCGCGGCTGCACCGAATTTCCCTTTTGTTCCAGCGTCTCAGAAACAGCCTGAAAAAAACCGAAAAAATGCATTGCTCTGTTCTTCCGGCAGGGGATCGCGAAGTAGTCCATCCTTGACGGTAAGTCGCTCCAAAGTCACAAGATACAATGGATTTGGTCGGTCCATCACTCAAAACCTTTCGACTTGCAGCGATCCTCCGTTCCCGCGTCTTGAGTTCCTTGAACATCGGAAACACTCCCATGAACGAAGCGATTGCCTATTTGAATGGTGAGTTTCTTCCCGTCTCGAAGGCGGCGCTGTCCGTTTTTGACCTGGGAGTCGTTGCGGGGTCGTCCGTTTCGGAAATGGCAAGAACATTTCGGCATGTCCCCTTCCGCCTTGACGAGCATCTACGACGGCTCGAGCAGTCGCTGGACGTCGTCAAGGTCGATCCGGGGCTTTCGTCATCCGAAATCCAGTCGATCTGCCTTCAAGTTGTCCAGAACAATGCCAAGCTGATCCCACGGGATCACGATCTGGGACTGATCATTTTTGTTACCGCCGGTCAGAACCTGACCTATCTGGGAATGCATGAGCGAACCCGGGCACGGACACCCTCAGTTTGCGTTCATACATTCCCGCTCCCATTCGAGCTCTGGTCCGGTCGTTACCTTACGGGCCTGCATCTCGTGACAACTTCTGTCAAAAGCCTACCAGACGATGTCATCGACACCCGCATCAAACACCGCAGCCGCCTTCACTGGCATCTGGCCGACCTGGAAGCGAAGAAAGTTGACCCGGCCGCCATGGCGCTTTTGACCGATCACGATGGGTTACTGACGGAGACCGGGACGGGAAACCTCTGCATCGTGACGGGGTCGACGATTGCGACGCCCTCCCAGCACGTTCTTGCTGGAATCAGCCGTGATGTCGCCGGAGAGCTGGCAACGTCGCTGGGGCTCACTTTCGTTACCGCCCGCATCCGACCGGATGAACTTTCGCGAGCAACCGAGGCCTTCCTCACTTCGACTCCTCATTGCATGCTACCCGTAACCCGATTCAACGGCAGCCCGATTGGAGCCGGAGTTCCGGGTCCTGTCTTCCAACGCCTGATGGCTGCATGGAGCGACCTCGTGGGAGTCGATATCGTGAAGCAGATGCATGACGGCGCGCTGTCGAGGACGGCGACGCCGTAGCCGGAGAACCGGTGCCACGACGCACCCTGATAAGCCTGGCTGCATGATGGATGTTTCGCCCTTGTGAAGGGAAATCGAATGCGTCGCTGGTGGATCCTGCTTACGGCGTTACACCTTGCCTCACAGGTCGCTTCCGCCGCCGACCGATATTCTGCTCTGTTTGCAGACGGAACCAGGGCAGAAGCACCGGAGGTTCTCGACTGGAACGAACCCGATGCTTCCGCCCGCATCGGTGACAAACCTCTCTTCAGTACAGAAAGTCCCTTCCGCTGGTTGCTCGATCGACAAACCCCGATCCCCCCCGTCCCTGTTTCCTACCTCGAGTTCGACAACGGTGACCGACTGGCGGGTGAGGTGACTGGTTACTCGACCGGTCGAGAGAACACCTACGAATCTTCGTTCCCTTACCTGCTGGTCAAGCCTGCGGCGGATATTCAACCTCCCGACGTGACGAACCCCGTCATTCTACGAGTGACCACGGATTGGCTGCGCAGAATCGTCTGGACGCCGGTGGCCCCCCAGTCTCCACAATCAAGCCAGACTCTCCAACCAGGAACGGTCTGGCTGCGAACGGGACATTCCCACTCGTTCCGTTCGCTACGCTGGGCCCCTCAGGGGGTGACTCTACTGACGGCAGAGGGCATCAAGGAATTTCAGCTTGTCGATCTGGCCGAACTCCATCTGCCCGAACGGGACCCCTGGAACTCTTATTACGAGCAACTGGGAGTTCTCTCTCCTCAACTCAAGTCACGAATTCTGCAGCTTCGAACAGTCGACGGCAGTATCTGGACGACATCGACGGAACGGTTTCAAGCTCGACATCACGGCGACCGCAACAGGCCGGAACAGTGGCTGCAACTCATCCAGCCTGCGTGGAGCCTGGATTCCATCTGGCTGCGGTACCGCACGATTCGTCAGTGGAGGTCGTTCGCCCCCGAGGAAGTTCCGCTGTCGATGACGCTCCCCGTCAACGTCTCGCATCAGGCGGTTTTCGGACGAATCTGGGACTACCAACACGATCAGAACGTTCTTCACGGGCCGCTTCAGTCACGACATCAGGAATTTGGATGGGGGTTCGGCGTTCATGGGTCATCCTCGCTGACATTCCGCTACCCCGAATCGGCTCGCGCCTTTCGAACCCTGTTCGGACTGGACCGCTCGGTGCATGAGGGGGGATGTGTGAATGCTGAGATTCTGTTCGGACAGCACCAATCCATCATCCAGCGCGACGGGCTCGTCGGTTCCACGAAGGTCGAGGAACTTCCCTGGACCGAACTTCCAGTCGGTGATGACGACGAGAAGCTTCTGACACTTCGTACCGAGATGGCGCATGAGGATCGCCCGTCGGGAGCAGATCCCTTCGACATTCGCGACGTGTTCAACTGGTACGAACCCGAACTGAAACTGGATGCCGCGATGTTACGGGAGGAAGTCGCGCGACGAGCCACAGGCCGTATGGCCGGTCTGATCGGCTGGACAATTTCGCCCGTCGATCTCCATTCGATGGTGAATTGGAACACAACGAACTCGCTTGATCCCCGCGATCCGCATTTCCAATTAACAGCCCTCTCAACCGATTCTTTCTATACGATGTCGCGGAAAGTCAAAGTGGGCGAGAGTGATCGCTGGCTGGTTCTTAACGGTAGTCGCTTCCTTGAGACTTCGTCTCCGTCTGCAGTCCAGATAAGAATCGATGGGCGAGTATACGGGGAATTTGATCTCCCAATTCGTCAATCGATTACGGATCCGGAACCAATGCTGATCCCGGTTGAAGGGTTCCAGGGATCAACAATCGCCGTTGATGTGGTTGTCTATCCGTCAGACGAACGCTCATGGATCGATTGGCGTGGATTTGCGCTAACGAGGTACCCTCCCGGAGTACTGCCGCTGTTCGAAGATCATGAGAATCTTTCCCGACAGCTCACCCAGGGTGAGGGAAGGGTGGAAGTCGACCCTGACCAACCCTTCTCGGGAACGCACTCATTGAAAGTCTTCCCTCCTTCGGTGGGCAATCCGGCAGTGCCAGGGCTGGAAGCGGCAATTTTTGAGCATCCGCAACTGGGTCAATATCGTTACCTGCTCTTCGCATGGAAACAGCAGACGGGAACCCGAATTCAGCTTCAGCTTGCCAATCATGGTGAATTTCGTGATCAGGGTTTGCATCCCATTCGCGAACCCCATTCGTTCGACGTCGCTCGTCGCCGTACACTTGTTCCTGATGAGCGTGGTCAACGTTTCGCCTACAGCTATGAGGCTGGTGCAGTCACGACGTCAGTGCGCCATCCCCTGTGGCTGCACGGTAATTTGCCCCGGAACTGGCAGACAATCCAGCGTGACCTTTTCGGGGACTTCGGAACCATGTTGCTGACAGGCATCGCACTCAAAGCCACAGACGGCGATGCCTGCTGGTTCGATTCGCTCTACCTCGCAAGGACACAGTCCGA
The DNA here is from genome assembly GCF_044336245.1 of Schlesneria sphaerica. NCBI lineage: Bacteria > Pseudomonadati > Planctomycetota > Planctomycetia > Planctomycetales > Planctomycetaceae > Schlesneria > Schlesneria sphaerica. The sequence continues at coordinate 6,740,945 of NZ_CP172346.1, read as the reverse complement.
TATCGAATACATCTCCCGGCAACGCCGACACCAGCAATCGACTCGTTCACCGGACGCATCGGACGACGATGTCCCCCTTCGTGCCGCAGAGTTCGCCACGGAATTCTCGCGGGTTGCTCCTCTGTTCTCGTCACCTGAGATGACGCAGGGGTTAGGCCGTCTGGCAGAATTTCGCGGTCAACCCCAGGTCATGCAAACGCAACCGAACGGTCTGGACCAACCGCTGACCTTCAGGGCCGGAGTTCACTTGCCAGCGGAGCGTCCCATGGAACTGGATCTGGTCGTCACCAATTCACCGAAATCAGAATGGCGACTCATTGTTCGTGCAAACGGTGAGACGATTCATGACCGGCTCATCAACGATGAGCTGACAAGTCAAGAGGGATGGGTTCGGCTGCAAGTCGACCTGGCGCGTTACGCGGGGCAGAAGGTTTTGCTGGAAGTGCTGAACCAATCGGGCCAGCTCCCCAACGCGACAGCCTATTGGAAGCAAATTGCTCTGACGGAAAAACAGCCCGAAGAAAAATGAGGCATGGGACAGCCCCCGATGCCTCATTCTGTCACCTCGCGAATAGATCGTCTCGATGCGTCAGCACTCGATTACTTGTCATCGGGATTGATGATCTTGAAGACGATTGCCGCCAGTGCACCCCCCGCGAAATCGCCTGCCAGATACACCCAGATATCCGACAGAGCGGACAATTTCAGGATCACAAGGCCGACGGCAACGGCCGGATTAAACGCGCCATTCGAGATGGCTCCGACGGAGAAAGCCCCGACCAGGACTGTAAATCCGATCGCGAGGCCGTAGAACGAATTATTGGCATTCGCTTTCGCCGTAGCGACGTTCAAAACGACGTAAGCCAATGCGAAGGTGTAGAGGAATTCAGCCAGCAGAGCCTGTGGAATCGTCTTGGAGAGATCAAGCGTTTGAATCGCGGCGACTTTCTCACCCGCGAACAGGAACTGCACGGCCAGCGCAGCGACGAGCGCCGCAAGAACCTGCGAAATCATGTAGGGAATCGCGTCAGCGATCGAGCAACGACCACGCAACAGGACGGCCAGCGTCACGGCGGGATTGTAATGAGCTCCCGACACATGGCCACCTGCAAAAATCATCACCATCAATGCTGAACCAATTGCCAGAGGGGGCAGCGCTGCTCCTCCCACGACGCAGCAGCCAATCGTCAAGACTAGAAAGAACGTGCCAATAAATTCGGTAAGGTATTTCCCCATGCTTCGTCTTTCTTGTGCAGAGACCAAAATTCTTGCCCACGACTATCGCAATTGCGGCAGGAGACTACTCGAAGTGCTGCAACGATTCCACTAACGGAGGGGCCGAATCGTATTTTTTCACTGGATCAATTCTGCACAAACTACCTGTCGCGGCTCAGACAGTCTTTAGAAGCGGGCCTGTCGTTGCGAGAGGTATTCGACCAGCGCCCGGTCGAATGGCAGACTCGTATCGAGCGCGACATAGTCGGCGCCCATGCGGAGACATTCCCGTTTGTACTGGTTCCGCAAGTTCTGCATGGCCTCGAGATAGTCACCCCGAATCCCCACCGCATCAACAATCAGCCGGTCCCCTGACTCGGGGTCTTCGAAATCAGAAAGGCTTTCAAAGGGGAAGTTCACTTCTGCTTCGTCGAGAACATGAAAGACGATCACGTCATGACCACGATGGCGCAACATCCGGATTGAATCGATGACCGGTTCGGGGTCACACAGTAGATCTGAAAACAACATGAACAGACTGCGGTGGCGGATCATCGCGGCGACGCGGCGCAGGTTTCCGGCAACGTCGGTCTGACCGGCAGGACTTGCTTTGGATAAGAGTGACAGAATGTTGCCCAGCTGGCTTCGTTTGCTGCGTGCGGGCAGACAGGCATGTAATTTCTCTGAAAAGGTCATCAGTCCCACGGGATCCTGCTGGTGAATCATCAGGTATCCCAACGCGGCGGCAAGACAGATGCAGTAGTCGAATTTATTGAGTTCCTGCCGATACGTGTACGACATACTTTCCGAGAGATCCATCAGCAGATAGCCCGAGATATTCGTCTCGGCCTGAAACTTTTTGATGTAGTATCGATCTGTCTTGGCGTAGACCAGCCAGTCGATATTCTTCGGATCATCTCCCTGCGCGTAACGACGGTGCTCACTGAATTCGACGCTGAAGCCGTGAAATGGACTGGAATGGAGCCCCGTCAAGAACCCTTCCACAATAAATCGCGCTCGCAGATCGAGACGCGACACATTACGGATGACGGATGGTTTCAGATATTGTTCGGCTCCCGCCATGGAAAACTCACCTGCAGAGATCGTTGAACCAGGAATCTGTTCCGCACAGATTAACAGGTTGAACTCGTCTGCGTGACCGTGAGCAGGCCTTCATCGGGAAGCTCAGAAAAATCTCTCCAGTGCTTGATTCAACAGTTCTGACGTTTTGAGCTCACGTCGTCCTGCTTCACGCTTTCGATCTTCTTGCACGCTCGGCGAAGGTCCGCAGATCCACAATGGCAGCTCGATTACCTGCTTTCCGGACCAGGTCGCAGATCAGTTCAATCGATCGAAACTCGGGATCAACAACGTACAGACAACTCGGATGAGCCAGAAAATCAAACACGGCGCGATTCTCGATCGCCCATTCGAGCGACAGCCGGATTGCCTTGAGGAACCACTCCAGTTTCCACCGCCCCGTCCGAAAGGCTCCGATATCACTGATCGGACTCATCGGAATCTCGATCAATCCGTCGGGATAGATGAACGGCTGAGCGTTCTGCTGGGCCGCGACAATTCCGTCCAGCACCGCTGTCGAGGGTTCTTCCATCGGTTGGGTATTGGGATGCGGCGGATAAAGACTGCTGACCCAGTCATAGCCAAGTTCCATCAGCAGCGACCGGACCTGAGGGTGTTCCTTTAACCCGTTTGCGAACCCGCCAGGAGTGCGAAATCCCACCGGTTCCAGTTCCACCCGCGATTCCATCGCCCGCTTCATCAGTACAATATTCTCGCGGATTGCGTCCGGGACAGACTGACCTCGCAGCAGCCACGGAGATCGCTGAAATCGAAACTGAAGGTCATTCACTGTGGTCGCGGTGACATTGATATGGTCGTAAGTATGATTGCCGATGGGATGCCCCCCACGTGCAATCTCCTTCAGCCAGTCCGTGTTCTCCTGTTCGAACACGCGTCCCACCGCAAAGAAGTGCAGCAAGCCACCGGCTGCTTTCACGCGCTTCGCTGCCTCGACCGAGTACCGCTTTGTCTCTTCATTCAGATTCCCTTTCTCGAAATTCCAGTGAGTCATTTCCCGAGTCGGAAAATTGGCACTCATTTCGAGATCCAGCGTGATCGCAACGAGGCATTGATCTGAGTCGGCGGCACGAAGTTGCCTCCCACCCAGCATCCCCGTGGCGATCCCGCCGCAACTGAACGCAGTCATTGCCTGTAACCAGTCCCTGCGTGAATACGAATTCATGGTGCGGTTCCTTCCGATTTCACCCACGAGACTTGAGTGATCAACTGGTTCAATGCGGCAAATGAGATCGCGGCATTCACGGCAAATTTCGGAGTGTTATTCGAGGGGAAAGTTGCCAGCGAAGCATCCCCCACCAGGAATACGTTGAAGTCTTTGGAAAGGTTTTCATAGCCGGCTGTCGTGCGGCAGAAACACATATCCGTTGCATAGCCCGTCAGTAATACATGGCGAATGCCGTTAGAGATCAGGAACTTCTTGAGGGGTTCATAGCCTTCGGTATCGTAGATGATCACGTCATCGGGGTGGACGTCGACATCCGTCGTTACCGGGATGGGTAACTGCCAGAATCCTGCATTGTTGTACTTTGGTCCCGAGTCCAGACCGGGAAACTGCTTGAAATAATCGATCACGGGTTTATCCCGTGACAGCAGCAGTTCCGGGGTCAGCGGCTCGCCCTCGTACTTGAAGCGAGCGAGCTTTTCCGTCAGTTCTTTCGCCCCTTCGGCACGATCTTCGGGAGTCGGTTTGTGAGTGAACGAGCGGTACAGCTTATGACGGATTGGATCGCGTTCACCGGGCAGACTATAGAGAACAGCCCCAACCTTCTCTCGTAACGAATTGATAAAAGGCTTTACGATCTCTCGCGTGTGCCGTGCCGCGAGATGATTCTTTTCGATCGTACAGAAGTCAGCGACTCCGGCAGGCTCGGGTGTAATCCAGCCCTGACCATCATCGATTCCCCAGGGATGAACCATAATAATCGCCGTTTCCGAGGCCCTCAGGTGATTAGGCATTTCGATAATGCCGCGCGCGTTGTAGGAAAATCTCCAGGCACGCACGTGCAGGTCGGCTCCGTCGTCCACCACGATCGGGGGAGCTTCAAAGTGAAGTGATTCTTGGATTGGTTCGAAGAACTCGGGAAAGTCGGCGAGAAGGGGCGTCGGCTGCTCGATGCGCTTCAACTGATTGTGATAAGTCCGTTTGGCCGACGGTGACTCCTGCGATGAGGCGGGTAAGCTGAACAACACAAAACAGGTCACGGAAATCCAGATCAGACCACGATGCATCGAGAACTCCTCATCGATAGGGCCAGGAACGTGACGTGAAAGCGTGAACGAGTGCAGCTTCACTTTCAACGCATCGACTGTCACAATTGCAAGTTCAGATTGACCATTCAACTGTGGACCACTTCATCCACCTCCCGTAGACCACAAAACGAACACGATAAACGACGTCTGAGGGCTAAAATGTACCGATGCTTCCCTGTCCTGTGCCTGATTCTTGCTCTGCTAGCGACCGTGTCAGTAGATGCAGACGAACCAGTCTTTCGCGTTGGATTCGCTCAAAAAGACGTGACACCCCCGGTTCCCATGCCGATGTGGGGCTATGGAGCCCGCAAGGACATGCTTTCACAGGGCACGCTTGACCCGTTGATGGCCAAGACGATTGTGGTGGAAGCAGGAGACGACCGAGTTGCTTTGGTCGGGCTCGACATGGGACGAGCCCCGACCACCGCGATGATGAACGAAATCCGCGCCGCGATTCGTGAGCAAGCCCGGATCGAACACGTCCTGATTGTCGGATCGCATACGCATCACGGTCCGGTTCTGGAACTGACCGATCGTGAAGGATTTGGCAAAGGACGATTCGACGCCGCAATTGGATACCTCAAGACACTCCCACAAATGCTGAGCGAGACCATCATCGAAGCGGCGACGAAACTGGAGCCAGCCCGCCTGGGGGTGAATTCGATCGAAGTCCCCTATAACCGGAATCGCCAGAGCAAACGCCAGCCCCCCGCCCGCGACCCACTCCTTTCTGTCATGAAGTTTGACAGTACGAACGGTCGGACGATCGCCACCCTCGTTAACTTTGCTGCTCATCCTGTCATGACCAGCGGTGAAATTCTCAAATTTTCTGCGGACTACCCCGGCTTCATGATGAACCACGTCGAGAAGGAGCTGAATGCCCCCTGTCTGTTCATGCAGGGTGCATCGGGTGATATGAGCGTCAACGCGATCAACGTAAAAGGACCGCAGGCGTTCGGCGAACTTCTGGGTGAGGAATGCGTGAAACTGGCGAACGCGATAGAGACGACCGTGCCGGAACATCCCTCGATTCAGGGGCGTGTTGATCACTTCGAATTCGAGACCCGAATTGATCTCAATAACCCGGCAGTGCTGTTTCTCTATGGTCAGGCCTTCTTTCCCGAGTTGGTTCGCAACTTCGCGGAAGAATACAAAAACGGGATGCACCCCGAGTTGAACACCATCCTGCTCAACCGCGAAATTGCGATCGTGGGGGGTTCGGGCGAATTCTTCAGTAACCATGCCGTGCGGTTGCGCGAACGTAGTTACGTGAAGCACACGCTCTTCTTTGGATACTGCAACGGCTACATGAACTACTTTCCCACCATCGAGGCCATCTCAGAGGGTGGCTACGGAGCGGATCCCCCCGTCTCCCCGGCCCAGATCGGAGCTGGAGAAGAAATGATGAACCGCGCCCTGATCAACATCTATTCCATGCTGGGAAAACTGGCAGAGGGGAAACCGGAACCTTTGAAATAGCAGTTCACTGCTCTGCAGACCGAAGCGCCGTAGCCCATAGGGAAAAGAACCGAATGACAGCGTGCAGAATCGTCTAAGGGTAATCACGCCCGAGTCTCACCACCCACACCACAACAGACGTGCGAAGCGATGTCGGGACCACACCGCGACATCGCTCGTATTTTTCGTCCAGGATTCAATTGTGCGTGGCGTTGTAGGACTGTTTTCGGAATGCAGTGCTTGCTCGACCCTGGATTCGGACGATGACAAGACACGTCAGTTCGGGGACCTCGGCTCGGCCACAACTCCTGTTGTTGCATGGCAACCCAGACGTCCAAATCGCCGTATGGGCCACCCCGCCGTCGGGTCCACCGGATACATGACTTGGCCACCCGACGACGATCAGTGTCTCGTGAAATTACGCGTGATTACCGTTCGCTGGATTCCAGGTACGAGAACAGATCGCGAAGCTGCTGAGGCGAGAACTTCTTGTAAAGATCATCGGGCATCAGGGAAACGGGCGATTCGTTGAGTTCTTCAATCTCGCTCAGCGGTATTGTCGTTTTTTCGTTCTTCGCGTTGATGAGCGTCACTCCTGCGTCATCGCGTGCCGCCGCGAGTCCGGTCAGCACACGTCCATCTTTCGTCTGGACAATGAGACTGGCGTACTCCTTCCGAATGACACTGTTGGGATCGACCAAACTGATCAGCATGAAGTCGCGATCCTTGCGATTGGCCGTCGTCAGGTCAGGTCCCAGTCGCGTCCCTTCACCATGCAATTGATGGCATGAAGCGCAGTGCGTCTTGAACAGCGCGTGTCCCGCGCTTCGCTGACCTGCGTCAGCCCTCAGATCATTGCTCAGGCGACGAACTTCGGCCAATTTTTCGCCCGGCGAACTGCCCAGTTGGCCCCAATGCTTTCTCACGAGAGCGTCTAACTCGGGATCATGGAAAAGGGCCACGCGCTGGAGCTGCTCGTGATTAGTCGCCGTGGCAGGGACCTCACCGTGATCCACTGCCGCGAGCCAGATCTTTGCGGATGACTTGCGCCCGAGCAGAACGTCACAGATTTGTCGCTGGAGCGGTACCAGACTGGTTGCCTGGTGGAGACGAATCAATGCGGGGGGAATCCGTCCGTCCTCGAACCGGCCAAGAAACTTCACCACGGCAAGTCGCAGTTGTTCGTCCCCGTCGGCCGCGGCGATGTTCAGCAGTGGTACAATCTGGCCGGGATCAGCGTAAGGAGACAGGACATCCAGCAGAGCGATCCGGCGACTGGTTTCCGTTTGCGGATTCAGGGCTTCGGCATACGCACTCGCCAACGCGTCTTTGGCACCCAGGCTGAGAGACAGATTGAGCAGAGTCAGATCCATAGGCCGCTCGTCGAGGCGTGCAGCAACCAGATGGCGTAGCTCTTGCAGACTTGTTTCGTGAGCGCCGGAAATGGAACTGAGGTTGCCAGCGACTTCGCCTCGCCCCAGAAAAATGGAGCTCCAAAGAGAATCACGGCCCTGTGCAGACGGGGCCGACTTGAGAAGTTGGACAACAGATTCCAGTCCGGCTCCCTCTTCCTCGGCAGCATACCGCCGGATCAGTCGGGGCAGGAGAAACTGGCTCCCCAGCCGAGACTTCCACAAAGTTGGTCGAAGGAACCTTCGCATCACTTCGTTCCGGTCGCTGACGCTGGAGCGTTCGATCGCCCACCACCACATCAAAGGAATCGCCGGGTCATCTCCATCAATGTCACGATTGATATTGGCGTTGATCATGGGCATCCCCTGTGCGGCCGGAAAACGTGCTGCGGACGAGGCGATTTGTCGCCTCACCCGGGCATCGGGTTCCTGCTCGGCAAACTCATCCAGTTGATGAGCCATTTCAGTCGAAATGACACGGGCATCGCCGAGAAATCTCACGGTCCAACTGCGGACAGCGGGATGCGGACTCTTCAGCGTGCGATGAGCCAGCTCTTCAGTGAATTCACCCGTGGCGTGCAGCGTCCACAGTCCCTGCAAAGCGACTGTTTCATCAGGGTCGTCAATCATGTTCAGCAGTTCGGACTTGCCGGCACCGCGCTGAGCCAGTTCCCGTTGCGCCCAGCGGACGTACCACTGGCTTCGATGCTTGAGAAACGCAAGCAGTTCCGTAACGGATAAACGGGAGAAGTCGATGGGGGCTGCGGACCGCGTCTCCCGCGGGGCAACTCGATAAATCCGACCGTTGGATCGATCCCATTCCGCATCAGGATCCGGATGGGCCGTCCGGGCGTCGTGCCAGTCAGAGACATAGATTGCACCGTCCGGTCCCATAGTCACATCGGTCGGAGCAAACCAGGGATCATTCGCAATAATCAACTCACCTCCATGCGCCGTCTGAAATGTGGACCCGCGTGGTTCGATCGTGTGCAAGTAGAGGCCGTGCCCCAGCAGGTCACCTGCGACGTATGTATCGCGGAACTGCTCAGGAAATGAATCTCCCTGATAGACGATTCCTCCGACGGTGACGTGCCCCCCCTGAAAGTTTTTGTGAGGCGCGTGGTCGAAGTATCCATAGGCATGAGGATTATGCAGGGCACCATGTTTCGCGAACGACTTCACCAGATAGGCACCCTGAATCCCATGCAGCAGAACATGCCCCCCGTAGTTCGTGCTGTATAAGAGCTCACCCGTTCGGTCAAAGTCGAGTCCCCAGCTATTGCCGCCCCCCTCACAAAAGAGTTCAAACTCGCGCGTCTTCGGATGGTACCGCCAGACCCCTTGCTGGAATTCGATGCCGCGAATGTTGGCTGTGACGGTGCTTCCCTGGCATCCGTATAACCAGCCGTCCGGTCCCCACGTCAGCGAATTGGCGACACTGTGCGCGTCTTCCATCCCGAATCCCGTCAGCAACACTTCCGGGTCGCCGTCCGGGATATCGTCCCGATTCCTGTCGGGATAAAAGAGGAGATAAGGCACGTTCAGGACGAAGACGCCGCCGTGTCCAAATGCCAGGCCTGTCGCTAGATTGAGCCCGCTGACAAAATCATGACCCTGATCCATTCGGCCATCGCCGTCGGAATCAGAAAGGATCGTGATGCGATCGGCTCCTCGCGGACCGTGTGGAGGTGGTTCGGGAACCCGGTCGTAACGCGTACGGGAATACCGATCGACTTCGACGCGCTTTAATCCTTCCGGGTTGGGGTACTGAAGGTATTGGATGACCCAAAGTCGACCTCGGTCATCGAACTCGATGCAGACCGGTTGGCGAACGAGTGGCTCCGAAGCCACAACTTGAACTTCGAAAGGGGCCGGGACCGTCATTCGCTTCACGGCTTCATCGGGACTAAGTCCCTGAGCGAAGATCATGGATGACGCAACTGAAAACCAGCTGCTGACGACCGCCACAACGAAGACTCTTGGCATCTGCGGATCACCCTGATGTTGTACGGATTGTCCGGGGGCTCATCACCTGTTTACGCGTCTGTTGTTCGAACGTGCCGGAGAATCCTGGCCGTTACGAACTTCGAGCAATTGTCATGTGACGGGCCTTGGAACACCATAACCGAGTGGCAGACGACATCGCCAGTCAGCCCCCGACGCAGATCAGCCGCGTCACCCCCTCACGCTGCTGCGGGGTTCATCCCAAGGTCACGCTGATGCTGATACTTCACCACTGTGATACTACCACAGTGATACTTCGCCACGGTTGCAGCGTGAGGCTCAAAGTCGCAGGTGGCTCTGCTGAGATCCGCTTTCGTCAGAGATGATTCGGCGCCACCCACGCCCTCTGAATCACACCAGTAACAACAAAAAACTGCTTGATCCGACTGGACCAAGCAGTTCCCGCGATTCCCTGTATCTGTGTCAAAATCGGCTGTCGATGGTTATTGCCGCTTGAAGCCGTACTCGCTGTTGTTGTGGTCGAAATCGAGAGCGACCAGATTCGAGCGGAACTTGATATTGGCGAAGCTGTAGTATTCCAGCAGAGTCGCCGAGTCATACTCATCCGGATTAGCAGGGACCTGACCGTCCAGCCAGCCATAGTTCTTCGTGTAAACGGGCAGGGACCATCCTTTATCGATATACGTGATCGATTTGCGATAGTGTTCGCACGCCTGTCGATCCCGGTATTCGATCAGGTAGACGTGACAGGGACGGCCATCGAATTCCTCATCGGGCAGCTTTTCGAATCGGGAATAGTTCTGCTTTTCGAGGTCTTCGCGATGAATTTCGACCATCATCTGAGCGAGACTATATAGTCCCGCCTTCGTAATGGGATGTCGCGACTCGGCCATCGCCATACTCCCGTTTGGTTCCAGCGACACGGTCGGCAGGCGTGCTTTCCATCCTCCTCCATGAGCGGTAATCCGTCCGTCATTCATGCCGTCGACGTAAAGCACTTCACGCCCGACTTCGCCCGTAGACCACTTGAGGTACACGCTGAACGGCTGATGACGAACCTTCATTTCCATTTCCTGCTCGTCGAGCAGTTCGCCGTTCACCAGTTCCTGTTTGACGAACACCGCGGTGTAATGAGGAACCTTCTCCAGAAATTCAATTCCCCGCTCAAGCAACCGAATCTTGCCACTCAGATCGTCGAGGGCAAACTCTTCCCCCTCCCCGGAGGCAGATCCCTCGGCCCCGCCCGCTTGACCTCGCGAGGCGTATCTGGCAGCCGCAATGACGTGCGTCTGTTTCTTCGTGATGCGTCGCGCAATGTCGGCTCCAGCTGGGGTCGGTGAACTCTCCAGATGCAGGAAGACGATCGCGGCGAGTGCAATCATGATCGATACGCTATTCGCCGCTTGGTCACGGCTAAGACATCTGAAGAGACGAATGATTTTCATTGAGCAAGACTCCAGGGACGCAAAACTTGGGGAGGTGTTTTTGCCGTGCGCGACAGCAATTCCATCCATCCCTGGAGGTTCAGTCCGTATGTTGACGGCGCAGCCAGATGGCCCTCGGGCGGCAGCGTTGGGTCTCATGAGGATCGGCAGTTTTTGCGACTCGAGATAATTTCTTGAGTTGAGGCTTGCGCGAAAGAAATATCCCGGGCGGTTTCCCTCAGCTTCCGTATCACTACGACCCGCAAGGTCAGCGTCCGAAAATGTTCTTCCGCTGGCCTCAGCCCTGCGCAGAGAGCGCGCCAGATTGGGAACGCACCGCAACCGTCCGCCGTCCAGTGGCACCTGTCGTTTGACGACAACCGGAATGAAGGATTCCGATCGGGCTTTTTCGTAAGATGAACCCCTCACCGACGGTTGAACCTGCTCACATCCTCACCCCGAGCTTGAAGGACGCAAAATGCGTGCTGGCCTTCTGATCTTAGCGCTCTGTGTGCCATTGATTCTCGCGCGCCAACAGATTCGGGCAGAGGATCGCGCCGGCAGAATGCCAGACAGAGTGCCCGTCGAAGCGCAGCCATTGAGCGAAAATATTCGCCGGATAAATACGGCACTCAACATGGTCGGGCATCCCCTCCCGGAACCCACCGTGCAATCGCTGGAACTGGGGATCGAGAAGGGAGACGCTGACCAGCTTCAGGCGGACCTGGATGCCGCGGTCCTGCTGGTCGTCACGATCAATCCCGAAGAACGCGTTCGGGTCCGTCGGGGTCCCGCACCGGCCACTCTCCAGCAATATGGCTTCACCCCGGTACTTGTGAAAGTCCTCAATGCCAGTACCGCGACCCGACGACTTCGCATCGTCAGTCCGCAGGCAGGGGCCGTTTACTCGGGCGTAACAAAGCTCAGCATGCAGCGGCAGCAATCCCTTGAGCTAATCGAAAACGAAAACTCAAATCGCGACCGAGGACGATTCCTGGCGCTGGAGATGTATGAGCAGCCCCCTATGACTGACCGGCTGAGCGGTCTGGAAGTTGAATACGCCGTGGCATTGATCCTGAGTACCGAGGCGGGCAAGCGAGAAGCGACGCTCGGCTTCGATCTGGGTCAGGGTGAACAGGACCTGGGCTTTCGGGGAGAAGTTCCCGTGCTATTCACAGTTCGTCCCGCCATTCCCGTCCGACTCTCCATTCTGGATGAAACGGGAAGGCCAACCACGGCATCACTGCTGATTCGTGATGAGCAGGGACGTGTCTATCCGCCTCAAGCAAAGCGACTCGCTCCCGACTTCTTCTTTCAGCCACAAATCTACCGGGCGGACGGCGAATCGGTGCATCTCCCCCCCGGTCGATTCCGGGTCCAGTCGGGCCGAGGCCCGGAATATTGGACCCTTGAGCAGAAACTGACGGTGCCCGATCGCTCCGACAGCGACCGTAAACCTGAGGCAAACGACGCGGATATCAAACTGGAGATTCGTCTGGAACGGTGGGTTAATCCCCAGGCCTTCGGCTTTTACTCAGGCGATCACCATATCCACGCGGCGGGCTGCGCGCACTACACTTCCCCTTCGGAAGGGGTCCTCCCTGAGGACATGTTCCGGCAAGTCAAGGGAGAAGGTCTGAACGTTGGCTGTATCCTCACCTGGGGGCCTTGCTACGGGCATCAGCGACAATTCTTTGGACCCAAGCCTCATGATGTGAGCGAACCGCTCACGATTCTCAAATACGATCTTGAGGTCAGTGGATTTGGCTCGCAGGCGCTGGGACACGTTTGCCTTCTAAACCTCCAGGACCAGACCTATCCGGGTTCCGAGGGAACCATGACGAAGGGCTGGCCAACATGGACTACACCCGTCATGCGTTGGGCAAAAGCGCAAGGAGGAGTGACCGGGTATGCTCACTCGGCCAGCGGACTGGCAATCGATCCTGTCGCTGCGGCAAGACGTGCTCTGCATCGATACGACGGAAATCAGGATGGGATATTGTCGTCGGACGAAGCGACCACCGCACTTCTTCCGGAACCGTGGCAGGAAATTGACAAGAACGGTGACCAGTTACTGGATGAAGACGAACTTCGATGGAGTCACGATCGCGCGGCAGATCGGCTGCCCAATCTGGCGATCCCCGAAATGAATGGCGTCGGCGCCATGGAAATTTGCGTGACCGCAGTCGAAGGGGTCTGTGATTTCATCAGTGCCATGGATACGCAACGCATCCAGGAATGGAATACGTGGTACCACCTGCTGAATTGCGGATTCCCAATCAAAGTCAGTGGCGAAACGGACTTTCCCTGTATGAGTAGCCGCCGGGTAGGGCAGGGGCGAGTCTATGTACAACTCGTCAACCCGGACGGAACACCCCGAACAACGCTTTCGCCCCGTCGACCGCTCGACTTCCCCGAGTGGTGTGAAGGGTTGGCGAAAGGACACTCGTACGTCTCGGACGGGTTTGCACACGCTCTCGATTTTCGCGTCAACGAGGTCCGCCCCGGGCACGATGTGAAACTGACCGAACCTGCGCAGGTCCGTGTTACGGCACGTGTCTGCTTCGCTCCTCAGACGCCTGTTGCGGTCGCACACGGGACCGACAATCCTCCCTCGGGCCGGCGCACGATTGGAGACACCGTCCTCCTGCACGGCCCCCGCCAGGACGCCGTCACGACCGGTGGCGAGCGTGAAGTCGAAATTGTTTCCAACGGTCGCCCCGTGGCAAAACAGACCGTTCCCGCAGATGGCAAAGTGCACGAGCTCGCTTTCGACGTACCACTGACAAAAAGTAGCTGGATCGCGCTGCGGCAGTTTCCTCAGCTCCACACGAACCCGGTGAATGTCCTTATCAACGACCGTCCCATCCGCGCCTCGCGCGACAGTGCAAGGTGGTGCGAACAGACCATCGAACTTCTCTGGAAAAACCGGGAAAAAAATATCGCCGCCGCCGAGCGGGATGTCGCGCGTGAAACGTTCGATCGCGCGAGAGCTCGATTTCGAGAAATCGCGAATGAATCTCGCTGAGCATCATAATGACAGGGTCCGAAAGGATTCCTGTTCCGCGAATGGGTACTTAAGATGCGGAAGAATCTCGCTCTCTCTCCCGGCCGTGGCCTATTTCCAACAGGGGCGATTCAGTTCAACAGAGCGAGCTGACGATCGTTACTCAACATGACGGAATCAGCCCTCACACAGTTGCAACAGGTTTGTCAGTTTCGGCACATCAAGTGCGCATGCCTTACCGCCAATGACCACCCTATGAAGAAGACAACATGAATAAGATCCTTGTCCTGTTCGATTCCCGTTCCGGCCATACGTCCAGGATGGCAACGCTCGTTGCGGAAGGGGCTGGCAGTATCTCCGACACCGAAGTTCGGTTGCGAAGTGTGGATGAAGCCACTGCCGACGATGTGATCTGGTGCGATGGACTTGCCGTCGGAAGTCCCACGAACATGGGATTACTCAGTTGGAAAATGAAACGGTTCTGGGACGAAGTCATGATTCCCCAGTGGGCCAAAGTCGATGGCAAAATTGCCTGCGCCTTCAGCTCATCGGGAGGATGGGGAGGTGGATCGGAAATGGCCTGCCAGAGCCTTCTGACCGTGCTGATGAACTTCGGGTTTCTGGTGTTCGGCGTAACCGACTACGTCAGCGGTGATCTAACACTTCACTATGGTGCCGTCGCCGCCAAGGAACCCCGCGACGAAGACACTGAAGCGGCATGCCGGAAGTTGGGCAGGCGTCTGGCTGAGTGGACCGCCGTCTATGCACATGGTCGAACTGACGAACACCCGCTGAACAAGAGTGCCGAACGGTATCTGCCTTAATGCTCTCTCGTGACGGTTTTGATTCGATCGTACGAGAAGCCAGCAGCAGTGCCGCAGTGTGCGAGTGAACTCTTTCGCCCTGACATCGCTGGCGTGATTCTCACGCCAGCGATGTCACACGGAAAAGGGAAGTAGGCGATTTCAGCTAAACTGGAGCTGCAGGGCCAGTTCCTTAACGCGGGTCATGGGGAGATCGTCGGTTTCGATCGCGCGGCTGGAACTGATGAAGACAGGGGCTTCGCTCGTCTCGTGACCGGGTGTCGGAAGTCGACCGTGGCTTCCTTTGACGAGAGTGGCATCCAATCCGATGACATCCATGTAGTAGCGAAATCCGAGCAACTTTCGCGCAAGCCGACAGGCGATCCGCAGCTTGGGGAAAGCAATTTTCGGATCGATAAACAGTTCCACCGGGTCGTAGCCGGGCTTTCGGTGGATGTCGATCGTCCGTGCATAGTCCGGTGCGAGACGATCATCTTCCCAGAAGTAATAGGTGAACCAGGCGTTTTTGTCAGCGACCACAACCAGTTCGCCAGATCTCTCGTGATCGATGCCGAATTGGCGTTGCTCTGCGCGGTCCAGAACAAGATCAACTCCCTCCGTCTGGCTCAGCAGCAGTTTGATCGCCTTGATATCGTCCGGCCGCTGCACGTAAACATGAGCAATCTGATGATCGGCTAACGCAAAAGCGCGAGACGCCCCGCAGTCGAGCGTCTCCCAGCCCAGCGCCTCACGCCGGGTCGCCACGTAGCCGTGTCTTCTCAGGATTCGGTTAATATGAACCGGTCGTGATACTTCCGTGATGGCGTACTCGGATAATGCGATCACATCCGCCCCCATCTCCTGAGCTGCGGCGATGCACTTGCCTGCTTCGGCGTCGACAAGGCGGATGTCCTCGGCGATGCGAGGATCGTGCGGCCCCAGCCGCTGCAAACCGTAATCCAGATGGGGAAGATAGATCAGTGTCAGGCTGGGCCGGTGACGCTTCATCACTTCGACCGATGCATCGGCGATCCAGCGGGAGCTTGTAATATCCGCCGCAGGGCCCCAGAAGCGGGGAAGTGGAAAGACACCGAGCCGGGCCTGAAGTTCGTCTTTCAAACCCGCCGGCTGGCTGTACGAGTCAAAAACTTTCCGTCCGTCAGCGGGATAGCTGGGTCGTGGAGTCATCGACCATTCGACATCGGCATACATGTTATACCACCAGAACATTTTCGCGGTGGTGTAACTCGAATCCCGCTTTTTCCCTTCGTCGTAAATCCGACTGCCATGCACCAGCCTGTTCGACTGGCGCCACAACCAGACTTCGGCCAGATCACGGAAGTACCAGCCGTTCGCAACGATGCCATGCTCTCGAGGCAGGGCCCCGGTCAAAATTGTCGATTGCGCCGAGCAGGTGACTGCCGGCAGCACGGTCCCCATGGGACGAGCAAATCCTTCACTGGCAAGTCTCGACAGATGAGGAGTATTCGGCCCCAGCATTTCGTGGGTCAGGCCAACGACATTCAGAATCAACAGTGGTTTAGGCATGCGTGAGGGCTGGTACTTTGAGGTTGCAGGGTACGGTTCACTGGCAGGGTTCAGTGACACTGATCGCACCGATGCCGGATCGAGGCGTTGCGCCCGGCATTCGGTGTCCGGAATCCAAAATTGATCGGCCGCGCAACGGGCTGTACAAAGGACGAACCAAGGGCCGGATCGAGTTCAGGACACCGACCCTGGTTCCGCCATGAGACGACGACGCGGGTATATCTGCAGTCGTCCCCGCAGCCCGATTGAAATACGCGGCCCCTTCGCTGCCAACTTCGGCTCAGTCAACCTGGTATTTCCCGGTCAGACGATACTTCGGATGCTTCTCGAGATAAGCGGCGACTCGGTCCGACCGGCCGATGGCCACCGGCAGGAAGTCGAGCGCCTGCTGCAGTCGCTCATCCGGTTCAGCACAACTGAATCGTAAGAAGCCACCTCCCGCATCGCCGAAACATTCCCCACCCAGACAGGCGACTCCAAATTTGTCGTCGGCCCCTTCCAGCAGATAGAGCGCCAGACCGTGACTTGTGATACCGAGCTTATTGCAGACCGGAGCAACGTTTGGAAATACATAGAACGTGGCAGCGGGGTCCAGCGACCGAAAGCCTTCCAGACGGTTGAGTCCGTTCGTAAGGAGTTCAACCTTCTTGCGGAACTTCTGCATCACGACGTCACGCTCGGCAGTATCCCGTTCCAGCGCGGCCTTGCCCGCCAGTTGCACCAGCGGGGGCGTACACGAGAGAGTGGTATTGATCATCTTCCCGATCGCATCCGAAACCTCGGCCGACGCGACAGAGAATCCGAGCCGCCAGCCACTCATGCTGTAGCTTTTACTGAACGTGTACGCGGCCACTGATCGTTCCAGCATGCCCGGTTCGGACAGCAGTGACTCATGCGTCCCCTTCCAGACCATGTGGCAGTAGGGCTCATCGCTGAAGACGGCGATGTTCGTTCCGCGAAGCAGGTCAGCAACGTCCCGCAGATCCTGACGCGTCATCACGCCGCCGGTCGGGTTGTGTGGAGAGTTGAAGAAGATCGCTTTGGGCGAGGGATCCGTCTTGAGAAAGTTTTCGATCGCGGTAAGTTCCGGCCGAAAACCATTGGATTGTTTCAGTGGGGCGAGAACAGGTCGCGCATTGCGACGAAGGATATTGGGAAGGTATGTCGGGAAGTAAGGGCTGAAGACCAGTACGCCATCCCCGGGATTCAGGAATGCCTCACAGAAATACTGCTCGAATACTTTCGCCCCGGGAGCGACGACGATATTGGCGGCCTCAGCCGGAATCCCGAATTCGTGTTTCACGAACCGGGCGGCCGCTTCGCGGAATTCAGGCAAACCCGGTGACGGACAATAGTGAGACTTGTTTTGCTGGATCGCTTCGACACCCGACGACTTTGCGGATGCCGTGCTATCGAAGGGGCTGTCACCGATTTCCAGCTCGACGACATCCTTCCCCGCGGCCTTCAGCGACTTGGCAACTGCCAGCACATTGAACGCGGTTTCGACAGAAAGCGATTTAGCAAACTCACTCAGCTGGACCGTCATAGAGGATTTCCTATTTCGTCGAAATGGCCTGTTGTAGGGGACGAAGCACTTGATCGATCACGTATTTCTCGAGCAGTGACTCGCACTGCGTCCGGAGTTCGCCGAGCGTCCCTTCGTAAGAGCTGTCGGATTCGAGACTGCCGTACTGACGCACGGTAAAGAATACACTGATGTGTTCTTCCGGAAAATCGCCCCGACGCACCTGATACGCATTCGTACGGGTTTCGATCATGAGCCGTGCCTGTCGTCGGCACGTTTCTTCCAGCGCAATCGTCATCATCGGTTCAAAGTTCAGAACCTGACGACCGGGAATCTCGAGTAGTCCGTCCAGTGCCGAGCTGACTCCCAGCGCTTCGGCGACCAGTTCGTCGTGGTTTCCCCGGTAGTTAAAGTCGAAGCCCATCATGTAGTCGAGAGCTTCGCAATCGAGCGAACTGACTGAGAGCATGTAGGGAACAAGTTGCAGTACCAGTTTATGCTGTTCAACTGCGTCTTCGACGTCATCGGGATTGATGTAGCCGCTGCAGATTCGTCGCGGTTCCAGCGTGCACCAGCGCTGATGTCCCTGATCTTTGTCCTCTTCAAGGACGTGGTCCCCATTCTCGCGGGTGTAGAAATTCCGCATCGTAGGGTATTGCTTACGAACCCGCTCGAAGAAACTGAGGGTCGTTTCACGCCCTGCGGGTAGTGCCATCTCCGTATTGAGAGTCATGTTGACGTAGAAGTCGTCGGCGAGGGTAGAATACGAAGACATCAAATTTGTTCCTCAAATGATCTAACGTGCCGGAACCGGGGTGAGATCGAGAAACAATCCCCCCTCGGACAGCACCCTGCCTGAATTTCGCAGCAGACCGTGTCCTTCGCAGAAGCTCGTAACAGGTTACAACGCGCAGGCAGCCGCATTGTAGGGGTCGGCGGAACAGGGGTCAAAGAGTCAGCCCTCTCATCCAAGATCGTCGACTCACGGCGTTCTGATGCCCACTGACCTTACGCAAGGTCATGCAGTCGTCTGATCCGGCCCCGCACGAATGCCTTGTCGCTCAAAAAATACGACCAAAACGAGTTGTTGAACCGGGGCCCCGTCTGTTGAAATAGTGTTTGTGCATTTCACAATTTCCCTGTGCAGGCAAGCCGGGCTCGCGGAACGACACGTAGAACGTCGACACGCGCGGGCTCGCGGAGTTTCCTCAGTGAAGAATTCAGCCCGTCCGTCGTCCTCGCTTGAGCGGGAATCGGCCGCAGCGGAAAATCCCGCACCGCTCCTGCTTTCAGCCTTCACCACTCCGTTGGGCTGGATCGGCCTGCTCGGCCAGAGGAACAAACTGATTGGTATTTTCGCTGGCTACGGGTCGGAGACAGCGATCCGGAATCAGGCAAAGTCGCGATCGGGGGGGGCGTGCCTTTACGATGACTGGAGCCCCGAACTGCGCGAACTGTTTACCGCCTATGCCGACGGCGACGTTGTCGACTTTTCCGGGGTCGAGATTGAATTGCCAAAGCTGACCAGGTTCCGACGAAATATCGTTGACGCCACACGCCGACTCGGTCACGGGCAGACCGCCTCGTATGGAGAGTTGGCCACAATGGCTGGACATCCCGGTGCTGCCCGAGCTGTGGGAACTGTCATGTCGACCAACCAGTTTCCGATTCTGATTCCGTGCCACCGTGTCCTGGCTGCAGGAGGAAAGCTGGGAGGTTACACGTCACCCGCAGGAACAAAGTTCAAACTGCGATTACTGGAAATGGAAGCGCGCTCCGTCGGTCGCACCTTCAATCTGGCGGAACTTCGGTAAGCAGAGCGTGAACCGTCGTCTCACCCCCGAAGATGCGATCAGCCACAGTCGCGATCAATTTCGCTTTCTAGGCAAACGGTTCAACGCAGCACAGGCGAAGCCTGACACATGCGACGTGCCAACATGGGTTACGTGAATCGGGAACGTTGAGAGCCGCAGAACGGGAGTCACATCCTCACATCTCTCAAGGGACCATCGGCCAAACTTGACAGCAACAGTTCAAAGCGGCCCAATGGACTGCCGAGTCGTCTGCTGGATTCTCCTCTGACCATCGCACTGCGAAAGCTACTGATGAAGTTGCCTCAACTGTTTTTCAACCTCACGGCCGTCGCCACGACGGTTTTCGTGATCACGATCCTCGCCATGGTGGCGATGCTGCTGGGGAATCCTGAAGCTCCCGTGAACGTCTGGTTCAACCGACATGGGGCGACCGTAATGACGGTCGAGGTGATCTCCATCGGGGTACTGGGTGTCCTGGCGATTCTGCTGGACCGTCGCGAAATTCAGAGAGAACTGCAGGAACGAAAGAACCCTCCCAAGTCCTAAGACTCAGGAGGGCTCAAAATCCGTCACATCAGCGAATCGCTAACCGATCGTAAGCCGATCAGCTGGCGACGGCGAAGGCTTCTTCGCTCTCTTCCACATTGGTGTCCCCTTCGACATCAACTGGGACCAATGCTTCATCGCCGGTGGTGTCAACAAATCCACGCAGGTGATTAGCGCGGGTTTCGTGCTGCAGCTTGCGAAGCGCCTTGGACTCGATCTGTCGAATGCGTTCGCGCGTCACCTTGAAGATACGGCCGGTTTCTTCGAGGGTGTAGCTGTAACCATCGCCAAGGCCATACCGCAACTTGATGATTTCGCGTTCACGGTAGGTCAGGCTGCGGAGCACCACTTCAATCTTGTCCCGCAGCATTTCCTGCATGGCCGATTCAGCGGGGTTCGTTTCGTTGTCGTCCTGCAGGAAGTCACCGAATGAGCCATCTTCGCTTTCACCCACAGGCGTATCGAGACTGACGGGATGCTTCCACGTCTTCATGATTCGTTCTGTTTCTTCCAGCGACATGCCGACGGCTTCGGCGAGTTCTTCCATGCTGGGATCGCGACCCGTTTCCTGTCGAATCTGTTCGCTCTTGGCCTTGAGCTGCGAAATGCACTGGAACATGTGAACGGGAATACGAATCGTTCGTGCATGATCGGCGACGGCACGGGTGATCGCCTGACGAATCCACCAGGTGGCATAAGTCGAGAACTTGTAGCCACGGCGATATTCGTACTTTTCGACACCGCGCATGAGGCCAGCGTTTCCTTCCTGAATCAGGTCGAGGAAGCTCAAGCCGCGGTTGCGGTACTTCTTGGCGATCGAGACGACCAGTCGCAGGTTTCCACCTGACAACTGCTGCTTGCCACGTGTCCACGCGTCAAACTTGGCCATAATGCGTCGCATCCGATCGCAGAATTCGGCCGGGGTCTCAAGCACCAGTTCGGTAAGGTCGTGAAGTTCGCGACGAAGGATCTCTGCTTCGTTGGCGGCAGCCACCGTGCGGCGTTCCGACAGCTTCTGAATCTGGCCCTGCAGTTCCTGCATCCGCTTGGCGATCTGCTCCATTCGGCGCATGATC
Organism: Schlesneria sphaerica; assembly: GCF_044336245.1. NCBI lineage: Bacteria > Pseudomonadati > Planctomycetota > Planctomycetia > Planctomycetales > Planctomycetaceae > Schlesneria > Schlesneria sphaerica. The sequence continues at coordinate 6,719,801 of NZ_CP172346.1, read as the reverse complement.
GGCTGGATGCGCTGGGTGCGGACGCTCAGCTCTTCGCACAGCCAGGCGAGCTTGCGTCGGCGCGTTTTGATTCGTTCTTTGATCGCGTTGAGTTCAGGCTTCGTCTTGGCAGCCTTGCTGGCTTCCCAGTCAACTTTGTTCTCTTCCAGCAATCGCTTGATGGTCGGCACGTTGACGGGGATTCGTCCCTGGATCTGCTCTTTGCGCAGGTTTTCCGTTTCGCTCGTGCGGAGTGTACGTTCAAAGGGAAGCTCGTTTCGGCAGACCTTCTCGATGGTCTCAACGACGAGTCCGATGGCGAAGTCGGATTCAGCGATCTTGCGACGGAACCATTTGCGTGCGACTTCGATCTGCTTGGCGAGGAAAATTTCCTTCTCGCGGGACAGCAGGGGGATATGCCCCATCTGGCTGAGATACATCCGGATGGGATCGCGCGACGAGGAGGGCGTCTCGGGTTCCATCATAGATTCGGGGATCGCTTCGTACTTGGGCTGATCCCGTGGATCCGGCTCATCAATGATATCCAGGCCCAGGTCTTCCAGAGCAATGATCAGTTCGGGGACCATATTGGGATCCCCCCCTTCGTCAGGGAGGTACTTATCGACCAACTGGTACGTGGCGTACCCTTTCTCGCGGCAGGCGTCTAACAACTTGGCAAATTCCGGGCTAAGACAATGCATTGGGTCAAACCTCCTGTGATTCGTTCACGTCCCTGTGATTGTAGCCTGTGCGGACAAGCATTTCGTGAAACAAATTTACTTCCTGGGAATTCTCAGCCGGTCCATCAACACTTGACGGACGCTCAGCTATTTTCAAATCTGGCCGAAATCGAAAGGTTCAAGCGACCCTTCAACTTTATATCCTCTCGCAGCGAACTCGCCGGCACGATCAGCCGTTAGCAACGGGAAGCGATCTCCAACCAATCTGTCGCTGATCTGGTACTTCGATCCAGGCAAGCCATAACAGAGGGGCCGCCATCCCTGTGGACGGCTGCAGTCGCGGCGAAGTTCGCATTGATAGCATCCTTTCTTTCATTGCGAGTCGACCGGGCGTCGTATGCTCCGGCGGGTCGAAATGCTAACAAAATGAACTCGTCAGCGCCACGAAAACTTCTCAATTGGAAAAAAATCTTGAAAAATTCTTCTTTCACCTCAATTTCCCGTCCTGTTTACGAATCCGTTACTCACGATCACTGTCTGACAATGCCACAGAATGGATCCGTATTCACTTGAATGAGACATCCCGATCCCCGTGGTGACTCACGTTCCTGCGGCCAGGAATCCGGTCCCCCACTTGGTTTCTGTGACAGTGTCGGTTTTCCGCAGGCCCATGACACCCGTGAAAACAGGTGTCACGACTCACCGAGGCCCTCAGAAGGGGAGGGGTTGTCCGAGCCCTTCCAGACGAGCTCGCTGATAGATCCGCACTGCAACTGCCAGGTCTTCCAGTGCTAACCCCACCGACTTGAAAAGAGTAATGTCTTCCGGAACAGCCCGTCCCGTTTCGCGTCCCACAACCACCTCACCCAATTCTCGCACTCGAGTCCAGTCCAGACTGCCATCTTCGATGGCGGGAACGAAATCACCAGCCTCCAACTTGCACGCCTCCAGGCTGTCGCAGACAACATGATCCGCACGACGAATCGTGGTCACATCAATCTCAGCCTTGGTCAGATAGTTGCTTCCGATCGCACTGACGTGCGTTCCCTGTTCCAGTATATGCCCGTCAAACAAGGGGGCCTTGCTGGTTGTCGCGCACAGGACGATGTCTTTTTCTGCAGCCGCTTCCTCCGGCGAATGCACCGCAACCATTCGGACGTTGCAGTACTCAGACATCTCATCCGCAAATCGACTCCGCCGCTCGGCATTGCGACTGTAGACATCGACTCTTTCAATTCGTCGCACGCTGCAAATCGCCTTTAACTGGGCTCTTGCCTGAAACCCAGTCCCAAAACACCCCACGATCCGGGCATCCGGACGAGCCATATACTTTGTAGCAACCCCGGAAGCCGCTCCCGTCCGCATTTGCCCCAACAAATTCGCCTCAATTAATGCGACGGGCTGCCCATGTTCCGCATCGGAAAGCGCAAATTGGAACCGGTTCCCCCCCCGAGTCGTTACGTATGCCTTGTACCCGACGAAATTCAGGTACTCTGCAGCAGCGGACATCATGTGCAGGGTGGAAGTTCCCGCACTGGCTCGACGGCGAGGCTGATGGTCTGCCTTTTCAAACGCTAATTGACGAAATGCTTCCTCGACACAATCAATCGCCGTGTCCATATCGAGCAACCAGGCGACGTCTTCCTCAGTCAGATAGATTGCTGGCATTTCCATGAACCTCTCTTGATGCGTACCGAGCATCCCAGTTCTGTGAACTGCAGCCCCTCACATTGAGGAATCTGCCTGCCGGACCCCAGTCGAAGCGTTTCATACTTCGACTGGTTAGAAGTTTACTCAGTGACCAGAACCGCACTTTTCCAAAGTGCCTCCGTTGTCGAACCGTCTGTCGTGGATTGAATCAATTGAATCAGTCGATCCTGCCCCGCCCACGGGCTCAGGTCAACAGTGATCTCTTTCCAGCCAGGACGAACCGTATTCTTTTCACCGACACTTTGCTCCAGAATGATTTGATCTGCCACTCGCACGGCCAGTTGCCAGGTCTGTCCCGGTTGATGGCCGACTCGCAGTTGCAGCATCTGCTTTCGTGCAGGTTCTAAACGAACCCGACTGATCCATCGGGCTGATTGTTCTGGTTCGAGGCGACTCCTCAGCGTCAGCGGCAACCTGTCGGGACCGTCAGACACGACTTGAATGCGGTTACTGTTCGTGGCGGGATACCAACCGGGGAGCACGGTTTGGATCTCAGCAAATTGAGCTTCCGACAAGCCAAGGTCCCAGTGCGCCAGCGGATCCGAGACCGCCTCGGGGGCGACCGTGGCAGAAACCATCACAAACTCGTGGATTTCCCGTTTTGCATTTTTCCACGATTCCCCAACAAGTGACCACCATTTTCCTCCCGCGGACCACATCGGCCCCATTTGAAACTCATCTCGGGGGGGCACATCGACGAGCGACTCTTGCGTGACTCGTCCCGTCTGAAGATCCCGCCACGTCAGCAACGGACGTGATCGGCGATCCTCCCGGGTAACGCGACGACTGGTCAGCACGGTCGTGTCAGCGATGCAACAAGCTTCCAGTCGATTTTTAGACGCCGAGCGCCACATCACTTTACCAGACCGAGTATCCATAGCCACCAGTTGCGTAGTCGTGTCGGCAATCGCAATCGTGCCGGAGACACCAATGAGTCCCCGTAGATTCGCGATTGGCCGTTCCCAGATCGTCATCCCTGACTCGAGACTCAAGCACTGAACTTCGCGGACACCGGGAATCGAGACGACGACCCGGTCAGACTCGATCACGGGCGGAGTAACCCGCGTATCTTCCGCCAATTCATCAACGGGTTTCTGCATCAACATCGATTTTTTGAGCCAGTGCATCACGCCCCGAGCATCAAAACAGGCGACCGTTCCTCCCAAAGTACAGACAGCACGCTGATCGCTGATGGCTAGTTGGCCTCCGTACAGTCGATGCTGCCAGTCACGAAGCCCGAACAACGGACTTGAGCCAATGACGGCTCCCGACGACGGTTCAAACCAGGTTGCCTCAACCTGGACAGTATCTTCATCCCCTCGATCCGCAGTCAGTGCAAACAGGCGTCCGTTCCAGATCATTGGGTCAGAAACGATGCCCTGGACAGTTCGTTTCTGCCACACGATCTGTCCGTTCTCGCGGCGCAGGCAGGCAAGCTCGACACCCGCTCTGGTCAAACGTCGTATGAACAGGTGGTCCTCCGTCAACAACGGCTTCATCGGATGGAAGGCCAACGCGTAGGCGTCGCCCTGGTCATTCCCCAGGCCTCGTGTCCAAAGTTGCCGCCCATCCTCGACGGAGTAAGCGCCGACCTCGAAACGGTTGCTGAGAAACATCTGCTTTTCATCTGCCGTTACGGCGAACTGCCTGCCGAAGGGATCACCATCGCGATACTCATGGCGACCTGGCAGGTTGCCGGAATCACCGTCAAACTGAGCCCGCCGCTCAAGCCTGTAGAACCCTGGCAAAATCGAGGGAGCAGGGGAAGGAGACGACGGTCTCAGAAGTCCCGACGGGTTGGGACGCTGGATGACGTCGTCGAGTAGCCTTTGAAATTCAGACCGAGAGATTTGCGTGCCATTGAAATCAATCGCGTCGACAGTCACTTCATCGAGCCTCGTTCCAGACGATCGGCCACCCGTCGCCTGGGCAAGCAGTTTCCGGGGAAGGAGTATCGCTTTCCAGCTCGGACTGGCAGCGACGAGTGCTTGATCAAAATGCTGCTCGGCCGCGTCGAACTGCCCGCTGGAAAGCGCAAGATCTCCCAACCAGAGATGAGCCGATCTTGCTGCATCCGTTCCCATGAACTGGACTGTCGCGGTTTCGAGAGCGGCAACGTCTTTGCGGTTCACCGCAGACTTCACTCGAATCTGGCCGAGTGGCTCATACTTTTCTTCCATCGTTCGAACCAGACCCGGATACTTCCGGCGTGCATTCTGAATCGCGGTCGACATCGATACATAAAGCTGCCGATTTTCCAGGTCGGGCAACAGCCCCGGTCCTTCCTGCTCGGCCACCGTCATCAGCGTGCGACAGGCGTCCTCGTAGGCATGACCTGCCAGTGCCGATTGAAGTTCCGCCCGGATGTTGTAGGCCTCCTTACTGAGGACCGGGACCAGAGGATGACGCTGAGCGACCGGAAGCACGCCTGCCGTGCCGTCGTCCAGTTGAGGCAGGTTCTCTGCCACGACACATTTGGCCCATTTTGCGTGACGAACGACAGCATCCCCTTCATCCGTCAAACGCGGATCCTGCTGCGGTGACTGGTGCCAGAACAAAGTCGCCTGTGAGCGCTCCCACGCCCGATTCCAGTCGCGCTGGTAGATGGACTGGATGACTTCGGCCGATTCGAGTTGATCCCATACGCCAGCCATCCGTATGTCAGTCCACAGTGGGGACCTCAGCCACAAAGGTCGGAGAGTTTTCATCGGAGGGACATCGCTCCCTTCCGCCAATTGCCCGCCCAACTCCTGATACCAGGTTGCTGCGGTTTTTGCTGCCGTTTCATCAAACAAATCGCACAGCGACACGGCATCGTCAATCAGTAATCGTTTCTGCTCGAAACTACGGTCCGACTTCAAACCGCAGCTCACGAGTTGCCGCAGTAACGCTCCACCGGTCTCTTTCGGAGGTCCCTGTTCAAGTGCCACAACAGCGCAGGTACTAAGCCACTCCTCCGTTTCCACATCACCCGGCTGAGCATCGAGAACGCCGTTCAGCCACGTGGCCAGATCCTGGACCTGGCCAACGAGAGCCAGTGGCACACGACTTCGAAGTTGTGGGTCAGCCATTTGAGTGACCCCGGATAATTCTCGAACCTCAATATGACTGACACAGATTTTCCGGGGGGGCATCCCTGGCTGAACGAACAGCCCCATTGAATTGACCGCGCCGGGCAAGTCGAGACCGGGAGCCTCGCCAATCGCCCCCCAATGCTGACCGTCACCACTGACCATGATGTGCAGCGTACCGAGACCGGCGATCAGCTTCAGCCAGCACGATCGGGAAACGAATGGAGTCGGAACCGAATCCGGGTGAGGGGTCGCTTTGCTCTTTTTCTCCTCCGGTCGAAGGACGCCGAACGTCGTTCGCTGTGTCGCAGGGTCCAGAAAAAAGCCCAACCTCTGTAACGGCCCGCTGTCCTGATTGCCAAGGAAGATCCCCGTTCCGGGCTCGGCAGATTCGATATTGACGATGACTTCGTACAAACCTCCACGACGAGTTGCATCGGTGATTTCCGGTTTTCCGCTACGAACAGGCAAAGTGAGCAGGCTTTCGGAGTCTGCCGATTGCGAAACGAACGTAATGGAACCATCCTCATTGACAGTGAAATCGGGTGAGGAAGCAGAGGAGACGGCCCACGGGAGTGACGCTGCCGCTCCTGAGATCACCACGGGATGTGGATTCTCTGGCGGCTCAGAAAACGGCTCACTGCGGTGCATCGACACCCCGCGAAGGCGGAACTGTCCCTCAATGAAAACGTCCTCAGGTGGTCCGGAACAGGGCACACTCAGCAGAATAATGCCCCCGCGCGCCAGGACGAAGTGGTCCTGCTGATGGCGGACTTCCAGCGTACCTCCCCCCGACCGGGAATACGCACCGCTGTCTGTCGTGAGCAATCCGAAGGAGTCCGGCAAAGGCGACCGACCCTCACGCGAGATTTCAAATGCGCCCCACATCTGCGGTTCGCGCCTCGCGTAATAGCGAAGTGCGATCCCCTGAGATCCTCGCCAAAAGTACAGAGCCAGGTCATTCACTTCGAACGGAGTCAGTCGCAGGACCGCATCCGTGGGCCAGGGAGCACGCAGCTTCGACAGTCCCTGAAAGCGAGCCGTACGACGGCCTGGCACACCAATCAGTTCGGTCGTCCACCTGGAGGAATGACCATCGACGGGGGCGAACCAGCGTTTGGCTTCCAGGTCAGAAAATTCATCATGCCCCGTCGACTGAGGGGGACTTTGCCACCAGAGACTCTCGGCAGCGAGAAGGACACTGTCGGGCGAAAGTTGCGCGGACCAGGGCTCATCGAGTGCCACGGAAACGTCCGTCGCTCCTTTTGGTGGAGAAACAGGGAGCGACGACGCCTCAGCAGAACTGACCTCTGGCACTGGTTCAGGGACAACAACGTCAGGAGTGGTTTTCTCACCCAGTCCTGGTTCGACAACCTGTTCAATTGCCGGTTGGGGGATATCCGTCGGTAGGGCGTCCGAAGCAACCCGGTCGGCCAGCCCTCTTTCCCGAAGCAGGTAACCCGCCCCGACCCCCATTAAGAGAACAAGACTCAGACCGATTAACCACGACCAGCGAGGCAGCGTCAGCCGCGTCTTCGGTGGCTGCTCGGCCGCTCGCTTGAGAATCGTCTCGACATCGACCTGTACGGTCGCGAGTCCACCGTGCAGTTCGGATTCGAGTTGCAGGTATTCCTGCAGCGCCTGCTGAAGCGCCGGCGACTGCTTCCAGCGGGTCCGGATCAGTTCCAACTCAGCAGAAGTCAGTTCTCCTGCCGGTTTCTGTTGCAACAGTTCGATGAGTTCTTGATCGGTCATGAAGTTATTCAAGCGTCAGAAGTCTCAATTCTTTAGATGCTGTGCCCAGTGGGGGATCTGCGACCAAACCTCAATGAATCCTGTGTTGCTGACAAATTTGCTCAATCCCTTCAGCCTGCATCTCGGCGGCGTTTCAGATGCAGTTCCTTCAGGCACCAGATCGGGCAACTGCCGAGTGCAGGCAATCCCTCAAAGCCTGACGTGCCCGGTGCATCAGAAGTTTCACAGCACCTTCGCTTCGATGCAGTTCTCGTCCAATCTCCACCAGCTTTCGCTCAGACCGGTAGTGCAGTTCAATCGCCTGTCGGGCGCTCGGACCAAGATCATTCATGCATCCGGGAAGCTGTTGCAGCCGATCATCCGCATCCGTCCAGAGCGCATCTGCGGGTAACACGGATTCCAGTTCCAGACAAAGTTCCGTCCAGGCGACTTCCTTGCGTCGCCGGGCATGTCGAACATGTTCATGCAGCAGGTTTCTCGCAATTCCGATCAACCACGGTCGGATTAATGCCGTGGAGTCGAACCGTGCTTGAGACAGGTAAAACCGCAGAAACACTTCCTGGACCATATCGTCCGCGTCAACTGCCTGTTGGACGCGAGCGCGCAAATAGCCATACACCACCCGCTGATGTTGCTCGATGACCTGAGCGAACGCCGACGTGTCTCCCTGCCGGAGTTGCTCAATCAACATCTGGTCCGAAGCAGGGGTCAACATTCACTTCCAGAAAAAGCAATTTGGCGAAAAGTCCGTTCATTCTCCGCAACGATGCTACGCCACTCATGAGTCGACAATCAACCCGGAGTCTCGCTGACCGGGGCGACCGGACGGGCGATCGTCTTCTCCTACGAGTCGCATCCAGGTGGACCGGAATTCTTCGATGCCATGACAGTAAGAAGCTCGTAAACGCGGAGTCACGATATTCCGGTTTCGACTTTCCCCGGCCCATGAATCCCGCGAGCATCCGGCCTGAAGGTTTTCAGGGTTTCGAGCGACCAAAGTCCCAGCCCGACATCCTCGTTGAGGACTACAAAGACGTTATATTCAACAGGCGTTGACGATGATCTGTTTCGCAAGTTCACCGTACAACGATTATGCTCGACGATCAGATCCCGAAGTCCATCGAACGTCGCAGAACTCGCCTCACTTTATCTCTCCTCACAGGCTGAAGGGAGTGGCGGAACGATGGACAATGTCACACGATGGCGACGTGGTCCCTCCCTTTCGAAAAAGCAAATCAGAATGACTGAGAAAGCCCCAAGCTCTGCCAGAAGTCCACGGAGGACTTTTCTTTTGCGAGATTGGAGAATTGCATTATTGCTGTTGTCACTCGGGGGCGTCGCGACGGCCGTGAGCTGGAATTTCGGCCGGTTCCATTCTCGCACATCGGGAAATCATCAAAATCCGCTTTCGCAGGGAGTTTCGAAGACCTCGACCGCCGCAGCAATTCCTGCCCCAAAGTCTGTCGAAGTCCCGAATCATCAATCGTCCTCTGCACGAGGTGAAACTCCCCCCGTAGCCATCAATCCAGAAGGGTACATCGGAATTGATGCCTGCGCTGCCTGCCATGCCGAACGCGTCGCGGAGTTTCGCGAAACGCGGCATTTTCAATCCTGCCTGCCGACGCCTGTCGACACGATGCCTCCCGGATTCCTGACTGGCCGAGGTACATTTATCCCGTCGAACAGTCCCGTCCACTTCCTGATGTCGCGAGAAGGAAATCAATTTCTGCAAACGGCGATACAGAAGACACCCCAAGGGGAACGCCGAACCTCGACGCCAATAGAATTGGTCTACGGCTCAGGGGCAGAAACAGACGAAGTCTATTTCACCTGGAAGGGTGATCTGCTGTCCGAACTACCGATGTGCTGGTTACACCCGATCGACGACTGGGGCGTCGCCGGATTCGATCGGAATGGTTCAGGCGATTTCACCCGTCCTACAACCCCACGCTGTATGGAGTGTCACAACACCTGGATGAACCATGTTCCCGGGACATTGAACGAGTATAAGCGCCATCAATCGATCTACGGCATCACTTGCGAAGTCTGTCACGGTCCGGGGACAGACCACGTTCGTCATCACGAGGCCCATCCTGATGAAACAGCCGCGTCTAAGATTGTCCACCCGGGACACCTTTCGCGAGAACGGCGGATGGATCTTTGTGCCCAGTGTCACAGTAATGCATTGAAGCACCGGGGCCCTGCATTTCGCTATCGCCCCGGCCTGCCGCTCGACGACTTCTACAAGACACTTCAGACGAAACACCCCGAAGACGACCACGTTGCCAACCAGGTCAGCTATCTGCGTGAAAGCGAATGCTTTCAACAAAGCGATCAGATGACCTGCATTACCTGCCATGACCCACATGTACACAAGCCGCGTCCCCAGCGCGGGGTAGGGGGGGCAGATTGCCGACAATGCCATCAGCCCGACGCATGTCATGACAAAGAAAATCTGCCGCTTGCGGTTCGAGACAACTGCGTTGGCTGCCATATGCCAAAAAGCGAAAAGATTCAGGTCAGCTTTGCCACCCGAGACACAGCTTATTACGCCCCGGTCCCGCGCTGGGAACATCGCATTGCCGTATATCCCGCCGCACGTGACGAAATCCTCCTGGAGTGGTACCGCACTCAATCCGACCCAGCAAGTCAGGCCGAAGTTGAGAGGCTCAGGGCAAGCCTGTTTGATCATTGGGTCTCGCTGTCGGAACAATACGCCACGGAATACCGGCTTCTCGCCGCGATCCACGCCTGCCGACAGGCACTTCGATTCAAAGGTGATCCCACCGTCGAAAGTCGGCTCAGTCAGTTAATTGTTTCGTACACCAAAACCGATCAGGGGCGTCCGAAAGTTCGGCACCTGATGACATCAGGAAACTATGACGAGGCCTTCAAACTGGCTCAGGAGATTCTGACTCTCAAACCTCACGATGCCATCACCGTCGGAAATTTAGGGACGCTTTACGCCCTGCTCGGACAAAAAGAGCAGGCTCGACAGCAGTGGGAAGCTGCGGCCAAACTTGACGCCGACGACCCCTACGGCCCTTCGATGCTCGGCTGGCAGTCTTTTCTGGACGGGGACTATGAGTCGGCGGTTGAGCAATTCCTGATTGCGGAATCGATCGAACCCTATCTCGACAAGATCAACTACCAGCTCGGACTGACGATGCTGAAACTGGAACGCTGGCCGGATGCAGTCAGCCGCTTTCGGCGAGTACTGATCATTAACCCCCGGCACATTGAAGGGCACATCGGACTGAACACGGCCTTGCGTCAGACAAAGGAATACGCCGAGGCCACGTCCGTTGCGCGTCAAGCGGCGAATCTGACCCGTGAACAGAATCTCTCAGTCCTCGAAGCACTGGCCGAAACCTACGCGGAAGCGGGGCAACCCGCCAACGCGGAACGCACCGCTCGAAAGATGCTGGATCTCGCTCAAAAACAAGAGCCGCAAAAGGTGCCCGAAATCCGCCGGAAGTTGGACGAATGGGCTGCAGCAGGGCGGCAACCTAAACCGTAAAAACCGACTCAAGGAACGGCACGAACTCGGGGGCGGCGTACGGCTCAATTTCGGACAGCAATGCACGCTATGGCGATGAGGACTGAAGACCGAAGGCGGCTTTTCTCCAGGATTCGGCCAGTTCGTGTTTACCAAGCTGGTCGGCAACGTCCGCAATCTGCAGGCACAAATCGGGTTGGCCCGGACGATCGATAATCTGCTGATTGAGTTCCACCAGCTGATCCATCAATTTTTGCGTTTCTTCCTTTAACTTCATCGACTCCTGAAACGCGTCCATCTTGCCTGCCTGGCGCTGGACCTGTGCAAGCTGATAACGAGCGACAACATGGTGGGGGTCAGTCTCGAGAAGTTTCTGAAGCTTCTTTTCTGCGGAATCCAGCTTGCTTTGATCGAGATCAATCCGTGCAGACAGTAACAAGGCGTCGGGGAAAGAGGGTTGCTTCTCGAGAATTGTCTCCAGCGTCTGTTGCGCCTCGTCGACCTTCCCCTGGCTCCACAAGGCGTCGGCACGACAGACCTGTAGCTGGGGATCGGGTTCCTCTGGAGAAACCGTTGCAAGGAGTTCGGCGAACTGGCGATCCCCCTGCAACGACAATGCCAACCCTTGCCGGAGTTCGAGTTGCCGCTCGGGGATCTTGCACAGTTCTAACGCTTTTTTGTAGTGCTCGACGGCGAAAGCGTGTTTCTCAAAATCAAGGTCAATCTGGCCCAGCAGATGATGTGGCCGATAGTCATCGGGAGCCAGTCGGATGACTTCATGTAATTCTGTCCGTGCCTCTTGCATCGCGCTGATGTCGAAATAGATGGCGGCCAGACAACGGTGACCCTCGACATCGTCCGGGAATTCCGCGACGAGGCTGTTCAGGATTTGAATGGCCTTCGTCAACTGACCCGTCTGAAAAAGTGCTTCTCCAGCAATCCATAATGAGGTAGACCGGTACGGACCAACGGGAGAAACCTTGGCCATGTAGTAGAGGGCCCGGTCAAATTCCTGCCGCTTCAGGTAATAGGCTGCTCGCAGGACCGCCTGTCCTTCCGGTCCGCCACAGGCTTCTTCTCCCTGAATGATTCGCTCCATCAGTTCGCCCGGTTCTTCTTTCCGGGCCAGACGGTCGATCTCCGCAATGGGATCGCTCGCCTGAGTCGATCGGAATGAACCACAGCCCGACGTCAGGCAACACGTTAGACCCGCCCAGACCGCAATCATGAGGATGCGGTCCCATCCCATCCGTCGCGACGCTTTCGGTCTGGTTCTTCTCGTTCGATTTTCAGGAGGGCACATCGACATTAACCGGTGATCCACCAGAGATATTGATTCGGACTGGGAAGGTGTTGCTCAGTGTACCACAAGGACAAAGTAAGCAATGCGAAAGAGCCGCACTCGCGACAACAGCCTTCATCCGCGCACCCCGCGATAGCCGTTCGGTGTTCATCGCTCACAACATCCGAATCGTCAGGGAACGAAGGACGTTCGGCCCATGTTGTTTTCTCGACGTGGCGTGTCACTCGACGGAAGCACTCGTCGGAGTTGTTCTGCTCCGTGTCAAATTTTCGTAGACGGTGAAGGGGGGGCGTTTCTGGTCCGGATTGGGTCCGAAGAGCCCGAGCACGATGTCGAGATCGCCGTCAGAATCGACATCGGCAAGAACCTGAGACGCATGGAGTGGATTACCAAACTCCAGCGGATGAGGCGAAAACTTGCCCGGTTCAGTCTGTTCAAACCAAATGGCCGAGGGGATCGCCGCCAGTTGTTCGGCACTCATCCCGTTGATCACCCGCAGCGGGAAACAACTGGAGGTGACGATGTCGAGATCACCATCCAGATCAAGATCACCAAATGCCGCTCCGCAAACCCCCGGCATGCAGGCCAGGTGATGGTCAGCAAACTGCAGCGAGCCCAGATTCTCCAGCCAGCGTAACTGGTGATAAGGCTTGATCATGAAGTTATCAAACATGTCTCCGTTTGTGACGACGAAATCGATATCGCCGTCGCCGTCGAGGTCAGCCGCTTCCAGGCCATTCAACCCGAATGCGGGCTCACGAGGGGGGGAGAGCTCCTGATTATCAAATCGAGCGTCGCCCCGATTCACGAAGACTTCAACTGCCTCGTATTCCTGCGCAATCAGTGCGACGAAATCGATATCTCCATCCTGATCGAGATCAACAGGAGGGACTCGGATCGCTCCGTGCCGTTCATCCAGTCGGCGGATCTGAAACCTGGGTGTCCCGTCACTGGACGCACGCTGTTCCATGATCCGGATTCCCCCTTTCTTATGCCAGCCAAACTCGGCAACGACGATGTCCAGTCGACCGTCACCATTGAAGTCGGCGGTACGAACTTCACAGACTCGCCCCAATCCCGAGGCGACAGTCGTTGAGCTCCAGGCGTCGTTCGGTTGCTGCTTGAGCAGGTAGACATTTCCTCGGTCGTGATCGGCTGGCTCCACGCTGCCCAGATCGGCAACCACCATCTCGAGGACGCCGTCCTGATCAATGTCAGACCATTCAAATTGCGAAGGATGAGGAATGCTGGCCAGCTTGGAATAGCTCTTTGATTCCGGGTCCCAGTACGAGACCGTCCCGCCGCTCATGTCAGCCATAACGAGCCGTTCCGTTCCGTCGTTGGTCCACTTCTTCCAGCTCAGGAACGAAATCATCGGGTACTCGACGGGCTCGGGATCATACTCCGGTGCCAATCGAAATCGCGGAGAAGATTCCGCAGCAAAGCGGATCGGTTCCGGATCAGGCAATGTCTCGGGGGCGCGACTGGTGTAGTAATCAATCGCGCGAGGTTTCTCGGGAGGCTTGATATCGCTTTTGGGATTCGATTCTGCGAAGAAGCGATATCCCTGGTAGACCTCGTGTACCCAGCGATTCTTCGGGAACGAGGCAGGGTCAGGTGGTTGATGGCACTTCGAACAGAATTCGACGATATGCCGTTCTTCCGCAATTTCCCCTGCGGTACCGCCAGTGGATAACGTACCCGGCATGGATCCCGATGGCCCGCAAGCGGGAACAGTCAGCAAACAAATCAGCGGGAAGAGCGTCAGCAGACGATTCCGGTTACGGTCACAACTCCAATGACGCACAATCACAGCTCCATGAAATCCTGCGCAGCAGCAATTCTGATATAGTGGCCAGTGAACCCGGGGGTATGGCCCAGCGGCTCATGGATGACCGTCGTAAGGACATTGGGCGGAAGTGTTTTTAGAGTAGGCCTTTGAACTTCAGTTTGCAACCCGTTGCTAAGCGTGATCGATGACTCAGAAGAAGCCGGCATCCCAGAGGAAAAAACCATCAGCGACCACCGCGACACCAGATAGCCCCGTCAGGAAACGAGTCGGAATTGGGCTGATTGTGATTGCGCTGCTCGCAGCCGGATTCTTCCTCACTCCTGTGTTGATCGTTGCCCGCGCCAGGACGCTGCTCGCCAGGCGAGAACCCCAACCAGCCCTGGCTTGGCTGGACCGAGCCCGGTGGTTTGGAACTTACCATGGGGAAATCGAGTTTCTCCGCGCCCGCGCTTACCGCAGACTGGGTGACCTCGATCGATTTCGTAATTCCATGCAGGCTGCGCTGGAGCAAGGCTATCCTGCCAGGCTGCTCGAACGCGAACAGGTCCTGATGCTGGCTCAAGTTGGACGTTTAAGAGAAGTCGAGGCAAAGCTGCCCGACATTCTCGTCAACGCTAACGAAGATTCCGGTGAGGTTTGCGAAGCATACGTCGGCGGACTGCTGCTGAATTTTCAGCAGGAACGGGCGTTGGCCGTGATCGATTCCTGGTCGAAGGATTATCCGTATGACCCCCAGCCCGAGCTGATACGTGCGCAGGTCCTCCAGAATGCAGGAAGATTCAAAGAGGCAGACGCTGCTTACCTTCAGGCGATGAAACGGGCTCCACACTCGTCCGAAATCAAGATGAGACGTGCTCTCGCCCTTTTGGCGGACAGGAAGATCGAACCGGCCAGGGCGCTGCTGCAGACGCTACTGACGGATACTCAATACCACGACCGTGCCAGCCTCCAAATTGCCCATTGTGAGCGTGTCCTCGGCAACCACGCCCAGAGCCAGGCGGCGCTCGATCAAATCACCGACCCGGGGAAACTCCCTGACGAAGATCTGAAGCTGGAACAGGGACTACTGGCTCTCGATCAGGGCAACTTCCAGATCGCAGTGGAATGCCTCGAACAAGTCAAAAAATTGCAGCCGAGATCTCTCGAAGTGGGCCATGCACTGGCTCGAGCTCTGCGGGGTGCCGGTCGAATCGATGAGGCGACCAGCGAGGCGCATCGCGTTGTGGAATCGGAAGCTCAACTCAGCAGGGTCGACAAACTCCAGGTCGAAGTCGCCGGTGATCCCGCTAACCTGGAGTTGAGACTCGATATCGGGAAAACGCTGTTGAAGTATGGAGACCCCAAGCGAGGTGTCTCCTGGCTGCAGTCGGTCCTGAACCTTGATCCCGGAAATCGGGACGCCAACCTCGCACTGGGGGACTATTACCAGTCGCTTGATCCCCCGTCCGCAGAGAATCACAAGCTCGCTAACGTCTATCTGGAACGTGCGAGACAACCGAGCAAAAGCCCGACGGATTCCCCAGCAGACAAGTCAGAAAACGAAAAACTCCTCTCGCGGTAACCACAAGAGGAGTCGAGAAGTACCAGAGTAGCCCGTCAGCAAACTGTTGTCGGCTAAGTTTTCAGTGCCAGAACAAGTTATCTACGGTTAGTCGTCCGTCAAATCGAACGTGAAATCGTTCTTTTCACCCGGAACCACAGTTCGCTTGAGCCCTGATTTTGAGGCGTCTGCGTATTTGGCAGGAATCAGTTTTCCTGTGTTTCCGGCGCCGGGTGGTTGCAGCTTCTTTCCCTTTGAGCTCTGCTGGGCCTGCTGCATCTGTGCCAGGTAGTCCGTCGGGGAGGCATTGGCAGGCATAGCACTGCCGGGCTCTGGCAACGTCACGATGGTAATAACGTGCTCTCCAGGGACTGCTCCGTCGTTGGAATTGATTGTCGTGAGCTTAAACTTTCCGCTCGCGTCGCAGACTCCCACTGCCGTTCGCGGCGTTTTATCTGTTGCGAAAGTAACGACAGCACCTTTCACCGGCTGCCCCTTATAGTTCACGGTTCCCGAGACAGGAACAACTTTCAGGGTGGAGCCCCCGCCGCCACACCCGATAATGGCGATTACTGCGAACAGAGCACAACGAGACAGCATCGAAACCTCCGAGTCACAAACAAAGCGAGAAAACCATAAGAGGACATTATCTCTTGCATGACAGATGTCTGCTGTCGCAAGGGTTCAGACGGAAGCACAAGAGGCGCGTCGTTCGACGCGCCCCTTGGCAGTTCAGCACTTTGAATCAGGCGGTCATCTTTAGCCAAGAGGCTAAGAGAAGGCCTGAACCACACGGACCACTAGAAGGAAACGGTGTTACCATCACGTCGATCACCCATTCGCTGATAGGTGCCGTAATCGATGTTTTCGCTAAGGAACTGGACCGATCCGTCGCAGAACAGGAAGTGAGCGCCGCCTGTGTGCTGTGACTTGAATCCCTGTGACGTGTTCCAGGTATCGGCCCGGTGGCAGTTATCTGCTCGCGGAGGCGACTGTGGACAGGTTGGGAAGTTGATCGGAGCCGTCGTAGCGGTCCAGATCGAGTTGTTGTGGAACCAGCCGTTGTTTTGATGGTCAGCACACTCGGGACGAATTTCCCCCATCAGAATCGTGTTGCTGGTACCGTCGGTGACGTCCCGCATGCGGGCGGCCCAGATTCCGCGGCTGAACATTCCGGAGATTTCAGCAGGATTCCAAGTGTTTGAGTGACCGGCTGGTCCGGTACCGAAGTAACCACCCGCATTTGTGCCACCGCGAGCGGCGTGCTGTGGGTCTACCAGGGGACCGTGTGGTGGATACAAGCCAGGGCAGCCAGTTCCGCCGTTGACGTCCATTCGCTGTGCACCGAGCGATGGAGCATAGTTCGTCTTCGCACGGCCCGTGGTGTCGGGTGAAGTCGACGTCGGGCAAATGAAGGCGGGGATGATGATGTCGTAAATTGGCTTACCATTTACGACAATCGTTTCTGCGTTGGGAATAAAGAAATTGATCTGGTTGTACAATGGCGCTTGATCGATGAAAGGGAGAATCATCGTCAGTTCTGTACCATGCTGAGTGGCGGTCCACTCGGGCGTCAGCGCTGGGTATCCCCACTGCAGACTGTTGTTAGGAAAGCGGTTATGGGTGTCATGGTAATTGTGCATTGCCAAGCCCAGTTGCTTGACGTTGTTCTTGCACTGTGTTCGACGAGCTGCTTCGCGTGCCTGTTGAACTGCAGGCAGCAGCAATGCGATCAGAACTGCAATGATGGCAATCACCACCAGCAATTCGATCAAAGTAAACCCCTGATTCCGAATTCGGCGCAGCATAGAACGATCTCCGAGAAATGTGAGAACGACGCAACGAAAACGTGGCTCGCAAGAAACGAGTCAACGACAAATCAGAAGGGAAGAGAGAGAATTTGAGATTTCATCGAGTCAATTGAAATTGATGGAACTTTTTTACCTAGTTCGTTATGAATTCGCAACACAAAAATTTCATGAATCTTTAATCTGAACAGTAGGCTCTTCAAAATCTTACACGATCTGGGTGATCAATAATGCGTTTTGACAAGCAATCTGTTCTGCCCCTGCTTGCGACCTTATGCGTCATTTTCCTGTCGAGCTGCCAACAAAATTCTGAAATTCCGGAAGCCCCTCTCAGCCAGTCTGAACCAACGCCCGCAAGTCTTTCGGCACCGATCACTTTCGTCGAAAAACCGGATTTCTTTGCGAAGCCGTTCTCTTACGATAATGGAGAAAACAGCGAGTATTTCGCGATTATCGAAGCGATTGGGGGAGGTCTGGCGACCTTGGACTATGACCGGGACGGGATGTTCGACCTGATCATCGCTGGCGGAGGCGAATTGCTTCCCGAAAATCAGATCAAGCCCAAACCGACAGGGTTCTACCGTAACATCGGAAACTGGAAGGGGGTTGATTTAACACATCTCTTTCCGCCCGCTGCCTTTTTCTCACACGGTGCCTACGCCGCTGATTTTGACAACGATGGATTTTGCGACGTGATCATCACGGGCTACGGTGGAGTTCAACTTTTGCACAACACGGGCGATGGCCACTTTCAGGATGTGACTCGCCAGAGTGAACTCATCGACGATTCCTGGAGTACTGCGGCAGCCTGGGGAGACTTTAACGGGGATGGAGTTCTGGACCTTTACGTCGCCCATTACGCAAACTGGTCCTTCGAGAATAATCCCGTTTGCCTGGAACGCCCCTCTAATCTTCGCGACACATGCGCCCCGCGTAACTTTGTATCACTCGATGACTCGGCATTCCTCGGGACAGGGGATGGGCGGTTCAGGTCTGCCCATTCCGATTTGGGCTTTTCACCCGGAGGAAAGGGGTTGGGCGTCCTGTCAATCGATCTCGATGGAGATCTTGATCTGGACCTGTACGTCGCAAATGACGGAGAACCGAATTTCGTCTACCAGAACAACGGAGGCACCTTCAGCGAT
This sequence comes from Schlesneria sphaerica, assembly GCF_044336245.1. Lineage (NCBI taxonomy): Bacteria > Pseudomonadati > Planctomycetota > Planctomycetia > Planctomycetales > Planctomycetaceae > Schlesneria > Schlesneria sphaerica. Next base: position 6,701,519 of record NZ_CP172346.1, on the reverse strand, counting down.
GTCTCGATCGTGAGCGGTGCAGATCGAAATGAACGAGGTCTGCCTGATGGCAGTATGGGCTTGGAAGGGAATGATTTTAACGGAGATATGCTGCCTGATCTCTGGGTCACCAATTTCGAGAAAGAGTCCATGGCCTTGTATCGGGCAATGCCGGGAAGCTACTTCCAGCATGTAAGCCAGCCCTTAGGAATCACAGGGATTGGATCCGAATACGTGGGCTGGGGAATTTGCCTGCGGGACTTCGATGGTGACGGGGATGAAGACGTCTGTATTGCCACGGGCCACGCCAACCGCCACTCCCCCACATCTCCCCGTTTTCAGGTCCCCATTCTGCTCGAAAACCAGGACGGACGGCTCTTCTCGAGCGTCGCCGCGAAGGCGGGCTCCTATTTCACGACGGGGCATCTTGGCCGAGGTCTGTCTGCCTGCGATCTGGACAACGACGGACGGATTGACCTTGCGGTCTCGCAAATCCTGGCTCCCACCGTCGTCCTCGAAAACACAACTCCCCATACTTCTCGTTGGATCGGACTGCAACTTGTCGGTCGCACCACATCCCGGGACCCGATCGGAACACGGATTGTGCTGCGGTATGATTCGGCCCGCCAGACCCGATTTATCACCAGCGGTGCCAGCTACCTCTCAACATCTGACTCGCGTGTCCTGTTTCATGTCCCCGAGGCAGCAGAGAACGTTTCCATCGAGATTACCTGGCCGTCAGGTCAGGTGCAGATTTTGTCTTCTCCACAGTTCAGTCAATATTCCGTCATCGTCGAGCCCCCCAGCGATGAGGTCGCTGCCTTGGAAAAACGGGGGTAAGACATATCACGCTCAGGTCGAATCTCACGCGTTCGTTCCCGCCGGAACTTGCAGGCCTGAATGGGAAGCTCAACCGCAGCCACGTCGTGGCAGCATTGCAGACATCGTCCTTTGGATAGGTGGGCCTAACACCTCGTTAGAGAGATGAATTAAGTTCCAGGTCCGGGCCTCTGTTCAGGCAACCTGCCAACGGACTTTCAACAGGAAACCAGCACATGAATCACGATGCCTGTTCACGCCGTTCGTTCGCCGCCATGACGGCCGGAGCATTCCTGTCAACGGCCGCATCGTTACGAGGCCAGGAAAGTGCTGCTACCGATGCCGCCAAAGCCAACGCGTCACCTGCGGGGCCGCGAGAAGCTCCCTTCGAACGAGACTACGAAGCACCTGCATTTCAGCCCAAGTGGAAAAATCCCCAGATCAACCGCTTACTCATTCAGGACTTCGTGATGTTCGCACACACGGACATTGAGATGGTCAAACGATTGCTGGAGAAAGAGCCGGGGCTGGTCCTTTCGACCATCAATTGGGGAGCGAACGACTGGGAAAGTGGACTCGGCGCAGCATCACACTGCGGTCGACACGACATCGTAGAACTTCTGTTGGAGCGGGGAGCCCGTCCAGACATTTTCTGCTCGGCCATGCTGGGGCAAGTGGATATCGTCAGGACACTGCTCACGTTCCAGCCCAGGCTGATCGATGTCAAAGGACCGCACGGCTTTTCGCTGCACTTCCATGCACAAGTGGGGGGCGAGCGGTCCGCGAACGTGCTGGACTATCTCCAGTCCATCCGGTACGTCGAACTGAAGCCGAATCCGTTCCTGAAAATGAACGAAGAAGCAAAAAAGAAAGCGGAGCCGGAAAAAGGGGAGGGTCTCAAGGATCCCGCAAACGCCCCGTGAGGCCACACACACTCTCTCTCGCTCTCTTGGTTTCACACACCACGCGAAAAATCATCAGGTGGGGTCGGGTGTTGCGGCGGCATAGGCCTTTGCGGTGTCGTAGAAATCGAAATATTCCACGATCTTGCCATCTCGAAAGCGGAAGAAGTCTGCCTTTGGCGACTCAGCCGACTTCCCCGTCAATTTACTTTTGAACGAGCAGCGTCCCAGCATGACGACACGGTCGCCCTGCTCGATGAATTCGTCAGCATGGAAGTAGAGCATCTCCCAGGTGGCACGTAATTCGTTGAAGTAGTTCTTTGCCTGCTCCTTCCCCGTGAGCGCTTTAGTAAACTCCATTCCCGCGTTCCCATCCGACAACGAGGTCATCCTGACATCGTCACACATCAGATCCAGCCATTGCTGGACAGATTCCCCACGCGAATCATTCCATTCTCGATACGCGACTTGAAGTTTTTTCAAATTGGGCGAAGCGTCTGGTGCTGGCATCAGTTTCCCTCCGGATCCTTGTGAACGACACGCAACAAACTGAACCGACCCGTAATCATGCACTTCATCTGTCCCGGAAGTAAATCCGGAGGGCACAAATGTTCCCTTCCCGAGAGATCGGAGGCGGAACGAGGTGAGTGACCCGGACGACCTTCCCGTCACGGTCAACCACAATTTCAAGTCGCGAGAACCGATGAGGCAGCCGAATCAACAGGCAATCAGGTAATCGGCTTGGTCTAGACGCATTTTCCCACTTCGACGATTATCCCGACCAGCCGAACCTCACAGGAGTTACTGATGTCCACTGCAGCCGCTACGACCGCCGTTCCGAATCGACTCGTGGTCACACTGTGCACGTACAATGAGCGAGAAAATATCGCCAAGCTTGTTCCGCAAGTGCTGGAGCAGCTTCCCGACGCACATGTGCTCGTCGTTGACGACAGCTCGCCTGACGGAACTGCCGATGTGGTACGGCAGATGATGGCACAAGATCACCGCATCAAGTTGCTGCTCAGAACGGCCAAAGAGGGACTCGGCGCGGCCACCATTGCCGGATTTCAGTGGGCCATCGATCACAACTACGAATTTGTCCTGAACATGGATGCCGATTTCAGCCATCATCCGCGCTACCTTCCTGCTTTGAATGGAAGCATGGAAGTCGCTGATATCGGAATTGGCTCCCGGTATGTACCCGGAGGGAGCATCTCGGGATGGAGTCTCACTCGACACTTCATGAGTCAGTCGATCAACTGGTACTCGCACATCCTGCTTGGGCTGAAGGCTAAAGACTGCAGCGGCGCATTCCGCTGCTACCGCGTCAGCAAATTACAGGAACTGGACTTCGGCAAAATCCGTTCGAAGGGCTACGCCTTCCAGGAAGAATTCCTCTATCGCTGCACTCGAATTGGCTGCCGCATCGTCGAAACCCCCATCCGCTTCGAAGACCGTATCGTTGGACAATCCAAGATCAACATCCCGGAAATCATCCGCTCGCTTCGCGACCTGTTCCTGCTGGGACTGGAAGGGATCCGCGAAACTCCGGTGACGCACGACGAACCGGCACAGCAGACATTTCCCGCAACGGTGAAGTTTCAGCGCGAGGAGTGCAGCAATTCAGCGATGCCGATGCCCAGGCAATCCAGCCGTGCCGCTTAAGCACCGTCGTGGAGTTCATTCCCAAGAACGGGCTCGCAAATACCCTCTTCACAGTCAGTCCCAGCAGAATCATCTGCAGGACAGCGGACACCATCTCGCCAGGTGATCCGCGTGGATCCGTTCACCCCGGCAAATTGTCCGGGGAAATACCCCCACCTGACGGGCCAATTCCGGTAGAGTGAATTCGATTCACGTGCGGATTGATCACATCGACAACGCCAAGCGGCGGGTATTGACCTGGGGCGGGGATATGCTGAAAAAGCGACTTGGACGGACCGGACTGGAAGTCAGTCAGCTCGGTTACGGAAGCATGGGACTTCGCGGTCCTCGGACGTGGGGGGTGCGAGTCGTCAGTGACGAAGCGGCCGATCGTTTTCTGAATCTGGTTCTCGATTCGGGGATCAACTTCATCGACACGGCTCCGGACTACGGCATCACGGAACAGCGAATCGGGCAGTTTATCGGTCAGCGACGCTCCGAATATTTTCTGGCCACAAAATGTGGTTGTGCACCCATCCAGCATGCTGACCATCTGGAGACCAGGCATACCTGGAGTCAGGATGTCATCACCAGAAATCTCGAAAGCAGCCTGCATCAACTTCAAACCGATCATCTCGACATTCTGCAATTCCACGGTGGAGATGCGGACAGCTTGCAGCGAAACGGCCTGATCGACCTGCTGCTGAACTTCAAATCGCAGGGGCTGATCCGGTTCATGGGTGTTTCAAGCAGTCTGCCCGAGTTGCCGGGCATGATTGCACTCAACGTCTTTGACACATTCCAGATTCCGTACTCCTGCCTGGCCCCAGAGCACCATGATCTGATTACTCAGGCGGCGGAGACGGGAGCGGGAATCATCGTCCGGGGCGGGATCGCTCAAGGGGGGCCCGACGCCGAGATTCAGCGTCCCGCACTCAATGATGTCTGGACGCGTGCCCGGCTCGATGAGGTTCTGCCGTCAGGGATGAAACGGGCAGAGCTTGTGTTGCGGTATACACTCACTCATCCCTGCTGCCATACCACGATCGTCGGGACGTGCAACCCGCAACACTTGTCTGAGAACATCGCCGCGGCTTCCACCGGTCCGTTGCCGCAGGACCTGTATGCGGAAGTCAGCAACCGTGTCGCCAGCCTTTCGCGCGACGTCTGAGAGGACGATCTATTCATCAGTCCAGGTATTCAGTCTCCAGCGAACGTGCAAATGAAATGCGACAATCGTGGCGATCAGAATGGCCAGATTTGAAGTGAAAGCAACTTCAGTGGGAAGGGCCATCCAGAAACTCACGATCATAAAAATCAAACCGATGAAAAGAATCATCAAACCGGGTCCGGTCCACCAGCACTGGGAATAGAGCTGACCGATCACCGAAGATTGCATCAAGAGCGCACCCGATGGGAGTGCGATGGCCAACACCATGACCATCACCCATGGCCTGTCGACGGCCCCGGCCCCCACAGCGCAGACGAGGGGAATGAACAGGCCGTCGAACTCCCAGACTGCTGTGCGGAATTTCTCGACGATCACTTGCATGGGGTCCGAGGGAAGCAGCATGAGGCTGTTCCACGTCTGATGTCGAAACTCTGCCGTGACCAGGGCATCGAAACGGACGGTGATCGCCAGTATGACCAGGCAGATCGCGGCGATTCCCAGAACCAGAGCCTCTCCCTTCGCAATCCCCAACACGACACCAATCAAGATCAAAAAAGCCACCACTCGCCAGCAGGATCGGGAAAACTGTCCCCCTCCCAGGATGTACTGGTCCTTCCATCGCAATGGACGATCAGTGCAACGAGGTCGCAAAAAGTGAGGGGTTGAGTTTATGAGATCGACTCGCGACTTGTGCTCCGCAGTCGGATTCCCCTCAGTGGTGACCCGAAACCTTTTCTGCATGGTCAGCACTGCCCGCCAGATGCAGATCGAACCTGTCATCAGATGCAGCCAGTAAGAGATGTCTAAGCACGAGAACGTGCCGGGAAAAATGAGAGTTCGAGTCACGGCAACGATCGGTGTCAGATTGATCATCGCGACCATGCCCTGGTGCCAATCGAGAAAGCCCATCACGGCCCCGGCAAATCCGAACAGAAAATTGTACAGAATCCCCCATGCCAGCGTTGCGACTGCGGCCGCTCTGTCCGGATTGCCTTTTGGCTTTGAGGAAACGCTGGAGATCAGCGCAAATCCCGACATCAACACCGTCAGCAGAAACAGCCAGCTCACTGCCGCAAATGCGATCCCAGTATCCAATGGCCCCATCGTCAGTACGAAGCCCCATAACGGGACCAGCAGCAGCAGCGACAGCAGAATCGTCAACCAGCGACAGAAGGATTTGCAGAAAATCAACGTGACCGGATCGATCCCCGTCAGCTTCACTAAGTCATTCAGTTCGTCAGAAACTTCCCAGCAGACCGCTCCGGAAACATGACGGATGCTCCCCAGTACAAGACTGAATGCGGAAACTCCCCACAGGGCCCGCTGTAGATGGATTCCTAATCCAGGATACCAGGTTGCCGCCATCAGCTTGAGCACGACTCCGGCAAGGAAGACCGGAGTGAGCAATACGAAAAAGTTCCAGCCCCGCACGGCTTCACGCTGAAGACACCAATACAGGAACACCTCGGTTCGCAATCGTTCAGAGATCGAATCCATTCGCCCGTAGAGATGATCCGGACAGATCGATTCTGAATCATCCATCAGAACTTCTCCTGCCCGGGACGGGAATCTGCACGAGCTATTTGCGGCGTTGCAGGGGATTCAACCGTCGCAGGTCCAGCGGTGAAAACTTGACAGGTTCAAGCGACGGAACAGCGGGTGAAGGGACATCGTAGTCCGCTTCCAACTCGACCGCCACAATCCGCAGATCGTCCAGCAGAATTTCCCCCAATCCCTGCAGTGCGATGGTCACTGACATGTCCTGAGATTCGGGGACCGGGCGTATCAATTCAAATTGCCGCCAGTCTTGTGCGGCCTTGAGCCTCACCGCGCCGGATTTTCCCAGCAGGCTGTCGTAGATGAGAGCCCCTTCAATGCTCCCCACGATCGTCGCGGGAATTTTGACCCAGCCTGTGATCTTCACGAACTGACCTTTGTGAACCGTAACACTGGGGGAAACGACGGTTACCGGAGCACTCGAAATGACACTGGGAACTGGTCCGCCCGGTAGCGGGCTCGCCGCGAGTCTCAAACTGAAATCACCCTGTCTGGCGACGTGATGCAGTTCGGCGATGGACTGGACGGTCTCAAGCATCGATTGCTCATGCTTCCAATGCTCTCCGATCAGAGTTTTGATGTCTTCGAACTCACCGGACGGAAGCAGATTCTCTTCCGAGTCCAGCGAGCCGAGCTGACCGATCCGTCTCATCAGACTCCAGTGCTCGGGCAGTGACTGAAACGATACGGCCCACGGGCTCGAAGTGACATTCGGCATCGACTGAATGGCGTACTCCCAGTGGTTTCTCTGCAAGAGACGAGCAAACTGGAGTGCTTCCGATGCGTGCTGCTGTGCTTCAAAGTAGTTACCCGCCTGCATTGCAGACTCGGCTTTGTCCAGTTGCTGCCTCGCATCAGAAATCAGTTGCGGCGCTTCCGGTCGACCAACCCCCATTCCCTGAAGGGTCTGGTCGATTTCGAGAACGCGGGCCATTTTCAACTTCGCCAGTTCGACACAGAGGTAGGCGCTTCGATCTTGAATGCTGGCGATCTGTTCGTTCAGTTCCGCGACGAGTTGCTGGTCCGACGTCAGCAGGATCGCGGCTGTCTGATCCAACCGTGGAAGACTGATCTTCACACCTCCTGCGGCCGGTTCGCGATTGAGATTTCTGAGGCGACCGGTCGTCGTGATCTCCCACGCCGCTGCTGTCTCCCCCCCACCGGGAACGATGATCGACATATTCCGTGCGGCGAGTGGCCCAGGCACAAACTGGCTGTTTTCTTCGAGCCACATTGGCAACAGCAGAGCCCCCCGGTCCGATCCGATCATTGCCGCCTTAAGTTCACGTGATTGGTTCGCAGCCAGGATCTTCGCATTCCTCGCCCGACTTGCCGGACTGGCAGGGGGAGTAACAGGCCGAATTCCCCGGACGCCGATACTGTACTGCTGGCGTGGGGTATCGATGGCGAATGTGACCAGTTCGGGCTTACCACCCGATGCAATCCAGGGCTCGAAGAGTTGGAGTTCGAGATTCAGTTGCGACAGAGCCAGCAGTCGCTCGCGTGCAGCCGGCGAGTCCTCGTCTAACGGAGTCGTCGTCCAGAAACCCAGTCCACGGCAACCCGCCCCCAAAGCGGCGTAGACCTGTAGCCGGATCTGTTCAGGCTCCAGCATCGGTCGCGTCCGCACGCCTCGAGCCAGATCGCTGACCTGAGGTGCCGGTTCCGTTTGAATCCAGGTAAAGCAGAATGAATCAGGCCACGCCTGCTCGCGTCGTTGAATCATCCAGTCACGATAGTCGGCCAGCGAGCAGATGCTGTGAATGACATGTCGACTGACTCCCAACATGTCAACGTGCCGGGATACGAGCCGCTCGTTCTCGATCACATCCGCCGCAATGGGTCGCCGAACGCCCCGATCGGCGTCGCGGATTTGGTTGGTCCAGCTCGTCAGCTTGGGAGGACCATCCAGTTTCATGCGTGCTCCCAGCATCCAGAAAAGAACCGAAGACGTGTTCGTGCCGAATGGAAGCAGGCTGGCATCTTCAGAATCCAGTGCCTCACCGTCGGCCCCCTTTGCATAGGGAGGTGCCGCAGTGACCCACAGCCCTTGCCGACGAAGTTGTCCGGTGACGACAGAATCTTCAAAGTCAGGTACCCAGACAACATTGGCGCCGGCATCGGCGAGGACTTCGGGGCGCTCGTTCTGGTAGGTGATCATCCGGGGAAAGAACGGGCGATCCTCGACTGAAAGTCGGTGCAGTCGAAACTGAACAGGAATTCGCGCCGCGGCGACCGCCGGCCGCGGATTGTCGGTTGACTTCCCGGCCTGCTGAATCGATTCCGGGTCCGTTGCCTTGAGTGTTTTTTCGTAAGCGACAAACGGCCTTACCGACAAATCATCCAGAGCAACGTCAGTGGGACCGGGTGGAAGCTGCCCCCCCAGAATCACCTGGTCGACGTACATCTCTCGCGGGTCACGGGTGATCTGTTTGAGCGCCCGCTTCAGTTGCAGTTGTTCTCGGACAGCCCGTTCCTTCGTCTGGCATTTCAATTGTTGCCACTGCCCCGGAGTCCGGTACTGGTCCCCGACAATAATGAGCGTGCACGGCGCGTTGGTCTCAGGATCGATAAACTCGGGCAGGATGACTTTCAATGCGAGTGAAAATCCTTCCCGATCCGATTTCACCCACACCGCCACCTCAAGCTCATCCAGTACAGTGGCGGGAGGTAATGGATGTTCAATCCGAACGGGCGTATTCTCTTTGAGGGAATTAACGCGAATGACTTCTGCGCCCCCCTCGCGACCCGCCCCGCGTCGGCGCTGGTGGATCGCAAGACTTGCATCCTGTGCGCGCAGCCGCACCTGCCACGAATTTTCCGGCCCTTCAAATTCGGCCGTAAAATCCCCTGCATTAAGAGTTGTTCGTGGAAGAAACCACAACGCCAACAGCACGACGATGAATGTCAATTTTGGCATGAATGGACTCGTCCCTGAGTACAAACTGGTCGGCTTCAAAGTCGCTTCGTTTCTGCAATGCAATTCGAGAGCGAATCTGACGGCATAACTCGTATAACCGATCAGATCCCCACTCCGGTGCGGTGCGACCGCACCATCTGGGCAAATTCAATGATACACTCGCTTGTCGGCAATCCTTTTCGAACGAGTTAAGTCGATAATCCTAATGGACTTCCCAAGAATCGCCTAGGTGAATTGTGACGGGACGGAACAATCGGCCACAGATGCCGCAAAACTGTGACGCCGACCAGTTTTTTGATTGTGAACGCTCCGGTCTGCAGAACACAATCGGATCACGAAGGCATGAGCCAGAGTACTGTACAAATTACGGCGAGAAGGAATCATTCGTGAGCCCAAGTAATCGACGGTTCAACATCCCAACTCCACAGGACGACGATGTCGTGCCTGAGGAGTTGTCAGAACTTGGACAATTGATTGACACGCTCTCGCCGACCCGGCCTCCGGAACTGGAAGTCGCCTTCCAACGCGTTCTGAACACGGCTCTCCGCCGCAATCAGACTCTGGAACGCGTACAGGAAGCCCTCTCACAACTGCGAGTCGATATCAAATATTTGATGTTTGATCTCGAGATTACTCGCCGCGAGCGGGACGAACTGCGTCAACGGATGGAAGGCTAATCCTGCGGGTTAGTTACTTTGAAACTCTTTCCTGTCCGGCAAGTGTCCGCGGAACCCTTTCCTGTTGGAACAGGTCGTCCGTGCCGGCCGATGGTGGGTATCAACGCAGGGGTCCCATCGGCATTCCCTCCGAATGATGGATGTCCATAACTGGATTTTCGGGCCTGATGGCACTGCTTCCGGGTCGTCCGCGAAGTGACGTTTTTCTCGTTATTGGCGCGGGACAAAGCTCTGCGCCACTGAGCACAGTCCTTCAGTGGCAGCCAATTGTGATTCCTTGACGATGCCCTACAGGTGAGGCTGGTCACCGTTCGTCTCTGGGACCGACGCCATCGGTCTCTGCACTTTGGCGCGCCGACGCTGAAGAACAAAGTCGTTTAAGGCGTCTTTCAAACTTTCCGGCTCCACAGGTTTTACGAAATGCCGGTGGAATCCCGCACCTTCTGTTTTTCGCCGGTCGTCGTCCTGTCCGTAGCCACTAAGGGCAATCAGATAGACATCCGACAAATTCGGCTCGGCTCGCAATGCATTCGCGAGTGAATATCCATCGATTGCGCCTGGAAGTCCCAGATCCGAGATGACGACCTCGGGCAATACCGACAATGCCAGCGCCAATCCCTCAGGGCCGTCATGTGCAACGCACACATCGTGGCCCATCAGGGTCAGCAGCATTTTGAGTGTGATGGCGGCATCGCGATTGTCTTCTACCAGCAGAATTCGTAACCGGCATTCTTCGTCCTGCGAGCTGTCACTCGCCAGCTTTTCAAGCTTTCCGATCGAATCTGGTTCGAGTGGAATCCGGAGCGTGAATTTGGAGCCTTTACCAACTCCGTCGCTCTCCGCCACAACCGACCCGGAATGAAGCTCCACCAGGCCTTTAACCAGTGCAAGGCCCAGTCCGAGGCCACCTTTGTCACGATCCAGCTTCTGGTCTGCCTGGGAAAAGGGCTCGAAAAGATTCTGAAGTACGGCCTCGTCCAGTCCCACCCCGGTGTCTCGAACGAAAATGACGGCCTGCGATGTCTGCACATCAGGCCAGGCAGAGATTTCGACTAACCCGCCACGCGGCGTAAATTTGGCCGCGTTGTGCAGCAGATTACCGAAGATCTGCGCAATTCGAATTGGATCGCCGGAAGCCCACATCGGGGCTGCTGCCACATTCAGCTTCAGGGTGACCCCCGCGTCCGCCAGTGTCTGTCGGTAGTCTTCTGTGGTTTGTCGCACGATTGCGCCCACGTCGCACCGCTCGATCCGCAGGGCAATTTTCCCCCGCGCAATTCTTGCCACATCCAGCAGATCATCCACCAGACGGACCATGTGCGTTACCTGGCGGAAGATGATCTCTCGCGTCTGAGCGATCTCGACTTCTGTCACGCCCGGAAGTCTCAGGATTTCGACCGCATTCCTGACCGGTGCAAGCGGGTTGCGCAATTCGTGCGCCAGCATAGCCAGAAAGTCGTCTTTCCTTTGGTCGGCGTCACGCAGCGCCTGCGCGTACATCAGGCTTTCTTTTAACAGCCGCTTGATCTCTTCCGACGCGGTTTTGAGTTCATCCCGTTGATGAGCGACTTCCTGACGCTGTTTGAAGAGCTCAAAAAACACCTCGGCCTTGCTTTTGATCACATCGGCTTCGATCGGCTTTTGAAGGAAATCGACCGCTCCCGCCTCGTACCCGCGAAAACGCCGATTCCAGTCCGAAGCCCCCGCCGTCAGGAAAATGATCGGAACACGCCGAGTCCGTTCGCTTCCTCGCATGAGCTCCGCCAGTTCAAATCCATCCATTCCCGGCATCTGAACATCGACGATAGCTAGCGCGACCTCCTTCTGAAGCAAATACTCAAGCGCTTCGACACCCGATCGGGCTTTCAGCAGAACCAGTCCCTCACGCCGTAACAGTGCTTCGAGCGCGAAGAGATTCTCTTCCAGATCGTCCACAAGTAGAAAATAAACAGGTTCAACTGCGCTAGTCATCGCTGCAACACGGCCTCCATCAGGTAAGTTGCAATCTGTTGGAGGGTAAGGGCCCGAGCGTGAGTGCACGCATCGAGTGCTGACTGTGGCATTTCTCGAGCGTATGCCGTATCGGGTGATTGGACCAGAACAGTACCTCCGGCATCTTCAATGGCTTTCAATCCTCGCGCCCCATCGCGGTTGGCTCCTGTTAAGATGACCCCAATCAGGTTCCGTCCGTAAACATCAGCGGCCGATTCGAACAGCACATCGATCGAGGGACGTGAGAAATACTCTGGTGCCTCGTTTGATAGCGAGAGGCGACTGTTGTCTTCCACCAGCAGATGGTAATCGGGGGGTGCGAGATAAACAGTACCACCCACGAGTGGCTCTTTGTCCTCGGCCTCGCAGACCCTGATCAGACACTTGTGGCTCAGGCATTCGGCGATCGAGCTTTTCATATCGGGATGCAGGTGCACGACACAGAGAATCGGCACTGAAAACGTCGACGGGAGGGGGGGCAACAGCGTCGAAAGGGCCTCTAAAGCCCCCGCAGACGCACCGATCACAACGGCAGCGACCTGTTGGCGAGATTCCACCTTCATGGCAGGGGTCAGCCCATTCACGGCGTCCCTCGTTTCTGAAAAATACGATCTTCGCGAGAGAATTCGGTAAATGAGTCTGCATAACGCGTGAAGCGCAAACTCTCTTTCGAACCTAATCCAAGAAATCCTTTGCGGACAAGCGAATCGACAAACAGCCCGATCGTTCGGTTCTGATTCTCCAAATCGAAATAAATCAATACATTACGGCACGAGACAAAATGAACTTCTGCAAATGCAGAGTCAGACACCAGGCTATGATCCGCGAAGACCGTTCGCATCCGTAAAGTCTTATCAAAAATGGCGCCGCGATAATTCGCTGTGTAATAGTCGGATAACGAGGATTTCCCACCGGACCGCTGATGATTTTCGGTAAACTTGGCGATCCGATCGAGCGAATACACCCCCGCTTCCGCCTGTTTCAAGGCGTTCGGGTTTATATCGGTCGCGTAGAAGATCGTTCTGTCTTCCAAGTCTTCCTCGCGGAACAAAATTGCTAATGAATACAGCTCTTCCCCTGTACTGCATCCGGCAACCCACACCTTCAGCGAGGGATACGTCTTCAGGTGGGGCACCACGAGTTCTCTCAACGCTTTGTAGTAGGATGGATCTCGGAACAGCTCGCTCACCTGCACGGTGAGATAGGACAAAAGTGCCGGTAAAACAGACTCGTCATGCAGAACGCGATCCTGCAGTTGAGAGATCGTCTTGCACTCAAAATGCTCTTTCGCCTGTTTCATTCTCCGTTTCACAGAGGCCATCGAGTAGCCCCGGAAATCGTAGTGGTACTTCCTGAAGACCGCTTCCAGAAGCAGCCGCACTTCAATGTCCTCAGTTTTTCCGGTCACGACACACCCTCGTCGGTTACCTACCACCGCATCCAGACACGAACAAGCGACAGCAGTTTCTCCACATCAAGCGGCTTCGACATATAGTCGTTGGCCCCTGCGGCCAGGCACCGCTCCTGGTCGTCTGCCATCGCCTTCGCAGTCAACATGATCACGGGTAGCTTTTTCCACTTTGGATTCTGACGAATTTGCGTCGTTGCGGTAATCCCATCCATTTCGGGCATCATGACATCCATCAGGACCAGGTCGATCGATTTGGAAGGATCCTGGTCACACCGTTTGAGGACATCAAGTGCTTCCCGACCGTTGCGGGCAATCTCGAGAATCGCGCCACGCGGTTCCAGGATACTCGTCAATGCGAAGACGTTTCTCACATCGTCTTCCACAATCAAGATCCGGTGTCCTTCAATCGAGGCGTCTCGACTTCGGGCTTTCTCCAGCATTCGCTGATGTTCAGCGGGAAGTTCCGCCACGACCTGATGCAGGAACAAAGTGACCTCGTCAAGCAGCCGTTCGGGGGACTTGGCTCCCTTGATGATGATTGATTTCGAGTACTTGCGCAGTTTCTGTTCGTCTTCAAACGAGATGTCTTCGCCCGTGTAAACGATCACAGGGGGAAACGAGTAAGCATCATGACGACTCAGTGTCTCCAGCAACGAGTACCCGGTTGCATCCGGAAGAGTGAGATCGAGGACCATGCAGTCGAACGTTGATTCCTTGAGTTGCTCAAGACATTCCGCCGCGCTACGGGCACCGACAGTCTCGACATCCTGAGTACCCAGCAACTTCCTGAGACTCTCCAGCTGCACCGCGTCATCTTCGACAACAAGAATGCGACGCAATCGCTGAGCCAGCCGTTCCTCTAACTGGCGAAGGGCACTGGTGAGATCTTCACGCTTGACCGGTTTGAGCATGAAGCCGACAGCCCCCAGTGACATGGCTGTTGTTTCATAGTCATTCCCCGACACCACGTGGACCGGAATATGGCGAGTCCGAGCATCATGCTTGAGCCGGTCGAGTACCGAAAGCCCCGACTGGTCTGGAAGCCCGACGTCGAGCAGCACCGCACTCGGCAGATACTGCCGCGCCATCGCCAGCCCCTCCTCTGCCGTCGTGGCAATGAGACACTGGAAATGCAACTCTCTGGCCAGATCGTAGAGGATCCGAGAAAAGTGCTCGTCGTCCTCTACAACCAGGATCACACGACTGTCGCCATTCAGACTTCGCCGGTCATCATCCACACGACGGTAGCTGGGGGGAACGGGGCTCGAAATCGGCGTGAAATGTTCCACGCTTGCGGATGCGGGTCCCTCGTCGATTTCATCAATGGCCTCGACCGGATCGTGAGACGTGCTGCGCGGAGGACGCGCGGGGATCTGGCTGGGATCGTAAACTTCCGGAAGTACGATCACAAAAGTACTCCCCACGCTTGGTTCACTCGTCAATTCAATCTCACCACCAAGCCGCCGCGTTAACTCTCGTGAAATGGAAAGTCCCAGACCGGTCCCCCCATACTTACGGTTAACTTTACCATCGGCCTGCTGGAACGCTTCGAACACCAGACGCTGCTGGCGAAGGGGAATGCCAATACCCGTATCCCTGACAGTGAAGGCGATTCGATTGCCGGGAAGAGGACTGGCTTCGCACGCAACCTCCCCCTTTTCAGTAAACTTCATGGCATTTGAAAGCAGGTTTTTCAGAACCTGCTCTAACCGTTGTCGATCGGTCACCATGGTGGCGGGACACCCCGGCAGAAGTCGCTGCACGAACTTCAGTCCCTTCTGATCTGCCACCGGCTGAAAGGTCCGCTCCAGATCGTCCATCAATTGCTGGATTGAGAAGGTGTCGGGATGCATCTCCATGTGCCCCGACTCGATCTTCGACAGATCGAGAATGTCATTGATCAGCGTCAGCAGGTCGTTACCGGCAGCCTGGATGGTCGTGGCGTATCGAACCTGTTCGCTTGTCAGATTCCCGGACTCATTGTCTGCCAGAAGTTTGGAAAGGATCAGCGATGAATTCAGCGGCGTCCGCAGTTCGTGCGACATGTTCGCCAGGAAATCTGACTTATACTGACTGGCCTGTTCCAGTTCCTTGGCACGCTCTTCGAGCGAGGCCTTTGTCCGAACAAGGTCATCTCGCTGAACCTCGAGTAACTGAGCCTGATCTTCCAGTTGAGTATTCGTCTGTTCCAGTTCTGCCTGCTGCTGTTCCAGTCGGGTCTGTGACTCTTTCAGCGCACGACTTTGTTCTTCAAGTTCTTCATTGGAAACCCGCAATTCTTCACCTTGAACCTGCATCTCCTCGGCCTGCCGCTGCGTCTCTTCGAGCAGATTCTGCAGCCGGATGCGGTCGTTGGCAGTGCGGACCGCAATTCCGATCGAGCCCGCTTCCCGTTCCAGCAGTTCGACCAGCGATTCGTCGATGGGTTCGAGAAACCCCAGCTCGATAATCCCATTCACTCTGTTGTCCTCTTTGACAGGGACGATCAGCAGTTGGCGGGGTTGAGCACTTCCTAACGACGAGCCTGCAGACAGATATCCCTCCGGAACGTCCCGCAAAAGGATCCTATTCCCGTTCTTAACGGCCTGGCCCAATAACCCGTCAGAGGGACCAAACTCTTCAGGAATCGTGGCAGAGCTGGGCACGCCGTAGGTCGCTACCTTTCGAAAAAGATGCCCGTCCTTCGCATAGAACGCGCCCGCCTGAGCGTCCATGTACTCCGCCAGAAATGTCAGAATATTTTCCCCCAGTTGTTGCAGTCGGGATTCGGCGACCATCACCACACTCAGTCCGATCTGCCCCGCCTGTAACCACTCCTGACGCTGCCGCATCAATAAACTCTTCCTGACCAGATATGTCAGGATCGCAGACACGATGACGCCAAAGATGCAGGTGATGAAACCGCTGGTAATGGCTCTGGAATAAGACCGATCCATCGCCGCCAGGCGTTCCTGCCTTCTTTGTCGCTCGACCGACCTCATTTCTGTGATCTCGGTCCGAACGGCATCCAT
The DNA here is from genome assembly GCF_044336245.1 of Schlesneria sphaerica. Lineage (NCBI taxonomy): Bacteria > Pseudomonadati > Planctomycetota > Planctomycetia > Planctomycetales > Planctomycetaceae > Schlesneria > Schlesneria sphaerica. The sequence continues at coordinate 6,685,436 of NZ_CP172346.1, read as the reverse complement.
CGCCGCTTTTCCCCGGTCCGTAGCGACCACGTCCCGAGCAGGTTCAAATCCACCCTGCCGACGCAGAGCAATGGTTTCTGCAAGTTCCTCGAGCTTGTCAGTGATCCCCGCTTCGAGAAACGTAATTCGCGCTCGCTGTTCTGAGCTGTGACTCATCATTCGATCCAGGTCGACGAGTCTAGATCGAATCCGCACCACGGCGACCGTGTACGGTTCCAGATATCTTTCGTCCCCCGTAATCACGAAACCTCGCTGCCCCGTTTCCGCATCGGCGGACAATGCAAGAAGATCCGTCAACCCCATCAGAAGCTCGTGCGTATCAGCAATCTGCCGTGCGTTACGACTGAGCGCCAATGTATTCGTGTACGAGATGACCCCACTGAAGATGAATAGAATGAGAGCGGCGACCATCCCGAGAATGACAAAAGTCTCAGATCGAAGAGTCAGCGACGTGGGCGAAATGCGGCTTTTCTTCATCAAGCGAGTTCACATTCTGTGGTCGGCAAAAAACAGGGAGAGGAAACAGTACAACGATCACCGGTTATCAGACAACCTGGTCAAGAATAGACCACAGTGACGCCCGATCGTCCCAATCGACCAGTGAGCCACTTAACCTATACACTCGATAGTCCGCCATCGGAGCCAGCCGCGACGCGAGGCACTCTGCATTTTTTATACCAAAGATCATGGCTATCAGGAGTACCAAGAGAACACCTTGGAGCCAGATTTCCAAACAGTGAGACGGACCAACAAAATTCTCCTCAAGCGTGCGACTTCGCAACCCACGCTGAACTCGGCGCGAGCAGACGTGACATGGAATCTTGCTGGCGCAAATTCGTGGTGGTCCACGCGACGTCTCCGCACATGCGTTCCAGGCAGCAGGGCGGTGCAACCACCTTTGTCCATCTGCACTGAAGTCAAGCATTGGTTTCGCTGCTTCCCGCTGGCTCCGGTCAGAGAAGCAGCCATCTCAAGCCAGTTCCGTCTTCTCAAATATCAAAGTCGGTCCGGCAGCGACCCAACTGTCTTGTCGAGGCTGTTGCGTTCTACCTCTGCATCTGCCGCTACAGGATTTAACCACCTGAAATCGATCGCTAGAATGCCCTGCACGAAAAGCCCTAAGCTGAAAGTCAGTTCATGAATCCGCATCCCCCTCAAGAACTCCTCGAACAAACCCACTCTTTCCCCGGACGATTCGTTTTTAAAGCGATTGGACGTCCAGCAGATGATTTTGCGTCCCGCGTCGTCGCCGTTGTACGGCTGACTCTGGAACTCGATTTCGATCCTCCTTATGAACTGAAGGAGACCGCCGCGGGACGACATGTCTCGGTGACCGTCGAACCCCAAGTTGAAACATCGCAACAAGTGATCGAGATCTACAGCGCCATTCGAAATCTCGATGGCCTGGTCATGCTGTTGTAACCTGCGCCGATGCACGTTGCGGTAGATCTCCGAACAATCAGACTGCACCTTTGGAGCATTGCTTCAGGCGTGCGCGCAGAGGTCTGGTGCGGTGGCTTTCACCATCATCGCCGGCCCCACGATCGGGCGATACGGTGTCAAAGGTGACGCGGTGAAGGTGACGTGGTGAGGATAAGTCACCCCGGACCAGTTTGAGCGAGCGAGGCGCAATCCGCAGAGTTGGACGTGCACCTTCGCGTTAGCGAGTCTTCAGACACTGCAGCAGCAGGGCTTCGAATTGGTTCCAGTCGAAATCCGGCTGGTCCAGAATGACTTCCAGTCGGCTGTCTCGGCGATAGGGAATTGACTCGTACGTCAGTTCCCCACCGACGCGATTGTAGAGAATCCATTCACTCCCCACGTTGAATACGCCCTTCAACCGGTGAACATCGAGGCTGCCGCTGAAGAGTTCGAACAGGCTGATCTGACGGAACGTGTCCAGCGGTGAAAAGATCCAGCCGCATGCCGCACGATCGCTCAGTCGGCTCTCTTTTCGTACGGGATGCCCGGGGATCAGCATCGAAATCAGCGGACGATCACTAACCCGAACTGTCTCACTCGCGCTGGTTGCGGTCACCTCAGGTTTAGGGCGCGCAGGATGAGCATCCGGAAACAACGCGGTCCGCTCCGGAGAGATATCCGTATCCAGCAGCGATCGATCGATCCGCCCCCCAGTCGTCGTCAAAACCTGAGCCTTGGGCGGAAACATCCCATTCAAAAACGTGAGGAACTCACGAAGTCGATCAGGGGAGGTGCGATCCAGTTTGTTCACGACGACGACGTCCGCCATGTGAAGCTGATCCTGAAAGACGTTCACATTCGTGACGGCGGGATTGGCATAGTCAGCCGGATCCGCGAGACAGATTGTGGCTCGCAGATCAACGATCCCGCGGAACCAGGGTCCACGCAGAGTGTCGAGAACCTTCGCAGGATGCCCCAGTCCGGTGGGTTCAATCACAACGCGATCAGGATTCGTCTGACGTATCAGTTCCATTAAAGAGAACTCGATCGGCGAATCAGACGAGCAGCAAAAGCACCCGCCGGCAATCTCAGTGACGGCAACGTTGTCCGAACCCGCCGATTCAATCAATGCCCCGTCGATACCGACTTCACCAAACTCATTGACCAGAACGGCCCAACGCTCTCCCGCAGGCTTCTGACTGATCAGGTGTCGGATCGCGCTCGTCTTTCCCACCCCCAGAAAGCCCGTGATCAGGTTTGTCGGAATCCGCTTTCGGTCGGTCATAAACATCGGCAATCGCAATGAGAAGAAATTATTGAGGTTTCTCACCAACATACAGGGTGGCAATGCCAAACGTTAGTGGCGTGAACGTCACCTTGGTCAGCCCGCACGACTCCAGTTTGTCTGCCAGTTCCTTTCCGTAAGGGAACTCAGAAACCGACGCAGGCAGATACTCATACGCCGACTGCTTGTTTTTTGCGAAAAGCTGGCCAATCCGCGGCAAAACGTGTTTGAAGTAGTTGCGGTATACGAAGTTGAACATCGGGTTCGTCGGCATCGAGAATTCCAGGATGGCAACCCGTCCACCCGGTTGGCAAACGCGGGTCATTTCCCGAATCCCCACTTCCGTGTTCGTCACATTTCTGAGACCGAACGCCACCGAAACAATTTGAAACTGATTATCTTCGAATGGAAGCTGCTGTGTGTCGGCTTCGCGGAACGTCAAACTCGCCGCTCCTTCCGCGATCTGCTTTCCAAACTGGCGATCCCGTTTCCCTTCCGCGATCTTCAGCATTTCCGGAGTAAAGTCCGTTGCCATCACCGGTATTTTCCCTCGACCGGCTTTCCAGTAAGCCAGAGCCAGGTCGCCCGTTCCCGTGCAGACATCCAGAATCGGCGCGGTCCCGGAAGGGGCCACCTTACGGATCGTCTGAGCACGCCAGTAGTAATCCACGCCTCCGGAAAGCACGTGATTCATGAGGTCGTATCGGCCCGAAATCTCGCCAAACATCTGACGGACGCGGGCTTCCGATTTATCAACAGTCGCAGACATATTTTACTTCAGCTGGTAGTGTAATTTTTCAATTGCAATGTCGCGGACATGGCGGAACGGCTCTCCCATCCAAAGGAGAGTGCCCACATCAATTACAAACCTGGCCAGACCTGTCCTCAGTGGGACCCAAACGCCTGATCTTAAGTTTGCAGTCAATGTGACAGCATCAATCCGCCAATCCATATTCGGCCCAACGCTCCGTAACGCGAGCCATCATTTCGTCCGAAGCCTGCAGCGTCTCGGGCCACGGTCGCTCTGACTCTCTCGAACTCTTGCGAGTCGCATCGATTCCGACCCGACTGGCAAGCGACTCCGTCAGTGGAGTGTAGTCATCATCTCGCGCCAAACCATCTGAGAAGAGAAAATCTCGACTCGGACACGTATTTGTTCCCACTGTAAACCAGACGGCCGCCTCGTTCTGGACGTCAACGTCTTCGTCGACAATGACAATCATCTTGGTCTGCCCCAGTTCTTCGAGTCCCCACAGGGAATGAAGGATCCGCCGTGCCTGGAATTCAACCGTCTTGCGAATGCGGACAAACAGGATGTTTCGGCCCGCCGCTGAAAATGGCTGGTGCAGATCCATCACTTCCGGCAACAGGCGTTTGACCATCGAGAGCTGAATTCGCTCGCGAGCAGCGGTGATCCAGCTCTCTTCGCTCGGGGGCAATCCGACCACCGTCGCGGGAAACACAGGATTGGCGCGATGCGTAATCGCGGTCAGTTGGATCAGCGGCAGTTCTCGAGAAACGTACGAACCATTTCCCCGGGCGACGGTTCGCGCTCGGGACGTCCTTGAATTCGCCGCGTCAATGTACCCTTCGAGGATAAATTCGGATCCTGCCGGAACTTCGATTTCATTCGTCCGGCAGCGAACCAGTTCCAAACTGGCGCCGCGAAGTTGTCCGACAAACCCGCGCACATCCCCAACCCAGGGAAGTCCCGTTGCCACGCAGAGCAGGGGGTCGCCTCCCAAACTGATCGAGACCGGAAGATTTTGTCCAGAGCTGATGGCGGCGTGGATAATGTCTCGCTGAACCGGATGTTCGTCATACCAGCCCAGTTCACTTTGTCCTGCCACAACGAGCGGCGACTGGAAAAGATGGAGCTTGCGTGTTTGCGGGTGAACCACGGCCAGCTGCCCTGACGTAATGACAGGATCCAGTTCCCCTTTCCAGTTTCGGGGTACGGGCAGATCCCACAGGTTTACGTCACGCCCGACACGGACCACCTGCTGGCACGCAGCAGTCTTGACCAGCTTCGGCGCAAATTGTCCCATGGATCCCCGCGACGGGACGAGCTTGAGCGAGTCGAGCCAGCTTGCCGGCTGAGCCAGTTCCAGGCGTCGTTCGACCTCGCCGCAAACCTCGGTCAGGTCCGATACCCCCAGACACAGGCAGATTCGTCGACGACTTCCCAGCAGGTTTGTCACGACAGGAATCGTGCTATTCTTTACATTCTCGAAGAACAGGGCCGGACCGCTGGGAGTCGCCTTTGTCGCGCGATCGGTGATCGCAGCAATTTCGATGGAGGAATCGACCAACGCAGAGACGCGGACAAGCTCATTGTTGTCCTGCAGCAATGCGAGGAAATCGGCCAAAGAGGCATGCGACATAATCGTCCAACATCTTCAGGAATGGCAACATTCCCTTCCAGGGTCGTTCACGATCCGGCTCAAGGTCGTCACGATCAGCGAGCCAGGATTCTGATACAGTCAATTGGTGTGGGCACTGAACGCGACCGCCCGCAGATACTAGGAAAACGAGCATGGAATTACGAGCATTTGCTGAACGAGTTCTCCTGAGCGACTCGCTGGAACTCAAAATTCAACGCATGAGCGAAACTTTGACGGACGAGAATCCGGGGCCATCCGTCCGCCTTGCCGAGCCTGTTCGCCCCGCCAATCTGCAGTTTGCCCCGCGACGGGCCGCACCGTCGATGCCGCATCCGTCGAACTTTTCAGACCCCCGAAAACGGGCGATCGCTCATCACATCCTCGCCAACCACGAGCTGCAGGCTCTGGAAGTCATGGCCTGGGTCCTGCTCGCCTTCCCGGATGCCCCGACGGAATTTCGAATGGGACTTGTCGAAGTGATGGCCGACGAGCAGCGGCATACACGCATGCACGCAGATCAGGCCGCAGACCTGGGTGTGCAGTTCGGCGATCTGCCGGTCAACTGCTACATCTGGAAGAAGGCCCAGGATTTTCAGTCGGTGCTCGACTATCTCGCCGGCATCCCCCTCACCTTCGAGGGACGCAATCTGGATCACACGCTCGAATTTGAAGAATACTTCGCTGCCGCAGGTGATTCACGCAGCGCCGCGATCATGAAGGCGATCCACAAGGATGAAATTCATCACGTTGCCTTCGGCCTGAAATGGCTGAGGATTCTCAAACCTGCTGCGCAAAGCGAATGGGATGCCTACGTCGAACACCTGCATTGGCCGCTTCGCCCCGAGAAATCGGTGGGAGACATCTTCCACGAGGCCCCCCGAATTGCGGCAGGTATGTCCCGTGAATTCATCGAGCGCCTTCAGGCACCGGAACCGAATGAAGGATCGTCGACCGAGCCTGCGGGCCGCTGAGCACAACAACGGATTACTGCGAAATTGAGTACGTGAAGCGTTCTGATCGGCGACATCCAAGTCCGCTCAAGAAACGTCCACCCGTACATGAAAAAACACTGCTTGACCTGAACAGTCAAGCAGTGTCATCGTTTCTGTCACGTCAAACGGTTGGGGAGGCCCGCCTGATTACAGACCTGGCTCAAGTCGAACGAGCCCTCCGGTGGGCTTTTCGCCAGTGTTCTCACCCGTGCCGAAGACGGTGAGGTACAGTGTCCCCTCTTTGTCAAAGGCCAGGGCCGTTGGTCGATCAAGACTGACAATCTTCTTGGCAGTGACCGCTTCTTCGCCCACTTCCAGTTCGAACAGTCCGCCATTTCCCTTGATCTCTTCAGCCCAGGCAAAATCGGTGGCGTACAGTTTTCCCGTCTTGGGGCTGTAAGCCAGACCGGTGATGTCGTTCAGGCCTGTCGTCAACTTTTTGGTCAATTTGCCTTCTTTGTCGTAGAAGGTCAGCAGCGAATCACCGGGGACGGTCATCTCGCCCATCTGACCCACGACCAGGCTTGAGCCATCGGGCGTAACGGTGATCGCAACGGGTGCGTCGACTTCGGTCGCTTCCTTCGTAGCGATCGTGCCGGTCAATTCACCTGGCTTCCCGTCGACGATTTTTGCCGTGGCGATCCACCCCTTGGTGTCGTCACCGTTGGAGGTGACATAGATCGTGTCATTCCAGACAACAGCGGCGTAATAGTTCCCTTCGCCCTTGTAGTTGATCTCAGGATTCCCTTTGATCGGACCAAGAGCAAATTCGGTCTCCGTGGCCTTACGTGGCTTGGCGGGAAGCTCGTCAGCGATCTTGTAGACCCGGACCAGCTCTTCACCGTCCTGAAGGCCCCCATCCGGGACGATCAGTCGGTCAGTGCCCCACAACGTCACCCCCAGAGGTCCGATATTGTATTTGGGTCCTTTGCCGTAGACATCGGTGGGAAAGCCTTCGACTTCCAGATAGACCTTGCCGGGAGTCGACCGATCCCAGCGGAAGACTCCTTGATTCGAGGTCACGAAGACATGCCCCGTCCCCGGATGGACGGTAACGCCCGAGGGATTATTCAGGTGCTTCACCAAGAGTTTCGGAGTAGGCTCCGCTGGCTTCTCCGCCGCCTCTTGGGCGTACGACATCGGGGCGAACGCCAGAACCGCGAGTACCGCAGTTAACGGTTGAACAAACAATCGACGCATACTCACTCCATTCATCCATACCACAGAAAGTTTCACCGCGCAACACCATCTATGAATCACTCAACCAGACCGGGAAATCGATCTGAAGAAGTCCACATAGGAAATGCATCCCTGCACTCGCCCTCGTTTGCGGAAGACGACTGCCACTCCCTCTGACGCCCCGCAAGGCTTCAGTGGAAACAAGCCGTGACGCTGTTTCAATTACTTCATCAGCGTGGTGATCGTACTGGACCTTGACCCACGATTCAATTTTACAGCGGAATCTCTCTGCAGAGCACCGACTTTTCATTCCCCCAGTTTGACGACAGGGAAGGTCGCTGACACACTTAACACGCGGTCGATCGTGAAAGGCAGTCAAGACGATCTGGCATCGGCTCACACCACTGCTCGTCCGAATGACTATCTCACGGTTGGCATTCAACCTGGGATCGCTGCCTCCCCCGATTGCCCCCCCGCTCGTCACATTCCCCTGTAATTGGACCTGAAGAGATTGATCGAGGCCCTGGACATGATTCGCCCTTTCGTACTGACATTTCTGTTTTCCATCTTGGCGGCGAGCCCTTTAGTGAGGGCTGGGGATTGGCCGAGTTGGCGAGGACCAACCGGAGACGGGATTTCGACCGAGAAGAATCTGCCCGTCGAGTGGAGCCCGACACAGAACGTTGCCTGGAAGCTTGAACTCCCTGGCCCCGCCGGTTCGACACCTGTCGTATGGGGCGATCGCATCTATCTGACATCAACGGCCGAAGACGGCAAACTGGTACTGATTGCCGTGTCACGCGATGGCAAAGAACTCTGGCGGCAGATGGTCGCCCAGGGAAACAAGGATGTTCGGGGTGACGAAGGAAACTCAGCCTCACCTTCACCGGTCACGGACGGTAAGCATGTCTGGACATTCTTCGCGAACGGCATCCTGGGTTGCTATACCGCAGACGGGAAGGAAGTCTGGAAATTCGACGTGCAGGACAGGTACGGAAAGCTGGAGATCGCCTTCGGCCTGACAGCCTCACCGGTGCTGCACGAGGGAGTGCTTTACCAGCAGTTGATCCACGGGGACGGCGATGCCGCCACACGGGAAGCCTGCGTCGTGGCTCTCGATGCCGCCACGGGAAAAGAAATCTGGAAAGTCGATCGTCCCAGTGACGCCCATTCCGAAAATGAATCGTCCTACGCCTCGGCAATCCTCTACAATGATGGGAACGAAAAGTTCCTGCTGTCTCATGGGGCTGACTTTGTGGTCGCTCACGATCTCAAGGATGGGCATGAGCTCTGGCGATGCGGCGACTTGAATAAGAAATCCAACTACGATCCCACGCTGCGGTTCGTGGCTTCGCCCGGAGTTGCAAAAGGACTGATCGTCGTCCCCAGCGCCAAAAAGGGGCCTGTCGTGGCTCTCAAGCCCAACGGCCGCGGAGATATCACCAAACAGAGCGAATTCCACTGGTGGTCCTCCGCAAGAACCCCCGATGTCCCCTCTCCATTGATCGTGGGTGATCTGGTCTACCTGTGCATGGAAAACGGTGACCTCGCCATCCTGCGCGCCAAGACCGGCGAACAGCTCGACTACCAGCGCACCCACCGTCAACGCCACCGCGCCTCTCCCGTCTACGCCGATGGCAAGATCTACCTCACAGCGCGAGACGGCCAGGTCACCGTCGTGAAGGCGGCTGAAAAAGTCGAAATCCTCGCCGAAAACCAACTCGGCGAAGACATCTCCTCGTCCCCCGCCATCTCCAACGGAGTCATCTACATCCGCTCTTTCCAACACCTTTGGGCCATTTCCCAAGGGAAGTAAGAACGCGAAGATCAGACCTGGTGTGCCCCTCGGCACACCAGGAATTTTGGTGAGAAGATTGCAAAGATTACAGGCGACGCGCCAGTGCCCACAAAAGAGCTCTCCACCGATCCCTGTGTCGGTGGAAGCAACGACTGACCAGCTAAAGCCGACAATGATCCCTACATTTATGCTCTCCACCGACCCTGTGTCGGTTGGAAGCAGCGACTGAGCCGCTAACGAGCCACCCCACACCTCGATCTCTGTAAGACTTGCCTGTCAGCGACTGTAGCCTGTTTCACTTTTCGTCGATGACCACTCGGCATGGACAGACAACCGGTTGCCCGAATTCAGACAGACTGCCGAGTCAGACAGGGTGTATTTTCAGAAACCCGATCATGTCCTGTCGCAGCCTGGTAGACGCAGCCCGAGGTGGCACTACCTGAGATCGAATGGTCCGGGTACAGAACCCGAGCAGGTTCGTAGCGCGTTGAGTCAAGTTCAACGGGAGTTCCCTCAGGTGGATCTTTGCACTGACCGGGGAGGGCGTTTGGGACATCCCTCGACAACATGTAACTGGTCCTGGCACAGGCCGAACGATGGAAACAACGTGCGCAAGCAGCTTCGTCTCAGCAGCTCAGTCGTGGCTTCCACCGACACGGGGGTCTCATCGTACCACACATCTTTGTCTTCTCGGTCTTCCGGCGGTTATTGCCGATGTTGGCTTGTCGTGAGTTGTTTTTATTTGAATAGAAGCGATTTTCGTGGTCCGTTTTTGTGTGTGACCTGGACAGCGAGTCATCATTGGACGTGTTCACGCAAGGATTGCGTGAGGATTGGTTTCAATTCTCTCGTGAAAGTCCTTGCCATGCCGGAGATGATCTTTGATCAGTTGGACACAGCCCAATTCGGTGACAAGCGGTTGACGAAGCGATTTGTCAGGATCATGGAACGCGTCTCTGAGAAGCCGAACATGAGTATTCCGGCCGCGATGAAGGGGCGCGCCGAAATGGAAGGGGCCTATCGGTTTTGCGATAATCCGAAGGTGTCCCCCGAGGCGATCCGCTCTCCCCATGTCGCCGCCACGTATGAGCGAATTCGCCAAACAGACGTGGTCGTCTTGGTTCAAGACACGACCCAACTCGATGTCACTCGCCCCAGGCAGCAAGTCAGAGAAAGCGGCCCGCTGGAGTTTAAAACACGCTTTGGCGCGTTCGTTCATCCGTTGATTGCCTTTGATACCAACGGGATTCCTCTGGGCGAAACCTGGAATAAGACCTGGGTTCGCAAATCGATTGAGACGCAGGTCCCTCGTTCGGAAAAGCGAGATAGACGCATGGCGACTCCGATCGAAGACAAAGAGAGTTTCCGCTGGCTGGAGGGCCTTCGAGCGGCGCGAGAGGTCGCCAAAGTCTGCCCTGACACCCAGTGCATCTGTGTGGGAGATAGTGAAGCAGATATCTACGAACTGTTCGCCGAGCCGCGAAACACGGGTGAAGGACAGGAATTGCAGTTACTGGTACGCGCCTGCCACGACAACAGGGTTCTGAGCAATCACCCCCAGAATTTGGTGGAAACACTGCGGGCGTCAAGCAGTTTGTTGTCGTGTAGCGTCAAAGTGAGCCGTCGGACTCCCAAGGTAAAGGCGAATAAACGAAAACGCACACTAGAACGAGACGCTCGGGTCGCGGCAGTGGAAATTCGTACGGCGACGGTCACACTTCGACCACCTCACCGCCCCGACCGCAAACTCCTTGAAGCGACGTTGAATGTTGTCCTGGTAGAAGAACCAAGTCCTCCAGAAGGACAACAGCCAATCCAATGGATTCTCCTGACAACATTGCCGATCGATAACCTCGAACAGGTTCAATTGATCGTGAAATACTACGGTATCCGCTGGCAGATCGAAGTTTATTTCAAAACCTTGAAATCGGGTTGCCGCATTGAAGAACGGTACTTCGAGGAGATGGATCGACTGCTGAATTGCGTTGCCGTGTACTCGATCGTTGCGTGGAAAATCTTATATCTGTGTCGGCTCAGCCAGCAGTGTCCCGACCTGGACTGCGAAGTCGTCTTCGAGCCTTGTGAATGGAAACCCGTTTACATGGTCACGCACAACAACGTGCTCCCTCAGAGCCCCCCGACGCTGAACGAAATGGTCCGGATGATTGCCTCGTTGGGTGGTTACGTGATGCGTTCGAAAACTCAACCCGGCTCCCAAACGCTGTGGCTGGGTCTTCAACGTCTGCATGACCTCTCCCAGGCCTGGAATTCATTTGGACCCGAGGCTTCTGCGCGAATGCCCCGCGGTGGTGATCAGCTCTGCAATGACGGCCCCTCCCGCGGATCCGATCGGGGTCGAGGCAGGGTATGACACAGAACGTCATCAACTGTCCCTGAGCACCGCCAGCCCAACGACTTCCCGCAGGTCTGTCCAACGGTCGGAACCGTCGACGAGTAACCACGCTCAAGATGAGCTCGCTCGCCGATGTACGCTCTGACAGCCCGCCAGTTGCCATACAAGAGCATCGTTCCCCACTCTCGTGCTCTCTCTCATCCGACTACTTGCTCGGGTGGACCCCGTCTCCAATCATTCTCCATCGTTGAACCTCATTCGCCCCAGAAACAAAGGTCAGGATGCCACCGACATCGCGTTTCACGAACCCGTTACGGCAGACTTGTGTGGTACGATGAGACACGGGGGTCGGTGGAGAGCTCTTTTGTGGGCACTGGGGCGTCGCCTTAGCAGCTCAGTCGCTGCTTCCACCGACACAGGGATCGGTGGAGAGCTCTTCTGTGGGCACTGGGGCGTCGCCTTAGCAGCTCAGTCGCTGCTTCCGGTCGACTCGGCGTCGGTGGAGAGCGGCTCTGCTGGGGGGGTGACAGTTCGAAAGAATCGCCTGCCTTCGTTTCTGCGATATCGTCCACACCTGCCTTTCACGGGCAGGGTCGAGTCCAAACGTTTGGATGTTTGGGCTCGCTGTGCGGCAGTTTATTGCTGACACTGCTTACTATTGAAAAGTAAGAATTATTGGAACGCCAGCGTTGATCAGGTCAGGAGGGTGAGCAACGTGACCTGATTACAGCGCGTTGTTGTTCACCGCGCGGTGTCAGAATCATCAACGAGTTGCGGTTTGCTTAACTATCTCGGTCACGGTGGCCGGTGGGAATAAGATCGTGATTCGACTCGTCCTGACGAAACTGAGGCTCGGCTGATGGTCAGGTTATGGCGTGAACTGATCGTGCGGAGGGGAAAGGTCAGGACCTTGAGCAGTCACGCAAGACTGGGAACGGCGTATCGGGCGATCAATGTCGCGGTGATGACGATAGTCGGTGACCGGTCGAGCTCGAAAGAGACTATTGCGTGTAACGGGCGGAGACGAGGGTTTCTTCTCACTCACGGATCGAGTTGTGATTTAACTTCCGCTACCGCAATCGTATTCACAGAGGGGATCAGCGGCGAGACGCCGCTGATCCGATTTCGATTTCTTGATTTTTGTGACGGGCTGGCCAACTGGCCAAAGTTTGGCCAGTCGGTGGCCAGTCCCATGTTTTTCAGCAATCACAGGTTAAGTCGTTTTACGTGACTGGCCCGGCCGGCCAGGGATACCGTAATCGCAATGCGATCGTTTTGCCGGCGCAGACAATATTGAGTCCGGGCACACGGATAGAACGTCATTCTGAGTGCCTCAGTCTGATACTGATGATTTGCCGTTATTTGACAATTCGGAACAGGTCGGAGCACCTTCCTCGCATGAGGAGGTGTCGCGAAAAGCAAGCCGAGCAACAACAGGGACCCTCAAAGGATTTCCGCCGACGTCACCACGAGACGACGGGTACCTTGGGTTCTTCCGCTTCTGCCGAGGTCTCTTGCCAGTTGGTGGCGGAGGAAATGGTGGAGGGGAGGGCGGAGAGACGGAGAAAGTTTGCCAGAAGCTGGTGACCAGACTGGGTGAGTACGGATTCCGGGTGGAACTGGACTCCATAGAGAGGGCGTGTCTCGTGCTGCAGGGCCATCGGGATCCCCTCCTCGGTGCGGGCGGTGACTCGCAGCGAGGAAGGCAGGGTTTGCTCATCAACGATCAGCGAGTGGTATCGTGCAACTCTTAACGGTTGCGGCAAGTCCTGAAACAGGTCTTCGCCCGTATGCTGAATCAATGACGTACGACCGTGGACCGGTTTGGGAGCCCGGATGACGTCACCGCCGAGTGCTGCGGCAATGGCCTGATGGCCTAAGCAGACGCCTAGCATGGGGATGGCGTGGCTCAACTCACGGATGAGGGGAATTGAGACACCCGCTTCATGGGGTGTGCAGGGGCCGGGAGAAATGATGATGGCACGAGGGGCCAGTTCCGCGACTCCTTCCACGGTAATGGCGTCATTGCGGACAACGCGGGTTTCGCACCCTAACTCGACCAGGTACCGCGCCAGGTTGTAGACGAAGCTGTCATAATTATCGATCAGAAGTAACATCAGGTGTTGCCAGCAATCAAAGGGCCTTCAGCATCCCTGCCGCTTTCGTCAACGTCTCTTCGTACTCCGCTTTGGAGTCCGACTGAGCGACGATGCCTCCTCCGACGTTACATTGTAGCCAGCCATGCCGCTGCACGTACGAGCGAATCAGGAGATTGCTGTCCGCCTGCCCATCGGCCCCGACGTAGAACAGGCTGCCGCAGTAGGGGCCTCGCACGGTCGGTTCCAGTTCTGCAATAATCTCCATGGCCCGGACTTTCGGAGCTCCGGTAATCGAACCGCCCGGAAAAGTCGCTTGAAACAGATCCCAGATCGATAGTTCTGGTTTGAGCTGGCCTGTGACAGCAGAAACCAGATGCTGAACGGTTTCGTATGTTTCGACCGTGCAAAGCTGTGGGACACGGACTGTCGACGGCAGGCAGACTCGGGACAGGTCGTTCCGTAACAAATCGACGATCATCACATTCTCGGCTTGGTCCTTTTCACTCTGTCGTAGCTCGTCACGAGTAAACAGATCGGCCTCGGGGCCCCGTTTCCTTTGACGAGTTCCCTTAATCGGACGCGTTTCCACCTCGCCATCCTGAACCCAGAGAAACCGTTCGGGGGAGGCGCTGACGATGGCCCAGTCATTCCAGACCATCAAACCGGCAAAGGGTGCCGGATTGACAGACCGCAGCCGCCGATAGAGCGACACAGGCCCACACGGTGCCGGTGCCAGCAGCCTTTGCGACAGGTTCGCCTGGAAGATGTCGCCCGCCTGGATGTACTCGATCACTCGCTCAACCGCCCGCAGGTAGCCCTCACGCGTGAAGGTACTCGACACATGCGGCACGGAGGGAAGGGGAAACTGGTCCGCCAGTTCGAGCTTCCGCGGAAGGGGAGATGTCTCGTCTGGGCGGGCGCGGCCTGCTGCCAGTGCAGCCTGAACATTGCGTATCCGGTCAGCGGCACGAAAAGCACGGCGGTCCGGCTCCCGCTCCGGCCACCCCTGCGAGACGAGCCAGACTTTGTGTAGTTCATGATCCCAGGCGATCACCCAGTCATAAAGTCCCACCGCCAGGACCGGCAGATTGAATTCGTTGAAGGTGGGTGTCGGAATTCGCTCCCAGGATTGCCCCAGTTCATACCCCAGCAGACCGGCGATCCCCCCTTGAAAAGGGGGGAGGCCCGCAACCCGCGCGGTTGGTAATTCCTTCCACGCTGCGCGGACTTGTTCGAAAGGATCGATTCCGTAGCGGGAACGATCAAGCTCCCAGCGGTTGATCGGATCAGCCATCAGGAAGGTGTAGCGACCGACCCCCCTCCGTTGAAGAGCGCTTTCAAACAGCAGCAGATTCGGCCAGTCTGCAAGGGCCTCTACTGCTGACATCACGTCAGTAGATGGAGAAAGCTCTTCGACGAGGGGAAACGTGATCGCGGTCATGCGTGCTCTCGCACTCCCAGAGGGCATCCATGCATCTGCACTCTCGGGTCGCAGTACTGGAAACGTCGATTACTTATGCTCTGCCATGGCGGGCGTCTTCAGCGCCTCTTCGACGAGTGCGAGGGTCTCATCGAGTTCTGGCCGAAAGAGATCACCAATCAGCAGGTCTGTGATATCCCCCTTGCGATTAGGGTGTTTGGCAACGAATCTGCCGAAGCTGAAACCGGCGTAGTAAGCGTTGACCAGTGATCGCATCCGCTGCATACCTCGGACATAATCGGGTTCCCAGGCTCCCAGTTGAGCCGCCGACGTATCCCCCTTGGCCAATCCCTCACAAACCGCATCAGCGGCGAGTTCACCTGACTTCAGTGCCAGGAGCACACCGGAAGAGTAAAGCGGATCTAGGAAGCCAAAGGCATCGCCGACGAGGACCCAGCCATCTCCGGCGGCACGGCGGGAGCGATAGGAATATTCCTTCGCGGCCCGATAAGGGGCGACCCGCTTTCCAAGACTGATTCGTTGCTTCACCGCCGGACATTTTTCGACTTCCGCGTGATAGATGGCCTCGAAATCTTTGGTATCGCGATTCTTAAACAGGTAGTTATGGTCAGCGACGACACCGACACTGATGATGTTGTCATGCAGCGGGATGTACCAGAACCATCCTGTTTTTCCCTGAACCTGCAGTACGACCGTCGCCCCCTCGTCGCGTCCCGTGTCTCGCTGAGCACCTTCCCAATACGTCCAGACGGCCGCCTTCTTCAGTTCCTGATCCCATTCGCGCAGACCGAGCTTACCCATAATCAACGAGCTTTGACCGCTTGCATCCACGATCACGTCAGCTCGCTCGATCCGCTCTTCGCCACCGGCTTCGTCTTTCACGCGCACACCGACGGCTCGTTCGCCCTCGAAGAGGACTTCGAGAACTCGCACACCTTGCTGCACATCGACGCCGTGGTCGGCGGCGTTCTGGAGCGTCATCTGGTCGAACTCACTACGCCGGACTTGCCACGTCTGGGACGACTCATGCGGCTTGTGGTCGAGAAAATAGAAAGGCTCCGACAGTCGACCACTGGCGCCGACGAACTGCACGCTGTACTTTCGGATGAACTCGCTACTCTTCATCTTATCCAGCATATTGAGTCGTTTGAGGACCCAATACGTTTGCGGGATCAACGATTCACCAATATGGAACCGCGGAAACTGCTCTCGCTCCAGCAGCCGAACTTTGTGACCGCGCTGAGCGATCAAAGTCGCTGCTGTCGAGCCGGAGGGGCCGCCACCAATCACGATCACGCGAGGGTCAGTCGAATTCACCATGGCTACGGTTGCTCCACTAAACAAGGAAATCTATGGACAAGAGAGGATTGATGAACGAATCACGCTTCTCGACACCAGTGGCTGCCTTCCACTTCGTGTGGGAAGCGAGCCGCATACAAAAGTTCTACCAGTTGCTTTAACTGAGCTTCTGACAAATGACCGAGTTGCCGGGAATGACACTCGCTGACGGCGGTGGAAAGTTCATCGACGAGTTGCAGCCCGCCAGCGGTGATGCTGACTTCGACGACGCGGCGATTGTCAGCGCGCCGCTCGCGTTGAATTAACCCACGTGCCTCAAGGCGGTCGAGCAGGCGAGTCATATCGGGGGCCCGCGAAATCAGCTTATTTCCCAAGGCAGATGTCGGCATCGAAGCGGGATGCACGGCCTGCAGAAGTCGGAGCGCGTTGTACTGCTGCGCTGAGAGTTCATGCGATGCGAAAAGCTCATCCTCCAGCGACTTCAACCTGTCATACGTGCGCCAGAGGTTTAGATAGACCTCTTGCTGCAGGGAGTCGAAACGAGATTTTCGGGCCGTCGCAGCCAATGATGATCATCCCATGAGTTGACTTGTAACGGAATCCGCTCAACGAGGCGCTGCTTGCTGCTCGTTGCCCCCAACTGGGAACGGTTCATGCGAATTGTAGGCCGCTGGATTCATTCGTCAAGACGACTGTCGTTTCAACACCTGTCGACTGTTTGCTCACCCGAGATGAAAGAGATTTCCTTTCCTGTCGGAATTAATCTGTTTGACATTTTTTGACGATCCGTCGATAATTGACGCATGGGAACCATGACACGCAAACAACGTCAGATCAAAGAACGAGAGCAACTGTTTCTGCAGGTTGCCCGTAAGCTGTTGATCGAGCAGGGCTATGCGGGCCTGAGCATGGACCAGTTGGCAGAAGCGACGGAGTATTCGAAGGGTACGGTCTATCAGCACTTCTCAACGAAGGAAGATCTTGTCACGGCACTGGCCATCGAAAGCATGGAACGGCGTGTTGAGCTGTTCCTGAGGGCCGAACAATTCGTAGGACGTTCCCGTGAGCGGCTGGCGGCTATCGGGGTGGCGGATGAGATTTTCTCGCGTCTCGAACCACACCACTACCATTCTGAGTTCATTATCAAGCTGGCCAATCTGCGGGAACGTGCATCCGCAGAACGTCGGGAAGCACTCGATCGGCTGGAATCTGCCTGTTTTGGAACGGTCCTGCGAATCGTTCAGTCAGGCGTGGATGCAGGCGAACTGCGACCGACCGTCGATTCGAGGGAACTGGTCTATTCGGTCATCACCATGGCGCTAGGGACGCACATGACGGCACTGCATTACTGCCCAATGTTGAAAGAATTTGAGATTCAAGACCCGGTTAAAGTCCTGATGAAAGGAATCCATACACTGCTTGACGGGTTCGACTGGAAACCACTTTCAGGGGAATGGAATTACGAAGTCAGCCGTCAGCGAGTCCTGTCCGAGATTTTTGCACCCGAACAGGCCTCCCTGGGGCTCAACTGAATTTTTTTCGCCCGTTCTTGGCGCGTCGTCAAAATTCGACGCATTTTTGCCTGACTACAATAGCAGAACGAAACTGAACCGGGATCACCTCGAAGACGTACTTTATGAACTGGCTCGCACTACGAATGCTGACGGGCGACAAAAGCAAGTACCTGAGCCTGATTCTCAGCATCACATTCGCGACGTTGCTGATGTCACAGCAGGTCTCCATTTTCATGGGGGTCGTCGAACGGTCTGCCAGCCAGATCATCGATGTCCGCGATGCGGACTTATGGGTGATGGACAGCAAAGTCCGGTACATCGATGAAGCTCCATTCCTGCCGAATAACGATTTGCAGCGTGTCCGCGGCGTTCCGGGGGTCGAATGGGCCGTTCGCTTTCACAAGAGCAGTGCGACCGCACGCCTGCCGGATGGGAATTTTCGAAACGTCATGTTGCTCGGGGTCGACGACGCGACGATGGTCGGATCACCCCGACGAATGGTCTTGGGGGAACTGAGTGACCTGAACCGTGCCAACGCCGTGTTCATCGATAAGGCGGGCTACGAATACATGTGGCCTGGGGAACCATTCCAGTTGGGACGCGAATTTCACATCAACGATCGACGAGTCGTTCTGATGGGCATTTGCAAAGCATCGCCTCCCTTCACGACTCTTCCGATTCTGTATTCGCGGTTCACGGAAGTGGAACGCTTTTTTCCCACCAATCGCAACCTGATGAACTACGTCCTTGCGAAGGCCATGCCGGGTCAGGACCCGCAGCAAGTCTGCCAGGCGATCGAGCAGCAGTGCGGGTTAATGGCGCTGACTCAGGACGGTTTCTTCTGGAAAACAATCGACTATTTCATGAGTTCCACCGGGATTCCTATCAACTTCGGGATCACGATCGGCCTGGGATTCATCGTGGGAGCAGCGGTAGCCGGTCAGACCTTTTACCTGTTCACGCTCGAAAACCTGAAACAATTCGGAGCACTCAAGGCCATGGGAGTCACCAACGCCCGCTTAATCTCGATGATCCTGCTGCAGGCCAGCGCCGTCAGCGGTATTGGCTACGGCCTGGGAATGGGCACGACGGCAATTTTCTTCACGTTCACGAATCGAATCGCTCCGATGGCAGGCATTCACCTCAACCTCGTTGCGGCCATCGGCGTGGGATTGGCCGTGGTGATCATCATTCTGCTGACCAGTCTGTTCAGTCTGCGAAAAGTGTTGTTCCTGGAACCTGCGGTTGTCTTCCGAGGCTGATCCATGACCGTAGTTTCCCCATCACCGATCAGTGACATACACCCGCCTGAGGTGCTGGCCGTCGCGTGTCGTCAGATCTTCAAAGAGTTCGGCACGGGCGAAACCAAAACGATCGCGCTGCGCGGTGTCGACCTTGATGTCCTTGCGGGGCAGATGACGCTGCTGGTCGGTCAGTCTGGCTGCGGTAAGACGACGTTAATTTCGATTGTTGCGGGGCTGCTGAACGCGACGAGCGGATCGCTGACCGTGCTGGGAGAAGACTTGATCGGAATGAGCGGTTCTCGTCTCGTCCAGTTCCGGCAAAAGAATATTGGCTTTGTGTTCCAGCAGTACAATCTGCTGCCGACCCTGACCGCCGTGGAGAATGCCGCGATCCCCCTGATCATCGCGGGGATGTCACGGCGAAAAGCATTTGCAGAGGCCAAAGAAATTCTCGCGGAAGTCGGACTGGCGCAACGAAAGCACCTGTTTCCCAATCAGCTTTCGGGGGGACAGCAGCAACGAGTGGCGATTGCGAGGGCCCTCGTGCATGAGCCACGTTTGCTGGTGTGTGACGAGCCGACTGCGGCACTCGACGCTCAGTCGGGTCAAACTGTGATGGAATTGCTGAGACGTGTCGCACTTCAGCCCGACCGTGCGGTCATTGTCGTGACTCATGACAGTCGTGTTTTCAGTTTTGGTGACCGGATCATCCACATGGATGATGGAGTGGTGACAAAAGTGGAAGTCCCCGATCCCACGGGTGTTCGTCCTCTCGAAATTCATCACTAACACGACATCGCAAGACGGATGACAAGTTCTTCCTGAAACCGAAGCAAACCGATCACAACAGTTTATTGAAATGTCAGAAGGCTGGACTGAAATGTTGAAAACCGTGCGTGCCCTCTTTCTTCCCGTGCTCGCCACAGGCATGTTCGCATTTTCCATCTATCACCTGATGTTTGCCGCGGAAAAAATTCCGAGAGCGACGCCGCTGGTCGAGCCCCCCAAGCAATCATTTAAGGTCGGTATCTCTGGTACAGGTCTGGTTGAGGCCCGTACCGAGAATATTTCGATCGGAACGCCAATCGCCGGAGTGGTTCTTGAAGTTTGCGTCACTGCCGAGCAACTTGGTCAGCGCGTGACAACTGGAACTCCGCTCTTTCGCGTGGACGACAGGCACCTCCGATCTCAGTTACATGTCATGCAGTCACGGGTGGCCATGGCCGAAGCCCAGCTGAAAAGGCTTGAGCACATGCCGAGGCCGGAAGAGATTCCTCCAAGCGAAGCCAAAGTCCGCGTTGCCGAAGCGAACCGAACCCGCCTGAAAGACCTGCTGGACCGGGGCGAACAGCTGTTGGGACGCAAGGTCATGTCGGATGAGGAATTCACTTCGCGGCGATTCACTTTCGCGGCGGCCGACCAGCAATATCAGCAGGCCCAGGCTGAGCACTCGCTACTGATGGCCGGTGCGTGGGATTCCGACAAAGCCGTAACACAAGCTTCCCTCGAATCAGCTCGTGCCGAAGTCGAAAATATTGAGACAGAGATTGACCGCTGTCTCGTCCGAGCCCCCGTCGATGGTCAAATTCTGAAAATCGATGTGCGGCCGGGAGAATACGTTAATTCTTCGTCGTCCAAGGCGTTGATTCTGCTGGGAGACCTGCAGCGTCTTCGCGTCCGTGTCGATATTGATGAACGAGACATCAGCCGGTTCCATGTGACGGGGAAGGCCATGGCCACACCCCGCGGCGCCTCGGATCAGAACCTCAAGCTGGAATTCGTGCGAGTCGAACCGTACGTGATTCCTAAAAGAGCGTTCACGGGTGACAACACTGAACGGATCGATACGCGTGTCCTGCAAATTCTGTATGAGATTGATGAACCTGCTCCGCGAGTATACGTCGGCCAGCAACTGGACGTTTCAATCGAGTGTCAGGCCTCTTCTTCCCCTAAAGCGTTTGAACAGGATCGCTCAGTCGAGTAAAAGTAACAGAACGCAAGTAATACCGACGGTGATGGAGAACCGGGTATGGTACCCGTTTCGGGCCGTCGTCCATTGTTGAGTTCGACCTAGAAACGGCCGTATGCCAGCCAAGTACATCATCGGAATCGATCTCGGGACCACCAACAGCGCGCTGGCCTATGCCGCACTGGACGCCGAGCATCCGGAAGTTCAGCTACTGCCGATCCCACAACTGGTCGCTCCGGCGACAGTCGAAGCACGCGATCTGCTTCCGTCTTTCCTTTATCTTGCCGGTAAGCAGGAAGGGGCGACCGGCGCCTATGACGTCCCCTGGTCAAAGGGACGTGATTTTGCCATTGGAGAAATGGCGCGAAGACAGTCTGCTGAACTGCCTGACCGAACCGTCGGTGCCGCGAAATCGTGGCTCTGTCATAGTCGAATCGACCGACATCAGGCGATCTTGCCATGGGGTGCCGGGGACGAGCTTCCCAAGGTATCGCCCGTCACGGCAACCCGCAGATATCTGGAACACCTCGTTGCCGCCTGGGATCAGGCACATCCGGACGCCCCCCTTGCCGGTCAGCATGTCGTTCTAACGGTTCCTGCGTCATTCGATGCCAGTGCGCGCGAACTCACACGCGAAGCTGCCTCTGCGGCAGGACTGCCTGATGACCTTGTTCTACTCGAGGAACCTCAATCCGCCGTCTATGCGTGGCTGACCACAATCGGGGACCGGTGGAGAAAAGTGCTGAAAGTTGGCGACACGCTACTGGTCTGCGACGTCGGCGGGGGAACGACCGACTTGACGCTCGTAGGCGTCAGCGAGGAAGAAGGGGAACTGACTCTCAAACGGGTCGCTGTCGGCAATCATCTCCTGCTGGGAGGTGACAACATGGACCTGGCGCTGGCGCACTATGTCTCCGGACTGTTTGCCAAGAAGGGGGTCAACCTCGATCCCTGGCAATCGGTCTCGCTCTGGCATTCCTGCCGGCAGGCCAAAGAGGTCCTGCTCGCCCCCGACGGCCCGAAGAAGCATCCGATTTCGGTATTGGGCCGCGGCAGTAAGTTGATCGGGGGAACGGTTACTGTTGAAGTGAGTCGTGAAGCCGCGATGCAGTTGCTGATCGACGGATTCTTCCCTGCGTGCAATTCAACCGAGCGCCCCGCTCGCCAGCGTGTGTCGGGGTTCCAGGAAATCGGACTTCCGTACGAAGCAGACGTGGCAATCACGCGTCATCTGGCAGGCTTCCTGCAGAGTCATGGTACCGACGAAGACGGGGCCGCCCGTCCCACACACGTCCTGTTCAATGGGGGTGTCTACAAAGCAGAGCAGTTCCAATCTCGCCTGCTTGAGACACTTAAATCCTGGTTCCCTGATCAACCACCTCAGTTACTGGAAGGGGTACACGATCTGGACCATGCAGTCGCTCGGGGAGCGGCCTATTATGGCTGGGCCAAAGTGAAAGGCGGGGTCCGCATTCGCGGGGGGACCGCACGAGCATACTACATCGGAATTGAGACCGCCGGTCTCGCAATCCCCGGAGCCGCGCGGCCTTTGCGTGCCCTGTGCGTCGTCCCCTTTGGAATGGAAGAGGGAACCGAGCTGGATGTCCCCTCTGACCCGATCGGATTGATTGTGGGCCAACCGGCTCATTTCCGGTTTTTCAGTTCCTCCACGAGAAAAGACGACCAGCCAGGGGTCCGTCTGCAGCGCTGGGGTGATGACGAGATTGTCGAGACCGATTCACTGGAAGCAACACTGCCCAAGGATGACGCCATCGATGACCACTATGTTCCTGTTCAGTTTCATACACAACTGACAGAACTGGGCGTGCTGGAACTATGGTGTGTCAGCACACGCGGCAGCGGCCGGTGGAAGCTCGAATTTAGTATCCGTGAAGACGCAGAAAAATAATCTGACACCTGTGATAGGTTTTCCGCTCTCTCGGGGAGATGTCCTAGTGTCGTCTCACATCGAGTGCACCCGGGAAACCACATCACGGCTCGATTCAGGCGTGTCTGGCGCACAAAAAACGCCCACTCTCGGAATTCCAAGAGCGGGCGTCTTGATATTAACTGAAGGCGAGATCGACTTTGCAAGAACCTTCACGGTGAATCAGAAACATGACCCGGACTCGAAGGCCGGGTCATGCGGTTCGAGATTACTCCGAGAATGCTGAGTCGAAGGCTCGTCCTGAGGGAGCGAAGTCGATGTTCTTGACGTACTGGCAGGATTCACGTGCACCGTGTTCGCGATCCATTCCGCTGTCTTCCCATTCTACGGACAATGGGCCCTGGTACTTGATGGCGTTCAGAGCGCGGATGACTTCTTCAAAGTTCACGCCACCCCGTCCCATGCTGCGGAAATCCCAGCCTCGTCGTGAATCACCGAACGACAGATGGCTGGCCAGAATTCCGGAACGGCCGTTAAGCGTTACTTTGGCGTCCTTCATGTGGACATGGTAAATCCGGTTCGGGAAGTACCGGATAAATTCCACTGGGTCGACTCCTTGCCAGATCAAGTGGCTGGGGTCGAAGTTGAATCCGAACTCTTCTCGTCCACCCAGCGCGGCAACAGCCCGCTCGGCGGAATACAGGTCGAAGGCGATTTCGGTGGGGTGTACTTCCAGCGCGAACTTGACTCCGCATTCCTGGAAGACGTCGAGGATCGGATTGAATCGCTCGGCGAGCAACTTGAATCCATCGTCGTACATCGATTTCGGTGTGGGAGGGAAGTCGTAAATCAGGTGCCAGACGCTTGAGCCGGTGAAACCATTGACGATACCGACACCCAGCTTCTGAGCTGCGCGGGCAGTATTCTTCATTTCCTCGATCGCACGTTGCGTCACGCCTTCAGGCTTGCCATCACCCCAGACGTAGGGTGGAAGAATGCTTTTGTGACGTGCGTCGATATTGTCGAGAATCGCTTGTCCAACCAGATGGTTAGAGATCGCGAATACCTGGAGATCGTACTTTTCGAGAAGCTCTCGTTTACGGGCACAGTAGGTATCATCCGACAGAGCCTTGTCCACTTCGAAGTGGTCACCCCAGCAGGCCAGTTCCAGCCCGTCGTAGCCAAAATCTTTGGCCTTCTTGCAGAGGTCTTCGAGCTTCAGGTCAGCCCATTGGCCAGTAAACAGGGTAACAGGACGACCCATCGGAGTTGCCTTTCAATCGTTGAAATTGGAAACGAAGAGTGAGAAGCGAGACCGGCATTTTGGCACGAAACTAGACCGGTATCAACGGAATGTCAACCAAGCTGAACTTGACCGGCCCACGAGTTTTCACGGCCGCAGCACACGTTGTTGCGGCAGACAGCCAACCGATACCCCTTACGCCGCTCGAGAGTTTCACGAGTGACAAGCGCGCGATGTTCCGCATCCCATTTGCGATTGCTGCCGGAATTCTAAGTTGAAATACCGCCTTCAGCAGCTCTGTCGTACGAACCGACTCCGGCTGATTCAGTCGGTCCTTCGGTTCTTTGGATCGACATGTATCACCTTCGGCTTGTGCGTTTGCACTTCTGACTCTTCGAACTGGGCATAAGCGCAGATAATGACGAGATGACCGGGGGAGACCAGATGCGCTGCCGCTCCATTGATGCAGATGGTCCCACTCCCCTCGGGCCCGCGAATGGCATAGGTGATCAGTCGATTGCCATTGTTCACATCGTAAATATGAACCTGCTCGTGCTCGGCGATATTCGCCGCGTGCATGAGGTCGTAGTCGATGGTAACGCTTCCTTCATAATGCAGTTGAGCGTCAGTGACGGTTGCACGATGAATCTTGGATTTGAGCAGAATTCGCTGCATGCTTTTTCTAAGTTCTATCGATATCGCTGATCGGGGCGGGGGGCAGGTCATGGTGCCGCACGCTGGAAATCAATGGATTCTGTAGTTTTATGAGAGCGATTATGACCTGATTGTGAAAATCTTCCCTGACTAATAACGTTGCTCAGAGCAGGACACTTTAGCCGTCGCGACAGCCTCCGCGACATTCCCCCCGAGCTCTTTCACCATGTGCCACCGGATAAATCTCTGATAGCCAACCCGAGCAGGTTGAACCCTCGGAAAAGGTTTGCCAGAGAAAAACTCCCCGGCGTGACCGCCCCCTTCAGCAGCTTCTTTTTGGGATTCTGCTGCCGAGCCAACTCGTCCGACACGAATTCTACGGGCCTTGAGCCGAAATCAAAGTTACGTTCTCAGTCGTCCTGCGGCGTCGTTATTCTTGCCGAAACAGGTTGACTCTCCAAGCGGTGCAGCGCAACTTCCCACGAAAATTCGGCTTGTTGCATTTTTTGTTGTTCGCTAAAACGCCCCGGCAATCTCCCTTGCACCCAAATCGAACAATTCATTAAGCCGGTCCGCCAGAGCTTGTGCCAGGCCTTGATCCCTCCGTGGGCTCAGTTCTGTCGTGTTCTGAACGGGATCGCAGCAATTCACTTCGCGTGTCCGCGTTGGCCACGATCTCTTCAGATCGGCGACACGTGTCCTGATTTATCCAATCCCAAACCAGCGCGGACGAGGTAGAGTCGATGGCAAGGCACATCCTGATATTTTTGCTGGCGATGGGCCCGTTCGCAATGGGCTGTTCCACGATGAAGCGGTCGGACACGGCCCGCACGGCCCGCGAGCAGTTTCTGATTTCCGGTGCCGTCGATCAATCCTTGGCGAAGTGCGATTTCACTGCATTTCAGGGTTCCCGTGTCTTCGTCGAGGAAAAATATCTCGAAGGTATCGACAAAGGCTATGTGGTCGGCTCAATCCGGCACCGTCTCATGTTGAACGGGGCCATAATTGCCCCCAAAGCGGAAGATGCGGACATTGTTGTGGAAGTCCGCAGTGGTGGAATCGGCACCGACAATTCGGACTCCTACGTGGGAATTCCGGAAATCGTCCTGCCCGGGATGATGACACTGCCCGAAGTCCGCTTCTGGCAGAAGCAGAAACAGTCAGCGCTTGCCAAAATCGGGATGGTTGCCTACGACGTCAAATCGCATGAACTTCTTGGCCCAGGAGGTGTTACGGCATCGATGTCCCACGACACCAACACGTTTCTTCTCGGTTTAGGTCCCTTCCAGTCGGGGACTGCGCGGAATGAAATCGAACGCACAACGTCACGCCGGCCAGGCCAACCCAATCAGGAACTTCCCTCGACTGTTGCATTTCAGGGGCCAAGTGGTCGAGCCGCGCCTGATCGGCTGCAGCTTGCGGGAGAGCAGCGAGAAGAACAGTAATGAGGCGTCAAGGATTGCCAAAAGCGGGCAAGTCTTCTCGGACTGGCTGAACTCTTTAGAGAGCTCTGCTATGATGTAAGGTTCCGAAAACCTTGCTTTCAGTAGAGATCTGTAGAATGTCCGTGCCTAAAGTCGCCATCGTCGGCCGTCCCAACGTTGGCAAAAGCTCGATCATGAATTGGCTCGCCCACAAGCGAGTTTCGGTTGTGGACCCGATGGCGGGGGTGACTCGTGACCGCGTCACCTACCTGATGCATGTCGACGATCGCTATTTCGAATTGATTGACACGGGTGGAATCGGAATCGTTGACGTCGGCGAGCTGTCCGAGGAAGTCGACACACAGATTCGGATTGCTCTCGAGCAGGCTGATGTGATCATGTTCGTCGTGGAAGGTCCTGCCGGCATCACGGCGTTGGATCAGGAAGTCAGTCGCCGGCTCTGGAAAATCGACAAACCCAAACTGCTGGTCGTCAACAAATGCGATTCCCCCAAAGTGGATCGCGAAGCTGCCGAGTTCTATCAGGTTGCGGATGCACCGCTCATCACGATCAGTGTGAAAGGGAATCGTAACCAGGACGAACTGCTGCGAGCCGTTCTCAATATCCTTCCGCCTCCTGACAATCTGGAAGCGGAAGAAGGTGAATCGCTGGAAGAAGTTCCCGAGTTGAAACTCGCCATTGTCGGGCGGCGGAACGTCGGAAAAAGCACGTTCATCAACCAGTTGGCAGAAGACGATCGCGTCATCGTCAGTGAAATCGCCGGGACGACGCGCGACAGCATCGACGTCCGTTTTCAGATGGACGGCAAATCGTTCATCGCGATCGACACCCCCGGGGTCCGCAAACGCAAAAGTCTCGCGAACAACGTGGAATGGTACGGACTGGCACGGGCGAAACGGAGTATTCGCCGCGCGAACGTTGTGTTGATGTTCTTCGACTGCATGGAAACGATTTCGAAGGTTGATAAGCAACTCGTCGGAGAAATCCATGACGAGCACAAGCCATGCATCTTCGTCATCAACAAGTGGGATCTCGCTCCAGAGTCGACCGGGACTTCGGAATGGGCCGAGTACTTGTTCAAGAACTTCATGCACATGCGGCACGTCCCCGTCTGCGTGATCACCGCGAAAGAGGGACGCAACGTCAAGAAGTTGATCAACCTCGCGCAGTCGATCTACAAGCAATCCCGATTCCGTACCAAAACGGGTGAGCTGAACAAGCTGATTCGGGCTGCAGTCAAGAACGCGCCACCGCCAACGCGAATGAACCGGACACCGCGAATTCTGTTCGCTACGCAGGTGGCAACCGAACCCCCAACGATCGTCATCAAGTGCAACGCCAAGGAACTGTTCGACGAGGACTATAAACGATACCTGCTGGGGGTTCTGCGAGAACGGCTTCCGTTCAAGGAAGTCCCGATCAAGCTTTACTTCCGCTCAAAGGCCGATGATCACACCAAGGGCGAGCGGGAAGAAGCAATCTCGTCGGCCATCGACCGTGGAATTGATCTGGATGAATTCGAAGACGAAATTCTGGGTGTCGATCTCGACGATGAATGATTACCACTCCTTGCCTTTCGCGATTTTGCCGAGCGAGGCATGACATCCCTTATGACGCCATAACGATCAACAAGCGTTTAACGGTCGTCGACCTGCTTTTCGGTCGTTCTGCTCTGATGAGGAAAGATGTCTGCCCGTCGGGAGATCCCGTTTTGATTTCCCCGACCGACAGAAGAGGATTAGACTGTCGGGCGGGCCGCACTACTCCGCCAGGTGCCTTTCGCCTGATTCACAACCCAATTCACCCCCCGGTGAACTAAGGAATCGATAATGTTTCGCGTAACTCGAGAGATCGAATTCTGTTACGGCCATCGTCTGCTGAACTACGATGGAAAGTGCAAGCACCTCCACGGACACAACGGCAAAGCAATTATTGTCCTGGAAAACGACGCGTTGGATGACAGAGGAATGCTCGTCGATTTCAGTGACATCAAGAAACATGTGGCGGGCTGGATCGACAAGAATCTCGACCACCGCATGATCCTCAACAGGAACGATCCGGTGGTTGATTATCTGCTCGCTCAAGGCGAACCACTCTATCTGATCGACAGCAACCCGACAGCAGAAAACATTGCTCGATTGATCTTTGATTTCGCTAAATCGCAGGACCTGCCCGTCGTCGAGGTTTCACTTTGGGAAACTTTTCAGTCTTACGCCACTTACCGTGGTTAATCTGCTGCCGGAACCGCGAGAAAGAAGTGGCGTCCTCCGTCACCCGCCGCCGCGCGGTCCAGGTGACAGCCTCACCTTCCAATCGATTGATGAACCTGAAACAGGACCTTCTGACATTGGCCGCCTGTCCTTTGACACATGGCGTTGATTGACCGGCAGGGGTCGGCGGTGGTGACAATCGTTACCTTCGTCAATTTCATTAGGGTCGTCCCCGAGACGTTCAAAATAGCGGCATTTCCGGAAACTCCACAGCAGTTTGCAGAAGTGGTCAGATCAGAGAGCGGATGCCGAAGCTATTGGGTGTGAATGCGAAATTCCAATTGAACTCTGTCAGTGGTACCGTATCCTTTAGTTCCTGAAAGCAAGGGAGTCTCGTTACTGGCCGAGAAAGCAGGGGCCGGGAGAGTCGGCGGGGACTTTGGAGGACACATGTTCTACCTCACGCACCGTTCACGCCGCTGGTTGCGAAACGAAAAACGGGCAACGATTGACGGTTTTCATTCCGGGGAGCGTCCACGCTGACGACAGAGTTCTAGCAAAGCGGCCGTCGGTGGAATGGCCGCGTTTGGAGCTGCGGAAATGGAAGACATACTGACGGGCTATAAAGTCAACGAACCGACATGGTTCTATTTGTCGTTACTGCTGATCATCGCGGTGTTCTTTAAATTCAGTCGGTTCTGGTCCATCCGAAACCTGGACTTGGCACTGCTGCTCTCTCTCGCGCCAGGGCTGCTGCTGGTGAAATCCAACTATGCCGGGTCAACGCTGGGCTACTGCTGGCTGTTTGCCGTGAGCGGCCTGTTGCTGATGCGACTGCTTTTTGACTGGACTCTTACCCGACGTCCACGAATGGAGCAAAACCTGAACCCCGCTGGTATGGCGTTTCTTTGTGCAGCGGCCCTGCTATTCCAAACGACCAAGATCATCACCGAACCCACCGACATCGGTGCAGTCCAAACCGCCAATCACGCAGTCGAATTGCTGAAGCGACAAGAGCCCTCAACGCTGTACAGCCCGGCCGATGCCGGAGACACGACTGGTCCTGCAAGCCGACTCCTGGCCACGTCCGTAGTCCCGTTCACCGGGGGAGCCGCCAAGGCGGTCGCACAGTCGATGGCCTTCCTTTCCCACTTGGCCGTCCTGTTGGGCTTGATTGCAGTCGGTCGCTGGCACTTCAGCGATACCAACCTGGGTCTGGCGATGGGAACAATGTATCTCCTGCTGCCCGTCACGGCCTTTGACGTCACCCGA
This sequence comes from Schlesneria sphaerica, assembly GCF_044336245.1. NCBI lineage: Bacteria > Pseudomonadati > Planctomycetota > Planctomycetia > Planctomycetales > Planctomycetaceae > Schlesneria > Schlesneria sphaerica. The sequence goes on along the minus strand of NZ_CP172346.1, from coordinate 6,655,745 downwards.
GTGAACCACTTGCTGCCCGCGGCTTTGATCGTGTGGGCTGTTGCCGCGCACAATCGTCCTACGGTTGCGGGAGGACTGCTTGGACTGGCCTGCGGGACCCTGTTTTTCCCAGTCTTTCTGTTGCCGATCTGGATGGCATTCTACTGGGGGCGCGGCGCGATGCGATTCGGAATGGCGCTCGTCCTGACCGGTGCGGTACTGCTGGGAAGTCTGGTACTGACCTCAGCCGATTCTCACAGCTTCACCCGGCAGACGATTGGGTCAATCGACTGGAGTCTCCTGAAGTTTCAAGCGGATGAAGGGGTGGGGTTCTGGAGTCTCTATAACCCTGCTTACCGTATTCCCGTGTTCGCAACATTCACTGTGCTGCTTGCGACGTTGACTATCTGGCCCCATAAGAAAAATCTGGAAACGCTGCTCGCCAATTCCGCGGCCATCATTGTCGCCACGCAGTTCTGGTACCCGCATCAAGGCGGAATCTACGTCCTGTGGTATCTACCTCTCATGCTGATCGTCACATTCCGACCACGACTCGCTAATCTGCCCGGCGATACGGCAACAGTCGATTCGCGTCTGACGATTCCGCATGGAGGAACTCATTACCGGCACGAACCCGTGTCGGGGCTTCCAAGGACGCCTATGTATCGGTAAACCCGTCCAAGGATGAATGTGTATGGGCCCGTACACCGTGAAACTTGATCTTCCGCTTCTGACGAAAGAACTCATCGAGCAATCGGCCCGAAAACGGACATACATCTTGCGAGCGCTCTTTGCGCTCCTTCTGTACGGGATGACAATCTGGATTTTTCAGCGTCAGCAGGGGGGATGGAACGGGCTGAACATTCTGGGAGAAGGTCGCAAAATTTTTATCTCACTGGGATTTCTCCAGTTTGTAGCGATCTACCTGTTTCTCCCCGCAATGACCTGTGGCGTACTGACTGCAGAAAAAGAACGAGATACGCTTGGTCTGCTTCTGCTGACCAGACTCGGCCCCTGGACCATCATTTTCGAGAAACTGTTCAGCAGATTGGTTCCGATCGCATCGTTCATGATGCTGTCATTGCCACTTCTGGGGACTGGCTACAGTCTGGGAGGTGTCGAAGCGACTGACATTGTCAAGTTGACGTGGGTTTTGGTAGCAACCGCGCTGCAGGTCGGAGCGTTCTCGATTCTCTGCTCGGCGTGGTTTCGTACGACGGCATCTTCGTTTCTGGCTGCCTATCTGCTTGGTGCGCTGTGTATTGCCGGATCGGCGGCTCTTTACGAGTCTCTCTACCGTCCGGCATTTGAGATGCTCACATTGCCCCTTCTCAGCGATGAAGCTCATACGTGGCTGTTCGAAAGAGGTTCGACCTTTCCAAGCGGGGTTGTCCTCGCATTTGGTCCGGCAATTGTGAACGGAAATGAGCTGATCGCCGCCGAGGCAGGCCGGTTTCGGAACTTGAGACAGCAGACCGTGCTAGACTGTATGGTCATGACGCTGCCCACGCTTGGGACAGCCGCTCTCAGCATCGCGTTCGCACACTGGTCCTGTGGCGGCGGGCCTTCGTTCGAGCAAATAACCTGATGCTGAAAACGTTTAAGGGGCTCGATCGATTCTTTGATAAGGCCAACAACAACCGTTTGACGAAAGGAGTGGTCCTGGTCCGGGAAACCGTCGGACTGCCGTACTACGATCCGATCCGCTGGCGCGAAACATCAAAGCGATCGCTGGGGACCACCCGCTATCGGTTCAGAATGTTGATCCTGATTCAAGCTCCGATCACTTTCCTGCTACTGTGGCCCACCAATGATCATTCAATCTATTCCCGATTCGCTCCCGCGTACATCGCCAGTTGGATCCTTTGGATTGTCGCAGCCCTGGTGATCTCAATTCAGGCGACTGGACTGATTGGCTCGGAAAGATCTCATCAGACGCTCGATGTTCTACTGACGACACCGCTCAAGAGCGAGGAAATCGTCAAGCAGAAATTCGCGGGGATCTGGCGTACAATTCACATGCTGTGGATCCCATTCGCAACAGTTTACGCCTTTCAGCTCTGGTGGGAGTCGTGGGTCCGAACTTCGAACTATCATCCCCGAGTATTGTCCGAGACTGCGATTCTATTTTCAGCCATTCGGGCCATTCTCTCAGTCACGCTCTACCTGCCTACGATTGCCTGGTTTGGTTTCCACCAGGGGCTCCGCCGCCGCTCACAAACCCAGGCAATCCTGATCACAATGACCGTGATCAGCCTCGTCTGTACTCTCCCGCCCCTGATTGCGTGGGCGCTTTTCCCCGAGCCGGTACCTCCGTTCTGGGTCACCGCAATTCAGTTTATCAGCCCCGCTGTGGTTCTTTCCGATGTTCCCGACACACCCGGGCACTGGATTTTCCTTCTTTTGCATTTCCTGGGTGTTGGATTTCTGTACTTGTGGCTAGCCAACCGCAGCCTCGGTATCTTTGCCAAAAATGTCGGACGCAATGACGGCTCAGACTTCGACGAGATCGAAGCTGACGTTCCGTCTCCCTGGAGCGACAGCCCGTTACTTCGTCAGCGTCGCGAAAGAATCGGTACCCGGTTAGAAGATGATCTGAATTCTGCGGAAGTTCATTAAGGTGACGAATTGATGTTGAAAGAAAGCAATCAGGTTCGAGTTCTCGCCATTCACGCACACCCCGACGACATCGAACTCCAGTGTGCGGGAACTTTGATTCGCCTGAAGAATCTTGGCTGTCAGGTATCACTGGCGACGATGACGCCTGGGGATTGCGGAAGTGCCGAGCTGTCGGCAGAAGAAATTGCCGAAGTCAGGCGCAATGAGTCTTTTCGATCGGCACAGCTTCTCGGTGCGGACTATGCCTGTCTGGAATTCCGCGACCTGAGCATCGTCGTCGACAACGAAAGCCGACAGCGCGTGACTGAGGCGATTCGCAAGACACGACCCGACATCGTCATCACGGCCCCTCCGATCGATTACATGAGCGATCATGAGATGACCAGCCGCCTCGTGCGTGACGCGTGCTTCAACGCAAGCTGTCCCAACTACGTCACACACCAATGGGATCCGGCCACCCCTACCACGAAGATTCCGTACCTGTACTACGTGGATGCCATTCAAGGGATCGACTACTACGGCAATCCGCTTCCGAAAGGTTTTATTGTCGACGTCTCCGAAACCATGGAGAAGAAGCTGGAAATGCTTGCTTGCCATGAAAGCCAGCGAATGTGGCTACGTCGTCAACACGGGCTGGACGAGTATCTCGATGGATGCCGCCGCTGGTCGGCCGCAAGAGGGCAGGAAATCGGTGTGGCGTACGGCGAAGCGTTTACACAGCACTGCGGACACCCCTATCCACACGATAATCTCCTCCAGACGATTCTTGAGGGTGGGGCGCCCGCTGCACAGGCACACTAATCGCGGCGGATCCTCATCCTGCGGACTTCGAAAGGGTGATCCTCTGCCTGGACTCCGATTAAACCTTCGCTGAGGAAGTCTGGCTTGGAATGCGAGATCAGGCTGCCGTTCAGAAACACACGAAGCTCGCCACTTCTGGAGACAACTTCGATCGCATTCCACTGTCCGACGGGGGCTCGGGAGCGCTGCCGAGCTTCGTTGTCATCCTCGACAGAGACTGGCTGGGCCCCTCCGTTTTCTTTCACGGTCGCGATCTGAGCGTGCTTACCTTGTACTTCCAGGCAGATCGGCCACAACTTGTGTGGGCCGGTGATGTAGACCAGGAAGCCCGTGTTCCCTTTGAATTTACTGTCGTCCGTGAGTTTAGCCGGACGGGGAAAGCGGTAATCAAACCGCCAGGTGAAATCCTGATAAGCGTCTAATGAATAGAGATATCCTCGAGGCTTTCCCGTACAAGAAAAACCTTCCTCACTGGCCCCCCATGTATCGGGCTCAGCGCCGAACTTGTCGAAATCGTCAAGAGTCAGCCGTCGGAAGTCCGGCTCCAGTTCGAATTCTGGCTGAGTCTCCACGACAGGCTGCGCCGCGGTCACCACGTCAGGCGACTTGGCCACGTCTGAGGGGGGGCAATCTGTCATTGTCACGGGTGCGGTCGCTGGCTTTTCAACCCGGCAGCCCAAACTGAGAGAGGCCACGAGCAGACTGGAGAATAATGTACGAAGGACCCGTTTGTTCAGCTCATGCAAGACTTGCCCGCGTCGAGGTGAAAGAGTCAGAGCCGCGACAGAGTCGAGTGGCGACTCCATCGCGCAATCGTTTCTATGGGGTGGAATGGGAAATCTCCTTGAGTTTGCTACGAGCACGTTCGACGAATGCCTCTAGGCGTTTATCACCCTGATAGAGCAGGATAATCCCTTCATAAACTTCTCGCGCTTCTTCTTGTCGGTCTTCGGGAAGACCATCGGCACGACTCAGTGCTCGTTCGACGAATTCCTGCTGGTCCGGAGTTTTCGTCTGCTTGGCAATTGCTGATCGGAGTCGCTCGATGGAATTCCGTACGGATTGGACATCGGGATCCCCCTGAATGACCGCCTGAAGGGCGTCCAGCTGAAGCAGGGCCGCGTGGGGATCACCGCCTTTCCAGCGCCATCGCGCAGCCTGAACGATCCGTTCTGCTTCTGTTGCTCCAGTAAATTCCACCTCGGATGATTCCGTTTGAGACTTAGAATTCCATAGTAGCCAGCCGACTCCGGCGAAAATCATCGCCAGCAGCGTTAACAGGACCCAAGTGTTATTGAACACATGTCCCAATAAGGAAGGTTCGTTTGCGATCTCCATTTTGACGATGTCTCTGACGAGTTCTCCGCCAATCGCAGCGTGCGCGTCGCCGGAATCCGATCGGGTCCTGTCCGTGGGCGAGACGACAGCGTCAGAGATATCTGCGTCGTATCGTGACAACACCTCTTGCAACTTTTTGGACGTCACGAACGCGTCCGGGAGGCGCTTGTCGGGTTCCTTCTCGAGTAACTGGCAGACGAGATGGTCCAAGGTCGCAGGAATTTCTGGCACGTAATTTTTGGGTGGATCAAAGCGGCCGAACCGCTGCTTCTGCATGATATCCGTCGCATTCATTCCCACGAACGGGGGCTGGCCCACCAACATCGTGTAGATGACCGCTCCTAGCGAATACAGGTCGCTGCGTTTATCTGTCCACGAACCCTTCACCTGTTCGGGTGACATGAACTCTGCGGTCCCGATTACCCCTCCGGTAGCAGTCAGACGTTCCGCGGCGAAGACCTGAGCGACACCAAAATCGGTAATCTTGACCTGCCCGTCCTTACTCAGCATCAGATTCGACGGCTTCAGATCACGGTGTACGACACCCGCATCATGAGCATGCTTCAGTCCAGCGCAAATTTGCCTGGCGATTTCAATCGTCTCTCTCCAGGGGATGCGTTTCTCTCGACGCAGTTTGGCCGTCAGAGTTTCTCCGTCCACATACTCCATCGCATAGTAGTACGTATCCCCGTCAGAGCCACTGTCATAAAATTTCACAATGTTTGGGCAGTTGAGCTTTTCCATCGCTTCAATTTCGCGATTGAAGCGATAAATGAATCCTCCTTCCCGCGCTAGTGACGCGGGGAGTTCTTTCACTGCGACGGATTCCGTGGAATCCTTGTGTCTGGCGAGGTAGACGTTCCCCATCCCGCCGGCACCAATTCGCTTCTCAATCAGATAGGGGCCGATACGGTCTGGATGCATAAGTCCCGCCGGAATTAGAGTTCAAAGTCGCCAGAACGACAGCAGAATCCACGCGGCATGCCACCGTCATCAGAAACAGGCTCGATCTGAACCACCGATTCGTCTAACGAATCCGGCACGGAATCCGGGTGAGTTGATTTCGTAAGCCTCTCTTTATCGGCTCGGTCACCCAAATTGGGGTGAGTCGAAGGCATGAGAGACGATCGTCCTGGTCTACCCGGAAAGTTCACGCAAATCGAACGTTACCAGATCCTGGCAAGGGACCACGTCATCCGTGCTGTCGGAATCGATGGGAAGTCGACGTCATCTCCCACGCACCGTGTCTTCGCGACCACCTACTTTTGCAGGAGGACATTCACACCCTTTTTGTTGGAAAGCACGATGTCGAGTCGACCATCACGATTGAAATCGACCATGGAGAACTGCGTTCCGACACCTGTGTCCCGACCCGCTTCAATCTCGTGCTTGACGAACCGGGGTGGCTGCCCCTTCGTCCGTTCGATCTCGAACCAGTACATCACGACCGGCTGAAACTCGCCGGGATCACTTCCCATATGAGCGAAGAATCGCTTTCCCGTCACGAGAGCGGGCTTGTTCTTCTCTACCAGATCGACAAGAGCCAGTGCGTGGGTTTGCGAGAATGATTCGTCAATCAAGTGATACTTAAAGGGTTCTGAGGAATCCTTGCCGGGATTCTCGAACCACCAGATCCCAAAGGCATGAGCTGAACTGAGGATCAAATCATTGTCACCATCCAGGTCGAGGTCGATCACCTGGATGTTTGAAGCGGGCAGGGGAGCCCCCTGATTGTCTTTGGCCAGCGGGAGTGGATGGAACGTCCAGGTACCATCACCGAGCTTCGCCGGTGCTTCCCACCATCCATGGGGGATGATGACATCGATCCGTCCGTCCGAATTGACGTCGCCAGTCCCCAACCCGTGGTAATACTTGAACGTGCCGTTCTCATGAGGTTCACCCGGTTCACTGATGGGGGTAAAGACCCATTTTTCATTGCATTTTTCGGTCGCCGGAATCGTAAGATACCCCATCTGTCGTTCTGGTTGTGATCCCAGAATCAGTTCGGGCTTGCCATCGTTGTTCACGTCGGTGAACAGTACGGTCTCATTACAGGCACTGTGCCAGATTTCGTGAGCCTTCCAGTCCCCCTCTTTATTTTTGGGGTTTTCGTACCAGTAGAACGGGTCGCCTGGATAGCCGACAGCAATGATGTCATCCCAACCATCACCATTCAGGTCGTAGGTAAAACTGGCAAAGCAGTTCGAGTAGCCTTTCGTGCCGTCATATGCCTCGGTTGGCTGTCCCTGCTGATTGAGCGGCTGCCGATACCGTGACCGCTTCCAATCGGGAGCGGCATACCAGACGTCGCCAGCGGCAACATCGAGTTTTCCGTCCTTGTTGAAGTCCCCCACGGTGACTCCTTCGGATCGAAATGTCGCATCCAGTTCGATTCGTTCAAACCTCGGCTCGCCCGCACTCAGGATTCCCGGCAGCAGTCCCAGCACAGATGCGACAGACAACACGCGTAGCAGCATGAACGAAGGCTCCTCAGCAGCGATGAATCAACAGATCGATATCCCCTGGTCGAAAATCTCGACTTGACCTGTCAGTGTCACGTCGCTGAATTGGTTCGTCAACCAAATGGATGCAAAACGCTCAATTGCTCATCGCAACCGGGTCAAATCCATGGTGGTAAAATTCGCAATGGATTGCCCCACGAGGGGGGAGTTACCGCTTGGATGGCGGCACAAGGAGTATTACCGAAAAGCAAGCTATTCTCAGTGAACACTCGTCCAAGAGGAAACCTATTTGGCTTTCACACGCTTCACGGCCTTCTTTACTCCTTTCCTGGGTGAAACGGAATCATCGATGATTTCCTTCAACTCCAGTGCCTCGCTTTTGGAGATAGGACGGAGCGTCACCAGTTGCTGAACCAGGGGAAGGATACTGCCACTGCCAACAGTATCGACCAGTAGTTGCAACATTCCGGCCCCGGCCGCATTAGGGTCTAGTAAAGCTTCGTAGCGCATAGGTCGAGACTTCGACCGTACGGCAACCCCTTTGTCTACAAGGCGGTTAAGCTGCGTCTGAATCGTCGTGTAGCCGACATTCCCAGGCTGTTCACGGTAGGCCTCGGAAAGTTTGAGAGGTCCTAATCGCCAGAGGACGGCCATTAAGCGCAGTTCTCCCACTGACAGTTTTGCTGTTTGCTTCTTCTTCGCCATGTCTGCCTCGGTGTCAATGACGCTCGCGAGCGGGTACCGGTCAGAACGACCAATAACAGGATTGATGTGATAGAGTCCTGCGATCAAGAGTACACCGAAGCAGAGGGGACCGAAACTGTCCGCTACTCAATTGCTAAGACGCAATGGCCTCGCAGGTATAACCCAATAAAAGGGACTTGACGCAGGGCGGGTAAATCCGTAATGGGCTCTCTTGCACCGCGTGACGCTCGGGACCAGTCCGTTTCTTCGCCTCGCTAATTAAGTGTGTGGCGGTGACATCGCATTCACCCTGCATTTTTTTCCCGCAACACTTCTTCAAAGAGCTGAACGACTTGCCGGGCATTATCTTCAACTTTTAAGCGGGAGGCGACCTGCCAGCAGGCATCGCTCATCGCTATCCTGACATTGGAGGGAAGCGCGAAGAAATGGTCGATTTGTTCAGTCAGCTCCTGAACAGACCATGCATCCGGGATCACGTATCCATTGCGGCCCACCTGGATGATGTCGGCCCCTCCAGCCGTCGCCGTTGTAATCACAGGAGTTCCGCAAGCCATGGCTTCGAGGTTCACATTCGGGAAAGGCTCATACACCGTTGGCAGGACGAACAGATCGCCGGCCCCATAGAATCGCGCGATCGAACTTTGCCTCCCCGCGAAGTAGACCCGTTGTTCGATGCCCAGCGACCGCGCGATGCGGCGGTAGCCCTCAATGTCACCTGCCCCCAGTACAGCTAGCCGGATGTCGCGATTTTTCGTCTTTGCCAGAGCTGCCAAGAGAGAATCGAGACCCTTTCTGCGGAAATCCATCGAAGCGAAGATGATCAGCGGGGTGTCGTCCTGCTGAACGTCAGCACCAGTTTCTCTTGCGTCGTTCCCCGCCTGACCAGAAGCTGCCGAAGGAAACTGTCCGAACAGCTCACTGCGAACGGCATCCCGTTCGAATCGAACGCCCGGGTGAAAGACGCTCGTATCCACACCATTAACGATATGGCGAATGCGGGACTCATCAATGCCGAAGTACTGAGTCAGCAGGCGAGCGTCGAGTTTTGATTGAACAATCACCCGACGAACCCCCGTCGGTCCATACAGTTTTCGTTCCAGTTCGAAGATCGCGCGATGTCGAGGGTTCAGTTGCTGAAACCACTGCGAAACAGGATTGCGGTACCAGACCTTCACCCAATGCGTCTGCATGGGGTCAGTTAAACGAAAGGTATCGAGACCTTCAACGCGTGACAGCCCGTGAACAATGTCGAAGGGGCGGGAACGCACGAATTTAGCACAGTTTGCCGAGAACGACAGGTTTCGAGTCCAGGAAGTCATTCGATCGACGTGAATCGGCACGAATTCCACTTCATTGCGGAGTTCATCATCAATTCCTTCACCGATGACTGTGACCTGGTGTCCAAGTTTTTGCAGCCCCCGAAAAAGATTGACGCAGTACCGTTCAGCTCCCGCCTTTTTCAGCGAGCAGAAACGGCGGATCAGAGCAATGTGCATAGAACGTCTCGATGTGAATTGAGTTGGCCCCAGACGTTCAGATCGGGATTGCTGACAAGGGTGGGAGCTTCCAGGCAAAACTGAACAGGTGCGATTCTCTGGCAAGCGCGTCGGCCGTCTTTCACCGCTTCCTGCGAATCACGACCTGCCGACGTTGCAGACACTGAGTTTACTTTTACGGATGTCCCTATGCGACCTTGGGAAGGGATGAGCGCCGCTGAAGTTGACGCTGCACTGCAGCGTACACATTCTCGACGCTCAGATCCCGCAGACAGCGGTGGTGCTTTAATGGGCATTCTCGCTGCTGACAGGGTCCGCAATCAAGTTTCAATTGCAAGTGCTCTGCCAGTTCATACCGCGTTTCACTCCATTCGATATGCGTTGGACCGAACAAAGTAATGACGGGCGTACCAAACGGAGCCGCGAAGTGACGTGGCCCGGAATCCGTTGTGACCAGCAACTGGGCCGAGCGAATCGCCGCTTTGGTCAACCCGATGCTGGGTGGAGTATCAGCCAGACTCAGCACCGAAGGATGTCGCGCCTGTTCCGCAATCCAGCGCGCGTCATCCCGTTCTGCAGGTCCACAGACAATCAGGACCGAACGGTTAAGCTCTGTCGCGATGCGACGTGCCAACGCGGCAAAGTATTCTCGGGGCCAGTTCTTTGCGGCACCGAATGCTCCACCGGTATTCAGACATACGTAGTTGGCGGGACTCTGACTTGTGATCTGCTTCCATTCCTGGTTCTCCGTGACCCATCGGCCCGACCAGAACTCGTCCAGCCGTGCCTGGTCCTCGGGAGAAACCGCCAGTTCCGTCTTCGTTGCCAGCGAACGACACCCCATTCGATCGGCCAGACGCAGATACTCGTCCATTACCGGATGAGGCGTCGATTTCGATTTGGGAACGACTCGATCCGTCAGCAACCAGCTCCGCAAATCACGCGCAAATCCCACACGCCGACGGGCACCAGTCAACCAGGCGAGCACTCCGCTACGGAAGGAATTCGGCAGAAGGACAACCGTGTCGCATCGCTCCGCGCGCAGGCGGCGAATCAAACTGATATCTCGCTGCGACGAATCCTTGCTGCGGGGATTATAGAACAGCTCACGATCGATCAGTCCGGTCCCCGCGAGGACATCAGCGACGTAAGGACGCATCACACCGACGATCTCTGCCGACGAAAATTCGTTCCGAATCGCGCGGAGAGCGGGCGTCGCCATCACGACGTCGCCAATCCAGTTGGGGAGGAAGATTGCAAGCTTCATGGGATTTAGAGCCATTGAGCTGAGTTTTGCCTCACGCTGCACGTCGTTCAGCGGGTTGAGGCAACGGAATCGAAATTGCCTCGGTCTGGACGGCCCGTAACCGCCTTACGATCTCAGTGGTCGAAACCCCCGGGGTAATCCCCAACGCCTTGACTCGTCCACCGTAGCCGAGCACCACCTCGCGTCCGACGATCTCGTCTTCGCGATAGGTTCCCCCTTTCACGAGCACGTCCGGCTGTATCTGGCGCAAGACGGCATGGGGAGTCTCTTCATCGAAGACAACGACGTAATCAACCGATTCCAGCCCCGCGAGCATCTGAGCGCGGTACTCTTCATTGAAGATCGGTCGATCGGGCGCCTTGTTCAAACGTCGCACGCTATTGTCGCTGTTGATTGCGACAATCAGGCAATCTCCTTCCTGGGCGGCTTCCTGCAGGTAGCTGAGATGCCCCACGTGGAGCAGGTCAAAACAACCATTGGTGAGGACCACCTTTTGTCCCGCTTTGTGCCTTGCGGCAACATGCCGCGTCAACTCGTCGACGGTACAGACCTTTCCTGCCGCGCGACGGGATCCTCGCAGCAGGTCGGTCAAAATCTCTTTGCGACTGATGCGAACGACGCCGACTTGTTCGACCTCAAGTCCCCCGGCCACGTTCGCCAGTCGACACAGATTGGTCGGATCGATGCCGGCGGCCATGCCCAATCCGAACATGGCCAGAACCATATCGCCGGCTCCGGTCACGTCGTAGACCTCACGCACGCGGGTGGGCAAGTGGACAGATTGACCATTACGCGGCGCCAGAACAATTCCGTCCCGGTCGAGCGTAACAAAGGCCATGTCGAGCTCGAACTTTTCGACAAGCAACTGCCCCGCCTGATAGGCAGCATCGATCGTCCGGATTTCAACACCCGTTGCCTTTTGAGTTTCCGAGCGATTGGGTGTGACGCCTGTTGCGCCACGGTAGATGTTGTAATCGCCGCCTGCGGCGGGATCGACAATCACCGGCAATCCCGCGGCCCGTGCGGCCTTGATCAAAGGTCGCAGCAGTTCTGCAGTACAGACTCCTTTCGCATAGTCGGAAATCAGCACCGCTTGAAATTCATGCAGCCGGGGAAGGATGGCTGCCAGCAGTTGCACGACAATGGCTGAGGCGACAGGCTTTCGATCTTCCCGATCGACCCGCAGCATTTGATGAGGATGACGGTGCTGGGCACGTCCCATGAATCGGACTTTGCAGGTCGTCGGCCGGTCACTGTCCACGACCAGAGCCGCACAGTCGACTCCAAATCGTTCGAGCTCTTTCGCGACCCAGACTCCATCGGGATCGGCTCCGACAACGCCGGCGAGAGTGACTTCCGCCTCCAGTCCGCGCAGCATGTTGGCGACGTTTGCCGCGCCACCCAGCCGCGTTTCCTGTCGATCCTCTCGCAAGAGAATCACGGGGGCTTCCTGACTGATCCGTTCGGCATCACCCCAGACATAGCGATCCAGGATCAAGTCACCGATGACGAGCACCCGCGGAGTGCCCAGTCGCGCCATTTCATCGATCAGTTCAAACGTCATTGTCCGCCATCCTTGGCTGATTGACTAACGCTCTTCGTCCAATTCGTCGCTCAGGATCCGTGAAGGAACTTCCCGAGTCAGGTCCGGACTCCGCCGGATCCATCAGGTTAACTTCTGATGCCCGCAATCATCCTCACGTCAGGCGGTTCCGTCAATGCGGTTTCAAAATCGAAATGCCTCGGGACAGGTTTCTCATGCTTTGACGCTCGTGGCCGTGAGGCGTGCCCAGGTGCCCCGAACCCGGCAGAGTCACCTTCCACTGGACCCTAAATCACTGTGTCAAAGTGCGAAAGTCTCCGTGCTGGAACCCGACTGGCACCCCGGGACGACCGCGAAACGGCGTCCGGGCGCGCGATTCATCTCGGATGCGCATTCGTGCGAAGCAGATCAATCGCTTAGAAAAGTCCGCCAGCAGTCGTACTTGCGGCTACTCAAATGATGAAACAACAACGGATTTCTCGCTGGTTTGTGAGGCTGCTTCATCAGCTTCATGTTCGCTTCATAGGGAGTACGCCCCCCCTTTCGCACATTGCAATCCAGACAGCAGCAGACGATGTTTTCCCAGTTGGTTGGCCCTCCACGACTTTTGGGCATCACATGATCAAGGCTGAGCCGATGTGTTCCGAAGCGTTTTCCGCAGTACTGGCAGCGGTTCTCATCCCGTAGGAAAATGTTGCGGCGATTGAACTTGACCCCATTTCGGGGCAATCGGTCATAGCGGAGCAACCGAACAATACGAGGGACCTGGATTTCAAAGTTCACCGCGCGAATCCAGTCCACATCCTCCCGGTCATCCATTTCGAGACGGAGAAAACCCATCTCCACCCAGTTCTCGAAGTCGTACGAATGAAACGTACCGTCGTCGACGGAGATGACTTCAGCGGCCCCTTTATAGAGCAGGCAGAAGGCGCGACTGACTGAAAGAACATGCACCGGAAGATAGTGACGATTCAGTGCCAGTACGCTCGACTGAATCGCCGGACTGTGTGCTGCAATCATCTCGCCTGTGCTCCTCCGCACTGGACAAGTAGGGGCGTCACGTGCATCACAGTGGCGAGTTGCAAGAGGCAGAAACAGGAATAGACCATGCAAACCGCCAACCGTCCCCTCATTGTAGACGGGGTCTCAACCAAACGGCAACAATGGCGCATCGACGGATCAGCGGTCACCTATCCCTGAGACCGGGTTCGAAAACATCGCGATTACAGAACTAACGAGACTGTCAGGATCATCGTCAGCATTCACAAATGCGAGCCTGCGAATCGTCTGACCTAATCAAAGCATTTACGCAAACAGCAACTTACGACTCTTAAGATGACCGAGAGCACCGCGTTGTCCGCTTTCTGAAGCGGGTCCGCAGGCGATTGATTCGCCACCGCGCCAGACTGTCCCCGTCTGACACTGTCGCCTCATCCTGGATTTTCAAGCAGTTCCAGCCCCGACTCATAAGTCCTTTCGATGCATCAAGCTTGCAGCATGCAGTTTCGTGTTTCCGAAACCGCACGCCTCTACGGAAACAATGCTGCTTGTTCCACCCAACCATCAGCGATGGGCACGCTTCTGAGCGCCTGGTGTGTTAAGGCCGAATGCAAGCAAGCCCGTCCAGAACTGGGCGGGCTTGAACAGAAACGAGTTCGAAAGGTGTTGTTGCAGAAGGTGGCCTAAGCAGCTATTGCGTCAACCGCCTGTTGGACTGGAGCGACAGGCTCGGCATTGGCCACTTCTGCTCCGAGAACTTCCGCGACGAGAGCTCCGTAGTCGATGGCACCGGGACTCTTCGGAGCGTAGTCAAAAATGGACTGACCGAAGCTGGGGGATTCCGCCAGCTTGATGTTACGTCGGATACGGCTTTCGAAGATTCGAGCGTTCTTCCAGGGAGCCCGTGGGTCACTCTGTTCCAGGAAGTGGATCAGGTCGTCGGTAATATCGGCAGCCAGTCGCGTCGATGTTTCATACAGGCACAGCACGATTCCGCTGACGATCAGATCGCGATTCAGTCGGCGCTTCACCAGGGCGGTCGTTTCGAACAGTTTTGACAAGCCCTGCAAGGCTAGAAAATGCGGCTGCAGAGGGATGAAGACTTCTTTCGCAGCCGTCAAGGCGTTGATCGTGAGAACACCCAGGGAAGGGGGGCAATCCATGACCACATAATCCAGCGGTTGCTGCTGGCAAAGCTTTTCAATGGCATTGCGCAGGATCAGTTCACGCCCCTGCATGTCGACAAGTTCGACTTCGGTCGCCGCCAGATCGAGGTCAGACGGGACGACCCACAGGTTGTCGACTGCGAGCTGCTTAACGTCGGCCATCGACTTCCGACCGGAGAAAACATCGTAGACGGTCGGAGTCTGCCCAAATGCATCCACACCCATATGCAGGGATGCGTGGCCTTGTGGATCCAGATCGATCAGACAGACACGACGGCCCTGCTTTGCGAGACCAGCCGCAAGATTCACACTGGTAGTCGTCTTGCCAACGCCACCCTTCTGATTCATCACACAAATGCTGCGCATCGGGCGTCCTTTCCCGGAGAGTCAAAATTCGATGAGGCAATTTTAGCCGACAGTGCGAATCGGTGAAAGACGGGTTTCACAGACAGACACCTGATATTGAAGTCATTGACTTGAATTGACTTAGCGACGATTCCACTCGCAATCTGACATTCTGGCGGCGAGCATGAGACAGGGCGAGACTACCTGCAGCATCTTCACCCCATCCACTGTGATTCGTGCAAGTCAGGAAATGAAAAGAACCGGAGAGATTCCCCCGGTTCTTTTCGTTCGGTTGTCTATTTCACCATGTAAGGTTTTTCTCGCGACTTTTCGACCAGGTCTCGCCATTTGGCGGAACCATCATCGGGAACCAATCGGGTGTTAACCCCTTTCTCGAAATAGGGCATTCGTCCGGCGATGGCGTGGGTGAGCATGTAGTTCACGGTGCCGTTACTCGCCGTGTACATCGTCCGACCGTCTGGCCACGTTGTTTCCAGCAGCCGCTGGGGCTCTGGTCGCGTGGCTGGCTTCGTCACAGCGTACTTCTTCAGTACGTCACGATTCAGCTCAAAGCCAACACCCGGGGCGTCCGGGACAATCGCAGTGCCATTCTCAACCACGATCGGAGCCGTGAGTGTCGATACGTCGAATAGCTGGTGACAGTTCACTGCCGGCCATTTGGCCCATTCCAGAACGCCACCGAAATGCAATGAGTGAGCGGCAGTGACGGACGAGCCGACCAGTTGCAGCCAGAACGGCTTTCGTGACATGGCACAAACCGCTCCCGTTCGCATCAGCGTGGATGCGCCTCCACCCACCACGAAGCCGTCGCAGGCGTCTGTCTTCAGCATGTCCCACGGATCAGGGTTACCGTAGTGGAGCGCGACCTTGGCCTTGAGTGCCTCTTTCAACTGGTGATTTCCCTCCAGGTCCGCCTGAGGAAGCGGACCTTCCCAGATGTCGACTTGGGGAATACTGTCAAACTCCTTCAGAATCGGAATCGCCCGCTCCGCGGTCAGCAACGTGTCATTGAAATCCATGTCGATCTTGAACGACTCAGGAACTACCTTGATCGACAGTTTGATCTGCTTCCACAAATCAAACCAGGGCCGACCTTTAGTCTTCAGAGACATGTACCCTGACTTGTAGGCAAGTGCACATTCGCTCGCCAGGTCTTCGGGGGGGAGGTCGATATTCCACCATGAAAGCGGAGTCCGGGGGTAGTGCTTCTTACCCAAGAGAGCATGCAACGGGACTTCCAGCGTCCGGGCCACGGCGTCGAAGAGCGCCATCTGCAATCCGGCTCCCAGAGAATCGTCCCACATCATTTCTGCCGCATTCTTCCCCCGACAGCGTTCGACAGCCTGATCGCTGGTGGTTCCCCAGGTATAGAACAGCATTGTCTCACCGAACCCGGTTTTCCCGGACTTCAGAGTAACTTCGCAGATCTCCAGATACTGCCAATGCGGAATCTCGCGCGCCATCGCACGGGCAGGGATTTCACGGAACGGAAGATGAAGTGTCGTTCGCTCAATCTTTTCGATCGTCAGCCAGGTCGACGACACGGCCGCCGGCAGTTGGGGAGCAGACCAGTGTCCAAGCAGAGCTGCGCTGCTCGCCATTGCGCCCCACCGCAAAACGTCTCGACGGCTCATCCGTGGACTGTAAGAGATGTCACTTCGTTGCTGCATTCTCAGTGTTCCCGATGTTTCCAGTAAATGAATTCCGCGAGCGCCAGATAATGGCGACTCGCGCCGCTACGGATCTTTCGAGCAATGTCGCAACGTACCATTTCCGCCGTCAGAGATCGAATCAAAAGCGGTCTGGATATCACCCAATTCGCCAAGATCGGCTCTCGCAATTCGGGAACGCGAAGCGCAGGGACGTCCTCAATTTGAAGACTCACATCTTTCAGGGAGCACTCCTCAAGCGAGGCTTCCAATTTCCGAAAGGAAGATCGCAAACCACTTGCGGAGATGGAGACGTCTGGCTCGAAACTCAGTTGGTGGCGATCTTCGTCCTCAATGCCGATTCGCCTTCAGTGCCGATCAGTGGAGAACTTCGACGCCATCCAGAGTGCGTTGCAGTTTCCTGACACCGCTCGGCGTAACCTGCGAGCCTGTCACATTGACGCGCGCGGGGGTCTGCGATCCCTGGAATGTCTTGCCGATCGCATCGAGGCCCGAATCTGTTACCGAAGTGTTATTCACACCAAGCGACCCGATTTTGGAGAAGTACTTCAGCCTCGGAAGCAGACGTTTCAGGTCAGCGTCGTGGCACTCGGTTCCACCGAGGTCTGCGTTGATCGATCCGTCCTCATCCTGAGTGATCGATCCCCCCAACCGTTGAACCATTCCTACCGCAGCGCGTCGCTGCGCACCGGGGTAGAGTCCGTCGAGTCCGATGACCGCACCAATCACACCAACCGCCCAAACGACTCCGAGTATCTGCTTGAGCTGAGGTTTCAAGTTGGATCGAACCAGCAACAGCAGACATAAGGTGGCGACAGCCGCCACAGTGGCGAGCCAGGCCGCGTCCATTTGAATCTGGCCCTTCAACAGCTTTGCCCCCAGCAACGCCGTCATCACAGCCGACAGCAGTGTCAGATTGAGAATCGTGACCCAGCCCAATGGGCCCTTAAACAAGCGTCGGTTGCCAAACGAGAGGCTCGTCGAAGTTTTGGTGAACGTGACCGCAAAGACGACCAGCACCCCGACGATCAATCCTTCGTAGACGTCAGCACCTGTCTTGATGATCTTCGCCACACCGTCGATGACGACGCGCAGAAACAGTGCCCCGAGAAGCGTCCCCTGAATCGTGCCGACGCCTCCTTGCAGGCTGCAGCCTCCGACGACCGAAGCAGCGATGGCATTCAGTTCGTACCCCCGTGCGAGGGTCTGCGGATCCGCGACACTCAACTGGCTGACAGAAAGTATCCCCACCATTGAGGACAGCACGGCACTGATACTGTAGGCGAGCCACTTCAATCGGTTCGTCTGAATCCCACTAAGTCGCGCCGCCTGCTCATTCCCTCCCAAGGCATACAAGTGGCGACCAGTGACGGTCCTGCTCATCAACAACCAGAGCACGATCGCGACGACTGCGACCAGGATTGTCAGGTTCCAGACGGTTCCGGAAATCGCGCCCGACAATTCACGGAACGGACGATCCGCGATATTGATCTGGGTGCGCGCTCCCCCCAGCATCGTCTGGGTCACACTTTCGACGATGGCTCGTGCCAGGCTGCGCAGACCCACGAGCGTCCCCAGTGTCGCGACGAATGGGGGGAGCCCAACTTCCGTAATCAGCCACGCATGCAGGCTGCCGATTAACAGTCCGACGATCAGCGTCCCCGCAATTGCGGTCGCAATGACCCCCGTCCCCAGCGGTAACGATTGATTCACCGCCTCCGGGGCGAGCAGCACCATAAACGACGCACAGATGGACGCACTGAACGCGATCACCGATCCCGCAGAGAGGTCGATCCCTCCCGCTATGATCACGATTGCGGCGCCGAAGGAAATGAGCGCCAGCATCGTCGTCTGGCGCAGCAGGTCGATCAGACTGAGTTCCCACTTTACGACGTAGTTATGCTGTTCATCCAGTAACGTCGTACAGCACAGCACGATGAAGATCGCCGCCACTAAACCAAGCTGGTGTCGCTGGGCAGCGTTTTGTGCGATCAATCGACGCAAGCCAATCATAGTGACTGCCGCGATGATCATCGCAATCAGCGCCGCGACAACAGAAGTGTTCATACAGACTCGCGATCAATGGGGTGGCAAAAGGGAGGGGGGGCAGAAATGAAGATCAGGACCCGGTGAGATCGTATTTGCTCAACCACTCTTGGAATTTCTCGAGCGTGATCACTTCGACTCCCTCAAAGTGATTGGGATTCAATGGTGATTCATTTGACGGAATCACAACTTTGAGGCCGGTGTCGAAGATATCCCCGCCATCCTGACCATATCGGGGGAACATCTCCGTGAGAGTCTCTTTCTGATCGCGAACGAGAGCCGCCAGAGCCCGGATCCCTTCATAGCCCATGCCGAATGGGTTCTGGACGACCATGGCGTCGATGTTTCCTTCTTTCATCGCCGTAATCGCCGTCGGTTCGGCGTCGAATACGACAATCGTGAAATCCTTCCGGCGGTTTGACTCTTTGACAACGTCCACGATGGCGGGAGCATTATATGACCAGATCCCCACCAGGAAGTTCAGATCAGGATGATTCCGAATGGCGTTACGGACGTTGTCGCGTGCTTTTGTTTTGTCCGTTCCATCTTCCATGGTGTCTTTGGAATTCAGCTTCTCGCCGGCCCCTTCGGCAAACCCCTCGATGCGATCGATCGCGTTCTGGGCTCCCCGGAAGCCAACGAAGGTGACGTATTCTCCACCTTCGGGCTTCAATTCCGCTGCACATTTTCCCAGCAAGCGGCCACCTGCGAGGTTGTTCGTACCGATGAAGGCATACCGGGCATCGGCGAATTGCGACCGATCGACGTCCGAGTCGATGGTCAGGATCTTAATTCCCTTCTTCTGCAGCGAACGAAGTTCGTCAGCGATCGCGACATTTTTGGCATCAATAGCGGAAACGCCGACGCCCGCAATATCGCTCTGGGTGGCGTACTGCTGAAGTTTACTGAGTTGTCCCTGAGCAGTGCCGTCGTTGACGTCGAGTTCCGCGACCAGCCCGTCGTCCTTCAGTTTCAGATCACTTCCCGCCGCCAGTAAGCCTTGTCGGCAGGCGTCCCAGTACGGGGAATCTCCATTGGTGAGGATGATGAGACGCTTCAAGGTTCCCGAGGTGCCCGTCGGTGATCCCGATGCACTGGCGGAAGGGGCCGATTTGTCCCCGGTCTCGCTTTTAGGAACATTCGGCTCACATCCGACGAAGACCAGTGACACGAGCACCAGCAGGATCTGACCGGGCAGAATACGAGACAGCGTCATGGGAGCGCACCTTCAGCGAATTGAGAGGAGAGACCGGGGTCAGAGATTGACGATACACACCCTGCAAAGTGCTGGTCAAGCAGCGTGAGCATCGCATTGAGTAGACACAGGATCGGCCTGTTTTGCGCATGCGTTCGGCTCCTGATGCGATCTCAATCGAACTGGCGCGGACAGGCCGATTGGCGTCCAGTGACTGCGATTTTCTCGCCGCAGGCCCGACTTGGATTGACAAGACGATTCGCGGCTTGCAGTTTTTCGATGGTTACTTTAAGTTTCGACCGCCGCACCAACTCTGGTCGGCAACTGTCCACGTTGAGGATAGATTTCGAACGGTATTGGTAAGAGAGCCGCAAAAAATCATGGGCTCGACAACGCTGGCCGATACGTCAAAAGCCTCTCATTTTTGCGAAGGAATCTCATGGCCGATTTGATCGTTCCACACGGCGGGCTGTCTGCTCCCGTTTGCCGTACTGTCAGTGCAAATGAAATCGATGCGTTCAAGGCAGAAGCCGCGGGACTCACAAAGGTTCCCGTTTCCGCCGCCGATTTGTCCACTGTCTACCGACTTGGCGATGGTACCCTCAGCCCCTTGACGGGCCCCATGACCAGCGAAGTCTATCACAAGGTGCTGGACGAATGCTGCATTGAAAGCAACGGCAAGAAGTACGCCTGGACAATCCCTCTCGCCTTCCCCGTCTCAGCGGAACTGGCGAAGACCCTGAAGGCAGGTGACAAGGTTGCCCTTACTGGTCCCGATGGCCAGATCGCCGCCACCCTCGACATCACCGACGTCTATCCCTGGCCAAAACTGAAATACCTGCAAAGCGTTTATCTCACGGATCGCATCGATCATCCCGGTGCGTCGATGGTGCTGGAAGGCGATAAAGGCAATTCTCACCTCCTCGGTGGTGAAATCCGCGTTCTGCCGCAGCCCAAGAACGCCAAGTTCGGCAAGTACGTTCTGACCCCACGTGAAGTTCGTAAGCTGCTGGCAGAGAAGGGCTGTGACTCTGCCGTGGCATTCCAGACCCGTAACCCTTTGCACCGCGCACACGAGTACGCATTGGTGCACGGACTGGAAACGTTGATTCGTGAAGGCAAGAACCCTCTCGCCGTTCTCAATCCATTGATTGGGGAAACCAAGGGTGACGACGTCAACGCCGAAATCCGGATGGCGACCTACGAAGCTCTGATCCAGCAGCGCCAACTGGGCGACGGAGATAGCGATCAGTCTCTGTGGGGTCCACGAAATGAGTCCGTGCCTGACCGCGTCGTGCTGCTTGGCCTCGACATCAAGATGTTCTACGGTGGCCCGAAAGAAGCCGTGATGCACGCCATCTATCGGCAGAACATGGGATACACGCACATCATCATTGGTCGTAAGCACGCTGATGCTCCCTACGCCAACGGCGAGAACATCTGGGGTGACTTCGATGCTCACCAGATCTTCGACAAGCTCGGCGGTGACCTGCAGATCAAGCCACTCAAGGTAGGCTTTGCGGCTTACTACGAATCCTGCGGCCGCGTCGATTTGACAGAGCGTCACCCGGGTGAGAAGCCAGTCTCCATCTCGGGTAAAGACATCCGAGCCACCCTGCAGAAGGGTGAACAGGTCGATCCACGAGTCATGCGTCCAAGCACCAGCCAGATCCTGGGTGCCGCGATGAAGACGGCATAGTCGCCAGATGATCAGGTGGCTTTCGTGTCAGTCGGCTGATTTGCAGGCCGAATGAACAGCGATCACGAACGGGGCGGTGTCGATCACCGCCCCGTTTCTGTATATAGACTCTGAGCCTCCTTCGACAATTCACCACTGTGCCCGTTTCTGTAGTCGTCCTCCGCTCGCACTGGAGTTTTGGCGATGACCGAAGATCAGGTAGTCGGCTGCATTCTCGGGACAGCAGTCGGTGACTCACTGGGACTGCCGTATGAAGGACTTTCGCGGCGACGGGGCACAAAACTGCTCGGCCCTCCCGATCGCCAACGCTTCTTCTTCCGACGTGGCATGGTTTCGGACGACACCGAACACCTCTGCATGGTGACCCAGGCATTGATCGACGCCAAGGGCAACGTTGAGGTGTTTCGCAGATCACTCGCTCGCAGGCTGAGATGGTGGCTGCTGGGAGCCCCCGCAGGAATCGGTCTCGCCACGCTCAAGTCGATTATTCGGCTGTGGATGGGATGCTCTCCCGAACACAGCGGCGTTCGCTCGGCCGGAAATGGGCCTGCGATGCGTGCCGGGATCATCGGAATCGCTTACGGTGACGCGCCGTGCTTTCGCGACCTCATTCGGGCTTCGACGAGATTAACTCATACGGATCCCAAAGCCGAGTATGGAGCGTGCGCAATCGGTCTGGCAGCCGCCATGGCGAAAGACGTGGAATCTGTTTCACCGCAGAACTACATCGAGCGGCTCAGGCAGATTCTCCCGGAAGAGGGCGCACACGAGTTTCTGGAGCTGATGTCAGCCACGGTGGCATCTGCAAGCCAGTCTCAGAGTACGGATGCCTATGCTGGCTCTCTCGGACTCTCACAGCGAATTTCCGGGTACATGTATCATTCGGTCCCAATTGCGATTCATGCGTGGCTCACTCATCCCCTGGATTATCGAACCGCCATCACATCTGTGATCCGCTGCGGTGGTGATACCGACTCGGTTGCGGCCTTCGTCGGGGGAATTGTGGGGGCCTCGGTCGGGCAACAGGGAATCCCGCAGGAATGGCTTTCCTCAATCATCGATTGGCCCCGGTCAGTTACATGGATGCAGCGTCTCGGGAAGCAGCTTTATTTTTCGATGAAATCATCAGAAGTGACTCGGCCCATCCGTTTGCCGGTCATCGCCGTTCTCGCTCGAAACCTGTGCTTCGCAGCGATCGTTCTGTACCACGGCTTCCGCCGTCTCGGTCCGCCGTACTAAGTGTGGAAACCGAATGCAAAGCGGGCACTGGACCGAAACCAGCCCAAGGGTTAGTTCAATCACAAATCGAAAAGATCCCTTCGTTCAGAATTGATTTTGCCACCACTCCCGTTCCTTCTGCAGCGCCGCTGCTACCCGTTCACCGTCCCAAGAATCTGTCGACAGCCAGCCTGTAAAAATAGAGGGCGGTCAACTCTCCGTCCGTGATTGCTTGCAGATCATTCGTCGGACGTTGACCGCCGCCGGTAGGCAGAACTACTCAGCAGCCGGGGTATTGAGGAGCACTGTGATCTTTTCTGTCAGGCCATTCAGAACCGGCTTCAGGACGTCTTCGACCCCGGGAATGGAGAGAACCTTATCAATCTTTTCCTGGAGCTTGCTCTGAGATTGCTTGACGATGCTCGTGACGATAGCGCGTGACGAAGTGGGAAGGTCTTCGATGACACTCGTTAATGAATCAACTTTTGCGGTGACAGCCGTCAGCTTCTCAGTTGCCGCTTCGGCTGTCGCCACATCGGTTACGCTGTCCAGAGCTTCGTACGCGTCGCGCATGTAACCACCAAAATCTTTGGTGACCGTCTCTGCAGGATCTTGTGGCCCCGGCGCCGAGCCGAGTGTTCCCACTCCAGCAGCGGGTGGATTGGCCGGCGTCGGAGTTCCCCCAAGTCCGGCAGGGGGCTTGGAATTGTTAAGCCACCACGCCCCGGCTGCCAGCAAAACGACGAGAGCCACGAGGGGAACCATCCATTGCATCGAGTCTGAAGCGGCCGCAGCAGCTTTATCACCGGCCGCCCTGACACTTCTCGCCGAGTCTGCGGCAAAGTTGCTGAAGTCGCCCAGTCCCTGGACGCCTGAAAGGCTGTCCGCAAGCCCGGCGGGCATAGCCTTCGCAATGTTGGACTTCTGCGACAAGATCATTTTCAGCAGACCACCCAAATCGAGACCCTGCGACTTGACCTGTTTACCGAGGAAACTCAGGATGAACGGGGCCACGAGCGGAAGGAGTTTTTTCACCAAAGCCGGATTGCTTGCCAGGAATGAAGCAATGGAGCCGATCAGCGCTGTCAGGCCACCTTTGCCCAGCAAGTCTTCAAGGATCCCGGTCCCTTTTTTGGCGAGATCGTCGGCTCCTCCACCGGAAAGGACACCCCCCAGGTCGTCAGCGACATTTTCGTCGACCTTCCGAAGCGAGTTCCAGATCTTCTCGCCCCCATCTGGCTTTGCAGCCAGACTGCCCAGGCCGCTCAGCAGAGTCGGCACGATGGCCGAGATCGCCTTTTGAACATTCTCTGGCGTTTCCCCGATAGCGGCCGAGAGCGTCTTCAGCGTGTCGCCCGACAATGCTTTCAGGATCATTTCGACGATGTTCATAGTGTCGCTCCGTTGCAAAATCCAGATGAAAGAGGGACTGACGTGAGAGACTCGATTTGTGTCCGACGACATGAAAACAGTACCCCAAAGCCGAACGCCTTGCACGGTATCGTTCGGATCAGGTAACGCGAGAGGTTGGCAACTAACTTTGATGAAAGTCGTTTTAAATACACAGGAATGTGAGTCGGCCGATGAGGTCCACTGCAGCGTAATCAGACGCAATCTGATCTTCAACCCTAACGTATCCAACTACGCTCATAGACGTAATCACAATGGCCCAGTTGAGATGCAATCCCAGCTACAGCCGTGTTTGAAGGTTTAACTCAATGAATTAAGTAGTCGGGCTGATAAACGTTCCTATGATCTCGATTACAAACCCGAGAATGAAGGTCACGTTCAGGAATGATAATAGAACGTGAGCCAGAACAACTCGTCGACAACGTCTGCTTCGGACGGAAATGTCCGACACCTGGTAACAGATCGCCAGTGTGAACGAAAAGTACATGAAGTCCCAGAAATCGGGCATGGTGTCGTCCGGGAATTCGAGCGGAGGACGATCTGCAGGTTCATCCGCCGGCGGCGTGGGATCGTAATATAACCGCGCGTAGTGGATACCAAACAAGAGGTGCAGCAGTCCCCAGGTGAGAAAGACTGCGGCAAGCGATAGGCCCAGATGCAGATTAGTCATCGCGGGTGACCAATTCACCGACCGATGAAGCATCAGTCCCACACCGACGAGACTCAGTCCCGACAGCAAACCCGCAACCAGCAAAACGACGACGTTGTTGAATTCGATCTGTGCCGCGTCTTCCCGTGTGGACGTCGCATCCGCCGCCGCCATTCTCCAGACGAGTGTCACAATGTAGCTCGTAACCGCCAGATCAAATCCCAGCAGAATCCGCGACTCGAGTTCTAGAGCCGTCGATACCCCGAACGCCGACAAACCGATCAGTGCCGCAAATACCATTCGCCCGAGAATCACTTTCCAAGGCGACATCTTCGACTTCTTGTTCACGTTTCTCCCAGGCCCCCATAGTCAGATTGACGCGCCACTGATCCACGCCGGAAAGCTGCAGACCGTATGTTCGACCAGTCCTCAGAAAATCGATTCAGGTCTCGTTGCTCGCTCACCTGTCGGTGAGTTCGGCAGGCAGGGCATTGCCTCGGACTGGTCGAACTCATACTCTACGAAGGCGAAACTTCGTTCTACCGAAAGAGTTCGAATGCGGTTCTTATCTGTTGCTGGACAGTGGCAATCCCCGTTCCCGATCTGGCAACGTACCCATCTTTATAACTGAAGGAAGCATACAATGCGTTGGGAAGGTGGAAGGAAAAGCGGTAACCTTGAGGATCGGAGGGCTATGCGGCCCGCCACAATGGCGGCAGGCGGCCTGGGTGTGATGATTGTCATGCTGATCGCTGCATTCATGGGAATCGATCCCCGAAAAGTTCAGCAGTTGATGAACAACGTCAATCCACCGGGAGGACAGGGAGGACAAGTCGCCGAACGGGAACTGACTCCTGAAGAACGCCGGAGCGGTGATTTTGCAGCGACCATTCTCGCGTTTACGGAAGAAGTGTGGGACGAGCAATTCCGCAAAGCAGGCGAGCAATACGTCCCCCCCCGCATGGTGCTCTTCGCGGACGCGGTCGCCACCGGTTGTGGAAACGCACCGTCAGCCGTTGGTCCCTTTTATTGCCCCGCAGATCGAACCGTCTATCTGGACCCGACATTCTTCACGGAACTGAAGGAGAAAATGGGGGGTTCTGACGCAGAGTTTTCGCAAGCTTACGTGATCGCACACGAAATCGGCCACCACGTACAAAACTTGCTGGGATACAGCGACCTCGTCAACCAGAAGCGGCAAGGCCCGAAGGCTGAATTCAATCGCTGGTCGGTCCGGCTGGAACTTCAGGCAGACTATCTTGCAGGTGTGTGGGCCCATTACGGCCAGAAGAAGTTTGATTTTGTCGAACCCGGTGACGTGGCAGCAGCGATCCAGTCGGCGCAGTCGATTGGAGACGACCGGATCCAGAAGAACTCCCGCGGTTTCACGTCCCCAGAGAGTTATACGCATGGGACTTCGGCACAGCGAACAAAGTGGTTCAAACTCGGACTGCAGACGGGTGACCTGAACAGACTGAAAGAGCTATTCGAAATTCCTTATGAAGATCTGTGAAACCCGGCTCTCGGATTGAATCTGCGTGACCATTCCTTCCTCACAGTGAAAGAACATCATGGGCGCTGGGCAGTTCAACATTGCGGTCCACATGGCGATGCTTCTCAGTATCTTGACGGGTTCTCACCAGTCGGCATTTGCGCAGACACGTGAACGCCTCGACAAGTCTGATGCCCCGCTTGTTGTCGAGGGAGTGGTCCGGCAGGTTTTCAAGAGTCCTCGACAGGGACGGACAGACTACCTGGTGCAGGTCGATGTACAGAAATCAGAAGGCCGAACCGCTCTTAAAAAGGGAGAGGCCACGCGATTCGCGGGGCCGGGCGAGTCTGTTTACATCCATATTTCCCAGCGGCTTGATCCGTCGGGAAAAGTCATCGCTTCGGAAAGTTTTCAAGGTCCACCCGAAGAGCGAGCGCAGATCAAAGCGTTCCTGACAGCCCGCGAACAGGGGGGATGGGAAGGATCATTTCCAGACTGGTACGAAGTCGCTGGGGAGCGAGGTTCATTTAATCCTGCCGACGATTCAGCATCAATTTCGCTCGACGACCTTCCCGCCGCAGCGGAAAAATCACAGCTCGGTATGACAAGTGAAGTTATCAAGATTCAGAATCGGATTGCTCTGCGGGTCAGGAGCGTGGAACGGAGCGGTCCTGCCCAGAAAGCCGGTCTCGAAGTCGGTGACATCATTGCCGGTATCGATGGTGAAGCGATCAAATCTCCGGGACAGTTGGAGACGTTCGCTTCTCAAGGCAAAAAATTCTCGCTCGTCGTAGTCGATGTAAATACCGGGAAAAAGGCTCAGATCGAGATCGACCCACACGCCGCAACGACTTCAGATAGGGAGGCAACGTCCGAGACTGCAGAAAAGCCAGCCACTCAGCCGGGAAAGATTTCGCTCGGGATTTCTGCTGAACCTGTCACCCTCGGGACGCGCAGTGCGCTGAAGGTGACGGGAGTTAAACCCGAAAGTCCAGCTGGGAAGGCGGGACTCGAAGTGGGAGACATCATTGTTTCTGCGAATGGAGCTCCCCTCACCGGTCCAGAACAGTTGCTCGCCGCCCTGCGAAAAAGCGGTCCGACTCTCAAACTGGCTGTGCGTGATTCGCGCACCGGACGCGACGCGGAAGTCACAGTGAATCTGGGTGGCACACCTCCCATCAAGTCATTCCCGGCGGACGTCGAATCTTCAACGAATTCGGTACCCGGAAAGTTGGGCGCGGTGACAGAGTTAGCCTTCCACGATGACGACTTCGCCGTCAAAGTCACTGAAGTCGAACCCGGAAGCGCTGCCGCTCGTGCGGGTCTGAAACCCGGCGTCCTGATACTGGCGGCCAATGGCAAGGCAGTCCTGCATCCGAACGATCTCAACGACGCGGTTCACTCCAGCAAGGGAATCCTCAAACTGACCATCCTGAACCCTTCCGGAGGAAAGAAAACGACTCTCGACGTCGACCTGCGGAATTGATTCCGGGCCCCTGTCAGTTCAGTCCGTCGGGTTGGTGGGCGGGAGGAATTGATAACTCGATCAACACTTCGCCTGACTGACGCGAGAAACAGACGTTTGATGCTTGATCCAGTACTCAAATCCCTCAATGACTCCGTCCGCGAATTGACGTCGCGCGTGGTAGATATGAGGACCGGATGCATCGGCAAGCTCTGTCTGTGCGTTTGCCACGACGACTCCTCGATACCCCTGCTGAAACATTGACAGGTCGTTACCGGAATCCCCCGCGACGAGTACGTGCGTCTTGGGAATCTGCCAGGATTGAGCCAGAAACTCAATCGCAGTTCCTTTGCTGACTCCCATCGGAAGAACATCCAGGTCGCGGCCGGAGCTATAGACCAGTTCCGCAGCAATCCGTTTTTCTCGCAATCGATCGCGGACCTGTGCAAGCCATTCTTCGTCAGCATCGTATACGGTATAGCTGCGTTTGAAATCGGATTGGCACTGCGGTGGCTGAAGGTTCAGTCCAAGTTCCCGATCCAGCAGGTTCCGGACCTCATCGAGTTGCCAGCGAGTCCGCCAGCGATGAGACCATTCCTCCAAGGGCCTTCCGCAGGGATACAGTCGTACTTCACTGCCCACGTTTGCAACGACGGCATCAGGAGAGGGCAGTTTCCACTCCTGAACGGAAGCAACGATGGACGCATAGTATCGGCCTGAAGCGTATACCAGTCGCGGCGTGGGGTGGAGCGACCTCCACCACGAGCGAAAACGCTCGACTGCCGAGGCGTCGTCCAGGAGGGTGCCATCCAGGTCGCTGGCAACCAACCAGGGAAATCTATTCACAGTAAGTATCCCAGCCAATGTTGTCAGCAGATCAATTCAGGATTGCACATCATTACCTTACCGCGTGAGTTCTACGCCCGTCGTACTGGCGATCCATCCGCGATTGACGCACTTCGTCAAAAATCGATGAGCAACTTTCTTCCAGGTGTATCGCGAGCGTGCGGTAATGCTACCATTGAACGAGAGCTGCTGTCGAATTCTGGGATGAAGCAGCGGGGAGCAGATCGCCTGCGATAATGCCTCGGTGTCCTGGGGATCACAATAAATGCAGTCGTGTCCCCACGTCAGCTCTTCCCAGAGTCCGCCACGCGTCGAGACAATCGTCGGCGTTCCACACGCCATCGCTTCGACCGCCGTCATTCCAAAGGGTTCGTTCCGACTCCCCAGCACAAATACATCTGCGGCGCGGTAGTAGTCCGCCAACCGCTGCTGGTCTACGCACACTGTGAATCGGACGTGTTCCCGCACCCCCACCTCGCGCGCCAGATTCTTCAGCGATACAAGTAACTCGTTTTCTTCTCGCGACCGCGTTACCCCACCAATGGCGAGAACCAGCGTGGCATCGGGGATTCGCTTGACGACCGCCGGAAATGACTGGATTAACAGGTCGTATCCTTTGCTCGTCGCGAGCCGCCCCGCCGAAAAGACCGTAGGCGAGTCCCATCCCAGGTCTCGCTTGATCGCCATGCGCCTGCTGTCCTTGAGCTGATAAAAGACATGATCATCCAGACCTGGAGGGATCTGTTCCACTTTTTGACTTGGCACGTTGTATTCATCGCATTCCGACAGACAGCGGGTTTGCTCTGCGGCGGTCGAGAGGACCAGGTCCGCACGGTGGTAAATCACACGCTCCTGCTGAATTCTCTCGGTCAGATGATCCGCGGTCGATTCACCGGCGTCACCCCATGCGCGATTTTGTCGCTTAAGAAGTCCCATCGAGTGCGGTGTATGAACATGGGGGACCCCCAGTCGTTTCGCCAGCTTGACTCCGGCTACTCCCGCATCCCAGTAGTGACTGCTAATCAGCTGATAGCACTTATCATGAAAATGTGGATCTTGAAAATAAGCGTCAAGCAGCTGAGGAACATATTGCGCCAGGACTTCCTTGGGCAGAAAATCATTGCCGCCGTAGGCACAACGAAGAATGCGGACTCCTTTTGCGACTTGCTCAAATGCCGGCTGACCCTCGAATCGCCGTGTGAGAATATCCACTTCAAAACCGCAATGAGCGAGTGCTTTTGACATCTCTCGGACATAGACGACTTGCCCACCCGTGTCAGGCCGTCCCAGTTCGGGTTGAGCCGCCACATATCCGTGGGTAGAAATCATCAATATACGAGGTGATCTCATAGTGAATTCCTTTCAGACTATTCAATCGATTCAAGAACTTTAGTTCACACATGCACTGGCCATAGGAAGCATCTGTGAACGCCATTCGTAGTATGACTCAAGAGCGAATTCGCTGGTGGAGTGAGTGGGGGAGGCGAGCGAAGAGGTGGGATTGAGGGCGAATTGCAGTAGCAACGTGAGTGGTCGTAGCGTGACATCAAGAATCTTCAAGAACATGCACCCCTCCTTCGATCAGCGAGGAAAATCCCGTAGTATAGGTCCCCGCGAAGAAGGCAAGTCCCGTACCAATCCGTCACTGAGTTCAGCTTTCCCTTGAAGTCACTGCGACGTCCGAAGTTGCGGCAGAAGAGCAGGGTTTCTCAAAACCTGCAGGAGCCGACCCGCAAGGTGTAACTACGACAGATTGTCCGCCGCCACCCCCTCAGGTCCGACAATTTGTCGTAGTTCAAGAGAAGGGGACAACGACCCATGCGCCGCATTGAGCCGATTATGGCACATCAATTGCGTCGCAAACTGATGTTCAACTCCCCGAGTGTGTCTCCGAGGATCTGCCTGAAGACAGCGACTTAAGAGATCCAGGCCATCACGCATTTTTTAAGTGCCCGAGGCTGACGCATCTCTTAGCTACATAGACTTGTGGCTCCTCGCCGCGAGAAACGAACGTTCTCTCGGGGCAAGGGGAGTCGGAGGACCACTGGGACTTAGCCTAAAGGAGGCGCGTATTTGGTTTTCGCGATGTCAATTCTGGCGATTCTGCTGTGTTTAGTCATCGGGGTTCAGCGGCAGACAATCGCCCGATTGAAGCAGGAATTATTAAAATCGGAATCACAGCGGTTGCTGGAGCTGAACCAGTTGATGGTCGGTCTCGCGCATGAGGTCCGTAATCCGTTAAACTCAATCCGCCTGAATCTCTATACCGCTGACCGAGTCTTCCGGGGCGATGCGCAACTCGCCTCCGAAGAGATTACCGCGATGCTGGGCGAGTCCGTTCGTGAGATTGAACGGGTGGATGGTCTGATGAACCTGCTTCTAGCGTACGCGCGTGCGGACGATTTGGAAGTGAACACTGTTGATCTGCGCCGCGAGATTCACAGTGTCGCGGCTGTCATGGAACCGACGCTTCAGGCGAGCAGGATCAGCCTGAAGCTTTCGCTTCCTGCGAAAGGGGAGTTCCTGACTCGCGCAGGTCGTGGTCACGTAAGACAGGTACTGCTCAATCTGCTTTCCAATTCGAAAGAGGCAATCCCTGAAACCGGAGGAAAGATTGAAATCGACCTGAAGCAACATCAGCAGATGGTCGAAGTCAACGTCACGGACAGTGGGAGCGGTATCTCAGCGGCGCACCGGGATCTCATCTTCGCTCCCTTCTATTCGACGAAAGAGCAGTCATCAGGTCTCGGTCTGGCCATCACACGAAGTCTGATGGAACGGGCAGGGGGGACGGTGAATTGTGTGCGAGTCGACCGAGGGCAATGTCAATTTCGAGTCAGATGGCCAGCCCATCGCAATCAATCACGTGAGTGATCGGCCCTATGACAAAATTCAACATTCTGATCGTCGAAGACCAGCCACGGGAGCGCGATGCGCTGGCCCGTTTTCTCAAGACTGAAGGGATGAATCCCCTCACTGCGAAAAATCACGCGGAGGCCCTGGCGTTTCTTTCGGAATCCGTGGATGTGGTCATCTGCGATCTCAGGCTCGGCCAGCAAAGTGGAGTTGATCTGCTGCATATCTGGAAAGCCCAGCGTCCTACGACACCTTTTGTCATTGTGACGGCATATGGTGAAGTCAGCTCTGCCGTCGAAGCGATCAAGCTTGGTGCAGAAGATTACCTGACGAAGCCGCTCAATCCCGACAACCTGATGCTGCTTTTGCGACGTCTCATCCAGAACAATCCTGCTCCCTCGGTGACTGAACCCGAATCGGAACGACGTGAGAGATTGACGGGAATCATCGGCCAGTCACCTCAGATGCAGGATGTGGTTGAACGCGTCGAACGAGTCGCCCGCACGGATGGGCTGGTATTGATTCTAGGTGAATCGGGTACCGGGAAAGAACTGGTTGCTTCCGCCATCCATCGATTGAGCCGTCGGGCTAACGGTCCATTCGTCGCCGTCAATGTCGCTGCTCTCCCGGAAAGTCTGATCGAATCAGAACTGTTTGGCAGTGTCAAAGGTGCCTTCACAGGAGCGGCAGAAGATCGGATTGGGCGATTCGAAGCTGCTCACGAAGGAACGTTGTTCATCGACGAAATCGGCGATTTCCCACTTTCGTCGCAGGCGAAATTACTGCGAGTCCTGGAGAACCTGAAAGTGACTCCCGTGGGAAGCAACACAGACCGCGATGTGGACGTCAGAGTCGTTGCCGCAACGAGCCGTAACCTTCCCGAGATGATTAAGCAGAATCTCTTCCGAGAAGACCTCTTCTACCGGTTGCATGTGCTGACCATCGATCTTCCCCCATTACGCCAGCGGCCAGGTGACATTGCCAAGTTGACAGACAGGTTTCTTCACGAAAGTCGCGAGCGACATGACCGGATGAATGTGCAACTCGCCCCGGAACTTCGGGAGTTTTTTATTGGCTACAACTGGCCCGGAAATGTACGACAGCTTAGAAATACGATTGAAAACATGGTCGTCATGGGCAAGCACGACGTTCTCACCCAGGAGGACCTTCCAGCCTACTTTACCGGTTACCCTGCATCCAAACCGTTCGTATCGTCGAGCGATGGCGAGTTGCAGGAACTGGAGCGAGTGGCCATTCAAGCCGCTCTCGATCGATTTCACGGAAACCGGACGCACACTGCAGAAGCGTTAGGAATCTCCGTCAGAACCCTGCAGCGAAAGCTCAAGGTACTTCAGTCTGAGCAGGACCAGGACTAAAGGTCCACAGCCGTTCACAACTCATCATGATGAAGTTCATTGAAGGCATTC
This sequence comes from Schlesneria sphaerica, assembly GCF_044336245.1. Taxonomy (NCBI): domain Bacteria; kingdom Pseudomonadati; phylum Planctomycetota; class Planctomycetia; order Planctomycetales; family Planctomycetaceae; genus Schlesneria; species Schlesneria sphaerica. Next base: position 6,623,031 of record NZ_CP172346.1, on the reverse strand, counting down.
CTCCAATTGCGAAGTTATCACGCCGTGTGAGTCGCAGGTCTGGTCCGGACTGGACGGGATTGCAGGTGTCTCACCGCGATCCTTGGACGCGGGAGACGTGGTGGTTCAGAGGAGCTCCGTGAGAGGACGGGTATGGCGCGGCGGTCGGTGGCCTGTCCAGCCCGCGCCACAGTATCCGGAACCAAAATCTCGTACTAAATCCCGTTCGGTGTCGCGTCCGTTCTGGCGTCTTCGGCCACCATGGCTCGGATTTTTGCCCGCAACGTAGGGCGGCTCAGCCCCAGAATTTCAGCAGCGTGCGACTGCATGCCCTTCGATATCTTCATCGCCTGACTTACCAGTAGCCGATCGAAGTAGAGCAGCGACTGACGGTAGACGTCCGACTTACCTTCTGTCATCAACTTTTCGACAACGGTCCCCAGATTTCTCCAAGCATCGTTGTTGACGTTCAAAATGGTTTCGACCGGTTCGGGCTCTGCGGGTGGCTCACCATGCAGTTCGATCGACAGAAACTCGGGGAGCAGCGTCGGGCCGGTGGAAACAATGAGAGATTCGCGAATCACGCTCTGGAGTTCCCGGATATTGCCCGGCCAGCGGTACGACTGTAGCCGCTCAAGCGACTCTTGCGAAATCGACTGAACTGCGGTGCCAAGCTGGCGATTAAATCGGAATAGAAAATAGTGAGCCAGTTCGGGAATGTCGTCGATTCGGTCCCGCAGCGCCGGCATGTGCAAAGTAACCCCGCGTAGCCGATAATACAGGTCGCGGCGGAACCGGCCTTCTTCAATCATCGCCTCGAGATTCTGATTCGTTGCAGCGATCACCCGGACGTCGACAGTAAGTGTTTCGTTTCCCCCGACACGCTGGAACTGACCATCCTGTAAGAGCCGCAAAATTTTAGCCTGCGTTGCCAGAGGCATATCACCGACTTCATCCAGGAAGAGCGTTCCGCGATGACACTGCTCGAACTTTCCCACCCGTCTGCGATCCGCACCTGTGAAGGCCCCTTTTTCGTGACCGAACAGTTCACTCTCCAGCAGTGTTTCGGGGATCGCGGCACAATTGATCGCCAGAAAAGGTGCCTGGTTCCGACGACTGTGCTGGTAGAGGGCGCGTGCAACAAGTTCCTTACCAGTGCCGCTTTCACCGAGGATCAATACGTTGACGTCTTGGGGAGCCGTCCGCCCGATCTGCTTGCAGATGGACTGCATGGAAGGACCGTTCCCCACCAGTCGGTCAGACGCATCGTCAGCCGAGGTGTCATCATCGATGGCTGCAGCGGCATGCATCAGCCGGCCGATTTTGAGCGCCTGTTCCACAACCTGGGTCAGTTGATCGAGATCAAGCGGCTTGACCAGGTAGTCGAAGGCCCCCACCTTCATCGCTTCAATCGCAGTATCCGCTGTCCCATGCCCCGTGATGAAAATGATAAGGGCCTTGGGGTGGATTTCGTGGATCTGATCGAACAGGTCCAGTCCAGATTGTTTCCCAAGACGAATATCGAGCAGAACAACATAAGGCAATTCTTCGCGGAGAATGCTGAGTCCTTCCGCTGCAGTCGAAGCGGTCAGGATGCGCAGGGTGCTGCTTTGGAGCACATTTTGAATTGTTTTGCAAATTCCCGCTTCATCATCGATTACCAAAAGCGATTCCATTGTGCTCCTCAAATGCATTAAATCCGTCAAGAGGTTGCCATCTCATGATCGGTACGTCTCGACGAGGGGCCCGAGACTTCAAATTCGATGATAGGAATACAGAGAGTAAACTGGGCGCCGCCCGTCTCTCCGTTTCTGGCAGTGATCGTTCCGTGATGCTCTTCAGCGATCCGATGCGATACTGCCAGCCCAAGTCCGGTACCCCGGTCCTTCGTCGTCGCGAACGGCTCAAACAGTCGCGGCAAGACATCGGGCGAGATCCCTTCGCCCGTATCCTTTACGACAATTTGCGCCATCCTGGTTCCGCAATTTCCAAATTCGACTACCATCTCTCCCGAGAGTCGGCAATGCGTTCTTTCTACGATTCGGGCCTCGATCGTCAACTGCCCTCCATCGGGCATCGCTTCGATGGCGTTAATCAACAGATTCACGAGTACCTGATGTAACTTCTCGGTATCACCATCGACCATGAGGGGAACCTCACACGGTCGAACGATGATTTCAATTCCCTGCTGCCGGGCACGTGCACTGACCAGATTTAAGGCTCGCTGCAGTGTCTGGGCCAGGTCATGCAGGACACAATTGAGCTGCGGAGGACGGGCGAAGTCGAGTAAGCCCTGAATCGTCGATTCCATCCGACCAATCTCTTCCAGAATCAGTCGCAGCTTACTTTCGTCGAGCTTGGGCCCCGAAGCCTGCCGAATCGCATGCTGCAGCAGAAGCTTGACCGATGTGAGCGGATTTCGAATTTCATGGGCTACCCCCGCCGCAAGTTCACCGACCGCAGCGAGTCGCTCGGATTGAAGAACCTCGCGACGCGCGGCCTGAAGGTCACGGCTGACTTGGCGCATTCGAAAAGCAAATTGCTCAGCCTTCTGCTGAACCTCCTGAAAATCGGTTGATGCGTTGATATCAATCGTGCCTATGTTGCTGTCGCTCTTCGACGCGGCATCGTGTAGGGTTACCGCGATTCGTGAGATTGATTGATTCAAACGCCGGGAGAGGCGCCAACCAAGAAAAATGCCCAGTAGTGGTCCGACCAGCAGAATTCCCGAGCGGAACCACAGGATCGTATTCGTCACGCGGCGCCGCTGTTCTTTATACAAGTCCGTCGCATGCTGATTGACGCGGATGATGTCATTGGCAGTGACCGTAATCTGATGTGCCAGTTCGATCGCCTGAGGGCGGATAGATGCGTTCAGGTCCGGATCGAAGGTGTTAGTAGTTTCCCTGACCTCGAACAGTCCCCTGAAAATATCCAGATAGGCATTCAGTGGCCCTTCAAGAGCCTGCAGGACCTCCTGATTCCCTTCAACATGTTCCGACGCCTTCAGACGATTGCGTTCCTTGGCAATCTGGTACTTGGAGTTCTCCCAGCGCTCTCGGAACCTGGGCAGATCTTCCCGACTCGAAGGGCACTCCGCGACCATTCGCCAGATCACGACTTTCAATTCTTCAGCAGCCCGAACAGGAACCACGTTTTCGACGAATACGCGTTGATTGGATCGTTCGATCCAGACGACGTAGTAGGTTGTTAAAATGTTCATCGAAATGTACAGAGCGAGCACCCAGAAGACCGGGATCAGCGCCTGGACAAAAAGAGATTTGTAGAAGTTAGTCTTCATATAGGGCCTTGGGCTGAAGCGGCTTTCCCGTCAGTACGTTCCATTCCGTTTGATACGATCTGACATGCTTCCGCTCCCACCGAGTTCAAATCTCTCTGGTTGGAGGTTCAGACAATTCTGCGGGAAAACTCTCACCGCTTTTGGCGATTATCACGCAGTTATGGTCTGCATGCTATCTACCCGCGTAAGAAAATTCCTGAATCGCAGCACTCCCTGAACTTCCGTGGGATACGAATTTCCCAATCGCGCTTCAAGACGACCGCCACCCTCAAGATTTAATCGATGGATTTTCAACCCATACCGCACTACTGGGCTTGCGACCGCTCCCGCGTTGCGACTGGGTCAATCCCGCACTCTGATCAGAATGTGTAGTTGTTTCCCAATTCGCTCCGCATGCGCGAGCCGTTCGTGATCGTGGAAATTGGGGATAACGACACAGCCTCTCCCTCCATCCCTTCTGTGTTTGACATTTAGTCACCTAGTCACCGTCGTACTGGGTGTCAGAGGCTGACAGCTTCGTTCGGACAGATAAGTACCTCTTTCGATCACTCACCCCCATAAAAAGTGAGCATCAGTTCATTGTAAAAACAATGATTTCACCGCGAATCAATTTCACGCCACTTCATGTTGGTTTGCACCATCAGATTGAAAGCAGGTGAAAATGGAGAAATTATTCCACTTGAGCTACTTCGTTGGCAAAGTAATGCGCAAAAGCTTGCGACGGTGTCAGCCTATTGCCGTGATTCAATCCGGGGTCGAGAACTTTCCTCGACAAGTTCAAGACCTGAATCACCCGCCGTTGGAGCTGTCGCTAGCAAGGCCACGGAACTCCCTCATCGGCGAACCCGCGATTCTTGAACCGCAATTGGGGAAAACGGCCCCGACTGAGCAGGTTTAGTGCCGAATTGATCGCCGTCGGCAGATCATGCCGCAAGAAAATCATGTGTTCACTGACAAAAGGAGTGTCGAAAAGCTACCGTCCGAAGAGAGTGTTTCGCTTTGATTGAGCAAATCGGCGACGCTCCGTTCTTTGTTCGATTTGGCAAATCGCTTTCCGCTCCTGTAAGTCTGTTTCCACCGGCCACATGTAATTTCGTTTATTTCTTCTCGGCTTCGCTCTTGGCATGTGAAGTGCATAGGGATCGCCTGTATTGAGGACTCAGCAGGGGCCAGTGTAAGTCGTTGAGTTTAGATCAGTTTCGTATTGGACGGGATGAGTGTAGAGGGAAATCATGATGCCGATTCATGTACTCGTCGCCAGTTCCTCCGCCTACCGTCGCTGGTGGTACGTCGAGCAATTGCAGCAGCACGATATGGAAGTCACGACGGCTCATGATGGGCTGACGTGTATTCAACAGATGAGAGCTTGTCTCCCCGATGTCGTTCTGCTTGAGCCATCGCTCTTGTGGGGGGGAAGTCACGGAGTTCTCGCCGTACGGTCGCAGGAGCCGGAATTTCAGCACATTCCTGTGGTCCTGGTCGCAGTCGACGGCATCTCGCCGGACTGGTATGAGCTATCTCGTTATTCGGTCCAAGGACTTCTCTTGCGAAGACCCTCCGCTCAGAAACTGGCTGCGACACTCTATGCCGCACTCAACGAGGAATGCGACGTTGCTTCAACCTGCAGCGATTCTCCCGTCGCGCTCTAGCAGCAGCGGATTCGGCTGTAAACAGGTAATAGATCTCTGCTGAGACGACAGTACCTCGCTGCGTCTTCGCAGAGATCAAACTACCCCTTCCTCAATAGTCCCGAATCGTCGCGGCCCACACGTGGCGTGAAGGCACTGTCAGCGCGAACTCGGGTCATTGACACGTCCATCCTGTCCGTCAACCTGACGAGCGTACGTCCGCCGGACCGACGGCCATACGATTACCGCTCAACTTCGTCGAGTATCCGCTGGAGCTTTTCCAAGTCAGATGGCTTGATCAAATGATGATTAATGCCCGATTCGATTGATCTTTGTCGGTCATTGTCGTCGCCGTAACCGGTCATCGCCACGATCAACACTTTTTCAAACTCAGGCTGTTGCCGCAACTTCTTGGCCACCTCGTACCCGTTCAGTCCGGGCAGTCCTATATCAAGTATGATGACGTCGGGGCGGTAATCGAGAGCCGCTTCAATCGATGTCGGACCATCGTGCACCGTCAGCGCTTCATAGCCCAACTGCAATAACAGCATTCCCAGCGTCTGCGCACCATCTTCGTTGTCATCGACGATCATCACCTTCAGGGACGAATCCACTCGTCCCTTCGATTCCTTACCGCGCACCACCACCCGGTGCTGAGGCGAAGCGGATAACGGCAGGAAAAATCCGAAGTCACTTCCTTGACCCGGGGCACTAATGACATTGATTCGGCCACCATGTAGTTCCACCAGTCGCTTGGCCAGTGACAAACCAATCCCTAAGCCGCCGTTGGTTCGGTCGTGCAGCCGATTCCCCGTAGTAAACGAATCGAAAATTCGAGGCATTAATTCAGGTTCTATCCCGACGCCCGTATCGACGACGTGAATTTCGCATTGGTCCCCAGTAGCCCTCACGGTCAAAGACACTCTTCCACCGGGGTTCGTAAATTTTGCAGCGTTGGAAAGGAGGTTGGCAAGAACTTGTTCTAACCGTGCAGGGTCAGCCTCCAGCCAGATCGAATGTGGTTGAATGGACGTTTCCAACTGATGGCCGAATTGTTCCAGAAGCGGACGGACATCTTCGATAGCGTTGTCGACAATTTCGCGTAGGGGGCAGCGAACCTTCTCAATCTGAATGGCCCCTCTCGACATGCGAGAGACCTCCTGCAAATCGTCGATTACCCGCTTTAATTGTCTGACCTGTCGTTCGATGATTGCTCGTGCATGCTGCTGAGTCTTGCTTTCATTGGGTTGAAGTCCCAGAAGTTCGAGGGCACTGGCAATGGGGGCCATCGGATTTCGTAATTCGTGGCTCAACAGTGCAAGAAATTCGTCCTTCTGCGGAGTCTGCATCCCGAGTTCACTCGGTCGCTCACCTGTGACGTCGAATGCCTGACTTGTTGAGTCCACATTGACTATCTCAATCGCGAGCAACACCAGATCAAGGCGATCGGCATCCACTGGAAACGGACGAGCGGTCATTCGTACAGTACACCTTTGTGCCTGCGGCGAAACGTACTCAACCTGAATGTTATCTACTGGCTCACGTTGTTTGAGAACGCGTTCCAACATGGATCGGACGGGGGGTAGATCCCATTGCCCATTCGCAAGACGAAACAGAACCTCATTCCGGGCATCTTTCTCGTCGACGGAAAAGTTGGCATGGAATGCCGAGTTCCCGAGTCGCAACCGCAGTTCCCGATCCAGAATCACGTACGGCTGTTGAATCGTGGAAATGATCTCGCCTGCCAGCGCGAGTAATCGAGAATCCTTTAATTCGGTTTTGACGTCGCCTGTCACATCATGGAGGGGGTGCTCCAGATCCTTTGTCCGATGGTCCAGAGCACCTGGGTGAGATTGGTCGTCGCTCATTGCCTCACCCGCACGCTTCTTGACGAATTTGAGCGATGGTTGATCAGGATTGGTTCCCTTCTTCGATGTGGACGATTCGAGATCAGCGTTGTTATCCATGGAATCGACTCCCTGAACGTGTGCCCCGGCTCGGTAATGGCAGGCGATCAGCAATCAAGCGAGCGAAAACGCTCACAATCCCGATTCTCATCCTTCCCGCGGGGTACATCTTCCTAGTAAGCCCCGCAACCTGTTCAATCTCCGTGCCAATTCTAAGAAATTCGGGTCAGCACGGTGGTTTGCGCTCAAGAGAAGGACCTTCTGAACTTCGGCCGCCAGAAGTTGCTCGAGGGCCCTCTCGATGAATGGGCCAATGCATGGCATCAGTTCTCCGGCTTCCCACACAGTGAACGGGTGTTGGCCCCCCAAACAAACCCGGATCTCTGACCGGCGTTCGCATGCGCGATCAGTGCGGATCCAGAGTTCGATCGGGAGGAAGAGACAGAGCCTGCTGACATTGCTCCAGTAATTGATCGAGTCGACTCCTGACGGCTGACCCGGATGGTGTCGCAGTGAGGATTGATTCCAGCAAATCACGGGCATCGGACGGACGGCCAACCTCGAGGAGGGCCGTCGCCAGATGCACGTAGGTCTCATACAGTGCTGGTGCCAGGCGAGTGGCAGTTTCCAGATAAGGAATCGCTTCTGGCGCACGCCCCGACTCCAGCAATTCCAGTCCCATGTTATACGGAATCGATACCGACTTCAGGTCGGTTTCGAGTGCGTGCTTATAGTGGCTGAGAGCCTCCGTTGATCGCCCCAGAATGGAAAGTGCCACTCCCAGATTATTATGTGCCGTCGCCGACTTGGGACGAATGGCGAGTGCCGCCTGGTAGAACCGAATTGCCTCCGGGGCGTTGACCGAATGCAGGGAATTTGCCAAGACCAGATTCGCCAGAAAGCTGTCAGGGTGATCATCCTGAACTTGTGTCAGGAACGGAACCGTATCCAGACCAGCCGCCTCCATTCGATCACCCAGAACCCTCAATGATTGCACAGGTCGCCCTGCTTCCGGGGCAGATTGCTCAAGTGTTTGAAGCGCGTCAACGTGATTCCAGTTCTCTGGATCGCGTAAACGCAGACTCCAGGACGAAGGTGCGATATCAGCTTCTCGAATTACTTCCAGCACCCATCGTCTCTTGCGGGCATCCACTTCACACACGGACCAGTCTTCGAGAAATGTCACCAGAAGTGATCGAATTTCAGAGCTGCGAATCCGTTGTCCGGCCTGCTTCGACTCTGCCCCGACGTCTCCCAACCCCGCCATGGAAAACAATGTGGCATAGTTCGCAGCCGCATTCAGACGATTCACGCGGTCACCGTCAGTTTCCTTGAGCACCATAGATCGCTTGGTTCCTGCGGAATCGAGGTTCTCTACCAGAGATAGATCCGAAACAGCCTGGTCGATCCGCTGCCTCAAATCACCTGATCCCCCGTCTCCAAGCTTCTCCAGAATGGCACGTGCCTCGGCCAATCGTCCCTCCTGAATCAGTTGCACCCCCGATTCCAAGCGAGCCGTCAACCGGCTTTTTTCTGCAAGTCGACTCGCAACGAGTGCCCCATTTTGGAGCGAGTCGATGATGATCAGTCCAATCAACAAAATCCCCGTAACCGCAAGAGTGGTAGGCAAGGGGTTACGACGAATCCAGCGAGCACACCGCTCGATTCGACTGACGGGTCGTGCTCGAATCGGTTCATGCCTGAGAAATCGAGCAAGGTCTTCAGCCAACTCGCCTGCCGTCGCAAATCGCCGTATGGGGTCTTTCTCCAGACATTTCAAGCAGATCGTTTCCAGGTCTCGCGGCACTTTCGCATTTCGGCGCGACGGCGGATCAGGATCGACACTTGTCAGACGGCGCTCCGTGTCTGAGAGAGTGGTCCCCTTGAAGGGGGGCTCACCCGTCAGCATTTCGTAGAGGATCGCCCCCAAGGCGAAGATGTCGATTGCGGGGCCGACGGCGGTCGGATCGCCCGTCATCTGTTCGGGAGCCATGTAGCTGGGCGTTCCCATCCGGGCACCTGTATGCGTGAGTCCATCGTCCGTATTAAGACGCCGCGCCAGTCCGAAATCATTGATCTTGGGAGTACCGTCTCTATTCAGCAGGACATTCGCCGGCTTGATGTCACGATGAATGATTTCAGACTGGTGGGCCGCATGGACCGCATTCGCCAAAGTCGCGATCATCTGCGCAGACTCGGTCACGGGTCGGGGTGAACGAGCAATCTTCTCTGAGAGATTGCCCCCCTCTATGTACTCCATCGTAAAATAGGGCCGCCCGTCAACATCGCCAATGTCGTAAATCTGAACAATGTTCTGATGCTTTAGCCGCGCAACCGCCTCAGCCTCGCGCAGAAATCTTGCGTGCTCCTGCCGACTGGCATACTGTCCCGACAGCAGCATTTTTAGCGCGACCACCCGATTTAATTGCAGGTGCACGGCCTTATAGACAACCCCCATTCCTCCCGCGCCAAGCACAGCTTGAACTTCGTAACCCGGGATTCTGGGGAGCCCCGTCTCGCCGAGATTTACCGGGGACGTACTCTCTTCAATCGCCGTTGACGGAAAAAGCGAATCGAGCTCGGCTTCAAAAGCTCGTACTTTCCGCAGGCGTGCTTTGACTTCCCCCAGCAAATCCGGAAGTTCGACACAGACTTCTTCGGGTGTCCGATCCGAGTCGAGAATCTCTTCAATCAATTCATTGATTTGTGAGTCATTCGACAAAGCAGACTCCCAGGATCTCAGGGTAGCAGGGTAGGGGGGCGTTCCACTTTCGGTCGTGACTTGCGGGCTTCGATTCAGCTTCCACTCAGCGGTGCAGCGGAAGGATTCAAATCACCCAGTTTTTCGTAAAGCAGGATCAAACTGCGATTCAGTCGGCGCTGCACCGTTTTGGTGGAAGTCCCCAGAATCTCCGCGACTTCCGGGTGCGTCATTCCCTGAATTCGGACCAGACTGAAGACTTCCCGTTCGTCCTCGGGAAGCACTTCGATTGCTTCGAGCATCCGCCTGGCGTTAGGTGTCAACTGCGAGACGCTCGATTCGGGTGACATGACGAAATCGTCTTGCAATCCCAGCGCTTGTGAGCGGTCGTCGAGCCGCCGCGCCAAATCATTCAGTTCCCACCGCATGTGCTGATTGGCCAGCGCGAAGAACTGTCGCACGGAGGTCGGGCGCACTTCCTGCATGGCTTTCAGCAACCGATCGACCACGGAACTCAGCAGTTCTTCCGTCTGCAGGTTCATCGGCGGCCGGGTCAATCGCGGGTAACTGCGAACCAGCAGCGAACGACATAACAAGTGCAGACGACTGACCGAACTATCGATCAGACTTCGAATGATCGGATCGGCAGGAGCATCACCACTGAGTCGAGCCAATTCAACCAGATAGCGCTGAACAGCAACAGTGGTTTCACCTTGGTTCATCGGTAAACGCTCGAATGTCCCCGAAATTGACAATGACCGCTCGGCAGGAAGTGAGAAGCAGACGGATCGCTGAATCTCAATACGGCTCTCATGTTGCTCAACGGAACGCTGCCACGTGCAGAAGCCAGCAAGCAGAGGAAAGGATGTTACCATAGCTTCGTCGCTCGTCCAATCGTGGTTCGCAGTGACCACTCCCGTTTTGTGTCCATTCCGATACTCAGTTGCCTGCACTTAACACTCGCCGGTACATGGTTCACCAGGCAACCGAGGATGGCCTCTCCCATGTCCCGCGAGCGACGGCGAATCCTGCGGACTTGCACATCCCTCCTTGGAAGACTGCCCGGCGATTCCGCCTCATGCACATTGCGTCAAAAGTCACAGAATTCGTTGCGACCACGGTTATCCCTCGCTAGCCTATCGATCCCATTGTCCGTATCGGGTCTTGGAACGCCAGGAGTATCACTATCGGCATACCGGTCAATCTGTTTCCTCATGCCCCGCCGTCAGGAGACAAGCGGCGAATCGTCAAGTTTACGACGAACGAAATTTTGCTCGAACACGGGATTGCCCACCGGATCGAGTTTCGCGAAAAGCGTTGTAATCTGACCCTGAAGAACGTGACCAATCGGCGTCAACCGGTCAACGTCCGCGTGTGGGTCCTAAACAAATCCCTGATTCAGTTGTGGCATCAGGCGGAAAAATGGACGCTCTCTTCACTGCAGCCAAACCAGATCCACGTATTTAGTTGGAACTTTAATCCCACCGTACCCGACGTCATCTGGAACGTGAAGGCCCGCGGACAAGCCCCCGCGTGGATTGTCATCGACGCAATCTAAGCTCCCGCACGACCGCCCCCTCAGAGGTTACCCCCTGGCTTCGCTTCCAGATTTAGAGTTTTCCGGTACCTCGCGACGTCCGTCGCTCGATACGTCACCATCGAAGGCCATCACGCGGTCTGTTAGCATGAAATCATTCTCGGCAGGCTGCCAATCCTGCAACTTAGTTCATGCCAAAACCTCGTTAGTAGTTGGGGATTTGAATGGATGCGAAGTTTCTGCCCGCACAAGCTGCGATTCGCGCCGACCAGCCAGAAGAGCTGGAACAGTTGATACGTGCCGATTCCACCCTGGCCACTGATCGATCGCTGAGTGCAGGAGATCATCCGACACTCTTATGTTGCCTTGTGCTGGAGATGCCGGCCCGCCGCGAGCTGAACCGGTTGATTCGTCTTTTTTCGGAACAGGGTGCGGAGCTGACCGAAGCCTTGACTGCCGCGGCGAGCATCAACAATACGACGGCCATCACGACACTTCTGGACCTGGGGGTTCCCATCGCAGGGGATCGACGCTGGTCTCCACTCGATGAGGCCCTTTACTGGGGTCATGCGGATTCTGTTGAGCTTCTTGTGAAACATGGTGCACCGATCGACAACATTCGCAAGTATGCCGCACTCGGACATCTCGACGGAATCCGACGCTGTTTCGGTGACGCGGGCCTGATCGTCGAGACAGCAGGCGAAGTCGCCTGGCCGTTTGGAAATTCAATCGAACCCACGAGCCGCAGCGATCCCCAACAGATCACCAACCACGCCTTGATCTACGCTTGCGCGTGGGGCCAGCTTGATTCAGCGAACGAACTCATCACTCATGGTGCAGAAATCAATTCGATTCCTGCTGGATTTGACTTCGCCGGGACGCCGCTGCACTACGCAGCGCTCAATAATCGTCGAGAATTGGTCGAATGGCTGCTCTCTCAAGGAGCCGATCCGACCATCTGCGACACGAAGGTCCAAAACACTCCTGACGGCTGGGCTGAATATGCCCGTCATGGACAACTTGCCCAATTGCTCCGTACAGCACGAGAAACCTGGCCGACCTCGCACAGAAACGACATGAAATTCGCCCCATAGACTGCGTTTCAGTGACAATCAGAGGTTTTCAAACCTGACTGCCGAGGTCATGGCACCCAACATGACTTGTACGTTAGAGCACGGCGACCGTACATGCTGAAGCGGTGTCTTGAAACAATTCACCTTGAGTCGCCGGCTGAATCACATCATTGAAACGGACCCGTTACGAAGTCACAACAACTCGACTTCAACTCATCGAGCAGTTCACCACTACTTCCGAATATTGTAACTGGTGATCAGGTTTCGATAGGCGGGAAGATGATTGGAGAACAACGTCCCCAGTCCATCGACGTCGTTGCGCCAGTCCCGATGCAGTTCACAGGCGATTCCAAACCAGCTCATCAGTTGAGCTCCGGCGGCTTCCATTCGTGACCAGGCAGCATTCCGAGTGGTCAGATTGAAGGTCCCTGACGCGTCGGTCACGACAAACACCTCATATCCAGCTTCGAGCGCTGACAAGGCGGGAAATGCGACACAAACTTCCGTCACCACGCCAGCAATAATGAGCTGCTTCTTCCCTGTCGCTTTCACGGCTCCAACAAACTCTTCATTGTCCCACGCATTGATCTGGCCGGGCCGGGCGATGTACGGAGCATCCGGAAACAACGCTTTCAACTCGGGCACGAGGGGACCGTTCGGCCCCTGTTCAAAGCTCGTCGTCAGAATCGTTGGTAAATTGAAATACTTCGCGGCATCTGCGAGAGCGAGTACGTTGTTCTTGAACTCATCGGGAGAAAAATCGCCGACGATATTGCAGAGGCCGGACTGATGATCAACGAGCAACACAGCAGCGTCATTCTTATCGAGCCGACGGTATTGGAAGTTCGTGGCCATTTGCTCTGCTCCGAAGTTGCGAAAGGATTAGATACGGATTGAGACCGAGTTGTTTACTCTCAGACCCACGAAAAGTGCGATTGGAACTGACTGAAGTATAGAGATATGACCTCACCCGGCAACTCGACGGAACTTCACTTAAACCGCGTCCCATGCGTCTGGCCGCAAGAGATGGTCGCAGCCCCGATCGGCTGATCTCCCCATGACGGCAGCAAGAGGCTGTTCGCGGCACAATATCGACAGTCGTCATATTTTTCTCTTACGCACTCATACGATGAAAGCGCTATCCACAAAAATTCACACATTCTTTCGATGCTTCAGCAGACCGGTTCCTCAGTGAGGTGAGATCCCTCGCGGCGAGAATGAACTCAAACCCGACTCCCCTACGTGCCATCCCAATTGACCTCGATTTCAATCCCGGATCGTCCTGGAGCCGAGTTTCATGCCCCTTCCCACGAACTACAAAACTTTCGGCATACACAGCGAAGTTGCTGGATTCTCGGATCAACACACCAACCCGATGGCGCATCAGATTGAGCGGGCGAAGACTACGCACTAAAACTGCACCGTCTCTGGAACGGCGACTGATGCTGATCCTTCCTCGGCCGGTCTGGTCACCATCAGTTTGTTTGACGGCATCCAGCAAACGCGGTCTGCGATCTTGATTTCTTGACAGGGGGTCGACAGTGTCCCGGTTCGTGCGACTGATACTGATTTTAAGCTCGCTCAACGCCACCGCGCTTCGCTCCGAAGAGGAACGTCCTCTTCTGATTCCGGCCCAGGCTGGTATGAGCGACGAAGTTCTCAGCGAGATCGATCGACTCATCGCCGACGCCATCAGCAAAGAACACTTACCCGGTGGTGTTGTGCTGATCGGCAGGCCAGCAGGTACTGTCTGGCTCAAGGCGTATGGCCATAAGCGAATCGAACCTGACTCCGAAGTAATGACGGTCGAGACCGTCTTTGACCTGGCATCCGTGACCAAGCCAATGGCAACCGCGACGAGTATCTTCAAACTGGCAGAGATGCAAAAACTCATCATCGATGACCCCGTCGTGAAATACATTCCTGAATTTGAAGGCGAAGGTAAGAACGAGATTACGCTCCGGGACATGATGGTCCATCGCAGCGGCATGATCCCCGACAATGCACTAAGCGACTATCTCCAGGGCCCGCAAGTTGCCAGAGAACGACTCTTTGCCTTGAACCCAATTGCCCCTAATGGAACAAAGTTCCAGTACTCGGACGTCAACTATCAAATTCTCGGCGAAGTCGTGGCCCGGATCTCAGGTGATTCGTTGTCGGACTTCGCGAGGAAGCACATCTATGAACCGCTCGAGATGAACGAAACCGGCTATCTACCGCCTGAGTCCCTGCGGGCTCGTGCAGCCCCGACCGAGCGGCGAAACGGATCGTGGATTCAGGGAGAAGTCCACGATCCCCGGGCGTACCGTATGGACGGTGTTGCGGGTCACGCAGGTCTGTTCTCAACGGCTCGGGACCTGGCCCGTTTCGCGCAGGACGCACTCGCCGGGATTCAACACGATCAAAGTCGTATTCTCAAGCAGTCGAGTTGGCTCGCCATGACAGCTCCACATTCCATCGAAGGTTCCGACAAAAATGGTCAACCGACGCGGGACGTGAGGAGCCCCGGTTGGGACATTCAATCCCGCTATTCGTCGAACCGTGGTCAAGACCTCTCTGCCCGCGCTTTTGGGCACGGTGGGTTTACCGGAACGTCGCTTTGGATCGATCCAGAGCAGGAGCTCTTCGTGATATTTCTGAGCAACAGATTGCATCCGAATGGGCGCGGTATGGTCAATCCCCTCGTGGGTCGGATCACCGATGTGGCGGTCAAGGCCGTCAGGCAAGGCCCGGATCGTTAAACGCCGGTTCCGTCTCTTGCTGTGTCTCCAGAAGGCTCAGTAGATCCCATTCTGTCTGACGTCATTCCAGTTTCGACCATACTGCGGGCATAGGCCGAGTATCGATTGCCAGAAAAACCCCCGTTGATGTCATCTCAGGGGGAGGGTGGACAACCTCAACTCAGTGTCACAATTATTTGATCCCGACAACCATCGAATCAGGGCCACTGAGCGGTTCAACTCGAATCTGTTTGAAGCCAACTTCGCTCATCCAGCCAGCACAGTCAGCCCCTGAAAAATCGAAACCGCCCGGAGTTTCGACCAGCATGTTCAAGCTCATCAGCAGTCCCATGGCGTTGGTCTTGCGGTCGTCGTCGATAATCGCTTCGCAAACGACCAGTGCCCCACCTGGCGGCAATGCATCATAGGCCTTGCGGATCAGCATCTTCTTTGTCGGCAGATCCCAATCATGGAGTATGTGGCCCATGGTAATGACGTCTGCTTTGGGAAGGGGCTGTTCGAAAAAATCGAGCGGTGCGAATTTAACCCGATCCTGCAATCCATGAGAGGCGACGTACTTCTCGAAAATCGGTCCCACGATTGGCAAGTCGGCTCCCGTCCCCTTGAGATGTGGATGGGTTTGAGCAAGCACGACGGGAACGCCTCCCTGGGCCGCACCGATATCGACGAAAGACTGGTACTCAGACCACGGGAATTTCTCTGCCAGGACCCTGGCAAGTCCGAGACTGAGTCCCGTCATCGCCGAAAGAAACTGTTCCAGTCGCCGGGGTTCACTGTAGAGGGTTCCGAAAAGGTCGCCACCATGCTTACTTTCGTTCTGCGGTAATCCCGTCCGCAACCCATCAGTCAAATCGGCCCAAAAGCGGAAAAGACGGGCGCTCATCATTTCCAGCATGCCGCCGATGTAACCCGGTTTCGCCCTGTCCAGATACAGATCCGTTGCTGGCGTGTTTCCGTACTTGCCGTTTTCCCGCGTCAGCATTCCGAGCGCCACGAGAGCGTCGAGGAAGTCGCGTGCACCCCGCTCGTGCAGACCGACTTTTGTCCTGACTTCTTCCAGAGTCAGCGGCCCTTTCGCCAGTTCCGTGAACAGTCCCAGTTCCACCGCGCTTAACAACGTCCGGGAACCCCAAAAACCAAACCCCAGTTGCATAATCGCATCGGGCGTCACAACTGCCGACATCGTCTCGCTCCTTGAACTGTCGAATTGAAAGTACGGCTCCATGCCTGAACCTGTCGCAAAGCATCTTGTTGCTCAGGTGCCGCAGTTTAGTCGAAAAAGAACGGACGAGCGAGCAGAGCCTCAGCACCAATCAGCGTCCATTTTTACGATCTGCGTCATCCGGACAAAGATTCAAATTCCAAAAGAATAGAAAGCAGTGACAGCATTCCCACTTCGAACAATCATCACACCGTCGCACAGTGCGGCAGCAGACGATAAGACCCCCAAAGAGGGCTTGCAGACTGACGCAAGTCACCGTGTCACGGCAGAACAGTAATGAAACGGTTCGGACACACGGGCCTCCCGTGTTCAGCCAACAGCACTTCGCGATCTGCGTCCACATACTCCTGTGATTGCAGTCCTGGCATGTCCTCGGCACCGCGATTGATTCTCCTCTGCTGCTCCTCTAAATTCGCCCTCTGCGTCGACGATCACCACTATGCGAGTCTGGTGATCGATGTCGGCGACAGGCCGGATTGGCCAGGAGGGACATATGAACCTGCACGAATCCTACCGAATGGCGGCAGACGCACTCCGCAATGCGGATGCTCTGTTAATTGGGGCCGGGGCAGGCATGGGAGTTGATTCCGGCTTGCCCGATTTTCGTGGCCCGGAGGGATTCTGGAAAGCCTACCCACCGTTCCGCGGCCGGCCCTTCAGCGAGATGTCGACGCCACACTGGTTTCGTTCGGATCCTCAGCTTGCCTGGGGATTCTTCGGACATCGCTACAACCTCTATCGGACCACAACTCCTCATCCTGGTTTTCAAATACTTCAGAAGTGGGCGAAGCGATGTCCACTGGGGGCCTTCGTTTTTACCAGCAACGTCGACGGCCAGTTTCAGCAGTCCGGTTTCTCCCCCGACCATGTGGTCGAATGCCATGGCTCGATTCTTCATTTGCAATGTTGTGCACCTTGCCATATGGAAATCTGGAATGCCTCCAACCATACATTTGAGATCGATATGGAGACCATCAGAACGGCTTCGCCGCTGCCCGATTGCCCACAATGCGGTCGGATCGCCCGGCCCAATATCCTGATGTTTGGTGACGCTAACTGGATTGCGACACGAGCGGACCAGCAGTACCAGCGATATATCGAATGGACATCGAAAGCATCCTCCCACCGGATGGTGATCGTCGAACTGGGAGCGGGACTTGCCATTCCAACCGTCCGGTATGAGTGCGAGTCCCACGCAGGAACGTTAATCCGGGTCAATCCTCGAGAAGCCGACGTCCACTCCCAAGGTATCTCCATTCCCACGGGAGCATTATCGGCTCTTCAGGCAATCGATGAATTGCTTGAAGCAGGGTAGTGAACCCGGGTTTGTCGGATCGGCTTCGATCAGGCAGTGCCTGTGCATTGCTTGTACGACATCAACAACTTTGCCAGATTAGGCAGTCAGCGCCGTCAGAAATCAGCTCTCTTGAATGCCTCCTTCGGATTGCTCGTAGTTCACGGAATTCTCGCTGGAAAACTCATCACCTCTTTAATCTCACATCAGGAAACGACCATGCGTGGAGTTCGTTCGGACAAGGAACTTTCCCCTGAGGTACGGGAGCAACTGCTGACAAAACTCTCTGCTAGGTTTGAAAAGAACATGCATCGTCATCCCGGTCTCAGTTGGGACCAGATCCAGAAGCGGCTGGATGAAAACCCCGATAAGCTCTGGTCACTCAGCGAAATGGAACGGACTGGCGGGGAACCGGATGTCATCAGCCACGATAAGAAAACCGGACAATACCTGTTCGTCGATTGCTCCCCCGAAACCCCGAAGGGCCGTACCAGCATCTGCTACGACCGCGAAGGACTGGAGTCGCGGAAAGAACACAAGCCGAAGCACAATGCCATCGATCTGGCGACCGAAATGGGAGTCGAGATCCTGACGGAAGCCCAGTATCGTGAGCTCCAAAAGGTCGGTGATTTCGACATGAAGACCTCCAGTTGGATCAAGACCCCCGAAGATATCCGCAGCTTGGGAGGAGCCCTCTTCTGCGACCGCCGCTTCGGTCACGTCTTCGTCTATCACAACGGAGCTCAGTCCTACTATGGCGTCCGCGGTTTCCGAGCAGCACTTCAAGTATGACCCCACGTCACAGAACTTCAGTTAATCCGAATACCAAAAGGCCATTGGATCAAATGAAATCAGACTCAACGCTTTCATGATGTCGCTCAGGCGCGTGCTCGTCCACGGATTTCAAGCCGAGATCATCATACCTGCAGGTGGTCATCTGGCACGTCGAGCTGATGGCAGTCCTCATTTGCATCATGACGGCATTCGTCGATCAACCAGCACGGGGCGACTTCTGCATCAACGAGAAGTTGCGCAGCACTGTGCCGGCAAATTTGGCACGGAGTTTCGAAATACGAAATTAACCCCAGTTCCAGGCAGTGAGCGTCAACATTTTCTTCGAGCACGCGGGTAACGTCCATCAGCACTCCATGTCGCTGGTGCGGATCATCAGGAATTTCGACGTGCTCGAGGATCCACTGCTCATCTCCTTTCTCGAAGTTATTGATGAAGAGCCCGACGGCGAGTCCGTCCGACTTCGGTTTTATTAGCTCTTCCAGTGCAAATTCTCGCACCAATGGATTCGAGTTTTGACTCAGCGCATTAAACGCCCTGCGACGAACATCAGGATTCGTGTGACCGCAAAGAGCGATCATCCGAGCGTCAAAGCGCGGCATCGGCTGGCCTGAAAAAACCAACAGTAGTTTGGCAACGACGGCGGCTTCGGGCTCGGTGAAAATCGCCTCGATGATCGATTCCAACTCATGGGTCTCGGCACAATTCGCCCAGAAACGCAACTGGAATGGCCTGCCGTCGCCATGAGCAGCCTTAAGAACGTCGGTGACAGTCAGTCTCTGGTCTCCTTTCACTGACCGCATTTCAGAATGATCGCGACGTTCAGAGTCCGCCAGCCAGCAAGCGTAGAAACGGCGGACGTTGGTATCCGTGGAATTCTTCAACAAATCCAGAACTGGTACTTCTCCCAGCATCTCAATCGCATACTTGACGACAGCTGAATCATGCCACTCCCAGGCATGGGATGAGAGATGTTCGCCTCGAAGACGTGCAAGAAATGTCAATCCATCCAGACCGGCCAGAGAAAGAAGCTGCCACTCACCCATTTCAGGGTGATCCTGAATCTGTCGCTGCCCGACAAACTCATACAATTGCCGACGAAACCCATCGTCACCTGCAAGTGCAAAGTGAAGTGCCAGTTCACAAAGTTGGGAAGCTTCCCACCCTTCGGTCACTGTTCGTAACTTCTGGAAGAGAGGATCGCGGACTTGGGACGTCATCCCAGCAACACAGGCAATCTTCCACAGCCATTCGCCCCGATTGTCCTCGCATTGGCGGTCGTAGCGATGATCGTTTAGACACGCATCCATCAATGCGTTTAACTGCAACTGGCGGGTTTCTGCCCAATGGAACGTACGCCCGAGCCCTTTTTGCAGGGCATCACTTTGCTGTTCCCGTGAGGGGTGCATCGGCGGCGAAAAGTCGCGAAATTGCATCGTTCATCCGCATCGCATCAAGAAAACAGAATCTCTCAATAGCCTGACTCACATGAACAAATTTCGTCCAGCGCCGCTTTGCAGCGGATCTCGCAGCCGAGAAAATCGATACTCGGTCATTTCTCAACCACTTCAATCAATTCGACAGAGGGATCCTGGCCTAAACCATAATGGACTTTGACTGAATAACTGCGCAGTCGTCCCTTCCAGGTGAACGTTTCAACATCGACGGCTCCTACCGTGTTCGTACCCGCTTTTTCGGATGCCACCAGTGGATTGCCTTTTGCGGGAATGGCTTTGAGTTGAGATTTCGTCAGATCCGTGTTCTCACCACTCGATCTCAACGCTGCCTGCCAGGCCTCATTGGTGGAACTGAATGCCTGTTTGACCTGATATTCCTGCCAGGCGAGGAACAGCAGTACCACAGCAGCGACGGCGACCAGGCCTCTGACGGTCCACACAACGGCCGAATTCGTTGCCTTCGTGTCCTGGGATGAATTCTTCGAACTGGAAGAACGGTTGCTCATGTCTGTCTCTCAAAGCGATGAAATGGGAACGAAAAAAGGAGACAGATCACATCTCATCATCGCGGGGAAGTCAATCCAGATGAACCAATCCGGGTTGGGCTCCTCAACTTCCTTCTGACGCCCGTTCAAGGCTGCTCGAGACCTGACACGGTTCTGGCTGATTTCCAGTGATTGCCGGATTTCGATCTTCCTGATAAAAGGCCGCACCGAATTGGATCTGGCAACTGGAAACCATCCTGGAATCTATCGCAATGGCAAAGAAACGACCGCAGGAAGGGAGTGAATTAAGCCCCATCGAGGCAGACCTCAGCCCCATGAAAGAAGCAATCATCATCGAGGACCTCGCTGGTGAAACAACTACCGATCTGAAAAGTGAAATCGAGACTTTCATCAGTCTGCGCGATGAACTGGCACGCAAGCTGGCCGATGAAATTGCTGCGACCGAACTGAAATTGGCGCAACTCAGGGAAACCGCCGCCTCACTATTCCCCCGCACGAGTGATTCCCCTGAAGACAAGAAAGCCAAGAAGCCCAAACCGAAGCCCGCAAAAGAAGAGAGACCCTCCTCCGTCAGCGCGGAAGAACAGGACAGCACTGAAACATCCGAGTCCTAAAGGCTCAGTGAAGGTTGCATCCGGAACCGAAAATCCCGATGGCACTGGCACCGCCCAGAGTTCAATCGCGAGCCCCCATCCGGAACTTTTCCGGTTCCCATTGCTAGACCAGTCTTCGCCACCCGCTTCTTTTGGAGCATCGTGGACCAGAGCCAGCCACCCGTCCCTGAATTGCGATCGACGCACCTCGACGTAAGCCCTGGACTTTCGCACAGAGCGTAGGTGGCTGCACATTCTGCCACGATGACGAATGCCGGTCGTCGCGGATCTTCATTCCATCAACTAGATCATTCCAGACGCGACACGCATTTAAAGTTCCGTTGATGAAATTCATCGATTGCGAAATGGGATCCACACCCGTCTGAAGCCATCATGCCCGCGGACTTGCCCATTATCTTTCGTTTTCTGTACGGGCTCACCGCGGATGGTTCCTCTTTCATCAGGAAGGCTGATCGCGTGTAAGGCCCGGCAATGATAGACAGCAAGTCTTGCCCCAGTGTCATCTGCGCTTGCCGAAACCTTTTGAACTGCTGATAGTGCTGTGAAAGTCACCCCCGCATTACAAAGTGGGAGCACGCAGCATGCAGGACTATTTTAAGGACCGCAGACACTGGTTCGGCTGTCTGGCACTACTGTTCTCGTGCTTCATCACGACCGGTTGGATCAGAAGTTATTCCCACATCGACGAATTCGACATCAGCCAGCTTGTCGACATCCCTTCAAGCGCTGGCCACATCTCACTTGTCCAGAGTCGAAAGGGCCTGGGGTGACACTGATCGCTGTCGACCCTCAAATTCAGACAGTCGAACAAACAATTTCTGCTCCACAGTCCCCATCACCAAACAAAACAGGGGACGGTGACGACGCATTAAGTGAAGTCACAGACGGGATCATACTCTGCAATACGCTTTTCCTGAGACTGACAGAAGTGGTCTCTGTTCCTTACTGGGTCTTCGTCGCTCCCTGTATCTTGGTCTCAGCGATTCTCCTCATCAGTAGCAGACACGACCACCCTCGACCCCAAGCTCTGCGGTATCAACAGGGTCCGGACGCATTGAGCAACGATCATCACGCGGCTATGCACAACCGTTGTTCATAGTTGTCACGACCTCAGCCCCGGTCACTATTTCATCTGAGAAGGGGACAGATGAGCCCCCGATCCCTCGGAGGAAGTCAATTCGGATCAGGGCTTCGATCCGGAATTGTACTCGCCCAACCTGTCTTTCTCCGGTAAGTGATCTTTGAGGCGAAACTTGGGCCTTTCATGTGAATTCACGTAGTCTGCGATGTCGAGTGCTTCTTGATCCGAGAGATCGGTGTCGTCCAGTGGCATGGCCACTTTCAGCCACGAAGCCAGTTTCCGCACGTCTGTCAGTCCCGCCCCCTCATTGTACGAGCGTGAGCCCCAAACGGGCGGGTTTTCTTCATCACCCGCCCCGTCTGCTCCATGGCATGAGGCACATCGGTCCGCGTAAAGTTCGCTGCCCCGTTCGCGCTGGGCGCGGCCAACGTCGAGCTTCAGATCAGGAACAGCATTAGGACCAAGCGAACGGACGCCGTTCATCTTGAGTGGCTGGCCTGTCGACAACCAGGTGATGTAGGTCGCAATCGCGATCGACACTTCACTCCCCAGGGGAGGACGAATTCCGTTGCAACTGCGCATGAAGCAGTTGAGGATGCGATCTTCCAGCGTGATGACCCGCTGCTCACGTGGAGACCAGGCGGGGTACGCCGTCGCAACCCCGATGAACGTCGCGGCCTTCGGGTCGGTCCCGTTCTTCAAATGGCACGATGTGCAGTTGAGATCGTTACCGACAAACCGCTTTGATAACGGATGTTTCACCGTCTGCTCGACCAGTAACCGCCCGAGTTCGATCGTGTCACCCAAGGGACCTTCCGGCAAAGGTTGTTCAAGCGGAGGAGACTCGCTCACGGGAGACTCGTCTCCCGAACTCAGTCCCAGCATCGCAGTGCTGCCTCCGAGTAGACAGATCAGTATCCACAGGCGGCGAGTTCGTTTGATCATCCCGTTTCTCCTGCTGCCGTTGTCGTTGATTCGGCATGACGACAACTGGCAATCCCTTAATGCAGCGGCAGGTAGCCATATCCATCCATCTGACGATTGGCAATCACGGATAGAGCCGACTCAGCGACGGAGATCCCTTTAGCCACGGCCGATTCCGGAAACGCCTTGTAATTGAGTGCCTGTCCGCAGACGAACACTTCGACGCCCGCGTCCTGCAGCAATTTGATCAGGGAAAGATTCGGGTTTTGCTCGACTCCAAATCGCGCCTGATAGAACTCGTCGTTCAATACCGATTTGGTCGCCTCGCCATGCAGCACGACGACAATCTTTACGTCGGACGCCTTCAAGCCCGCGACACCATAAAGATTCAGCAATCGAGCGGCCCGATCAAGCGACTTATGAATACTTCCTGCTGGGGCTGCAGCAGTTGCATCCAGCAGCAGCTTTGCACCTGATCGAGGTTTCTCCGTGGCATTCGGGACCGCCACAACACCGCCATGTCCGGCGATGATGGGATACAAAGGGGACTTCAGGCCCGGAGTCGCACTCTTGGTAAATTCCACGAAGTAATTCTCTTCGAGGAATTCATTGACCTCCCGCGTTTTGAGAAACCCCGATTCGACAATCTCACTCTCGAAGACTTCCTGGCCCGCACGAACGTGATTCAGCGTCCATTCCTTCGTCTTTCCGGGAATGCGGCGGAAATCGATGACAATCACTCGCCCGCCCGGCTTAAGTGCTCTCCGTAACGAGGCCATTGTTTTCAGCGGGAATTCGAAGTGATGGTAGGTGTCACAGATGAAGGCGACATCGATGGAGTCATCCGGCAGCTCGGTCGATTCGGGAGTGCAAAGCTGGGTCTCAACATTCTTCTGGCCGCGCTGATGACTGGTGAGCTTCACGTGGTCGAGAAATTCCTGAGCGATATCCACCGCGATCACTCGCCCCTCATCGCCCACGGCATCGGAGAACATGCGCGTGAACAGCCCCGTTCCCGCACCGATATCCGCCACCGTCTGGCCGGGTTTGATCTGACAGGCTTCAAGAATGTTTTCACGCTGCTGGAAGACTTCGCGGCTTTCAATTTCAAACCGTTCCACGAACTCTTCTGGCTTTGGATTCCGGAAAGTGTCGTTGATCCCCGGTTTGACACTTTTTTCCTGTCCGGAAGAGACCCCTGAAACGAAAAGCACCAATAGCAGCAGTGTCAGCAGACGAATTGGCCGTAACTCCATGATCTCTCTCGGTCTTTCCATCGTTGGTGGCGCAGGCAAACATGACAGCGTTCTTCATCGGGGACCGAGCAACGGAAATTTGCTGGCCCCCCGCGGATGCAGTGTACGCCAAGCCCCTTTGAGAAGGACATCCTTCCGCACTGCTGAGCTGTAGCCGCAGCGAAAATCAGGAGACACGTCTCGCAGAAGATGATGATCCCCGATGAGTTCAAATGCTGGACGATCTGCCAGCCGACATTTCGCAAGCCGAGCTCAAGGGCAGAGTTTGACCGACGCTCGACAGCCGCCTAAAATGGCGTCATTCTGTTTTTGCCATTTCGGCCCGGACGATGAGCGACGTACCCGGTTAGGAAAAGACGACGCGGATTGAGGAGCGTCGTGATGCCGTGGATTCTACTTGTCATTGCTGGCTTACTGGAGGCAGGCTGGGCCATTGGTCTGAAACAAAGCCAGGGGTTTACCAAGCCGGTACCGAGCATACTCACAATTATCGGGATCATCGCGAGTATGTATCTGCTCGCTGTTGCCGCCCGCACACTTCCGATCGGGACTGCCTATGCTGTCTGGGTCGGGATCGGGACCTTCGGAGCCATGGTACTCGGCATGGCATTCCTGGGTGAACCTGCCAGTGCAGGTCGAATCTTCTTTCTCAGCCTGCTGATCGTCGCCATCATCGGCTTGAAATTCACGGCAAGCTAACATCGCGGCCACCAGACTGAGTCTGGTGGCCTGCCGGCGGATGGACCGTGCGTGTGTTCACAAGACGAACAAGGGAATCGCATCCAGACGGGTCGGGTATTGCAACCCGATGCGCATGGAGGATTTCCCATCAAATTCGTATGACTCGCGGGCAGGGGACTTAGTCGCCCAACGGAATTCGGAGCGATGCCATAATCTCGGAGAGGACCTCGTGTCGAACGTCGCTCTGTTCCTGGGCGCTCAGCACGCCGACTCGGGATGCGTTGGCTCCCTTGGTTCCACTCATTCGATTCTCGGCCTCAATGGGCGAGCCCTCGCGGGGAGTTGAAGCTGTTGTCGCTGTACGTTGACCCCAGATCGTCGTCATAATTTTCATCTTTTCAGTTCGTGTTTTACGGAGCAGCGTCGGTTACGTCCGTCCTATCGCAACAGACTGATAACGAAGAAGGTTGCAATCTTCAGGCCAACCGGTTCCTTTCCAGTTCCAGGCTAGAGAAAGCAGACAGTCTTCACCCCCTTGGCAACCCCGTCTCAGTCACCGGGCAATCGATCAAAACTGTGACCGTCGCCGTTGCATACCGGACACATGTCGAAGCGACAATGTTCGCGACAAGACGAAGTGAAAGAGAGCAATCCACAGGATTTCAACGGAGGATGGGATTCTCCCAAAAAGCCCGGCCCCACCCGCGTGTTGAAGGGGAGGACGTTCTCCAGACCTCCCAAAGTCCAAACAAGCAAAGTCTGATGGTCGGTCATAGCGCGACCTGACCAATCAGACAGCGAGCAACCCGCAGATCCGTCAGGGTATTCTGACCCGGTCTTCAGATCCACCGGAGGCGCGGCTCCGGCCACTGCAATGCGTCAGGACCGAAAGCCTCGCCACGAACTCGTCGCGCGTGCGCCAGCGCTCGACCTCGGGGACCCCACCAATGCCCAAATGTGCCCAAATGGCAAACGCTCTCCGACTCATTTCGCATGCAGTGGTCCAGGCCCCCCACCCAGGAGGGAAGTCGACGGATGTGGACACCCCGGCTCGCGCTGCAGGTCCGACAGCGAGGACCACCTTCGCGACCGTCTGAAATGAAGACGAAGGTGGCACGACTCGTCCGAAATTGTCAAATAACAGCTAAACGATTGATTCCGTCTGAGATTCTCAAATCACTGCCATCTACCCAGACACCGAGCTGTAGTGCCCGTCAACGTAAAAAACAGAACTGACGCGACTCTGCTGGCCAGCCGGGCCAATCCCCCGAAAACGACACAACCTTTGACTAATGAAATACATGGGACTGGCCACCGACTGGCCATGGGCTGGCCAACTGGCCAGCCCGATCCGTTATCACCGAGATGCCGCTGACAAAGTGTCAAACTCCCCATCACACCCCTCCTCACATTTCGACTAACGATCATCCCATCTAAACAGTGTGATCACCGGACAGCGTCCCGGCGAGTCCAACCCTCCAGACGTTTGGAACAAATCATGGGCTCGAAGTTCAGAACGTGTATTCGTTCCGCTTCCCCCAAATATCAAGCTCGCTGTTTTTAGCAGTTGCAGACCATCCAACCACGAACCGGATTGGGACAATTCACAGGACGGCGCTTCGAATCAAGAAAAGACCTCGCGGTCTTTCTTGGACACCAACACTGATCTAGAACACAGGAATCGCCCTTTTCTTTCTGATGGAGCGTCCCCGCGACTTCGTCCGAGGAATGTTGGCCATTTGCTCGATTTTGTTCGGTTGCAGAACCGACGCCAGCCCGCGCAATGATTCGACGATCGGATAACGCAACGGCAGCATCACCCACAGGAGTGACTCGCCCATCTCTGAGAGGGAATGTTTTCCTGGTAGGCAGTTTGATCAGTACTCGGATCCGATCCACTTCGAGTCAATTGGACGATTGAACTTCGTATGCACGCGCCTGAATCGAATGAAGGACTGCGTGAGATCGTCGTATGAATGACAAGATCCCGCCAACTCGAAGAATTGGCGGGATCTGCATCAGACAATCAACGAGGGTATCAAGCCTTCATACGTTTTCGGAGGACGTTTCCTCCCAATCCAACGATGCCCAGTGCCGCCAGAACGAAAGCGCTGGGTTCTGGGACTGGGGACTGCAAGGTGGTACTGAATGTATGATTGTCGCTTTCGAATTCAGATGCCCCTGGAGCATTTGTGAATACAATTGAGTCAAACATATCGGCCGCAGTTTCCGAGTAGAAGTTGACAAACACATAGGGCTGGCTGGGGTTTTGTCCCTGGAAGGCCGCGTTTGGGTTACCGAAGTAAGCAGGCCCCAGCAGGGCTTCAATGGTCGCCTCATCAAAGGAACCGACCGAAACGCCGTTGTTGAAAAACTCGATTGAATTCGCGACGTCACCAGCCGAAAGCCAGAATCCAAAGTAAGCTTGGGCATCTTGAAGTGTTGCAGTCACCGAGTTACCCGTTTGGATGCTGAGGTACCTGCCAGTCCCTCCCGCTCCACCATACTCACTGGCTTCTCGGACGAACTGATTCCCGACATACGATACTGATGAGGTGGGCGTCAGATCAAAATTCTGAGTGAAGTGATAACCTGGATTTGCTGAATTGAAGTCGACCAACGTTGTGTTTGTCGCTGAGGAAGTTTGCACTCCTGGACCTTCTACCGTCATTAGAATTCCGGCTTCGGCCATTCGGGAGGAAAGAGCAAGCAAAGCAACTGCAGCGAAACGAGAAAACCGCACCATCGAGAGAGTCACCTTAAATTCGGGGGGAACTTTATCAGGCCCGCCGCCGAAAACTCTCGCATGTTGGAGAAGGTAGGGATACAGCGAAAACGACAGTTGTCACGGTTTCGCAGCAAATACGTATTGTTTCGTACTCAGATCACAGTCGTACCAGAAAAAACTTACAAAGCCGTCATGTTGATCCACTTTCGACCGTCGGACTGAATGGTTAACAAGCTAACCCAACGGACGCTTGTGCAACTTACCTTACGGCGTTCTGCACCAGCCGTAGACGTCCCGTATTTCAGTGCGGATCGACGGCACATTTTCGATCCCAGGCGACGCGGCGGTGGTAATTGAAGAGCTACCGACTGAGCGTGCCTGGTGAGGGGCCACGAAAGCGACTGGAAGACCACCGACCTGTCGGTGCACCTTAGTGACTTCATTTTTTTAAACGTTGGCCTGTCTCTCGACGAGTCCCGGGTAACGTGGTCCAACTCACTGCGGGAGACATGACACGCGCCGCGGCCCTTTGCATTGGCCGCTGCTGATGCTAACCCTGTTGGGCTACGTTTTCCTAACGCAACTGGTCAAGACGTGGCTGCTACGAATAAAGTGGATCTAACTGAGTATTCAAGGAACAATCGGCATGTATGTGCAACACAGAGAACGACACCGTACGGATCGGATTGGCTGGCTGCGCGCTGCGGTGCTGGGCGCGAACGACGGGATCGTATCCACGGCAAGTCTGGTCGTCGGCGTGGCTGCAGCACATTCGACAGCGAGTGACGTTCTGGTTGCGGGTGTGGCGGGCCTGGTGGCGGGAGCCATGTCGATGGCGGCCGGAGAATATGTTTCCGTCAGTTCGCAGTCGGATACTGAAAAGGCCGACTTGGATCGCGAGCGGAAAGAGCTGGCAACGGAAGATGAATCGGAACGGAACGAACTGGCTGCGGTCTATACGAGCCGAGGAGTCGAACCGGCACTGGCTCGACAAGTGGCCGATCAACTCATGTCCCACGATGCCCTCGCAACCCATGCTCGAGACGAACTGGGCATTTCGGACCTGACGACCGCCAGGCCCATCCAGGCGGCCTTGGCCTCGGCTGGAACATTCGCCGTCGGTGCGGCGATGCCGCTCGTCACCACCCTCGTCACGCCACGGACGGTATTGATCCCTGTCGTTATCGCCACATCGATCCTGTTTCTCGCGCTCCTGGGTGGTTTCGGTGCCCATGCGGGAGGAGCCCCGGTCATGAAAGCCGCCTTCCGCGTCACATTCTGGGGAGTGCTGGCGATGGCACTGACCGCCGGGGTGGGTGCGTTGTTCGGAGCAGTGGTATAACCCAGCTCGGACCTCTTCAAGACAATCGTCTGTGCAATGCGGAACACTGTCTGCCTCTGCTTGAAATCATCGAGACGACTGAACCGCCAGAACGGTTGTGGGATACTGATTCCGTCGCCAACGGCCTGAGGAAGTCCCGGCGGCGAGGCGAACGGCAAGCTTGGAGTTACGCGTCGTCCTTCACCAGGACATCGATCGTCCCCATCTTGACCGCTGCCTCCAGTGCTGCATGGTCTTTTTCATTTTGGTCAGCGTAAGCCAAAGCGAACTCACCGACGGCCTGGTCAAAGTCATCCGATTTGCCGAGATAGCCACTCATCAACGCCGCATCTCCTGACTTGGCATGGGCGTGAGCCAAAGTCCGGCCGCACATTTCAGCGTAGCGAAGCAACTCTTTAGCCGAGGTCCCTTCCGCTACCCGCGCCGACATCTTCATGTCTCTGAGCTGGCGAATGAAGTAGTCGCGGCCATATCGGCCCCGCGTCCATCCCAGAAAGATGTCGCTGGCAGACTGCATCAGGCGTTGCCCCACGACGACGCGCTGGCCGTGGTTTTCATACAGGCTCTTGCCAGCAAATGGTTCCAGCACAGAGGGACAGGCCTGTTTGAATTGCAACAGCAGGGGGTGATTCTCTGCCGACAGAAACAATCCCACAAAGCAGAGCGTGCCCACGCTGCCGATGCCGACCGCTTTTACAACAACATCTTCGAGGCGGTAGCGGTCAAACAGGACGCGGCGTTCGTCAGGCAGCGACAAGCGGTATTGGTCCACGGCTTCCTGGACGATGGCTTCATGTTCCGGCTCTCGCTCTTTCGTGACATGGAACATGATCGGCGGTTGATCGACCAGACGCCTTCGCCCTCCCACCGTCTCGCTGATCTGGGGATAAAGATACTCGCTGATGCGCTGCCGGGCCTTGGCGATGATCGCCTTCCTCTTCTCCTCGGTCTTGGCATCTGGAGCCGAATCGATGAGCGTCTGGGCATCCAGGCGGTGGTACCAGACGTCCAGCGGGCTCATCTTCGAGAACTTCCGTAACTGCTCGCGATAAGCGCGAACGCACTCAATTGCGGAGGCTCGGGCTTGCTTGTCGGTGAGTTGGATATCGCGTGCGGAGACGGCGAAACTGACCGCCAGGCGCTTGACATCCCACTCCCACGGTGCGGGGAGGGTTTCGTCGAAATCGTTGATGTCGAAGATCAGGTTGCGCTCGGGCGTTGCGAACAGGCCGAAGTTCAGCAGGTGGCAGTCCCCGCAGGCCTGGACCCGTATTCCGCTGACGGGAGTCGTCGCCAGATCGGCCGCCATGAGTGCGGCCGATCCACGCAGAAACGCAAACGGACTGGCTAACATGCGCCCGTATCGGATCGGCACGAGTTCTTCCAGACGATCACGGTTGGATTCTTTCAGGATTTCGACCGGGTCGCGACGGTTTGCGGGCGGTACCCATCCGGCATGACTTTCGCGCGGAACTCTGTCGCGCAAGGCTTTGCCGGCAGCGAGGCACTGGCTTCGCGAACGAAATGTTGCGGGGTCGCAATCCTGAGAAAAATCTTCGGTTGTGGACATCTGATTTCCAGTTTCGTGCAGAAAGTCAGGCGGACGCCCCACCCAATCTAATCGCTGGGACATGCATCAAGAGCGCGTCCGAGCCATCAACATCGTACCCGATTGATTCCGAAAAAGAGTTGCGATGAAGCGCGGGCGACGGCTTGGACTGAAGAACGCCGTCTTTGATGATGCCGCCGAACTTCGGATCGGGTGGTGGGGGCTGATTCCCGGGAATCGACGTGGTAGCGCTGGGACTTCCCAGTTGGCCAGTGACATCGACCTGGGTAGCTGTATTTGCCGCAGCCTGCGATTTTGCTTTCGTTGATCGCTGATCAGTCGCTTTGGTCTGCGTAAACGGGACATTTTTGCTCTTCAGAGCGGCGTCCTGCGACCAGCAAGCGCCCAAGCCAGGCTCGCGAACACAAGCAACGAACCATGCATTTTGACCCAATCGCTGGATTGTTGCATCGTCTTTTCTGTCTTGCTGTTAGAGGCAACGCCAATTCTATCCTCGATGCCAGGCATCTGACATCCACTCGTTTAGCGATTTCGATCTCAAACATCCGGCACCATGTTAAACCAGCCCGATGGGTGCCAATTGCCAGGTGCCATGTTCGCATCGCGCCAGCAGGGCGAACATGCCGAAGATTGCCGAGCGAAATGTTGTTGGCGGTTCTCTGCCAGTCTTAAGCCCCTGGAACCGCGCTTAGCACCAAAGCGGGGCTCGCGATTGAAGTATCATCTTCCACTAAGGCAAATTATTGCCTGCGAACGAAGATGGGGTTCGTCTGACTTTGGTCTCAAAATGGACCTGAACGCGAGTGATTAAAAACCGGACAGCAAGATTCAGTGCCCGTTTGAGATTTCTTGCTCTTCGTACTCGATTTTTTGGGACGATTAACGCTCAGGGACTTGAATACAAGCTGCCACTGACGAGGGATCGGACGTTCTTGAAGTCAGTGACGACTTGTCTCGCCGCAACGGAGTCAGTGCAGCCGTCTATTTCTTGGAACACATCTGCCGTCACCAACTCGTCGGTGGGCGTCAAGACCAAGGCCAGCGCATATCAAACATATTGACGAGTAATAACTTGTGTAAGGAAGTCTGTGTTCATTGAGCATCGGATCATCTTTCCGCGGAGGCTGTCTTTGATGGGATGGCTCTTGAGCAGCGTGACCGCGAAACGCCTGAGCCAGCTGAGGTTGTTTCCCAGCGTCCGTTCGCGCGTGCGGCTATCGTCTTCGCGGAAGGTCACATCAAGCACCCAGTGCATCGATTCGATACTCCAGTGGCCGCGGACAGCCTCACTGAAGCGTTTGCCGCTGAAATAATGACTGCTGATGTAGTAACGAACCTCGCAACTTTGTGGTCCGTTCCCCTGTTGTGACAACCGCAATGAATAACCGATGGCCTTCACCCAAGGCCACTCTTTCTTCAGCGGGAAGTCTCCCGGGACTACGGTCAAGTAATAAGAGCGTTCATCGAATCGACCGTGCCCCTTCTCGTTTGTCTCATGACTGTGATACTTCAAATCGTCTAGGTCAGTCTCAAGATGTTTCGCAAAGTAGTCTTCTATCGCCTGGCTCAGTGTCGGTTGGTTGTCTTTCACTGCGATGACAAAATCGCCCCCGCCATCGACGATCTGTTTTGCAATCTCTTTCTGACAGCCCATCGCATCGATCGTAATCAACGAATTGGTGAGACCAATTTGGCGGAGAAGTTCAGGGATTGCTGTGATTTCATTCGATTTTGCCTCCGTGGCCACTTGTCCCAGGGCGATCCCTTCTTCGCTTGCCCAGGCGCTGACGATGTGCAGCGCACTCAGTCCCTCAGCAACAGAACGCGAACCTCGACACGTCTTCCCATCGATCGCAATCAAGCGTTTCTTATTCTCTTTACCATCCTCTTCGGAGGATATCAGCTGGCTGGCAATCCATTGCTGAAAGCACTTCTGAAACGCTTCGGGGCTAAGCACCATCAGCAAACGTCGAATGCAATCGCGCGAGGGGATGCCGTTGGGCAGCGGCAAGAATTCCGACAACCATTCCTGACGATTTGCTGCCCAGCGATGAATGGCTGTGGGACCGTCGCTTCCGCAGAGGATTCCGCAGACGGCGATCACGATAATGTCTCCCAACAGGTGCTTCCGATTCCGTTCATGCCGAGGATCCGAAAGCGACTCGAAGTAAGATCCAATCGACTCGACATTCACCAGCTTTTCCGCCATGAAAGGATGCCCCGCTCCCGAGCGGCTCATCTCGTCCTGTGTCGATCAACAGAGAGTCCCACGAGAAGTGCCATGTCTAACATGTACCAGCGCAAAGGTCTTTGCGCCAGTCTTCCCAAATCGCCTATCTATGCGCGCTGGCCGTGGCGTCAAGACGATGATTTGCTGCTCAGTGAAGTCTTCACGGGTTAGCATGGTGCTACTCCCCAATGTCTTCATTCCAGAGTTCCGGCTTCGACCGAATGAACTCTTCCATCAGCTTCACGCACTCCGTGTCGTCTGCGATCTCAATGATGACACCTCGTGATCGGACGTAATCTTCCGGTCCCTGAAAGGTGCGATTCTCCCCGATGACGATTTTCGGAATGCGATAAAGCAGGGACATCCCCGAACACATGTCGCACGGTGACAGCGTGGAATACAGCACGGCTCGGCGGTAGTCGCTGGCCTTGAGTCGCCCGGCGTTCTCTATAGCGTCCATCTCGGCGTGCAGGATGGCACTCCCTTTCTGAACCCGGCGATTGTGGCCACGACCAACGATCTCACCGTCGATCACCAACACCGAGCCGATGGGAATTCCACCCTCGGCCAGCCCCTTGCGGGCCTCTTCGATGGCGGCTTTTAGGAAGATGTCTTTTGTTGGTTGAGTCATGGGACAGTCCTCGTCAGTACCGAATCCGGTCTTCTTTCTTCATCCATGTTTGCAAAGCCACCAGTGCTTCTTCCCGCAGGGCTTGCTGCATCGGAATCGCACGCTCGGCAGTGGGTCTACTGATCTCACGGTAAAAGCTCCGGTCATCAAAACCTGCTTCCGCCGCATCATCGCAAGTGGCGGCGTAGTAGATGCAATCCAGCCGAGACCAGTAGATGGCGGCCAAGCACAGCGGGCATGGTTCGCAACTGCTGTAAATCTCGCAACCTGCCAACGAGAACGTTTTGAGGCGGGAACAAGCATCACGGATCGCTACGACTTCGGCATGAGCCGTGGGATCGTTCGTCGACGTGACCTGATTCCAGCCCCGTCCGACAATCTCGCCGTTTCGCACGACGACGGCTCCGAACGGACCACCCTCGTTGGCTTCCATCTTCTCGATGGAAAGGCGAATCGCTTCACGGAGAAACGTAGGGTCGAGCGGTGTTGTCATCGGTACTGCCTCCAAGCCGAGTTGAAGCTCGAAATCGACGTGGCCGACCGGGGCAGGCACGAAATCATCGACATTGCGGTGAAACCGGTTGAACTTTCGCAAAGTCTTGGAGAGAAATGGCTTACCGCCGACTACGCCGCAGAACGTCGAATCCTCGAAATCCTCTGTTTGAACTGCTCTCTCGATGGCGTAAGTCTCGTCGCCACAATGAGAAAGCCCTTCGACCTGTTGGCCAAAGGGCTTCTTCAGAAAGATAGTCGGGCTGACAGGATTTGAACCTGCGACCTCTTGACCCCCAGTCAAGTGCGCTAGCCAAGCTGCGCTACAGCCCGCGATTGACGGCTTGCGTCGTCTCTCTTGGCGAACTATTGCAGCGATGGGCGATCAATGCAAGAGAAACAGGGTTGTTTTCGTGGCTCCAACTTCATTGACTCGAAATGGGAGCGGTTTTTCGGCAATTTCTGTCGCAAAGCGGCGTCGCAACCGGGCAGAGATGCGTGAGGCAACATCTGTAATGTTGCCTCCACAGGCCTGAAGCGCCCCCTGGCCAGAGGCGATCCGGAGATCGTTCACGCCTGCTTGTCATCGAAAGTCTTGAGAATTTTGGCGTATTCTTCCTTCGTCCCGCATGCTGATCGGCGAAGTGCGCTGCCTGCAATGCTTCATCGAGGCGGGCCGCTCATGCGAAGTTCAACGACGTTGTCGCTCTGCTGACTTTACGACTCGACGGCGAACGCGGAAACTACTTTGGTCCGCGATTCTCACATAGAATCTCGTTGATTCATTGACCCGCAAAGTTTGATTTCTCGCTGGCTGGAATTTTCTCATGCGGATGCGGCAAGTGCTTGTTGTAATGGGGATGCTGGTTCTGGCGACCTGGGTCCCGTTCGACGCTGCTCCGGTGCTGGGGCAGGAGTCCTCCGTTGCCGTCGATCCTGACCATGCCGCCAAACGGACGAAAGGTTTGGCACTGTTTCAGGCAGAGGTCCGCTCGATCCTCAAACAGAATTGTGTTTCCTGTCATGGCGAGCACGAGACTGCCGGCAAACTGGATCTCGTCACTCAGGAAGGTTTACTTAAGGGGGGTGAACGTGGCCCGGCGGTGGTGATCGGAAGAGGGGACAAGAGTCTGCTGACGCGCGTCATCACTCATCAGCAAGAGCCCCAAATGCCCAAGGACGGGGAGAAGCTGACGGCGGAACAGATTTCGGCCATCACGGAATGGATCGATCTGGGAGCCCCATACGATGAGCCATTAATCGCCGCCCGCAATGACACGATCCACTGGACCGAGCGAAAGGTGGGTTCCGCAGCGAGAGATTTCTGGTCATTTCAACCGCTGCAGTCGTCTCGTTCACCGGAAGTCGTTGACACCCACGAATGGGGACAATCGCCCATCGATCAATTCATCCTGGCCAAACTGAGAGAAGCGAAACTGGAGCCCAATCAAAAACTCCCGCGAGAACCGCTGATCCGTCGATTGTCATTTGATTTGATCGGCCTTCCTCCCACCGCAGAAGAAGTGGTCGAGTTTGTAGAGGACAGCCGACCGGACGCCTATGAACGTCTTGTCGATCGACTGCTTGCGAATCCCCACTACGGAGAACGCTGGGGACGTCGCTGGCTGGATCTGGCTCGCTTCGCAGAAAGCCATGGATTCGAGCACGACTATGACCGAACCACGGCCTTTCACTATCGCGATTTCGTTGTGCAGGCCCTGAACTCGGGCATGCCTTACGACCAGTTTGTTCGTTGGCAGATTGCGGGAGACGAGATCGCACCAGAGGATCGATTGGCCATGATGGCGACGGGATTTCTGGCGGCCGGGGTCCACTCCACCCAGATCACCAAAAACGAAGTTGAAAAGCACCGCTATGACGAAATGGACGACATGCTGGGGACGATTGGCACGTCGGTCCTGGGACTGACAGTGGCCTGCGCCCGCTGTCACGACCATAAGTTCGATGCCATCCCTCAGGCGGACTATTACCGACTGCTGTCCACCTTCACGAAGACGATCCGCAGCGAAGTGGAACTCGACTTCGATCCCGTCGGCTTCCAGCGTGAAAAGTCCGAGTTCGAGCTCAAGCATGCTCCGTTCGCACGGGC
This sequence comes from Schlesneria sphaerica, assembly GCF_044336245.1. Lineage (NCBI taxonomy): Bacteria > Pseudomonadati > Planctomycetota > Planctomycetia > Planctomycetales > Planctomycetaceae > Schlesneria > Schlesneria sphaerica. The sequence goes on along the minus strand of NZ_CP172346.1, from coordinate 6,587,234 downwards.
AGTGCGCGACTACGAAGCGAACATTCTCCCTCAACAGTTTGTCGCGTGGCAACAGACGGGCATGACCGATGTTGTCACCACGACCTGGTTACTCCCCGAATCGATCAACTACAGGTCCGCGGGTGATGCAATCTTTACACTGCAGGAAGACGCGTCGTGGCTTGTCAGCGGCCCTAACGCGGCGAACGATGTCTGGACAATGACCTTCGACACGAACCTGCAAGGAGTTCGTTCGATCCGCCTGGAGGCACTGGCGGACCCCAGTCTCGATCGTTCCGGTCCGGGTCGTGCGTCGAATGGCAACTTCGCCCTTTCTGATTTCGTCGTGACGGTTCAGCAGAAAGGGACTCCGACCGATTCCGGCCAGCCACCCGTCCCCATCCCGCTGGTCTCTGCCAAAGCGACATTTGAGCAGAATGGTCTTCCCGTGGCGGCAGCCATTGATGGTGACCCTGCCAGCGCCTGGGCGGTGGACCCCGAATTTGGCAAAGGCCACGCCGCCGTATTTATCGCCAAAGAGCCGTTTGGGTTCCCCGAGGGAACACGAGTCACGGTCACGTTGAAGTACAACACCAATGTCCATCATTCGATTGGTCGACCACGGTTATCGGTGTCGACCGAAACGGATCCACCGGCGACAGTAGGAGGGGCCTTAAATGAGTCAATTGTGACGCTCATCACCCGTCCGTTCGCAGATTTAACCAGCGAACAGCGGACTCAGGTGCTCGACTGGTTCAAGGCGCGGGATCCAGGCTGGGTTGAAGTTGACAAGCGCCGTGCCGAGCATGCAGCGCTGGCCCCCAAACCCAATCTTCAAAAAGTTCTCGTGGCCAGCGAGGGGCTTCCCGCCGTGACCTTGAACACTCAAGCCGATGCGGAATTCCTGCCGGAAACGCATTTTCTGCGACGGGGAGAGCCGAACAATAAAGAGTCGGTCGCGACTCAGGGGTTCCTCCAGGTTCTCATGGCAAATCCCGATTCACCACAGCGGTTCCAATCGACGGCCCCCGCCGGGTGGCGAACGTCCTACCAAAGGCGTTCGCTCACCAACTGGTTGTTTGACAGGGAAGCGGGAGCAGGCAATCTTGCAGCGCGGGTCATGGCCAATCGACTCTGGCAGCATCACCTGGGCAGGGGAATCGTCGCCACCCCCTCCGACTTTGGAACACGTGGTGAGCCTCCAACGCATCCTGAACTGCTTGACTGGCTGGCACAGGAACTGGTGCGACATCAGTGGGAACTGAAGCCATTGCACCGCGCGATCCTCTCCAGCAGTGTCTATCAGCAAAATTGTGACACGGACGAAGCCCGCGCCTCGGTGGATCGAGGGAACAGCACTTTCTGGCATCGACCTCGACGCAGACTGGAAGCAGAAATCATTCGCGATTCCATTCTCTGCGTGAGTGGCATGCTGGACGACCGTTTGTACGGGCCTGGAAAACTGGATGAAACCCATCGTCGCCGCAGCCTGTATTTCATGATCAAACGCAGCCAGCTCATGCCGTCGATGACCGTCTTCGACGCTCCTGACGGGACGACACCTGTGGCGGATCGCTCGGAGACGACCATCGCGCCTCAGGCACTTCTGCTGATGAATAATCCGCTCGTCCGAGAATCCTCTCGGAAATTTGCCGCGAGTTTGCTCACGGACACTCAGAGGACCGACTCGGACAAGGCACTCGAATCGATCGTTCGCCTGGGATATGCGACCGCACTCAGTCGGCAACCGACCGAAGACGAATTGCATGACAGCATTGGTTTCCTCCAGCAGCAGCGTCAAACTTATCCCGATCCAGCAGCCGAGGCGGCGTTGCGGCAAGCGGTGGTCGACTGGTGCCAGGTTCTTTTTTGCCTGAACGAGTTTATTTATTTGGAATAAACAAGTTTGAATATCTGACGAAGAAAATCGCCCCACCGGTCGAATTCTCGGCTTCTTCAGCAACTTTTTTCGCCCCGTGAACAGTTCACCAGCCTGACAATCCGTAACTAAGTATAAACGCGATCGGGAGTTTCGCTCGGTCGTTCCGATCTGGCATCAATTCCTCCTGGCAAGCGAAATATCGATGCGGAGTGCGGTGCTGTGGAGTAGAATGGGCGTGTGACCAAATCCCCGCGCAGGAGCGGTCATCTGTCGCGCGTGCCGCCGGTTCCGGAGGGCGCCACAGAATAATGTCAGTCGATGCATTCAGAAGCCTGTCGGGAGATTGCCAGATTCTGAACCGCATTCCAGTTCCAGATAAAATTGAGTTCCATGTCGAAATTGAGGGCCAAGCCGATGCAGGGAAGCACGACGCCGTCATTAAAGCGGTTGATCAACGTGCTGATTTGTGCGTTGAGCACGCTCGGTGTCTGCGTACCGTCATTGGGGCAAGAGGGTCCCGTAAGTCCAAAGCCGATCGAGGGGGTGTCTCCCGCAGAGCCTGCCCGCAAAGAGGCAGCGACGAGCAACGGAAAGTCCTCACTCGAAAATGTCCTCCCCCCGCCTGCGTTTCGGTATCTCTACGATAAGAAGACAAATGAACCCGTCGCGGTCCCTTACGATGTGACGCTCGAAGACTTGCTACGAGCCAAAGCGGGAGGCGACCGGAATCAGACCGGTCCTAAAGTGGCAACCATCAACGCTATTGCCATCGACGGAGTTGCCGACGACGAACGGGCTACTCTGAAAGTGACGTTCACAATCCGTCTGCTCAAGTCGGATCAGTTCGTCAGCGTTCCTCTCTACCTGAACGAGGCAGTTCTGATTCAACCACCGGTCTACACGGGTTACGGCGAAGAATCTCCGTTCGAGAAAAAAGACCCGGAATTCGGCTACGTGTGGTGGTTCCGTGGTCGCGGCCGGCATGACCTTGAGCTGACAGTCAGCGTGCCATTGAAAAAGCAACTCCCGTCGAGACGCCTGGTATTGTCGCTGCCACCCAGCCCCGTCAGTCGAGCCAAGCTGATCTTGCCGGGCCCCTCACTGACCACCAAAGCCAGTCGCGAACAGACGAGTCTCGACATTACGCCGACTCGGGATGCAAGGACACTTGTCGATGCGATCGACCTGGGGACGCGGTTTGATTTGACGTGGAACCCGGCTGTTGAGATCAAGCCGAGCGAAGCATCGCTGGAGTCACAAACGATCATTCGAGCCCAGATCGAGGCGGATCAGGTGGTGCTGCGGGCCGAGCAGCAAGTCAAATCACTTCAGGGTCAGTTCGACAAGTTTAATGTGCGACTGCCCAGTGCGACCGAGCAATTCAAACTCGACGATCCTGAGCGGCTTTCCTACACAACCGACCCGAAAAATCCGACGCGCGTCGCCGTCACGCTCAAAGAAAAATCAAACTCCGCGCAACTTTTCTGGACCGTCAATCTGCCGACAAAGTCCAAAGTTCTCATGCTCGATGGCTTCCTGGTGGAAGGGGCCAAGAATGAGAGCGTCCGGAAGCAGGTTGGACGGATCGGATTGTCGCTCGCAGAAGGACTTCGATTCACCTCAGAACCGAGCGATCCCAACATTCTGCGAATCAATGCAGGGGAATTTCCAGCATCGTTGGGACCGGTAGTGCGGGCTTATCAATTCCTGGGTCAGCCCTTCAAGCTGACCACGAAATTCGATGAAGTGAAGCCGTACTTTCAGGTAAAGCCGCAGTTCGTGCTGAAAGCTTCCGCACAACAACTGGAACTCGACGGCGTCTTCGATTATCGCGTTGACCGGGACAGTCTGAACGAAGTCATCCTGGCGTGGCCCGATTTGAAAGCGGAAGGCTGGACACTCGAATCGGTCGACGAACCGGGTGTCGTTGAAAGCCACGCAGTGGACGAGAAAGGGCAAATCACAGTTCGCCTGGTGAAACACCAGCCGGGTGGTTTCTCATTGCACCTTCGAGCGACGCGTCCGGTCAAACCGGGTGAAGAGATGACGTTGACACTTCCCCGTCCCAAGTCAGCGTCTCGCCTGTCACCGACTTCGCTGATTCTGGCAAACGCCGAAAATGTCGAGACGGAACTCACCTCCCGGGGTGAAACGTTCATGCAGCTTCTCTCATCGACCAATCTGGAACTTCCCGAGTCCGTACGAGGACGAAAGGTGACTGCCTACAGGGTCGATACTGACGAACAACGTTTCAGTCTGCGGGTCACTCCACAAAAGCAGCGTGTCCGAACCGACTCGCTGGTCGAAGCCCATTGGCAGGACAATCAATTTCAGATTGTTCAACACCTGATCTATGACGTCTCGTACGAACGGCTTTCCCAGATTCGGGTCGCAATCCCTGCGACCCTTGAGCCCGAACGAATTCGCTTTTATACGAGTCGCGACGTCGAACTGACATCGGATCCGATTGCCACTCCACCGGGCACCCCTCGTCAAATCCTGCTCAAACTGGGTGAAGGGCATCTGGGACGATTTGAGATTCAGGCCCGTTACGCTGTCCCGTTTGCAAAAGACTCTGCCTTCGACACCGACGCGGAAGTGGCTCTCCCCATCCTTGGGAGTTCGGACGAGGCATTCTCGGAAGTCCGTGTCTCACTTTTGCAATCAGACTGGTTTGACGCGGAACCGGTTTCGCGAGACCTCTGGAAGCCACAGTTCTCACGCCAGGAAGCATGGCAGTGGCTGGCGGATGGCAGCCCGGCAGCCATTCCCTTGAAACTGGTCCGATCAACGCACGCGACGGGGAAAGGGAATGTCTCGCACGCACTGATCACCGCGCAGGTTGATGGAACGGGGCAGGGGATCGTGCGAGCACAGTTCCGTGTATCAACACGTTCAACGGCGCTCCCGGTCGTCCTTCCGGCGACCGCCACATTGACCCGGTTTTACTGGGATGAGCGATTGCTTCAGGCGCGGGACTTCGTCGAATCTCCCGCTGAATCCCGCAAATACACAATTCAGATCCCCGAAGAGTCCGACAAGAACTCCTATGCAGAACATCTCCTGACGATCGAGTATCAGGATCGCTTCAGCTCGATCCTGGGTTGGTCCGAGCGATTAGAGATGCGTCCGCCGACACTTCCACGGTGCTTATGGGATGGAACCGTCATCTGGCAAACGGTCATGCCGAAAGACCAGCACCTGTTTACTTATCCCTCGTCGGCCACTCCGCGGTTTCACTGGAAACGAAACGGGATTATCTGGAGTCGCCAGTCGGATTACACGCCGCAGTACCTGTCTCAATGGGTGACGCCCAATTCCATCAAGCCACCTGCTGAAGTCGATCTGGGAATCCCTGAGTCATCGACCAATCGCTACGTCTTCGTGCAATTCGGCTCGCCTCAATTGCTGGCATTTCAGACGATGAACAGTTCGATGGTCCTCTTTTTCGGAGCCGGTTTCTCGCTGGTGGTGGGCTTCATTCTGCTCAGGCTCGTCGTCTTGCGGCACGTCATGACCGTACTGCTGTTGTCGCTGGTGATCGCCACATTTGGATTGTGGTACTCGGCACCGCTCGAACTACTTGTTCAGCCGATGATTGCCGGACTGATCTTTCCCGCCACGGCGGTACTCCTTGATAGCTGGATTCGTCGACGTAGCGACACGGGAATCCTGTCATTCGAAAATCAGGGGGAATTTCCGCCGATTCAGGCATTCGGCAGTCACCATGGTTCTCGCCAGGCCGACCCGAATGAGGTCACCGTCCATCGCGCGTTTGTCCGGGACAGCCAATCCAGTCTTCCCGTCGAATCTGGAAGTGGAGTGTCATGAGCCGTTTTCGCTGGCATGAAGTGGTGTGGCTCGGCGTTTTGTTTGGCCTCTTCCTGACGGATTCGATTGGGTGCCTTGCCGGGAATGCATCGGGCGCGGAACCGCTGCGCCCGGGCATTGAGTTTGAACGAGCAGACTTTCCCGCCGACCAGCCGAACGCCTGGCCGAAAGAGGTTAGTAAAAGCGTCGCGGTGCCGCGGGATGAGTTTGTCTCACTGGTCGAGAAACTCAACGCTCGTACCCGCGGTCCTCGTCCCGCCTGGCTGAAGTCGGCTCACTACGAAGCCATTCTCGTCGATGACACACTGGTCAGCGGACTGATGACAGCATCGGTTCAGAGACTTGACGGACCTCCTTCCCTGCTTGAGCTGGGACCATTCTCTTTCGCGATTAAAGAACTCAAATGGCAAAACCGAAGTGCCATCTGGGGTTCATCCGCCGATGGCCGCGCCTGGGTCCTGACCGACGAGAGAAGTGATGAACTGCTGGGGGAATGGACGTGCGCAGGAAGGAAGTTTCCCGGCGGAATCGACTTTGATCTTCAGTTGCCTGAAGCAACCACGTCGTTTCTGGACCTGCGGATCCCCCGAGCCTACATCATTGATGTTCCCGGGGCCGATGTGACTCTGTTGTCTGACGCCCCGTCCGAAGCAACTCGGTTGTGGCGAATTCAGTGCGGAAACAACAATCGTTGTCGGTTGACGTGCGTGTCCAGCGACGCCATTGAGCCTCGGCGGAACGCGCTGCTGGTTGAACACGATATGCACGTCGTGGTCCGAGAAGAAGATGTCCGATTTCAACTGGTCCTGAACCTTGAGGCACTTGATGCTCCGATCCGGGAGTTTTCGTTGCGTGTCCCGGCCGGTCTGACGATCTACTCAGTCGTGTACGGCTCTGAGACTCCCATTCAATTTCAACGAGTCCCTGAGACGGATCCCGATGGAAAACTGCTGATTCGCTTGCCCGGGCCACTGCTCGGAAGGGGGCGCACGCTGCGTATCGACGGCATGGCCGTAAAGGAACCCGACCGTCCTGCGATCTCTCCGCAAATCATTGTCGAGAACAGCACATTTTCCGGCGGACGCCAGTCCGTGATTGTACAGTCGCCGCTGCAGATCCGGTCGATCAGGTCGACCGCGTATCGCCAGTTGACCCCTCTCATGCCGACCTCCGATGGCGAGAGCCTCATGTTCCAGCAGTTGTCGCCCGAAGCGCAACTGATTCTGGACGTGCATCGGCCCCCGGTCACGCTGACCGGTCAAATGCTGGGCCTGCTGATTGCGGACGAAGATTCGTGGATGCTGGATACCGAAATCACCTGGACATCGCCGACCGTCGGGGGATTTCGAACGAGCTGCCTGTTCCCTCCCCAGTGGGAAATCACCGATGTCCAGATGGCAGATCCACTGCGGGGAGCCCCACTGCCGCGAGTTCCGGATACGAACGCGGCCAACAGACCACCTGAGCCGGAAAAACTGATCTGGGATGTCAAACTGCAGGAAGGGGGGCAGACGCTCTCGGACAGTCAGTCGCTGCTGGCCATCGAATTTCTTGAGGCAATTCAGCCAGGTCAGCCGCGCGCTGTGAGGGTGATTGCGCGCCGGCGTCCCCCCGAACCGGGTCAAGTCGTCTCGATTCCATTGCCTCAACTTTTGAACTGCGACACCTCGGAAGTCCTGCTGGGAATCGAAGTCCCGAATTCGATGACCCCTGATATTTCTGATGATGCGAGGTTCGAACGGATTCCGCCGCCCCCTATTACGCCGTTTCCTGCAGCGCCCGATCACTTCGAGCGGCGCTGGTTCCGTGGAGACGCGCTTGAAGGAGGGGGAACGTTTAAGGTCACGCCTCAACTACCCCCGGTGCAGGTCAAAACCGAGACCGTGATCGAGGCTTTTCCCAGCGAATACCGCGTTCGCTATACCATTCAATACCAGCCCCGGCTTCCCAATCCCGATCGACTGCTCATCTATCTGACTGAGTCGAATACCGATGTCCGCTGGAGTTTAAAGGGATCGAAACCGGCCGAGCTCTCTGCTTCTCGACTCAAAAAGTCGGAGCATGTGGAGTGGAATCTGCCCCCCAAAGGGGAACTGTGGGAGATCCGTCTGCCCCGGGGAATCGAACGGGAGTTCACCGTTGAGGGGAACTCGACCAACCGCTGGTCATCGCCGAATCGACCGGCACTGGCAATTGTGCCGCACGCCATTGAGAAAATCGCTCAACTGAAACTGAATCACCCTGACTCGCTTCAGTTAACCATGGAAACTGACGGACTGAAGTCGACCGGCGAACGTTCGACCTGGTGGTACGCCACTCCAGAAGCGATCTTTGGGCTGGAAATGCGAAACCCCGAGCCGTCGAAGGACTTTCCCTTGATGGTGTCGATGCAGCTCAGCACATTGATGACGACTGACGACAGCGGGTTCGATCTTTACCGCGCCCGCCTGCAACTGGAAAACGGTTCAGCGCAAGAGTCAATGCGGATCAAACTCGCACCCGACGCCACGCTGCAGGATGCGACCGTGGATGGACAGTCCATCGCGGTCAACCTTCGTGATGGCGAATTCGTTGTCCCCGGACTCAATGCCACTCGCAAGGACGCGGTCGAGTTGATCTACAGGGTCCCCGCGCACAGCAGTGTCCTTTACGAAAAACGTCGAATCATCGTCCCGGAAGTTTCTGCCCAGGTTCTGGTGTTTCACTGGGATTTCACCGTTCCTCCTTCTGCCCGGCTCTTCGCCGAGCCCAGTGGGGCGCGATTGTCACGGCCTCTTCCTTCGCCCACCTGGCAGGAGCGACTGTTTGGACCACTTGGCCGTTCTCAGTCGGAGTCGATCTTTCATCCGTTTTACAGCGAATCCTGGTATCGACTGTTTCAACCACACCTGACAACCCCTCCCGCGTTGGCCTTCCCGGAAGCATCCCTGGAAGCGGCCGCCGAAGGTCAGCGACATGAAGCCGTCACGCCCGGTGTGCCTACGAATCTGTCGGTTGAGCTGTGGCACACCTCTCGTATCAAGCTGCTCACCTGGATCAGCTTCGGGGTCTGCCTGACGCTCGGCATCGGACTGCGGATGATTGGCTGGTCGAACCGAGACCGTTTTGCTGCTTACGTCCTCGGGTTGTCCATGGCGGCAACATTCTCAGCCCCCATGCCCTATGCCGGTTTCTTGGGAGGAGCCGTTGCGGGAACGCTGATTGCCTTGTTGATTCCCCGTCGGCTACTCACTCCGGTGAAACCTCCGGCGGAATCGATGGGCTCATCTCTACGTACCTTGCCCGCAACGCTGACGGCCTGCCTGCTGGGGGGCATCACGTTCGCGGGATTGTCGTTAGTTTCCTTGACGCCCGCATTTGCCAGGCAGCCAGGTGGCGAAGCGGGTCTGGTCCAGACGATTCCCCGTGTCTACATCCCCGTCGACGAAGAGGGGAACCCCTCCGAATCACTCCCCTTCGTTTACGTACCCAAGGACGTCCTGTCACGATGGAAAGAACTTGCCAGCGAACGAGGGGCTACCCCCGATTATCTGATCTCAGCCGCGAACTATGAATTGCGGGGAACGACCGAGAGTCACTGGAATATCCTGGCCAGCTACGTCGTCCATCTGCTCCCCTCGTCAGACCCGAGTGTCCTGGTAGAACTGGCGCTGGCCGATGTGAGCTTGCCCGATGCGGAGTCATGCCTGGTCAACGGTAAGCCGTCTCCGATCGGCTCACTGCCGAATGGAAAGGGCTACTCGATCGAGCTGATGCGGCCCGAATCGAGTTTCAAGTCGGACGAATCCGTCAGTGCTGCCGATGAGCTTCAAGAAGAGAGGATCTCTACGTTCAGGATCGAACTGCGGCTTCGCAAGCCGCGCCCCGGGGGTCGAATGCTGGATCTGGCCATCCCGAGCGTGGTCAACAGCCACCTCACCCTGTTGCTACCTGAGCCCTATCCCTATGCCGAGGTCACCGGTGCGCGGGGTGCGTCCGAACGAGATCCGGATCGGTACCGCATCGAAACGGACCTGGGCCTGACCTCATTAATTTCTGCTCGCTGGGGTCAATCTGCACCTCCTCCCAAGGTCCTCAATGCAACGGCATCGATGCTGCAGCATCTCGAACTTCGCCCCTCCAGCGTTGAACTTCGGTTTCATCTCGTCGCCAATGTCGAAGAAGGAAGTCTGGAGGCACTGGAGTTCGAACTTCCAACCGACTCCATTGTCCGTCGCGTTCACTCACGTGACGACGATTTGTTGAGAAGTGACGTGATTGTCCTTCCGTCTGGCCAGCGTCGTCTGAGGCTGATTTTCGAGTCCCCCCGGCGTTCGCAAATCATCGTCGATGGGACACTGCTGCTGATTCAGGCCGACTCACTGGTCCAGACCGTACTCCCCCGGTTTGGGCTGGCAGGTTCTGAGACGCTCGTCTGGCATTTTGAACGAAACTGGTGGGGAATCTCCGCACCATCGGACTTCCGTGTCGAAGCGGGCAATCTGGACCCCGAATACGTCAACAGCATCTCGCCCGAGAGTTACCTGCAAGCGTGGATCGACGCGACGGCCCCCGTCCTGCTGGAGACCGTCGTTCCAACCCAGGCACAAACAGCGTTTGAGCTACGTGCGGCCGCGGCCCCGACATTCTCATTGGTCCCGTATCAGCCCCGTCGCCGGGCGATGCAGTGGCGACAATCAGGATCGATCGGCAAGCGGAGAATGGAATGGTCGCTGGTCGGAGAGATTGAAACCTCGCTGGCACCTGTTTTTCAGACGGTCCTCGATGTCGATCGGCGACTGCGGGTAGAGAAGGTTTCGGTCATCGAGAACGGCGCGGAACGCCGGATTCGCTGGGCCGAGTCACGCACGAATCCCTCGCGCATCGTTATTTTTCATGACAAGACCCAGGGGCGGCAAACAATTTCCCTCCGCGGCAGCTTGCCTATCCGTTCAGGGGTCCAGATCAACTTGCCGTTCGTCCGCCCCGAAGACTGTGATGTCACGAATTCAAAGCTCACACTCACCCGCGATCCTGAAGTCGACGTCGTGTTGACCCCCGCACGTGACTGGAAAGCCGATACGGAAGGACTGAGCACAGTCAACTTCGAACAGGACGGACAAATTCTGCTCGGACGATTTCTGCTGACAGATCCCGTCGTAAGGGGAACCATACAAACGTCATCCCGTCACTCGCGGTGTACGGCACGTGCGACTGCTGTTCTTCGCCGGGCGGATACGGGGGAATGGAATTTGAAGTACCGCATCCAGATGACTCCCGAAGGAGAGTCACCCATGCGAATGGGGCTCAACTTCCCGGAGACATTCACAGCCATTGAAAGCGTCACCGTTGATAACGCAGAACCTGCCTGGCGCGACCCGAGCGAAGGGGGGAGGCAACTGGACCTTCTGCTCAACCGTGGTGACGGTTCGGGAACAACTTCCGCTCAGTTTGAGATGACGCTGGCCGAGCCCAAAGCGTCCGACTGGGGACTGCCGCTGCCAGTCCCGCTCAACTCCAACACTCACGAAACCTTGCTCGTGATTGAGCCTGAAGATGTCTGGTTTGCCGCCAGCGGGCGTGAAGTACGAGTCGCAGACCTGCCCCAATGGTCGACCAGTTTCTTTCAAGAGATTCCAGGTGCCGGAACGGCTTTTCGTGTCACTGGTCCTTCGGTCCGCATCCAGCGTGACGTCGTTACACCGCACCTGCGCGAAGCATCGGTACGACTGCTGGATCAGCGAATGTGGCTGCACTGGAGTGGCCAGCGTGCCGGAATCACGCAAGCCTTCCTTTCGAGTGTCAGAACAGATCTGGATTTCGAGCTGCCTGCGGGCACGGTGATCACGGCAATCTTTCTGGATGATCATCCGCTTCCGTTGATGGACCCTGTCGGACAAAAATTGACGATTCCGATGACCGATGCGGGTACGGAATCACTTCTCACTTTGGCATGGACAGCGGACTCATCGTCCTCATTCCGCATGAACTCGACCCCCACGGAGACCTTCCCCTGGCCGACAGGAATCCGGCTCGAACGGAACCTCATCACAATCCTCCCTGATGATTCCATCCGATTGTGGGCACGGTCAGGACTGACCGAAGTCAATTCGTTCGATCAGGGACTGGACCGACTGGAAACCCTGCTGGAACGCCACCAGGCACTGGGACCCGAAACGCGTGGAGCGGCTGCCAATCGATGGAGACTTGATCAGCTACAAACACGTCTGCTCACCCATGTGACGAGAGAACTGTCGTCACCAACCAAGCAGACGGAAGCACGACTTCAACGGCGTAGTGACATCATTGCAGCGATCGATGAATTAGAACCCGTTCCTGACGCACCGCAGATCAGTTGGCAGTCCCGCCTGCTGGAAGAGCCTCCTGCCGATTGCGAAGGTTGCATTCGAGGACTCAGTCAACACGAAGGCCGAATCAACATTGTTCAGATCAACGACACGTGGCTGCTGTGCACAGTGTCGTGCCTCCTGGCACTGATCCTTGTCCCGCTACTGCGACAAGTCATTCGGGTGAAGTGGGGCCAATTCCTGGATCGGCATATTTCCATTTCGTGGCTGCTGCTGGCATTGATCTGGTGGTTCTTCCTAACCCCCAGTGCGTTCGGGCCACTGCTCATGATTGTCCTGGCTCTACGAATGCTGATATCGCAGACATCACGTAAGCCAGCCACAACACTCTGAGAGCCAGAGGAGTTGTCAGTGCGAACGGATCACGAGTGACGATCGGCTCGCGGCCACGATGTCTTTATTTCTCGTGCAGAGAGAGGAACCCGCAAAAGAGCGATGGAGGTCGTTCACATACGGCTTCAATCCATTGCAACTACGGAGTTGGGCCGAGCAGGGAGCTCTCGTCAGTGCCCTCGGCTGATCACTGATCATGCGGTCGGCCGGATCTCGCCGGACGACCGCACAACCGATTCCGTCCAAACCTGGTGGTCGCACTCTTCGCGTTCGAAGCGGGCGATTGCACGTCTGAAAGTCACCCGTCGGCCCTGATTCAAATCGTCAAGAAGCGGTCACGTGAGGTGACGTCCCATTGATCAACCACTTTGCCTCCTTCGATGACGTAAGCCTGTTTATGCAAGGCGGACGTGGGGCAGACGTGTTTGGGAACCGCATACAGTTCGGCACCAGGCTGATACTGATCAGCCAGCGGTGACTCCAGAACCATGTGCTCTTCATTATGAATTGCCTGCACCGCGTCGGGCAGGTCCGGGAAGTAGGCTCGCTGTCCTTTGGGAGGGTCCGAAGCGACGGCTTTGTTCCCCAGATCGCACGTCAAACGGTTAATGCCCGGCCGACTGATCACGCGAGTCAGCATGAGGACCGCCGGTTCAAAGTCCATGTCAGGAAAGGCCGTCCCGTACCCGGAATCGTGGAAGACGCACGTCCCCGGTGCCAGTTCAATTGCCGGATCATCCAGCTTGGCGTACACAGGGAACGAGCCTGTACCGCCGCAGACGATCGCCGGAACCGGCCAACCCCGACCCACAAATTCGTCCCGCAGTTTAGCCGCACTTTGCCAGCACGCATGCACGGCAGCCGTGCGTTCCTCGAGACTCGTCTGGTTATTATGACCATCGTAAAGATGGAAACCACGCGGCTCGAGGCCCAGGGCGTCGATGATTTGCTGATACAGCTCGGCGGCTCGCGGACCGGGTAGTACTCCCGTACGGTGCATACCCGAGTTCACGTCGAGAAACACCCCAATCGTTCCCTTGATGGCGGAGATTGCTGAACTGAGTTCCGCAATCATCAGTTCATCGTCAGCCGTGACGCTGAAACGGACATCAGGATAGGTCTGCAGGAATTTGACCGCCCGTTGAATGTTGGGGCCAACCAGGTTGTAGGCCAGAAAAATATCCTTCACGCCGCAATCCGCCAGCATTTGTGCTTCCGCAAACGTGGCACACTTATGCTTCTTGATGCCCATCGAGAGTTCGATTTTTGTGACGGCAGCCATCTTGTGCGTTTTGCAGTGAGGTCGAAGCCGCTCCGCACTTCCGGCGATCTTAATCATCTTCTCCAGATTACGAACAACAATGTCACGGTAGACGAGTAGTGCTGGAGAGAAAATTTGTGATGTATCAGCGATCGCGTACTTAGAATCCATGTTAACCTTTTGGTCCCTTGTGCAGTTGTCTTGGGGTGTAGCTGTCTTTGAGGCCCCGTCCGCAGGGACCATTCGTTCTCAATTCGGACGGGTTTCCCCACTTTTTGATGATCCCATGTGCGGACGGGACGACGTTCCACGCTGACCCTTGCACCCGACTCCGAATGACTGTGACAGACGACCCGTCGGGTTCTCGGAACAGCGAACAGTCGGTCCCTTAGCCGCCTCAGGTGAGCTTCTTCAGTTTTGAGACACGACCCGTGCCGACCCATTCCGCCACGAACAGGCTACCATCCTGAGCGAAGCAGGCGTCATGTGGATGGACGAACTTTCCATTCTGCCACTTGGATTTGTCACCCCGGATCGTGAAATTGTCTGACGTGACCCGCGCCACATCGTCGCCCAAACGAGCGACAACTTCATTCTTTTCATTGAGCAGCGTGACTCGCGCGTGCAGTTCTGGAACGACCATGAGATTCTTCCAGGTCTCAACATTCGCGGGCAGGCCGAAACCCGTGAGGGTTTCGAGGTACTTCCCGTCCATGGTGAAGTACTGCAACGTGTGATGAGCCCGGTCGCAGACGACGATGGATGGTTCGCGACCGGAACGCTTATCAACCCAGATGCCGTGCGGTGTGGCAAATTTTCCTTCGCCGTTGCCAACACCTCCGAAGCAGCTGACCCATTTGCCGTTCTTGTCGTAACGGTGAACGTACGATGCTCCGTACCCGTCGATCAGCAGGAACCCACCATCATCCAGAAATGCAAAGTTGGTAGGAAGAAATCGATCTGCTCCCCAGACCTTCGCAGGATCAGGACGATCTTCAGGTCGAGTATTTTCTCCCTCTGCATAGACGCCTGATTCCATTGGTGCGTACTGCTGCCAGACGATCCCTCCTTTGAGGTCCATCTTGGCAAACGTCTTCAGGCTCTGATAAGCACAGACGTACAGGAATTCTTCGTTTCCTTCCTGACGAATCTCGATCCCGTGGCCGCCACCCTGAAACTGTGCTCCGAACGAACGAATATACTTTCCTTCAGAGTCGAAAACGAAGATCGCGGGGTGATCTTTAAGGTCAGTCCGACCTTCGTGGATGACGTACAGGTTTCCTGACTTGTCGGTGGCGACGTTATGGGTAGTCTGCCATGTGAACTTGTCAGGAAGCTGGGGCCACTCGTGCTGAACTTCAAATTGATGTTCGCCTTCTCCCACGATCAACGGCTTGTCGGTTTTCGCCGCTGTCAGAACCATCGGTGCTCCCATGATCACCGTCGCGGCCGCTGCCGAGGTCGAAAGAAACTCACGACGCGAAACGGATTCTGAATTCATGAGAATTCTCCTTGGGGTGAAAGCATTGCTCGAGCGCTCGTTCACAGTTTCACATTGACCTGCCTGACGCAACGATATCGCCCGCCGACTTACTTCAGCGGAGGTTGACTCGACAGTTGCACGAGTGCTTCCAACGTACGGGGCTTCTGCTGGTCAGTCAGCTTCAGGTATTGATGCCGTCCATTCTCAGCCGGAGTGAACCTGGTGAAGCCGTCAGCCTCGACAACAATGTTTCCTTTGGGCGACAGATCGAAGAAGTGTCGATCAGGTTGCACAGCGTAAAGAACGCTCGTCAAATCCCAGGTGGGACGGTTTGCCGGAGGTGGATCGTAGCGATGGTAAGCTTCGGCGACAGGATGATCCGCGACGTACCCGTAATCCTTGAGAATACTTTCCGAGGGGTAGGGGACAGCGATCCCGATCTCGAACCCGCTCCAGACAACCGGCGTGGGCCATTCCTCGGCGAGCTTACGGCAGTTCTCGATGTCATTCACAACATTGTATTCACAGTAGTGTGCGTTGCCATCGATCGGGGTGAATGCGCCCGCCATCACAGACAGCAGCTTCACCTTTTTCTTGACCAGTTCGACCCCACTCAGGGAAGATGCGCTATCCGATTTGCTATCGAGCAGTCGGGCCAGATTGGTTGAAAAACCAACCTGAGCGATCGTCACAGACTGATCCGGCTGTCCTGCCAGCGACTTGCGAAGCAGCGCGACCGCTTCAGGCGCTTTGCTGTTGCCTTCGAGGTCGTGGGGGTAACGGAATTTTCCGTCCTTCTTTTCCGCGGCCATGGGGAGATATTTATACGGATCAGGAGTTTTCCCCGGTCGAACGACTCCAATCGGAATATCGCCACGACCGTAGAATGTGTTGATCAGATCAACGAAGGGGGCTGCCAGTTCGCTGTCCTTTGTGATGGTCACCGCCAGCAGTTCACACGCGCCGCGCGACTGCAGCCCATGGATGACCGCCAGCGCCTGAACGTCGTCGACGTCGTTGCCCATGTCGGTATCAAAGATCAGCTTGATAGGCTCTGACGCGGCTCCGGCAGGAGCAAAACCGCATAGAGAAATCGTAAACGTCGCAAGCAGGCAGACCAGTCGACTCGCCATCGGCGAAGGCTCCTCTCTCATGTCTTTCATGGGGATCATCCTTGTTTTCACCTCGAAGGGGTCAGGATGTTACGGATGGGAAAGAACTGCAAGCGAGGACAAAATTTTTGTTGATGGTTTAAAGCCACCGACGTAATCGACGTCAGTCCAGCTTGGATGAGTTTCGATCTGGACTTCGAGATTGTTGTTCAGAAACGCGCTGAGTATCATGGACTGGCAAAGAAAACTTCTCCGCAGCCTTGTGGTTGAACCGGTCGAAATTTCCTGACCCGCAATCGGGAACGCATACGATGACTTCCGAACGACTTCTCCGACTGGCCTCGTGCATCCTGGCTTCCATCGTACTGGCCGTACCGATGAGTGCAGACGCAGGCATCCCCCATTCTCGAGTGGCCCGCAATGCCGCGATCTCACAAGCTCGAAAAAACTACCAGCAGCAAATGAAACTGCAGACCCAGATGCAGGCGGAAGAGCAAAAAGCGGTTGCCCAGGAGATGCAGAAAGCGGCCGAAGCGGAAGCAGCACAAGAGAAGCAGAAGCGAGAGATGCGCATTAAGGCCAATCGCGATCGTACAGAACGTGAGAAGAAATCCCGCGAAGCGGCAATTGCGAAACGGAAGGCCGAGAATTCTGCCAAAGGCGATTCCGACAATGGCAAGGTGACCGAACCCACCGCAAAACCCAACGCTTCGAGTAAGCCGAAAAAGTAGTTGCTGCTCGTAAAGCCCTTCGTGGGGATACGGCACGCTGCCGGAACGGAATCGAGCTTGGACAGAAGTTTCCTTTCATCCACACCCTCAAACCGTCTTCAACGCATCCTGATCCCCCCGCTGGCATTCGATCTGCGCGTTCCGACCCAACGAGATACTCATGCAATTGTCGATCATCATTCCGGCTTTCAACGAGGCCGAAAGTCTGGTCGAACTCTACTCGCAGATCAATCGCGTCGCTGCTGAGAACGAGCTGGCCATCGAGATCATCTATATCGACGACGGATCGACCGATGGCTCATGGAAAGAGATTCAACAACTCGTCACTTTCGACGATCGCGTGCGCGGCATCCGCTTTCGCCGCAACTTCGGGAAGGCGGCTGCGCTCACGGCGGGAATCTCGGCAGCCAAAGGGAACATCCTCTGCATGCTCGACGCAGATTTGCAGGACGACCCCGAAGAACTACCGAGGTTTCTCGCAAGGTTGAATGACGGCTTTGATGTCGTGAATGGTTGGAAAGTCAGACGACTGGATCCATGGCACAAAGTCTATCCCAGTCGCGTCTTCAACTCGCTCGTTTCCCGGCTAACCGGACTGATCCTGCATGACCACAACTGCGGAATGAAAATGTTTCGTGCCGAAGTCGGTCGAGAGATTCGGATCTACGGGGAACTGCACCGTTTTATCCCGGTGCTGGCACATGCACGGGGATTCCGCGTGACCGAGATCGGGATCCATCACCGATCGCGTAAGCATGGGCACTCCAAGTATGGTTTCCGCCGATTCACGCGCGGCTTCCTAGACCTGATGACCGTGGCATTTCTGACAGGGTACGGTCAGCGACCTCAACATATGCTGGGGGCGATCGGGCTGTGTGCCTTTGGTCTCGGTTTTGCCGGGCTGGGATATCTGGCGGTGACGTGGCTGCTCATGCACGCACTGCACATCTGGGAACCGACTCCGATTGGGAATCGCCCGTTGCTCGCTTACTCGGTCGCACTGACGATACTGGGCGCACAAGCGATTTCGCTGGGTCTGCTGGCCGAGTTGCTCGTTTACTACACGGGACGAACCAGCGATTCTTACAGCATTGCCGAGGAAGTCTTTCGGGAGAAGGGGACCTAAATCCGCTTCGTGGGATTCGCAGTTCCCGCTTCGGATCGGTATTTTGATGTCGCCCATGCAAGCGAGTTCCCTCAAGGGTGAATTCATCCTCCCGCTCCGGCCTGGCCAGATCGTCTGCGGACGATGGCCGATGTCAGCCGTTTGACGAGGGTCCATTCACCGGGAACTTTGACGTTAGACAACTCGACTCATGAAGGAACAGCCGATGTCACACCAGCTCAATCGCCGCACCTTTTTGCAGGCTTCCACGCTTGCGGCAGCCTCCTCTGTCTTTTCAGGGATTTCGTTCGCTGAAGGGGCAAAAGATCCTTACCTCGGCCTGAAGATGGGGTTGCAGAGCTACTCTCTGCGGGAATTCAAAGTTGAAGAAGCACTCGAACAGACAAAGATGCTGGGTCTGAAGTACTGGGAAGCGTTCCCCGGTCACCTTCCCATGGGCAGCGTTCCCAAGCACATCGAGTCACAGAAAGAACTGCTCACCAAAGGTGGCGTAACACTTCTCTCGTACGGTGTGCTGCCGTTCGATGGGAATGAGACAGCAGCCCGAGAGCGATTCGACTTCGCCAAAGCAATGGGAATTCAGTCACTGAGCGCTGACCCCAATCCAGACAAAGTGACGTTCGATCTGCTCGACAAACTGGTGGCCGAATACGACGTTGCCATTGCAATCCACAACCATGGTCCCGGCCATCGGTATGACAAGATCAGCGATGTCGAGAAAGTGGTGAAAGATCGGCACCCGAAGATCGGCGCCTGCGTCGATACGGGACACTTTCTGCGTAGCGACGAAGACCCCGTCGAAGCCGTTCAGCGACTCGGAAAGCGCGTCTTCGGCGTTCACCTGAAAGACGTCAAGTCGCTTCCAGGGGGACAGAAGCAGTTCAAGATCGCAGGCGAAGGCGATCTGAAGGTGACCGAACTGCTGAAGGCGCTGAAAGCACTGAAGTACCAGTACTGCGTGGCCATCGAGTACGAAGAAAATGCCAAGAATCCACTTTCGGATATCGAAGCCTGTCTGAAGCACGTCCGTGACTGCGCAGCGAAGGTTTCCTGAATCGAACAGGGATCGAGCGTCTTGACCTGTTTCGTTATCAGGCTCAGGCGAGATGATCCCATGTCGGCGAAACACGAGCATCGAGCTGCTTGAACATCATGGTTCAAGCAGCTCTCTTCGTCTTATGGGTACCTCACCCACCACAGCGGTATGACTCTTTGCGTCCCGTACTCAATTTCGTTGGAACCGTGTCAGGAAGCATTCCGCATCTGGCCGAAATCCCCTTAGCCCTGCTGGCGGAGAAACTCGTAGTCGAGACTGCGCTCGATGCGGCGCAGGACGTCATCACTGATTTTCCCCTGATCGCGTAGTTCAATCACGGTTTGCCGTTCCGACATGAGCAGCTCTTCACGCAGTTGCCGGACAGCGTCTGCACACATCGAGTTCTCCTGGCAATCAGCGGGATTCAGCTGCGCGTTGGCCTGCTGAAGCTTCTTCCCGTAGGCCGAACGGAGTTCGTCCAGGACTTCAGGATCCACATCGCGGGCGACGACGTGCTGTTCCAACCGATTCAGCGCCGCTTCGGCGGCAGCGATCCGTGCCAGTCCTTCTTCCACTTCGTCCTGATTATCGTTCTTGAGTTCCAGTCGCCGAATCAGGAATGGCAGACTCAGGCCCTGCACCACCAGCGTGGCCACGATCACGCAAAATGACAGAAACATAATCAGATTTCTGTCCGGAAAAGGGGTCTGGCCGCCCGACATCACCAACGGGATCGCCAGTGCCGCGGCGAGCGAATCAACACCCCGCATTCCGGCCCACCCCAACAGCAATACATGCTGCCAGACATAGGGAGGTTCCGCTTCCTGGCGTGTGCCCGTCCAAATGCGCGGCAGGTACGCGAATCCAAATACCCAGACAAGTCTCAGCAGGATGACAGTCACACTGATTAACAGACCATATGCCACCAGTTGCGAGAAGGGAACGTTGCCAAGGTCTTCCATGATCGTCCGCAATTCCAGACCGATCAGTACAAAGGCCAGACCTTCAATCAGGAACGTCACCGTGTCCCAGAAGAAGTACGCCTGAATTCGTCCTTCGGGCAAAAGGATTCGTGAAAGCTGCCTGCCGACATACAGGCCCGCAGTGACCGTCGCGAGAATCCCCGAAGCGTCCAGCATCTCGGCTCCCAGGTAGGCGGCATAGCCAGTCAGCAATGACACACTGACGCTCTCAACCTGGTCTTCTAACCGCTTTCGAATCTGGCACGCAGCAATTCCTACCACCAACCCGACAGCGATTCCGGCGGCGCTGTTCCAGATCAGGGCGATCACTGCTGTCGAAACCGGAATTGATCCACTCGACACCGCATCGATTGCCATCTTATAGGCAACCAGCGCCACGATGTCGTTGATCAGACTCTCCCCTTCCAGAATCGTTCCAATACGGCGCGGAATCGCCGTCTCACTCGCGATCGCTGTGACGGCCATCGTATCAGTAGGACCAATAATCGACGCCAGTACGAAGGCACCTGCCCAGCCAAGTCCCGGCACACTCCAGTGCATTACGGCTGCGACCACAACCAGTGTGGCGGCAACCAGACCAATCGACAGAACAAGGATCGGCCGCAAGTTCGAGCGGAAATCGCGGAGTGTCGTCCGCGTCGAAGCGATGTAAACGAGGGGTGTAATGAAGACGAGAAATACGATGTCCGGTGGAATATGGACGATGGGCAAACCGGGGACGAAACCGAGGACAATCCCACCCATCACCAGGAGCACGGGATAAGGGATCTTGATCTTGCGGGCCAATGTCGACAGGACGGCTGCTGCCAGGATCAGTCCGACGACCAGTTCCACGGGATTCATCATGCTGGCTACTTCTCACGGATACACGAGAGCGCAGGACCCCCGACTTCGGTTCTTACTGGTTCCCTCTCGCCCTTGTCATCGTTCCTTCACATTCATGTGAAAGTCAAAAATTTCGGTCCTGGGATTTTCGCACTTCTTGAACTTGCGCCTCACGTCTCCGTCGAGAACTTGCGAGCACGCGAATCCCCCAATGCCCTGCGTGGCGACGAGTTTCTCCACATGGACTTTCAGAGTCTGACACAGGCAGGACTTGTACTCGCGGGAGACGCATTGCGCGAAGATGAGTTACCCCCAGGGGATTGTTCGGATCGTTCGATGGGGATCGAACCAGGCAACGCCTTCTCCCGGCGATCTGGGATGAGCACGAGCCCTCGAGAGAGCACTCTCTGGTTGAGCTTCCTGCCGGGCAATCGTCAGTGGCACGCAAAGTGCTTTCTGTTCCGCTGCTTATTCCCCACTCAATTCAGAGGAGTTTGAAAATGGCTGATACAGCGAAGAACGTGAAGTCGGGCATCGACAAGGCAGCCCAGTCAGCAAAGGACCTGACGGATAAGGCCGCCGACGCCGCATCGAAGGCGGCGAAGAACACCGGTGAAGCCGTGAAGGCGGCCGGACAGAAGATCAAAGATGCCGGCAAATAACAGGTGTCAAATAGCAGATGTGTTGTGTCGCCTGCCGCTGGCCTTTGGGCTGCGGCAGGTTCTTTGGTCATTGGACTTTGCGAGGGCGGGTCTGAGTTGGGACAAACAAACAGTCCAGTCTGAAAGATTGCGATTGCAGTTCCATCTCATTAGTGACGCGTGAGTGGGAGCAATCGGCGGTGACGTCTGATGCAGAGTTCACCCTCAGGCGTTGTTGTTCGCGGCTCTCGCCGGATTCCACGAGCAAATCAAGCCGGGTTTCACCCACTCAGAAACCAAATAGCCCCGGTATCCTGACGCTTTCGACATCAAATCGATCCTTCACCCCGAGGATAGTTGTGTGGCTGATCTCCTGTTAGTCAACCGGATTGAGCATCGAACAGTTTATTCCTATCGACAGCCCGTCACGCTGGGTCAGCATCGGCTTGTGCTTCGCCCAAGAGAAGGTCACAACCTGCGAGTCGAGAACATGCAGATTGCCATCTCGCCGCGTCACGAGATTCAGTGGGCTCACGACATCTATAACAACTCTGTCGCCCTCGTGAGTTTCGTCGAAAGCGCGAGTACCCTGGAAATAACGAGTACGGTTACCGTTCATCGTACTTTTGCAGACGAAGTCCCTCGCAACGACGCGACTCCACGAGTCCCGCTCCCTCTGAACTACGATACGCTGGAATCCCACCTCGTCGCTGTGTACCAAGCTGTCTCTTACCCCGATGATGTCCCTCAGGTGCAGACGTGGCTGAACGGGTTACCTGCGATCCGTTCGTCGAACGACGCGGAATCAGTGTTATCGGACCTCTGTTCGACGATCTGCCAGAAGATCAAATACCAGCGGCGCTATGCCAAGGGAGTCCAGTCGCCTGCAGAAACCATCAATCTCAGCAGTGGTTCGTGTCGCGATACAGCAACGTTGATGATGGACGCCGCGCGGGGACTGGGGCTCGCCGCCCGCTTCGCCAGTGGTTATCTCGATTGCCCGGCATCAGAGGCCGGCAGAGCAGCGATGCACGCCTGGACCGAAGTTTATCTTCCCATTATCGGCTGGCGGGGCTACGACCCGACCCTCGGCGAAATTGTTTCCAGAAAGCATATTCTCGTCGGAGTCAGCCATCATCCGCGCGGGGTGATGCCCGTATCAGGCTTGTTTACCGGTCTCACGGGTGATTTCATCAACATGACTGCCCAGGTGAAGATCGAAAACGTATGAATGATCTACAAAAAAAGGAACGACGCGTTGGTCGTTCCAGGACAGAAGAAAGTAGAGAATCCGCGTCGAGACGTCACTCGGTGATCAGGTACGATCGCGGAATTGATTGAGGACCGACAAAGCCACCTGTTCACGAGCACCGGCCCGAACAGTCAGGACGATCACTTCCGCAGGGCCTGTGGAGTGGTCCAACCCCTTCGTCGATGGATATCCAGTGGTACCATTGGTTCCGCCCGCAGTCACTGCGGCGGCAGCCCCGGAAAACAAAAGGCCGAACGTCCCAGCCGTCATCACGGGACTCATCAGGTTTGTTTCCATGGCAGGAACAATGCCTGACAGCATTCCCACCCCACAGAGGGCTCCGATCCCCAGCCCCAAAAGGGTGCGTGGGGTCAGCTTACTCTCTGGTCCTGGGCCTTCTAAAAGCTCACCATCGACGTGCGACACCTGCAATTGCGAGTCACCGAAACCTGCGTTGCGCAGGTTTCTCACGGCAGACTGAGCACTCGCGCGGTCTTCGAAAACCTCTACCAAAACTCCATCTCTTTGAGAAAGTGTGACCATTTGT
This sequence comes from Schlesneria sphaerica, assembly GCF_044336245.1. NCBI lineage: Bacteria > Pseudomonadati > Planctomycetota > Planctomycetia > Planctomycetales > Planctomycetaceae > Schlesneria > Schlesneria sphaerica. The sequence continues at coordinate 6,563,865 of NZ_CP172346.1, read as the reverse complement.
GTACTCATCAATCTTATGGGGAATTGGTTTAGAACTTCAGTTGATGGGCAGTACAAAGCAAACCTCGTGCCGAAGGAAATCAGTACGCGGCAAAGTGAGATTTTCCCATCAAAACAAGGGAAACGGCACGCCGGGCAAATCCTGAATCGTGAAGCAGACCTCAGGCAGCATTGGATAAACTGATCGGTAGCCCTCCTTCTTGTTTTCCCGACGACCTGTGGCGGCCGGGAAGAATTGGCGCCGGTGCTGTTACGATCCGGACCAAACGATCTCTTGAGGCGGGATGGTGAACGGGCGCGGGATCTGTTCGTTCGATCAGTCTGCCCCTGTTTTACAGGGGCGGTGGGATCTCTCGGCGGAAACTGGTCTTCACAGATTCCGAGTCCTTTCTTATAAGCCCAAACCGCGTGTTTTCGCACGGAACCGATCGAGTCACTCGCAACACGCCTTCACCCCAGCCCTTTGTACGTTGAAATTGCTATGGAGCCTCATTCGCCCAGTCATGAATCGCAAGCCGTTCACGTCCCCGTCATGGTTCGTGAAGTGCTCGCACACCTCAGACTGGCTCCCGGAATGGTGGTTGTGGATGGAACTGCGGGTGCAGGTGGCCACAGTAGCGAGATTCTCAAAGCGATTGGCCCGCAGGGTCGACTCATTGGACTGGATCGCGATCCGATGATGCTGGCACACGCCGCGAAGCGGGTCGCTGGCGAAAACGTGTCGCTGCACCACGCGAGTTATGTCAAACTCCCTGCGATCCTTGCCGAACTAAAAATCGACGCCGTTGATCGCATCCTCTTGGACCTCGGGCTGTCATCGGATCAGCTTTCTGATCGATCGCGCGGATTCGGCTTCAGTAGTGACGGCCCTCTTGATTTGCGATTCGACATTTCCACCGGACAAAGCGCTGCGGACCTGCTGGCCCAAGGGAGCGCTGAGCAACTGGAAGAGATCTTTCGTGAATACGGTGAAGAGCCATTAGCCCGGCCGCTCGCGGAATACCTTGTGAAATTGCGGTCCACTCGCCCTCTTCGTACAGGTTTGGATCTCACTACTGCGGTTTCGGAATGTCCTTCGATTCGTCGCCAGGGCCCCAGTGACAAGAATCCGGCCACACGCGTTTTTCAGGCCCTGCGCATCGCTGTCAATCACGAGCTCGATCATGTCCAGCAAGGGATTGCATCGAGTTGCTTCCAGTCCTTAAAGGTCAGTGGCCTGCTCGCCGTCATCACGTTTCATTCTCTCGAAGACCGCATCGTTAAAAATGAATTTCGTCAGAAGCAGCGATGGGACAATCTCACATCCAAACCGATTGTCGCATCGCCGCAGGAACAGCGTTTTAATCCCCGATGTCGTTCAGCCAAGCTGCGAGTCGCAATGAAAAAAGCGTGATGAGGTGACTCATCAGGGATCCGTGAAACCTGGTACCGTCACTTGCCGGCCCCAGGCCATCGAAGATAAAGCAGTACCTATCCGCCAGACCATCGGTTCGAGAACGTTTTCAGCCAACAGTCCAAACAAGTCTTTCGAGGAAGGAACCTCACTATGACACGCGAAACCAAAGTCGGCCTGATGATGGTCGCCCTGCTGGTCGGCGTGTTCGGATTTCTGATCTACCAGCGAATCCACCGGCCCCTCGAGGGCCTGGCGGTCCAGGATTCGCCGAAAGATCGATCGGCCCGGGAAGTCCCGGAAGCTTCCGACGAGGAAGAACTGAGTCACCTGGAACAGAGCGAACTTCGGAGAACGGAACGTCCCTCGGTTTCGCAACTTCTGGCTCGGGATGAAGTGAAAACGGCACCCCGGATGAAGGAAGAACGAGGGTCCGAGTTCAAGGCGACTCAATGGAAGAATTCACCTCCAAAACTCCCGTCGGACGAATCGGACGAAGTGGAGTTCGATTCACCTCAGCAACGGACATCCGTTCGCAAGGCGTCAACCCCGCAGAACCACACCGTCTCGTTTGATGAAGATTTCGCTGAAGCCACGACGGTGGTTGAAACTCCAAAAGTGATTCCCGCAGCCGCTCAGATACCAGCACCGGACCCATTCGATCTCGATGAGCAGACCGAACCGACAGAGGACGATTCCGCAGAGGAGGACGAGCCCCAGCGAGAACCTCGGCCGCTTGTAATGCCCCCTGCGGACGAGGAAACGTCAGAAGTCGACGAACCATCATTCGATGAAGACCCGTCATCCGAAAGCGCGATGGACCTGGAACCGGTCGAGACCACCCCGGCGCTTGCGCCAACTCGAAATCGCCAAGTCTATCAAACGAGCGAGTATGACACCGAGCTTCAGCCCCCCCCGGGAAGCGAACGTCGTCCAGCCCCCGTTGCGATTGATGAAACGCCTTTCTCACCCGAGCCAAGTCGGACGGTATCGACGGCACGAGGGTCGACCTATGTGATCGAGCCCAATGACAACTTCTGGGTGATCTCCCGTAAACGCTACGGGGAAGGCCGGTTCTACATGGCCCTCGCTCGTCACAATCAACAGGTGATCTCTGATCCGAAAAGAATGAGACCGGGAACGACTATCGAAACTCCTGATGCCTCGGTGCTGGAGCAGTTGTATTCCGACGTCATCCCCAAGCCTGCGGCGCCCGAGTCGGCTCCCGGCACGACCACCTCCCGCCCCCGCAATACCGAGGAAGCGAATCCTGCAGGCTTCTTCATTTCCAGCGACGGTCAGCCGATGTATCGCATCGCCGATCAGGATACGCTGTCGGACATTGCCAAATCGCATCTGGGACGTTCCTCGCGGTGGGTCCAGATTCTTGAAATGAACCGCAACGTTCTCCAAGACGGTAATGAACTCAAAATCGGCACCGTTTTGCGATTACCCGCTGACGCAAGCCGAGTCCAGGTGGTGGGGGCCACTCGCGAATACCGATAGGGGTGAGACCACTCGGCCAGTTCCCCACTACGGATCGTCCGATGTTCTTCCGCTTTGGTTTCGCTCTTTGCCTGATTGTCCTGATTGCGCTGATTGGAACGGCGCTCGAAAAGGAAATTCTGCAACTGAAACGGGCCCTCAGTCACCAGCAATTCCGCATGGAGGCCCTGCTGGATGCCCATGTTCGCCTGCGATTGGAAGCCCAGCGACTGGGGACACCCGAGCGTCTGCTGGGACCACTCGAACGTGGGGAACTCCCCCTGGAACGTCCTGCCCGGCCACAACGTTCGGATCAGCGCCGCGCCCCATTGATGCAGTGGGACCGCGCCGCGGAAACGGCGGGCTGATATGGAAAGCGCTTCCTGCAATCAAGACGGCACTCCATCACTGGGCCGGGCACGCCTGGTCGTGACGCTGCTCGGTCTCGGCTGGCTGGTCCTGGCAGCTCGATTGATCCAGATTCAGTGGTGGCAACAAGACCAGTTCGCCAAAAAGGCCGAACAGCAGCGGGAATTCTGGGAAGAGACTCGGGTCCGACCGGCTGATATCGTTGACCGACACGGAAGGCTGCTGGCAACCACGCTCACGACTCGCAGCCTGTACGTCGTCCCGGCGAGAATCACTCAACCCGAAGCGTTCGCATCGGCGCTTGCTGAAGTCATCGGAGTCGATGCGGAAAATCTGCGTGACAAGATTCGGTCGAACGACAAACGTCAGTTTCTGTGGGTGAAAAGACGCCTGACTGAGTCGGAAGTCGAGGCCGTGAGAGCGCTGAAGTTGCCGGCGACGACATGGGGATTTCGCGAAGAGTATCGGCGAGAGTATCCCCAGGGTGACCTCGCCGCTCAGGTGCTCGGGTTGCGAGATATCGATGGTGTGGGACGTGGAGGAATTGAAGAGCGATTCGACGCCATCCTGTGTGGAAAGCATGGCCGACGTCAGATGGCTCGAGATTCTCGCGGGCATGTGATTGAGATCCTCAATGACGAAAACGAAGACGTACCGGCCGTGCCTGGCCGCGTCGTAAGACTAACTCTGGACGCAGTAATTCAGCTCTATGCCGAACGCGAACTCGACCGCGTCATGGAGGAATGGCAACCCGAAAGCTGCAGTGCCGTGGTGATGGATCCCCGCAACGGGGATGTCCTCGCCATGGCGAATCGTCCCACGTTTGATCCGAACCGCCCGGAAAAGGCATCCCCCGAATCGTGGAAGAACCGCGTCATCGCTGACATCTACGAACCGGGTTCGACATTCAAACCGATGATCGTCAGCTATGGCCTGCATGAAGGAATCATCCAGACCCAAGACACCTTCCATTGCGAGAACGGTCAGTACCGGATGGGGCGGCGCGTGCTACACGACCATCATCGGTACGGTCCACTGAGTCTGACGGATGTCCTGGTCAAATCGAGCAATATCGGGATGGCCAAGATCGGTGAGCAGATGGGCAACGAACGCCTCTACGATGCGGCGAGAATCTTTGGTTTTGGCCGCAAAACGGGGATCGAACTTCCTGGCGAGTTGCCCGGGATTCTTCGTCCTTTGAACGAATGGACGACCTATTCCACTGGATCGATTCCGATGGGACATGAGCTCGCCACAACCCCGCTGCAATTGATTACGGCCCATTCGGCTCTCGCCAATGGCGGCACGTTAATTCGCCCTCGCATTGTCCTCGTCGAGGATCAGGATTCGATCTCCGCAGTTACGCACATCGAATCAACCACCGTCTCGAGCGAAACGGCACGCTGGGTGATTCAGCAGCCCATGCAGGAGGTGGTGACCAGAGGCACGGGTAAAAAGGCACAGATCCCCGGCTATCGCGTGTTCGGAAAGACAGGCACGGCCCAATCGCTGTCACCAGAGGGGGGCTACCTGCACGAGAAGTACATTAGCTCGTTCGTCTGTGGGGCCCCCGTCGAGTCACCCCGGCTGCTGATCCTGGTCGTGGTCAATCAATCCTCGGTGGGCGGTGAGACGTTCGGAGGCAAAGTCGCCGCACCCGCCGCCGCTAAAATTCTTCGTCAGTCGCTTATGTATCTCCGAGTCACCCCGGACGACCAGCCCCCGCGATCGGCGACCAACGCAAAAGCCAGTGATGCTGAGCAGGAATAACTCAGCATCTGTTCCGCCGCCCGATATCGCCATCGTGAGTTCCCGACTCCCATCCTGTGGATTTCGCCGCATTCGGGAACAATCCGGGGTCGTCTCGAGAACCTCCCCTCGCTCGGAATGCGTGAACTCCAAATGACACGTCGGGGACGCTATAGTGGAAGTTGTACGCCCGCTCCCGCAGCGGTTGTGATCTCCTAATTTTGTCACGTTTCCAAAAGCCGAGCCGAATTCTGATGAGTGAATTTCGTACCGAACACGATTCGATGGGTGATGTCCAGGTCCCAGCGAAGGCCTATTACGGCGCACAAACACAACGCGCGGTTGAAAACTTCCCCGTGTCCGGCTGGACGCTGAGGTCCGAAATGATCCGTGCCATGGGACTGGTCAAGTGGGCTGCCGGAGTCGCCAATCGCGATCTGGGCAAACTCACCGGTACGGGAAAGAACCCGCTTACCGCCGAACAAGTCGACGCCATGCTGACGGCCGCCAAGGAAGTCGTTGCCGGAAAGTTCGACGCGGAATTCCCCATCGACGTCTTTCAGACGGGATCGGGAACGTCCAGCAACATGAATATCAACGAAGTGATTTCGAACCGTGCCATCGAAATCATGAAGGGGAATCGCTTCGAAATGAAGAAGCCGATTCATCCCAACGATCACGTCAACATGGGACAGAGCACCAACGACACCTTCCCGACAGCAATCCACGTTGCCGTGGGGATCGCCATTCATCAGCGACTGATTCCCGCCCTGGAACGATTTGCCACTGTCCTCAGTGACAAGGCCGCTCAGTGGGACAAGATCATCAAGATCGGCCGAACCCACCTCGCCGACGCAACGCCACTCCGACTTGGTCAGGAATTCGGGGGCTTTGCCCGCCAGTTGCAGTTGAGTGTTGGACGAGCAAAGCAGGCACTGCAGGCTGTGCTGGAACTTCCCGTCGGGGGAACGGCAGTCGGAACGGGAATTAATACCCACCCCGATTTTTCTCGACTCACCTGCGCTGCGCTCGCGAAAGAGACGGGCATCGAGTTCATCGAAGCGGTCAATCACTTTGAAGGAAACGCCCAGCGTGATGGTCTGGTCGAATGCCATGGACAGTTGCGCACCATCGCCACGACCCTGTTTAACGTCTCCAACAACATTCGTTGGCTGGGATCGGGACCTCGTTGCGGCTTTTACGAAGTGATGCTGCCCGACCGCCAGCCCGGCAGTTCGATTATGCCGGGGAAGGTGAATCCAGTCATGTGCGAGAGCCTGATGCAGGTTGCTGCCCGCGTCATCGGCAACGACCAGACGGTGGCTTTCAGCGGTGCGACTGGCGGCCAGTTCCAGTTGAACATCATGATGCCCATCATGGGGCATGCAACCCTGGAATCGGTGGCGCTGCTCGCTCAGGGAACCACCGCATTCGTCGACCTGTGTGCGGTGGACATGGAAGCCAACACAGAAGCCTGCGAAGCAAGCGTCGAAAAGAGCCTTGCCATGGTCACCAGTTTGAACCCCTACATTGGCTACGAAAAGGCCGCTGCCCTTGCGAAGGAAGCATTCAAGAGCGGTAAGACCATCCGCCAGTTGTGTCGTGAACAGAATATTCTGCCAGACGACCAACTGACAAAGGCGCTCGACCCGTGGAGCATGACTGAGCCGCAAGCATAACTTCCCGTGGTATCACTGCTCCCCGTTTGTCCCGAGCGGATTCACTGGTGGAGCCACTGCTGACTTTGGAGAAGTCGGCCTTTTGTCCGTCAGACAGAAGGCCGACTTCTGCTTCCAGCGAGTCCTCAGGCATCCGATTCGCGGACTGCAGACTCGCAACAATCGTCGTCCACCCCCGTCGCTTTTGGCTGGATTGAATCCATGGGACTTCTCACAGGAACGATTTTCGATCGCCCGCTCCATTGTGAACGCTGTGATCGCCCAGAGACCGAATGCCAGTGTCCACCTGTCGAAATCGCCCCAGGCTGGACTGATCCCGGTAAGCAGACCGCCCGGCTCTCCACCGAGAAGCGCAAGAAGGGAAAACTGGTCACGCTGATCAAAGGACTTCCCGCAAAGGAGAATGATCTGCCAAAGCTGCTAACGCAGTTGAAAAATGCCTGCGGTGCAGGGGGAACCATCGACGGCGATGTGATCGAACTTCAGGGAGACCAGACAGAACGTGCCCTGAAAACGCTGACGCAGATCGGTTATCGCGTCCGGTCGACCTGAGATCGGCGGCGGATCTTTGGTTCCGTGTTCCCATACCTCTCAAATCGACTGGAGATTCGGTAAAACAACGGCGGACCGACTCCCTCATCATGCAATCCTGAAAGGCGCACGTCCTCACGATGTCGCATCCGTATCGCTCGATTCCTGAACTGTTCGATCTGCAAGCGGGTGGCCCACTCGTCCGAATTCCGCATCAACTGGATGTCCCGTTCACCCCGCGAGTCCGTTCGATCGTCGACACGGCCGAATTTCAGCGATTGCGCCACATCTCTCAGCTCGGGCTGGCGTCCCGCATCTATCCCGGTGCAACCCATAGCCGGTTTGAACATGCGCTGGGTGTCTTTCACAATGCACTCAAGTTTTTGTGGCAGCTGGGCAAAGACGAACGATTCGCGGCGGCGGTTTCTCCGCATCAGGCAGAAGTTCTGATCGTCGCCGCTTTGCTGCACGACCTGGGTCACTGGCCTTTCTGCCATCCCATCGAAGATATGGGACTCGTCGATCTTCCCCCTCACGAACAGTTCGCCGCCGAGTTTCTCTCACCGGATCGAGAACTGGGTGCCGTCCTCCGATCGGAATGGGGAATTACAGCCGAAGAGGTGCTGGACGTCCTGGTTGCGAAGACTCAGTCTCCGTCACTCAGCCTGACCCGGTCGATTCTGTCGGGACCGATCGACATCGACAAGATGGACTACCTCGAACGAGACAGCCTTCATTCGGGCGTCCCATATGGACGCAATTTCGACCGAGCAAGGCTCATTCAATCGCTGCTGGTCAACGAGGCCGGGGATGGTCTCGCCATCAGTTCCAAGGGGAAGACCGCTGCGGAATTGATGGTCTTTGCTCGCTATGTGATGTTCAGCGAAGTCTACTGGCACCATGCAGTCCGTTCGTCCACGTGTATGTTTGCCCGTAGTTTCTTTGAACTCCACAAGTCGCTCGACCTACCGGTCCTGTTCCAGCAGAGTGAGTTCGATGTAATCCGGCAACTTCGTGAAGCCGGGGCCGGAACGGACGTCGCTCCCTTGCTGGAAGGGCTGTTTGGCTCCAAACGCCGGCTCTACAAGCGAGTCCTGGAGTTGAGTCTCTATCAGACACCTGAACTTTACCGCCAGATTGCCGGACGTCCCTACGCGGATCTGCAGCGCATGACGGAACGGTTGTCCGAACGTGTGGCACACGAACTGTCCTGCAACATCGGGCCCGTCGCAGTCCTGATCGACGCACCTCCGATCCACAAGGAAGTCGAATTTAAAGTCGATATTTACTACCCCAAGGAGCGGAAGTATTACCCGCTCAGCCATGTCTCGCCGGTCGTCAATGCGCTCGCCCGTACTCAGTTCGATGACTACGTCAAACGAGTCCGCATCTTTGCGGATCCTTCGCTGTCAAAACGGCTGACCGGGCATCCTCAATTCGTCGAATGGTTGGCCGAAGCGGCGGCAAGCTGACTCGTCCTGCGCTGCCTCGGGGATCAGCGTGCCCCAATCACCGCTTTCCTGTTTCCCGACTCCTACTCGCCTCGTAAGGTTGCAACGATCGGTAGTCGGATGGCCGATCGGACAGCGAAGGCCGCCGCCATCATCCCGGTTGCAAACACGATCAGCAGCAGGATTGAGATGGAACCTGCGGGCAGCCCGCCTCCGCGACTCACCAGATTCGGGGCGGTCGCCAATAGTGCGGATCCCGCACCGGCAAGCAGGCCCCACAGCAGAATAAACGCATTCTCCCAGAGCACAAGCATCGCGACACCGCGCTGGCGGAAGCCCACGGCACGCAGAAGCGACAGTTCTTTCTGCCGCTCCAGCACGTTCCGCAACATGACTGTCGCAAGTCCAAATGTTCCCAGGAACAGGCCTAACCCTCCGAGAGTCTGAAACGTCGACAGATACGTATTCTGCACAGATAGGAACCGGGCAAGCCGTTCAGCCACGGGTTCCGTATCGAACCCGTATTCCGCCAGTTCGGTTTCGAGGAGCGCCGCAGCCGCTTCCGCCTGTTGGGGTGGGACTTCGATCAGGAAGTATCGAAAGCCTTTCTGCTCGGGATACAGCTTCAGAAAATTCTCCTCCGACATGACCAGGACTCCCTGGAAAATGCTGTCCTGAAACATCCCCTTCACGATCAACTGGTGCTGCGGATGATCTTCATCGGGAACAGCGATGGCGGCTCCCATCCCCTTATGGAGTGAAAACATCAAGGTGTTCAAATCACCCAGGACCGGGATGTTGGGAACGCTCAATCCGTTTCGGACTGTGGCCCCTGTTTCCTCCCCCTTCGGCGAACTCTCCGCAGACACGGGCACGGTCGACGGGGCTAATGATTCATTGAGTGCGCTCCAGGACCCCATCGCGAACGCGAAGCGGCCTTCGTCGATCATCGATTGAGGAACTCCCAGAATTGTGGGGACCTTCGTCTGGTAAAGGTTCAGGCAACTCGCATCTTCGCCCGGCTTGACCCGAAACGGGACTACATGCATCGCCGCCAGTGCGCTCGCACCCGGAGAACTTTCCGGTGGATTGAGTTGCAGTTTCTGACGCCCCTCGGGCGTATTGATATCGTAGAGCAGGGGACTGCTCGATTCCGCGACGAGTGTGTATCCCCCGTTACCAGAAGACTTCACCGGCAATTCATTTGTCGGATCTCGACGGAATGCCGCCACGGTGATAATCAGAAAGGTGGCCGTTGCAATCATGCCAGCCGTCATCACCGTTCGACTGCGTTGACGGGCCGCATTCCTCAGCCCGAGACGTCCGAGAGCCATGGATCCGGTCCCACGCACGCCGTTGCCTTCGTCACTCTGCAGTCGCGATGACAAGAACGACAACGAGGCGGTCAGCAAGAGGATCCCAATTCCGAAGAAAGCCGCCGGAGCGGGCAAGACCCCCACTGCGGCACAGGCCATCAGCAAGCCCGCCAGTCCCGTGCAGATGATGGCTCGCCTCATCACTCGCTGAGCGCGCTTTCGCTGCGCCACGACGTCAATGTCCTTTTCTGTCACCCCTGCAAGTTGCTCACGAAGGCTCAATGGTTTGAGCTGCCTCAGTGCCCACCAGATTGCCAGGAGTGCAACCCCGATGGCGATCGCAAATCCTGTGAAAAGCGACAGGGGCTGGATTTTGAGGGACAGATATTTTGTTCCAACCGCTTCCACCCACCAGTGCGTCAGTCCGTAGATCATCAGCCTGGCGTACCAGACACCCACCAGCACACCCACCAGCCCCCCGACGAGTGACGTTGCCGATCCTTCGAGCAACATCTGCCTCTGCACCTGTCGGGCCGAGAAGCCGACTGCCCCCAGCAACCCCAGGTCCCGAACCCGCTGCTCGATTCCCAGTCGGAAGAGCAGGCCGATCAAAATCATGGCCGCGATGATCAGAAACAGGCTGAACCCGACGAACAAACCCGAGAAATCCGTCGCCCCACTCGCCGCGGCAAGGCCAATCGCCTTCAGTGGCTGGAAGGCCAAACCGACTTCCACGGGCTCGATTTTCGAAAGCAACTTCTCCGTGAACTGCTCGTGTGTACGCTGGGTGGCGTCCTTCCTTTCCGACTCCGGAACGGATTCGCGAGGTGCTAGACGAAGTGACGTCAGCGATCCGTAGCGACTGGGCCAGAGTGTCTGAGCCGTCTTGAGCGGCATGAAGAGCTTCGGCGTGGCACGGTAGCTGTCCCAGTATTCGTCGTCGCGAGGTGTCACCGCGTCGAGATCCATCGGGAAAGGCTGGTCCCAATCCGCCAGCGAAGCGACGTCCGTAATTCCCTTCACGATGGGGGTCAGAGTTCGGTCGATCGCGGCACCGGTCATGGCCACGATGCCGCGCACGGTCACCGTTCGTTCCAGTTCCGGCAGTTCACCTCTTGACCCGATGGTGTGGTAGGTGAAATGAATGGTGTCTCCGACTTTGGCCTGAAGATCAGTGGCCAGAAACTCGTTCAGAATGACATCCCCCTCACCCCACTGAGTCGGTTTCTCCCCGATGAATTCGAAACCGGAGAAGGGTGTGCCATCAAGATCGAGGACATCGAGTCCCGCGACGGCCGAGTACATCGAGTAGCCCGGTCTTTTTCCCGGGACGTAGACACTTGGGTTCCATAGCTTGTTGGCGAGGTAGACCATGACGGGCGATGTGGCCAGATTCAGCTCGGCCGCAGCGGTCTCCGCCGCCTCCACCAGTTTGTCCTCCAGAATCATCTGTTCCGAGTCGAGAACAACGCCGCCAAACTGTTCATTGTCGATCACCCGCAGACTTAAGTCCGCAAGAGTCCATGTCTGTTCAAGCGATCGCTGCAATCGCTCCCCGTGCGCACGTGGATCAGATCCCGTCGTTGTCAGGTCCTGGTTGAACAGTGTGTTCACACGCGCGGGCTTGCCTGTCGGATCGCGACGGGAGGGCTTCACCTCTTCCAACCCTAGTCGTTCCTGGAGCACATGCAAATCAACGAAGGCGTTCAGGGGTAATGCCTGAGTCGGAAGAAGTCCCAGTCGGGCTGCCCCGGTCGTCTCGGGTGCGATCGCGCTGACCTTCAGCGTAATCTCCTGAGAGTCGTTGTCCTTCTTCCCGAGCAGAGTGTCACGCGGTACCGCGCTGGGTATCTCGATCCACAGTGTCACCTCGTCACCAATTTTTGCTCCGACCGCTTCCGCCGCTCGAGCGTTCAATACAATTCCGTCCCCTTGCGGTGGATCAAGCCTGTCACCTTCCACGTTGACGAGCGACCACGCTCGATCATCAAACCCGTAAACGTTGACCTGTCCGGCACGGCGTACGGTGTCGTCCCGCTTCGACTGCAGTCCGGCTCGCATGACAATCGCAGGGGCAATCGGCCCGACCGCGTCTGCAGTCTGATCCTTAGCCGATGCGGGACTTTTCGTGAGTTCATCTGCCAGATTCTCACGGACGAATCTCGGACCAGTCAGGGCAAAGTCAATTTTGCCGAGCCGTTCCAGGGTCATTTGTCGGAGGCTCCACCGGACGGAATCGCCGACGATCAGCGCCCCGGTGATCACGGCGGTTCCCGCCACCACACCGAACATGACGGCCAGGTTGGTACGCCAGAAGTGACGTAAGGTTTGAAGGATGAAACGAGTCGAATTCAATTGGGTCAATTCACCGGTTCCATGTTCGTCGGGGAGTTTTCATCTGAGCGAACCCATGCCGCTCGGTCCATCGCAGCCGCCGCTGTTCGTTTTCGTTGAAGATGCACAGTCATCTTCTCATAAGCGGCCAGCACAGGCGAGAGAACCGAACGAATTCGTCACGGTGATGCAACGACGCGTTCCGTCAGCCCGATCCCTGTCTCATCCGTCGTGTTTAAGATCGAGGTAACGAAAGTCGATGAGAGTCAGCAAGTGCAGGGGAGTGATCGCACTGCATTTCCCCAGCGGCAGTCCCTTCCACAATGTGCCATCCCGCTTGCACGACGATTCGTCCGGCTCAGAATTACTGCGTATGGTATGGCACACTTTTGGGCGGAAATGGCTATGATACTGGTATGAATACCCCGCCCCCCGGAACGATTTCTCGCGACGAACTGGCTCTCCGCTATCTCGATTCGCTGCCTTACGTCCCCTATCCCGTTCAGGAAGAAGCCCTGCTGGCCTGGTTTGAGTCCACGCAGGGAGTCATGGTCTGTGCCCCCACGGGAACCGGTAAGACCCTGATCGCTGAAGCCGCCGCCTTCGAGGCGCTCCACACCGGTCAGACGATTTACTACACCACGCCTCTGATCGCGCTGACAGACCAGAAGTTTTCCGAGTTGCAAGACTCGGCCGAACGTTGGGGGTTCCGTCGAGATCAGGTGGGACTTGTGACGGGAAACCGACGAGTTAACCCACAGGCGAACGTGCTGGTCGTCGTCGCAGAAATCCTGTTGAACCGCCTGCTGACTTCGCACTGGGCCGCTCATGAAGAGGCGGCCGCGGAAAAAGTCCGGCAGATCGCTGCGGAACACCTGAAGGCGGAATCGGCCAAGCACCATGCCGGGGGGCTTCATTCCTACAAGGATCTGATCGGGTGGGATGACGAACTGGTTGAAGAACTGGCGGAAGAAGAGGCCAGCCCATCCGGACCCGCGACCCCGTTGGCGCTGGACTTTGACCGCGTCTCGGCCGTTGTCATGGATGAATTCCACAATTTCTCCGATCCCGAACGCGGGATCGTCTGGGAATTCTCGCTGGCATTGCTCCCCAAGCACGTTCGCCTGATGTTGTTGTCGGCAACGATCGGGAATTCTGCCAAGTTCATCTCGTGGTGCAGCCGAGCGCACGATCGTCCACTCGAACTGGTGCAGAGCACGGATCGCCGGATTCCGCTGCAGTTTCACTGGATTAGTGATGCGCTGCTGACGGACCACCTGGAGGACATGGCAGCAGGTGATGAAGTCCAGCGAAAGACCCCGGCACTTGTCTTCTGCTTCAACCGGGACGAATGCTGGAATGTGGCGGAGGAATTGAAAGGCAAGTCGATGCTGGCGAGTGGTCAGCAGAAAAAGCTGGTCGCCGCGCTGGAAAAGTACGAATGGAAACAGGGGGTCGGCCCCAAACTGAAGCAACTGCTGATGCGCGGTGTTGGCGTTCATCATGCCGGTCTGCTGCCAAAATATAAAAAGATCGTCGAAGACCTCTTCCAGCAGAAACTGCTTACGATCTGTGTCTGTACGGAAACGCTGGCAGCGGGAATCAATCTTCCTGCCCGCTCGGTCGTCCTCCCCTCATTGATGAAGGGGAAGCCCGGTGATCTGAAGTTGATCGATGCAAGTTCCGCACATCAGATTTTTGGTCGTGCAGGACGCCCTCAGTACGACACGGAAGGTCACGTCTTCGCCCTGGCGCATGAAGACGACGTCCGCATTCTTCGGTGGCGCGAACAATATGATTCGATCCCGGAAGACACCAAAGATTTCGGGCTGCTCAAGGCCAAAAAAGCACTCAAAAAGAAGATGCCGACGCGGAATCCCAACCGGCAGTACTGGAACGAACAGCAATTCGAGAAGCTCCGTTTCGCGACGCCCGGCGATCTCGTCAGTCGGGGTCCGCTCCCCTGGCGCCTGCTGGCTTATATGCTTCAACTCTCACCCGAAGTCGATCGTCTGCGACGTCTGGTCCAGAAGCGATTGATGGAGCCAAAGCAACTGGAAGCCGCCGAAAAACATCTGGAACGCATGCTGATCTCGCTGCACGCAGGTGATTTCGTCAAGCTCACCCCGGAACCTCCCGCACCTCCCAGCCCGACTCAACCGACCACCCCCAACGCGGCGGCCGCTGCGGCGGCCCCGGTAGAGGAAGAAACCCGCAAATCAACGTGGCTGTCGAAGCACTTGCAGAAGTCGGTGGACGCCAAACACGAAGCCAAAACGGGTAAGAAAATCGACCGGGCCGCGGAAGAACGGGAAAAGAACCGTTACCGACCGCAACTCGCGGAGCCGACCGAACGCCTGGAACAACTCTTCGCATTTCGCAGCCTGAATCCGGTCTATGGGATGTTTCTGCTGGAACATCTCGGCCTGGCTGACTGGACCGAGCGAATGCTCATATTTGAAAGCGTCCTGGAACTTCCCCGCGCGCTGATCCGCCATGTTCGCGTTCCGCCTCCGTTCCGACTGCCCCCGGGTCCGCTCGCCCTGGAACGACTGGATATGGAGATCGTTCAAAGAGGGCTGCTCCCCGCGTCGGACCTTTATCCCGAGTTTGATCCGGATATCCCCCCGGAAGAACGAAAGTATGCACCGACGCTCGCCGACAAACTGCGCATGCTGTTCGACTCGGAATATCCCGACGTCACCGATGTCAGTGTTCAGCCAGTTATGGTCGCGACTGAGTTGCTGCTGAACTGGAACGGCAATTTCTTCAACTTCGTCTCCAGCCGCGATCTCGGCCGCCAGGAAGGGTTGATCTTCCGCCATTTGCTCCGAATGGTCCTGTTGCTGGACGAATTCCGGCAGGTGACGCCCGTAGGAGTCGACCCTGTGGAATGGCAGAACGAACTTGCTGAAACGGCCGAGCGATTGACCGCCTGTTGCCGCTCCGTTGATCCGACCTGGACCGATTCGATGCTCGCCCAGCAGGACAATGCCGATTTCATCGAGCGTTAGACTCTGCTTGCCAATTGAGGCTGGCAAAACAGGAAAACCCGTTATCATGATCTCGTAGTGATGCAGTGATCCGGCGGCATCCGCCCCTTCGATCCCGATTCTCCTGTGACAGGAATGGCAGACATGACGAATAGTAACGACCTCCCCAACTCCACGGATTCGCCATCAATTCCCACCTCCGCCAAGTGCAACCAATGCTGCCCGGGGGTGATGAAGGCAGTGCTGTATACTCCGGTCATTCTGTTCGCCGGGGCACTCGGGGCGGTCGCGATGTTCCCGGATCTGGCAGACTATGGATATCCGCTGATCGGAAAGCCCTCCCAGACGGGATTCACCGGTGAATCCGCCTGCTGTGCCGGTGACTCATACACCTGCCCGGTTCCTGCCGCAGGCTGTTCGTCACAAGGGATCTCGCTGGAACTCATCAGTGCTCCCGACGGAGCCTGCTGTCCCACTGGTCGTTCCTTTGCTTTCCCCGCCCGCCCCCAAGCCAGCAGCGAAACGGCGACATCCGAAACCGCCGCGACGGCCACCGAAGAATCGGCCCCCGCTGATGCGGACACTCCATTAAATTCGACTGATGAGACCTCGCTTTCGAACTGATGCAGTGTTGTCGCACTCGTACCGCGGACGAACCCGTCCGCGGTCCGTCGTCGTATTCGTAGATTCACAGGTGGATGCCCGATGCGGCTGGGGATTTATGGTGGGACGTTTGATCCCATTCACTACGCACATCTCGTGCTGGCAGAACAATGCCGCGAGCAGTGCCGATTGGACGAAGTTTGGTTTGTGCCTGCGGCGCTACCTCCCCACAAGCTGACCAGTAACATCTCGTCCGCCCGGGCCCGCTTTGACATGATCGAGCTGGCCATCGCAGGTCACCCTGAGTTCCGCATCAGCCGGATCGAACTGGACCGCGTCGGTCCCTCGTTCACCGTCACCACGCTGGAACAACTGAAGTCTCAGGACGCATCGCGCGATCTGTTCCTGCTGATCGGGGCCGATTCACTGAATGACCTCCCACAGTGGCGCGAACCGCGTCGCATCCTCGAACTGGCGACCGTTGTCGCCGTAAATCGCGGGGATCGACCGCTGCCCGGGACCCAGGCGCTTCGGCAGGCAGTCGGACCCATCGTCGATGAACGGGTCACCTTCGTTTCGATGCCCGGATCTGATCTCTCTTCGACCGAAATCCGCAAACGGGTACGGGAAGGGCAGAGCATCCGATATCTGGTGCCCCGCGCCGTCGAAATGTATATCCGTGAAAATCACTTGTATGAAGACAGTGAAAAGGACGCATCAGCATGAGTTTCGGAGGCCCCCGTTACACCCGGCGATCTGCACGAGGCAACGACCTGCAGATTGGCCTTCTGGTCCGCATGATCCCGATTATTTTCGGCGTCTGCGCTGTGGGATTCACCATGGTCCGGGGTTGCCAGCAGGGCCCCTTCGGTCGTGTCCAGGTGGTAGCGATGAATCCCGCTCAGGAAGCGAAACTGGGTCTCCAGGCTTTCCGCGAAGTCCTCAGTGACGCTCAGGTCGTCAGACAGGGGCCTGCAGCCAGTAAAGTTCGCGAGATCGCCGAACGCCTGATCGAAGCGACCAGCAATGAGTCCTTCCAGAAACTGGTGGGCACGCCGATCCCGGATTTCGATTGGCAACTTGAAGTGGTCCATGATCGTCAGGTCAACGCCTTTTGCCTGCCGGGGGGTAAGATCGTGGTCTACACGGCCATTCTGCCCGTTGCCGAAACGGATGCGGGGCTCGCAACGGTCGTCGGCCATGAAATTGCCCATGCGCTGGCTCATCATGGCGCCGAGCGAATGGCCCAGCAGCAAATGGTTCAGATTGGCCTGGTCTCGGCGAGTGCCTCGATGGGAGACATGGATGCTTCCCGGCGGCAACAGCTTCTTTCCGTACTTAATGCCGGAGCCAAGTTCGGCATCCTCAGCTACAGCCGAAAACATGAATCGGAAGCAGATCACATGGGTCTGCTGCTGATGGCCGCAGCGGGCTATGATCCGAAGGAATCGATTCGATTCTGGGAACGGATGACGGCTACAACCGGGGGAGGGCAGGCACCGCCGGAATTCATGTCGACTCACCCCAACCATCAGACACGAATTCGAGACCTGACCCGCTGGATGCCCGAGGCCGAGGCGCTGTATCAACGCAGCCCGCTGAAATCACGGACCGAAGTTCTTCCCGAACACTGAATCGGTCGCAGACGGGTCCCTTTCGAACAAACAGACAGGAACGCTGCGCACGCCTCAAGAGGGCTGAGCGGTCCGCACGACTTAACGCAGGGGCGCCCGACCGAAAACCTGGCGCGATTCAGATTCCGCTGCCATCCTCAAAGTGATGTGGAAACTGCTGGTCCATATCGAGAGCTGGCATCTTGGGACTGTTTCTCGCAACGATTCGGGCGGGAACGCCCGCTGCCGTGCAGTGCGGGGGAACCGAATCAAGGACGACGCTTCCCGCCCCGATCTTGGCTCCTGCGCCAATCTCGACGTTCCCCAGGATCTTGGCTCCCGCTCCGATCAGTACCCCCTGACGAACTTTCGGGTGTCGGTCGCCCGACTGCTTCCCCGTTCCCCCCAGCGTCACTTCGTGCAGAATCGAGACATTGTCTTCGATCACCGACGTTTCCCCCACCACGATCCCCGTCGCATGGTCCATGAGAATGCCCGAACCGATGCGGGCCGCCGGATGGATGTCGACAGCGAAGACCTCTGAGATGCGGCTCTGCAGGAAGGCCGCCAGAAATTGACCGTCGTGATTCCAGTGCCAGTTCGCAACGCGATAAGCCTGTAGCGCCTGAAACCCTTTGAAGAACACAAAAGGTGCCAGGTACCCCTTGGCAACAGGGTCCCGATCCACAATCGCCTGGAGATCGTTACGGATCGCAAGACGAATGGCGGCACTGGATTGATACGCCACCATCAGCAGTGATTGGATGCGATCCTTGCCGACAGATTCGGTCGCCAGCTTTGCACACAGAATGCTCGAGAGAGCCTGTTCGAGATGAGTAGACTGAAGGACGGTCTCGTTAAGAAACGCGCACAAGCAGGAACCACGCCGCTCTTCGTCGCGCGCCTCGCGACAGATGGAATCCCAGACTGCATCTGCAGAGTGATAAGATGGAAGGGGACCCTCGTCACTGGAATCAACACTGTTTCGATCTGGTACCCGCAAAGAAAGACCATCCGCCATTTCGACCGGCGGCTGAACTGTATTCAACGGCATCTGAATCAGGCCTTTCCATCGCGAGCATTCAAATCGGTGGTTCGAATGACTGCAGCTTCCGCTGCAGTCATCTAGTCATTCTGATTTGACTTGAATTGCCGCTTTCTGGCAACTCGTTCGATCTGAACAACGCTGCCATTTCTTACCGTAATGGTAATTTCGCCGAATTGAAGCCCCCGCAGCGCGTGCCGGATATTTTCAGCGACGTTCTCGGGAATCTCATACGTGGACGACAATGGCTGATCGTTAAGGACAAGAGTGGAAGCTGCAGACATCCCGATTCTCCCAAATGGACAAAGGATCTTTTAGTGCGAAAAAACAATTCAAGCGGTCAAACAAGGGGTGACTGTTCACTCATGCGGCAGGTCGAATCTCCTGCAAAAGCCCTCGTCCCCCACCGCGGGAGGTGCTTCCGCCTGCATGTGATACTGCGAATCCAGGCCGTCACGCACTGAATGACCGGCTGAATGGATCCGGATTGACTCCACCACCGTCGATACGCCATCCACCTTTTCTGCGATGCCGATCGCCAGCAGTTTGTCGAAGTACGTGGCAACCTGACCCGACAGTTCGACAATCCCGCAGAACGCCACAGCGTTGACACGTCGAAAGCGAGCGTCGTCGTAGCTCATCAAAGTTTTCGTAACACGGGTTCCGGTCTCAAAATTTGTGACCGACTGATAGAGATGATTTGCTGCAACCATGAATTCACCTGGACTGAACCGCGAGAGCCTGGGACTACTTTCCGTCCAACAGGACGCGGCTAAAGAAAAGAAGTTCGCGGCTCTTCAAGCCGTCGAAGAATCATGAAGAAGGGGATTCGCCGTCCGGTCGACAACAGCGGATCGTCTTCCACGCAGCGCGATTGATGGAATGGCGGCTTTGTAAGGTGAATTGACTCACGCACGAAAGCCGCATCCCCGAGACAGGGGCTGCGAACTTCTCTGTCTGAATTCGTTTCTCCGCAAGCAATGGTGTCATTGGAATCCATCCAGGATCTTGAGCGGCCCCTTGACGGGGACCCTGCCAGAACAACGGAGTTTGCCGGTCACAGTGAAAGATCACTATCTATCACCAATTTAGTGTTGGTTTATTATCGACATTCAAGATCGGAATGTCAAGTCAGCTTGTTGCTAAATTGCGATCCGCTGAAGGAAAGCTGGACTGAGCGAATGTCCGCGCTCGTAAAGAAATTGCACGAAATTACGCCGAAGGAGCGGGGTGAGAGCCGCTGCGGGCCTGTCCCGGCCGCCATTCCGCAGAGCAAAAAGTGAACACAAGTTCACAACTCAGCAAAATTCAATCTCGACCTGACAGGTAATAGTGTGGAAAGAATTGTTGTCGGAGATCCCGGCCAGTGCACGATGCTTCCAAGGCCCCAAATCATTCGCCTAGGGGATTTGACCAGAGATTCGCCGAAGTCAAACGGCGCGGTCCACCCCTAGATTCATTCCGATTCAAACTCAGGTCTTTTCAATACGCACTTCGTCCAGCACCACATAACCTTCTGGCAGGCGACTGCGCCACACGGGATAGTCCTTCTCGGGACGCAGCAGATGAGGGTCCCCCTCCAGTGGTCCCATCGGAGCAATGTCCAGGGGATACAGCACGAGCAGGATATCCGCGTTGACATCCCCCAGCACCGTCTTCAAAGGGGTTCGGCCATAGAAGTCACTGCGATCATGGCGACTTCCCAGGCACGTCCATTGAGATTCGTCGGGCACCGCCGTGATTCGCTGCTCTGACCACTCCTCTGTCACCTTGATCGGCTGCCCGGTCAGAATCCAACCGGTGCAGATGCCGTTATGGATTCCCTGAATCAGCAGGTAAAGCTCAGTGTCGAGTGCGCGCAGTTCTCCCTTCAAACGAAACGTCAACTCGGCATTCGTGAAGTCGGTTCCGAACCCACTTTTGGTAAACTGATTCTCGCCACTCACCTCACGCTGATACTCGCCGGGATGACCACTCGTCAGCAGCATAAAAAGCAAATGCATGTAACCCGCGCCAGGGGGAGCGTGGTTGTAATCAATCCACCAGGGACTGCGTGAAATGACCGTGCTTTGCCCCCGTTCGAGCGCCTTGGGTCCTCGAGCGTTATCGACCCAGCCGAACCACCCACCCGGCCCATGCTCGAACGATTCCACGTAGCTCTTCATGATCTGTGGTTCCCTGGTCATGTCTATCAGAAGGGGATCTGAGACAGGCTCGTTGGCAGTCGATTCGAAACCGTTTAGACTGCTCGATCATCTCTACAACGCGCAGTACGACACGGGCAGGTTATACCAACCGCTCCCGCTGACAGACACCGAACTCATGCCGGGGATCGTGTAAAACATGAAGCAAACCAGCCCGTCATCCCGCCGTTTTCTTGTTGTGCAGTCGATCCTTTTCCTAGCGGCGTTTTGCGGGCCCGTCGATCAGCGTCTATCGCAATCGGCGACAGCCGCTGATCCAATCGCCCTGGGAACACGACGTGAACTGTTCGTCGATCGCCTCCTGATCGAGCGACTGTCGAACGCGCACCTTCAGCTTCACGCGCCGCACGATGAAGGACCTGTGCTTCATTTCGACGCCCGCTGGGAAGGACCTCACGCTGGCTACACGACGATCATTCAGGATCACGCCAAGTTCCGTATGTACTACCGCGGCATCTCGGAACCGGGTCTGGACGGCAGTGAGCACGAACGAACGTGTGTCGCCGAATCCCCTGATGGAATCACCTGGACGAAACCCAAACTGGGCCTGTTCGAATACGCGGGGACGACTGCCAACAATATCGTGCTGGCCAACGTCGCGCCGGTCACACATAACTTCTGTCCCATGCTCGATACACGCCCGGGCGTCCCCCCCGAAGAACGTTACAAGGGGGTGGGAGGAACCGGCAAAGAACTGTTCGCCTACAGTTCGGCCGACGGTTTGAAATGGGTCAAAATCCAGGATGAGCCAATTCTGTCCGGCAAACAGATGCCGTTCCGATTCGACCATCTGTTCGATTCGCAAAACCTCGTCTTCTGGTCCGAGACAGAAAACTGCTATGTCTGTTACTTTCGGGTCTGGGATGGAGTCCGCCGCATAGCCCGTTCAACGAGCGAAGATTTTCGGAACTGGTCGGCAGCCGTCATGATGAAACAGGTTCACGACGATGGGAACTCGATCACCGCCGCCCCGGTTGAGCATCTCTACACCAATCAGACGTCCCCCTATCCACGTGCCCCGCATCTCTACCTGGCAATCGCTGCCCGATTCTTCGAAGGCCGACAGGTACTGAATGAGCAGCAGGCAGCCGCCATCAAGGTCTCGCCCACTTATTTCAACGACACGTCGGACGCTGTCTTCATGTCGTCACGCGGAGGCAACACCTACGACCGGACCTTTCTGGAAGGATTTTTACGCCCCGGCATCGGCCCCCAGAACTGGGTCTCACGAACCAACTATCCTGCGCTGAATCTGGCGCAAACAGGACCGGCAGAACTCTCTTTGTACGTGAATCAGGACTATGCCCAACCGACGTCCCATGTCCGTCGCTACACCCTGCGTCTTGATGGCTTCACCTCCCTCCGAGCGGGCGTCAAACAAGGCGAACTACTGACGAAACCATTGACGTTTTCTGGCGACGAACTCGAAATCAACTTCTCCACATCCGCCGCAGGGGGCCTGTACTTCGAGTTGCAGAACCTGGACGGAACGCCGATCCCAGGCTTCAGTCTTGAGGAATGCCAGGAGCAGATTGGTAATGAACTTGACCGCGTCGTGACATGGAAAGCCGGCACGTCGCTCAAAACCATCGCAGGCAAGCCAGTCCGCATGCGAGTCGCAATGAAAGATGCCGACTTCTTTTCCTTCCGCTTCCGCGATTCGCGCCGGCCGTGAGTGCAGATCTCCTCACTTCCCAGGTGACAGGCCGACGTCTTAACACCGCCCGATCGTGTTGAAAGCCGGCTGACGTGTGAGAGATTCGGCAATCGAAAATCCCCTGGAGTTTCGCCGCCCCGCGCGAGACCTAGGGGTCATCACCCGACTTGACGGGCCACTCGGCGCAAGGCGCCTCCACCGACACTCAAAAAGTCGCACTATCACAGTCGATTTTTCCTTCTTCGAGGCCTCAACTGCGGCATCGATCTGTCAATTATTGCGAAACACCATTGCTTGACAGGGTAAAACACGCCCATTAATATCCCACTCGCACGGTGATATTTCACGTATCGCGTGAGGTGCGATTTTTTCACGACTGGGACATTCCCCATTTGCAAGCAGGGCCGCAAGCATGCCGTTGTTTAAAGACAACTCAGAATCCATCGGTCGTACTCCGCTGATCCGGATCAACCGATTGACGGAAGGACTCGACGTCACGATTCTCGCCAAGATCGAGGGACGGAACCCCGCCTACAGCGTCAAGTGCCGGATCGGTGCTGCGATGATCTGGGAGGCCGAAGCAAGCGGCAAATTGAAGCCGGGCATGCATGTGGTCGAACCGACCAGCGGCAATACGGGAATCGCACTCGCCTTTGTCTGTGCCGCTCGCGGATATCAGCTCACGTTGACGATGCCGGAAACCATGTCGATCGAACGGCGGGCCATGCTGCGCAGCTTCGGGGCGAATCTGCTTTTGACACCCGGTGCCGACGGTATGAAGGGGGCCATCGCCAGGGCCGAAGAACTGTCGACCCAGCCGGGCTGGTATATGCCGCAGCAATTTAAGAATCCCGCCAATCCCGAGATCCATTTCAAAACCACGGGGCCGGAGATCTACGACGACACCACTGGGAAAATCGACTACCTTGTCGCCGGTGTCGGCACGGGGGGAACGATCAGTGGTGTATCCCGCTTTCTGAAGCAACAGAAGCAACTGCCAATTCAATCAATCGCTGTGGAGCCACTGGCCAGTCCTGTCCTCTCGGGGGGCTCGCCCGGTCGACACAAGATTCAGGGGATCGGCGCAGGATTCGTCCCTGACAACTTCGACCGCAGTGTCGTTGACGAGGTGATCCAGGTCACCGATGACGAAGCGATTGAAACCGCCAAGTTGCTGATGAAACGGGAAGGAATCTCGTGCGGCATCAGTTGCGGAGCCGCAATGGCCGCCGCATTGAAGGTCGCAAGACGGCCCGAAGCGGCAGGGAAAACAATCGTGACGATCCTGCCCGACAGCGGTGAACGCTACCTCTCAACGCCGCTGTTCGACAACGATCTGCCGGGCTAAGTGTCCGCGCCTTCCAAGCACAAGGTACCCATTTTGAGTCGGGGAACACGCGGGCATTCCGTCCCGTTTACGCTCAAGTTCGCTTGCTGTACAAATGATTTCGCATTCACCAGCGATTTGAGAACCCGGCTCAGGCTTCATTCAATTTCTGAACTCAAACGCAACGACGCTGACAGATCCTTAAATCGAACATCGCTAAACGGGACTTGGTCAGTATCGCCATTTCGGGAAGGGTTTCCGTGTCCGACAATCTTCTGCAGCGTAGCGTCACGACAGCTGTTGCCAGAAATCTGACAACCACGACCAAGACATCACCCAAGATGATGTCGATCACACCCCGGTGGCTGCTGAGGCTGCTTCCCTGGGTGCAGGTGAACGGCGGGACCTACCGCGTGAACCGGACAAAGGTCGAACTTTCGAAGGCCGAACGAATCGACGTCGATTTTGTCGATGGCGCCGCAACATTCTCTCCTGACGACCTGCGCAAGGTCCCGTTCTTTTCGCATCTGCCCGGCGATATCACGAACCGCATGGCGGGCCGCTTCAAAACGGAAGTCGTGTCGCTCGGTAATGAACTGGTCGTCGAAGGGAAGGACGGAAACAAGTTCTTCATCATCGCTGAAGGGCAGGTCGAGGTCCTCAGCAAAGGAGCACACGGCAGTAATCTGCGGATCGCTCTGCTGACAGAAGGCGAGTTCTTCGGTGACGCCGATCTCGTCTCTGAAAAACAGTCCGACGTCACGATTCGAACACTGACTCCCTGCGTTCTCGTCACGTTCTCACGCAAGGATCTGGATGCCGTTCTGAACGAGTTGCCCAGCGTCAAAGCGGAATTCCAGAAAGCGATCGATAAGCATCTCGTCCTTCGTTCCGCGACGAATCGCTACGGTGAACGAAACATTGATCTCGTTTCCGGATTCGCAGAGAACGTCGAAATTCCAGAGACGTTCGTCGATTATTCGGCCACCCCGCGTGAGTATTCGCTGGCGGCCATCCAGACGATTGTCCGTGTCCATACCCGCGTTTCTGACTTGTACAATGGTCCGTATGACCAGTTGGAAGAGCAGATGCGGCTGACGATCGAAGGGATTAAAGAACGTCAGGAATGGGACCTCATCAACAGCAAGAAATTTGGCCTGTTGCACTCGGTCGATCCCGCCATGCGCATCAGTACCCGGTACGGGGCTCCTACCCCAGACGACCTGGATGAGCTGCTGGCACAAGTCTGGAAAAAGCCAGCGTTCTTCCTGGCACATCCTCGCGCTATTGCGGCCTTCGAACGGGAATGCACGTGGCGAGGTGTTCCACCCGCAACCATGATGCTGTTTGGAACTCCCGTCATCACATGGCGCGGCGTCCCACTGGTTCCCTGCGACAAGCTCGAGATTGGCAAGAGCCGACGCTACCAGACCGATCAACGGTTCGGCACCACCAGTATTCTCCTCCTGCGAGTGGGTGAAGCCGATCAGGGGGTCGTCGGACTGCACCAGACCGGAATTCCGGGCGAGATCATGCCGGGCCTGTCTGCCCGGCTGATGGCCACCGACAGCATGGGAGTCGCGTCCTATCTGCTTTCGCTTTACTCATCCTGTGCTGTCCTGACCGACGACGCCGTCGGCGTCCTCGAAAACGTCGAAGTCGCCTACTACCACGATTATGACCACCGCAGCCCGTCCGGCTTCGAGCACGGCCTGGGGATCTAAGTCCGTCCGCACCGGTCACGCCTCTTTCGAGAGTCAGTCTCGAAAGGTCTTTTCCAACTTTGCTGAGGGTAGGGCGAGGGAATCCGAAACAGCGGCCTGCCCGTAAATCCCAATCCGACTGACCTCATACAGATTTCAATTTCATAGCAGAGACGAACAAAGGAGTTTTGGAGTATGTCGGATAACCTACTGCAGCGCAGCGTGACCACGTCGGTTGCCCGGAACCTGGCAACGACCACGAAGACATCACCCAAGATGATGTCGATCACGCCCCGCTGGATGCTCAGCCTACTTCCGTGGGTGCAGGTCAACGGCGGTACCTTCCGCGTGAACCGAACCAAGGTCGAGCTTTCCAAGGCCGAACGGATCGGTGTCGAACTAAATGGCGACATCGCCTCGTTTCCTCCTGAAGCACTTCGTAGCGTGCCGCTGTTTTCCCGGCTGCCTGATGCGATCATCGCCCGGATGTCGAGTCGATTCAAAACCGAAACCGTCTCACTGGGAAACAAGCTGCTGGTCGAAGGGGAAGATCGCAGCAAGTTCTTCATCATCGCTCAGGGTCAGGTCGAAGTCCTCAGCAAGGGCGTCCATGGCAGCAATCTGCGAATCGCACTGCTGAACGAAGGGGAATTCTTCGGCGAGACCGATCTGGTCTCGGAAAAGCGGTCCGATGTGACCGTGCGGACGATTACTCCCTGCGTGTTGCTGACGTTCTCGCGCAAGGATCTGGACGCAGTTCTGCAGGAACTTCCCAATCTGAATGAAGACTTTCGTAAAGCGATCAAGGAACACCTGGAACTTCGTTCCACCGTCAATCGGTATGGCGAACGAAACATCGATCTGGTGTCCGGGTTTGCCGAAAACATGGAAATCCCCGAGACCTTTGTCGACTATTCGGCCAATCCGCGCGAGTACTCACTCTCGGCCGTGCAGACCATCGTCCGCGTTCATACCCGCGTCTCCGATCTCTACAACGGGCCGTTCGATCAACTTGCCGAACAGATGCGGCTAACGATCGAAGGGATTAAAGAACGTCAGGAATGGGAACTGATCAACAGCACCAAGTTCGGCCTGATCCACTCGGTTGATCCCGCCATGCGAATCAGCACTCGCTACGGTGCACCGACTCCCGACGATCTGGACGAACTGCTGGCGCTCGTCTGGAAAAAGCCCGCCTTCTTCCTGGCTCACCCGAAAGCGATCGCGGCATTTGAACGGGAATGTACCTGGCGCGGTGTCCCACCCGTCACAACACAGTTGTTCGGGACCCCGGTGATTACCTGGCGCGGCGTCCCTCTGGTTCCCTGCGACAAGCTGGAAATGAAGAGTCGCTATCAGTCAAACCAGTGGTTCGGCACGACCAGTATCCTGCTGTTGCGGGTCGGTGAAGCGGATCAGGGTGTGGTGGGTCTGCACCAGGCGGGAATTCCCGGAGAAATCATGCCGAGCCTTTCGGCGCGTCTGATGGGGACCGACAGCCTCGGCGTCGCCTCGTACCTGCTGACTCTATACTTCTCTCTGGCGGTCCTGACCGACGATGCCGTCGGTGTGCTCGAGAACGTCGAAGTGGGTTACTACCACGATTACGACAATCGCAAACCCAAATTGAAGTAAGGTAGAAACAGGTCAGATGCACTGTTTCGGAAACATCGAGCCAAAGGCACAGACATGAACGAAGTCACCCCCGATCTGATTGCCCAGATCGCGACGCAATTATTCAACGGCGTTCCGCAGCCTGACGGAATTCCGAATTCAGCACCGTACGGACCTTCCTTCCCGACCGGAACGCCGCCATACGGGTCCGTCCCGCACGAGTCTGTGCCGTACTCGTCCTTTCCTCAGGAAGCGGTGCCGTTTGCCACCGGACAATACCCCGCAGGGGCTTATCCGGCTGCCGGACAGCATCAGAACGGGTATTCATCAGGATCAGCTGCGACGAACCCGTATGCGTCCGTCCCCAGCGAATCGACGCCGCATCTGTCGACCGCTCATTTTACGACATCGCAAGCGGCGGTCCCTTATGGGTCCGGACCGTTCCTCTCCGGTTCACACCACACCGCCGCCCCCGTCTCGTTGCCCCAGCGTCCCGCTCCTTATTCCTCGGGTTCGCATCTCACCGACGCATTGACTTCGGTGCCCCACTCGACCTCAGCCCCTGGCTACGTGTCGAACACACCTCATAACGGGGGGGGGCCGTTCTCGCCTGAACAGTTCCAGACCGGATCGTCTTACTTCCCGACTTCGAGCCTGCCGGCTCAAGGGGGTATTCCGCATCACCCGGGGATCAGCGCCCGTAGCGATGAGAGGTACGCTCCATCCGATGTGCAGGGGCACGCACCGCACGGCGTTCCCCAGGATTTGCACTCGGTACCAGGACAGTCCGTTACCGGATACAGCGGTGGACTGCATCAGGTTGCTGATATCTCTCCGGACGGACTCCGCAATTTTGTGAACCAGATCCGGAATCCGGTCCCCGAAGTGGACCATGGGTTCTGCCCCGGCTCGCCTGGAATTTCGTTTCTAAAACAGATCCTGACGCCCCCTCAATTGCCTCAGCCCCCCCTCTCGGGAGCCCGGCCGTTTGATCTGCCGTCGATTCGACGTGACTTTCCTGCTTTACATCAGCGAGTTCACGGCAAGCAGCTGGCCTGGTTCGACAACGCGGCGACGACGCAGAAACCTCAGCAGGTGATCGACGCGATCTCGTATTACTACGCTCATGATAATTCGAACATTCACCGTGCCGCCCATTCGCTGGCGGCCCGCTCGACCGATGCATTCGAAGGAGTACGTGATAAGGTCCATCAGTTCCTGGGTGCCGCTTCGTCCAAGGAAATTATCTTTGTGCGTGGAACGACCGAAGGGGTGAACCTGATCGCCCAGACCTACGGACGAAAGTTCCTGCAGCCGGGTGATGAGATCGTGATGTCGATGCTCGAACATCATGCGAACATTGTTCCCTGGCAGATGGTGGCGAAAGAGAAGGGGGCCGTCCTGCGGGTCATCCCGGTGAATGACCGTGGGGAAGTGATTCTGGAAGAGTACCAGGCGCTGCTGGGCCCGAAGACGAAGTTCGTGGCTCTCACGCAGGCGTCAAACAGCCTGGGAACGATACTTCCTGTTGCCGAAATGACGCAGATGGCGAAGCGGTACGGTGCCCGTGTGCTGATTGACGGAGCTCAGTCGGTTTCTCACATTCCCGTGAATGTCCAGGAAATCGGGTGCGACTTCTTCGTCTTTTCGGGACATAAGATTTTCGGCCCCACGGGGATCGGAGCCGTCTACGCCCGGCAGGAGGTGCAGGAGATCATGCCCCCCTGGCAGGGAGGAGGCAACATGATCAAGAATGTGACGTTCGAAGAAACGTCCTATTCGGCCCCCCCCAACAAGTTCGAAGCAGGCACGCCGAATATCGCGGACGTCGTCGGACTGGGGGCCGCTCTCGACTATGTCCAGAGTCTGGGTCTACACAACATCGGGAAGTACGAACATCACCTGCTGCACTACGCCACCGAGCGGTTGCTGCCGATCGACGGCGTGCGCATTGTGGGACAGGCCCGTGAAAAGGTGAGTGTTATCTCTTTTGTGCTGAAGGATTTCCGTACAGAAGAGGTTGGCAAGCTGCTGGATCTGGAAGGAATTGCCGTTCGGGCCGGCCACCACTGCTCACAGCCATCGCTGCGACGCTATGGACTGGACGCGACAGTTCGCCCTTCGTTCGCTTTCTACAACACCACTGAGGAAATTGATCATCTGGTCAGTTCGGTGAAACGGATCAGTTCTCGATCGATCAACTTTTCACAAGGGGCATACGGCACCTACGGAGCGCGACAGCGTCATTAACGACGGAGAGTCCGTTAGCATCGTTAAATTCCGCGACAAAAACCGGGGCCCGAAATTGCCAAGCTGATCCGGGTTTTCAGGCCCCGCCTTGTATTGTAGACGCAACTCCAAAGCGGCTTTTTGCCGAGAATGAAAGAAGTCGGCTACGGGGGGGATGGGCCGCTGAGACGGCCCGCGTATCCAAATTGACCCAATCCGGCATTTGTCTATAATCCCGTGTTCAGAACATTTGCGCGGTTTATTCGATCCGAGAGGAAAATCATGGCAGGCAATGTAGCGGAATTCTCCGATGCAGGATTCCAGTCCGATGTGATCAACAGCAAGGAACCCGTTCTGGTTGACTTCTGGGCTCCCTGGTGCGGTCCCTGCAAAATGCTCGGCCCCACCATCGAAGAACTCGCCAAGGACTATTCCGGCCGTGCCAAGATCGGTAAGGTCAACATCGACGACAATCAGGACGTCGCCAGCGAATACGGCGTCAGCTCGATCCCGACTGTCATCGTGTTCAAAAATGGTCAGATCGTCGATCGATTCGTCGGTGTGACTCCCAAGTCAAGGCTCAGCGCCGCAATCGATAAGCACCTCTAAGAGATTGCTGTCGGATCAACTGGACCAATCCCCAACAGACGGATCGATTGCGGGATTGGCCAGCCGGTTCCGGTCAGCCATTGCCGCCAGCCCCGCTGGCCAGCATGTCTGACCAACGAGCCCGTTTCAGTAGAAAAACTTATCAGTCGCCTCAGTAGTTTGATCGCTTGTGTGGTTGCGTTGTGATGTAACACGCAAGTCTGGGAAAGGATTCCCGTATGAACGAGCGAGTCAAGGATGGTCAGGACCATCTCTCTTTGCGCCGGTCCCCCGACTCGCAACGGCCCGCATTACTTGCGAATGGCCTGCGAATCGATGGCCCCCATATCTCGGCAGCCCCCACGACGACCGTTCGAATCCCTGCTGACGAACCGGATGTTGACGTCATTGAGCATCGAGGGCTCTCGGTACCCGGTGCTCCTGCTTCCGAAACGCCGTCCCGGGCAACAAGCATCGAAGTCGGTGATCTGCCGGGAGTCAGCCAGCTCGCACAGCGACTGCAGCAGCAGATTCAGTCCGAATTGACCGACCTGATGCAGCGGGATAACGAGCTGCGTGAACGGCAGAGTGTCCTCGAAGAGGAACGTCAGCGGCTGCTGCATGAAATCACTGAAGAACGTGCCGAACTCGATGCGCGAAGGGCCCAGCAGGACACCATCGAAGCCTCGTTCGCACAGCGCACGGCCGAACTGGAAGACCGGATCCGCGAGCTGGAATCGGGGCGCGAGTCGCTGCAATTGCTTCAAGTTCAGCTTTACCAGCGTCGGCAGACGATTCATCAGGAAGTTCTCGCAGGACTGAACGGAGAACGGGCACAGATCGAGCAGATTAAGCAGTCTCTCAAGGAAGAAGCGGACCGACTGCAATTGCTGAAGGACGAAGTTGAGCGGGCGCGGGAAGAGTTGAGCGTCGCGAATGCGCGCACCCTGCAAACGGAACGTGAAAACCTGTGGAAGTCTTTAACGACAGAATGGGAACAGCGAAATGAAGCGTTCCAACAGGAAAAAGAGGCGTGGCTGAGAGCCCGCGAACTGGAAAAGAACGAGTTTGACCGTGAAAAGTCTCTGCTCGAAGCGACGGTCCAGAGCGCCAATGCCGAGTTTCTCGCCGCTCGCGAAGCACTCTCAATCGAACTCACAAAAATGCGGCAGCAGCATGCCGAAGCACTTCACGCGGAACGAAGTGAGTTGTTGAATTCGGTTGAGCAACAACAGAAAACGTTGACACTCCAGCAGGAAGAGCTGGCCCGCGAAAGAACACTGGTCGAAAATCGAATTCGCTTCCAGCAGGAACATCTCGATAAGTCACGTGCTGACTTCGAACGTGCCCAGAACGACTATCGTCACGAGCGACAGGTCGAAATGACGCGTCTGGAAGAAACGAGCATGCTGCTGGTGATGCGACTCAGGCAGATCGACCTGTACCGTTCGTCGATCGACGAACGTGAGAAGTCCATCGACCGCGAATACGAGACATTTAATCGAACTCGACAGGCACTCAGCAGTACGGCGGAACTCGACCGCCAAAATTTTCAGGCCGAACGGGACGCCTGGGAACAGGAACGTCAGCTGCAGCAGGCGGAAATCCGACGCCAACTGGACGCCCTGGCCGAGCGCAGTGAAGGGATGGAAAGTCGACGCGCCCGTCTCGACAAACTAAGAGCTGAACTCGAAGAGACCCATCGCGCCACGCTCGAAATGAGACTGGCTGTCGAGGAAGCCTGGGCACAACTGACAGAGGTCGTCAGTCAGGAAGAAGCACGTCAACGCGTCGAACAAGTCCGCGTTTCGCTCTCGGGCTACTATCAGCAGATGTACGAAACCTTGCAGGAGCAGCGTCGCGAACTGCAGGAAACGCAGACGAAGTTCGAGCGCCAGCAGCAGGAATTCGTTCAGGAACGACAGAAGCTCACGGCGTGGTTCGAAGCCCGGGACGAAGAACTGCGGCAGGGTGAAGAACGACTGAAGCAATCCGAACAGGAATCGTCTTCAAGTCAGGCGAACTGGCTGGCGGCCCGAGACCGCTGGTTGATCGAAAAAACTGAGGCTGAACAACTCATTCGTCGACTGCTGGCCTCTTTGGGCGAGAACAATCGAGGCCAGATCGTCGACATCGATACGATTCTTCCTCCTCCCTGATCATCTCACTTGCGACGCTTCGACTTGACGCCGGATCCACCGGAGTGAGATGGGTTCGAAGAGGGTGTCGCCACTACGGGAACCGGGACGGCCGCGTCGATGACCGCTCCGGTTTGCGATGGCAGCGGAGTGGGAGGTTCAGGGTTCGCCTGGCTATTCCCTTGCTGCACGAGTTCCTTCAGCTCGGCATTGAACATGTGAATTAATGCGAACAGGCAGGACGCCACGATGGGGCCGATGAAGATTCCCCACAGTCCAAGTACCTGAAGGGCCCCCACCACGCTCAGAAACGCCAGCAGCGGGTGCAGGTCGGTATCATTCTGTAGAACGTAGATTTTGACGATATTGTCGAGCATGCTGACGATGCAGACACCCCAGAACGTCAACAGCGAAGCAGCCATCCAATTGCCTTGCAGCCCCAGCCAGACTGCACAGGGGACCCATACAATCCAGGCTCCCACCAGCGGTACGACCGACGCGACCGTGGCGACTGCCAGGAAGACCCAGAAATGGCCGATCCCGCAGAAGTTAATCGCGATCGCAGTAGCGAATCCTTGAATTAACGCTGCAAGAAACGTGGCGGTAACGACCGCTCGTACCACGCTCGAGAACCGCTCGCGCAACCGGCGCTGATGATCTGCCGGAACCGGAATCAGTTCCTCTGCGGCTGCAATCAATAACGGCCCGTCGGCAAGGAAATAATAAAGGGCGGTAATAAAAATCCCCGCCGCCACAGTCAAAGATACAAACATTCCCACCGTCGACGAAGCATACTGGAAGGTGCGTCCGGCCAGTTGCCGCGCCAGTGACTGCATGCTCTCGCCAAACTGGCGTTTCCAGGTATCAATACGTTCCTCCGACAAGCCCCCAGGAACGATGGGTTCCAATCGTTCGATGGCCGGAGTGACCGTACGGGTCCACAGCAAATCAAGGCTGCGGTGCCAGTCACCGTCCAGATGCTGCTCTGCCAGCGAATAAAGCTGCACGGCAGAGAAGAACGTCCCAATCACGAGCGGTACCACAACCAGCGCCACCACGGCGCAGGTCGTCAACGCGGCTGCCAGCGAACGGCGTTCACCACACTTACGCTGGAAATACGCCTGCATCGGCTGACAGATGACGGCCAGCACAGCAGCCAGGAACAGTGGGAGGATGAAAGGTGCTATGACATGAAACAGCATTCCGCCCAGTAGCAGGATCAACGCAAACAGCACGGAGAGAGAGATGACCCGGTTCATGCAGACTTTCAGCCCGAGAAAGTGACAAGACGATCGAATGGAACAGTTCCGCAGCGGCTCCCCCTGCGGGACTGGATCCGATTATTCCGCGGTGATCGGGACCCAGAAGATCGAAGCGTCCGGTACCCCTGCCTTCGACAATTCCTGTTTCAGATTTTCCTCAGCCTCAGCGCGTGCCGTCATATTTTCATAGATTCGCACTCGTAGCCCGTCAGCATCCCCCTTCGCCTGCTCGACCAGTTTGATCAGTTCCGGAAGTGTAATCGGTACATCTTTCGACCCGTCACTTTCCTGCCGTAGCAGGTAACTGTCTTCGTCGATCACCACGCGAACGACGTCCGTGACAGGGTAGACGCGCGCAGGGACTTCTGACTTGAGGGTTTGTGGTGGATTGACGACGCCGTCAGAGTTCACACTGACGTGAGTCTCGCCGCCCCCGGTTCCCCAGCCGTCACTTCCCCCGGTTCCCAACCCCCATTTGCCGAGGTAAAGCCCCACACCCAGGCCCACCAGCAAGGCAGCCCCCAGTATGTTCCGCGTGCGGAACAATCCTCCGCGTGATTTTCCCGACATTGGATTCGACCTTTCGTAAGGATCGTATAGTTCACTAGTCAACGCCCCAGCTCAGGCTGAGGCCGGTAACCGAAGACGGCATAATCGAACTTTTGCGTACTTCCGCCGTCCCCTTTTAACCGTTCGGCGAGGGCAGGCAGGCCACGCGACATCGCCAATCGATGGCGAAGTCTGCAATTTCCATAGCTGCACAGCATCAATACGCTATTTTTCGTCGTCGGAAACTTCTTGCTGACCTGCAGGATGGTATCGACAAAGTTTTCAGCCGATTCAATGACCTGCGACTTGATTCGCTGCCGATCCTGTCCGATTGTAATCAACAGGGAACCGTCTTCTTGCATATAAAGTTCCCAAACGTCGAATTGTTTGCGCATCTCGTTAAAGGTGAGCAGGTGATCGACGATTTCATCGCCCCGCGATGATGCCAGTTGTTGAAACCTCGCTTTGAGATCAGCCACATCGGCAGGTGAGATTCCACCCGACTCATTCTTGCTGCGCGGCTGCAGGAACTTAGTCAGCGTCGCTTCCGGAATCTTGAACAGTTCCCGGACGAGTTGCCCGAGCTGCTCGCGTTCGTCATGTCGTGATTGATCAATCGACCGCTGCTGCAGTTCCCATTGGTCGACCTGTTGACGAAGCGCCGCGTTCTCTTCGGTGACCGATTCGCGCACTTTCGCCAGCCGATCCGCTTCCTGCGTGGCGACGATGCGAACTTCCATGTACTGGGCGAAAATCACGATCAGCATCAGATCAAGCAGGGGGGTCAGTTGGAGCGTCAGGCGGCGAACGTGCATCATGTGCGCGCTCCTGCCGTGATCGATAATTCCCGCTTGGCTCGCGCTACCGTCTCCCGAACGTGGACCCGATTCTCGGCCAGGCGTCGAAACTTCGTCTCGACGATACTGTTAACGAACATCAGCACCATTGCAGAGAACAGTCCCATGAACGTCGACCAGATCGACTCACCGAAATTGCGGACAATGTCCGAGACGGTTTGCTGAGCGTTGGACTGCCCCGACTGCAGGCCGGCCCCGATCGCAAGAACGGTTCCCAGCACTCCTGCCAGGGGATAGGCTTCAATCATGGTACGACTGATGTTGTACCACGTCTCAAAGGCGTGTGACTGAAGATAGCGGCGTTCCTCATCGAGGATCCGCATTCGCAGCCAGAGGTTCTGCCGTTCGGTCGTCTTGGAAGGATCATCGAGAACATCTTTGATGTCGGCGAGAAAGGCGTCGATCTGATCCGACAGGTTTGATCCCCGATCGAGAATGCTTCGATACTTCAATTCCCGCGTGAACTGGTCGAAATCTGAAGCCATTCGCCGCAGGTCACGCCGCGACCAGACAATCAACCAGAAGAACACCAGCAGATGCACAAGTGCCACCGAGGCAATAACGGGTGTCGACAGATGGGACAGTCGATTTAACAATTCGGCCGAAGTTTCGGACGTCAACACTGGCATGAACCTGCCTCAGCAAAGAAACCAAAACGGGACGGATCCTGAACCAATGATTCTATAACGAGATCGGGGCGAGAAAGAACCGTTGAGCCACTCCCACCCAACAGTGTAACCAATCGACGGCGGCAATCGGCTCAGTGGCGGGGAAATTCCCCGCGCGCCCATTCCGATCCGGACGGAGACCTTCCGAATTGAATGATCGTCAGGATTTCAACGTGTCAGTCGCTGCCAGCGTCCTTCCGCCGCTCGAACGCAGGATAAAAGCGTTGATTCGTTGTACACTCCCGCCGTGCAACATTTCTTTTCTGTGACGACAATGCCAGGACTGCTCCGACGAGCAGCCATGTGCATCTCGTGAGAGCGTCCGACAAAGATTCAGTCCGCGTGGCGTGACCGATGGGTCCCTGAAACTGAAAGAAATATGATCAACGAAGTCTCAATTACGACTGGCGCACGCCTGCACTTCGGACCATTGTCAGTGGCAGCACCGGCAGGTGGCCGCTTCGGCGGAGTCGGAGTCATGATCGACGCGCCAAGACTCGTTCTCAAAGCACGGCGTCAGACACAGGATGCCGTACTGGGCGAGACGCACCTGATATCCCGGGTGACCGAATTTCTGAGACGCTCGCGTGAACATCTCGCACCGCAAGACCGCGTGGCCTGTCAGATTCAAATCCTCGAAACGGTCCCTTCCCATTGTGGATTCGGTTCGGGAACGCAGTTAGGTCTGGCCGTCGCCAGCCTGATCTCGCGACTGTCCGGTGAGTCTCAGGTACCGCTTCCAGTCCTGGCTCGGCGCGTGCAACGCGGGATGCGATCCGCCGTGGGGTTGTATGGGTTTCAGCAAGGGGGGTTCCTGGTCGATGGGGGACGGCTGGACGCGAATCAGCTAGGCACACTGGTCGCTCGAGTTCCTTTCCCCGATGAATGGAAATTTGTACTTGCCAAACCGGTTTCAGCAGCGGGGCTGTCAGGCGAAGCCGAGCAATCGGCCTTTGCACGGCAACCTCCCATGCCCAGCTCACTCACCGCTGAGCTTTGCCGGATCGTCCTGATGGATTGGTTGCCGGCCGTCATCGAACGTGACTTCTCACGCTGCAGTGAATCGATGTTTGCCTTCGGCCATGCCGTCGGTGACTTTTTCACTCCCACGCAAGGCGGGGTCTTCGCGCATCCTCGCATGGCGGAATGGGCGGATGTCATTCGACGGCAAGGGATCGAGGGCGTCGCTCAAACTTCGTGGGGTCCCACGCTGGCTGCGCTCTGCGATAGCAAAACTCACGCAGACCAACTTTGCAGGGACTTCCGACAGGATCCGCGGTGGTCCGATTGCACGTTCGACGTGGTCTCACCATTAAACCATGGTGCCCAGTTGCAAGTTGCATGAAGTCCCGGCGCGGGAGTTCAGACCATGCCCGACAAACCTGGTTACACTTACGGGAGACAATGAACAATTGAGTTTGCAAGCGGGGAAACTCGATGACTGCTTGTCGATGACATAATAGTGGCCAGGTCGAGATGAAAAGAAGCAGTTCGTTTTTGATGGCATGATTCTTCCCCCAGCCGTAGGATGAGGACTCTTTACGCACCTGGTTGCAAAGGTCCGTTCCATGCAAAGTCGGATGCTTCTCGCTGGTATCGCTTGTCTACTGTTCGCGCCAATTTTCGCCAATGCCACGGAACCACCCGAGTTCAATCGGGATGTGCTCCCGGTGTTGCGGAAGTACTGCGTCGGCTGCCACAACCCCCAAGAGGCGGAAGGTGGCCTCGTCCTGCAGGACTACGCCCGCACCGTGCAAGGGGGAAGTGAAGGGCCGGGGATTGTGGCGGGCAAGAGCCGTGAAAGTCTGCTCTGGAAACGCCTGACCGCGACCGACGAATCCAGAATGCCGCCGAAAGATCATCCTGCTCCCGCGCCCGAGGAAGTTGCTGCGATTCGTGAATGGATCGATGCCGGCGCAAAAGCGCCTGCTGCGCCCCTCACTCACCCTGATCTCGTCACTCCCAGGATCCCCCCCAGAGGGAAAGTCATCGAAGCGATTACATCAGTCGCGTTCTCTCCTGATGGAAACACGATTGCTCTTGCTCGGGCTCAACGAATCGAAATCATCACCGGGGAAAACGCCATCCACCTCAGTGGACACACAGGGTCGGTGAATGAAGTCCGTTTCTCTGCGGACGGAAAGTGGCTGTGTGTGGCAGCAGGGGAAGTGGGACTGCTCGGCGAAGCGACCCTCTGGAACACTGCCGACTGGACCCGCAGTGCTCTGTTTCAGGGACACCAGGACACACTCTACTCGGCACAGCTCAGTCCCGATGCACAAACGCTCGCAACCGCGGGATATGACCGCAATCTGATCGTCTGGGACGTCGCGACAGGTCAATCCCTGAAGACTTTTCAAGGACACAACGACGCGATTTACAGTGCGAGTTTCTCGCCGAACGGGAAGTTGATTGCCACGGCAAGTGGCGATCGAACCGTCAAACTGTGGGATGTCGCTTCTGGCAGTCGACTCGACACGTTTTCGCAGCCAGCCAAGGAACAGACGTCGGTGGCGTTTCGTCCTGATGGGAAACACGTTGCCGCAGGAGGGGCTGATGCCCGAATCCGAATCTGGCAGATCAGCGACACGGGTCAGGAAGGGACGAACCCCGTTCTGTTCGCTCGGTTCGCGCACGAAGGCCCGATTCTGGCTGTCGTTTATTCCCCTGACGGTCGCCTGCTGGCGTCAACGTCCGAAGACCTGCGCATCAAGATCTGGGAAACAAACACGTACACCCAGGTGGCCGTCCTTGAACGGCAACCCGACTGGGCGTCGGCACTGGCCTTCGCCCCCGACAACAGACGGTTGCTTGTCGGACGCATGAACGGCGATCATCAGATCTACCCCATCGATCCCGCCCTTGCTGACTCACACACAGAAATGGCGCCACTGGTCGAGACGACACGTCCTGCAGAGATCGCGTTCTCGCAGCATCTTAGTCCCGTAACCGAGATCGAGCCGAATAACACTCCA
This sequence comes from Schlesneria sphaerica, assembly GCF_044336245.1. Lineage (NCBI taxonomy): Bacteria > Pseudomonadati > Planctomycetota > Planctomycetia > Planctomycetales > Planctomycetaceae > Schlesneria > Schlesneria sphaerica. Next base: position 6,525,534 of record NZ_CP172346.1, on the reverse strand, counting down.
CAAGCCGCTCAAACCTTGTCGGTTCCCTGTCTCGTGCAGGGAGAATTGAATAGCCCGAACCGAGCCACGTCCGACGGCGATTACTACCGGATCGAAGCTCGTCAGGGTGACCAGTTCGTCTTCGAGACGATCGCCGCCCGCAACGGATCACATGCCGATACGAAACTCGAGATTCAGTATCCGAATGGAAAACCGGTGCTCAGAGCACTCCTGCAGGCAGTGCGCGATTCCTGGATTAATTTCCGGCCGATCGATTCGTCTTCGCCCGACGTCAGGCTCGAGTTCTGGGAAGAAATGGACCTGAATCAGTTGGTCTACATGAACGGAGAAGTCTGCAAAACATTTCGCGCCCCTCAAGGTCCTGACTCGGGCTATGTGCTGTACTCGGTCGACGGGAAGAGACGTGGTTATTTCGACACCAGTGCAGCGGCCCACGCCAAAGATGAGCCCGCCTATATCGTCGAAGCATATCCTCCCGATTCGAACATCGTCGAAAATGGTCTTCCCGTCTTTCCCGTGTATTACGCCAACGATGACGATGCGGAACGAAAACTGGGCAAGGATTCGCGAATCTTGTTTACTGCACCAGCAACGGGTGCGTATTTCATCAAAGTGACAGATGTTCGGGGGCTCAGTGGTCCAGACTTTTCCTATCAGTTGAAAGTTCGTCGGCCCAACCCTGACTTCACCGTGACCGTCAATACGATGAATCCCAAAGTTCCAGCGGGAAGCGGACAACGCCTGAAGTTCACACTGTCACGACTGGATCACTTTGACGGGCCGGTCAGACTCGATCTGGCTGGTTTGCCGAAAGGCTTTGATGCCTCGTCACCGACTATAATTGAGGCGGGGCTTTATGAAGCGTTCAGCGTCCTGACCGCCTCTCAATCTGCTCCAGAACCGACTCAAGCAGACCTGGACAGAATTACGATCCTCGCGACGGCAGAGATCAATGGACGGCTCGTCACGAAGACCATCGGAGGACTGGGAGAAGTGAAACTGGACAAGCCCGGTCCTGTCCGAGTTTCTCTCGTTCCCGATGACCCCCATTCGACCACAGAAGAGGGTGGTCTGGTCATCGAGCCGGGCACGACGATCACCGCCAAAATTATCGTTGAACGGAACGGTCACGAGGACGACGTTCGGTTTGACATCGATAACCTGCCTCACGGAATCATCGTCGATAACATCGGACTATCGGGAGTGCTGGTCCGCAAGCAGGAGACGGAGCGACAGATCTTCCTTACCGCTCGTCCCTGGGTCCCCGAGACCGAGCGACTGATCCATGCTGTCACTCAGGGAGTCGGCAATCAGGCATCCCCGCCCGTAACATTGCGAGTGAAAAAGAAGTCCCCTGCCGATGCCAAAGCAGTCGCCGCTCAGTAGGGCGCGGGACCGGAGCGGGCCACTTAACCGGCCCTTGAAACAGTTTCAATCTGATCGAACACCACCTCGTCGCTCAACAGAAATTCGGATCGGACCTGCTAGAGGAAGGTTCTCGAAGTTTCGCAACTCGTCGGAGGCACCGCAGCGCTCTACGAGCAGCGCGAAGGTTCTGCTCCGTTTGAACGAAAGTGGGTTCACCTGCTCTAATAGAGGCCGTATTCCAGCACCCATGGTCTGACGAGCCACCGAGGTGGCCTGCGGATTTTGAAGATTCGGGGCCGACGGGGCACACGTTAATTCCCCCCGACCCTTTCCGACGGAAAAAGAGATTTACATTGAGCACAACGGAGAAATGGTATTCAGACGGACTGAAGTTCAAGTGCACGCAGTGCGGTAACTGCTGCACAGGTTCTCCGGGTGTCGTTTGGGTCACTGATGAAGAACTGCAGGCGATCGCCGATTTTCGCGGTGAGTCGATCGGGGAAACCCGCATCACGCACACCAAACTGCTTGGTGGCCGAAGAACGCTACGCGACTACCCCAACGGTGATTGTACTTTCTTCGACGGACAGACTCGTCGATGTACAATTTACCCGGTTCGCCCCCCTCAATGCGGCACCTGGCCGTTCTGGAATTCAAACCTTGAGAGCCAGGACACCTGGAAGCGGGGACAGACCGTTTGTCCCGGCATGGGGAATGGGGACCTCGTGCAACTGGAAGAGATCGAAAGACAGGCGGCAATCATCGACATTTAGTCCGCGCTCCCGGACGTGCTTCCAGCACGTCTTTCATTGATCGGCAGGATATCCCTCCTGTTACTCAGGAAGCTGCGGTCGCCCGATCCCCAGAAGCGGGCGGAGGAACGGACCGAAAGATGAAAAGCCCCGAAGCGTTGCGTCGGGAAATCAGCACCGACGGGCTTGGGCCAACTCCTGAAGCTGCGCCGTCAATACACGCAGCTTGTCGAGTGTCTTTCCGGTGAACTTCGCCTCCCCACTGACGACTCTCTGAACAACCGACGTCTTGGAGCGAATCAGGGCTCGGCGCAATCCCGAACAAGGTGCGATGGTCCCGCGACTTTGACCGCTCGAGCAGTTCAGCGAGATCAGCCGACGACGCCTGCAATATCGCGTACAAGACTGCTTACAAAAGAGAAAAAAGAGCATAGACCGGGGATTGTCGAGCCATTTTTTGATGGTTAGTATCGACCTGCACTTCGTCAATCTCAAGTCGGCGTTCGTACTCACCAGAGACGCACCATGCAACCTCACCGCGAAGTAAGGTTCGATGAAGACGTCACACATCTGATAAGGCCTGAGCTCAAAAATGCACTCTCGTTATTGCTTCAAGCTCACGAGACCGCATTTCGTTTGAGCCTTCCGAAGTGGGAATTCGCCCTCGAAGTTCACTCGATCAAGGAAGCGGGACTGAACAACAATGATTTGCGTTATCTGATCTGCCAGGGGATGACCGAACATCGCGTGGAAATCACCCGACGGGGTGCCCGGCAAAGAAGTTTCGAACTTCCTCCCGGTATGTCGATCGACGCTCGCAGCTGTTTTGTATTGGCCGATGAACGCGTTCAACTCGTGCAGAAAATGATTTCAAACGGTCCAACCGTTATGGATGCAAGCCATTCTTCGCCGCAGCGGGGCCCGCACGCGGCAATCCCTTTCTGGGACTGCCATCATCGAGAGCTGAGAGTGGGCGAGATCCTGGCAAAGCGGTTTCGTCAACCCGCAAAAAACCAGGAAGCGATTCTCAACGCATTTCAGGAAGAGGGCTGGCCTCCGCGAATCGACAACCCAATTGCAGCGGCGGTTTCAACCGATGCGATTGAGCGCTTACACGATGCCGTGAAGCGTCTGAATCATCAGATTAACCCGGTGATCCGATTCTTTTCCGACGGTCAAGGACGGGGTGTAACCTGGAAACAGCGAGCGGCCCAGTAGCGCCCCAGATGCGTCCCTTGGTTTCGGTCGCAGGTCTGCCTAACCTGAATCGGTTGAGTTTGGTTGTCAAGCTGTGAATCAGCGAATCAGGTAACCAGGCGACTAAGACCATCTCACCTCTGCGGACAAGGGGGAGCGCAGCGTGGGTGTATTTTCGGATGGGGCGCTATTCCGGTTCACTCAGGACTCATTCGTCGCTGACTGGCTGACAAATCAGGCCGGTCTGCAAATGCTCTTCAGCCAGGTTTACCGGGGCGAATCGGTTGAAGTTCGCGAACTCGAGATCGGCGCGGTCCGCCGTCAATTCCAGGTTCCTGCCTGGGAAACGCTGCAATACCATGGCGTCGACGAACGGATCGTCCCTTCGACCGAGCGGACACGGCGCGACGGACGCTGGCCACGTCGTGGTCGCCTCGAATGGATCGATATTTTCCTTGAAGTCACCATCGCCGCAAAGGTCGCCTCGCTGGCAGCACCGATCGAGCGAATTACATCACACGACTTAAGTCAGAAATTGGGAGATGTCGCGTCGATCGCCGATCTGAAAGCGGCACTCGCGAACCTTTATTCTCCTTCTATCGTTGATGCGTTCTTCGAAAGGTTTCGGATTGAGAGCATTGAAGATTTTCGAGAGCAGCCGATGCTGTTTCTGGAATTCATCTACAAGGCGCCTCCCGTCTTCGATCCGAACAGTCCCGCAAGTTCGCAGACCTATCCGCTCAACGTGTGTGTGCTGATTCGTGAGACATTTGCCGCTCGTGAAGCGCTGCAATCCGCGAAGATTTGTCGTCTGATCCTCGAAAAAGAGCAGGATCACCTCACGAGCGTCGCGGGAGCCACCGTCATTACACCCTATGCTTTCGTCGTTGTCTTCCCTGGCGCGTCGGTGGTCGATGGAACGATCCCCGGGATGGACGCGACCAAGGTAAAAGCGAGTGCTTTAACCCTGTTTCAGGCTGAAAACATGTTCTGTCTGTTTGCGTAATCGCTCAATCATCGATTCAGTGTCTCCGATCGGAGAGGAGCATCAATGACAGTTCGATACATCACGGTGACCCCCGTTACCAATTTCTTTAAACCGGCAACGCGGGCGTTTGGAGATATTGCCATTGTCGGCGACACCTCTGATGACGCAACGGGACCGGTGAACATTGCGATTCCGGTCACGAATCCAGACAGCGTATCGGACCCGAATGATCCGGCCAGCGCCAAAAACAAGAAGGCCGTGGATAGTGCAGACTGGTTTCAAGGGCCGCTGGGATCTGCTGTAAGAACCGCATTCGGGCAGTCTCCCGGTCCCTCTCTCGTCTGGGCCATTCGAACTGACGATGACGTCGCAGCTTCATTCGCGGTGGTCGGGAAACTTGACGTTCAAATCGTCATGCTTGCTGACAAACCATTGAACGACGCGAATTCTGCAGCTGTCAAGTTGTTGGCCTCACACGTCGCGACGCTGTCGGGCGCCGGTGGTGGTGACGGTAAAGAACGAATCGGTGTCACCATGCTGGATAAAACAGCAGCGGCATCGACGGCCGCAGGGCTGGTCGCTGGGCTCGGCTTGTCCGTCTCACGGATGGTCGTCGTCGCACACAAATCGGATGGCGATGCGGCCGCGGCCGTGGCTGGTACGATCGCAGGGTATGAACCGCATATTTCGCTCATCCTCAAGCCGGTCGGCTTAACCATGGCCAACACCTTCGACGACTCCGAAATTGAGACCCTGAATTCGGCAGGGGTCAATTGGCTCACCCGTCCCACATTGATCCCCGGAACCGGGCTTTATATGGGCGAAGGCTATATCTCAGGCAGTGCCAACGTCCGCTATATCGACATCATTCGCACTCTTGACGATGTGACATTTCGCTTGAAGGCGCAACTGATTCAATCGATCGGTGTCCTGCGGATTAACCGCCCCGGAATTCGCTCGCTCGAATCGCAGATGGCGTCGGTCCTCGAACCCCTCAAACAGCGCGAAGTCATCGATAACTATGACATTTTTCTGCCAGTCCTTGTGCTTCTTGATAAAGACCCGGCCACGCTGTCCGTTCTCGAAGCTCAAGAGCTGAAGAATATCCGAAACTCGCGCACGGTCGATTCGATCATCACCGTCACGTATGCGGGTGCCATTCATCGACTCAATATCACCCTCAAGTTTCAATAGGAGTCCTCGCCATGCCCGACGCACCTGCCGCGCCGGTAAGTCTGAACTGGAAGACTCGACTGGAAATTCATGCCAACGGCAAGAGTATCAGTGCCGTCGAATCGTTCACTCCCACGTTTAATACGCAAGTGACTCCGATCCATTCGATCGAAGCGGACAATATTGGAGCAGTCTTTCATCCGCAGGCCGCTACGTTTTCACTGTCCCTCAAAGCAATCGGACCGGCCGTGGCCGAACTGACTCGACTGGCGCTGGCAGGGACCAAATTCGACATCATGCTGGCCGAATCTGGCGATGGGAAAGACTGGACGTTCAACAAGATGCTGTTTCGCGACTGCCTAATCACATCTGCCAATCCAAGCAACGTCGTCATCGATGGTGCACCGACCGCAACATTCAGTGGCATCATCCTTGGATTCCGGGGGGAAAAGGACCGAGATCCCGCATGAACGAGCAACCGAACATTCCTGTACTGATTGGTGCTGTCCCGCTGCTGGCAGTGACGAGTTTTGTCATGAACGAAGGATACAAGACTGCGACAATTGCCGGCAGTACCTTGACGCAGATGGTGGCACCAACAACGAAAACGATCACGATCGAGGCGCTGCTGATTGGGAAGCAACGTGCGCTCCGACCACCATTGGAGGCGATGGCGCTCACGTCGCGACTGCTTGCATCCGCATCGGCCCCCCTGATGAAACTGGCCGGAGTTCCCGTCGTTGCGAAAACCAGCGTCAACCTGGACATGCAGATTACCAGCCTCATCTTCACCCAGGACAATCAGATGCGCGACACATTACGGGTAACGATTTCACTGATTCATGTCCCTCGGACGCAGTTGGGTGGCCTGTTAGGAGGATCGCTCGATCTGGTAATGGCCGGTGGTTCTGCGTTTATCTGAAAGTCGCTCGTGCCGGAGGACTGGAATGGCAATATCGTTCTCTGATTCGACAAGGACATATACCCCGCTTCCAATCGATGCGGACCAGGGGTTTCCACAATCGTTTCCGGTGGTATTCGGGGGAGTCACTTATCGATTCCGCATGTATGTCAACGCATCGCCGTCCCTGACCTCGAATCCGAGTGCGATTTTTGACTTACCCGCGATGGAACCATCACTTGCTTCGTCCATGCTGCGACCGTCGCCCGATCTGACACGCCCCCAGATGTACCTCGTCGTCAGAGTCGATCGAGACTTGCCTGATGGTAAGATGCAATCCGTATTCATGAGGAAGGTCGTCCCCGAACTGGAGTACCTGGCCGGCGAAATTGCGCTCGCGTTTCCCGTTCAGCGTGTCGCTGTCCGCAATTTGAACGGAACGGGAACTTTTGGCTCCAAGGTGACGGGAGGGATCGCATCTCGATGGGCGTAATTCTCAAATACCTGATTGATTTCCCGGATGCCAAATTCAAGGTATCCAACGATCTGCTGAAGGGAGACTTTTTGATCGATGTCTCAGTCAAGGTGTCGATGCAGCCTGCGGTATCAGGTACGACGTTTGAGGTCCAGCTGATCGATCTGCCGGAAGCCAAAGCAAAAATCTTGAGCGAGGATCCGAAGCAGGCACGCATGATCATCAAGCTCGGATACTTCGACGGCTCGTTCGAAACTGTCGTCGAAGGGTTCTACACCGAGGTGAAAACTCAGGTGACGGGAGACCACATGGTCACGACGTTGAAAGGAGAAGAAGTCGCCACGCTTGGCCTGCGACACACGATTTTCGACGAAGGTCTCGAGGGAAAAATCGGTTTTACGTCGCTCATCACAAAGATTCTGACAAACGCAACTGCCGATGAAGACTCTGAGAAGGCGGGGGGTAGCGTTCTTACTGCCGCTTTGACAAGCCTGACAGGGAACAGTGCTCCCGATCTCAAGGTCAATACAACCCCCGTCGTCAAGAATATCGACATCGAACTCGACGCCCCGAGCTTCCGTGGCAAATCAGTCATGAAGGTCCTGGATTCACTGGCTGAAAGAGCGTCGGCAGAATTCCTCGTCTCAGACAAGACGATCCGGATTGGAAAACCGATTGAGAGCGATGACTACAAGCCCGCGGGATTCAAACGGGATGTCAATCTGGCCGAACTCAGCCGCTATTCCAAAACACTGCCTGAAGTCACGGGCAACGGGCGATTGAAGAGTCTGCCGAAGCGGGAAATCAAGGGATTCAATTTCCGAATCGCCGGAGATCCCAAGTTACGACCAGGCAACCAGGTTACCACAGACGTCGTCGGATTCACGTCGAAGGACGACACGTTTCGAGTTCATTCGATCACTCACACACTTAGCCTTTCGGGCGGATATCTCTGCGAAGGATTAGCGGTCATTCCCTGTTCTGACGACAACTGCCGGCGACAACAACTGGCTGTGGGCCAGATCAGCGCGGAAGGGGTGAGTACCAGGCTGACGGAAAAGATTAAAGACGAAACCAGTCGCCAGCCGGTGGTCGAAGTGTGTGGAATCAGCACCTACTCTGGTGGGAATTCGTCACCTGCACACCAGGCAACGCTTCAGTTTGGACAACGCTTCGAGAAATCGGAAACACAACCCAGCGTGAGAGCGCCGGTTGATGACGAAGTAAATCAGGTATTCAACAACAAGCCTTTGGTTTCATCCTTTGCCTGGAACAAATGCGGGCAGATCACGCCTGTCTATCCCGGCATGAAGGCCGTCGTGACTCACAATCTTGGCCTTGCCGATGACGCACTGGTGACCGGGTTCATCTGGTCCGAGAAACCCCCGTTTGAACCACCCAGGAATGAACCCGGTGACTGGTGGCTTTGTCTTCCAGTGAATTTCGACGGCAAGACTCCGACAAGCGCAACAAACGCCGCAAATGATCTGATTTCGAACAGAGGACATCGTGTTATCGAGGTGAGCGGACTCAGGATTACTACAGGCACATCAACTCTGGGAACGGTGGGAAATCGCCCTGAGGAAGGGAACGACGATGAAATCCTGATCGAGCACAAACCCTCGGGTAGCACGTTCCACATCGATCCGGATGGAGCGATCACCATCTCCGGGAGATCGGGATCCAAGTTCCAGATCGACAAGAACGGAACGCTCTCACTCGAAGCAAATACCATCACGATTAAAGGTGATGTCACCATCACCGGCAACGTTGATATTCAGTGAAGGACAACAAGTGGCGTACGTCTTAACCGAAGCAGGAACAGCAACCTGTGCTCACCAAGGGGTGATCGTTCTGAAATCCGGGCAATCCAAACTGACAGTAAAAAAGAAAAAGGTGCTCGTCGACGGAGACATGGACGGCGCTTCGTTCGCAGCCCCTCCAACTTGCATGACCGTGCCGGCATCGGCTCCGGCACCTGTGTCGGTGAAGTGCACGAACGTGGCCAAAGTGACGAACAAAGGGACCGCCAGCAAACTCAAGGTAGAAGGCAAATGTGTTCTCTTGTCCGACGTCAGTGGGACCACCAATGGCACGGTGGCGAACGTTGCTTTCCCGACCTGGTCGGTTCAAAACGCCGGGCAAACGAACCTTAAGGCGCAATAGGTCGCATTAGACATGACAAGTTTACGAGCCCCGAATGTGTTGGGTCGCAGCCTGCTGCTCGAGGAGGGCGATCTCGTTTTGACTGATGGGGAGGATGGTCGTGATTTCACTTTCGTTTCGGGACGTGACAACCTCTCACAGGGGTTGCGAGTCATGATCGGAACGGCATTTGGTACCGACGTGTTCAATGTCAACTATGGCCTGGATATGGCCGCGATCTTAACGACCGCTCAAACCAAACAGGCAGTAAAGGATCTGATTCGATTGAATCTGGTCAAAAGTATCAGCCAGGACGATCGCATCACCATGATCAGCGAAGTCGTTTTCGACGACGACCCCCGGTACTACGAATTAATGCCAGGTGAAGATCCAAATGAGAACGAAATCATTCGTCGCAATACCCGGAAATGGCAAGTCATTGTCGTCATACAAGCGGTGATCGAAGGAGAAGTCGCGCTGCGTCTTGAGGGGACAGGGCTGAATACATGAGCGATTTTGGCGTCACATCCGATGGCTTTGCGATCAAGCCGTTACAGGAGATCATTAACGACAAGGCCGCGCTGGCACGTGAGATCTTCGGTGACGATATTGATCTCCGCTCAACCAGCGCCTTTCGGCAGATCATGAATATCGTTGCCGCTTCCGACATGGAACTATGGAAACTTGGTGAGTCGTCTTACTACAGCTGCTTTCCGTCAACGGCGACAGGCGATGCACTCGATCTGCTGGGGGATGACCTGGGAATTCCGAGACGTGCACTGAAGTCACATGGGACCGTGGTGCTCACTTTGGAGGGTGGCAAGAACGGTCGAAGCTATAACATCCCCGCCGGAGCCGTTGTGGAAACTCTCTCCACTGCAACGGATCCCGCCGTCCGTTTCCGTACACTTCAACGCGTTTCTTTGACGAATCAGGCACCAACTGCATCGGTCGAAGTGGAAGCGATAGCGAGGGGTCCCGCAGGAAACGTGGCCAAAAATGCCATCAAGCAATTGAACCCGGATTTTGCCAGGGCGAAACTGAGTTTTGATCCAGCCCTTGTGACCGCCACGAACGCCAATGCGACAATGGGCGGAGAGAACTTCGAATCCGATGAGGCGTACCGTCTGGCGATTCTCGGTCGCCCTCGCACCCTTTGGACACTTGAAGCAGTGCGAAGCGCTGTCATCGCCCTGGACGGAGTTCGAGATTGTCGTTTGTTCGATCCGCTCGGGGGTGTGGACGTTTCTCAAAGCAAGTTCAGTTTTTTTTCATTCGGGCGAGGCCGGTTCGGCAAGCAGCGACGAGTCGGAACTCCTTTCTATTTTGACATTCTTGTCGCAGTGGCCCCGGGATTCTTCTGGGAAAGCACCACTGGTAAAGCAGACGGCGTTCGGGATCTCGTGAATCTTGCTGTCGAGGAAGTCCGGCCGATTTCGGTGTTCCCAAACTTGCGACTTGCCAACGATGTTCAGATCGGATTACGGGCCATCATCATGATCCAGCCGGGGCATGATGCCGATGCCATTATCGGGTCGATCAAGGACCGGTTGGAACGTCGAGTCAATTCGTTGGGCCTTGGCAATTCGGTTCTCTATTCACAAGTGATTTATGACTGCAAAGACGTGACAGGGCTGATTGATATCCAGCAGTTGCATCTTCGCCGCAATCCTCCGCTGATGGGTTCAATCGCGTTCGGACGCAGTCCTCGTTTCAACAGTGCTGTCATCGAATTCCCCATCGGAGAGAACATCAACCTGCAACCTGACGAGATCGCCGTCTTCCACGTCGATTCGCAGTTGATCGATATCCAGGTGAGGAATACATGATACTGGACACGCTCGACCTCACCAGCCAATCAATGGTGAAGCTGCTCCCAGCCCCGTATGCACGGGGAGCCGAGATGCTGTCGCTTCGGTTGAGGGAAGTCGATCAAACACCTGCACCAGGTTCGAATGCCGCCAGCGAAACGATCGTTCTCGACTATCATTTCAACGAATACTATGCGCGGTACGGGGTCTTTCCGACTCAAACGAGATATGTGTTGATCGTTCGTGCAAACTCGGGACCCGATGCCGTCACTGTTGAAATTGTTTACTCAGACGCATCGATCAAGCCAAGTTCCATTGTCATTCCGCCGCGAACATTCGCGGGGACGTCATTCGTCATCCCTGAACCTCCCGGTTTTAACTTTCAGACGAAACTCACTGCCCTTCGTCAAAAGCCGAAGGCACTGTCAGGAACCGGTGCGTCAAACTTCGGGTTGCTCGCCTTGCTCGGGAACATTGCGAAGCTCGCCTGGATACTGGGGTGGGAAAAAGACCAGTTAAAAGCGCTGTTGTCTCAGGTGCGCCTCCAGCGATCCCGCGCTCACGCCAACGGATACAGCCTGGACCTGATCGGTGACGAACTGCGAGTGCCCCGGTTCCCGCCGCGAGAATACTCATATGACGCGCAGACGATCGCGCTCTATCACTGCAATGATCCAGCCACGGGCACGATCATTGGAACGACAGGCAGCGGCATCTCTCCGATCGTGATCACGAGCCTCGTTCACGGACTGGCAACGGGCCAGAACGTCACGATCAACGGAGTGGCTGGAAATACCAGCGCCAATGGCACGTTCAACATCACTTCAATTGATGAAGACCGATTCTCCCTCGCTGGAGGAGCCGCAGGAAATGGGGAATTTGCCGGTGGAGGAAGCTGGCTTCTGAACGGCGTGTTGACTGGTGGGGCAGTGAAGGGCCTCGTCATCGACGAAACTACGCGATTCGGTAAAACCGGGCATCCAGGTTTCAACGCTGGGGCCACCTGTGGTGTGACTGGCAAATTCAATGCAGGACTTCAATTTCCAGGTCCCAATGGATATGGCATCGTGCGGGTACCGCATGATGCGAGTTTCAATCTGGCAGAGTCAGCTAACTTCACCATCGAGTTTTTCGTGAAGGCGGATCCCGTTAACGATTCGGACCTTGCTGTCCCCGCCGCACCACGACTTCTTGCGTGCAAAGGTGCAATTGATTCGGCAGCCAACCACACCGAGGCAGGGTGGTCGATGATGCTGGCCACCTGGCACATCGGTGGAACAGCCAATAATCTTCGCTGGGAGGTGAGTGACGGCGGAACAGTCGACAGCATTCTTGCGGATATCGATATTGCCGACGGTCGGTTTCACCATATCGCCGGGGTCATCGACAGAGAGCGCAGCGGCCTTCGGTTGTTTGTCGATGGTGACGAGATCCTGGCGGAAGCGAAACCTGCTGGGGCAAGCATGCTTGGAGCCGTCAAAAACAATAAAGACTTGCTGTTCGGCAACGATGCCGCCGTTCCTGCAAAGTTTCAATTTTCGGGTGTTCTGGATGAAGTGCGGCTTTCCAGCGTGGCACGCACGGAATTCCATCCTGTTCTCGGCGAGGGTGACGAACCCTATCGCAAGCGGCTGGGGCTATTTCAAAAGTGGTTTCTGCCCACTGCAAAAAACCTGCGCACGGCCATCAACGACCTCGTTCACATCAATGGTCAACAGGAATCCTTCGAGCTGATCGAGAAACTCGCCCCCTCCGCCGTCGCGACCAAAACAGTCAGAATCGTCCCTGAAACATTACCGATCGGACAAAGTCTTTGCTTCGAGGGAAATCCGTCAGCAAACGGAGTGGAAGTTTGTGGACGTCCCTCTGACGATGTCGATTTCCTGCCGCACTACCTGGTTGGTCATTATCGGCACGGAGTCAATTATGGATCCGATTTGAACAATCACCTGATGCAGCCAACCACGCTGACAGCGCTGCAGTCGTTGATCGATCTCCTGGTGCGGCAAGGCGTGAGTGGGAACTTGAACGTCCTCAAGTCGTATGATCCGGCTGATCCCGGGTTGCATTCGGTAGGGCGAGAACTTCAATTGTCGCACGATTCCCTTGTGCCGGAAGTACTGTCAATCGCCGCACATCAAGCGGGATTCGACTTCGTCCTCTCGACGCCGACGCACATCGACGTTTCGATGGCAATCGGGAACAAGCTCGCCATCGCAATCAAGTCGCTCACGCCGATCTCGACAGCCACGGAGACGGGGACAACTGTCACAATTACGACATCCGTGCCGCACAAACTGGTGGCTGGCGAGCGGATCAACATCTTAAATGCATCCCATCCCGGATATCACGGAACAGTCACGATCACAGCGGTCACAGCGTCGACGATTCAATTCAATCTGGCATCGTCCGGCCTGCCTGCCGCAACCGGTGGGATGGTGGAGGCTGACGCCTTACCCCGTTCTGACGGGTACGATGCGATCATAGGTGGTGCGATCAATCTCGTGCTGTGTCCCGAGAATCTTCCTGCGACGGGTCGAGTGAAATGGACGATCATCCATTCCGGTGCCGGGCGAGCTCATCTACTGCCTCACCCGCTGGATGAACCGAACCTGCGTACCCCGATCACTTCGCGCCGTCACGTACAACTGTTTGCGGATGCTCCCGGTGAGGTCGACGTCTCGGTTGAATTTGCGTTCGCGGGCAAGACGGTCGTTGGGACCCGCACATTGCGAATCGGGATCACCAGCTTGCCTGATAAGACTTCGATTGCGTGGAATGGCGCCAGGTCGAGCAGCGAAGAGACGGTCGTCGGCTCGAATAACGCCACCCCTAACTCGATTTATCTGATCACCAGCAACGTTGCCGGCATCGACTACGGAGCAGATCCTAACAACAAGAGGATGGTGATCGCTCTTGAGAAGGCATTCAATCGGCTGACAAATCTGGCATCAGCTCTTCCCGGACTTCGGGTGATTAAGGCATTTGACCCGGCGGAGACGGCTGGTCGCCATCAAGCCGGTCGCGGAATCCTACTGACCCATTCAACCCTGCCGTCGGATCAGCTTGGTGCCTTGGCACATCGTGCGGGATTTGACTACGTCAGGACGCAAGGCACGCAGGTCTACTGTTCCGTTGCAGAAGACGAACTGATCGAGATCGTGCCGCAGGATTCAACTCTGGTCCCACTTGAAGAACATCTGTTTCTTAACAAGCCGATCATCCTGCAGGCTCGGTTCGGGCGACTTCCTGTTCAGCCAATCACAAACATCAGCCAGACTGGAACGACGGTCACCACCGTCACTGGAGGCCCTCATGGCTTTCAGATGGGAATGCGCATCGCTGTCGCAGGTGTCTTGATCTCTGGCTACAACGGTGTGCACACGATTACAGAAGTCCCCTCAGCGACCAGCTTCAAGTATCAGACAATCAGTTCCGGCTTTTCCCCGGCCGCTGGCAGTGGAACGGTGACATTGGGTGATTTCAATTGGGCCCTGCAGACAGACGGGTTTGCGAAGGGAACATTCGATTACTCGCAGAGATCCCAGGTCAAATTTACTCCAACTACTCCCGGGGTAATTACGCTGCAACAGAGTTACTTCGAATCGAACTCCGAGACGGCAGACCCGTATTCATTCGAAGTCCGAGTCAAGGAAGTTCCCGGGGGTCCGACTCCCATCCTTTCGAAAGATCAGTACGACCTGATCATGAATCTGCTCAATTATTTCCGCCCGATCGGCGTCCAGGTTGTCACCGAAAACCTGCGTCACCACGTCAAGGAGATTCGACGAGACGAACGACAGGCATTTCCCGCATACACCTATCCTGATTTTCGCTCCTGATTGAAAACGAGGCGATCAAATGACAGCTGCGCTCTATAAGCGGAACTTTTCTCACGACCCCTGGATTGACGGTTTTGATGCAGTTCAGGCCGACGGCGAGCGTGGACTGAATAAGGTGGTCTTCTCGTTCCAGGATGAGCTGGACAGCGTGTCGTCCGCGTTCGCTACGCTTCAAGGGATTGTGGTTCCGGTCAGCCCGACAACAACATTAACCTTCGCCCCAACGCTCTTCCCGGTGCTGACGACGCCGGCATGGAGCAGCGGCTACGGCATCGCGACAAAAGGAACCGGACAAACCAGCGCGGATGGTTGGATGCCGATCCAGCTTCCGGATGGAGGCAAGATCCAAAGTGTCGCCGTAAACGGGGAAGGGTCAGGCAGCCTGGGTTCTGTCAGCGTACAACTGCTGCGTCAGTCGTTTTCCACGAGTGAGCAGTCCACCCTCGTTGCGCTGCAGCTTTCGAACGGAGGGACTGGGGCTCAGATTTTTGCATCGGTCGGCTTTGTTCCCGACGACAAGAGCCTGATCGACAATGGCAACTTCAAGTATCTCATCGCCGCAAAAATCATTGGCGCTGATGCCACCGCCACAGCCAAATTGAGTGGAATCCAGGTCGTGTGCAAACGAGTGTAATTCGACTTCGATTGAGGAAAGGATTTACCGATGCCCTGCGATGACACAAAGCCCGATTCCAATCTTGCCGCCGACACCGCAATCACGGTCAATGACGGAGCCTCGCCAAACTGGTGGTTGAGCCCGGACATCGACCTGAACGGCTTTACCGACACGGCTGCCGGAAGTGTTCAGAACACGATTGATGTCACGGTCCACCGAAGCCAGTCACCACTTCCAGACGGCACGGCGGCGATTGTCGTTGAAGTCTACGTCTGCAACCCCGGTCTCAACCTGGGGCCCGGACCCAACGCCAAGTTGATTGCGCAAACGATCATGCGCACGGAGACTAACCCCGAGATTCAAGCGGGTCAGACCAGACGGTTATCTGACGTCGGAAAAATCATCAAGTGGACACCGAACGGCAGCGCAACGGATCCGGACGGACCCGGTCATCGATGCCTCATCGCCCGCTGCTACCCTGATTCTCTCTCGCCAGAACCGGACTGCTTTCATGTTGTGGGTGATCGGCACGCGGCACAGCGAAATGTCACGATCGCTGCCGCAGCGTTTAACGAACCTTTCTCGATTCTCCGGTTCTGGACTGGGAACAACAACCAGGAGGATTCTCAAAAGGCGACGGTGCGAGTCGTTGCGGATTTGAATCCAAGTCGCAAGGTCATCGAAGCCCTGATGCCGGCCTTGCGCGCGGTCGAAGGGTTCAGACGTATTGGCAGAACTCCTCCTGCAAAGTTCTCTGTGAGATTCGACGATTTTGAAGTGCCGACGACGCGCGACAACTCGAAACTGGTCGATCACGGGCCATTCGAACAAGTTTGGCAATTGATGTTTGGACAACGCAGTCCCACCTACGAGGCAGATATCGAATTGGCACCGGGTCAGCAGACGTACTTTGAACTGCAATCCGACTTAACCGGTGGCCGCCCGGGAGATGCCACGATATTCCATCTGACACACATCAATCCGAATGGTCGCGTTACAGGAGGCCTCACCTGTGCAATCGTGTTGAGATAGTCTCCCTTGTCTGTCTTGTGGAATAAACCTATTGAACGACGAATCCGCCGTCTCAGGAATCTTTCTGCAATGGAAAGACCTCAGCACTGCCCAGCTTCAACGTGCCCGAGTGAAGACTCGCTTGTCGTTACACATGGCCCGACACGGCCCCTCAATTCCTTTGATGAAGTTCGATCAAGAACATGTTTCGCAGGAGGCTGCACTGCAGACAATCCATGACGAATCAATCCCCCCCGCCGAGCGGCGTCGAGATCAAAGAAACCGGTCTGGCGATTGTGCACAAAGGGGAGTTCATCTTCCCTGCAGCAGGTTCTCAGGCAGTCCTTCAATCGGCTACGGGACCAGAAGCGACAGTGGTCAACTATTACTTTCCAATCGAAATTGTGCTCGTCGGTGATCTCAGCGAACAGACTCACCAGGAGATCCAGTCACGAATCTGGGAAAAACTTGGCGACGCACTGGAGCGATCAGGATCGTAGGTACACCGTGTCTGTCATCAATTGCCATATTCCGATCAAGATTACGATCACGGGCCGGCCGACAGACGCTCAGCTCGAGGAACTGTGCGACCGGCTAAGTTCAACACTCAATGCCCGTCTGGAGATCGCAGAGCGAACGATTGCTCAAGCTTTGGAAAGTAGCAGCCGGCCTGGTGACGTAGACGTCGTTCGAGCTCCCTACGAGGAAAGCCGCGACCTTCGCGACCAGCAACTCTACGCCTTACCCTCATACGATAATCGTGGCGAACCACATGGTGTCTCTTTTGAGATCACGGATCCGCTGGAGATCATGGCAGGTGTTACTCCTGCCTCAATCCAGGAGATTGTGCTCGATACGGCTTCTCATCGTGTTCGATTTCTGACGGTTGGCGGCAAAGCACACAATGGAACAATCACTGGCGTAGCCACACGCTTTGGCGGGGAAGGGAAGTACGAGCTGCGTCGCCCCAAGTCAAAGCCCGGACACGCTGCGGACCCAAATCGAACATGGGACATCTTCTATCCCGACGGTCGCCCTTTCAGAGGAGGAATGGAGTTCTCTGTAGCACTCGATATGAGCGACGTTGCGTTTCAGAACCTCAATTACAAGGAACCGGTACGTCTCTCTGTTGTGAACGGCGTGCTGCCCAAACTCGTTAATCTCGAGGCAACGATCAAGCTGATCTCGGAATTGGCAGGCTCAGTCCTTCTGTCAAATGTCCAACAGCAAGAGATCATTCGATTGCTGTCCGAGGTCCCTGTGGAGCAGGCGCCGGAGATCGTGAAAAGGCTGCGAGAAACGCTCGTGAATGGTCAGCCTCTGATTGATCGACTCGACGACGCGATCGATAGCGACGCTAACATTGAGCTTCACGAAGTGCTTTCCAGGCTGAAAGTGCAAAGTGGCGGCGATGCCGCAGCAGCAAAAATTGCAAATGCGATCGTGCTGGCCTGGCATGATGTGATGGGATTTTTCGAGCAGACCTCTGTTTTTGCGATCGAGAAAACGAGTAAAGGCAAGATTCGAATTCGCTATCTTGGGGGCATTGCCGGGGGACTTTATTCGAACCCGGAATACGACGAAATAAAGGACCTCGACGGCGAGACGCGTCTGAACTTGATGACGGCAGACGGCCTTGAATTTGATCCAGAACAGCCCGTCATTGTCCATGACTACGACAGCGGTCGGCAGATTCTTATGACAGCCGAGGATCTCATCGCGTTCCAGCACCTCGGCATCCGCAAGTTCCTCAGCGACGTTGGAACCCTGGCTTCCGTCGCCACCCCGATTGGAGCTGAGACGGCACTTGCTCGGGTTGCCTCGTACGCCATTCAGATTACGCGAGTTGCGGTCCTGATCGCCGAAGAAAACAAACTGAACCTCAGAAAATGGTTCCCGAACTGGGGGCCCAAGATCCTTGCAGCCACAGAGAAAATCAAGATTGCACTTGCAGTCGTCGATATGGCGCAGCTTCTACGAGGCGGCTGGGGGCTGTTCAGAAACTTGAGACGTCTCAGAAATGCCCGGAAAGCAATGGATGCTGCTCCCATCGTTTCATCGGTCGAAGAAGCGGCTCGAGCTGATCAGCAGGCCCTGACACTTGAGAGCCAGGCAGACAAAATTCTCGATGACGCCCAGAAAGCACGCCGCGAGCTTGGGTTGCCGGATGACCTGTCACAATCGATCGAGCAATTTGCCGATGAGACTGCACAAGCGGAAGGTCAAGTCGCACAAGCGATCGATTCCTCACCAGAGCAAGCCGCCGTGGTGGGTAACATTGTTTCTCGAACACCCGCTCAGCGGGCCCGTGAATACATTGCACGGTGGCAAGGACGAATTCTTGATCCAGACAACGCTCTTGAGGAAACTTTCCGACGAGCAGCCGATCCTTCGCTTCGGGTGCAAGGGCGTGCTGCAGCCGCCGAATTGCGCACGATCGAGGGAATTCTGAATGAGGGCCTGGGGGGGCGCAGCGTTGCAAGTGTCGAAGTGATCCCCTCGTCCTCCGCCGGAAGGACTCCTGATCTCGTCGTCCATTTTGGCGATGGAACTGTCACTCGAGTTGAAATCCGAACTGTCTCTTCAGCTCCCCGGGGAAGAGTTGTACCGAAGTCAACGGGAAGCAGAGGCGCTGCCGCACGACAACTGCTTGAGGATACTGAAGTCCGGCTTCCAACACAGACCGATGTCGAAAATGCAGTGCTTGAGAAAGCCAAGGATACGACGAGACGACCGAGCCAGCTGACGGCTCCACTTACTGGAGTTCCTTCTGGAGGAACCATATTTGTGCAGTTGCCATACTCGGATATGGATCCTGCGATGGTGACAGCGGCGATCGTCAAGATATCACCATCACTGGGTGCACACGTCGAACAGATCGTCGTCGTCGTTCAACTACCCCGACCGAGTCCGACCGAGCCTTTGCGTTTTGGTGCCCTGACCTACGTTCGTCAGGGGAATATTTTCAGCCTGATTCCTTAACACTCATTCAAAGGCGCATCACATCAGGATTCTCCAGACTGCCTGTGAGCAGCCTGTGGAGAAATGGGAATTGTCTCCGAAGTCGTCTGGATCTCAATGAGGAATTTGCATCCTTTGAAGTACCTGTCCCCCCCTTATCAACAGCCAGTCAGAATCACGGGTTAGAAATTATGAGCATTCGATCGTGAAGAAGGTGTACCATCTTCCGGCTCGGGCCCAGTGGAATGGAACCCTTCCGGCTGACGAACGAGCCCGCATTGAGAACGCAGCGACTCGCGCCATCCAGCAGGTAATCAGGCGGATTGCGCGCAACGACACCATCATGGAATCCGTTGCAGCAGGCACGACGTTCAACTTCCAGGAAGTATTCCAGAAGTCACGACTTGGACCGCAGGAGGACACGTATTCGGTTCCCAGCTATGATCGTAAAGGTGAGCCGGAGAGTGTCGAACTTCGTCATGATGATGAAGTATTGCTTCCAGCCGACGACAAGGTCATCAGCAGTCCGCCGCCATTTCAAGATGCGGCGGTTCTCTCAGTCCCAGGTCCTAAATACATTCACGTCCGGTCGACTCGCTATGCCACCAGCAACGACATGCTGCACGCCGTCATCTGGGGGAAGCTTCTCTTCGCCACGACGAGTTGGGTGCTCGTCTCCCGGGCGACGAAATCTGACGGCAAGTTGTACTACGTCGCTGCTCTTGAGACTCGAGTGACACAGCAAGATTTGAATGCCCGCCCCACTTCCTCTGCAACATATCCAGGGACATACACTCATCATCGCACGATTACCGACTCCTTCACCGGGGGATACAAGGTCGAAGCCGTCTTCCTGGCAAACGGCGAGTTCACACTTCACTCGCAGCAGGCGCTCGACGCATTCCTCTCAGAGATCGACCCGGATCAGAGGTTAAGTCCATTTGGACCGATCGATCCACGACTGGTCCAATCGGCAATTTTCTCGAAGATCGACGAAATGCTGTCTCGTGGAGACAGTAACAGTCTGGAACGGGCTGCTGACTTGCTGGGTGAGTTGGATCAGACGGCGTTCAGCCTGTTGAAACCGACCGCGCGGATACGTTACATCGAGGCGCTGATTCGAAGCTGGACGAGTGAGCCTCAGGAAAAGGCGATCATTGAAATCTTCAAGAGTGTTGAAGATCAAAACGAACTCAAGTTGCTGATTCAGAAGTTAAAAGACGCAAAACTCTGGGATCAGCTTTTTGACGATCTCGATAGCGAGCTGTGGTCTTTGCTGGTCGTGGTAGGCAAGAAATTTGGAGGTACCGCACCGCTGACCTTCGAACGATTGCTCGCTTTGCTACTGGAAGCGAAGCTGATTCAGATCTTTCCGAGCCTACGTGTTACCGATCAGGGTGTGGAACCGACGATCGAGTTCGTCGATGACGCTTATGAAGCCGCTCGCAGCTTTATTCGATTTATCGGCGGCGCATTCGACGGCGTGCTGATGCTGATCACTCATCCGGACAAAGTGCTTGAAGGACTTGACCAGATCGTCCGCATGATTGTGACTGTTCAGCTTGCACGCTGGGGCGACACAAAAGCCACCAAAGAAGTGACCGCCGCACTTCAATCGGTCGGAGAGCAAATCCTTTGCGCTCTGAAAGGGGCAGCCGCCATGGGAGTCGGCCCGGCTGTTGAACGTCGGATCAAATGGGCGCTGATCTGGGAAATTGCCTCGTGGTTCATCGGAACAGGAGCGATCAAAGCGGCAATGAATGCTGTCGGGGTTACCGAACGAATGCAGTCGCTGGCTCGAATTCTTCAGATCATCGGCCTGATTGGCAAAGCGGCCGAAAGCGAACGGGCGGTGACCAAAATCGAACAACTTGCTCGCATACTGACGAAAGCGAGTAAGACATTCAACGAAGAGGACGCGCTGCTGCGAGCATTATCCAGACTGCCCGAAGAAGATGTGGCACGACTCACCAGGAGGCTCGAGCGGCTGGAACTCAACGAGGCGACTGACGCCGCGAAGCTGCTCAGTGCCAATTCTGATATCGCCGCGACTCTTCGTAAAGCAGAGGTGATCGAGAACTGGGCGAGGTTGGCCGGAGGCTACACTGACGAATTGACAGTCGCATTCGCCAATCTCAGCGGTCCTGGCAAATTGTCCGCCGATGTCATCGATAGCTTGATCAAGCTGGTGCCCAAAGGGAGTGAATCGAAGTTCGCCAAGGTCGTCAGCTCAATGCCACGACAAAGCTACACGACCGCCGGTTTGCAGGCGACAGAGTATCTTAAGACACTTGCATCCAGTTCGGCTCGTATGGACTCATTTCTGGCGATCCATCACGAAACATTTTCGGTCATCTATCTGAGAGCGCAAGGGGATGCGGCGAAACTGGATCAATATCTTGCTGCACTGGAAGAACTCGAGAAGACACTTCCGGCGGCCAATCGCGGCACCGAATATCGAAGAGTTCTCGACCAGATCGCCCGAGGCGATGTCGAGGCATGGTTGCAATTAGAAGATGCCCGCCTCGCAAAATTCGCACCGGAAGAATTGCGACTCGATTCAAAGACGATTGACCATTGGGTCGACGAACTTTTGAAAGACCTCAAGGAACCTGCAAGCGGCGCACAGCCAGTCGTCCTTGACCAACCAACCCCGCCCGCGGTGGGGCCTCCACCAGTCGGCACGTTCCGTGAAGCACTCGATGCTGTCGACATCACCGGGATACCACCAGAGACATTGCGTAAATATCAGTCCAAATGGAAAACGTACACTGGGAAGAATTTGAAGAACGAATCAGATTACATCCGTTTCCGATATGGACATGAAACAGGAAGTCTTCCCAAGGTGATTCGTAACGCACCGCCCCGGCCGCGACAACTGGGGTTCTACAGTGGAGTCGAGAAAATCGGGGGATCGATTCTGCAGAAGGTCCTCGACGAAAGCCTCCCTGCCGGCAGCGCAAATTCGAAGGTCTTTCCGACAGCAGTCGGAAATTGCATTCCCGATCACCTGCCACCAGGTAAGTCGGTGGTCCATCTCAAACCAGACGGTTCCGTCTCTTCCACCAGCACGGGAACACCATTCTCGGCAACATTTGTCGGCGATTCGAAGTACCGGGACATCATTCCTACTACAGATCAGACTCGGGCTTTTGCCAAGCTAGCTGCACACAGCGACGACAAGCGACTCGTCTTCTACGTTCGGTGGCAGCATTCATTTGGAAGTCCGGACAACCTGCTGCGCGACTTCTACGCGGGCTATCGAATCCCGGGCCATCACGTCGCGACGATCGTCGGCAGCGGTGTTCGAGAAGAGGCTGCCAAGGCGGGCGTGACCATTGAATTGATCTCAGATCCGCTGTGGAAATAGTTCGCCGCGTCCTCCGCCAAACCCATTCGGTTCACTGAACCGGCCTTCCCAAGCCGCCCTTCTATTCGATCACTGTATTCGTGCGCCGGGGGGGCAACTGTCCCGGCTACGTGATGCGCGGTCTCAAACAAGACGCGTTTTTCGTGATCGCACCGAACAGGAGCGAGTTCCCTGCTGAGAGGCATGGCATTTCGATCATGGAGACGGGCAGGGGCGGCAGGCGAAAGGTTGAGAGGAATTCGAGGCAGCTGCGTTCCATCTGTTTCCCAGCCACCACACCGGAAAGAAGAGGGCCAGAAAAATGGGCCAGAAACGAAAAAGCCCAGAAGCAACCGGTCCAAGGGGGGCGAAGGACATCAGTTGCTTCCGGGGCGATCGGTCACACAATATTCACGGGACAAATCACATCCATGTGAGACGTCCCGTATCTACTCTTCGTCATCGAAGACATCAGCATCCGTGCACAGTCTTCGATACCGTCCAGCCAGGGGGCTGAAACGAGTAGAGGTATTTCAGTTACGGTAAGGAACTTGAACTAACCAACTCATCTGCTGTTCGCGCCTCGTCAAGGAATCTCAACGTGGCTATCAGACGTCAATTCGCAAGAAAACTTTGATTTGCTGAACGACATGCGTAGCGAGCGGGCGAACAATAGAGGCTAATTTCATCTGGGTCAACACATCTTTTCCAGTAGTACGCATTTTGTAAGAAGCGCAAAAACGAGGGATTTTTTTCCGTTTGCTGGCACACCCCGAATCAATCAACCGAGTGTTCCGAACTGATACGGCTTGCTGACCGATCGCTCAGCAGGGATGACGGCTTTGTCACCAGCCCCAGTTCGACCAGCGTCTTCAAAAAGTCATGAGCCACAGGACCTGCCACAGCACCCCCGCTTCCTCCGTTCTGAAGCACCACCACAAATGCGATGCGAGGCTGTTCCGCAGGGGCGTATCCCGCGAACCAGGCGTGATCGACACCGCTAGTCTCTGCAGTCCCCGTCTTCCCGGCGATCGTGATCTCCTTCATCCTGACCGTCTTATAAGCAGTGCCTCGCGGATGATGTACGACCATGGTCAGCCCCTCACGAACATAGCCGAGCGTCTCACGCCGCAGGCCTTCGATCGGTTGCGCCTGCGATGCGGGAATGGCACTCCGGAGATAGCTCGTCTCATCCATCGACGCAGGCCCCGAGTCCGCAGCAAAATGAGGGGTCACGAGGTGACCGTCATTCGCAATGGCCGCCATGATCCGGGCCATCTGCAGAGGAGTCATCATCAACGACGACTGTCCGATGGACAGGTCGAGTGTGGTTCCGGGTTTCCATTTTTCCTGAACCTCCCCAACCCCCAGCGGTGCATCAGGGACAGGGAGTCGTCCGGCTGATTCGGACGGAAGATCAATCCCGGTGGGCTGCCCGACCCCAAACCGCCTTGCCCAGTCGACCAGCGAGCGTGGCCCCATCCTGCGTGCGGCCGTATAGAAATAAACGTTGCATGATCGGCACAAGGCATCGGCAAGACTCACGTCTCCATGACCGACACCGCTGTGCCGGAAGGGAAGACAGCGATTTCGATCGGGGCGATCAAGAAACCCCTGACAATGGAATTGCGATAAAGGAGGCATTTTTCCACTCTCGATCGCGGCCACGGCGGACACGATCTTGAATACCGAGCCTGGCGGCAATGCCATTTGCGTCACACGTGACAGGAAAGGGCTGCGAGGATCAGATTTCACTTCATCCCATTGCGCCGCGTCAGGTGTGATCAACAGGTTCAAGTCAAATCTCGGTGCCGCTGCGGCGGCCAGGATCGCACCGGTCTGCACATCCAGAGCAACAAGAGCTCCTCCCTGCGGACAAGTCGGATCCCGAAACTGCCCCTGACTCGTTTCCGGATCGACTGTTCCTTTGATGGTGACCTTGGCGAGTGCCTCATCCAGCAGTTGTTCTGCGCGTCGCTGGACATCGGCATCCAGCGTCAGCACAAGGTCACGGCCGTGCTGAGGCAGGCGGACAACACGCGTTTCGACTATTTCACCGCGACGGTTCTTGACGAGCGCTCGTTGACCACGTACCCCTTTCAGCAGGGAATCATAACTTAGTTCGAGCCCACTCAATCCGCAGGGATCACCGAGCCGATAATCCTGGGGGTCGCCGTCAGGAAATCGCTCTTTGCGTTTTGCCAGTTGCTCGTCCGTCAGCGGTTTTCGAATCCCAATGACGTGAGAAGCCAGCTCACCTGCTGGATAGTGCCGCCGCCGATGGACAATGATCTGCGTGTAGGGATAGCGCTCAGGATGAGCTTCAATTTCTGCCCGGCTCTCTGCATCAATTCCGGAGATGACTGTGTGGTATTCGAACTCTTCCTTGACGGGTTGAGGACCGCGATCTCGTTCCGGCGGTTCCGAAAGTGCCTGCTGTAGCTGATCCCAGATTGAATAGACGACGGACGGTGATTTTTCTTCACTTTTCGGCTGCATTTCGCCTGCCGCTTCAGAGCGCTGCAGTTGCCTTCGATAGACCGACTCTTTGATTCGCTCGACCCGCTGCTGCTCTCTCTCGCGCGCCTCGTTGATCTCATCCAGAGATCGATCGGTCAGCTCAGCAATCTTTTGCCAGGCGACTTCTCTCTCAGCGAGAATCTTTGCTTTCTGTTCCTCGACCTTCGCCTGATCCTTGCGATCCGTCTTGCTGAGACGCATCCTGGACTGGTCGGCGACCCACTTCTCGTCTGGGGGATTCTTCAATGCCGGATAGTAGACCGCCAGGTCGTACGTCTCGGCATCGCCCGCCAGAATACTGCCATCCGCCGCGAGAATTCGGCCATCTCGTGCTGGAATGTCTTCCAGTGTCTCTGTCGTTAACGAGAAGGCCGCAGCGAAATCTTCGCGGAGGCTCAGTTGGAGTTGAGCCACACGACCTGTGACGACCAGTACGGGCAGCAGCATCCCAATCCACAGTACAACCAGTCGAATTCGCGGATCCCGGTCAGGGTTGAAGCCCCGATCGGCCGCTGCGTCGTCTCTCTCGGAAAAGGATACGGGTCGATTCAGCATCATGTGCTCAAGAGTTCCCACAATCAGCACGACAACGTCAACGTTCAAATCGGGTCAGCATCGACCATTGGTTATTCAGCGAGAATGTCGATCGCGATTCCTGGCGGCGGATCATTCTGCGAACCAGACGATAAGCAGTCGTCAAGAACAGTACGATGGCCGTCGTATAGGACGCATCGCCGGATGCGAGAATGAGCACGCGCATCGGGTCAACCAACTCTCCGACCAGCCACGCCTGCGTCAGGACGTTCAGACTTCGCCACAGGAATGTGGAGACAATGACAAAGATCGAATAGATCACAGTCCCCCGAGAGGGTGTCTCTTCGAGCGCCACTGTCAACAGACTGGCGATCACGGTCGCGATGGCGAGTTGCACACCGACCCGTTCACTCGAAAGCGAATCGACGCCCAGTCCCAGCAGGGCGGCCCACAGAATTCCCGCCGTCCCCTGATTGAGGAATACCGACGCCACCAGCACCATTCCGGGGAACCATGGCCGCACTTGTTCCCAGCCCAGAATGGGGGCGATGGTCGACTGCAGCACGAGGGCCAGCGAGACCAATGCGGCCGTCACAGCGAACCGGGTCATCATCTCACCACCAATCGTTCCGGGTTGGCCTCGATCCGTAAGACCTGAACCGTCGTGAGTTGCGCGGGGAGCGGAGCAGGGCGAACAAGGACAGTCCATTCATGGTCGTCTGGTCCCAGTTCAGCCTCCACGACACGACCGTAGTAGAACGGCGTGGGGACAACGCCGTCGCGGTCTGCTGTGTAGACAGCGTCATTAAGTCGAACAGATTTCTCGGCTGGAATCCCTTCCAGTTTGCACAGAGGCCCCCCCTGTCCCTTCAGGATTCCCTGGGCTTCAAACACGAACCCCGAATCCGTTTCCCGGATCAGTTGAGCACGTCCGCGGTAGCGAGAATCCGTCACCAGTTGGAATGTGCTGGTCCATTGCCCGACGGTTTCGATCTTCCCAATCACGCAGCGTCCCAAGAGCATTTTGTCCTCAGCCGAGATGCCAAAATCCTCGCCCCCGTCGACGAGCGGGCGCAGGGGCTTTCGATTGGAAATGACGAGTTCGTTTTCGCGCAGCCCCTGATTCGCCCCCTGGGCCAGGAACTTTCCAGCACGCCACTGCTCAGCGACAACATCACCCAGCACAGCGACTTCGGTCAGTGCGGGGGAGACCAAACGCTTCGTCTGGTTGATGGCCGAATAGATTTCGTCCTCTGCGGCCAGTCGTTCGGTCAGTTGCGCCAATCGAAGTTGTAGAGCCCGATTGTTGGCTCTCTCGTCATCCAGTTCTTCCGTCAGTTTGGCCACCAGCGGCCCCTCTGCTCGGTCACCCGCTCCAGCGGATGGATCGAACGGCCTCAAACCAAGACTGTTCGCTGCGTGATTCACTGCAACAAATGCGGGGCGAAGTACATCCATCACTCGTGCCCGAACAACGGTCGTCAGCCCCTCGGGAGCGAAATAGAGACCGATTCCCGTCAGCAACAGACAGCAGCATGTCATTACGGATCGAGTTGCCATGGCCAGCAGCAATTCTCGTTGAGGTTTCAGGACGTGTGTTAGGATGCATTCCGAGATCGATGTCTCACGTCGACGAAAATGGACTCCCGCGCTGACAAACTCCGAATCGCGAGAGCTTCCTGCTCGTGAGGAGAGCCGACTGTGCGACTCGGCCGGTCACGAGGGCAGAAATCCCTGTTCGTCACAAGTTCCGATCGTTTGTTTCAAGCCCCTCTTTCCACTGCGAAAGATGTTCAATGCAAATCGCCGCACCACGGACGACCGTTCGCAGCGGGTCATCTGCGACCCGCACCGGAATCCCCAGGTGCTCTTGAAAATAAAGCGGCAGCCCCGGCAGAAGTGCTCCGCCCCCCGACAGGACCATTCCTGTATCAGAGAGGTCTGCAACCAGTTCGGGATCACATTGTTCAATGACGGACTTCACGCAGCCCAGGATGGCATCGAGCGGACCTCGCAGGGCGTCTCTCACCTGCTCGCTGGTTACCATGGCTTTGCGAGGAACACCGCTCACGATATCCAGCCCACGGACTTCGCAGGTTTGTTCCTGATTCAGCGGGTATGCACACCCGATTTTGATTTTGAGCTGCTCTGCCGACTGGTCACCAATTCGCAGCGCGAAATGCTGTTTCATGTACTCCACAATCGCCTGATCAATTTCGTCTCCGGCGACGCGCAGTGATTTGCTGGCGACAATTTCTGCCAGACTCAATACAGCGACCTCTGTAGTCCCACCACCGATGTCGCAGATCATACTGGCAAGAGGTTCAGAGATGGGCAGACCCGCACCAATACTCGCCGCTTTGGATTCGTTGATCAGATAGACGCGTCCGGCACCGGCACGTTCCGCACTGTTGAAAACAGCACGCTTTTCGACGTTCGTAATGCTCCCCGGAACCGAGATCACAACATTCGGTTTGAATCCGGGAGTGGTTCGAGCGGCCTTCTGGATGAAGTAGCGAAGCATTGCCTCGCACAGTTCAAAATCGGTAATGACGCCATCTTGAATCGGACGGACGGCGGTGATCGAGTCTGGCGTGCGACCGAGCATCTGCTTCGCCAGCTTTCCGACGGCCGTACCGCGTCCCAGAACCTTTCGCGTGCCATGCTGCAGAGCCACAACAGAAGGTTCGTCCAGGACCACTCCTTCGCCCTGAATGGCTACGAGCGTGTTCGCCGTACCCAAATCAATGGCCAGGTCAGGACTCAACCAACGTCGCAGACGATTCAGCATCCGTGCATCCGCCCTTGTCAATATGAATACCGCCCCCTGCCGGTCGAAATCCTTTCGCCGGACTGGTGGACATCGGCACTGTAGTCGAGAATCGGCAATTTTAGCAAGACGCGGTTTTGAACAGCGAGACTGGACAACCCATGAATGCCAAAACAAGTCTGCAGCCGACCGGTTTGCAGCGGAACAGGACGCGACGCGGACTGCCGTCGGCGGTCTTCCCAGCAACGATGGATTGCCAGCACCTCAAGTTCGTCCGTCACCATCGTAAGCTGCTGTGCCGCGCCGGTCGTAACAGGACAAAATCATGACGCACCAACGAAATTTCCCTTTCCTGGACCGCGTCGCGAAAGTTCGCAGCGGTGGAGGAAAGGGAACAGTTTCGCCCCCCATAGGGGCGGCATCCAACGGTGCCTGAGTGAGAGCCTTCCCAGGAGCACAGCGAAAACCGCTGAGACTGGGTGAGCTCAATGGATTACGTCAGATTCGACAGGATACCTTGACCGCAGAAGTCGGGATTTCCAAATCGATCGATTCGGTGACCAAACCCATGAGCAAGCGACATCAGTAGTCGATTGTGCGGAGTACCACCGAACTTCAGCGATCGCCCCATCTTGAAGTCGAGGCCGTTGCCGACAAGCACAAATGGGATGTCGTCTAACGTGTGCGTGTTGCCCTTGCCGAGTTCATTCGTCCAGACGATCAGAGTGTTGTCGAGCAGCGAGCCACTGCCACCCGGTTCCGGAGTTTCGGCCAACCGCTTCGCCAGGTAAGCCACTTGTTCGGCGTACCACTTGTTAATGCGCGTCAGTTTTTCTTGTGATTTCTCATCATCGTCACCGTTGTGTGACAATTCATGGTGTCCTTCGTCGACACCGAGGAACTTCATTTTCTGATCGCCGACCGAGTTGGTGTACTGCAAGGTCGCAACGCGGGTGAAATCGGAAGCGAAGCTGTTCACCATCAACTCGATCTGCATCTTGCTCAGTCGAGGCATGTTTTCCGCGTCTTCTTTGACCCCTGGCTCCAGTTGGGGGACCGCGTGCCCGACGTCGTCTGCCTTCGAGGCACTCAGTTCTCGTTCCATTTCCCGGACGAACGTCGTTTGCTCTTCAAGCAGTTGACGATCCTCGTGATTTACCGAGGCAGCAAGAGTCTTCAGGTCCCCCTGAAGATCATCCAGGATGCTCTTCAGATTCTCCTGCCCCTTCATCCGTCCGTACATCTTCGAGAACATCTGGTAGGGGTTATCGATGGGCGTGTTTGGCTTATTCGGACCTGCGTAGGACATGCGTGTCCATGTATCCGCCCAATCCGGTACCAGCACACCGAATTCCATCGAGCCAAAGCGTGTCCGTGTTGCCGGATTCGCCTGCAGAAAGTTCTTGATTTCCTGATCGATCGAAAGACCGCTCGACCATCCCGCAGGGGTATCCGAGCCCCCTTGAATGTTACCGGGGAAAAGTTCGACACCAGTCAGCAAGCAACCGATGCCGCGCATGTGACTGTCGCCGTCCCCTTTGACGCGGTCACAGACGCCGTGCAGCGTCAGCAGGCGATCCTTGAAGGGTTGAAGCGGCGTCAGACTTTCCTTCAGCGTGAACTCAGAGCCTTCTTCATCAGGCCAGAATGTCGGCGGGACGACACCGTTGGGACTGAAAATGATGACGAGTCGTTGCTTGCGGGCGGATTGATTTGCAAATCCGAGACTCGGCAGGTTCAGTACGAATGGCAGTGCGGCAGCACTCAGGCCAAGGTCCCGAAGAAACTCGCGCCGGGATTGATGAGCCATGATCTTCCCTTCTTTACAGTCAACACGGTTTCCACAACCGTGCTTCTCGATGTGACGTTTCTCGAAAAGGTTGCCCGATCGCCAGGCATTTTAAACCGAATATTGTGCCCGCAAGATGACCCGCTGCCCACTTAACGGGGAGATGACCCATTGAGGTCTCCGACAGTCTCTGTTTTGACATCGGCGGCCGTCAATGCGGAAGTTGCGATGATCTGAACGAGCAACCGTCGAATGTGAAAATTGTCTTTGGTAAAGGCCTCTCGCAACGACTCTTTCACGTCGGTTCCATAGGCCTGGATCGGTTGCTTGACCATGCCATGAAACAGTTGTTCAACGATTGCTCCGTGTGTTTCCGAACTGTCTGCCAGAAACCGCGCCAGGTCCGTCACATCAGAGAACTGTACTGTATCACCCTGGCGAGTTCGGTACGATCCTGTGGCATCGATCGGCTTGCCGTTTTCCACTTTCCGAAACCGTCCCACAGCGTCGAACTTTTCCATCGTGAACCCCAATGGATTGATCAGGGAGTGACACGACAGACAGTTTTCGGGACTTGTCTGCAGTGCGACCCGATCCCGAGTCGTCAGGTCCGGTTGCAATTGAGGAGCCAGCGGTGTCACGGCTTCCGGAGGTGGTCTCAGTGTTCGTCCCAGCACGCTGCGTGAGACGAAGACTCCGCGATGAATGGGCGAACTTGTGGCGGTGTAGGCGAATCCGGTCATCATGTACGGATGCGACAGCACGCCGGCTCGCTCTCCCGGTTCGAGAGACGTCTTCTGGAACGGGGCGTCTTCGGCCAGATCCGCACCATAAAACTTCGCCAGCCGACCGTTCAGATAAAGCTCTTCAGACAGCAGCAGAGCACGAAAATCTGCGGTTTCACTCGTCAGAACGTCATCCAGGAACAGTTCCAGGGATGTGCGCAGATCATTTGCGAGCGTTTCGTTGAAGTCTCCATAGGCGACCGGATCCTTGCTGAGATCTGCTCCACGATCGACTTTCAGCCAACGCAGAAAAAACTCGCGTAACTTGGAAGTCGTCCGATCGTCGCTCACCATTCTCTCGGCCTGAGCGATGATCTGTTCTCGGGTCTTAAGTTCCCCACGGGACGCCGCATCCAGCAGAGGGCGGTCCGGCAGCGAGTCCCACATACCGAATGAGATTCGCGAGGCGACGTGATACGGATCATCGACCTGATCGGGCGATCCCCCAATTTCACGGTACAGGAAGCGAGGCGACTTCAGCGTGAGGAGCACCACCCGGTTCAAAGCTGCTTCGAGATCAGGAGTCCCGGCGAACTGGCGTTCAATGTACAGCTCTCGCTGCTCTGGAGTGAGCGGCCGGCGAAACGCCAGTTCCACGAATCGCTCACAGAACGCTTTCAGTTTTGCCGGATAGTCGGGCGCATCCTTCTCGACCCCTGCAAGTGAGGTGTGATGAGTCGTCACATAACTTGCCACCTCAAACGCGGCTTCGGTTGCTGCCTCGTCCCAATCTTTCGAGATCGTCGTCGCCCGCTCCCAGCCCAGACTGCGATCGTCCGGCGGAAACGGAGTGCTAACGACAAAGACGGGAGCAGCCATTCCCGCGATCAGAAATCGCGACGGAACCACTTCTTCGAGATGGTCAGGTCGTTTCCACTCAAGAAACACGGACGCCGGTGCCGGCGGACGCTGCTTGACCTTGTCATCCTGGACCCCTTGAGAGGCTTTTGAGAACTCTAGCCGCAGAGGATAGTAGCGGCCCCCGATGAGGTAAATCGTATTGCTGTAGACGGTATCGGATCCGGATTTCACATGTGCGTCGACCAGCGGTTGCCGGAAATCGTTCAGATAGAATCGCATCGACTGGTCGGTGCGAACGGTGAACTGGTAGTCGCCTGTTTCTGGAGCGTAGACCGAGCCATGCCATTTAATGCTGAACTCATAGGGTTCCATTTTCGGACCATCTGGCGCATCGGCATCGGGGCTTTTGTCTTGAAAGTCGAAAGCAATCTGGGGATCGAGTCGATCAATCACTTTGTCATCCGCCCAGACATTGCGGCCCTTGTGGTAGTCCGCACAAAGGCCTTCGCGACGGTCTGCGGATCCCTTCGCCAAAAACTCTGACATCAGGTCAGCCATCACATTGCGATACTGACGTACGGTCAATCGAGACAGTTCAATGCGGGCCGGCTTGTTTCTCGCCTGGGCCGTGGCCGAATAAAAAGCCTCATGGATAAACTCCGCCACGCGCTGGGCTTCTTCGCCCGTACACGTTCCAGGATTGTCTTCAGGCATCGTACGGCTGATGTACTCCGCCAGTTCTCCGATCGAGCGGTCGCCGACAAGAGGATGCGGATATTCCGCCGTTTTGCCTTCCCCTTGAGCACCGTGGCACGAGCCGCACTTCTGCTGATAAATGGCTTCCCCCGTCAGTCCTGACTCGCCTGCGAGGACTGGAGCGACGCTGAGCATTCCTCCAAAAACCATCAGCAGCATGAGGCAAAGGCATTTGGCAGAGCTGTGAGACGGAAGGGAGATCGAAAGCATGGGCACAGTTCACCAGTGGAGTCGAATCAACGCAGAGAATTTGGCTTCTGTTCGGCAGGGTCATTGAGGGCGGGCTGATCTATTTTAGGCGTCTGCAACAGGAAAGTCAGCCCTGCAAGATCACCGACTGTGACTGCCGATGGACCGCTATATGGACAGCCGTATAATTTCGCAGATTTCAAAATCACATCAACGCTCGAATGTGTGACGTAGCCGGCCTCACCGGCGGGAGACATGCTGAACATGTACGATCCATCATGGAACTTTCTTTTTACCGCAGATCACGACGACCGACCCGAGTCCAGCCGCCCGCATTCCCGGACACCCGCGCCCTCGCAGGATGAAACTGATGTACTGGATGCATATTCCCGTGCTGTGATGCATGTCGTCGACACCGTGTCACCTGCTGTCATTTCCCTGGCGGGCCGCGCAGGGTCTCGCGAGGGAGGGCAGGGGTCGGGGTTTATCGTTTCGCCGGACGGACTGGCCATTACGAACAGCCATGTCGTCGGAAATCGATCGAAATTGATTGCGCTCACGACCGATGGTGACCGGTTGGACTGCGACGTCGTGGGAGATGATCCCTCCACGGATCTCGCACTGGTGAGACTGTCGGGTCGAGACCTTCCCTATGTGCAATTCGGTGATTCGCAACAGCTTCGTGTCGGACAACTCGTCATCGCGATGGGAAGCCCACTGGGACTCCAATCCACCGTCTCAACCGGCGTTGTGAGCGGTGTCGGACGGAGTATGCGCGCCGGTGACGGGCGATTGATCGACAACATCATTCAGCACGCGGCCCCCATCAATCCCGGAAACTCCGGAGGACCTCTGATTGATTCTCGAGGACGCGTCGTCGGCGTCAATACAGCGATTATTGCCTTCGCCCAAGGGATCGGATTCGCCGTTCCCAGCAATACCGTCCAGTGGGTGGCCGGAGAGTTTCTCCAGCACGGTCGAGTACGAAGACGCCAATTGGGGATCGCTGCCGCAGTCGTACAACTGCCCCGCGCTCAGGTACTCGACCTGGACCTTGTCTCGGACCTGGCTGTACAGGTCATGGAAATCGATCCGCGGGGTGTGGCTGGCCGAAGCGGCATTCAGCCAGGCGATCTCATCGTGTCGGTCAATGATCGCCTTGTCTCGAGCATTGATGACCTGCATCGATTTCTCACCCGGATTCCGGTCGACGCAGCGCTGGAACTGGCTGTCGTGCGAGATACCCAGCTTCACCATTTGAGACTTCAGCAACCTGCGGAATAAGTTCGTTGCCCCTGCAACGTAAGATCAAACGCAAGATGACCGGTGGACTTTCACCACATCCCCAGAGTCCATCAGTGATCCTGCGATGACGGGCTCCCCAGTGACGGAAATTGTTGTGCAGGTTCTCGATCACATTCAACAGCCGAATTCACCGTTGAACTGGACGACTCAACGGGATGCATAAGGACCACTGGAAGTTCGCGCTACATCAGAGAATCCCTGCTGAACACAGTCTCGAACGGCTGCTGCTGCCTCCAGAACCTGCATCCTGTCCACATCAAGATGCGTGCAGGCTCGCAGTTGATGTGATCCCATCGGATTGATGCGCACACCTCGTTCCAGCAGGCGAGCCGACAGTTGCGCCGCGGTCCCCAGTTCTGGATCGATGGTGAAGAAAACGAGGTTCGATTCGACTTCCTCCACGTTGAGTCGGATCCCATCGATCCCCGCGATCAGTTCGGCGAAGGCACGCGCATTGTCGTGGTCTTCCCGCAGTCGCTCGACGTGATTCTCAAGCGCATAAATTGCTGCAGCCGCCATCATCCCTGCTTGTCGCAAGGCACCGCCGAACAGCTTTCGGGCGCGCCGCGCCAGACGGATCGTCGCCGCGTCCCCCACGAGAATCGATCCCATGGGGCATCCCAGCCCTTTGGAAAAGCAGATCGAGACGGTATCAGCATGCCGCGCGAATTCACGGGCGGTATACACCCCAGCAATCGTCGCATTGAACAGGCGAGCCCCGTCGAGGTGGACTTTCAACCCCTGAGAGCGCGACCACTCGCTGACGCGAGTCATCTGTTCGAGGGGCCAGACGCGTCCTCCCCCTAGGTTGGTAGTATTCTCAACGCAGACCAGCCGGGTAATGCAGCAGTGCTGGTTATCAGCCCGAACCTTCCCCTCCAGATCTTGAACGTCGAGCAGGCCACCTTTTCCTGGCAGACAGCGAGCCGTCACGCCGCTGAGCGCGGCCGCTCCCCCCGCTTCGAAATTGACGATATGTCCCGATTCCGCAATCAGGATTTCATCCCCCTGCTGACAGTGGGCTCGAATCGCCATCTGATTGGACTGGGTTCCCGAGCAGTTGTAGACGGCCGCTTCTTTGTCCAGGAGTTTCGCGACCATCTTTTCGAGTCGATTGACGGTGGGGTCTTCCCCTGTCATGTCGTCACCCACTTCCGCAGCAGCAATCACGGCGCGCATTGCCGCAGTCGGTTTGGTGACGGTATCGCTGCGAAGGTCGATCATGGGGCCAACGATCGAATCGGTCATTTCTTTTTCACTACCTTCTTGGTGCGAATCTGATAGTTGCCACGCTTCTCATCAAAGTCGAGTTCGATCAGTCCGGCATCTTCGATATCGTGCAGCAGATCCGAGAAGCTTCCGTATCCGTAATAGCCTTCGTTAAAACCGGGATGAACTCGCTTGATTGCCTGCTTGAGCATGGATCCCCAGATCGGCGGATCGTAGTCGAGTTCCAGCGAATTCAAGACTTCGATCGTCCGATCGAAAGCCTCTTGCGTTTTGTCTTCGAGAGTCTTGTCTTCCTGAGAGGCTCCCGGTTTCGGAACAACCACGGGTTTCCGCGCAACGCGAATCAGATCGTCGTAGTAAATGAACTCGTCGCAGTTGGCGATCAACAGGTCAGAGGTTGAGCTCTTCACACCGCACCCGAGCACCCGTTTGTTGTTTTCTTTCAGCTTCGACACCAGGGGCGAAAAATCACTGTCCCCAGAAATCAGTGCAAACACGTCGATGTGCTGTTTGGCGTAACAGAGGTCGATCGCGTCGACGACCATCCGAATATCGGCGCTGTTCTTCCCACTCATCTTACTCTGCGGAATATCGATCAGCTCGATCCCCTGAGCATGAAACTCGCGCACAGCGTCGCGGTAGTTACTCCAGTCGCAGTAAGCCCGCTTGTGAACGATTCTTCCTTTTTCCAGCAATCGTTTCAGAATCAGTTGAATCTGAAACGCCCCTGTCTTCATATGCCGGACTCCAATCGCCAGATTTTCGAAATCCACAAACACAGCGATCAGAGGCTCTTCTGACATCATTGGCTGCCTTACATTGAAAAGATCATGGTTCTTGTAATTGCGAGGGGGACCGAGCCTGACAGTACCGAACAGCGAGCTTGACCATCGCCAGCCCAACCAGTGCACCGGCAATGTCACAGTACCAGTCGGCCAGGTCCGCATTCCGATTGACCAGCGGCTGAGTCAGTTCGTCGAATGCTCCGTACAGGGCGAGCAGAAGCCAGCAACCGGCGACACTGAGCCACGTACAGGCTCTTTGCGTGGATCGGTAGGACATTAACAGAATTCCCAATCCTGCGTACGCCCAGAAGTGAATCAGCTTGTCGGAATCCTTGGGAAGCAGCCCCTTTGGAACTCGGGTATGCGTACCGTAGAAAAGGGCGACCCAATAGATCAGCAGCACTGCGAGCGCGATACGCGAGGCAAGCAGATTCGGGTGAGGTGAACGATCCGATTGGGGAGTCGGCGCAGCATTTGACATGGTTGGCAAGTCTACCCTAAATCAGCATCAGGGGACGGCTCGGATGCGGGTTCATCCCGTCGATTCTCTGATTCGCCTTCACCCGCATTTCGCCGAGGTCGCGGATTCGGGCGATTGTCCTGGCGCGGCTTGTTTTCACGCCGCGGGCGGGAACTCGGCGCATCGTCGTTTCCCGTCGTGTCAGTCGCGGTCTTTTCGACGGGGGCAACGGGCTTCTTTTGTGACTTGGTACTGACAACAGTCAGCACGTCCTTTGCATCCGAGATGATTTGCCGCTGGCCTTCGTACTGAATCACCAGCTTCTGAGCCAGCAGTTCCACGCCGATAACCCGTCCCGTTCCTTGCTTGGTGATGACCGTTGCACCGACCGGGGGTAATTCCTTGCGATGCTCTTCGTAGGTGTCGTATTCGTACCGCAGGCAGCACTTCAGACGACCACAACGCCCCGAAATCTTGGATGGATCGAGAGTGGCTTTCTGAAGCTTGGCCATCTTCATCGAGACGGGGGGCATCTCACGCAGAAACGTATTGCAGCAGACCGGTTGCCCGCAGTCACCGTAATCGGCCAGAAGTTTTGCTTCATCTCGGATGCCGATCTGCCGCATCTCGATCCGGACATGAAATCGCTTAGCCAGCCCTTTGACGAGATCTCGAAAGTCGACCCGCTGTTCTGACACATAGTAGAAAATCAGCCGCTCACCGCCGATGACGAGTTCGGCATCGACGAGCTGCATTTGCATGTTTCTTTCATTGATCAGTTCCAGGCAGCCGGCGAATGCGTCTTTCTCGGCCTGGATTTTTTGATCGCGCTCGGCCTCGTCTTCCGGAGAGGCCAGCCTGATAATTCGTCCGTGCGCGTCGGACGATCCCAGGTACGTCCGCGTTTGCTCGGTGGCCGTGCTCAGCACGGTTCCCCATTCATGGCCGCGATCACTGCGAACAATGACAGCCGTTCCACGCGGGATCGGAGCGAATCCCCGGGCCGTAAATTCGCCCAGAATCCGAGTCACTCCGTAGCGTACGACGTATGATGAATCTTCGGCAAAAGTATCCATAAAGCCTTCGAAATTGAGGCACCTGTGGCGAAAGACCTCTCTCTGGAGAGCCTGCGACCCGGAGTATACTCAGCGAGTACCCTGCGATGCCAAGGTAACCTCTAATTCCGTAGCCTTCCGGTCGCCTTCGGGAACTTCCCCGTTACACCGGTCATCAGAATTGTGTGGGAGTGTTTTCAAGCAACACACAGCGATAAGCTCTGCACATTCTCTTCCAATCTCAGCTGGAAGGATGCCTCCGCCGACTGTGTACCACGTGTCACAAGAGCCCGATCACTTCGGAAGAGAACTTTGACACGCGTGTCAAAGTTCCCCTGGCGCATTCTACCGGGAAGCAGAACAGCAGCGGCTTCCTCGTGAGCCGCTGCTGTCGCCATTTCGGAGGCACTTGCCACAGGTGGCACCCTGGAGTCCTGCGAACACTCGGCTTGTTCCGGGATTTTCCGCTCTAACACCTCGACCTGCTACCTGACCATGATGATCGACTTCGGCAGCAGCATCACGCGTTCAACCCGGCGTTTGGCATCCGGAAAAAGCTCTTTCAACATCGCACAGTCGAGCAGTCGAGAGCTTTCTGCTGTCCGGACGGCATTATCAATCGTCTTGCTGCGAGTCCAGTTCCCGAGATTGAAACGCATATTCAATTTGACACGGAGGGAAAAGGGGAGCCAGTGATAGAACGGAGTCATGTTGTGCGGTTCGATCGGGAACCAGAAGTAGGGGGTCTGAACCCAGTAACGAGGAGCGATGCGGCGCACCTCGTTAGCGTACTGAGTCATGTTCTTCCATGTTCCAACGTGTTCAATCACCGAGTTCGAATGAACGATGTCGAATTTCTTATCACCAAAGTCGGGTAAACTGCATCCGTCTCCCTGGATGAATTGGATCCGCGAAGTAGGCTCGAATGATTCAGATTTGAAATTAATGACAGTGACAAAGATGTTGTACTGTTCCATCACTTCGGGCGGGACCAGATTCCAGTAGTTGCGTGTCCCGCCAACATCAATAATTTGCACCTCCCCTCGTTCCCGAAAAACTTCCTCGACAATACCGAGAAATGGTTTAAGACGACGCGTCCTCAAAGTTTTTCGCCATGGACCCACCGCCTTAACTACAGAATCAGCAAAGCTCATTACTTTCGTCTCCGAATGGATATTCGATGCCGAGCCAGTTATACCTCTCAAAATTCCGACGGTCTATTGTGTCGAAATCACCGTAACCGCAGTCGCTGTACACTCGTCTTCTCAAGATTTCGTCGCCACCAGGTGAGCATCGACCAGTTGTGCATCGCCCCTTGACTCACCATTGCGGTAGACGTCCTTCGGCTGCAAGTGTTCCTCATCACCAGTTTCGAGTATCTTCGAAAAGCGCAGGAAATCATTCTGCGGTCAGGTTGGAAAACGCTTAGCACCTGCTCCGTCGTTTGTTTACGGCGGGAATTAAACACAAAAAAAGTCCACTGAACGCTTGTGAGTTCAGTGGACTTACATTCTCGTTAGCAAACTATAAATCTCAGCTGCACAGCAGTTTAAAATCTGGCTCGGGCTGCTCATGGGTTGCTATCGGGCAGTCTGACGCTGACGACTCGGCACTTCCAAGTTGGTTCACTTCCGACCGAATCGGGACCTTGATCACGTACCGGGCTGCGGCGCTGGAGCCGTAGCAGGTTCCTGTGGAGGAGCAGGATTCGTGGCGGGTGCTGGCGCGATCGGAGTGGGTGCTGCTGAAGGGGCAGCAGGACTCAATGCCGGAGTCGCAATCACGGCCGCCGGGGCAGAAGTGCTGATGCTGCTATCGACAGGGTACGCGCTGAAGCCAACGTCACCGCAGCTGCTGGCGACGGGAGCACAGCAGGTTGCGATGGCTCCGGTGTAGATCGGGGATGGGAGAGCACAGGCAACTGTACCACAAGCATAGGTGTAGCAGTGGGGACGGCAGGCACGAATGCGACGTGGACGAACGTAGCACGCAGTCGTGGTCGCACAGCCACCGTAGTAAGCGGGTCGGTAATAGGTGCCGAAATCACAGGGTGACGCACAGTAGGCACGTCGACGACGGAGGTGTCCGAACAGGCCGCATCCCGTGTTGCAGCTCGAACCGACAGCATACCCAGAATAGGCGTATGGAGCGGCTCCGTACCCGATTCCAGAGTAACCGTACGAAGAAGGGAAGGTTGGGGTGTAGCCGTACCCAAAG
The DNA here is from genome assembly GCF_044336245.1 of Schlesneria sphaerica. Lineage (NCBI taxonomy): Bacteria > Pseudomonadati > Planctomycetota > Planctomycetia > Planctomycetales > Planctomycetaceae > Schlesneria > Schlesneria sphaerica. The sequence goes on along the minus strand of NZ_CP172346.1, from coordinate 6,485,749 downwards.
CTCGAAGTGGAGTGCACAGGAGCAAAAGCATAGTCATAGTTCGATCCGCAGCAGCCTCCGCCGTAGAGCTGTGCGTCAGCGGCCTGTGAAGACACCGCGATGGCGAATGCGGCGAGCAGGACGCGGGAGAAATTGACCAGGTTCCGTTTCATTGCTGAGTTCTTTCTCTTTCACTGAATTCAGAGGGTTCATACAGGACGAACAACTCAGCTCATTTTGCCTATCCTACACAACGCAATTCAAGCCCCTATTCCGACAACTCGCGTAAGCAGACCTGAAGATCAACCGAAGAAAGGGATTCTGACGAGTCTGGCGAGCACGGTTTTCCCACTAGGCGCACGATGCTGCTCCCCTTTCACGGGGACAGTGCAGACTTCTGAAGGTCATAACCCCTTGGCATCACAGGACCGACGAAGTCAGTAGCGGCATAAGGGATCGCCGCAGCAATCGTCGTCCCACCCGAAAGTGGCCTCGGGAAAAAATGTCGCGCATCGACGACCCATACGCGCGGATCTTCGGGGGAAGGACAAAATCTTCCCCCGAATGCTTCAAACCAGAAGTGAGAACCGATGCGGACGCTCGATCCGTCTGGAAAAGGGAGGACGACGGCAACGGGAGTCGGCCGAACACAAGAAGAGAATTAAGGCGCAGGAAGTCCGAATCAGCGTCCTCACCACACGCCGTCCTCAGTCACAGGATCGCCGGTGCGTCGGGGACCAACGGAGATGAGAGAAACAGTTCAGGCCCGTTGAAGAAAATCCCTGCTCGATGGGAACAGGAACGGGCGCCTCCGGAGTGCCATACTTGGTGCGGGGGATGCGAATACCCCCCGTGCTCGATACCGCAGGGCGATATTCAGCGGGCCCTGTGTTATCGCCAAATTGTGTGGTCGCCTAGCCGATCGCGTTCAGCGTCCCGTCAACACGTCGGTGAAACGCAGGGCCAGCTTCCACCGGAGGTCGGGAGTAGATTTTCAAGCAGACCTGATTGTCATCAATCGTGCCGACCAGAGTCACAAATGACGAGTTCGTGCCACTACTCGAAGCACCGACATTCCAGAGAAACTGGTCCACCTGCGTGAACAGGTCCGTCAACCGGCGAAAATCGAACTCGAATCCAATCAGTTGCGAGTGACCGTCATCCTTGCCCCCGACAATTTCTGTAAATCCGAGATACAGCCGCGCTTCCCAGCCGCCATCTGTATATTCGCATTGCGAACCGACTCGTCCCACGCCGCGGAGGGGAGAAAACAGAGCGGCAGACTGGTGAACCAGCGCGGTCAACCATTCGGGTCGTCGTACGCGATCGCGCCGGTCCCGCTGATGAGTTTCCAGCTGTTTTAGTAGGTGTTGAACCAGCAAATGCGAATGGGCCAAGATGGCGGACTCCGGTTGAATGTGCTCTGGATCTCTGTCCAAATTGTCCTGCGAGATCCATCCCGCCTGAGGGCCATATTCCGGCCTGCCGCGTTTCAGTCAGCGACGAACTACATATCGGGTAAATCGCGGCGAAAGCCGAGTGTAAGTTTTCAGACTTAATGGCCCCGTTCCAGCCAGGGTGCAGTCAGGCGCCGTTTGCTGCCGTTCCGCAAATCTCGGGGGATGTGGATTCCATCGATTCTAACACCTGAACTCTCTCGCCATCCCTGCAAAGTCTCCTCATCTCCGCTAAACTCCTCACCATCCGTGTAATCTTTACAAGCTGGACATCGCCCGCCTGATCTGGGAGAATGCATTGCCGGGCCAAATTCGAAATCCATAAGAGATTTCGGCGTAAGAGATTCCGACTCAAAGAGTGTTCCGGCAGCTTTTGCCGAATGTGATTCGGTGCGACAGTTGCTTGAATTTTCCCTGCCCGATCGCGAATTGGCATGATGCTGATTCGACGAAAAATCCGCTTCATTCGATTTCGGAACCAGCATGGACGCTTTCTTCCGTGGATTACTTCTGATTGGCGCTCTCGCGTCGGTCGGCGCGACCTATCGCACTCCCAATTTTTCAGTCGATGCCCCCACACCGGATTTTGCCAAACAAGTCGGTGACGCTGCCGAAGTCTACCGTCGTGAGCTCGCCATTGAATGGACCGGCAAGCCGCTACCGGGAAACTGGAAGCACCCATGCCCCATCTCCGTAAAGGTCGGGTCGATGGGGGCAGGGGGAGCCACCACCTTTAACTTTCAGGGTGGTGAAGTCTACGGCTGGAAAATGGAGGTTCAGGGAAGCGAGCAACGCATTCTCGATTCCGTCCTTCCCCATGAAATCAATCACACAATCTTTGCCAGTCACTTCCGCCGCCCGCTGCCACGCTGGGCTGATGAGGGAGCTGCGTCGCTGATCGAACACGACTCCGAACGAAACCGTCTTCGCGATATTCATTCCCGTGTGATGGGGACGCGACGGAAAATCCCGCTGCGAACACTGCTTGATATCAAGAACTATCCGGAAGATAAGCAAGACGTCCTCACCCTCTACGCAGAAGGACATTCACTTGCGGATTTCCTGATTCAACACGCTGACAAGCCGCAGTATCTACGACTGATGGCTTTAGCACACGAACGGGGCTGGGAAGTCGCATTAAACCAGCTCTACGGGTTCCAGAGTATTGAATCACTGGAACGGGAATGGGATGACTGGGTCCTTGCGGGAAGTGCCAAACTGCCTGCCGGAACACAGATCGCCACACGAGACCGCAATCGGAACGACGGCCCGCTGATCCGTGGTCAGTCGCCTGACAACGAACCGAGACTGGGCGATCCTGAAGAGATTCATCCCTTCTCCCTCGACGCCGAACGAGACCTGGAAATCGCCCAGGTCCCCACTCGACGAAGCCGTGATGGAATGCAGGAACCTCTTTTCACCGTCAGAGCAGTCAACTCTGCCGCTGCCAAAGTCTCACAGAACCGGAAGGTCCAACAGCGTGACGATGAAGACCGCTGATCCGTCGGGGGCAGCCTGGTAACCTGCAGAGCCCGGCAAATTGTCTGAGATTTACCTTTAGAGCAAGCTTTTCACAGGACATCGCTGCGAACCGGATCTCTGCAGGGTCTAATCTGCGATAACCCAATTCCCCAGCAACGGCATCGGACGCGGGCGGCCTCGCACGACGATCGACCTGATGATCCGTTCCTTGAGCAACTCATTCAAAGCTCAAGCGCTCGATGACGGGCCGGACCGCTCTTGCCAAGACTGAGTGCTTGCAATCTTTACATGGGAACGGACTGGTCAATCAGTGGGCATCAATCCGTTGCCACAGTTCGACCAGTTAACACAGTTCGACACCTCGCGCCCATCGGAATTGAAATTGAGGGAAATCGCCCTATTCCCCAGTCGAAGTCGTTTTCGATGACATGTCCAGACTTTTGATCCAGGTGCTCAGCATTTCGACCGCGGGCTGGTCAACGAGCGATGTGGCCAGTTGCGGCATCTGACCCCGACCTCGCTTCGCGACGCGCTGGAGAATGACGGATCGCTCAGGGTGTCCGGGAGCGACGATGCGAGCGTCGGGCAATCCGAACTTGTCGTGGACCGGCACCGCGTCGATCACTTTCATCTGATCCAGCGCCGTCACAAATTCAAGCTGTATTTGTGAGTTACCACCTCCTGCTTCCACGTGACAGTTCGCACAGTTGGCATGCAGGTACGACTTCGCACGTAGTTCCAGCGGAGCGGCTTCATCATAGGGATTCACAAGACGCTCGAGTTCAGCGGGTGTTTTATCCAGTTTGAGTAATCCCAACCTCTGAAGCATTTCCAACTGATTCTCCAGCGGCAGGTCTCCATTCGCGGATGCCGATGTGCCATTGGTGGACGGTTCGGAACTTGCGCCTGCATGCAGCGGTAGATCAATGGCCGAGCGATTCATCTGGCCGGTGCTCAGTCCCAGCACAAAGCCTGCGGCTCGGCTATGGCACACCATGCACTCTGCACGACTGGGATAATGCCAGACCTGCTGACGCGTCCCCTCCGCAGTCTTGATCGTGAATTCCTGATCCATCCCTTCCTGGGAAACCAAAGCGGCATCCGTCTGTTCTTCGTTCCAACGGTATGAGTACCCCACCCATTCATTCTGCTGTTTTGTCAGAAAGCGGGTCTCGATCCAGCGGCGTGAATTCGGATCCCCTTCGATGAAATCCAGCGAGAACGATTTCACAATCACGGTGTCGTCGGGAAAATTCCAGCCGCGAGCCCCCGTAATTTCGATCCTGGGCGAGTCTCCCGGAATGGCAATGAACCGCGCCTTGCCAGCTCCGTCAGACCACAGGGGTGCATTCACGTCGTAGGGAATCAGAGCGGGCTGAACAATGTGTCCCTTCACGGATTCAAAGAGACCGCTTTCGCTCAGCGTGCGAGGAAAGGGAACCGTATTGTCAGGGGGAGGAGTGGGGATGAGTGTGTAGAACCCTCCTTCACCGTTACCCGCGTAATCGGCAACCAGAAACTCCCCTTTTGAATCAGTACCGAAGCCGGGGATATGGAACGGAGTGTCGACGAGTTCACGGTGCCAGAGCACGTTTGTTCCGTCATGTCGGGCTCCCCAGACCTTGCCTGTGGAATGATCCCCGTAAATATAAGCACCACGCAGTTCGGGCAGTTTCTGGCCGTAGTAAACAATACCACCGGTCAGTGAGCGGGCTTCCGAGTGGTGATGCTCGAGCGTCGGTTTGACATACGGGGCAGGGCCCATTTGCCGTTCCAGATAGAAAGGATAACTTCCCTCGAACACGGACCAGCCATAATTGTCACCCTTGCGGACGAAATAGACCTGCTCCCACAGATCCTGACCATTATTTCCGACCCACAGGTGTCCCGTCTGACGATCGACAGTCATTCTCCACGGATTACGTAGACCAAAAGCCCACGTTTCCGGTGCGATCCCGTCCCGACCAACGAATGGGTTATCACCAGGAACCGAGTAGTGCTTCCCTTCTTCGGGATGTTCGATATCGATTCGGAGCACTTTCGCCGTCAGGTGCGACATTTCCTGGCCGCGCAGGTTGGTATCACTGTCAGACGTCCCATCGCCTGAAGTCACGTAGAACATGCCGTCCAGACCGAACGCCATGGCAACGCCGTTGTGGCCGTCCGAGGGCCACTCAATAATCGTGGTCTTCGAGCTGACGTCCACTTCGTAGGGTGGTCGTGGATTGACCTTGTACCTCGAAATCCGGCAGTACTTTTCTCCTCCCGCAGTCACGGGCTCATTATGCCCGATGAAAACATAACCGTTCTGCTCGAACTGGGGATGAAAAAGCACATCGGTGGCGACGTTCCCCGGTTCTGACGGAATCACCGTTTCCAGTTCGGTGACATCAACCGAGTCTACAAACCGACGAATCAGTGTTGTTCCGGAAGGTCCGTCAAAGGTAATCGTCCACAGCCGGTCGCTGCCCGGTTGGTGGATGATCGAAACAGGGAAGTTGATTTTCAGTTGGGGATAGACGCGCTGCGTGGTATAGGGCAATGGGGGCTCAGGGGATCCAGTCACCCGTGACGTGGTCAGCTTCGGCAGCCCTTCGTCACCCCATCGCGAAACCCGTTTTGCGGTGGGCAATTGCTCTGCCGCGACCCACTCGGGGGCCAGATAAACGATGCCGATGATTGCAGCAACAAGTGTTCTCACCACGTCTGTCATCCTCGTTTATCCGGGCCGAGATCCGAGTTGAGTCCGCCTTTCACATCACGCCTGTGGCGGAGCGGTAATTCTGAAGTCTTCAATCGTGAGCAGCGAACGGAAGGGCAGTCCTCGCGCGGCGAAGTTGGCAGCCCCTCCTTCCTTGCGATCAACAATCCCGACCACACAGACCACTTCACAACCGAACTCGACAATTCGATCGACAGCAAGGAGCGCGCTGCCACCCGTGGTCACGACGTCATCAATCACGACCACTTTGGAACCCGGCTTGACAGGGCCTTCGACGTAGCGCTGCGTCCCATGCCCCTTCGATTCCTTCCGGACGAGAAAACCGTCGAGCGAACGTCCCGTTTCCGCAGCGGCGACAAGCACACCTCCCACGATCGGGTCGGCGCCGATGGTCATCCCCCCGATCGCGGAAAATTCAATCCCGTCGAGCAGTTCCAGCAAACCCTGGCTGACAAGCCGCAGACCGGTTGAATGCAGCGAAATCTGCTTTCCGTCAAGATAATAGGTCGATTTTTTACCCGAGGCCAAAGTGAAATCGCCAAACTTCAAGGCTCGTTCATGAAACAGGTCAATTAACTTCTGACGGTCGCTCATCAAGATTTCCTGACATTAAATGGTTGCCGATAGACGGTTTTATCCTACTGGGACGACAGCCGACGAAAAAGCCTCATGCACGACCAGCGCTTCGTAAACCGCAATTTCGGAGACTGACGCCGGTCCTCTGCTATCCGGCAAAGGGAATCGGGCCTGTTGCCTCGAATACGATCGTCCACCGCACACTTTCGTCGTAACTCCTTGATCGCCTCAAGCTTTCCCGAGCCCGATCGTTCGAGAATAACGGTGGGCACGTCGGCCCCAGATCGCTGGATTGCGAACTTCGGTCTTCACCAATTCGCCCCGCCAATGGGCCGATGATAATTGTGAATTCCGATCCCTCGTTGTCTAATCAGTTCCGCTCATCTACTCGCTGTTCTCCGCGTGCCTGACGTTCTGATTCGGTTCGAATCCTCTCTACTCATGTGTTGCTCGTATCGGGTATCCGCAATCGCAATCGGATCAGGCTTGACCCTCCCTGTATCATCTGCAAAACTGAGTTTCATGAAAAACGAATCCAAAAAATCCTCAGCTTCACGGCGGGCGATCTCGAATAACGAAGAGACCACAGTCTACAACGCACCGGCTGTCGACAAAGCTCTGGATGTGCTGGAACTGCTGGGGGATTCTTCGCGCGGGATGAGCCTGACGGGGATTGCTGATGCACTGGGACGAAGCAAGCAGGAACTGTTTCGGGTGCTGGTGTGTCTGCAGGAGCGGGGGTATCTGGTTCGGGACAGCGGTCAGATTTACCGATTGTCGACCAAGCTGTTTGAACTCGGTTCCCAGCACGCATCGACGCAGATGCTCGTTGCCCACGCGATGCCCCACATGGAGCGGCTGGCCCGGCAACTGCGCGAATCATGTCACCTCAACATCGTGGTTCAGAACCGGATGCTTGTCGTCGCCCGTGCGGAGGGGGACTCCGACGTCATGCTGGCCGTGCGAATCGGTGCCACCTTTGAACTGCATCGACGAATCAGTGGCCTGGTCGCCTTGGCGATGCTTCCGGACCATCGACGAAAAGATTACTGGAAACAGTCGGGTGAGACCGCAAGCAGAATCAAAATGTATGAAGCCCACATGGCCGAGATTCGCAAGCGGGGCTATTCATACGAAGACAGTCCCATCGTGGTGGGGGTCCGTGACTGTGCCATCGCAGTGATGGGTGGCGGATCGAATCTGCTGGGGGTGCTTTGCGTATCGCACCTTTGTCGCCGTGACGAGCCGGTCGAGCAATCAGCGCTCGTTGAAGCGGCCGTGCAATGCGCACGGGACATCTCGGCCGAGTTTGGTCCGGTTCCCGAATCGGACAATACGTCGCCAAGTCCTGGTGGCAGCCATTGACGACCGGATCAGACCGTTCCAGTGACGTGATCGACGCTCTTTAACTGATCGAAAAATCCCACCCGCCTGAAACAAGTTGAGCAGCGTATCCCATGTCGACCGATACAGTGATCCCTCCGCGACCGGCCTTCTGGAAATGGGGCATCACAGGACTCCTGCTGCTGGCAACCACCATTAACTATATGGATCGGGTGGCGCTGGCCAGCGCCTCTGTCCGGGTGACGACAGAACTGGGACTCAGCGATGTCCAGTATGGAAACCTGGAATTAGCCTTTGGCTGGGCTTTTGCCATCGGATCACTGACATTTGGTTTTCTTGCCGATCGGTGCAGTGTTTATTGGCTCTACCCTGCGGTCTTGGCCTCATGGTCACTCATGGGGATGGCCACGGGTTGGTCCAACGGGTTCACTGAACTGCTCGTCTGCCGCGCTCTCCTGGGCTTCTTCGAGGCCGGTCACTGGCCTTGCGCGCTGAAAACAACGTTCGCGTTGCTCGACGAAAAAGAGCGAACGATGGGAAACAGCATTTTGCAAAGCGGAGCGTCGATCGGGGCAATCATTACTCCGCAGATCATGAAACTTCTCATTACCGAAGAATCAGGATCCTGGCGGTCGACCTTTGTCGCCGTAGGTGCCACTGGATTTGTGTGGGTCCTCGCCTGGTTTCTCGCACTTCGATCCCGCGATCTGGCCCAGAACACCGCCGCTAAAGCCGATACAAACGCCCCGACGCTCTTTACCATCCTTCGCAGCGGCCGACTTTGGGCCGTTGCCATTCTTGTGATTGGAATGCAGATTGTCTGGCACACGTACCGTGTCTGGCTGATGAAATTCCTGCAGATTGGCCGAGGATATGAAGAAAGTGTCGCTCTGGATTTTAACTCACTTTACTTCCTCGCCACGGACGTCGGCTGCATTCTGGCAGGAGTGGGTTCGCTCTGGCTGGTCCGCCGATGGGGCAGTACGCCCCACAACGCTCGGCGAACCGTTTTTGCCTGCTCCTGCGCCCTGACTTCGACCAGTCTCTTTCTTCCGTGGCTGGGTCAAGGCTGGCCATTACTGGGGACACTGCTACTAATTGGGGCAGGAGCACTGGCGATGGCCCCGTGCTATTATAGTTTTGTCCAGGAGCTTTCCGTGTCGCATGTCGGCAGGATGACGGGCTTGCTGGGCCTGTGGGTCTGGGCGGTAACGTCCCCGATGCACAGCCTGTTCGGGATGCTCGCTGACATCTCCAAGAGCTATGACATGGTTCTTGTGGTGGCCGGCGTCGCACCGTGGATTGGCGTACTTTCAATGAAGTTTCTGTGGAATCGTGATTCGGTTGATACTATCCAGGTGAGTGCGTGACTATGCAGAATCAACTTCCCGCATCCCGTGCCCGGTGGTCAGTTCTGATCATCTGGTCGCTTTTCGGATCGCTGACGCCGTTCTCTCTAAGCCATGCGGTAGAGCCATCTGCGGCGGATCTGGAATTTTTCGAGAAGAGCGTTCGTCCGCTGCTCGTCCAGCATTGCTACGAATGCCATTCCGGTGCCAAGGCGAGCGGAGGGCTCAGTCTGGATACCCGCGACGGCGTTATGAGAGGGGGAGATTCCGGCACGGCGCTCGTCGCCGGGGACCCTGACAAAAGCCTGATTATCGAGGCAGTCCGTTACAAGAACTCGGACTTCCAGATGCCCCCCAAGAACCGGCTCACCGATGCCGAGATTGAAATTCTCGAGAAATGGGTCACCCGCGGCGCGGTGGATCCCCGTGAAGCAAAGGAAGCCGAGGGAGCCCCCAAGCCGGTCGGAATGAGTATTGAAGAAGGGCGGGAATTCTGGTCGTTTCGCCCTGTTGCCAATCCGCCACTTCCCGAAGTGAAACAAAAAGACTGGGTAAAGACGCCAATCGATGCCTTCCTGCTCGCGAAGCTGGAGTTAAATGGCCTGAAACCCGCTCCGATGGCGGACAAGGCGACATTGATTCGCCGCGTCACCTTCGACCTGACCGGACTTCCCCCCACTCCTGAAGAGATCAAGGCGTTCCTCGCAGACGAATCGCCAGACGCCTTCAAGAACGTTTATGAGCGTCTGCTGGCGTCACCAGGATACGGAGTCCGCTGGGGCCGACACTGGCTCGACGTCGCCCGCTACGCTGATTCCAACGGGCTGGACGAAAACCTCGCTTACGGTACGGCGTGGCGATACCGCGACTATGTCGTCAATGCCTTCAATAAGGACAAACCCTTCGATCGGTTCCTGATCGAACAGCTCGCCGGAGACCTGCTGCCCGAAGCCAATCAGGAGACGAGAACCGCAACCGGATTCCTGGCTCTGGGTGCGAAGGTTCTGGCGGAGCCTGATCGCGAAAAGCTGGATATGGATACGATCGATGAGCAACTCGATTCGACCAGCAAGACCTTCCTGGGGATGACTTTCGGTTGCGTCCGCTGCCATGACCACAAGTTTGACCCGATCAAACAGACCGACTACTACGCGCTCGCCGCAATCTTCAAAAGCACACGGACGTTCGCAAATACCAACTACGGAGCGATCAAACACTGGTACGAACATTCCTTCGCCACGGAAGAAGAACTTAACAAATTGAAGGAAGTCGATAAGCAGATTGCTGAAAAGCAGGCTGCGGCGGCGAACTTCCGCAGTCAGGCGACCGAGAAACTCCGTCTGGCAGCCCGTTCCAAAGCGACCGACTACCTGGTGGCCGCGGCACGCTTCAGCCCCGATTCGTCACTGGTCGAAGTGGAAGCATTCGCCCAGCCGTACGGACTGCATCCACGGATCCTGCATCATTGCCGATTGCACCTGGACCGGCACCGGGATGATCCTCTGTTCAGCGCCTGGCATCCACTTGCTGAAGCGGGTGATATTGCCGGTATCGATCAGCATTTCCGCCCCCTGTTGGAGGGAGTAGAACCGGCACTCGCTGAAGCACGCAAGGCGAATCCTTCTGCCTCGACGCTCGAGGACCCCAAGCTGGAACAGGCGAGGGCTGCTCTGTATGACGCTTCCGGATTCCTCGCCGTTCCACCCAAGCCCGAATTCGCATTCGATGCCGCGACGCTGGCCGAATACGACAGGTTAGCCACCGAAGCACGCATTTTCGAAAGCCAGTCACCGGATGCCGCATCGGCCATGGGGGTGGCGGATGGTCCGGTTCAGACAGAAATCCCGATTCATATTCGCGGCAGCCATCGCAATCTTGGAAAGCCCGTCTCGCGCGAGTTTCCCGAGGTCATGAGAACTTCGACCGTTCGCCCGGTTCTCAAGGTTACGCAGAGTGGACGAATGGAACTGGCACAGTGGATGGCAAGTACCGAACACCCACTGACCGCACGCGTCTTTGTAAATCGTGTCTGGCGATGGCACTTCGGGAAGGGGATCGTCGCATCGACCGAAAACTTTGGTCGACTGGGGGATCGCCCATCACATCCGGAACTGCTTGACTTCCTGGCCCGGCATTTCATGGAGCAGGGATGGTCGATCAAGGAATTGCATCGCCTGATTCTGGCTTCCAATGCCTACCAGATGGCTTCAACGAATCCTGATGAAGCATCCGCCTCCGAGATCGACGTGGATAACCGACTGCTGTGGAAATTCCCGCTGCAGCGGTTGGACGCTGAGCAGATTCGGGACACCATTCTGGCAGTCTCGGGACGATTGGATGAATCCATTGGCGGAAAGTCGATCCCGTTACGCAATCGCCAGTTCGTGTTCGACCATACTTCGATTGACCACACGAAGTACGACAGTCTAAGACGCGCAATCTATCTGCCCGTTGTGCGAAACAATGTCTACACCATGTTCGAACAGTTCGATTTCCCCGATCCAACGATGCCCACAGGAGATCGCAGTTCCACAGTCGTCGCCCCACAGGCCCTGCTGCTGATGAATTCGGATCTGGTCATGGACTCTGCCGATGCTTTGGCGGAACGTCTCAGGACGGCTTCGGGGTATGACGAGGCCCGGATTCAACTCGCCTACGAATTAGCGTTTGGTCGTCCACCGCAGGAAGCGGAAATCAAACGAGCGATGCAATTCCTGGGCGAAAATGCCACGCGCCAGGACTGGTCTCTATTTTGCCAAAGTCTGTTCGCCAGCAACGAATTCATCTACTTGAGGTGATCATGTCGAATCAATTTCCCTTGCAGACACGACGACAGCTACTGAAATCCTCGGCAGTCGGATTCGGCCATCTGGCACTGACTGCGATGCTCAATCAGGAAGCGAGCGCATCGAGTTCACCGGCTACTGCGGCCCGTGATCCTCTGGCTGCGAAACAGCCGCACTTTCCTGCCCGGGCGAAGCGGATTGTCTTCCTCTTCATGAAGGGGGGACCGTCACATGTGGACACCTTTGATCCCAAACCATTGCTCACCCGGGATCACGGTAAGCCAATTCCGCTTGAACTGCCGAAAGTTCTGTTCGCCAAGGCGGAGAACCTGCTGAAGTCACCCTGGAAGTTTCATCAGTCCGGGGAATGTGGACTGCCGGTCAGCGATCTGTTCCCGCATGTGGCGAAGCACATCGACGACCTTTGCATTCTGCGTTCGGTTCATGGCACCAACCCCGCGCACGGCGGAGCACTGCTCAAACTGCACACGGGCAGCGACCAGTTCGTTCGCCCCAGCATGGGATCGTGGATCACTTACGGACTGGGAACCGAAAACCAGGACTTGCCCGCCTTTATCACGATCTGTCCGACCCTGGCTCATGGCGGGGCGAACAACTGGGGAGCCGCGTTTCTGCCGGCGTACTGCCAAGGCACTCCGATTGGTAACGCGAGCTTGCCGGCGATCAAGGCAATGGTCAAGCATATCGAGAATTCGCGGCTGTCACACGAACAACAGCGGCGACAACTCGACCTGATTGCCGCGATGAATCGCGATCATCTTTCCGTGGCAGGTGACGATCTGGCCCTGGAGGGACGCCTGAACTCGTTTGAGCTGGCTTACCGCATGCAGGGGGTGATGCCAGAAATTCAGGATCTGTCCGGTGAAACGGCTGCCACCCAGCACCTGTACGCCATCGACGACCCTGTCACGGAGAACTTCGGACGACAGTGTCTGATGGCTCGCCGTTTCCTGGAACGAGGTGTCCGCTTTGTGCAGGTGACTCATAGCGACAGTGAAGTCCAGTGGGACCAGCACGGTAACCTGTATCAGGGTCACACCAAGAACGCGGCCGAGGTCGACAAACCGATTGCCGGGTTCCTGACAGACCTGAAGGCCCGCGGCCTGCTGGACGACACCCTCGTGCTTTGGGGTGGAGAATTCGGTCGCACCCCCACCGCGCAGGGAAATGACGGGCGGGATCACAATCCACATGGTTTCACGATGTGGATGGCCGGAGGAGGCGTCAAGGGGGGGATGGCCTACGGGGCTACGGATGATTACGGCTATTACGCGGTCGAGAACAAGATGCACATTCACGACTTGCACGCCACGATTCTGCACCTGTTGGGGGTGAATCACGAGCAACTCACCTACCGCCATGCGGGACGCGATTTCCGTCTCACCGACGTTGCAGGACACGTCGCCACGGACATCTTCGCCTGACGCTTAAGTCCGCAAGCACAGGAACTCTGCCTCACCGATTCACTCGCCGACACAACACCCTCACGTGGAGCGGGCTGTCAGCAAGAGCAACGCGTGCGAGGTTGCAACCAGTGAGGAGACTGACAAGCGTCATTATTTCTACAGCAGACAAACTGCGTTTCTTCCTTCGCTCGCTGGCGAAGAAGGGGACGCAGTTTCTGCATTTCGCGTCGAATCAGGATACTCCCGACGTCGGCCTGTTTTTCAGGACGAATTCAGTTTTTATGACATCCGTCAATCTCTACCTGCGCCGACTTTAGGCAGAAGTTGATAAACTTCAGGCAATGTTCGCCATCGTCTGTCCCTTCGTCGGCGTCTTTGGCACGTCTCGGGCTCTCTTTTTGAAGATTTTTGAGGACTTCGGATATCTGAACCGGGGTGTTGCTTAAGTCTTCAGTGACCCTGCTCAATAAACGAAAGCCCCTTCTACGCAGGGACGGTCACGGACCGGTAAATGTGCATTTTCAACGCTAGCAGCGCTCACTTTCACTACAAAAACAACGGCCGCCGACGTTCACCAGAAATTGAAGCTGTACGGAACCGTCGATTTGGAATGAGCTTTGTTTAGCCCATCCTTTCAGGTCTCGTTTAGGTGGGATGTTACTGACACCCTCCTGATGAACACGCGGAAAAGCCAGCAGTCCCGGTTCGCTACATGAGCGGAACAGAACCTGCTAGTCGGTGTTTCATCAGTGAGCTTTAGTTTCATTAGCAATCGTCGTTCGAACGGGGCTGGAAACCATTACCCTGGATCAGACCGACGAGGATTCTATCCCAGCCACTGCGAGCTGGCTGATGCTTGATGGACAAGTCACCGTTGCAGTCGATGGGCATCCACTCGAGACACAATCGTCTCGCACCATCGATTGCAGACCAAAGACTTAACCGTAGGAACCAGATCAGGATGGGTATTGCGATGAAGTCGTGTAAAGGCGTTTCTTGGTCTGGGTTGAGCCTTCTCCTGATGGGGATGGTCGGTTGCCTTGGCGGGGCTTCCGGACCGCAGGAGCAACTGGTCCCTGTTGAAGGGACGGTTACGTTCGATGGCAAACCTTACGAACGACTCATGGTCACGTTCATGCCCGCGGCAGGAAACTCGGCCCGCCAGGGAGTCGGAGTCACGGACGCCGAGGGGCAATTTGTCATGCATAACTATCAGAACAAGAAAGGATTGCCTGCAGGAAATTACACCGTTGTCTTTTCACTTTGGCTGACCCCGGATGGAAACGTTCCTCCCGAGGATGAGCCTCCTGCCAATAGCCGCGCCGTTCAAGCGATTCCGCCGAGCTGGAATGACGTCTCGAAAGCGGGCGCGCCTAACAAAGTCATCGTCGGTAAAGAGGGGAAGACCGACCTGGTCTTCAATATTCCCAAATCAGGCAAAGGTGGCAGCGCCAGCCCGAAGGGCCCGCCAGCCAACTTCATGCGGTAATACGACGGGCGTTCGATCAGTGCCTTAGGAATTGCTCGTTGCGTTGACGGCAGTTCATTTTCTTTTCGGTGTTTTTTAGGACGAGGGATGATTTTGAGAAATCGTAAAGCATTCACCCTGATCGAATTGCTGGTGGTGATAGCCATCATCGCAGTTCTGATCGCCCTGCTGCTCCCAGCAGTACAACAGGCAAGAGAAGCAGCACGGCGCACGCAGTGCAAAAACAATCTCAAGCAGATCGGTCTGGCGATCCACAACTACCACGACACGTACAACGTCTTTCCCTACGCTGCTTCTTCGGCCGCAGTCAAGAATCAGTCAGGTATCGTCCTGCTGCTGCCTTACTTTGATCAGGGACCTCTGTACAACTCGATCAACCACAACAGCTCGATGGGCGTGTTCGGTGGTCCTCCTCTCGGTGTCGATCCCGTCAACATCAAAGCAGCGAACACCAAGCTCAATGCTCTGCTGTGCCCGACGGACTATGGTCCCCAGTCGATCAGCGATGCCGGCGGTGGCTACTATGGCTGCTCCGACACCCCAGGATCGCCAACGTATCTGACAACCTATGGATTCAGTGTAACTCTCCCTTGGTCCAGCTACGCAGCCCCCTTCACGCAGCAGTTGTGGTCGACCGAAGCCATTCAGGGCCGCGCTCTGTTTGGGTGGTCGTCTAATTCGAACATGCGTGACGCCCGCGACGGAACAAGTAACACCGTCATGGTTACCGAAACCTGTCTGAGTGTTTACAACGGTCAGCCACCCCCATGGTCGTGTCTCGACTGGGTCGGCGGAGCTGGTATTCAGTTCGCCTACACGAAGATCAACAACTGGAACACGGTCCCCTACGGGAACCCTAATATCGTTCCAGGACGCCTGGCCACCTGGTCCATGCCTGGCAGTATCCACACCGGTGGGCTGCAGGTCGGAATGGCGGACGGATCGGTCCGCTTCATCAGTGAGAACATCGATGCACAGACCCAGACCAATCTGGCTCTCATTGCCGACGGCAATGCGATCGGCGAGTTCTAGAGTCTGCCCCCTTGCAAGTTGAGTTTCGTGACGCCGCAGGTGCATGCCTGCGGCGTTATTTGTTTCCCGGTTGGACGGGATGGAGCGTCTCTGGCGTCATGACCAGCATTAACTCGGTGAGCGCAGGGAGTTTTTAACGTCTGGTTCACAAACCTGGCTCAGCGGGATCGACAGCGAGTTGGAAAAAATTCTCCTTCGCCTGTCGATTTCGGCGTGTCTCGTCCGACTCATTGAAGCGGGACCGTATCAGAGACGATACGACTTCCTCATCCCCCAATACGGAATCACCCAATACTGAGCGAGGTGTCAGATGAAGTTTGTCTGTCTCGGTTTTATCGATCAGCAGAAGTTTGCTCAGACGCCACCCGAGGTGGCAGAGAAGCTGGTCCAGGATTGTCTCGCCTATGACGAAGAATTACGGCGGGGAGGCCATTATCTGGGTGGGGAAGCACTGGGAGAGGCCGGGAAGGGGGTCACCTTGAAGATGAAGGACGGCGCAGTCGATGTGACCGATGGTCCGTTTGCCGAAACCAAGGAGACACTGGGGGGCATCCTACTGCTTGAAGCACGCGATCTTAACCACGCAATCTCGCTGATGTCCAAACACCCGGGAGTGAAAATCGGCCCCTTCGAGATCCGTCCCACAAATGAAGAGTTTAATCGCATGATTGCCGAGCGGATGGCGGCTGCCACAGTCGGTCAACCTTCTTAGCTTGCCGGCTGAGATCAATTTCCGCTGTAAACCAGTCGCCTTGTTCATCAGGAATCGTGGCTGTCGTTCCTCCGCAGTCTCATCGCCAGAGACGTTTGCACCGACCTGCCTCGTCGCAGGCCGCGTGATTCTGCCCAGCCTTCAAGCGTCGCTTTCATCCATTGGTGGAAAAACGTAAGGCAAGGTGCCCGCTCCCGCGTCAACTGGGGAGCGGCCCGAGGCGCCGTACAGGGGTGCCCCACATTTCGGAAAGTCGCGAGTCCCATACGACCTCTGGTATCCGATTTGCGTGATACAAACGGACAAAGAGTTACATTCGGAACCATCCCGCGCGAACGTCGCAAGAGTCATCGCGACCGGGAGTGAAGTTACCTCGACGAGACCACTTTTGAGGGCTGTCGCGTTCACACACGAGCAGGGTGAGCGCGAGCATCGATCAATCAGCGGAACAAAAGTCGCTTCCCCTTCGCGACTAACACCGCTGTTTTCAATATCCGACCAGTGTCGTCTCAGAAAAAGAACTTTCCTGCGATCCAACACTGGTCGGTTTTCCATTCAACGCCACGCATCCTGCGAGTTGAGCCAGCAATCTGGATGACAGCCGACCAAGGGATGCGATTCGAGTCGAAAGAAACCGCTACTGAAATTTGATCCGTCCCGATCTGTCCCAATTCTGGAGATCCGCCATGAACCCAAACCGGCTCGAACCCTTCGCAGAATCCACTGAGAAAGGTGGCCACCTTGCCATCAGTCAGGAACAGATCGACGAAGCGATTGAAATGATGTGCAATGACCCTGAAGTCGTCGATCTCACGCAGAAGCCACTCGATCTGGCCATCATCATCGCTAACAAAGCCAAGCAGTGGATTCTCGCAAATAGCGCTGAAAGCTGTCGCGAGGATCTGTTACGAGAGTTCACGGAGGAACGAATTCTGGACATGCGAAACCAGGCGTTGAACCTGATTTTTGACAAGTTCCCCGACACGAATGCTCCTCCTCCGAAGTCATCCTCGCGACGCTCGCACTCTGCATCAAAATTCTGAGCGCCGCCTCTCGCATCCGACTGGCGAGGCAGCGTCAGGCCCTCGCCAGATGAGGTCTGGAACTCCTTTAAGCGGACTATCCCAGAGAATTGTTTGGGGGCCGGTGCGCCCCGCTCCCCAATCCGTCTCCGTCTCCATTCAGGCGGTTCTCAGCTCAGGAGTTGGCGTTCGAAACTAATCCCGTACTTCTTCATCTTTTTGTAGAGCGTCGTACGATTGATCCCGAGCGAGTCCGCTGTCTCCTGTCGATTCCATCCATGAGTTTCGAGTGCCTCGATGATAAGTTGTTTTTCGGGGTCCGCCAGCGCCGATTTCAGATGATTTCCGACTGCCCCGAAGCGACCGCCTAACTCAGCGAAGCTATCATCACGCCGCAGACTTTCTGGGAGATCGCCTGGCTGGATCACAGTGTTTCGAGTCAGGACGACCGCTCGCTCAACCGCGTTGACGAGTTCGCGCACATTACCCGGCCAGCGATACCGCTGCAGCAGTTCCATCGCTTCCTGACTGAATCCGGCGACCCCTTTCCCGGTCTGGATGACGAACTCCTGGAGATAGTGATCAGCCAGCAGCGGAATATCGCTGACACGTTCACGCAGCGGAGGCTGCGTCAGCGAGACGACATTGACGCGGTAGTAGAGGTCCTGCCGGAACTCTCCCTTCTTGACTGCCTCTTCCAGATCGAGATTGGTGGCCAGAATCATCCGGACGTCAACCTTCTGAGTCTTCGTAGAGCCAACTGGTTCAAACTCGCGATCCTGCAGCACACGCAGCAACTTCACCTGCAGACTGGGCGAGGCGGTGCCGATTTCGTCCAGGAAGATCGTCCCGCCGTTTGCCTGCAGAAATTTGCCTACCTTGTCATGGTTGGCACCCGTGAACGCTCCCGCCACATGGCCAAACAATTCGCTCTCCAGCAGCGAATCGGACAGTGCTCCGCAGGCGACTTCGACAAACGGTTTATCCCGACGGTTACTCATCTGATGAATGGCGCGTGCCGTCATGGTCTTCCCCGTGCCTGATTCGCCGAGAATCAGCACAGTCGTTCGCATGTCAGCCACACTCTCGATCAGGTCAAACATCTTCAGCATGCGGTAGTCGTGACCGACGATGTTGCCAATACCCAGTCGCTGATTGACAGCCTGTTTCAACTGTTGACTGTTCGTCAGCATCTGCTTCTTGCCGAGGGCCCGGCGGAGAGTAAAGTTTAATTCCTCTTCCACGATCGGCTTGGTCAGATAATCAAAAGCTCCCAGTCTGATCGCTTCGACGGCACTTTCGATGGTCCCCAACCCCGTGAGCAAGATTACCTGCGTCTGCGGGACGAACTGAGTCGCCCACTCCAGGAGTCGGAATCCATCCTGATCAGGAAGATTCACATCGCAGATGACTGCATCGAACGGATAATCCTTCATCCGCCGGATCGCATCTTCACAATTCTCTGACGTCTCGGCCCGATATCCCAAGCTACGCAGAGAATCGGCCATCGATTCCAGAAGGAGTTCGTCGTCGTCGACAATCAGGAGTGAACCTTGAGTCATTGCAGTATTACTTTTCAAACGTAACACGGGAAAACGGTAAATCT
Source organism: Schlesneria sphaerica (assembly GCF_044336245.1). Lineage (NCBI taxonomy): Bacteria > Pseudomonadati > Planctomycetota > Planctomycetia > Planctomycetales > Planctomycetaceae > Schlesneria > Schlesneria sphaerica. The sequence continues at coordinate 6,466,766 of NZ_CP172346.1, read as the reverse complement.
TTTCAGAGACGTTCGCAATCAGGCCCAACGGCACGAGAGACCGGCGATCCGTGTTGCGAGCACGCCGCAGGACAGGCGGAACGCAGCAATCTCAGCATCACCAAACCGGACTTCACCCCCGAATCAGGATTTTCCCAAAACAGGACCGCTTCCAATTGCAGGGGTCTTGTCACCTTGGCGAAGCAGGCAAACAATTCGTGCTGAGGTCTCTGCAAACATAGGTCACCGTGGCGAGTCGTCAACATTTTTGGTCGGAAAATGTTGACGGAACTCAACGTAAGTCATACTTGAGGCAGGCCACCGCGTTTTGAAGGTCCTTCGAGATCCGTAAATCTGTCTCTTTTTTCAACAACATCCCTTCCCGAAGGGGCAGCGATACGCGAACCTGATTAATGGCCCTTTCTCGATCCATTCAAAAGAGGGTGCATGTCCGTCAGTTCAGAAAGAAAGCTATGACAAGTCCACGGATGCCTCGTCAGTCGTGCCCGGACACCCACCCAGGACATCGCCGCTCGTGCGACAATCGGAGGGAAGAGGGCTCGCTAGTGGACCCAGCCAGGCCATCAAGCAGCAGACGTGTCATTGCAAAATCGTTCCTGCTTCAGGCTGTCGCAATCTGCTTCTTGATTCGCCTGAGTGGATTGCCTGTCGTGGCTGCCGAATCGGATGTTCTGCTGGCTGAGCAGCAGCGGACCGAAGTGGTACGGAAAGCTGCGCCGACGGTGGTCGCCATCTTCTCTCCCGATGGAAACGGCGGGGGGTCGGGCGTGCTGATCAGCCCAGACGGGTACGCATTGTCGAACTTTCACGTGACCAGCGCCTGTGGCGAGTTCATGAAGTGCGGATTGAACGATGGTGCCCTGTATGACGCAGTGATCGTCGGGATTGATCCAACGGGGGACGTCGCACTGATTAAGCTGCTGGGTCGGGACGATTTCCCGTACGCGCCTTTAGGTGATAGCGATACCGTGGCGGTAGGAGACTGGACCTACGCAATGGGAAATCCCTTTCTGCTCGCCACCGATTTTCAGCCGACGGTGACATACGGGATGGTCAGCGGCGTCCATCGCTATCAGTATCCCGCCGGAACATTCCTGGAGTATACCGATTGCATTCAGGTCGATACTTCGATTAATCCGGGGAACTCGGGGGGGCCACTGTTCAATGCAAACGGTGAATTAATCGGGATCAACGGACGAATTGCCGTCGAAAAGCGAGGTCGCGTGAATGTCGGCGCCGGTTACGCGATCTCCATCAACCAGATTAAACATTTCATGGATCTTCTGCGTGGAGGCCTGATCGTCGATCACGCCACGCTCGGAGCAACGGTCCGCTCCGGACCCGACCGGACTGTACTTGTCGATTCCATTCTGGAAACGTCTGACGCTTATCGTCGTGGTCTGCGAGAAGGTGATGAGGTGGTCTCATTTGCTGGTCGCCCGATCGGCAGCGTGAATCAGTTTAAAAACATTCTGGGGATCTATCCGAAAGGCTGGTCTGTCCCGCTCGTCTTCCGGCAGGAAGGACGAAAGCAGGAAATTCTGGTGGAACTTGCAGGCCTTCACCGATCTTCCGAACTCCTCATCCCCGAAGGCCCCAAGGTCCCGCCCCCTCGTGGAGAGGGCCCGAAGTCGCCGGACGATTCTCAGCATGCGGAAGCCCAACTCCCGAAAGAAGAACTTTCAGACGAATACAAAAAGCTGTTCGTCAAGAAGAAAGGATTCGCCAACTACTATTTCAATCAGCATGAACAATCGCGGGTGCTCTATGGCCTGCAATCGTTCGCTCAGTGGAAAGGGGAAGGGACGAATTCTGCCGCGGCCAAGTGGATTATCAACGGCCGAACAACGGACAGCGACACATTTCAATTCAAGCTGCTGCCGCAGGCACTCTCGGCTCAATTTACGAAGCGGGCTCCCGGGCTACAGACTCTGGACGGCGCCGAATTCAGCGACGAACCTCCTGGAACTGGCGGACTTCTCGGGGCGCTTTATCAGTTGAAATTACTCCTGACCGAAGGAGTGACAGCATTCAATGAATCGACCTATTCGGGCAGTCAGCCGCTCGATGCTTCTCCGTTCCTGGTGGATGTCCTCACAACGAAAAAATCGACCGTGGAATGCCGCTGGTACTTCGATAAAACCGATCCGCGACTCGTCGGGTTTGATACGCTGATCGGACCGGACGCGGACGCCTGCAAAATCAGGTTTCTGGAGTTCGGCGATTTTGAAGGCCGTCAATTCATTAAGCGATTTTCTGTCCGCTATGGTGACACCATCTACGGCCAGTTCGATGTTCAAACAATCGAAGTCACTCAGCCGAACGAAGCACGAAACTGACATCGTACAGACCGCTCAGCGAGAGAGACCTGGCAGGACCGGCAGAAATCCTCTGCCTCCTGCGGCGTGTAGTCTGCTCTCACTCCCAATCCTCCCTCGATTAATAAAGCCAAAATTGATGAGCACGAGGACAAACCGATCCTTGAACCTGGCCTGGTTGGCATTCAGCATTCTGGCCTTCGTAAACACCGGGTGGACTCAGTCGACAGCTCAGACGATCGCCACCGTTTCTCCGAAAGTCGTCAAGATTTTTGGAGCAGGGGGAGCGAAAAACCTCCACGCCTATGGATCAGGTTTTCTGGTCTCCCCCGAAGGGCACATCGTCACTGTCTGGAGCCATATTCTTGACAGTGACACGGTAGCAGTTGTACTGCATGACGGGCGTCGATTCGAAGGCCGCGTCATCGGGGCAGAACCTCCGCTGGATCTGGCCGTGCTGAAAATCGAGGCCGAAGGATTGCCGTACTTCGATCTTTCGCAAAGTGCCAATGTCGGCTCGGGAACTCGCATCCTGGGGTTCAGCAATGCCTTCAAAGTTGCCACGGGAGACGAACCCGTCTCGGTCATTCACGGAGTCATCGCCGCAAAGACCACGTTGACAGCGCGCCGCGGAGCGTTCGAATCTCCGTATAACGGTCCGGTCTATATCGTTGATGCAGTGACGAATAACTCCGGTGCAGCAGGGGGTGTTCTCACGACCTGGAACGGTCGTCTGGTGGGGATGATCGGAAAAGAGCTTCGCAATACCAAGACCAACACGTGGTTGAACTACGTGATGCCCATCAGCGAACTGAGAGAGACCGTGGAACAGATCATCAGCGGTCGGTTCAACGCACGCAAACCTGACGACGTCGATGAAGACGGCACCCCGGGACGACGCCCCAATCGCTACGATGCCGTGGATTTCGGCATTATCACCATTCCCGACGTAGTTGCCCGGACCCCCGCCTACATCGATCGAATCCTGCCCGGTTCGCTGGCGGAAACGGCGGGTCTGCAAACCAACGACCTCATCCTGTTTGTCGGCGACAGCCTGATCCACTCGTGTCAGACGCTGAAGGAAGAATTGGGACGACTGGAAAGTGGCGACCAACTGAAAATCGTTGTGCGCCGCGACGATCAACTCGTCACAGTCACGCTCCCCGTCCTGCGTAAAGAGAGCGAGTAACTCTCGTACAGAGCAGCGAATTCGGTGCTCCGCCGTCTGGAGTCACCTTCAACAGCGGGTCTGGAACCCGCAACGGAGAGCACGATGGGCTCAAGGCCCCCGGCATCATCGCAGGGGACCTTCGTCTCTGATTTCGTCACCCGATCGGGAAGTATTCTCTGACGCGATTACAGGGGCTTGCGGCCCACGAACCGGTAGTACGGTGCCCGTACCAGAGGCAGGTAAGGGACGGTGCCCCGCTCCTGATGCAGTGAGACGGTCTCGAAATGGCTTTGCAGATACGGGATGTGGTCGGGGCTCAGAAAGACGTTGTCGTTCGCGAACCAGGCCTGCCACATCGTGCGTGTTGACCAGGGGTGCTGCTTCAATCCTTCCGCAGGCCATTTGCGGGCCACGAAGAAATCGACAACGCCAAAGGTCCCCCCTGGTTTCAGCAGTCTCAATGCGTGATCAATCGCCAGGAACCAGTCGGGAATCATGGTCAACGAGTACGAACAAGTAACGACATCCACGCTTCCCTCGGGCGGAATGAACTTGGTGGCGTCGCCATGGACGGTTTCAACATTCTTCCAGCCACGGGCCGCGATTCGCTGATCGGCCATCTTCAGCAGGGAGGTGGAAAGGTCAACCAGGTAAACTTTCGAAAACTCATTCAGACGCGGGCCCCAGTTCTCGGCGTTTTCACCTGTTCCGGCACCCAGGTCGACCCAGATCCCACCAGGAACAGTGGGCAGCGAAGCAAACATTTCTTCCCGTCCGTGCAGCAGACGTTTGCGGAAGGCGTCGTAGCCATCTGCCTGACCGGAATAGAAATTCTCGAGTCGCTCTTCGTGAGTCTTCCCACGTCCTCCTGTCACGGCCATATGCCAAAGAATTTTGAGGTCACTGAAAAATCCGCCTGAACTCGCCACAGAACGTTCCTTTCATTCGACGTGCACTGTTCCGAAATACTTTCGTAGCAGAACACGGAATAAAAAACACTGCTTCGCGGAAATCCACGAAGCAGTGAAATACAGACTTCATCAATTCGGCTCGGTTGCAAACTCGCTCCGCAGCCGGGTTACTTTCACTGAATCACTTCAACTGCTTGGCACCATCGGCAACGATCGAACCCATAAACTTCAGGACGCACTCGCTGACTTCGACAAATCCTTCGATCTTATTGTCGTTCCGACGAAGTTCACCCTGAATCAGGGATTCGCAATTGAGCATGGCGTCCGATGCCAGCTTTCGATATTTCTCTAAATCCTTAACCTGCTGTTGCTGGTCTTTCGTGAGACCGGGCCCCGAAGGAAGGTCTTTTTGAATCACTTCCGCCAGTTTTACAATTTTGCCCAGTTGCAACTGGTAGTTAACGAACACGGGATTCGCCTTCTCAGGTGCGGGCTTGGCCGCCTCATCAATGGCCGCCTGCAGGTGGGTCAGACATTCAACCCCTGCAGCACCCCAGATCGCATCGCCGCTAGTTCCGACGTAGACCTTGTTTTCGCCAGGAAAGACTTTCTGGAAAGCTTCGATCCGGCTTTCAGGAACCGTCAGCTCGTGGATTTTTACCCCGGCATGCTCGTGAACGTCCAACTTCACCTGCCAGCCAGATTTGAACTGGGAAATGAGCTGCACAATCTCATCGGCTCGCTTCCCATCGACAACTCGGATACCGGTGACCATGACCGTCTTGCCTTCACCCACTTCATGGGCATCAGCAAACGCATCCACGACCCCCAGCGACAAGCCCGATTCGAGCATATCGAGGAAGATGTCTGAAGCCTTGGCAGTCGCATCCTTCTGCGCGTCGGTGTAACCCTTGCGGCTCTTGATCTCGGTCTGAAGGACAGGGCGAACGGCCTTGTAGAATTCGGTCAAGTGCGCCACTCGAGAACTATCGAGCGGGAATGTGATGCGTCCGACGGCGATGGGATTCTCATGCAGGGGGACATTGGCGAAGTAGCTCGGTTTGACAGCAAACTCTTCGACGCTCTTTGCCAGATCGGTTCCCGGCAGTGCCGATATTGACAGCTCGCCGCGGCCGGTTCCGTTAGGGGAGACGGCATTCGTTGTCCAGGTCGCCAGCAAGGCTTCCGTTTCAACGAGGAACCGTTCGGCTTCGTCCAGTTGGTGAACCAGCGCCAACTTTCGCAGTTGGAACGCGTTCGGATCTTCATTCCGTTTGAAGCGGATCAAAGCTTCAAACTGCTTGCGAAGCTCTTGGAAGTTCTCACGTCGCTTGTCGAGACCCGCAGCATCGTTTTTCAGTTCGGCCAGGAAGTCTTTCTTCAGATCGAGCAGCGGCTGAAGTTCCTGAGCGGCGGGAGGACGATTTGCAGGAATCGCTTCCTTGGTCGTGGCCATCCACGCATAGTTTTTGTCGTAACGCAGGAAGAACGGTTTCTTGTTCTTTTCGTTGACCTGGTAGAGTTCCTGGCCAAGGGGCTTATAGAGGTACCCCATGCCGCGCAGGTTTGGCAGGAAGCCCGTGTTCTTCCCCGTCAGATCCTTGACCGGGATGCGTCCTTCGTAGCCCAACTCATCCTTGCGGAATACCAGGTCGAGCGATACGGGTTTCGAGAGATCGACCCCCTGAGTGAACGCGTCGAGCAGGTTTTCTTTGAACGGCTTCCACTGTTTCCGTAGATCGGGTGTGGGACTCAGTTCAATCATCCATTTGAGGTCGTCTTCAGCGGCGCCCAAACTGGGGGCAACGATGCGAAGACGAGCTTCCGGTTGAGCGTAGGCCGTTCCCGCAGCCCATCCAACGAGCGCTACAGAGAAGTAAGCGAGCTTTCGAGCGAACACTGTTGACTCCTTTACCAGTCGTTCGGCAATGGCTCCAGAACGATCGGACGATTGCGATTGAATCATGATGATTTCATCACTGTCCCTGAAACTTCAGTGACAGCTCCACCAAAGTAACTTCCTCGGTGCAATTCGGCCCGAAATTGCGAAGCAAGTCAGGCGAAATCTTAACTGCACGTGGCAACTTGGGGAAGCCGCGTCAACCTTGCATAGGCTTCGCCTGCGCAGTATCCCCAAATCGTCACCCCGCGTTTGGCACGGCTTGACGCACATTACGAGCCAATCGTCAGAGCCGTCAAAAAAAGTTGAGCGATTTCGCGGGAATTCATATTTGACATCGCCAGCACTCTATTACGTTGTGCATTGGGTACAGCAGGAAGGGCGATTGGCGACCGTTGCGTCCGGTTTCCGCCGCTGTTCAGCACAACTTCTCGTCAGGCATCCCACAGATCGTTTTCCGATCGTTTCGACTTCATAGAACACACCAGAGTCGCTTTGATGATGGTCGGAAGAGAGATGACTTAAAAACTGACAAGTTCGTGATACCGGTTTCCTGCCGGGAATGCGCCGTTCATATCGGCAGCCTCGGTTAACCGGGTAGCCGATGCGAGCAGCGACATCAAATGGTCGACAGCCTCGGTGCCGATCCGCTCGAATAAGGGACTTTGATCGGGTCACATGTCGGACGCAGACTCCGGCGTGACAGGGTCAGTGAATTTTCTCTTTCACCTTGAGCACGGACATGGGAATGTCGGTGCAATGAACGTTCACACCCAGGCCCAGACAGAGGTGATAGTCCTGGATCGTGTGTCCCGGCCAGCAATTAACTTTAAAGCCTTGTTTCTGTGCTTCTTTCACCATAGTACGCGAGGTGCCGCTCAGCTGGCAGCCGATATAGTTGACCTTCAGGTCTCTGGCCCGCTTGATGAAATCTTCTGAAAGGGGCTTGCCAGCAATCAGCAGCGTCTGAACATCTTCATTGAGACTGCGAACTTCCTTCAGCGGACGTTCGTCAAACGAAGTGTAGGCGTAGATCGAAGCTTTTGGCCTTTTTGCCTCGGCTGCCTGCACGAGCGCTTTGCAGAATTCGGGAATGCGATCATCCGGATACAGATTCTTGTTACTGACCTTCATTTCCAGCTCAAGATAGACACCGGGCTTGTCGGAGAAGTAATCCAGCAGTTCGTCCAGAAACAGAAACGGTTGTCCCTTCTTGGAAACCACGTCTTTCAGTTCGGCGGCAGTCTTACTTTCGACGGGGCCACTGGCGTTATGTGTTCGCTCAAGACTGTCGTCATGGAGGATGACCAGCACGCCGTCTTTTGTCATACGCACATCGGTCTCAAACCCACGAATTCCTTTGTCGTAACAGGCCCGGAAGGCCGCCATTGTGTTCTCTTCAAACTCATGTGCGCCCCCGCGATGAGCCATGACCAGTGGCCCCGTTTCTTCAGCGAGGGCCGATTGGCACAACAGAACGCAGGTCGCGATCGCAAACAGGGATTTGTTCAAGTTCATCTTCAGAAGTCTCGCATGGCAGAAAAGAAATTGAGTCTTGCAGATCTTATGAAAACCCCCGGTCTATGGGTACCGTTGGAACGACAACGTGCTGGCTGAACGTTTTACCGCGCGCTGTGGTTGATCGATCCCATGTCACACAATTTCAGAGGCATTCCCCGCGTCGCCCGCTCTGCGGTTTCTCCGTTTCGAAGCCCCACCGTGATCCAACCGACGCGCCAAGCCTTCTCAGCGAAGAAGATCACACCGAATGCAGGCCAGCGAATTCTGATACCCCACTCTGCAGGGACTCTTCAGCTTGAGATGTTCTCGAGTGAAGGAGGCTTTGAATGAAGCGGTGAAGTAGGCTTTTCGCGTAAAACGGGAATGCGCGGAGGCGCTCCTGGGCCAGGAAGCGGAATGAATCTGCCCGCTGACTCCCAGTGGCGCGCGAGTTGCTTCTATTCCGTTTGACCATGCTTCCATGCAGTCACGGTGCCGCCATCATAAGATAGCGGTGAACCCTTCGTCCCACGTCACGGGCAGCTTATGAACCCAAATGACCTCAATTTGACCAACTGTGATCGTGAGCCGATACATCAACCCGGCGCTATCCAGCCGCATGGCGTTTTCATCGCAGCGTTGGCAGAGACGATGAGAGTCACCCATGTGAGCGCCAATTTCCTCAAACATTGTGGCGTACCGCCTGAAAAGGTGCTGGGAAGCGGATTGACCGATCTCTTTCCTGCGGAAAAACGGGCCGAGTACTCACAACAGTTATCCAGCGACAAGGCCGGTTCCCTCCCTCAGTACATGGTGACCGTGCAGCTGGACGGCCCGGTCAGCCCTTCTCCCCGATTCTTTGATGCAATCGCACATCGAAGCGGTGAGTACCTATTCCTGGAACTCGAACCGAATGCGGATCACCGCGATCACTCGACCCCTGAGCTTTATCGGCTCGTCCAATCGGCGATCGCGCGAATGCGAGAAGTGACTTCCGTCACTGCGCTTTGTCAGTTGTGTGCTGAACAAGTTCGGCTGATCAGCGGTTTTGATCGGGTGATGGCCTATCGCTTTGACGACGACTGGAATGGTCAGGTGATTGCAGAGACAAAAAGAGACAATCTGGAACCGTTCCTCGGTTTGCACTACCCAGCCTCAGACATCCCCAGGCAGGCCCGCGAGCTCTACACCCGAAACTGGTTGCGATTTATCGCCGACCGCGACTACGTTCCGGTCCCTGTCATCTCGGACTCTACGTTGCCCGATCAGCAACCGCTCGACATGAGTTTCTCCGTACTGCGCAGCGTGTCCCCCATCCATCTGGAATACCTGAGGAATATGGGGGTCGCAGCAACCATGTCCGTCTCACTGATTCGAGACGGGAAACTCTGGGGCCTGATTGCCTGCCACCACTACTCACCGAGATACGTTCCCTACGACGTCCGAACCGCCTGTGAATTGCTGGGTCAGGTCATGTCATTATCTCTCGCCGCAGCAGAAGACCGCGAGAAAAAAATCTATCAGCAAAATGCTGAAAAGATCATCGAAGCGATGATGGTCAATGTCGAGCAGACAGAAGACATCGCCGCGGCCCTTGTTGATCGGCAACCAGATCTTCTGGCACTGATTCCTTCGGACGGTACCGCCCTGATTCTGAACGACCGCATCGTCCGACTAGGCAATACTCCAAGCGAGGAAGTCCTCAAGCAACTCTCGAAATGGGTCGTCCAGCAGAAGTTTGAAGACCCACTTTACGCGACGGATGGACTGGAAACCGTCTTCGGATCGGCACTCCTGGGGAATGTCGCGGCCGGATTCCTCTCGATTTCTCTGTCGCGTTCTCGAGCTCATCAAATCTTCTGGTTTCGCGCGGAAAAAGAGCGAAATGTGGAATGGGCGGGAGACCCCAGAAAGAGTGTTACCAAGGGCTCGGGCGATGATGTGCGACTCAGCCCGCGCGGATCATTTTCGCTCTGGAAGGAAATCGTCCGAGGGCGAAGTATGCCTTGGACGGAAGTGGAAGTGGACGCCGTACGCCGATTGAGGGAAGAGCTGGTTTCCGAAATGATTCGGCGGACGGAAATCATTGTTGCATCGAATACGGATCTGAGACTCGCCAGTGAAGAGCGAGAAAAGGCACTGCAGGCAGAACGTTCTGCACGCACCGAGAGTGAACGAGTCAGTCAGATGAAGGATGATTTCGTTGCCACTCTGTCCCATGAGTTACGAACTCCGCTCAATGCCATACTCGGCTACTCACAACTACTCAAACGGCAGTCCCAGCTTCCCACCGACGTTTCCAATGGCATCGAAGTCATCGAACGAAATGCGAAAGCTCAGGCCCAGATGATCGAGGATCTACTCGACATGAGTCGCGTGATCTCAGGGAAGCTGCGACTCGACCTTCAGGACACGCATCTCCCTTCAATCGTGTACTCGGCGCTGGACACGGTACGGCTGACGGCCAGTGCGAAAGGGGTGCGAATTGAGGCATCAATTGATCCGCTGAACAACTTGCGTACGACGGGTGACCCGCATCGATTGCAGCAGGTGATCTGGAACCTGCTTTCCAACGCGGTGAAGTTTACACCTCGCGGAGGCTTGGTCCAGGTTCACCTCCAGCAGATCAACTCTCACGTCGAAGTATCCGTTTCGGATACGGGACAGGGAATTGATCATGCGTTTTTACCCTATGTTTTCGACCGCTTCCGCCAGGCAGAATCGTCGACCTCGCGAGTGCACGGGGGGCTTGGCCTGGGCCTGTCGATTGTCCGCAGCCTTGTCGAACTCCATGGGGGCAATGTGCGCGCCTATAGCCGGGGCGAAAACATGGGGTCGGTCTTCACGGTCTCGTTGCCGATTCGGGCGATCCATGCTCCAGAATTACCGCCAAACGATAAAGATGCCTCACAGGAAGGGATCGCCACCTCGAGCGGATTCGACCTGTCGGGACTGCGGATTCTCGAAATCGACGACGATGAAGACGCCCGAAATTTACTGCGGCAGGTGCTGGTCGAAAGAAAATGCGAAGTGAAAACCTGTTCCTCGGCCGATGAAGCGCTCGACGTTCTGCGAACACAGAAGTTCGACGTGATCATCTCGGACATCGGAATGCCAGGCAAAGATGGCTTTGAATTCATTCGGCAATGGCGTGCACTTGAGGCTCAACTGAAGCGAGAGAAAACGCCTGCCGTCGCGTTGACCGCTTACGCCCGCGGGGATGACCGCCGACGTGCATTAATGGCGGGGTTCCAGGCCCACGTCGCCAAGCCTGTCGAACAGGAAGAGCTATTGACGATCGTCGCCAGTCTGTCGAACCGTGTGTGATCGATCGAGCGTCTGATCAAACCATCGTTCGAGTTGAATAAAGGTCTGCTGCGCCGCTAAGACCATCGCGTCGCTGTGCTGCGGATTTTCAGAGGCAAACTGAATCACCACTTGCCGAAACTGATCCCACATCAGCCTGACGCGATCGCCGTATGCGTTGAAGAATGCGCCTCCATTAGTTTCGTCGATACCCAGATGCTGAAACAGCAGTCGCTTGATGATCTGACTACCGAGGGTGGAACCTTCCAGAACGTAGAGGCATCCCAGGTTTTGCGGGACGGAGTTCAATGCCGGCAAAGCCACGGCGCAGGGCAGGGAATCAGCATCGATCGACCATAAACGGAGATCGGCGAGCAACAGGGGGACCTTGCATCGAGAAGCGAGATCGAGCCCGACTTGTTTCAGTCCAACTCCATCGAGTCGCTTTTCAATCGGGACATAAAACCCGTAGAAGGCCGCCACCAGTTGCTGGTACGCCTGCAGGGAACCGAGTCGATTCAGAATATCAACCCGCGCCTCCAATCGGTTGTGGAGTTGCCGGGTAGCGGTTTTCAATTGGTCGAGCAGGGGATCACATTCCATTGTCAGGAGAAAGGGATCGTTACATCGGCGGCGCTTCCGGTGACAGATAAAATAATAGATCCCGCAAACCGCAAATCAACGGGCAAGTCAGCCTTCGACGTAAAGTGTGCGGCGCATCGCTAACCTGATTTCGAGTTCACCTGGAAGCACCGTTCTCAATGGCTTGCTTAAACTCGAAGATCGACATCCCCAAGAAGTTGCTTTGAAAGAGAACCGAATGACGGAACTGGAGAATCTCTATCTCGACTTGCTGGAAGTCGGTTTCCTGGTCTTGCGGCAGGCTGTCGATTCAAAAGACCCAGACTGGATCGAAGCTGAAATGGAAATGCTGCATAACATCCCGAGCCTGGTCGGTGAGTCCAATGTGCTTCGACACCATTATTACTGGTTTGGAGAACGTACTCGTTACCTTGAGAGAGTGCTGGCCCGCGAAGGCAACGGTGAACAGGCTTCCCGCATAGACACCTACTACGAACCGATTTGGCGAGAGATGGAACCTCTTCTACTCGAGATGTTTGAGCAGTCCCACTTGTCGTTTGAAGGCGAGGAATCCCCAACATCCCGCCCTGAGATTTGAAGGGTAGAATGATTTCAGTTGACCGGAACCAGCGGCGACCGGCACAACGAGTCGCCTGCGGTTTCGCGGGATGGAAGAGGAGCAACCGACCATTAAGGAGAGAGAGCACGGCGTCCATCTCAGTCAGGAAATGGATTCGGACGTTGGTCTTACGAGAGAGAGTCACTCGCCGCGGGCGGAATCCATTCCGCCCGGCGGCTGCGCCAGGATTGGGCGAATGACCTGTGACGCGATGCTGCCGCGCGTTCTCGTCACATCCTTCCGTGGCCGACCTCATGTCTGACCGCTCCGCATAGCCCGGTAGCCAGCGGGATTCTTCGTGCCCTTCCAATCTACGACATCGCCTTCAAGGCGAGTTGATCAAATTCAGGTGAATGCGTGTTCATGAACGCTTCCCATGCTTCCTTGTCCCACAATTCCGCGTGGTCCTGAACACCCAGCAGATAGACATCGCGCTTCAGTCCGGCGTAATCGGCCAGCCGGTCCGGAATCCGAATCCGACTTTGACTGTCGAACTCCAATCGCTCGGCAGACGAGTAAAACAGCCGCATGTATCGCTGGTGCTCGGGAGCACCCGACAGCCTCGCTGCATATTGATCGAAGCTTTTGGGCGAGTAGACCACCAGCGACTTCTCCGTACCAGGCGCGACAATCAGACTCTCAAGATTTTCTTCCGCAAAATCATCCTTAACGCGTTTGGGAACCGCGAGGCGACGTTTTTCATCCAGCGTGCGGAGATATGTCCCCGTTAGTGCCATTCGTCACCATTCTTCCCCACTTGTCCCCACGGTGGCCCAAATGTAGCAAGGCTTTTCTGTTGTTCAAGCAAGAAACAGACGCGCCGGTCCGTCGGCACTCCAGAGCCGTTCCTAGACCCTTTCTCCGTATTGGACTTACGATTTTGGGAAAAATTTGAGCGCGAGCTAAATCGGGGATCGTTCAAGCAACTCGCGATAGATTTGAGCGTAGGAAGAGACTGCCACTGATGGCGTAAACCTCTTCTGAATCATGTGTTGCGACTCAAACCCCGCACTGGCAAGGAACTCGGGGCGGGCCAGACAGGACTCGATCGCTGCCGCTAACGGGGGGGCTTCACCCGGCCGCACGGTGACTCCGTTGACGCCATCCTGGATCAGCTCAGCGATCCCCTCAACCTCCGTCGCGACCACTGGCAGGCCCGCTGCCATCGCCTCCAGAACGACGTTTGGCATCCCTTCCCACCGGGATGACAGAATGAACAGCTGTGAGGCCGCGAGAAGCTCTGGAACGTCGTCACGTCGCCCCAGGAAGCGAATCTGCCGCTCCAGCCCCAGTCGCTCGACCTGCTGCCCCAAACGATCTGCATCCGGTCCATCACCCACGATCAGGAAGTAGACATCCGCAGGGAGGGGCTTTATCCGCGAGATCGCGTCCACGAGAACATCGAATCCTTTCTGACATTCCAGTCGTCCGACGGAAATGCAGACGCGACTCGACGCAGGGATACCCAACTTCGTGAGGTCGGCGGCGGGGATACCTTTAAACTTGTCTGCCTCAACCGCGTTGGGAATGACGACGAGTTTCCGAGGAGAGAGTCCCCCCTGAGTGGCCGAAAATTCCGCCACCCCGCGGCTGACGCAGACGTTGGTCTGCACGAGAAAGTTCGTCCAGCGATCAATCCAGCCATGCCAGCGATTGCGACGTTCCGCGACGCGAACCCCCGAGACGACGATTTGAATGCCTGCGATCCGGGCCGCTATACGCCCCAGGATGTTCGCGTGAAACAAAAACGTCTGCACGATCGCAGGTTTGAATCTGCGCAGTTCCTTCACCAACTGCCACAACACGCAAGGGGTGCTGCCGAGGCCACGCGCCCCCAGGCACACCACGGTGATTCCGGCGGCTTCGAGTTCATCGACCAGCACACCACGGGGTCCCAGACAGATTACGTGGGGTTCCCAGTGGGTCCGGTCAAGATGGCAGGCCAGTTGAACCAGCGCCCGCTCGGCTCCCCCTCGATCCAGATCCGTAATGCAGAAGGCGATGCGAACAGGAGCGTCGGTCTTGGCCGGTCCACTCTCGTGCAGAGCGGCGTGAGGATCAGCACTTCCCCTTTGCGTCATTAACGACACCTCAAAGATCAATCTGCTGGGATACGTCCCCGAATCAACTGGCTGCAGGCGTTGACGGTGCGGGCCTTTGGGGAATTGTGTAGAGACAGCAGTCGGCAGGACAGACATCGTGGCTGGGACCGTATTGTCCCATCGCCCGACGCTCCGTCCGCAGTCCCAACCGTTCTTCAATCAGTTCACGAATACCTGCGACGAACCGGGGATGAATCCCGGCCGTTGCGGCACGTGCCATCTCAAGACCAATTTCTTCGCAGATGATGCGGGCTTCTTCATCCAGATCGTACAGGACTTCCATGTGATCGGACAAAAATCCGACCGGGGCGATGACGACGGCACGCGTTCCCTCCGAATGGATCTGGCGCAAATGATCGCCAATGTCCGGTTCCAGCCATGGGTCCGTGGGTCTCCCGCTGCGACTTTGATAGACGAGACTCCACCGATCGGCGGGCAGACCTAGCGACTCCGCAATCAGCCGGCAACACTCTTCCAGTTGCTGCTGGTATTTGCAGTTCCGGGACATGGAAAGAGGAATACTGTGCGCAGTAAACGCGATTCTGGCCTGCGTCTGATTCTCGGCCGAAAGCTGACTCAGCGCAGTCCGAATGTGATCGATATTGGCTTCCACGAAGCCGGGGTGGTTGTAGAACACACGCAGCTTATCGACCTGCGGTGCACCGGGGCCGACTTCCTTGCGGGCGTTCTCGATATTCTCACGGTACTGCCGACAACCCGAATATGAGCTGAAAGCCGAGGTGACAAACGCCAAGGCACGACGGACACCGTCCTGTTCCATCTGCCGTAGCGTATCGGGCAGCAGAGGATGCCAGTTCCGGTTCCCCCAGTAGATCGGCAATCGAATTCCGGCGAGTTCGAGTTCCCCGCGCAGCGCTTCGATAAAGTCGCGGACCTGTGCATTGATCGGACTGACGCCGTCAAAATGGTGATAGTGCTCTGCCACTTCCAGCAGCCGTTCACGAGGAACAGGTTTGCCGCGGAGCACATTTTCGAGGAAGGGAATCACATCATCTGGCTTTTCGGGTCCGCCAAACGAAACGACCAGCAGGGCATCATAGGGGCTTGGCTCAGGTTCAGGCACGACGGTTTCCTGCGAACGTTAGGGGTGGTCTCAATGAGCACGCGCTGCGTACGGCAGTCGGGAGCGCCAGGGATTATTGTTCGAGACGGCTCGACGGCAACCCGCACAAACGATTGCTTGAGTATCGATTCCGTCCGTTTCCGGGATCACCGGTTCTACCGGGAGAGCAGCCTCTGGCTACTTGGCAGGGGGCGCGGTTTCGGTGACCCCATTGATGCGATCCAGGTAGATCTTCGTGACGTCCTCGGGAACGACATCAGGAATATCAAACTTGAATGCGTCATCATCGACGGGTGTATCCAGCTCGACATTGCGAAACTCGAGATTCACGAGCGGCCGTAGTTTCTTCGATTCCGGCTGTCGCTTGAGATACAGCAGCCGTTCGGGGAACAGGTTGTCTGAGTTCACGTACAACCGCATCAGGTCGGGGACGAACGCGGGTAGCGAGTTATCTTTGCCCTTGGGGAATCGCTGAAGGATTTCGCTTTTCCATTTCCCTTGAATGATCGTCCGCGGTCCCCCCTCGCTCGCTTCTTCTTTGATGACGTCGAAGTCAACGGTCCGTTCCAGCGAGGCCAGCAGCGCGTTTAAACCCCCAAGCCCCAGTTCAGCGTTCAGTGTCGAATCAGGAATGCTCTTCTTGCTGGCGGCAGCGGCAGCCTTCTGTATCTGCAGGACGTTCCGCAGAGTCACCCGCTTGAGATCGGGCAGCGTCAAAACGGTCCACAATTCCTTTCCGTCGCAGACTTCAAGAATCTGCCCCGTCACACCCTGATCGGGAACGACAGAGTAGTTCAACATCAGCTTCATCCCTTCCGCCGAGTTCCCCGACGAAAGGTATTGCCCTGTGATTTTGAACTGCTGGTCGCCGATTGACACGCTTTGACTCAAGTCCGCTTTCACAGACTGGTGGGTCTGCAGTTCCTGCCGGACCTGCTTGAAAAATTCCGCAGGGTCTAATTGGCTGGCGGGGCTGTTTCCCGCCGGGGCTGCTTCGTCCTCTGTCTGGCCTGCAACGAAACCCGTTGGATATCCAACAGTTACGACAATCGCCACGGAAAGAGCAGCGGCGAGGGTCAAACTAAGCAAGGTTTGTGGGCGATTCGGAATATGTCGGATTTGCCAAAGATGCAACGCAGTTCCTTCCGAAAAGAGAAGAGCAGACCAAGGTGCCACGATAGACCAGTTAATGACGTGTTGCGAGTCCGTTCAAATGAAATCGAATCGCGACGCCCGGCATTCTAACTGGAAACGGATGCACAGGTCGACGGAAAAACGTGTCACAAGGCTAAACAGAAGGGATTCGACAGGACCGGCGACGGGACGATGTGGCGAGAGGCTGGCAATAATGGCTGACCATCAAGATATCGACACTGTTTCGCAGCCTGTCCCGAGAGGGATCGCAATGAAGCTGTACTTTCTCGCATTGGGCACGGTCGTCGTAGTGTGCGTCGGCTGCGCCATGGACGGTCATCAAGAGCATGCCCGGAGCTCAGGATTGGGAGGCCCCAATCTCGCAGGATTGAATCACCACGCGGGGAATAAGGGAGAATACCACGCTCCCCCTGCCGCGATGATGATGCGTCCCGGTCCGATGGTCGATGGACCCGGACCCGGCGTACTGGCGATGATGGCCAGTGGTGGTGGGGGGGGAGTTGGAGGAGCGCCGTGCGGACCGAATGGTCGCACTTTCGCCCCGACCAGCTCGCAGGTCCGGTTCATCGGACCGGATGGGATGAGCGTGGGTTGGCAGGTTCCCAACGGCTATGCCGAGCACCAGCTCGTCACACCCGCCCGGTACAACTTCATGCAGGGTGCGACCTATCGCCTGAAGTTCAACGGGATTCCAGGTCGCGAAGGGCTGACGCTCTATCCGACCCTTCAGGTGTATCCAACACACCCGAACACCGAGGCCTATCTCGCACACAACAGCGTGCCACTGCAACTGACGGAAGAAGACCTCGATCAGATCGAGAGCAACAACTTCGTCACCAAGGTCATCTACCTGCCGGATGCCCGTTTCCAGGAATTGGCGATCGCCAATGTTGAGACCCTGGTCTCGACACGACTCGATCCTGGGGTCGATCCGATCCAGGAAGCCGACAAGCGAGGCACCATCATGGCTGTCCTGCGAATCGGTAACATGGACCTCGAAATGCAAGGGAGCCAGGGAGTCGGTCCCCTGACTTCCGCGGATGGAGAGCCTGTTGATCAGGTTCACTACCAGATCGACGGAAACCGTGGAGAAATCGTTCCCCCCATGCCAATCGGTCCTGCAGGCGGCAGTGGATACGGCCCAGGTATTCCTGGTGCAATGATGGTGGCTGGTTCGGGAATGCCCGGAGCCCCCATCTCGGGCGGTAACATGCCACCATGGGGTATGCCCATCACCGGAACACCCATCGGACTTCCCGGTCCTCCACACATTCCGCTGGGTGGCCCCGCTGGTCTGAAATCGCACACCGTGCGAAATCGAACCCGCATGGACCTGCCCAAACCAGTGGACCACATGCTGATCGACGTCAAACACGAACCGGGCCTCAGCCTGCCTGAGCCTGTCCGGTACGTCGAATACACCGAGAAGCATCCCGTCTACCGCCCCGGCGAGCTCTCCAATCCTGCCTGGAACGCTCCGGGCGCAGGTCAGCTTCGGGCGATGGGACCCGGACAGGGATTCGGACCTTCCGACGCCTACTGTCCCCCCGGAATGCAATAACGCCTGACAGGACATGCGATCCACTCAGCCCGGATGCCTGGTGCATACGGGCTGAGTCCCTTACATCGCAAGCAGGCTGAATCAGTTGAACACGCTGGGCACACTTGCCCCGCACATACGTCGGACCTGATCGTCAACGGCACTTATCCCAAAGGCGAATTATCGTGAACCGGATCTCGTTGATCCTCTGGCTCTCACTGATTGCCACACTGACGATGCCGGTACTGAAAGTCTCGGCACAGCAGTACCCTGCCGTGGGTGGGCGTCAGTTTCCACTCAATCAAATGACGCCACCTGGAACTTACGCCCAATGGGCGATGAACGTGGGTCGGGGAACACCTGAATACTTCCAGCCCGTTCGCGTCTCATTACCCACATCCGGAACTGTGACGTTCTACGAAGGTGCACAGCACCGCTCGTACGACGCCATCGCCCCGGCTCAGGTGAGCCTCGTCGTGGGGCATGTTTACCGACTTCGCATCCACGACATGCCTGAGTTCCCTGGAATCGACTTTTATCCCTCGATCGAACTCGTCGACCGGCTTCACCCCCCGAACTGTAATGTCGAAGACTTCCCGATCGAATTCGAACTGACGCTGGAAGAACTCGAATGGGCCGCGAACGGACGCCTTGTCACAAAGGTTGTCTACCTTGAGCAACCTGACCGGGTTCCCCCCTCAGTCCTGGACGCTCAGCCCCGTATTACGACCATCGAACCCTCGCGTAATGCCTTGGCGGAAGCGGATCTGCTAGGACGTCCCATGGCGATTGTCCGGCTTGGTGGCCGAACCCCAGACCCAAACCAGCCTGATCCGACGTTCTTCGGTCCTGGCGGCCCCATCCGCATGCAGCAACCCGAGGTTCTCGCCGCCATGAAGGCCCGTCGAACCAACCAGGTGAAACGGCCCGCCAACGCGGGCGTCGTCTCGGTCAAGAAAGTCAAAGTCAGCCACAAAGAGACAGAAGCACGCAGCCATCTGGATTGAGGGCACAGGAAAATCCTGTCGCCTGATCGACGTACAACGGACAACAGAGTCACTTGAATCACACAGAACCCGGCTGCCTGAATCAGCGGCCCTGAGACAGGTCAATCGCGCTGATCTCTCATTACGGCCACGTTATGACTCAGCGCTGTTCACCCTTGATGGTTCCCACCATTCCGAACGAACTTGCCCACAACGCAATTAATGCAGGTCCTCGCATGATCTCGTTATCCCACCGATTCGGACGCACGCTGCTCGGCTGGAGCGCCGTCGGCCTTGCGCTCAGTTGCAGTGCCTGTGCAACGGGTCCTCACACCCGAACCGCCGCGGCGAGAAACAAGCCCGTGCAGGCGATCTATAACGAGGTATCAGAAGCTCCGTCCAGACAGGGCCTGGGATCCACAACCGCGAAGAGGGCTCATTCGACCGACATCCAGCAGCTCAGCCACAACCAGCCTGAAGCGGGTGTCGTAACGATTCGTAAGGCCCCTTCGGTCGACCAGGTCAGCCATACGGGAATGACGGAAGCGAGCGTGCGGACTCAGTCTCCGGATGACGTTGAAGCAGCCGCATTCATTCATCGCCATCGCGGTCCACTGGGAACCGCTCCCGGCGAGTACTGCGACCCCGCGGAAGCTCCATTCGATATCGAATGTCTGCCGTGTGAGCCTCGCTGGGCTGCCGCGGGACCTCATCCCCTGGCACCGGGCATGACGGCCTGCGATGTATGCAATTTGCCCTCGCCAGAAAATTACGCGGACGAGTACTTGTGCGACGGAGGCGATCGGGAAATTCCCGTCCATTACGATGCACACTTCCGCCGTGGATTGGAAACCGAAGACACGATTCTGGAATACACGAACCGAGCGGGCTTCGAACGGATCAGACCGTCGAACCGCGTCTGCATCTACGCCCCCCGATTCGCGTCCGTTCGGACGGTGAGTCGCCCACACGAAGAATCTGTCACCGACGAAGTGGCCGGGGTCGGTGCACTCGCTTCGACAGGCGGGATGCATACTCGACTTCGCGCGGCCCACAGTGTGAAACGAGAGATGACCGGCCGAATTCATGTCCGTTCGCGAGCCAGTGGACTGGAAAGCGAAGCTCTCCAGGGAACCGTCTCGCAACTCCGCAGCCCCTCCGTGCATGACAAGCTGCTGAATGTCTACCAGTCGCTGACGTTTGTCCGCTTCGGCAAGATTGAAGATTCGGACACCGCACGGCTGAACTACGGTATCCAGGCCGCCTCGCTCTGGACGCGTGAAGAGTATCCAGTCATCGAATCCAAAACCGACATGGCTCTGGAAGGGCACTTCGAACAGTCGACGGCCGTCTACACAGCAATCGACGACCGTGAGTCACCTGAAGATCTGCGGATCGTCAAATTTGCAGACAAGAATACGGCGGTCTCCGGAGACGAAATCGAGTTCACCATCCGATACGACAATCTGGGAGGCAAGGAAGTCTACCATGTCCGTATCGTTGATAACCTGACACCACGTCTTGAGTACATCGACGACAGTGCCACCTCGGACCGCGACGGTCGACTGGTCCTGCAGGACAACGGCGAAGGATCCCAGATCCTGGTCTGGGAGCTGGACAAGCCTCTGCCTCCACGCACGGGCGGGGTTGTCACCTTCAAGACCAAGGTCCGCTGATAAGGGGGCCCGGGATTGCGCCGGATGCGGTCATCCAAACCTCATCCCCACATGAACTCCATCAGACATGATGTCTCCAGCAAACCTGATATAATACCGAGGCCAGTCCGTTGAACACGGGCTGGCCTTTGTGTTGGAACCTCTGGTTGAACGAGTCAATCATGCTGCTCGCACAGAAGCCTGCTTCCATCAACTGGGAATCGGTGGCGCTTAACCCTTCAGGACAACATGCGTTCTGGGTCTGGTTCCGCCCACCCGCCATTCCCTACGGATTGATGCTTGTCGTTCCCGCCTCCCTGTTTTCGGACGCGCAGTTACTCGGCCAGTTGACGCTGCGTCAACTGGTCCTGCTTGCGGGAATCGACCAGGAACGGATTCTGGGGTGGATCGTCAATGGCATCTCATACGACGGAGCAGGGGGGACCTCGCCGTTTCTCGATCACCCTCTTCCCGCCCCGCCCGCCGGCGTCAATCTTGAGGTGTCAGTCTGGATCGAACCGATCCCCACTGCGGCCACTGTTCCCTCCGCGCCCGTCTACCAACCCCACTATGCAGCTCAGGGAACGACGTCGGATTTCGATCAGCGATTACTGGCTGCCATCGAATCGACCTGGCAGACAATTCAACAGATGGAAATGAGAATCAGTTCGATTCGCAAAGACCTTGCTTCCAATTTGTCGCGACTGAATTCACTCAACCGCGATCTGAATTCCGATGAGCGACGGATCTGTGACAGCAAGGACATTCAGGCCTGGACCGATGCCCGGCGCTGGCTCAGAGACTCGATCGCGACACTCTCCCGATCGGTGAAGGAAATCGACGTCGGCACGACGAGTGGTGCGGGACAACGTTACAAATTCGAGGAAATTTACCGGAAGTACGCGGTTCCCCGCCAACCGTTCCCGGGACTGTCGCAGACCGTGCACGAGTTTGAATCCTACCAGAAAACAGTCCAGAACGTCCTGACCTCCGCTCAAGCAAATATTTCTCGCGCAGGACGCGACGCGGAACAACGAGCCAACGCGGTACTGACGCGGATCAGCGCAAAAATGAGATCCCATCGCCGATAGAACGGTCCGAGTTGTTCCAGGGACTTCGTTTGGATTCGGCGCGGCGCAGGAGCGGTCGGGCGGGTATCCGACGAAGGGACGCGGACACCGCCCCGACTCGCCATCCGATCTCAATCACTTCCTGTCTCGCTGTTCGGACGCGTCCCCGTTGCGATAAGAAGTCCTTCTCGATTCACGTTGCTAGGCGAGGACCGCTTTCACCACTTCACCGTGGACATCGGTCAGACGGTAGTCCCGTCCCTGGAATCGATACGTCAATTGCGTGTGGTCGAAACCTAGCAGGTGCATGATCGTGGCCTGCAGGTCATGGATGTGAACCTTATCCCGGGCGATCGAAAAGCCCAGTTCGTCAGACTCACCGTAAGAGAATCCTCCCTTAACACCGCCTCCCGCCATCCACATGGAATAGCAGTCAGGGTAGTGATCGCGGCCCAGGGTGGCGCTCGCGGCAGTCCGCCCTTCGCGGAAGGGAGTTCGTCCGAACTCACCACCGCAAATAATCAGCGTGTCTTTCAGCATGCCGCGCTGCTTCAGGTCCTTGATGAGCGCGGCGACAGGCTTGTCCATGGTCGCACATTTCCGCGTCAAACCGTCAGTCAATCCTTCGCCCGGTCCGGTTCCGTGGAAATCCCAGCCCCAGTCGAAGAGCTGCACGAAGCGGACCCCCTGTTCGCACAAGCGACGCGCCAACAGGCAGTTGTTAGCGAAGCTCGCTTCACCGGGCTGAGCCCCATATTCGTCGAGCGTCTGCTTGGTCTCTTTGGAGATATCCATCACTTCAGGAACGGACATCTGCATCCGGAACGCCAGTTCGTACTGTGCAATTCGGGTGAGTGTTTCCGGGTGTCCCAGTTCCGCCGCCTGAAGTTCATTCAAGTCGTGCAGTGCATCAAGCGTCTCTCGGCGCAGGCTTCGCGACATCCCTGCCGGATCCGAAGCGAACAGCACAGGGTCCCCTTTGGAGCGGCACTGAACTCCCTGATAGACGGATGGCAAAAATCCACTTCCGTAGGAGTTCTTACCACCGTTCGGCTGGACTCCACTGGAGATCAACACGACGAAGCCGGGCAGGTTTTCGTTCTCGGTCCCCAGACCATAGGTAGCCCAGGCCCCCATGGAGGGGCGACCGGGTCGCGCGGATCCCGTGTAAAGCAGCAGTTCCGCAGGAGCATGATTGAACTGCTCGGTGAACATCGACTTGATCACGCAAACATCGTCGGCAACAGTCTGCAAGTTTGGCAGTGCATCAGACAGCCAGACGCCACCTTCACCATATTGCTTAAAGGTTCGCGGAGTCCCCAGCAGTTTGGGCGTCCCCGTCGTGAAGGCGAACCGCTTCCCTTTGATGAACGATTCCGGAGCATCTTGTCCGCTGAGCCGTACGAGTTCGGGCTTGTAGTCGTAAAGATCCAGATGAGGGGGCGAACCCGTCAGGTGCAGGTAAATCACCCGCTTCGCCTTGGCGGGGAAATGAGGCGCCTTGGGTGCCAGGGGGTTCATCACCGACGATGTTGCCCCGGATGACGAAGACCCCAGCAGGGATGAGAGTGCCAGTGACCCGACGCCCAACTGAGTCTCTTTCAAAAACTGTCGCCGCGTCTTGAGCTGAAGCTGCTTCTCTTGAAGATTCATGGATCGTCGCCTCAATGGAACAAATTCGGATATCTGAGTTTACCAGAGCAGTGCCGGAACAAGCGCTACCGCTTCATGACTGTTTCATCCAGGTTCAGCAGGACATTCCCGACGACGGACCAGGCCGCCAGTTCGGGAATCCGAGTCCCTTCCGGGGCAGGGCCCAGTGGATCAGTCGCGAGTTGTGTCGCTTCTTCCAGACTTTGCTCGAACCGTTTCAGCGACTGCTCATAGAGATCGACCAGCCGCTTGAGTTCAACGGGATGGGGAGGCCGAATCAAAACTCGACGGAATCCATACGTCGCGCGATCGGCCACTGAATGACCACCGTCTTGCACGATGCGGCGCGCGAGCGCTTGCGCTGCTTCGACGTTGACGGGATCATTCAGTGACACGAGCGCCTGCAATGGGGTGTTTGTTCGCACACGACGCACCGTACAGACTTCGCGGTTGGGGGCATCGAATGTCGCCATTGAAGGGTACGGATTGGATCGCCGCCACGTGGTGTAAATTCCACGCCGGTATTTGTCTTCGCCGGGACTCGTCTGCCAGTCCGTGCTGCTGCCGAACGCGGCGCTCAGCCCCAGACTCGGTTGTGGCGGCTTGACGGGCGGACCAGCCATTTTGCGGCTGAGCAGTCCGCTGACGAACAGTGCTTGATCTCGCAGAGTCTCGGCAGAGAGACGGAAACGAGGCCCATGGGCAATCAGGCGATTGTCGGGGTCACGCTGCTGAAGGTCAGGCGTTGTTCTGGATGACTGACGGTAGGCCGCCGACATGACGAGCGTCTTCAGAAACGCCTTGTTATCCCAGGGTTGCTGCGTCTTGAGACCCGCGACGGTGGCCGTCGCTTCAGACTGTCCGGTCAGTTCACAGGCGAGCCAGTCGAGCAGTTCAGGATGGAAGGGGAGATCCCCCTGCGAACCAAACTCTTCGCTGGTCGATACGATCCCGATCCCGAACAGTTGTTCCCAGTAGCGGTTCGCAATCACGCGCGCTGTCAAAGGATTCTTCGGGTCGACCAGCCACTTTGCCAGCGTCAGCCGATTTACGGGTTCACCCGCAGGTAAGCTCCCCAGTGCGGCGGGAATCCCCTCCGTCACTTCGGGACCAAGATCCTCGAAGTTCCCTCTGTACTGCAGTTTGGTCACTCGTCGATTCGCAGTGAGCTCCTTCATGACAGGAACAGTCTCGGGCTTCAGGTCTGCCAGTAATTTCTGCAGTTGCGCGATCTGCTGTCGAGTCGCCGCCAGTTCCGGAGCGATCGTCAGGAAGTGCTGTGTCACGAGATCCTGCTCGGCAGTACTGCGACTGGAACGTGCGACCTTCAGCGCGGCGATCACCGCAGCGGGTGTCCGCGCCCACTGGTTGACCCCTTCGTCCTTCGTCACTGAGAGGCGGAAATGCCCCAAGTTGTGATGAGCAAACTGGGAAGCATGCTCGATCGTCACTTTCAGCGTCCAACCGGACGGTAGCTGCACCGGTTGCCGGCTGAACAACGTGAGGCTGTGTGGCTGACCGGTTGCCCCGCCTACAGCCCAGCCTTTCGATCTGGGATCCTTGTTATTGATCACGAATGCGGCATCGAAGCCGGGCTGAGAATAGTCCGCCACAGCAGCTTCGAACTCGATCGGCCGGTTGCCATCGACGACGAAATCGCTGCTGGGATTGGGTTGCGGTGCTACGTCACGCTTCCAGACGGGCTCACGTCTCTCGTCCAGAATGACAATTCGAAAATTTGACAGTCTCTCACCCGCTCCATCAGTGCGGTTCCACAGTGTGATCCGATCGATCGGCTGGTCGGACTTGAGATCGACCTCCCACCAGGGATCTTTTCCCGGTCCCGTGTGCGTTGTCGATAGCGCCGCGAAATAGTCCCCGTTCGTGTTCCCGTCGATGGCCCGTTTGGCCTCTCCGTCATAGGCGGTGCTGATCTGACTGGCTTCTCCCTTGAGAGCAATGTTCTCTGAACCGTGATAAATCTGAACTTCCGCCAGAGACAGATACTTCTCGCCAGGAAGTTCCACACGCACGTAGCGCCCGCGTGCTGGCATTCCCGCAGGAGGTTCCAGCACCGCGGTTACTCCCGAGAGAACAAAGTTGCCGCCGCTATGACCCGGCCCGTTCCCCGGCAGTTTCTCGTCCGGTAACGCTTCCAGTCGCAGGGCTCGAACGACTTCGCCCGTCGCGGGAATTTCGATTGTGTAGGTGTCACTGGTCGCGCCCGACGCCACTTTGATCGAACCCTCTGCCGATGTGACGGCGGCCGAATTCGCCTGCGATCGGACCCGCCGGGGAATCAGTGAATTCCAGTGGACGCTTTTGGGAAATGCTTCGTCCCATTTTGCACGGGCCGCTGTCAGTTCCGGGGTTTCGGTCTTCAGCACCTGTTCGAGCTGGGCGACTTCTGTCTGCCACGCTGAACGCAAACGAAGTTGATCTTCCGTGTAAACAGCATGAAGGGGTGATTCGTCTCCACGGTCCGCATCTTCGGTATTGTTAAAGAATGCGAAGAACCGGAAGTATTCTTCTTGCGTAATGGGGTCGTATTTATGCGTATGGCATTGGGCACACGCCATCGTCGTTCCCATCCAGACTGCCATCGTCGTATTCACCCGGTCGACAACCGCGACGTTGCGGAATTCTTCGTCGTTGGTTCCCCCTTCGTTGTTGGTCATCGTGTTTCGATGGAAGGCCGTCGCGATCAACTGTTCGTCGGTCGGATGGGGAAGCAGGTCGCCCGCGATCTGTTCGATCGTAAACTGGTCAAACGGCTTGTTGTCATTAAACGACTTCACGACGTAATCGCGGTAGAGCCAGATCCGCCGCGCGGGATCGTCTGCGTATCCGGCGGAGTCCGCGTACCGGGCCAGATCGAGCCATGCGAGTCCCCAGTGCTCGCCGAACGCTGGCTTGGCCAGCATTCGATCGACGACTTTCTCGAAAGCAGTCGAACTTTCATCGTTGATGAACTCGTTCACTTCTTCGACAGTGGGGGGCAATCCGGTCAGATCGAGTGCCACGCGGCGAATGAGCGCATACCGGTCCGCTTCTTCTGCTGGCTTCAGCCCTTCCGCTTCGAGGCGAGCCAGAATGAAGTAATCAATTCCGTTCTTCACCCATCCGACGTCTTGGACCGCAGGGAGGGGAGGTTTTTGCGGAACGATATAGGACCAGTGCTGCGAGAATTTGGCTCCCTGCTCAATCCAGGTCTTCAGCAGGTCCACTTCGTGCGGGGTGAGCGGCTTGCCGGCCCCGCGAGGGGGCATGACCTGATCAGGGTCGGTCGTGGTGATCCGCTGAACCAGCGCACTCGCCTCCGGTTTTCCGGGAACGACAGCGGCATAGCCACCCAAATCCGCAAGAACTCCCTCGGCAGTATCGAAACGTAATCCGTCCGTTCCTCCTTTCCGTTCGTCCGGGTCGGGGCCGTGACAGCGGTAACAGGCGTTGGAAAGAATCGGCTTGATGTCGCGATTGAAGTCGATTTTCTTCACGGAGTGTGGTTCCGCGGCCGTCAGTGGGGCCGCGGTGACGAAACTCAGCCAGGCAGCGTAGACGATGAAAGAGAGTTGCAAACGCATCAAAGGGATTCCCGTCGATTTCGATGACCAACAACCATCAATCAAAGCTTATCAAAGTGTCTCCGCAAAGTCCCCTCGATTCTCAAACTCAAACCCGTGGCTTCAACCGACGCAACTGAGGAACGGTCCGCCTGCCCTGGGTCCCCTGGACTTTAAGCCTTCTTCAGAATTCGCTGTCAGATTGGCAGACTCGCCCTGCGCCGTGTTCGGTTATGGCCAGCATGGCAGAGCCGCAAAAACATCGTTCCGCTGTAAATCTTTATGGATTCTGATCTTAATAATCCTCAACAAGTTTGGCGCGCCGTTCGCTAGCCAGACGTCCGGCTAATGGTGTCGCCTGTGGGCTGAGTCCCGAGTTGGAAGTCCAAACGCGTTTCGATTCTGGAGTAAGGTGAGATGGCAAAGAAGAGTGGCTCGAACGACCCTAAGTTGGTCCCCCTCGGTGATCGAGTGGTTCTGAAGCGAGCCGAAGCGGAAACGAAGACCGCTGGCGGGATTGTGCTCCCGGATTCGGCAACAGACAAACCTCAACGGGGTGATGTGGTTGCAGTGGGCGAAGGACACGTTAAGAGCAATGGCCAGAAGGTCGCTTTGACGGTTAAGCCTGGCGATCACGTGATCTTCAGTTCCTATGCAGGGGATGAACTTAAGGTCGGTGACGAGACCTACCTGCTGCTTCGCGAAAGCGACATTCTCGCCATTTACGGCTGATGATCGAAACCGGACGCCACCTGTGTGAAAGAATCATGGGTGCGTCGGGTTGATCACTTGACCACAAAAACTTTCGGTCCGCGTCGACGCCCGCCCGTCAATACGGATTTGACGCGAGTCGGCGGATCCGATTTTTCCCTATTTTTCAACCAGGAGCCTCTCTGAATGGCCAAGATTATCGCCTTTGATCAGGAAGCGCAAGAAGCAATGCGTCGCGGCGTGCAGAAGCTCGCCCGCACCGTACGAGTGACCTTGGGCCCTCGTGGTCGCAACGTCATCATCGAAAAGAGCTTTGGCTCTCCGACCGTGACGAAGGACGGTGTGACCGTCGCCCGTGAAATCGAACTCGAAGACAAGTTCGAAGATATGGGTGCCCGGATGGTACGGGAAGTTGCCAGCAAGACCTCTGACACTGCAGGCGATGGTACGACGACGGCAACCATTCTCGCCGAAGCCGTGTACGTCGAAGGCCTCAAGGCCGTCGTTGCCGGTGTCAATCCGATCGACATGAAGCGCGGAATGGACAAGGCTGTCGAGCAGATCGTCGCCAAGTTGAAGGCCGCAGCCGTCGAATGCAAAAACAAGAAATCAATCGCTCAGGTTGGTACCGTTGCTGCCAATGGCGACTCGGAAATCGGCAACATTCTTGCCGAAGCCATGGAGCAGGTTGGTAAAGACGGCGTGATCACCGTCGAAGAAGGCAAGTCGCTCAACACCACCTACGAAGTCGTCGAAGGGATGCAGTTCGATCGCGGCTATCTGTCGCCTTACTTCGTCACCGACCCAACCTCGATGGAATGCGTCCTCGAAGACGCTTATGTTCTGATCCACGAAAAGAAGATCACGAGCATCAAGGATCTGGTTCCACTGCTCGAGAAAGTCGTCAACAGCGGCAAGCCTCTGTTGATCGTTGCTGAAGAAGTCGAAGGCGAAGCCCTGACGACTCTCGTGCTCAACAAGCTCCGCGGCACCTTCAAGGTTGCTGCGGTCAAGGCTCCTGGGTACGGCGATCGTCGCAAGGCGATGCTGCAGGACCTGGCAATCATGGTTGGTGGTCAGGCCATCTTCGAAGACCTGGGCATCCAGCTCGAAAACGTTCAATTGTCCGACCTCGGTCGCGCCAAGCGAATCGTCATCGATAAAGACAACACCACGATCATCGAGGGTCTGGGCAAGTCGGCCGACATCAAGGCACGGATCGAACAGATCCGTCGTGAACTCGCCAACTCGACCAGCGACTACGATCGTGAGAAGCTGGAAGAACGCGTCGCGAAGCTGTCCGGTGGTGTGGCTCAGCTCAACGTCGGTGCCGCAACCGAAAGCGAAATGAAGGAAAAGAAGGCTCGCGTGGAAGACGCTTTGCACGCAACCCGTGCCGCCGTCGAAGAAGGAATTCTGCCAGGCGGTGGGGTTGCTCTCCTGCGTGCTTCTCTCGAACTGAAGCCAACTGGACTGAACGAAGACGAAACCACCGGTTTCAACATCATCGTTCGCGCTTGCCGCGCACCACTGACCCAGATCGCTAACAACGCTGGCGTCGACGGCGCTGTGATCTGCGAAAAAGTGGCCGAAAGCAAAGAAGGTCTTGGCTACAACGCCCAGACTGGCAAGTACGAAGACCTGGTCAAGGCCGGCATCATCGATCCTTGCAAGGTCACCCGTAGCGCTCTCCAGAACGCTGCCAGCGTTTCCACCCTGCTGCTCACCAGCGATGCCTTGATCGCTGAAAAGCCAAAGGACGCTGACAAGAAGGCTGGTGGCCACGGCGACCACGACGATATGTACTAATTCGTCGGCGACACGTCCTACGTGTTCAGGCCCGCAGTCGAGTCATCGCCTGCGGGCCTTTTTCGTTATGAACTGATCACAATGCAGCAATTGGAGCGGACTTCGGCCAGTGACTGACCTCGCGTCTGCCCTGCTGCAGACGGGACCGATCGTGACTCGCCGTCTCGTCGTCTGTTGCGGAAGCTCAAACGCGAACCGCATGCTTCGAGCTTGCGCACTCGGTGTCGGACAAGAATCGGGGAATCTATCCTGCGGCAACCGCAGTACGAGCGTTCGTCACGAAGCGTTTCGCCAATTCGATGTCTTTCACACCCGGCGCCGATTCCACGCCACTGGCAACGTCCACGCCCCAGGGTCGTACTGCAGAGATGGCCTGAGCAATGTTGTCGGGGGTAAGCCCGCCAGCAAGGATCAACGGAGGGAACGTTTCCTGTGAATACTCTTCCGCCAGACGTTGCCAGGGAACAGTCTTCCCCGAACCGCCATAAAGACCTGTCACGTGCGCGTCGACCAGACAGCCTGCAAGTCTGACCTGCTCACGGCTGCATACCTCCAGCAGCGAGATCAGTTCCCCCAAGCCGTCCGCAGACATTCTCCACGCCCTGACCAACCTGACTTCCGGGAGCTTCCTTGCCAGTTCCACCAGAAAGGATGCCGGTTCGTCTCCGTGCAACTGCACCAGGTCCAGGCGGCACGAAGTCGCGATTGACGTGATCTCAGCCAGCGAGTGATTGACGAAGACACCGACGCGAGCAATCTCCTGCGGCAAGGCCTGCGAAATTGCCGTAGCATCGTCTATCGAAACCGAGCGGGGAGAGCGAGAATAAAAGTTAAGACCGATGGCGTCGATTCCCAGGTCCGCGACTGCTCGTGCGGTTTCCAGGTCACGAATTCCACACACTTTGATCCACATCGCAGATGTTCTTCCCGGGAGACTGACTTCCAGATCATGCAGGTCAACGAGTTCGTCTGGTCCGCCACGATCTGAATTTCTGATGACGCCCCATCATTTTTCAGCGTGAACAATGTCCGGTCGCTTGTGTCGGACCTGCCTGTCCCATAACTGTAGGCGGTTGTCACAGGACTGTCATGGATAGTCGGAAAAATAAACAGTAATCCTGCCGCTCTCGTCTTGCGTGAGTGGCATTCGACGGGATGAGACTGAAGGAATGAGATCTCCATCGCCCCAACGTGAATTCGCGATCGAGATTGTCCGCCGATTGCGCGACGCGGGTCATACCGCGCTGTTCGCCGGAGGCTGCGTTCGCGATTCGCTGCTGGGCCGCGAAGCAAAAGATTACGATGTTGCGACAACCGCTTTGCCCGAGCAGGTGCGACAACTGTTTGGACATCGCCGCACACTTGCCGTCGGTGCCAGTTTCGGCGTGATCATGGTGATCGGACCTGCTAACGTTGGCACGGTCGAAGTTGCCACCTTCCGGACTGAGGGTCCCTATCAGGATGGTCGCCGTCCCGAACACGTTACATTCGCAACACCTCAGGAAGATGCGCATCGGCGCGACTTCAGCATCAACGGTATGTTCTTTGACCCGGTCGACGAACGGGTGCTGGACTACGTGGGTGGCGAAAGTGATCTCGCGGCAAAAGTCGTTCGTGCAATCGGTGATCCTCGTGAAAGGATTCGCGAGGACAAGCTGCGGATGTTGCGGGCCATCCGGTTCACGGCGACGCTGGGCTTTTCGCTGGACACGGCGACAGCCAGTGCCATCCGTGAGATGTCCGCGGAACTGACCGTAGTCAGTGCGGAACGGATCACTCAGGAAATAAAAAGGATGCTGGTCGACGTCCACCGCAGACGGGCAATCGAACTGGCAGATGACGTCGGACTGGTCCAGGTCATCTTTCCAGAGCTACGTCAGTTTCGAGGACAGGAGACCTGGAAGCACACGCTGCAATCGCTTGCTCTTTTAGACCAGCCTTCATTCGAACTTGCCCTCACAGCCTTTCTGCTGCCGTTGTCCTCCTCGTCAACGGTCCTGTCGATCTGTCGCCGGATGAAGTTGTCGAACGATGAATCCGCGAGAATCGGGTGGCTAACCCAACATCACGGGGCACTGGATGAAGCTCCCAAACTGAGCCTGTCGAGCCTGAAACGAATCCTTGCTCATCCCGGCGCCGCAGAACTGCTGAACCTCGAGACGGCAGTCAGAATCGCGAAGGGTCTCAGCGACGCCCCGATCGCGTTCTGTCGCCGCTTTTTGGAAGAGACACCGAGTGAGATCATCGATCCCCCGCCGCTCATCACAGGGGACGACCTGATCAAAATGGGACTTTTTCCAGGCCCACGCTTCAAGTCGGTGCTCGTACGGATCCGTGACGCCCAGCTCAATCTTGAGATTCATACGCCCGAAGAAGCTTCCACGATGGCAATCGCATTGTGGAACGAAGAGGGGGCTTGATAAATATCCGCTGAGACACCGTACTCATGGAACCGGGTCCCGGTGCCGTCACGCCCTCTCCTAATTCGTTCCGTGCTCCGCGGCGAGATGCACGAACTCGCCTCGCCGGGACGTCGTTCTCGATGAAGACTCACCAGGCTGAGCGTCCCTGATGCACCGGTCCCGCCGCCGCCTGGTCTCATAAGCGACCAAAGGATGCCGTTTGTTGGACCCCGTTGCCGAGGGAAATGCCGTGGCTCCGGCGGCGCTGAAACATAATGTGACCTGAATTCTGACAGAGTTCTTCATAAGAATTTCCCTCGGAAGCGTGTCCCGGCTGAATTGCTCTGGGCATCGCCTTGCCGATGGAAAAGTCTGCATTTAAACTCGGACATGAGTCGAGCTTTATGGTTTCCCCCAAGGAGCGGTCGTCCAATGATTTCACGAAGACAGGTTTTGTCGCTGGTCTTGTTTGCCGTTGCCGGTGGAGTTCAGCAGGGTCTGATCGCGGCTGATTGGCCAACGTTCCGTGGTGCGGATCGAACCGCCTTCTCGCAAGAGAAAGATTTGCTCCAGGAATGGCCTGCGGGTGGACCGAAGCTGCTCTGGAAGGCGGATGGATCGGGCCGTGGTTACACCAGTCCGGCGATCTCCAATGGTCGAATCTTCCTGCTGGGTGACAGCATCGCCGATGTCTCAGATTCCGATGAATACCTGATCTGCCTGGACCTGAAGGATGGAAAACGCCTCTGGGTCAACAAGGCCGGCTCGGCCTGGAAGAACGGGCAGCCAACCTGGCAGAGCTCCCGCAGCACCCCCACAGTTGACGCCGACCGTGTTTACGCACTGACCGCCGACGGGGAACTTTTCTGCTGTAACGTTGAGACCGGAAAAGAAATCTGGCGTAAAGATTTGAAGAAGGATTTCGGCGGCGTCAAAGCTGATATCTGGGGTTACAGCGAGTCTGTGGAAATTGATGGTAATCAGCTCGTCTGCACACCAGGCGGCGAGAAAGCCACGATGGTTGCACTCGACAAACTGACGGGCAATACCATCTGGTCGGTCGTCCGGGAAGGGGACCGCGGAGCGGGTCATGCATCGATCGTTAAGACAGACATCGGCGGTGTCCGGGTTTACGTTCAGACCACAGGGGGCGGCGCCCTTGGCGTTCGCGCGACCGATGGCAAACTGCTCTGGTCGTATCCGATGGAAAAAACCACCGCCATCATTCCGACTCCGATCGTTAAGGACGATCTGGTGTTCGCCGTTGCCGGTTACAAGCGCGGTGGCGCACTGCTCCAGCAGATTCCCGATGGCAACGGGGGAGTCGACATTAAAGAAATTTATCCTCTGAAGCCCGAACTGGGGAACAAGCACGGTGGTGTCGTTCTGGTTGGTGACTACATCTATGGAGACTCGGAAGACTCTGGAATCCCCTTCTGTGCCGAATTGAAGACGGGCAAGGTTCAATGGCGCAAGCGAGGAACCGGCAGCGGTTCGATCGCGATGGCCGCTGCCGATGGTCGACTGTACCTTCACTATGCCAACGGCACGATGGCTCTGGCGAAAGCCGACCCGAATGACTATGAGGAAGTCGGTGCATTCACGGTACCGGGCAGCGGCGAGCGTCCGAGTTGGTCGCATCCCGTGATTCTGGATGGGAAGCTCTACCTCAGAGAACAGAATTGCGTACTCTGCTTTGATATCCGGGAAAAAAACACGGACGCGAAATCCAGCGGCAACTGAGCCAGACGGAACCTCAATGATTGAATTCGAGTCTTACAAAGCGTCATTCGGCAGGCTGCTGATGGCGCTTTTTTGTTTATCCATCGTTTACCCACTGTCCGCGGATGACATCGGAGTCAAAGTCCCCGACGGATTCGAAGTGACCGAATTCGCCGGGGACGATCTGGCTCACGATATTTACTCTATGACAATTGACTCGAAAGGCCGAGTCGTTGTTTCCGGTGCCGGGTTTATCAAGATCCTGATCGACAACGACGGCGACGGAAAAGCGGACGAGGCGAAAGTCTTTTCCGAACTTCCCCGCAGCGGCGCACAGGGAATGTGCTTCATCGGCCGATCACTCGTCTGTGTCGGTGATGGGGGACTGCTGCGTCTGGATGACGCCAACGCCGATGATCGGGCAGATGGGCCTCCCGACAACTTTCTCAAACTGAAAACAGGTGGCGAACACGACGTTCACTCCGTCCAGCAGGGACCGGACGGCTGGTGGTACGTGATTGCGGGTAATAGTGCCGGCATCAACAGCCGGTACGCAACATTGCCGACATCCCCCATCAAGACCCCGCGGGCAGGGGTGTTATTCCGCCTGAAACCCGACCTGACAGGAGGCGAACTTCTCGCCGATGGCCTCCGCAACGCCTATGACTTCGCCTTCAACCCGCAAGGGGACATCTTTA
Source organism: Schlesneria sphaerica (assembly GCF_044336245.1). NCBI lineage: Bacteria > Pseudomonadati > Planctomycetota > Planctomycetia > Planctomycetales > Planctomycetaceae > Schlesneria > Schlesneria sphaerica. The sequence goes on along the minus strand of NZ_CP172346.1, from coordinate 6,432,309 downwards.
CCTACGACAGTGATGAGGAACGGGAAATCTCGTTGCCGTGGTACCGTCCGACGCAGGTCTTTCACGCCCTGACAGGTGCCGATCTTGGCTGGGTCAGCAAAAGCTGGATGCGGCGAGACGGCTTCTTCGACATGCCTCCGGTCATTGCCTCGTTCGGTCGTGGTTCCCCGACGGGGGTCGCCTGTTACCGACACACTCAATTCCCTGACAAATACCACGGCGCGTTATTTGTGCTCGACTGGACATATGGACGAGTCCACGCACTGCCGCTTCAGCCGCACAAGGGGACGTGGTCGAGCGATCCAGAACTGTTCATGGCAGGAACAGGACAAAACGGCTTCGCACCGACCGATGTTGAGATCGGTCAGGATGGTTCGCTCTTCGTGTGTGTGGGAGGCCGCGGAACCCGGGGCGCGGTGTACCGAATCCGCTCGACACGTACGACGCCACAGCTCGCACCGGTCTCCGATGGCACAACTCCGGAAGACGAACAACTCAAACAAATTCTGTCCGCCCCGCAACCCCTGAGCAGTTGGTCGCGTGCGGCCTGGAAGCCAAGGGCCGTCAAACTGGGGCCTGTTCCATTCGAGAAGTTCCTGCGAGACTCGTCACAGGCACCCGATCATCAATTAAGAGCCATCGAGATCCTGGTCGAGCTTTTCGAGGGAATCGACCAGCACGTTGTGACGGCCCTGGCGAACAGTCCATCGGAAGCCGTTCGAGCCCGTGCGATCTGGGCCTATGGCCGGAGTGGGCACAATCGCCCGGAGACAGCCATCATCAAACGGTTCCTCGACGATCCCAGCCCGTTGGTGGCACGCTGCACGATGGAGACCTGTTTGAGTCTCGACCGGCAGGCACTGGGATGGAAGTCTTTAGGCCCCAATCTGGCAGCTCGACTCGGTGGAGACGATCGCTTCAATCGAGCACTGGCCGCCGCTCTCGTGGCGCGGCTGGATGAATCGCGGCTGCCAGACCTGGCTGCGGAGGCAAAGCGTCTGGGCTCCCGTGCTGCCGTCAGCTATTTTCTCGGCTGGCTGAATCGACCAATCGATGCGGAAAGCCGAGTCCGAAGTGAGATCCCTCCCTTGGCGATGGGCGTCCTTCGTGACCCCGATGCGGAAATCGATCTGAAGCTCGACGCAGTTCGCCTGCTGCAGGTCGTACTTGGGGATATGGGTCCCCGGCAGGACCGCCCACCGGTCTTCGACGGATATGCAAGTCCACTCGATCTGGAAGAATTTGAACAGGACCTCAATCCCTGGCGGGTCTCGCTCGCTGAGATTTTCCCCAGCGGGTCTGCCCGGCTGGACGAAGAACTGGTACGACTCATCGCAATGACGACGACTTACAACAACAAGGTCATCGATGCGCTGTGTGAGCGACTTACCCCCTCGTCCGAGCCTGTCGACGATATCCATCATCTGGTGACGCTGGCCCGTTGTCCGCTGACGCATTCCATTAAACAACGGGAGCAGATCGTCGCCGCACTCGTCGGGCTCGACGAAAAGATCACCTCGCGGAAATTACCGCAAGATGCCAGTTGGGCCGATCGCATCCGAGAGATGTGGACGAAGCTGGCCATCGCCGATCGTTTTCTCGCTCCCGCCATCGTCGGTCATCCCCAGTTCGGCCGGCCCGGGCATACGATCTTTCTCAACGAAATGCCCCCGGAACTGTTGCCAGCGGCACGGGACGCCTTCGCACACAAGTGTTCGACAACGCTCGAGTACCCGTGGACCAACGATGTTGTCTTCGCTCTGGGAGACTCAGACAAACCCGAACACCGAGAGCTGATTCGGTCACAGTTTGAGAATTTCCCGGTTCGCGGGGCCGTGCTGGTGGTCCTCAGCCGAAATCCGCAGTCGATCGATCGCGAGAAGTTTATTGCGGGGTTGGAATGGTCGCAGTCGGAAGTTCAATCAGCCTGTCTTTCGGCGCTGGAACAACTGGGCCCAGGTAACCTGCCGATGGAGCAGCTCGCCTTGCTGAAGGCGCTACGAAGGCTGGGAGCGGATTCGGGTGAATACGTGCTGCGCGAAGAAGTCGTGAAGCAGTTGGAACGAAATAACAAACAATCGTTCCCGTTCGTCACGGGGAAGGCGGGTCATCGTCCACAACCTCAGATTTTAGAGGCATGGACGAAGTGGATTGAACGTCGCTTCCCCGGCGACGCCGCCGTAGAACTCGGGACAAATGACCAGGAACTGAATCAACTGAAATCAATGCTGGCCGCAACCGACTGGGATGCAGGCAACGCCGAACGAGGAGCCGAGATATTCAAGAGTCGTGCCTGTCTTCAATGCCACAACGGGCGTAGCGCGCTGGGACCCGATCTGGGGGGAGTGTCGAGCCGCTTCTCTCGCGAGGACTTGTTCACCGCGATCGTCGCTCCCAGCCGGGACGTCTCTAACCGCTACCAGACCACGATCGTTTCGACAAAAGAGGGCAAATCCTATTCAGGGCTGATCGTGTACGAATCTGTCGACGGCTTCCTGCTGCGTAACAGTTCAGGTCAGACATTCCGAATTGACACGACACAAGTCGAAGAAAAACGAAAGTCGCCAATCTCGCTGATGCCGACGGGCCTGCTGAAGGGACTCACGACAACCGATCTCGCTGACTTATACGCCTATCTCAGAAGCATCGGTAGCTCCCGCACACCGTGACTTACAGGAAGAATGGCGGGCAGGGCTGCTCCATCAGAACTTCAGCCAGTATTCCCGCCTGAAACAGTCCGGGTCGATTGCACTCGCACTTCGGTCTGTTGAGAATAGAGAATTGTCGCGCGACACATCCGTCACACTGCGAAGGTTATGATCGACCTCCCAGGATGTCGTGAAGTTGAAACCATGCCGAATTCAGGATTCAAGGATCGTTCGCAGCGTGTTGAGTCACACCACTGCAAGTTGAGAACTGGGGATCGACAGGCATGAGCAAACGGATGATCGGTCCCTTTGAGGTGGGAGATCGGATCGGCGTCGGTGGAATGGGAATCGTCTATCGGGCGATCTATACGAAAAACGGGGCGCGAGTGGCGCTCAAGGTCCTGTCACCTGACGTCGCCAGTTCGGAATCACTGCAGCGGAGATTCGAACGTGAGATCTCGATTCTCAAGAAGCTGCAGCACCCCCACATTGTCCGATACTACGGGGGTGGAAAGTTCGGCAGCCAGCGTTTTTACGCGATGGAACTGGTCGAAGGGGGTTCACTCGAAGATTACCTCAAGAAAAAGAAACGTCTTCCCTGGGAAGAAGCAATCGAATTTGCGATGCAGATTGCCCGCGCGCTGGAACACGCTCACGAAGCCGGAGTCATCCATCGCGATCTGAAGCCGGCCAATCTGCTGATGACCTCGTCCAGCGTGATTAAGTTGACCGACTTCGGGATCGCCCGGGACACGACCGCGACCGCCCTGACAGCAGCGGGTAAGACAGTCGGAACCTATGCCTATATGGCTCCTGAACAGATCCGTGGTAAACCCCCGGTCGACAAGAAAACAGACCTTTATGCTCTCGGCTGCGTGCTGTTTGAAATGATCGCCGGGGAAACTCCGTTCACCAGCGAGAACCAGGGTGAGATGCTGATGCAGCATCTGCAGGAAGACCCACCGCGAATTACGTCACTGGTGGCGGATTGCCCGATCTTTCTGGAAGACCTGATTTTCCGCCTCCTTGAGAAAGACCCTGCCGACCGGGTCTTCGATGCGCTTGCGTTGCAACATGAACTGGACGAAGTCCGGGTGAAGGTGACCCAGCAACGAAGTATGGCGGCAGAGACATTGTCGTCCGGTACCAAAGCCCAGGCCAAAGTTGACGAGCTGAAAACGATCCTCGGCAAGAAAAAGAAGAAGAAAAAGAAAGACCAGAGCCCCTTCTACGAACGGATCTGGTTTCTCAGTCTGGGCCTGGTACTGATCGCCGGGTTCGTGGCCTGGCACTTCGTTCCCGAGGGCGAAGAGAAGCTGATGGCCCGTGCAGAGAAACTGATGCAGTCCGAATTTGCGATGGACTGGCGCGTGGCAAAGGAGACGTGTCTGACACCGCTGCTGGATCGATTCCCGGAAGGCCGGTACGCCGACAAAGCTCATCAGATGATCATCGATATCGACAAATGGACGCTCGACAAAGAGATGCACAGTGCAAAACGGTTGAAGCAGGGGCCCGCTAACGAAGCGGAAAAACAGTTCCTCTCAGCCGAGCACTTCCTGAAGTTCGGCGACCGTATCACCGCCCTGCGAAAATTCCGCAGCATCACTCAGTTCTTTAAGGACAAGGAAGAATACCGCGTCTACGTCCTTCTGGCACAGGACGAGGTCGACAAGCTGATCCAGGCAGGAGGGGCAGACGAAGATTACGTCGCTTACCTGAACAAGAAACTTAAGGACGCGGATGTTCTCTTCAAGAAGGGAAACCTGACTGAATCGGAAGAGATCTGGCAGAACGTCAAGACTCTGTATCGAGACAACGAAGAAGTGCGACAGCAGGTCAGTTACGCCACGAAACGCCTCAACCGCGACGATCCGGGGGTCCCGCCATGGATGGAGACAGAAGAAGTTCAGTGAGCGGGTGGGGGACTTGTCGTGACGTCGACCAGTACGGTTGAGACTTGCTGCTCGTCACCGGGTTTCCCCAGACGCCGCCCCTAAGTTCGCACCTGGTGACTCAGTTCCTCGCTCCGTTACCTCAATCCGCCCTGTGACCTCAAGCGAGACCACAGGTAGAAATTCACACAGGCACCAAAGAGAAGACAGGCAGAGGAATGTCCACTGCCTGTCTTAAATCTGACATTACAGGTGTTCGCGACCCGGGTTCGCTCACGCCATGTCTTTGAGTGCCTTCAGAGCGCGAATTTTCACGACCTTGCGGGCAGGCTTGGCCTTCACGGTCATCATTTCGCCAGGCTTGAAGGGGTTGGCTCGCTGTGTGGCTTTTGTCGCAGGCTTGGTGATGACGTTGATCTTCATCAGACCTGGAACGTTAAAGACCTGAGGACCCTTCTTGCCAATTTCCTTACCAATCAACTCGGTCAGACCCGACAACACGCTGCTGACATCCTTGCGAGCGAGGCCCGTGGACTCAGCCAATGCGTTGATCACATCGGTCTTACTCATTGGCTTTTTGGTCTCTGACATTTCTCTCTCCTCTGGTGCGACAATCCTGTCAGCGAAATCCATTTCCGAAGCGACTTCAATGTCTTTGAGGACGACACGTTCCTCAACGGTTCGTTAGTTAAATCAAGGCGTTTTTCAATGTCAATGAAGTCTCACTGGTTTTCCACCCATGTTTTTTCGAGTTTTTTGAAGATTTACAATACAAATCCCCCAAATTTCCCGAAGAAAAACGCACTTTCAGTCAATTCGTCTTAATCAAATCCCTATTTCACATGCAGTTTTCGTATCGGAATGATCCGAACTTTCCCTGCGTCCGTTGCCAGCTCTGCTGGAATCAGGCGGGGCAGCTGGTTATTCTTCCCGCAGCCACAGTGAAGGATTCGTGACACTTACAAAGCAAGGAGTTTTTAGTGAGCAACATGGCACCAGTCCCGGCGAGTGGTTCGGATAACAAACCGATTATTCTCGTTTCCTATCCCAAGATCATTCTGCTCTACCCGACGTTTTTCGGCTCCATTGTGGCCGCAATTCTAGCCTTTTTCTTCAATCCCCTGCATCAGCATAATCAGACCATCGCAGTGGTCTTCCTGACGCTGATGACCATCAACATGGTCGTTCTCGCCTTCGACTTTCCCCGGACGACCTCGCTGATCGTCTTCTTCGTGCTGGTCAGTCTCGCCATGGGAATACTATTGCTATCAATTTATTTCCCCACGTTACTGCCCGACGTCGCCGCGATGCTGAAGCGAATTAATCCGCGTGCAAATTCCACGTTTTATATCTGTTTCGCCACCATGCTCGGTTTAATCTATATCGGTGTCTTTATTCACATTCGCTTTGATTACTGGGAAGTCAGGCCGAACGAGTTGCTGCACCACCACGGATTCCTCAGCAGCCTTGAACGTTACTCGGCACCCAATCTGCGCATCAGTAAAGAAATCGATGACGTGTTTGAATATATGCTCCTGCGATGCGGTCGCCTGATTCTTCATCCCAGTAATGAACCTCGCGCCTTTGTGCTGGACAATGTACTCGGAATCGATCGCAAGGAAGCTGCCATCACGAAGATGCTCGGCGCTTTACAAGTCCAGATCCGTGACGAACGCTCTGCCTCATTGTGACCCCTCAGAAAGCAGCCGCGTCGCCAGTTACGACAAACGAACGTTGTGTGCCGAACCTGAATAAAAAACACTGCCCGTCCAGTCACTGGCGAGCAGTGTTTTTTGATTGGGCCCTCTAAAAAGCTGCTCAACCTCCCTCAACCTATCGTGGCATGGTGACTCACTACACAATCATCGGCGTACCACCAGAGCCATTTCTCGACGAACCAAACTGTGAGTGGTAGAACGCATTGACCGCACAGCATAACGGGAGGGACTCGGCTTGCTGGCCCGAGTCACCTCCTCGATAACTTTGCACTCAGCACGAAACGGGTTCGCTGCGTACAGAGGCGCTCGGTACGAAGCAGGAAAGCCTGCTGACCACGCTTCCAGCCCCCATTTCCTGCCCTCCAGGAAACTAGAAAGCCCTGTTCTCATCCGAAGGACGGGACAGGGCTTGTCAGCATCTGTGGGGATCGCGCGAGATTAAGATTCGATCGCAGCCACGCCTGTGAAGTACTGCGGCTCACGCCCCGAGATCCATTTGATATTGCAGCCGATGCTGGGCCGCTGTTCTGCCAGAGGTGGATTGCCTGCCAGCAATTGATCGACGGCAGACCGCAGGTCGCTGCCTGTGATAGGCTTACCATTGCCGGGGCGACTGGAGTCGAACTGCCCCCGATAGACCAGCGACTGATTCTGATCAAAAACATAAAAATCGGGTGTGCAGGCAGCCTTGTAGGCGGCCGCTACCTGCTGAGTTTCGTCGTAAAGGTAAGGGAATGTATACCCGGCAGCACGGTGTTCTTCGACCATCTTGGCCGGACTGTCGTCGGGGTGCGAAGAGACATCGTTCGAGCTGATGCCGACGACGGCGATTCCCCGGGGTTGATAGTCTCGAGCAAACTGAGCCAGTCCCGAGCGAAGATGCTTCACGAACGGACAGTGGTTACACATGAAGATGACCACCAGCCCTTTGGCCGATTTGAAGTCTTCGAGCGAGACGACTTTTCCATCAACATTGAGCAGTGAAAAAGCGGGGGCAGGCGTCCCCAACGGAAGCATTGTCGATGCGGTTTTGACCATGAGGTGCTCCTGGCTGTCTGTTATGAGATAGGCGTCGGCGGGATCGCATCAGACTAGTTCGCGTCCGTTTCCTGCCGGCGTTCCGTGCCGTTCGATGACGTCACGTCGCGGTCGATCCGCAATCGTTTCACCACCCTGGCATCGGCATTGATGATCGTGAAAAGAAGTTTTTGCCACCGGAATGACTCGCCCGTCGATGGCATGCTTCCCTTCTGAGCGAACACAAACCCGCCGATCGTGTCGAATTCACCATCCTCGGGCAAATCGAAATCAAAACGACGATTGAGTTCATCCAAACGAACACGGGCCGAAACTTCAACTGACTTCTCGTCCAGTTCCTTGATATCGTCACCAACCTGCTCGTCGTCGTACTCATCGGCAATTTCACCGACGATCTCTTCGAGAATATCTTCCATCGTCACCAGACCGGCCACCCCACCATATTCATCGTGAACGATCGTGATATGAACTTTCTCACGCTTCATCAGTTCCAGCAGTGATGGAATCGCAGTGGTGATCGGGACAAAGACCGGTTCGCGAATGATGTCGCGCAGAACAGGGATCGACTGCCCGGCTCGGGCGGGCTCCAGCGCCTTCAACAAATCTTTGGCGTAAAGAATTCCCAGAACGTCATCGGTCGAGTCCCCGATGACCGGGATGCGGCTATGTCCGGATTCGATCAGTTGCTGACGGGCTTCTTCCAACGTCAGATCGGCGCTCATACAGTCCATTTCGGTTCGAGGGGTGATGATCGCTCCGACATCTTCATCCTGAAGCTGCATCACCCGCTGGATCATCGCCGTAGACCCCGATTCGAGCACCCCTTCGCGTTCCCCTTCCTCAACTACCGAGCGTATCTCTTCTTCGATCTTCGACGAATCATCCGATTCAAGTTCGCTTTGCCCGGCCAGGCGATGGACATACCGGTCCATCTGCAAAGCGATCCACAGCAGGGGGGCGAGAATCGCCTGCAGCCCCTCGATCATCGGCCAGAACCTGCAGAGGTATTCTTCCGACGCCACGCGGGCGATTGTCCACGGCAGAAGGTCCGCTGCGATGAAGGCGAGTACCGCGAAGCCAGCGTACTTCAGCAGGAATTCCAGGGGGCCGCTGTACCATGGGTCTGCGTCACTATACTGGGGCCACCCGATCCAGCAGCACAAGATGGTCGCGAGTCCCAGCGTTGACATCGTCAACATGAACTCCAGGGCAAGCAGCACCTCGCCCTGTTGTTTAAGAATCTTTCCGAACCGCTCTGGTACCCCTCGTTTCGCGCAGAGCATTTCCAGACGACTGTAGGAAAACTCGCGGAGAGCGTCGCATCCGAGGGCGCTCCAGCAGGCGATCGCCATCAGCACGAACACCATTACAGGGAGAATGATCACGTCACGTTTCCAATCCGGTCGGATAGTATTCCCAGAGCGAGAGAATTTCCCGCTCACGAGCTCGCATCACCGGCCGCGACTCGTCAGTCAAATCGTCGTATCCACAAAGATGAAGCAAACCATGAACGACATAGAGTAGCAACTCCGCTTGCAGACTCCATCCATGACCGACCGCTTCGCGACGGGCTGTTTCTAAACTGACGACCAGTTCGCCGTCGAGGAATGTGCTGTCCGGCGAGACATCGAATTCCTCCCCGTCCTCAATGTCGTCCGTGTCCGACTCGTAGAACGGGAATGTTGATTCGTCGTCCGGTGAATTCAGCAAAAAGCTGATGACATCGGTCGGATAATCGTGGTTGAGAAATTCCCGATTCACGCGGTGAATTTCGGCGTCAGTGACAATCGCCAGACTGATCGTGGCCCCCGCAATCCCTTCTTCGACCAGCACGCGACGGATCGCGTCCCGCAGCATCGCCTGATCGACGGGCGAATCGGGGAAGTGATCGTTAATCTCGATTGTATAAGCGGTCATGGGCGATCATTGGGGCACGACTGTCAGCAGTCTCGTTACGGAATCCAGGTCGGGGGTCAGCAAGTAACCTTCGCAGCAAAAGGGGCTTTTTTCAACGCCCCCCGGTCCGTTATGCCGCCAGCCGGATCTGTTCGCGCGTTTCATCTCCGTCCATGTCGTTGTCGTGATCTTCCATCATATCGTCGACTTCAGGCTTTTCGTCGTGGCCGTAGCCATAGCCGTAGCCGTAACCATAGCCGTACTCTGAACCGCTGCTGGTCGCAATATGGTTGGCGACGATCCCCACGACCTGAACGCCTGAGCCGCGGAACGACTCGACGGCGCGAAGGACCAGTTTGCGGCGATTCTTGTCGGGACGAATCACCACCACAGCGCCATCGACCAGTCGACCAATGATTGCCGGATCGGTCACTGCCAGAACCGGCGGGGCGTCGATGAGAATCTGTTCGTAATTGGACTCAGCCCAGGCGATAATGTCGTTGAACCGCTCGCTGGCCAGAAGCTCGGACGGGTTGGCAGGTCGAGGTCCAGACGGCATCACGTCCAGGTTCTCGATCCCCAGATTGAAGATGTTTTCGAGGCAACTTTCCGCGACCGGTTTCGAGTCGCGAAGGATCTGGGACAATCCTCGCGGACCTTTCAGATCCAGCAACTGTGTCATCCCCGGACGACGAAGGTCAGCATCGATCAGCAACGTCTTTTTCTTGGCCTGGGCAAAGGCAACCGCCAGGTTCGCCAGCGTGGTCGTCTTACCGTCCCCAGGCTCGGTACTGGTCATCACCAGTCGCTGGGTGTTTGCCGTCGAGAACGTAATCGAACTTCGCAGCGTTCGGAACGATTCCGATTCCAGACTGTCGGGTCGGGCAAACGTGACGATTCCATCCAGTGCATCGCCCTCCAGCGGTTCCATCTCGCGAATCATCGCCAGGATTGGCAGACCAAGCTGTGCCTGGAGTTCATCCGGTGACCGGAACCGGTCGTCCAGAACATCGCCGACGTAGATAACGCCCAGGCCGGCAATGACACCCAGGAATGTACACAGGAAAACCGTCGTCGAGATCTTCGGAGCCACAGCCCCCAGGATCACTTTTGCAGGCGAGGGGACGCTGATCGTCAGACCCGAATCAGCACCAATGTCAATCTTCTTCATCTGTTCCAGCACGAAGTCGTAGTAGGCACGGGACCGCTTCAATGCCATCTCCACGATATCAATCTGCGCGATCTGACCGTTCAAATTGAGCGCCTGTCGATTGACCGCTTCAAACTCTTCTCGAATTGCAGCTTCGTGAGCACTTGCCTGATAGAGCCGTTGCTTGGCCATTTCGAGCAATTTGGGGGCGAGCTTTTGTTCCCGGGCGTCTCTCATGCTTTCAGACACCACTTCAGCCCGTCCGTCCAGCCATTGTTGCGTCTGTCGGATTCGTTCCTGCAACTGTTTGACCTGAGGGTGCTTGGGACCGTAGATCTGCAGGCGGTTTTCAAGCTCCGCCTTGTCCATCAACAGTTCGTCCTCACGTTTTGCGACGGTGTAGGCGTCATTCGCGCCGATCCCCAGATCCCGCAGAATAAATTCTCGCGAAATGTCACCCGCCACCTGCTGCAGGAACGGCTGGATATCCGTGCCGGTTTCGAGCGCATATTCGACGGATGTCAGCAAAGCACGACATTCCAGTGTCTTCTTTTGAGCTTCGCTGAGCGCGTCATTCAACGTCATCGTCTGTTCGATGATCAAGTGAGTGCTGCGGTCGCCTCCTTGAAAGAGGATTCCGGATTCGCGTTGAAGCGTAAGAAGTTCGGCTTCTTTCTCGCGAAGCGAACTTTCGATCTTGGCCTTTTCCTGATTCAGCAGCGCCAGACTCTCTTTGGCGTTCCCTTTGTGGATTTCCCGCATGTATTCCACGTAAGAACCGACGATGGCGTCCACGACGAACTTGGCCGTCTTGGGGTTCTTGGAAACATAGCGAACCGAGATCAGGTTCGTGAGTCGCGTCGACGAGACCGAGAGGTTCTTTTTCAGTTCGGCCGGCCAGCGAGACTTGGGAATCCCTTTCAGATCGCCGCGATGAGCCGTGGGCAAGCGCGAGATCGCTCCGATCAGTACCCGATCGCTCATCAGAACTTTCTGGTACGTCGGCATGATGTCCTGAATCGAACGCTGGTTCGACTGGTTGCTTCCCTCAAGCACGTTACCTTCCGTCTTGAGCACCATGATTTCCGAAGAGGATTCGTACTTTCTGGTCGCGGTGACATACCACGCGGACCCGATAATTCCTCCCAGAATCGTGCAGACGATCAGGGTAGCGAGCTTGCGCCGTACCACCTGGAGGAAGCGGACCGCTTCGTTAAGCAGGTTTGGACTGGTCGCCGAGGGCTCGGACGATCGTGTCGGACGTTCAATTGTATTCATGCAGCTAGACCAGTGGGAGAAACAAGACCAGCAAGGGGAAACAGCAAAACCGAGCCGGGAACTTCAGCCACTGGCCCCAATCCAGGGCCAGCAGACTGACGTTCGGGGTTCGGTTATTGCGACATCGTGCATCGACAGGATCAATCAGCAAATCAAGGACATTAACTGAACCGTTAGAACAACGGTGTGCCTACCAGTGGGAAGGATCCGCCGATGTTCATACCAACCCGCTTAAACAGATCGAGTGTGAACGTCAGTGGTGTCTGTTCGACGCTCACAACATCACCCGGCTGCAGCCGGATGTTGGCATCAGCTTTCTGCTTTGCGTTCGCAAGTGTGGTTTCAATGATGAAGGTCTGGACGCGGTCCGGATTCTTGGGATCAATCGGCCCCAGGTCACTTCCCGGTTTCCGACGGATCACGTAGACCTTATTCGCCCCCAGCGAGTTCGTACCGCCTGCAAGTGCGATGGCATCCAGAACGCGAACTTCTTCGGCAATCGGGAACTCGAACCGGCCCGCACGCGTCACCAGTCCGGTCACATGCAGCGGTTCGGGATCACGTCGTTCAACGTAGACGACAGCACCGTCTTCAAGCTGGTAGCCATTCGTTCCGTTTTTCGTCGCCGAGACCAGGTCGACCGTGACCGTATCATTGCCCGCACCGGCCAGTTCGATACTGTGCCCTCCGATCGTCCCATCTTCCGAAGTATCGATGTGATTGACCGTCTGCAGACCTTGATCGGAAAGGCCAGCGAACTTGCCTCCCGCCTCACCGAACGGACTGCCCGGATTACGAATAACGACCTGAGTTCCCGCAGTTTCATCCAGACCATCCGCTTCGCTGATCGCCGCGAGCAAATCAGATTGTCCCCGCGGCAGATGATAGGTAGAAGGCTTTTTAACGGCTCCCATCACGACAATCCGGTTAGTCCGCTGACTTTTCATCGTCATCGTCACATTCGGATTTCGATAGAGACCTTGTTCGATGCATTCATAGACGATTGCCGCTTCGGCCGCTTCCAGCTTCAGACCAGCCAGTTTGACCCGTCCAATTTCGGGAATGTTGGCATAACCGTCTTCTTCAATTCGCAGCGGAATCCGGGTGGTGTCTTTTTCGTTCAGGCCTGCGGCAATCACGACCTCCACCACATCGCCCCGGTCCAGCACATCAGACTTTCTGGCAGTACTTGCCAGTCGGCTCAGATCCACGGTTTGCGGGTTCTCGCGTGCTCCGGCGATTAAGTCGGGTGGCAAGTCTTTGGTCGTATACTTTTCACCCTTAATCGTCGCACAACCCAGACTCGTCAGAGTAAGAATCACCGTGAAAAGTAATCCGATCGAAAGTCTCTTCAGTGGAGACATGGACTGTTCCTTCACGCCTGGCAGACACGGATTGATCTGCCTCGCAGGCAGGCCCCTCAACAACAAAACGTCAGTACAGCCGCGCACGAGGAACGGTCCACGAGACGACGTTGACTCAGGCGATTTTGCCAGCGGAGTCACTGTTGATGTACATCCAATTGAGGGACTGAGAGATGGGAAAAGGACCGGCCGAGTCAATGGGAAGGCCAAGTCGCGCGGAATCTAGGCGAATACAAAATTAGCGTCAATACGAGTCAGCCCGTTCAATAGTCGATCACCCCCCAATATCCTCTGCGGGATTCATAATCCCTTTCGTTTCGTCTTGCAGCGGCAGAAACTGCCGACCATCCAGCGACAAAATTGGTCGGAATCTCCCCTCATACAAGCCACAACGAGGAGTGAGAGTTCGGCGCAATGACATGCGAATCGGGGCCGGTGGGACAGAGAGCCCCAGGACGGGTCAAGCAGCGAAATCAGTAAGGCTGGGCAGCCCCCTGCAACGAGCCAAGCTGCGTTGACGAGATTGTCTTGTTGCCGAATCGAGGTTCGACGGAAAGCCCGATACCGACGTTGTTCTTACTGACGTCGACGTTCGCTCCCATATGGATGAGCAACCACTCGCCGATTCGGGTCAGTGTAAAGCCCTGACCACGGCTCATCCCTTCGCCCAGGTCGAATGCGGTTGTGGCCGTCGACACCCATTTCGGACTGAGCACGTAACTATACGTGGCTGTGGCGATCTGACTGTCGAGGGTCCCCCCCTTAACCTGCCGCAGACCAAGATAGATGCTGCCGCGAAGACTGCGCTGACTGAGAACACCCAGACTCCATAACTGCTGCCCTTCCGGGAAGAAGTCATACAGGCTGCTCGCCAGAATCGAAGTCCGGTCACCGACGTGCCACGCATATCGGGAACTGACCAGACCGATTGTCTCTCCAAAGTTGTCTCGATCAGCATCCGGGAAGATCGACGCACCAAGGTCCAGTGTCATCCAGTCTTTGATTCGTTGATGCTCTGGTGGTCCGACCTTCGTTTGCCAGCGCTGATTCCAGTTCAGGCGCACGACCTGCTGCGAGTCGACCAGTTCGCTGTAGGGTGCCGTGACCGTTGACCCGGCCCCCTGACGGACAGCGTAGAACCGTGGATCAAACTGCACAGGCAGTACACCACCGAAGGTATTCGTAACAAATCGCATCCGGAATCGTTCTTGCGCGTTGTCGTCGAATTCGTTCCACTGTGCGATGTTGTTCAGTGCCTGGTTTGAACTGGCAAATCCATACTCAGCCGCCACCAGTGACTTGTGTGCGATTCCATTCAGATTGAAGATGTCACTCTGAATGCCGGGCATAATCCGCTGGAACGAAATACTGCCCCGCAGACCCGCTCGACCATACAGACGACTGACCGAATCGCCGTTGAAGCTATCACCCCAGAACGCAGCTTCACCCAGGACGAATGGTGCCAGCCGCAGGGCTCCCAGACTGAAGGGGAGTTCCAGTTGATGGCGAGTCTGGGCAACAACACCTTGCCCGTTGATCATCCAGGGAAGGGGGGTGGCGACATCGTTCGGATCGGTCGGCGCTGCAGCCAGATTCGAAATTCCGTAGCCTGCCGAAGAGTGGCTGCTGTAGTTCAGCATTTCATTGAGCAGCGGTTCACCCAGGAAGTAAAGGTCTGCCTTAGGTAACCACTGCGTATTGTTTTCATAGTCATTCAACTGCGGACGACCGATGAGTGATCCACCGATATTATCGCTGAACCGCTGCTTAATCAGCAGTTTCGACTCGAGATCCTTCTTTGTATCGAAGTCCCTCTCGCGGAATGATTCGCGGAAGTTTCGGTCAGAGACGTCCGACAGCTCGCCAAAAATTGTGGTCCCGGACGGGGTGAAATCATGCCGGTGTTCCCACTGGAACAGGTAACGATTCTGGGTCGCGGGGATTAGAGCGCGACGATCGAAACCGAGGTTATCCAAGCCACCGTCATTGACGTACAGACCAAACAGAGAACCGGCATACGGGTTGCCGTACGCGTCCGACCCCTGATAGGTCCCCAGCGTCCCAACGCCCGGACCTCGCATGCTGTAGTAGTCTGCCAGCAGGCTCAATTTTGTCTGCGGATTTTCAGGCCGTGGAATACCGAACAGCGAGAACGCATCCCAGGTGGTCTTTACCTGGGTTCCGAACACGCGGTCGACACCAAATGTGACCCCCTGAATAGGAATCGTCGCCGTGATGTCTTCAGCGGGGACGGTCACCTGGGGAGCGGTAAACAGCGGGAACTGATCGACCAGAAACTGTGAATTGAGGGCAGTGACCCAGTAGTAGTCTTCGGGAACAAGTGCTCCGGTCCGAGGATCAACACGCGGAGGTTTGTTTGTGAACAGGCCGTGATCGCGATTCTCGACGAAGATGTCACTGGCCTGCACCCGGTAACCGGGAACGCCGTACTGACTGGTTGTAATCCAGGCATTCTGGGCGTGGTAATTCTTCATCGAGTTCTGACGAATTCGCTCTGCCCGCATCCGGATCGTGCTGTCGAGCTGCGTGATATACGTTTCCAGTTCAGCATCGATGACCAGAGCTCGATTCTCACTCGCGTCGTAGTAGGCGCGGGACGCCCGGATCACGTTACTCAGGTTGCGCACGGTGTCGTGCTGACGGATAACGATGTTTCCTTCCAGATAGACCTGGTACTTCTGTTCGGGTCGCTGAATCTTGTCCGTACTGAAACTGTCAGTCCAGATCACGACTCGATCAGCGGTGAGGTCGACAATTCCAATGTCATATCCGATTTCATCCCCTACACCTTCGATCAGAATATTCACCCCACCTGTGATGCGGGTGATCTGTTCTTCGGGTGTGGTGTCGGTCGACGGGTCACTATCAATATTGAAGGGAGAACTCAGGCTGCGCGGTGAGACGCGAATTCGACGCATCGCACCGGGGTTCTGCAAACTCACCGACTGCCAGGTGGGATCGAAGATTTCAGGAGCGGGTACGGTCAATTGAGTCTGACGCAGACTGCTGCGCGAGGCCCCCGTCTTTCGCTCTACAGCTCGTTTGAACAGCGGGTCATCACGGCCGGGACTGTCGATCCCCCGCCCGCGGACCTTCAACGTGATTCCCCGCTTGGCATCGATGTCGAGCCAGCAGGACTGATCCGTGCGCGAACTATTCGGCTCGTCAATGCGGACGTCCCCTTCCAGGTAGACCGTCAGCCGCTCGATGACTCCCGGCGAATCCTCCGATTCATGAGCCCAGACAACCATGCTGTCAGAGGTGTAGGTTGTTTCACCTTGCTCGATGCGGCACAAGCCACGGAACAGTGCGATCGTACCAAGCTCTTCCCGCCACTCCTGGCTCCACTCAGCCGAAATCCGAATGGGTGAGGTCGGACTTCCAACAAACGTTTCGTCCGACGCACCGCGCATGGGGGCGCGCGTCAGCGTGACTGCAACCGTGAACAACACGATTGACGTCGCTAACAACCAACCGGTCGTGAACTGGTGGTTTTTGCCCGACACGGGCGCTCCCAATCTGAAGTGTTTGACAGAAACGAATCGAATAACGAGTTGGAGTTTTGATCAGCACGAATTTGATCAGCACGAAACAGTGCTGAAATTCGAAGGATTCGGCCCACGAAGGGAGGCGGAGTATAAGTCGGACCTGAAAACCGGTCAATTTGGCTTCGGGCAGACCTGATGGGGGCATTTCCACACGCCACACGCAAACATCAATCGAAACGCAAGCAATTTTGTGGAAACAACTTAGAACAGAGTCATTTCGTGAAAAAGCAGTTAACGAAGGGTCCAGACAGGCCCGTTGCAGCGCTGCCGGCGGCTGAGAATATTGTCGACGCAACAGAGTCGAGAAACGAAAAGCGGAGCTTTATGCCGCTCGCACAAAGCTCCTGCCGTGGAAATGGGGATCACGAAGACAATCGACTTACATCATGCGCGGTGCCAGGACCGGCATATTCCAGGGCCGTTCCATCGGCGGTTCTCCCGGATCCCTGTCCCGGATACAGAGGACAGGACAACGGGCATCTCGCAGCACCGCTTCCGCCACACTACCGAACAGAAGATGGTGCAGCCCGGTCCGTCCATGAGTCCCCATCACAATCAGGTCGCATTGATGCTCCTGACCGATCCAGCAGATCACCGGGGCGGGGGGGCCGGCATGGAGAACTCGCGACAATTTATCCCCCAGCGGAGAGCCCACCAGCACGTCATCGAGCTGCTCCTTGATCTTGGGGTCTTCCGGATGTTTCTGCCCTTCTGCCGTCCAGTTCACAGGCGCTTCAAACGCATGGAGCAAGATCAGTTCAGCATCCAGGTCGATCGCCAGATTCTCGGCGTAGCGAACCGCCTTTTCGGAGGACCGCGAAAAATCCGTGGCACACAGGATTCGTTTCACCGATCGCATGGTTGCACCTCTGTCTAGGAAGGAAAAGTCACTGCTATCCTGAATACTCCCCCTGAGTGTACCAATTTTGGCTGCCCAACACCTTTACGAAGCACGTCACCAGCGAGCACTTGTTGCATGGTCACAATGAAATCAGGGGGTTGTGTGCCATGAAATCGGGGACGTGGGAAAACGCAGTGGCTGCTCGTGCTTTGAGGTGCGTCTGCACCGTGTGATGGGGTAAGGGTCCGCCAGTGGCACACGAACGCCGATTGCGGACAAATCACGATACCGGCCCTCTTCTCGCCGGTCACCAGAGGGATCACCCGTTCCCTCGCTGCCGGTTTCTGGACTCGCTGACGAATGTGGTTGGAGGGACCGTCCCAGAGCCCAAAGGATTTTTTTGGTGCAGAGCAGTCTTGAAGTTTCTAAAAATGCACACTATCATTTTTGAGTACTAGAAATTTCCCCCGCCAACGCCACAAAACACATTGGGGAGAATCAGGAGAAGTATGCGTCACAGAAGAGCGTTCACGCTAATTGAACTCCTGGTGGTGATCGCCATCATTGCGGTGCTCATTTCGCTGCTGCTGCCAGCGGTCCAGCAGGCCCGTGAGGCCGCGCGGATGACACAAAGTCGCAATAATCTCAAGCAGATCGGCTTGGCACTTCATAATTACGCCGACTCACATTCGGTGTTTCCGGCAGCTTACCTGGCCGACACCAGCCATCCGCAACGGGACCCCACCACCTACGATGGCCCCAACGGATTCGCGTGGGGCGCGATGATCCTGCCGCAACTCGATCAATCCCCGATGTATTTTCAGCTCAGGACGGATCGCCCCTGCTGGGACCCGGTCCAGGGGAATGTCGTTCGCATGAACCTCCCTGTATTTCTGAATCCCTCGGCGACGAATTCCACCGGCCCGTTCGACGTCAAAAATGCAAGCGGTACAGTTCTGGCCACGTTCGGCCGTTCTCACTACGTAGCGAACGCAGGCCAGGAAGAGCCCTGGGGAATTCAGGCCCTTGATTTTGGCTCGATTGCTGACGGTCCCATGTACCGAAACTCCCGAACCCGGCCCGCGGATGTAACCGACGGTTTATCCAATACCGTTTTCATCGGTGAGCACAGCATGGTCAGTGACAAGACCTGGGTGGGAGTGGTGCCCGGCGCGACTGTCTGCACGATTAATCCTTCCCGTTTCCCCATTACAGCCTGCGATCGAGCAGCGACGCTGGTGAATGTCCATTCGGGCCCCTCATCCGCTGAAATCGACCCTGTGACTGGATTCGCCCCGATTCATCCTCCCAACAGTCCACTTTGCCATGTCTGCCAGATGTATTCACCGCACACCGGCGGCGCTCATGTTTTGCTGGGGGACGGCAGCGTCCGATTCATCTCCCAGTACATCCATCAGCCCACATGGGCCGCCCTCTCCAGCTGTCGCAAAGGCGAAGTTGTCGGCGATTATTAAGTCGCCGCGACGGCTGCGTGCTGAAGTTGCCTCGCTCGCGTATGACAAAAACGGAGCAGGAACGCACCCCCCATGCAGCCCTCTGCAAACAATCCACTCGAATGACTCAAGACACCATGCGAACTTACTCGATTGATCAGAGCAACCACCAGCGACTGTGGGTTCGGAACGGGGCCATCGGCCTGCTGCTGGTCGCTGGTCTGATCTGGCTGGTCCAATGTTGGCGATATCCCCCCGTTGTCGCGACCGACAACCTCAGATACATCCAGCTCCTGCGAACGGCCATCTCCTCGGAACGTCCCGACTGGGTCGCCAAAGTGAAAGAGGCGATTGACTCTCGCTATGACGAAGGAGAGATGTCCGACAAGGAGCGAGCACATTTTGATCAGATCATCAGAATGGCCGAGGCCCAGGAATGGAAAACAGCTCATAAAGTCTGCTTTCAGTTCGAGGAGTCGCAATTAAGTCGCCGTCGCAGCAGTGCTGCCCCCCACGCGGATTCGCATGACCATTGAGCGGATCCGTTGACGCAACGGGCGCGACAAGGGATTCTTCGGTATTGGGCATGCAATCGGAAGCAGACACGCTCAGACGAGTCAGCAGCGCGCTCAGGGGACAATTTCGGCTGAAAACGCAACAGTACACCGTCCGTAAAATCAGTACCCGTTGCACTCTGTGCCAGTTTCGGCCCCGACAGTTCTCGGTTGCATGGAATTCGTTGACGAATCCGGGTTTAATCCTCGCCCACGAGGTAAATATCCATTTAATTCGATCTTAAGCGCGATTCCGGAGACGACATCGATGTCCAGCGAAAATATTCAAAGCGTTCTTCAGGAAACTCGGTCGTTTCCACCGCCAGCCGAATTCACCAAGCTGGCCAATATCAATTCGGAAGCGCAATACCAGCAAATGTGTGAGCAGGGAAAGTCTGATCCCTCCGCATTCTGGGGTGAACTGGCCAACAATCTGCACTGGTTCAAAAAGTGGGACCACGTCCTTCAGGGAACCATGCCCGACACGAAATGGTTCACCGGTGGCAAGATCAACGCCAGCTACAACTGCCTCGACCGGCACCTGACCAGTTGGCGAAAGAACAAAGCCGCGATCATCTGGGAAGGTGAACCTGGCGACACGCGAGTTCTGACGTATCAGGACCTGCACCGCGAAGTCTGTAAGTTCGCCAATGTCCTGAAGAAACTCGGGATTACCGCGGGCGATCGCGTGACGCTTTACATGCCCATGATCCCCGAACTGGCCATCGCGATGCTGGCATGTGCACGCATCGGTGCCACGCATTCGATCATTTTTGGCGGTTTCAGTTCTGATGCTGTCGCCGACCGTAACAACGACGCACAGGCCAAGCTGATCATCACCGCCGACGGTAGCTGGCGACGTGGCAAGGAACTGTTGCTGAAGCAGGCCGTCGACGCCAGCCTGGAAAAATCACCTTCGGTCGAGCGGGTTGTCGTGGTTCGCCGCATGGGCACACCGGTCCACATGGTCCCGGATCGTGACTACTGGTGGCACGACCTGATGTCAGACGTCGCATCCGACTGCGACCCCGTCGAACTGGATGCCGAACATCCGCTGTTTATCCTCTATACCTCGGGAAGTACGGGCAAGCCAAAGGGAGTGCTGCACACCACGGGCGGCTACCTGCTCGGAACAATGATGACCTCAAAGTGGGTCTTCGACTTGAAAGACGAAGACACCTACTGGTGCACCGCCGACATCGGCTGGATCACTGGCCACAGTTACATTGTCTACGGGCCTTTGTGTAACGGCGCGACCTCAGTCATGTACGAAGGGGCTCCGAACTGGCCCCACGAAGGCCGTTTCTGGGAAATTATCGAGAAGTACAAGGTCAACATCTTCTATACGGCCCCCACGGCGATTCGCGCCTTCATCAAGTGGGGTGACGAGTGGCCAAACAAGTACGACCTCTCCAGCCTGCGTCTGCTCGGTTCCGTCGGTGAACCCATCAATCCGGAAGCGTGGATGTGGTATCACAAGGTCATCGGCCAGGAACGCTGCCCAATCGTCGACACCTGGTGGCAGACCGAAACCGGTTCGATCATGATTTCGCCGCTGCCCGGGGTCACAGCGACAAAGCCGGGAAGTTGTACTCGTCCCCTTCCTGGTATCGTTGCTGAAATTGTTGACAAAGAAGGGAACCCGCTAGGCCCCAACCAGGGTGGCCTGCTGGTCATGAAGCAGCCATGGCCATCGATGCTGCGAACGCTGTACGGTGACCATGATCGCTTTAAGCAGACCTATTTCAGCACGATTCCCGGCTGTTACTTCGCAGGGGATGGTGCGCGAAAGGACGAGGATGGCTATACGTGGGTGATGGGGCGCGTCGACGACGTGCTGAACGTCGCCGGTCATCGTCTGAGCACCATGGAAGTCGAATCAGCACTCGTTGCTCACGCCGAAGTGGCGGAAGCCGCCGTGGTGGGCTTCCCTCATGACATTAAAGGTGAAGGGATCTGCTGCTTCGTTTCCCTCAAGAGCGGCAGCGGCAGCGAATCGCTCGAACGTGAGTTGACGGCGCATGTCCGTAAGCAGATTGGGGCACTGGCGACCCCGGACAAGATCCGGTTTACCCCCGCATTGCCCAAGACACGTAGCGGGAAAATCATGCGTCGTCTGCTGCGGGACATCGCGGCGGGCCGCGAATCGGCAGGGGACACCACGACACTGGAAGACATCAGCGTCCTGGCAAAACTGCGCGAGCAGGAAGAGTAATCGACGAAGATTTCGTCCAGGTTCAGTAGTGAATTGGCAGCCCACCGTCATGCCGGACGCGGACGGTGGCGCTGTCCAGATCACGCCCAGGGGTCATACAAGTTCTCCAAAGCGGCAGTCTGTCGATATTGCCAGCTCGGGGGCTGTTGATCAAATGGGGCTGATAAAAGCTGTTTCAGCCTTACGGTTGAACGCAGATCAACGTTTGTTAGTATAAGACAGTCAATTTTTGGTGATTGTCACCGACAGGTGACGTATTTCCAGAAGCAACCGGGCCGAAGATGGTTCGGAGTTGATTGGTTTGATGGCATCCGTTCTCGGTTGCCTGCCGCTTAGCGATTCATTTCGGAAAGTGCCAGGATGTTTTCATTTCTTGGCGAATCGATCGGTTTATTGCTGACCTTTCTCTGGTGTATCTCCTGGAGAACCGTAGAGAAGCTCGACGGGGCCGTGAAGGGCTTTGTTTGGCGTTTCGACACATGGCTGCGTAAGTCGTCCGATTCGCCCCAGCAAACGATGGCCTTGTTGTGGTCGTCAGTCGGTCCACCGAAGGAGCTGACGACGTGGCCATGGTCGTTGTTTTGGCCGACATCTCTGGTGCGGGTCCGTGTTCCAGCACGCCGCTCAGTCCGCTGATTTCGTGATGCTCAGCCAGTTTCTCTGAATCGCGACGCGTATTGCGATCGCGCATCGTCGGCACACGCTTACGCCGAACGAATCCTGCGTTCTGTGCGAGGTCCGGAGGCTTCTGTTGCCAGGATCGTGAAGGGCGCGTACGTATGGATATGATTTCAATTCTGCTGGGGCTGGTCCTCGGCGGTGCAGCAGGCTTCTTTGCGGAGCGAATGATTCGCGGTTCCGCGTATAAATCGCGCGACGAGATTCTCGAGCTGGCCAAACGCGATGGCGAAAACCTTCGCAAAACGGCTGAACTGGCCGCCAAGGAAGAAGGCCTGCGACGACGCGAAGAGATCGAAAAAGATCTCAACGCCATGAAAGATGAAATTCGCAATCAAGAGCGAAAACTTGATAAACGAGAAGCGTCCCTCAAGGATCAGCTGGACGACATCGCCAAGAAAGAGCGGATGCTCGAGGCGACCCAGCTCAAGCTGACCGAACGCGGAAAAGTCGTTGAAGCCAAGGAAAAAGAACTCGAAAAGATCATCAAGCAGGAACAGGAACAGCTCTATAAGATCAGCGGGCTGGACCAGAAGACCGCGACCGCCATGCTGCTGGATCAGCTCGAACGCGAACTCAAGAACGAAACCGGTGGATTAATCCTCAAGCACGAAGCCGAGCTCCGACAACAGTCCGAGAAGCAGGCTCGCGAAATCATCGGTATGGCGATTCAGAAATACGCCTCGGCCCATACGTCCGAGACCACGGTTTCGACCGTCGATATCCCCAACGACGAGATGAAAGGTCGCATCATTGGTCGTGAAGGCCGGAATATCCGGGCGTTTGAAAAAGCAACCGGCGTTGACGTCATCGTCGATGATACTCCGGGCGTTGTGGTCGTCTCTGCATTCGACAGTGTCCGCCGCGAAACGGCCAAGCAGTCGATGGTCAAGCTGATTCAGGATGGCCGCATCCATCCCACACGCATCGATGAAATCGTTCTTGAAACGCAAAAGGAAATGGAAGAGTTCATTCGCCGGCAGGGGGCGGAAGCGGCCCAGGAAGCAGACGTTCCTAACCTGCACGAAAAGCTGATCGATCTGATGGGTCGGCTCTACTTCCGAACCAGTTACAGCCAGAACGTCTTGCGGCACTCCATTGAAGTGGCCCACCTCACCGGGATGATGGCTGTTCAACTCGGCCTGAATGGAAACCTGGCCCGACGCTGTGGTTTTCTGCACGACATTGGCAAAGCGGCCGACCACGAAATGGAAGGGGGACACCCCGCCGTCGGAGCCGAATTGCTGAAACGTTACGGCGAAAAAGGGGAAGTCGTCCACGCCGCCAAAGGGCATCACGACGATATCCGTCCTGAATACATCTACACAGTCCTCGTGGCAGCCGCCGACGCCTGCTCGGCCTCACGACCGGGTGCTCGCCGTGAAACGCTCGAGAAGTACGTCCGCCGTCTTGAAGAACTCGAAACGCTCGCCTGCGGGTTCCCGGGTGTCGAACAAGCCTTTGCCGTGCAGGCGGGACGCGAAGTCCGCGTCATTGTGAATCCCGCGGATGTCAATGACCGTGAAGCCGCCAAGCTATGCCGGGACCTCGCCACGGCGATTGAACAGACACTCACCTACCCAGGTGAAGTGAAGGTGACTGTCTTGCGAGAGACCCGCGTCATCGAGTATGCCAGATAGGTCTATCGTTCAGAGTGAGGGACACTCTCCGGCCTCGAAACGGGATCAGCCCCCGTTTCAATCGGCTCGGACGTCCTCAAATAGGGAAGGTTTGAGATGGGTCGCTGTTCTGTCGGATATGTACTGCTTCAGTCAATCACACTGCTCGCGATGGGATCGTTGGCGATCGCCAAGGACTCGCCCCCGAAACTGGAACTGCGGGACGGGGACCGCGTTGTCTTTCTGGGTGGTACCTTTATCGAACGCGAAGGCCAGTTCGGCTATCTCGAGACCGCCTTGACGACAGCATGGCCTGACCGAAAAGTGACGTTCCGCAATCTGGGTTGGAGCGGAGACACCGTCTGGGCGGAAAGCCGAGGCATCTTCGAGCCCCCTCAGGTGGGATACCAGCGGATGATCGAGCTGATCACGTTACTCAAGCCGACCCTGGTTGTGATGGGATACGGACAGAACGAGTCTTTCGCGGGCGAGGCAGGGGTCGGAAAGTTTGTCGCTCAGTACGAAAAGCTTTGCAATGACGTCCAGGCAACCGGAGCTCGACTGGCTTTCATGACGCCGCACAAGTGGGAACGACCCAAGTCACCTCTGCCCGATGCGAGTCGTCAGAATGGCACGCTGGCCATCTACGCCGCCGCCGTTCGCGATCTGGCCGCCCGACGAAGTGCCCCGGTCATCGATCTGTTCGAACTGCCAAAACCGACAGCGAATCTCACCGAGAACGGACTGCATTTTGGACCGTTTGGCTATTCCCAACTGGTCACGGCGATTCAGATTCAGCAGGGCTGGCCACGCCTTTCCCCCAGTGATGAAAAAGGGGAACTCATTCGCCAGAAAGTTGTGGAAAAGAACATGCAGTTCTTCCATCGCTGGCGTCCCCAGAACATCACTTACCTGACCGGATTTCGTAAGCACGAGCAGGGTAACAACGCAGTTGAAATCGCTCAGTTCGATCCAATCGTAGCACGAATCGAAGGCGAAATTTCCGAGCTCAACAGCAAGTAACCCCTGAAACAGGTCGAATAAATGATTCGCAGCAGAATGATCTGGGTATACTTGATCGCCGTCGGCTTCATCGAAGGATGCAGCGGCGCAGCAGGGGTGAGCCATTCCGGTCCTGCCCAGACGCCCACCGAGGCAACCGCACCCGCAGCGGCAGCCGTGGTGAACGATGGTCAGGTCACGGAATCCCAATCCGTGTCCGACGAAGCGACGCAGGCCAAGCCACAGAACTCAGTGGATCTGATCGACTCCACCTGGGCCGAACTGCAGACGCTGATCGCCGAGCACAAGGGAAAGATCGTCGTCGTCGATATGTGGTCGACGGCGTGCGAACCCTGTATGACTGAGTTTCCCCACCTGATTTCATTGCATCAGCGGTTCCCGAACGATGTCGTGGCGATCTCATTCGACGTCGACTACGCCGGTATCAAGAACAAGCCGCCGGAATTCTACCGGGAACGGGTCCTGAACTTCCTCGGTTCCCAAGTCGAAAATCAGGTCCTGCACCGGATGAGTACCGTCGCGGCAGATGAATTGTTCGACGAAATTAAACTCGATTCCATCCCCGCCGTCTTCGTTTATGGACGCGACGGAGAATTGCTGAAACGATTCAGCGGATCGGTCGACGGCAGCGAAGGGGTCTCGTACGAAAAACAGGTCCTTCCCTTTGTCGGTGATCTGGTAAAGTGATCTGCCTGGCAAGTGCCGTCCCGGAAGTACGTTCCACCGATTCTTCACATCCGCCCAAAGATTATCAGATCGCTGGAATCCGTCAGGGTGCATCGTGTGAAACCGGATTCAGCGCGAGAGGGTCATCTATCATGTACCCGGATCACAGTTGGCTCCCGCCCCGTTGATATCGGGAAAGTTGATGTCGGGAAAACCGTGAAGCGGGCGTCACTCAGAAACATCGCCGAAGGAGAAGTGTCATGGACGTTCGCTCGCTTGGGTGTTTGTTTGTCTTGCTGACCGCTTCCGCCGGATGGTCTGAGAATTTTGTCCCGCTTCAGAAGTATGAAGCAGCGGATGGACTGAATGCCGGCGACGAAACGTCTGAGGACGCACGGCAGTGCCTTGTGGATCTGTCGTGGAAGCCCGTCAGGTTCGAAGTGACCGTCCAGCCGAACGAGCACCCGCTGGATCCATCGATCGTCCGATTCCCGTCGCCCCGTCCCTCGGGTATCGAAGTCAACGATCTGGTGGCGCTCGAGTGGTATTCGGCCAAGAACGAGAAGAACGAAGTCATCGAGGCCCCGGCCGTCATTGTCGTTCACGAATCCGGGTCACGAATGGAAGTCGGTCGGCTGATTGCGAAGGCCATCCACGCGCAGGGTCTGCATGCCTTCATGAT
This sequence comes from Schlesneria sphaerica, assembly GCF_044336245.1. Lineage (NCBI taxonomy): Bacteria > Pseudomonadati > Planctomycetota > Planctomycetia > Planctomycetales > Planctomycetaceae > Schlesneria > Schlesneria sphaerica. The sequence goes on along the minus strand of NZ_CP172346.1, from coordinate 6,406,021 downwards.
CCATCTGCCCACTTATGGGCTGCGGCGTCCGGAACACACCAAGGACAAGCCCGCCGCGGAACTCGTCTTCAACATCATGAAGCAGGGGATCACTGACGCGCGACGTGCGCGTGATGCCGTCGCCGTACTGCCTCATGTCGACGCGAGGTCGATCAGCATCCAGGGGACCAGTCTCGGAGGATTCGTCACCGCCACCGCGGCAGGACTCGACCGTGGATTCTCAACCGTCCACATCATGGTCGCCGGAGGAAATCTCTATGAACTTGTGCTCAATGGTAAACGAGAAGCGGGAAAATTGCGGGAAACGCTGGCAGAAGCGGGGATCCAGGGCGATCAATTGAAAGAGCTGTTCGCTCCGATCGAGCCGATCCGGTTAGCACACCGCTATGATCGCAATAACACGTGGCTTTACACCGCCAGTCAGGATCAGGTGGTCCCCCCGCACCACGCCGAAGCGCTGCGTAAAGCCGCTGGTCTGGATGAAGATCATCAGATGATCCTGCCTGCCGACCACTACACGGGGATCGTTTATACGCCGATCATCGTGCAGGAAATCGCGAAGAAAATTCGCCGGGAATTGTCCTCACGCGAACAAAAAACTCCCTAGAATAGAGTGACCGATCGGAACGCGATCTCACTGTGCAAGCTGCAACGATACCGGCCGAACTCCTGACGGAATGGGGTTCAGCAAGTATCAACGATTCACTCTCGCTTCGGGCAATTATGAACGCACTGCAATTCAGCGACCGAATCTGGTCCCTGCCGATCATTCATGGCAGTGGTGACTTCGCCATCGAAGTCCGAAGAACGATGCTGACCGGTCAGTTCGACTGCCTGGCAGTTCCACTTCCCCCTTCGTTCCAGGAACATGTGGAACGAGGAATCGCCTTCCTGCCCAGCGTCTCGTTCGCTGTTCAGCGAGAAGATGCCGGAATCGAAGTGAAGGAATGGTCGCCAGCCGAAGAGAGCGACAGCGAGGCTGAGTCAGATGCTCAACGCCCGGTCGCCAGCTATGTACCGATCGACCCCTGCCAGGGAGTGATCGCCGGATTGCGGTTTGCCATTGAGGAACGCATGCCGCGGGCGTTCATTGACCTTGAGACAGCGAAATTTGAAGCCTACTTCGGCGTTCTGCCCGACCCGTATGCGTTGAAACACGTGTCGGCCGAAAAATTCGCAACCGCGATCCTGCCCAGCATTCCGCGAGTTCACGAAGGACAACCCCGCGACCGGGTGCGGCACATGGCGGCGCGATTGCGTGAACTGGAGCAGCAACACAAGAAGATTCTGTTCCTGTGCTCGCTCCTCGACTGGCCCTGGATCCGCGAAGCCTACGTGGAGCAGACCGTCTGCGAACGGACAGACGATGAAGTAGAACCGACCGGCCTGTACTCCGTCGATCCTTCAACTCTGATTTTTGGACTGGGAGAGCTTCCCTACATTACAGGGCTTTACGAACAGGCCCGATCCGAGTTACTTGAAGACGAAAATCTATCGATTGATGGCGTCAAGGATATGTTGCTGGCCGCCCGCGACCGGTACGAGTCGAACCTGGGCAAGCGTGCCCGCAAGATCACGCCCAAACTGCTGCGGGTGTATTTGCAGTACGTCCGAAATCTGACACTGACAGAACGCCGATTGTCTCCCGGTCTTTATACGCTCATCATTGCCGCTAAACAGATCGCCGGAGATCAGTTCGCGATCGCCCTGGCCGAAACTGCTCGCGAGTACCGGTACACCGGTCGAATTCCATTCCCCGCCATTCAGTTGGGAATCGATCGTGGTCGCCTGCCGGATGGGGAAATCTTGACCCTGAAGAACCGATTGCCGGGTCAGGCACTGGAATGGCGTAGCTGCCAATTGAAGCCTCAACCTCCGAAACCCCTGCAGCAGGACTGGCTGATGCGATGGAATCCCCACCGTCAGTGCAGTTGGCCGCCAGAGGATGTGTCCATTGAGAAATTCCGAACCCACGTGAAGGATACCGCACTGAACCTGCTGGGATCGGATCTGGCCCGGAACGAAAAATTTACCACCAGCCTGAAGGACGGCCTCGACATCCGCGAGACGCTCAGGAACTGGCATACCGGTAATCTGTATGTGAAGGTCTTGCCGCCGACTCGAGGCACACTGGACTGCGTCGTGATGTTGTTCGACAGCCCTGCAGATCCACGGGACTACCCCTGGCGAGTCACGTGGCACGCCGAACATCACGACGAATCGACTCTGGCGTTGTTCGCGACCAGTTACCTTAACGAGTTTGTCGGACCAGGAATTGGACAAGCCACCTACGGGGGCGCCGTATTCCTGTTTCCCCCCAGACCGATCCCGGATATTTGGACAGATCGTCGCTTCGACTTCACTGACACTCTGGAAGAAAGAGCGCTGGCGGCGGCTTGTTTCCATGCCAGAGAAAGACATATTGCGCTGCTCAGCCAGGGTCCACCGGGGCCCGCATGGCGGCGTCTGGCGAAACGGTATGGAAAAAAGCTGATTCATGTGCCGCTGGCAAAATTCAGCCAGGAAACGATTCAGCAGCTTCGTGTTTTCCATGTGCTGAACGGTCAGCAGGTCCGCAGTTTCGCCGCCGAGTTCATCCGGAAGGTCTGAGAAAGTTCCTCAATGTCTGAACTGGTACATTTCAATGAGCACGGCCACAGCCGGATGGTCGATGTTGGCGCCAAAGGGGTCACGTTACGCTTAGCACGCGCTGAGAACATCGTAACGATGAAACCAGAGACATTGCGGTTGATTCTTGAGCGACGGGTGGCCAAGGGAGACGTTTTTGAAGTCGCCCGACTGGCGGGGATCATGGCCACCAAGCGAACGGCCGATCTGATTCCGCTGTGTCATCCACTGGGAATCGATGGGGTGGATGTTTCGATCAGCGAAGTGGATGAATGCCGTGTCAAGATCGAGGCCACGGTGCGTGTCACAGGGAAGACCGGGGTCGAAATGGAAGCCCTTACCGCCGTGACAGTCGCGGGGCTGACCATCTATGACATGTGCAAGTCGGTAGACCGCAGCATGACTCTCGGCCCAGCCCGCCTGCTCGAAAAACTAGGTGGCAAGAGTGGCCATTTTCAAGTGGATGAGTTGTCCGCTGAGCACGCCTGACAGCCCCTGCGGGGATCGCCATGGGAAGGGCTCGTTGACCGTCAAACTCTGATCCATCTTGCTCAATCGGAGAAAATTCCCATAATCTCTCAAACTTGTTGAACTTCCGTTGATATGCCTCATGTTCGCTGGTTTGCAGGAAAAACGGTCGATATACTCAGGCAGCCCATTCCTATCGCGGGGCAATCATGAATTGCTCCGCCTCACGGACGTCTTCAGTGGCGAGTGGGATTCATCAATTGAGGTTTTTCAGGATCTCGGCAGAGTCGAGTGTGTCAGGCGATTCGCCGGTCGAGGATGCGATCCATGTACGATAGCGGTGTTTCACGATCGACTAACAGTCAGGGGAATGTTTTGGATACCCCTCCAGGAAACCTCCCGCATCGCAGCACCGAATCGAAATCGAGTTGGACAAAACGGACCCGGTCGCTTTTAGGCGTACAAGTGGTTGGTACCGGCTCTTACGTTCCTGACCAGATTGTGACCAACGCCGATCTGCAGGCGAAGTTTGGATACGATCCCGCCTGGATCGAACAACGAACGGGGATTCTCGCCCGCCGGTATGTCAGTGAAGGGCAGGCGACCAGCGACCTCTGTATCGAAGCAGCCCGCAGGGCCATGCGGAATGCCCGTGTTGACCCCCGCGACATTGATCTGGTCGTTGTCGGAACGTTTACACCGGATTATCAATGTCCGACGACGGCCAACCTGGTTCAGGAAGCGCTCGGTATCGACGCCCCCGCCATGGATCTGCACGCTGCCTGCTCGGGATTCGTTTACGCACTGACGACAGCAGCGCAGTATGTCGCCACCGGTAACAGCCGAATGGCACTCGTCATTGGCGGCGACTGCAACAGCCGTATCGTGAATCCACTCGATCAGAAGGTCGCTCCACTGTTCGGTGATGGTGCCGGCGCCGTCCTGCTGACCCGTGGTGATTCGCATCAGGGTCTGATCTGCTACCAGCTTGGTTCCGACGGCGGGGGTGGTTGCATGCTGGACCGGCAGGCGGGGGGAACGAAGAAGCCGATTACTCACGAAGCACTGGATGCGGGAGAGCACTTTCTGCAGATGGACGGCCGTAACGTCTTCAAGTGGGCCGTTCGTGCTGTCGCTGACAGTATTGAAGTCGTGATGCGCAAGACGGGACTGTCACCTCATGACGTCTCACTCTACCTGCTCCATCAAGCCAACATGCGCATCATCAATAACGTTGCCGAACAACTGGCCATTCCGGTCGACAAGATGTTCAATAACCTGCCCAATTACGGCAACACCTCGGGCGGTTCAATCCCCATTGCCCTCGACGAAGCTTATCGAGCGGGCAGAATCTCGCGCGGCGATACGTTGCTCATCAGTGGCTTCGGCGCTGGACTCACCTGGGGCACTTGCCTGTTCCGCTGGTAAGTTGTTCAACCAACGAACCTCGCTTTTCGATAGGCCTACTCTCTCTGCATTGAGCGAGTAGGCTTTTCGTTTTACGGCCGGGACACTTGCTTGCTTCAGCCAGTCAACAGAACGTCTCTGCTGCTGACCGAAGGCGCCCGAGGAGGTACATGCCCAGCACTTCAGCGAACCTATTCCCGTCCAACCTGCGACTGGAACGGCTTTGCGAGATGAGTAAACCGCTTGGCCGGTTGAAACTTTCTTTCGCTCAACGGAGTCTCGGGCTGCTCACGTGGTCCCTGCGTCGGCTGTGAATCAGCCTGCTGCCCTGCGGAGAGGGGCGGGGCGAGCACCCCTGGTTTTTCCTCTTGAACGGTGACGCCTGCGGTGGCTTCTTCGATGTCGATTTCTCGAATGGTCACAGGTGATTTTGAACGGGCATCAGGCAGAGACGGCCCCTGGACTGCGCCGCGCGACGAAACGTCCTGAGCTTCGGGAAGCCGTAATGTCATGCCAACGCGAACATCATTCGGATCTTTGAGCTGATCCTGATTCGCGGCGAACAATTCCTGAAAGCGACTTGAGCTGCCCAGCACCTTCGAGGCGATCGAGGAAAGGGTCTCGCCCCTCTGAACAACATGGACGCGACTGTGGGACTCGGTGTCGTGCAGTGGACGCGCAGATCCGGAACGTCCCTCGGGGGGATCAGTAATGGCGTTACCACGACGGACCAGCCCTTGTGGAACAGGAACTCGAATGGGTGCCAGCTCTTCCACATCCGCGTCGATCAGGCTGGCCGTGGGGCCTCCCCTACCGGTCAAATTCTTGCTCTTTTTACCTGTGAAAGCGTCGACTGGGCTCCAAGACGATCCGACATGGTCCTCAGTGCCGTCAACCTCCTGACCGTACTGGGAAACATGGCGTGTCCGGGGCTGGTTGGCCGCTTCAACAATTTCGATCCCTTTGAGATAGGGCCGTGTTGAACGTTCCGCAATCCAGTCGTCCAGTTCCTGGGCTCGTTGCAGTCGAGGCGTTGCAGGCAATTCGCGGGTCTCATTTCGAAAGAAAAGAGCTGCGCATGCTCCGATAAGGAGCACTCCAAGTGCCAGACCGATTCGTTGATCCTGGTGCATCCCTAACTCCTATAATTGTCCCGATTCATTACAAGAATGGGTCAAACCCCGGAGATGTGCTCCGAGAACTTGCTAAAAAAATGGGAGAGGGGCACGTTCCTTGAGAACTCTTGATTGATTTAACGATCAGCCCGGACAGAACAGTTGGAATAGGGATGTCAGTTGGTCCGATTGAAGCGACGACACATGAAAGTCCGTCCAGCACACTGCAATTCGCAAACGAAGAGGGGATTCGGGGCATTTTCACTAATGAGACGACGGTGCCGCACCACGGGAATTGACGGACGAGAAGACCGCAGGTAACGAAAAGGAGGCCGACTGAGACGGGGCTGACTAGAATCCGCTGAGATGTCAAAAATTGATTCAGGTCGCCGTCGGTGAACTGCAGGGATTCTTGCACAGACGATGGAATCAGATAATGGACAGAAGGATGAGCTTTTTATGCAACTGACTGAGGTTCATCGTGGTCTGAACGCAAAGCAGTTCAAGTGGATCGTGTTTGATGCCGTCGGAACTCTGATTCGGCCAGAACCGTCCGTTGCCACAGCGTACCATCGTATTGGCAGCCGTCACGGGTCTCGTCTCTCCGTCACGGAAGTGAACGAACGATTTCGCCGGTCGTTTCGACGCAGCGAGACAGAATTCTTTCCCAATCGTCCGGTCTCTAACGACATCTGGTCATCGAGTGACGAGATCGAACTCGCACGGTGGCGCTGGATCGTGGCCGAGGTCCTGCCGGACGTCAACGATGTGGACCACTGCTTTCAGGAACTTTGGGACCACTTCGCAGACCCCGTCTCATGGTTTTGCTTTGACGAGGTCGGCGTGAGTCTCCAGTCGCTGCGCGATGCCGGTTGCCGTCTGGCGATTGCATCGAATTTTGATTCGCGTCTGCATTCCGTTTGTGAAGGACATCCCGCGCTCCGGTTGATCGAGCAACGGTTTGTCTCATCAGAACTTGGCTATCGGAAACCCGCTCAACAGTTTTACACGTCAGTCATCGGACAATGCGGTGTGGAACCGGGTGACATTCTCATGATCGGCGACGACCCCTCCCATGACGTTTCAGGACCGATCGCAGCGGGCATGAAAGCACTTTTGATCGACCGCAGTTCCACCGATTCAAGTCCCGATACGATCCGTTCACTTTCGCAACTCATTCCTGCAAATCCTGCATGAGATCGGTATGGACAGGATTCTTTCGATCCAATATACCCCTCGCCTCTCTAGCACAGTTCCTATCTCAATTCTCATGGTTCGGCCAGAACGGTCGTGAGTGTCGCGTTGTCTCCAAACGCGCCCGTCACGGTCTTCTTCTGTCTCGCAATCTCCCTTCGAATTCGATTCAGAGAGTACCACTCGATGAAATATCGACTCGTTGCTACATTGCCAGTCTACCTGGCACTGTACACGCTATCACTCGCAGCGGCATTCTTCCTCCGATTCGACTTGGAGATCAGCGAAGATCTGACCAGCCGATTGTGGGAGTCACTTCCCATCGCGCTTGTGGTCAAGGGGACCGTGTTTACTGCCACGCGAGAATGGCGGCGGCGACACCGCTACACGACGATGAATGATATCGTCTCAATCGTAGCGACAGCCAGCCTCAGTTCGGCGATTCTGCTCACTGCTCACCTGATGGACCTGATCGGTACCAGTCTGCCTCGATCTGTCATCGCCATCGATTGGCTGCTCACAGTAGTTGCGACAGGAATGCTGCGAACCACTGTCCGTGTCGCAATCGAAAGTTCTCACTACCGTCCGTCTCGACCTGAAAAGCTGCGGGCGATTGTCTTCGGTGCTGATCCCAATTCCATCTCGATTCTTCGCGCGCTGCAGTCGGCCAAATCCGAGTACAAAGTCGTTGCCATGTTGGATCAGACCGGGGCAACAGCCAAGTCATTGATTGGTGGTGTTCCCGTCGTCAATGCGAAACGCGGGATCGCCCAGATTGCCGATCGGTTCAGCGCCAGCCACTTGCTCATCCCCAGCGGAGTCGAAGGGAAGACCGTCCGCGAACTGCACGCTGTCTGCCAGGAAAATGAACTGACCGCCCGCGTGATTCCTGATGTGAACGAAATTGTCGCCGGTCGAGTCAAGCTGACGATCCGCGATGTGACAATTTCGGACCTGCTGCGGCGTGAACCGACTCTCCTGGACATGGCCAGCATTACCGGCTGCATTGCCGAGAAAACCGTCCTGGTCACCGGTGCGGCGGGGAGTATCGGATCCGAATGCTGTCGACAGATTGTCGATCTGAAGCCCAGGAAACTGATCCTGGTTGATCAGTCCGAATTCGGGATGTTCCAGATCGAGCAGGAACTGGTCGCACGAAAAATTACCGATGTCGAATTGATCTACGTGATCGTCGACATCAACGATCAAATCACACTGGGACGTGTCTTTGCAGAACACCTGCCCGATCTTGTCTTCCACGCTGCGGCATACAAGCATGTGCCGCTGATGGAACACAATGTTCAGATTGCCATTCGCAACAATATCCTCGGCACCAAATCGATTGTCGACCTTGCAGACCGGTTTGGTGTCGATCGATTTGTCATGATCTCGACCGATAAGGCAGTTCGTCCTACCAGCATCATGGGATCCACGAAACTGGTCGGCGAAAAATACCTTCAGGCTGTCGCCAGCAAGTCCCAGACAAAGTTCATCACCGTTCGATTTGGGAATGTGCTCAACTCTGCTGGAAGTGTGGTACCGACATTCCGTCGCCAGATTCTGGAAGGGGGACCGATCACGGTGACCCATCCCGAGATGACGCGGTTCTTCATGACCATTCCCGAAGCCGTTCAGCTGGTCCTTCAGGCCGGTGCGATTGGCGGTAACGGACAAGTGCTGATTCTGGACATGGGCGAACCTGTGAAGATCGTCGACCTTGCTCGCGATATGATCAGCCTGTCAGGACTGCGCTATCCGGAAGACGTCGACATCGTGTTCACCGGACTGCGACCAGGTGAGAAGATGTACGAAGAGCTGTTCTACGGAAACGAGACCACGGCGAAGAAAGTCCACGAAAAGATCTTCTGCGCCGAACGTGAACCCATCAACGCAAGTGCGGTCAAACGGCACATTCTGGAATTGGAGCAAGCGTCACGTGGCAGTGCCGACGAAGCACGGCAGGCAATCCAGGCGGTCATTGCGGACTACGTCGATCAGGACGAAGCCACGCCGATGATCCATCAGTTCCAGCCATTCGCTGCTCCGACGCGCAAAGCCGCTTGATATTGCGAGTCGTGTCCGGCCCCTCATCACTTCTCGCCATTCGGGAGGGGGGGGGCGGGACCGGGCATCACATCCGGCAAGTTGAGGTCGTTCGAATCCGGGTGTGGATTCCCTCGAGGCACGACTGCCGGTCTCGTAAAATCGACCCCTGCGGAGTGGAGGCGAACTCACGCGAGCGATATGGTGCTTACGGTTCGAGAAATCATTCCGTAAGGGTACCCCATGAATCGACTCGCGATCGCAGCCTGCCTCTTCCTTTTCGGCACCTTGCCACTGTTTGCGGGATCCGACGATGGTCGGCTGGACCTGTACTTCGTGGACGTCGAAGGGGGAGCAGCCACGGTGATCGTCACTCCACAGGGAGAATCGATCCTGATCGATTCTGGCTATCCCGACAACGGAGGACGTGATCGCGATCGAATTCTTGACGTCTTGAAGAATGTCGCCAGACTGGACCACCTCGACCACGCCGTCGTCTCTCACTGGCACCTGGACCATTTCGGCAACCATGCTGAAGTCGCCTCGCTGTTCAAGATCGCTAACTTCTGGGACCGCGGAATTCCGGACTTACTCTCAGAAGACCCCGGATTCACCAATCGCGTCGCCCCATATCGATCAGCCAGCCAGAATCGTTCCAAGACACTCAAGGCGGGCGATTCGATGCCGCTCAAAGCCGGGGTCACTCCATTGACGGTCAAGGTGCTGACCGCCAGCGGCGAAGTCATTCCCAACACGGGCGAGCCTAACCCTTTCGCAGCCGAGCATCATCCTCAACCCGAGGATACATCCGACAACGCGAAGAGCATCAGTCTGCTGCTCACCTTCGGCAAGTTCAAGTTCCTGTGCTGCGGCGACCTGACATGGAACACCGAAGCCAAGTTGATGACGCCCAACAATCCCGTCGGTCCGATCGAACTGTTCATGGCAACCCACCATGGACTGAACGTCAGCAATAATCCGGTGATGGTACTGGCGCTCGATCCACGAGTTTGTGTCACCTGCAACGGACCGACCAAGGGAGCCGATCCTGAAACCATCGCAACGTTCAAGCGGATCAAGTCCCTTCAGGCAATGTACCAGTTACACCGAAATGTCCGACTGGCGGAGAAAGATCAGGCTCCCGCCGAGAACATCGCCAATCAGGTCGAAACCGCCAAGTGCACTGGAAACTGGATCAAGGCGTCAGTGGCAAAAGACGGAACGTCCTATACCATCCAGGTCGGCCCCCAAGGGAAGCCACGCACATTTGAAACACGATAGCGACGCCTCGTGAAGAAAGGTTTCTGCGGAACAATTGTGATTGATACAGCACGTCTGCTCGCCGAAACCTGTGTACGCAAAGTCGAATGGTTGGATGAAGTTGGCTCAACCAATGATCGCGCATTGCAGCTCTCCATCGGTCCCTTGATCGAAACGCCTTATCTGGTCGGGGCAGATCGTCAGTGGGCTGGCAGGGGGCGAGGATCCAACCAGTGGTGGGGTGCGGATGGATCACTCATGTTCTCCATCGTCGTGGGGATGTCTGCCCTGAATCTGACACCAGCCGACTGGCCGCATTTTTCACTGGTCACCGGACTGGCCATCGCAGAGACGCTCTCGAAAACGCTTCCAGGGGCGAATGTAGGACTGAAATGGCCTAATGATGTCTGGCTGGAAGGCCGCAAGGTCAGTGGGATCCTGATTGAACAATGCGAACGTCAGTCCGATCGCCTGATCGTGGGGGTGGGACTGAACGTCAATAACTCGTTCGCAACAGCCCCCGCTGAACTGAAAGGAATCGCGACGTCGATGGTCGATGCGGCCGGAGGAACGGAATTCTCGCGAACCGACGTCCTGATTACGTTCCTCACGTGCTGGAGCGAACTGACGGAGCAACTCGCCCGGAACAAGTTGAGTCTCGTGGAGCGCTGGTCACGACTGTGTGTGCTCACTGGCCATCCTGTCACGCTGACAAATGGAAACCAGGAGACGATGGGCGTCTGCGCAGGGATCGACGCCGACGGCGCCCTGCTGTTACGAACCGCGTTCAACCTGGAACGACACTATGCGGGGACAGTCCGGCGACTGGATTAGTACCATGAATCTGGCTTGATGTCGCTGATTCTGCGTCACAGTCCGCGAACCGTGATCGGGAACAAATCGGGTAGGGAGACTCACGCTCAATCAATTCCGAAACCAAACTGTCGACAAACTCGCCAGAGTCACAAACACCGCCATGCAGTTGACCGGTTTCCGAAAGTGAGGTGGCGACGTTCGGGCGAAGGAATGATCCTTCGATTGTGCAATTGAGGACTGTCCCGAATCGCGTTCCCTGATGAACAAACCTCAGCGAACGGCAGACCGCTCTACTGAACAAAACAATCCCCGCCGTTGTGCTGGGTTGTGCTACCTTTGTAAGATAATGTTCCGCCCGAATTCTTCGCCCCATATGCCCCGACGTTGCTCTCGGAGTGGTGACGGCCGGTGCTCAGCGCTGACGAGGTCATGCCCGCCATGAAATTGAGTTCCTCTGTAGCACGGTCCATCCTGAGTCCCGGCCTATTTGGCTGGATGTCTCTGCACCTGGTCACGGGTCTCGCGCAAGCCCAGACCATCGACTATCAGCGAGATGTCCAACCCATCCTGGCCGAGCACTGCACTCACTGCCACGGCGGTGACGAAGGAACAAGACACGGCAGCCTGAGACTGGACGTGCGCGAGACGGCATTGAAGGGAGGAGATTCGGGAACTCCTGCGATCGTCCCCGGTCAGCATGACCTCAGCGAACTGATCCGCCGCGTGACCTCGACCGACACCACGCAGGTCATGCCTCCACCAAAAGAAAACAAACCGCTTTCCCCTCAGCAAATCGACACCCTCAAAAAATGGATTGATGAGGGAGCCAAATACGCGGCACACTGGGCCTTTGTCCCGCCACAGAAAATCAAGCTCCCGGAAGGTGGTTCCCCTCATCCCATCGATGCGATCGTGGCTCAGCATCTACAGAAACGAGGTCTGACACCTTCACCTCGTGCTTCGAACGAAGTTCTCTGCCGCCGGCTGTATCTGGACCTGGTCGGATTGCTCCCCACCCCCGCTGAACTCGACGCGTTTGAGAAGAACGGCGTCGAAGCGACAATTGAAGGATTGCTGAAGAGTGACCGATTCGGAGAGAAGTGGGCTCGCCACTGGCTCGACGCCGCTCGCTATTCCGATACGAACGGGTACGAAAAGGATCTGTCACGTGACCAGTGGATCTGGCGTGACTGGGTGATCAAGGCACTCAACAAAGACATGCCGTACAACCAGTTCGTCATCGAACAGATCGCGGGTGACCTGCTGCCGGGTGCAACGCAGGAACAGATCATCGCCACCGGCTTTCTCCGTAACAGCATGCTGAACGAAGAAGGAGCGATCATCGCCGAAGAGTTCCGGATGTTTGAAATGTTTGATCGAGTCGATTGTGTGGGAAAAGCCGTTCTGGGCCTTTCGACGCAGTGTGCCCAGTGCCACTCCCACAAATTCGATCCCATCTCGCATGACGAATACTATGGGATGTTCGCATTCCTCAATAATTCCTATGAAGCCCAGTCATGGGTCTACACACCCGAGCAACAGCAGCAAATCGATCAGGTCACCAATTCTCTTCGCGTGATTGAAGATCGAATTCGGACTCAGCGCCCTCAATGGCAGCAGGAAGTTGCTCAATGGGAAAAAGAGGTTCTTGCCAAACAAGTCGACTGGGCGCCGCTGATCGCGATGGAAATGGGAAGTGTCAGTGGCCTGAATCACCCGACGCAATTGAATGACCATTCATTCCTGATGCGCGGACACCCCAGTAACGACGTCTTCTTCGTGGGTCAGCCAGACCTCAAAGGTGTTACCGGCATCCGTCTGGAAGCCCTGACTCACGGGGACCTGCCCTTTGGCGGTCCGGGACGCGGGCCAGCGGGGGTGTGGGGCGTGACCGAGATTCATGCCTCGATCCAGAAGCCCGGAAGTAGCGAGTGGGAAAAGCTGAAACTCGTTAACGCCACCGCAGACTTCTCGGAACCAGACCAGAAAGAAGATAAGAAGTCACGCGGACCCGTCGCCTATCTGATTGACGGAACCGATGACACGTCGTGGGAAGCAGACCGTGGAATTGGCCGTCGCAATCAGCCGTCCGTTGCCATTGTCCAATTTGAACAACCACTCGATCTCCCCCCCGGAACCAAGTTCAAATTCGCGATGAATACGAACGACATGCTGGTTTGTGCCCGGATCAGCACGACGACGGCTCCCGCACCGGCCGCATTGCCGATCGACTACGCGGCCATCCTGGCGATCAAGGTTCCTGCAGAGCAACGTACCGCCGAGCAACAGGCCGCGATCTTCTCGGCTTGGTCTCGCTCAATCCCCGAACTCAAACCGATCACCGACGAGATCGACGCCCAGTGGAAACAATTTCCGACGGCTCTCACCTCCGTCCTTCATTTGAAGGAACGCCAGAACAACTTCGTCAGGCCGACATCTCTGCTCGATCGCGGTGGCTGGGACCAGCCGAAGCACGTTGTTCAGCCGCATACTCCCGCTGCCCTGCACCCGTATAACAGTGTCTACCCGCCCAGCCGGCTGGGGTTTGCTCAGTGGCTCGCGGCACCCGAGTCTCCCTTGACCGCTCGCGTGGCCGTCAACCGCGTCTGGCAGGCGATCTTTGGCGAGGGGCTGGTCGAAACGTCAGAGGACTTTGGAACCCGGACGGTGGTCCCTGAGTACCGGGATCTCCTGGACTGGCTGGCAGTCGACTTCATGGAGCATGGCTGGAGCCAGAAGCATCTGATCCGAACGATTGTCACCAGCACCACGTACCAGCAGAGTTCGACCATGTCGCCCGAACTTCGTGAGCGGGATCCACGCAATCAGTGGCTCGCCCGGGGACCCCGGTTCCGCGCCGAAGCCGAAGTCGTTCGCGATATCGCTCTGTGTGCAGCAGGACTTATCAGCCACAAAATTGGAGGACCGGGAATCATTCCTCCCGTTCCTCAGAACGTACTCGATTACAACTATGTCTATCCGACGTTCTGGAAGCCGGCTGAAGGGCCGGAACGATACCGGCGGACGGTTTACGTCTTCCGCAAACGGTCGATGCCTGATCCCGTGCTTTCCAGTTTCGATGCACCGAACAGCGACTTCAGTTGTGCTCGGCGTGTGCGGTCCAATACTCCGCTGGCGGCGCTGGCAGGACTGAACGAGATCATCTTCGTCGAGTCGGCTCAGGCCATGGCCCTCCGCATCCTGCGAGAAGGTGGTCAGGACGACGCCCAACGGGCCGACTACGCATTTCGTCTGTGTACCGCGCGAAAACCTACAGATGAAGAACGGACCGAGATTCTTTCGCTGCTGAAATCGAGGCGGCAACGATTGGCAGATGGTTGGCTCGACATTCGCGAAGTCGCGACAGGCGATTCCACAAAGCTGCCAGCAATTCCCGCCAACGCAACCCCTCAGGACGCCGCCGCCTGGACGCTCGTTTCACGAGTCCTGCTGAATCTGGACGAGACGATCAATAAAAACTGACAATCAATCCACGGTTCTCTGATCCCGAAGCAGACTGGGCCAAATTCCTGCGGAATCACATTTAACCACGAGGCTGGTCGAGATGACACAACAGAATGAATTGAAGACTGCGATGGCCCGGTATCTCAGCAGACGCTGGTTCCTGCGTGACTGCGGCGTCGGTCTGGCCGGGATCGCTGCCGGTGCTTTGGCGGCTCGTACCGGATTGAGTGCCTCTTCTGCGCCCAATCCGCTCGCGGTCCGGCAACCGCACTACCCCGCCAAAGCCAAACGTGTGATCTACATGTTCAACGCCGGGGCTCCGAGTCATCTGGAGTTGTTCGACAACAAACCGGAACTGAGTAAACGGGATGGCCAGCTGCCTCCGGCAGACTTGCTCAAAGGCTACCGGGCTGCGTTCATTAACCCGAACTCAGCCCTGCTGGGACCCAAGTTCAAGTTCGAACGACACGGCAAATGCGGCATGGAACTGAGCGAAGTTCTTCCGCACACGGCCAGTATTGCCGACGACATCTGCCTGATTCGTTCGATGCAGACAGATGCAGTGAACCACGCACCTGCTCAGATCATGATGAATACCGGGTCGCAACAGTTCGGCCGCCCCAGTTTCGGATCGTGGACTGTGTACGGTTTAGGGACCGAAAGCCAGGAATTGCCCGGTTTCGTGGTACTGACGAGTGCCAAAGGAACCAGCGGCGGCGCGAGCAACTACGGCTGTGGCTTCCTCCCAACCATGTACGGCGGAATCCCATTCCGCAGCGCCGGGGATCCCGTCCTGTACCTCTCCAATCCTCGCGGAATCGATTCCGAGACACAGCGTGCATCACTGGATGCTCTGCAGCGGCTCAACCAGTTGAATCTGGAAACCGCGGGCGATCCTGAAACTGCGGCCCGGATCCAGAGCTACGAAATGGCCTATCGACTTCAGTCGAGCGCACCGGAACTGATGGACCTGAAGAGCGAATCGAAAGAGACGCTCGACATGTACGGCGTGAAAGACCCCAACGAATCCAGCTACGCCCGCAACTGTCTGCTGGCGCGTCGCCTGATCGAACGGGGTGTCCGCTTTGTACAGCTCTTCCATGAAGCGTGGGATCATCACGGAAACCTCACAGCAGGTGTCAAACAAAATGCCATCGACACCGACAAGGCCAGTGCGGCTCTTGTGCGTGATCTCAAACAGCGGGGATTGCTCAACGATACCCTGGTCGTGTGGGGGGGCGAGTTTGGGCGGACCCCGATGGTGCAGGGGGGGAACGACGGTCGCGATCACCACAACCGCGGGTTCAGCATGTGGCTGGCGGGCGGGGGCATCAAAGCGGGACACGTCCATGGTCAGACGGATGAGTTCGGCTTCAACGTCGTCGCCGACCCCGTCCACGTCCACGACCTGAACGCCACACTGCTGCATCTGCTGGGTTTCGACCATACCCGGCACACTTACCGGTTCCAGGGTCGCGACTATCGCCTGACAGACATCCACGGCAACGTCGTCGAGGGGATTCTCGCCTGACAGGAGACCCCTGGATGCCCTTCGATTTCGTCATCCGCAGAACGTGCGACGATGGAAACGGGGGCCCGTGCACCTGCGCAGTAGTACGGGAGCCTTGAACCTACTTTGAGCGTAACTGTCGGATCAACCAATCCAGCGCGTACTGCTGAGACTCGGGAGTGACGGCATGTCCCACGTTGGGCTGCGACCGAAACTCGAAGTTCTGCGAAGCATCCTGCTGCCCGTACGCTTCGCGTGCTGCATCAACGCAGAGCTTCACACCGGGGCCGGGGGTCCGATCGTCACGGTCACCATTGATCACCAGTAACGGCCGAGGGGCGATGAGGGGCAGCATCTGCGGTCCGTCGAAGTCGCTTTCAATCCCCGGTACGACCCGCTGATAGAAACGACGGACAAATGCAGCATCAACGGTACTCTGTTGAAGTTCCCGGGCTGCGCCATCCACGGCAGACTGAATCGTCCCGACACGAGATTGCCAGGCGTTGTTTTTGAGAGCCCAGTCAAAACTTTGGACTCCGATACAGGGAACGCTGGCGACGATCCGGTGGTCAACCGCTGCCGCCAGGTAGAGCTCTGTTCCCCCCTTGGAGAATCCGATTCCGCCGATTCGCTCGGGATCGACGTCAGAGCGAGTTTCCAGGTAGTCGAGCAGTCGCTGCAAGTCCCAGACGGTGTCGTAGTAGAAGGGAAACCTCTCCCCCGACTTCCAGGTTTCCAGAATTGCGGCGCGGTAATCTTCGCTCCCTTTGCCGTGCTTTGCCCGTTCCCCGGCGTATCGGGCGTCGAAAGCGACTCCCATCACGCCACGGCGTGCCAGCACCTGCAGCAAGCCCTTCATGGCTTCCTTGTTTCCGCCGGTACCGTGAAGCACGATGACAACGGGCAGGGGTCCCGGCGCCGATGTCGCTGATTTCACCAGCAGACAAGGGACGCGTTCATCCGCTTCCGTGTCGAACTCGAATTTCACTTCGAGAACTCCGTCATCGATCACCGCTGATCGTTCGATGGGGTTCAGAGGAACCCGTGCTCGATCGATCAACGCTGAAAAACGATGACGTAGAGAATCCCCGTCGGGAATCGCTCGAGGTGCGCGCTCGACCGCTCCCAAATTCGTCGCCAAGAAGACAAAGAGCAACTGGCAGAGAAGATCACGTGCAGCGGCGCTTGAATTCGCCCGTCTCGGTATCAATTTCAATTTTGTCTCCGATTTCGACAAATGCAGAGACCTGAAGCTCATGCTTCGTTTCCTTGAGGATCGCCGCCTTGGTGATCTTGCCCGAAGTGTCACCACGAGTCACTGGCTCGGTGTATTCCACTTCGCGAATGATCGTCTTGGGGAGAACGACCGAGATCGAACGACCTTCGAAGAACGTCACTTCACAGACATCTTCCATCTCGGAAACAAGGTACTTCTCGAGATCAGAAATACTCTCGGCGTCGATTTCGTATTCGTTGAAATCCGAGTCGACGAACACATGGTTCGGGGGAGAGAAGTACGAGTACTTGCACTCTTTCTTATCCAGCATGACCCCTTCGAGCTTTTCATCTGACTTGAAAATCAGTTCCGAGACCCGGTTGGTCAGCAGGTTCTTGGCTTTGACTTTAACGACCGCCTGGTTACGCCCCGACTTGTTGATTTGAGCCTTGATGACGACCACAGGCTCGTTCTCAAGCATAATGACGTTGCCGGACTGAAGGTTGTTGGCGAGCTTCACACTCATAAAAGATTTCCCATCTTGCCTATCAAAATTGTTAGTGCGCATCTGCCAAACCTGGACACGACGCGTCGGCAACGTGCTGGACTAGTAACTCACTTTTCCTGGACGAAGCGGACCAGATTGTCGACCAGATCAGGCATTCGGTCAAGTTGGCTGGACCATTGTTCTGTCTGACTTTGAATTACGCCCAAATTTGCCAGGAAATCGCCCCACTCATTTCCCGGGGAAACGGCTCCATTCCACACGTACCACAGGTTTCTGACTGCCTGACGAGCCACATCGGGCATGAGTGACAGATATCTGGACAGAAACGCTTCTAATTTTACCAGATGAGTGTTCTCGGACTGAGGATAGATCTGCCAGACGAACGGGCGTTTCGCCCACTGAGCACGGATGAATGAGTCCTCGCCCCGCACAAAATTCAGGTCGCAAACTCGCAACAACCGGTCGTAATCCGTGTGAAGGAGAAACGGAATCGGGTGTACGGTCAGCGTGCCTCGCGTCAGCGGCATCCCGTCGACAAGCTCCGTCTGGAACCAGTCCGCCAACAGCTTCCGGGCCGCCCCCGGTGACGCCAGCACGCGGATGGGGACCGAATTGTGTGCCCAGGCGGACAAAAGATCTGGCAGGATTGGGTTTTCGTAGCAGAAGAGCGACAGTCGCACCTCGTGCGGCTGGCGGTCAGGTACCACCAGTTGATTCAGAAACAGGGCGTCATCAGCGGCCGACACCCCCGCATGTGACGCGAGCAACCCCCGTTCTCGCAGCAGCCCCCCCGTTTTCTCCGTAAATCCGGGGTAGAAAAAGTACTTCTTCATCGGGAGCCTGGGATGGGGTGAGACCAGTCCGTGACACTCTTCAACCCACGATTCGGCACTCAGATACTCCAGGTTAATCCAGACAGGAGTTTTCTCACGCTGCACCATGGCGTTCAGGTAATTGTCGGAAAGTTCGCAACCGAATGCCTCGATCACGACATCCGCCGCCGAGTCGACGATGCAGTCTGGAGTCCAGTTGAGCACCTCGACTGATCCCAGCTTTTGTCGCGCCAGCAGCGGCGAAAGCTCGGAGGACATGACGGCAAACGTCTCGAGATCATCAACCCATAACCTCACCTGGAAGCGATGTTCCTGACTTAACTGCCGTGCAAGACGCCAGCAGACCCCGACATCTCCAAAATTGTCAACGACGGAACAGAAGATATCCCAGGACGACATGGGAGGGGTCACTTTCAGACTTCGATATGCAAGGGCAGGATCGTCAAGACAATATCTGGCCCCCACCCCTGTCGTCCACTCGATTTGCGGGCGACTGCCGCGAAGGGTAGCATCGAGCGCAATTCCGCCGCGGGGATAGACTCCTGTGGTACGACGATCGAATCAGATTACGTGATGATTTTCCTCAGGGCACCGGGGTCAGTTGAACGGGCGTGGATACCACACACATCAGTTTGCTGGAACGACTTCGTTCTCGGCCGGATGAGGAATCGTGGCGGAGTCTGGTCGAAATTTATGGACCTTTCATTGAAAGATGGCTGCGACACAAGCGGATTCCTCCCCAAGACGCGGAAGATATCTCGCAGGAAGTTCTCACCGACGTCCATCTCCGACTGCAAGAGTTTGTTCATTCTGGACGGACGGGATCCTTTCGGCGCTGGCTCGGCTTGATCGTCTATCATCGCAGCGTGGACTTCTGGCGTAGGAAACGTCCAAATTCGGTCTCCCCGACAGAGATCTCAGAATTGTCGGATCTGGAGGATCCCGAGAGCCGCTTAAGCCAGCAATGGGATTGGGATCACGATCTGTATGTCATGCAGCGATTACTGAAGCAGGTGGAACCCGAGTTCACTGCGACCACCTGGCAAGCCTTCCGCCAGATTGCCATACAAGAAATTCCCCCCACTTTGGTGGCTGCCCAATTGGGACTGACCGTCAACGCAGTGCTGCTGGCAAAATTTCGCGTGTTGAAGCGTCTCAGGGAAGCAGGTTCGGGACTTATTGACTGATGCCACGTGAGATTCTTCGTAAGATTTTGACAGAATCTCAAAATTACGCGAAATGCTGAGAGTCATGACAACGTTCTCCTGAAAGTTCACCCCGCACCGATTGCACAGGGGGTTGCTCCTCTCGTTCGATGAGAGAGGAACAAGTTTACTCGAGTGATTCTCGAAGTCAGGAGACGGACATGCAGAAGTTGAATTGGTTGCTTAGCACGACGGCGACGATGGTTGCGATGGCGTTCTTATCACTGTGCACTGTCGAGAAGGTTCACGCCGGCTTTTTTACCGGGTCTATCAGCGCTCACTTCGAAAACCCGAGATTACAGGGAAACATCCGCAACCCGGCCTCATTCTACAACAACGCATCGACAGCGGTCAGTCAGGCCTATGGAGGCGGAGCGACTGCCACAATAGTATGGGGAGCCCCCGGATACAGCGTCTTAAATTTCTTCGCGAATCAGGATATCCAGGTGAATAGTGACGAAGTTTTCACCTTAGGTTCGATTACCTACTTCAACGGGACAAGTGAACTGAATTCACTAATTTTCGGCATCGACCTGGTGCTGCAGTTTGTGGGCAATCCTAACGTTGACACTTTGACCATTCCGATCTCGATCGGAACGACCAATAATGTCGGCGATCAGATCATCGACTCCGATTTCATCAGCTTTGGATCGGCTTTACCCTTGTCATTTTTCGCATTTGAAGGGGTTGGGGCCTCGGCCGAATTAAAGGGGTCCATTGTCGGAGACCCGTACTTCGTCCTGTCGGGACTGAATGTCAAAGAAAACTTTAGTGTCTACTCTGGTCCCAGCCCTCAGGGAACGATCCCGTACGATCCAAGTCAATACACGACCTATGATTCGCCTGGCTTCGCAGGGGGGTTCGTCGGCCCGACGCCCTCTGCTGTACCAGAACCTTCGAGTCTGCTGCTGACGTGCATTGGGTTGGCTGGTATCATTCGAGTGAGACGCTGTCACCAGGGCTGAGCCCTCTCTACGACCACTGAGGAATGAAGCGGTTTCGCCCTGCAAAGGGTCATCATGGAATCGGACGATACCTGCCGAGAAGAGTCACATCCATCCGCTTCAGACCTGCAAGCTTTCGGGCTCGGATTGCTGACACTGACCGACTTCGAATCGATCGCAGAACACCTGGATCGATGTCCGCAGTGTGAACAACTGGTGACGAACATTCATTCCGACGGTTTCGTTCGTCTCCTTAAACGGGCCGCGCAGAGTGCAGATCCGGGCACGCACGTGTCTCATCGAGTCGCACTGGGATACGAGATACTCCAGGAACTTGGGCGGGGCGGAATGGGAGTTGTTTTCCTGGCCCGCCAGCCAGGTCTCGGGCGACTCGTCGCTCTCAAACAACTCCGGTCCGGCACACTCGCCAGTCCTCACGAGATCAAACGGTTCCGCAGTGAAGCGGAAGCGCTCGCCCGACTGGATCATCCCAATATCGTCCGTGTCTATGAATCGGGAGAGCAGGAGAATATTCCCTTTCTGGCATTGGAGTACGTCCCCGGAATTACGCTGGCCCAGCGACTGAAGACCGGGCCGATTGATCTTCACGAGGGCGTTGAGTTATTGCTCGCGGTCGCCCGCGCCGTCGCATATTCCCACTCTGAAGGAATCATTCACCGCGATCTAAAACCAGGGAACATTCTTCTCCAGCGGGACCCGAAACATCCCGACGGGCCTGGCATACCTCGAATCACCGACTTTGGACTCGCTCGACCCACAGATCTGTCATCCGACACAGTCTCTGGTACCTTAATCGGCACTCCTGCCTACATGGCGCCAGAACAGATCGATGGGACCATTGAGGAAGTCGGACCAACTGCAGATCTCTTCTCAGTCGGTGCGATACTGTACGAGTTCCTCACGGGTGCACCCCCATTTCGTGGTCGCAGCACCATCGAAACTCTCGACCTCGTCCGGAACATGGCCCCTGTCCCGCCCGCGAGGATCACTCCTTCGATTCCACGCCGCTTGGAAGAGATTTGTCTGCGTTGTCTGGAGAAACGTCCCTCCAGTCGTTATCGAAGTGCCAATGAACTGGCCGATGATCTTGAGCGATTTCTCCGCAATGAATCCATTACTGAAGTCGTTGCTCCCCCAATTGGCCCGATCAGACGTATGTGGCACGAACACTTTTGGGTCGCCTGGGGGCTGATGGCGATTCTCATCGTCAGTGCATTGGGCTTTTGGTATGGCCAGAACTGGCGCCATCCCCCGGATCACCGCGCGTGGACTTTGACGGTTTCAGAACTCCACAACGTGCCAGGCCTGACGCTCTGGTTGCGCGCCGATCGTGGAATCGAACTCGACTCGAAAGGCCATATTCGGCACTGGCATGATCAGTCTGGTCCGAAGGCTCATCACGCGGCTCAACTGATCGCGGAGTATCGCCCGCAACTTGTAGAAACGGGAGGGGCTTCGTTCCCAGTTGTCCGATTTGATGGCGAGAACGACTTCCTGGATCTTGCGGGGCAATGCTTGGAATCCCAGACATTCACGATCGTCGCTGCAGCGAACTACCAGATTGGCGACGTGGGTTCACACATACTCTTGTCAAACTGGGACTCGGGCAAGACACGCAACTCGGTCTTTCTGGGAGTCATGGATTCGGAAGGGGTCTTTCCGAGATTCACGGACGAAATCGGCGGCATGACCGACGAGAATATCCAACTCACTCGTCGCGCCCTGATTCCACAACCCGGCCAATTGTTTCTGATCACTGCACGCAGTTCCGCCACCAATTCCGAAGTCTACATTAATTCAACGCGTCTGCTCTCGATGGAACGGCCACTGGCAAAGCGAGATCTTTCTGGAGTATGGCGAATTGGTACGCAGGGGGGCGGCTGGGAATTCTGGAAGGGAAGCCTCGCCGAGCTCGCGTCCTATGACCGTGCACTGGATGATCGCGAGTTGCAGCAGGTATGGGACACACTTCGCCGGCGATATTTCTCCAATCGAATCCCCTGACTTGAGAGCAGGTTGCGCCCCCCAACCATCACAAGGAATTTCGTCCCGCCTGTTGAACTTTTGAAAATTACCGCTGGCAAAAAAACTGCACAGTCGCCCACTATCGCTGATTGACATGTGATTCTGTTGCTGGCGAGCGAGATCGAATCGATGTCATCGTGCCGAATGGACCCCAGCATGGCGTCGATACAAAGCAACGTAAAGGGGAGGAAAGAGTCTGGCGCTGCAGACCGGATCGTCGCCAGATTGACGACGGAAGAATCTGCTTTTGAACACGCTCACCGACAGTTTTGTTCGTGAGAAAAGGTTGCTTTTAGCTCGTATCAATCCACTGGAAGGCCCAAATCCACGGGGGAAATTCGCCCCCGTTCTGGCATCACTTGCTGTGAATCGGTGAAAAAACTAATTAAGATCAGTGATTGCTACGGCAGAGTGACTGCCGCACATGGTTTCTACCACAACAATGATTGCCGCATCTTAGCCATGCCGCCAGGAGAGACGTATGAGTCGAAAAACGTCACGTCGCGAGTTCATTCAAAACACATCGGCGATCGGAGCCGCCCTCTTTGTTGGCGGTGCGGTCGATCTGCGTGGTCAAGAACGCTCTGCGAACGAGCAACTCAATGTTGCCTGTTTCGGAGTTGGTGGTAAAGGGGCAAGCGATTCCAGCAACGCTGCAGCGTTCGGTAATGTCGTCGCCATCTGCGACGTCGATCGCAACACACTGGAAAGCAAAGGCAAATCCAAGGGGTTCGAGAACGCCGAAAAGTTCACTGACTACCGGGAATTGCTGGCCAAGTACGGCAAGAAGATCGACATCTGCAACGTCAGCACCCCTGACCACATGCACGGCCCGATCACGCTGGCCGCAATGCGACTGGGCATCAGCTGCTACACGCAGAAACCACTGACCCGCACCATCTACGAAGCCCGGTTGCTCGCCCATGTCGCGAAGGAAACCGGCGTCTGCACTCAGATGGGTAATCAGGGTACGGCACTCGATTCCTCACGTGAAGCGATCGCTCAGCTACAGTCAGGCGTACTGGGCCCCCTGAAGGAAGTGTTTGCATGGTCAAACCGTCCCGTCTGGGCTCAGGGTCCTGGTCGCCGGATGACCCTCGAAAAGTTCGCTGCTCAAGCGAAGGAAGCGGATCCCGAAACCGCACCAAAGCTGATCGAAAAGAAGAAAGAAGAAATCGCCAAGGCTCTGGAACGCGTTGACTGGAAGAACTGGCTGGGTGTCGCTCCCACACGCGAATTCTGGCCAGGTCTCTACCACACCTTCCAGCACCGTGGCTGGTGGGACTTCGGAACGGGGGCCTTGGGCGATATGGCCTGCCATCAGTTGACCGTTCCGTTCGCCGCTTGCGATCTCCGAGATCCCGTCTCCGTTGTGGCCAAGTCAACGGGACATGACTTCGACAGCTTCCCCGCAAGTTCGATCATCAAGTTTGAATTCCCTGAAACGTCGCTTCGTCCTGCCATCCCCTTCTGGTGGTACGATCGCCGCGGGAACAAGCCGCCGATGGAAGTCTTCGAGAAATACGGGATCACGAACGTCTCTGACAGCGGCGTGCTGATCATCGGTGAGAAGGGTGTCTTCTACAGTTCTGACGACTACTGTGCTGTCTACGAACTCAAGGGCGTCGACAAAGTCAAAGTCGACTACGAGAAGGCAGAAGACAAGGGTAACAACGACCTGAACAACATGTACGAACTGTTCAAGGCCAAACGACTCAGCGATCCCAAGATCTGTAAGTCGAACTTCATCGACCGAGCCGGTCCTCTGACCGAAACCATCCTGTTGGGCAACCTCGCTGTCTGGGCTGCCGCCAAGGGTGGAGCTGACGGTGAAATGGGTGACTGGGGTGAAAAGGTGGAATGGGATGCCAAGAATCTCAAGGTCACCAATCTCGCCAGCCTCAAGACCCCCGGTGTTGCCGATCTGATCAAGCCGGTTTACGCCGAAGGCCACCGACTCGACTAGTCGCTGTCCGAATACCGCAAGGGGCGCATGTCGCAAGACATGCGCCCTTTTCGTTTACGGACTTCATGCTGTCACGCTCCACGGGACCTTTGCTGAAACGTGGCGCCCGCTGCCACCAGAATCGCTCCTTCATGCCCCAGGATCATGGAGTCCGGCGACCTCCATCGTTGCCGGAGCGAGGAAAAGTAGAACCTGTTTCCATCGTCGCTTGAATCCCGCTCTGTCAATCATCCCCCTCCTCACTGCTTCAGAATTTGTATCCGGCTCGATACAGTAGGAAATCCGCTACTGACGATGCCGTTTGGAAATAAGACGAGAAGAATCATGAACGTTAGTTTTTCACAGTTGACGAAAACCGGAATCACCATCGGGCTGTTAGTGGTGTCAGGCTGCGCCAAGCCCCAGGATTCCAGCACGCAGACCGGCACACCTCCAACCGGAGCCGATCCGAAAGCAACGACTTCGGCCACGCCCTCGACGCCGGCCGCCAAGCCATCCAAACCCTCCACCGCCGCGGCTGATGACGTCAATGCAGCACGCACGCGGATCGACGAACTGGGTGCTCGGGCAAAGTATTCGCCGAAAACGGGCGACCTGTTGACGGAAATCATCATTCAGGACGGATCGAACCTGACGGCTGCTGATGTCGCACTGTTTGGGAAGCTGAGCGATCTCGAAAAACTGCAGATCTTCAATTGCAGGGCACTCAACGAAGAAATGGCCTCGACGCTCGGTTCCTTGAAGGGCCTCAAGAGTCTCGCGCTGACGAACTCGGCCATCAATGACTCGGCGGTCGAGATGATTGTGAAATCGTTTCCAGAATTGACCGAACTGGATCTCTCGTCCAATACCAACATGACCAATGGTGTTGTCAAAATCCTCAGCACTTTGGACAAACTGCAGCGGTTGACGCTGGTCCAGAACAAGGTCAACGATATTGGTGCTCAGCGGCTGGCGAAGCTTCAGGAGCTTCGGTCGCTGGACCTGCGCGGCAACATGGAAGCGGGGAACATGGCTCTGGACGTGGTCGGGGATCTCCCCAAACTGACGTCCTTCAAGCACCGCAGTACGGCCGTCGATGATACGGGCCTGGAAGCGCTCAGTCGTAATCAGTCGATCGAATCGCTGCTCTTGCAGGACTTCGTCATTACGGACCAGTCTGGACCGCATCTGGCCAAGCTGAGCAAGTTGTCGCAACTCGAAATCTTCCGCTGTCAGGGATTCGGCACAGAAGGGGTCCTGGCGCTCAAAGGAATGGGACTGACCCGCTTCACGCTTCGCGACCTGCCCAACGTCGACAATCGTGCGATGGAAGTTTTCGACGATCTTCCGAAGCTCAAGCGACTCTATCTGCATGAACTTCCCTCCGTCGGTGATGAGGGGCTCAAACACCTGGCTGCACTCTCCTCGCTGGAACTGCTTGATATCTGGACCGTACCACAGATGACCGATGCCACGGTCGAAGTAATCGCGTCGCTGCCGAACCTTAAAGAACTATCCATCCGAGCAACGGGAGTCACCGATAAAGCCATCGACAGCCTGCTGAAGATTCCCAGCCTGCAATCCTTGACGTTCAAAGAGAACGGAAGCGTCACGGCGGAAGGCATCAAGAAGCTCAGTTCGCGAAAGTGGCAGAAGCTCGACATCGGCTCTTCGGACGCGGCGGAAGGGATTGACGGTGCAGGGCAGTAATCCCGGCCAAAGGGTCACCCTCGCTCACGAGAACTGAAAGAGAAAGAAAGCCGCTGCCAGCCCCGGCAATGTTGCAATTTTGTCCCCTGATCCTGATTCGAACAGTCGAACCAGGATCAGGGGATTTTCTTTTGATGACTCACCGATGGCAATCGAGAGGTGAGCTGCAAGAGCCGTCCAAAGGTCCATACATGCAGATTCGTTGAAACATTCTCGTCTGCATCGGTAGAATTTCGGTACTCCGAAACTCCATTCCTCTGTGATTTCCACGTCCCCTGTTTGGGCGTTCGTATCGATTCGACGTATTGTCCCTCAATCCAACCGGAAGGCAGACATGCGAACTTGCTCAGTCCGAAACGCTTGCCTCGCTTCGTTTGTTTGGCTGTTCGTTCTTTTGTCCCTCTCGCCCACGCCAGTGATGTCGCAGGACGACTACCGCACATGGTCAGACTCGACCGGAAAGAACAAGATCAAGGCCAGGTTTATCAAGGTAGAGGACGACGTCGTCACCCTGGAAAAACAGGATGGAGACGAAGTTGAAATCGAGTTGAAGAAACTGAGCAGTGCGGATCAAAAGTTCGTATCCAACCTGCAGAAAGAAGAGGAAGACAGCCCCTTCAAGACCAAGCGCGACGACCCCTTCAAAAGCAAATCATCGGGAAAGAAACCGGCTTCCGGTAAAGCGAGCGCTGATGATTCAGAGGGCCCCCGGACGGTGACTGTGGACCTCTCTGGGGTCGAACAGATCAGTCTGGCCGCAACCGGTGAACCGTGGAAGCTGGATATCGTCGCCCCCGAGTCATCCCCTGCAGCGACCCGCTTGAAGTCGATTCCGCTTCCCTCGAAGACCAACTTTTTTGAGGGCTTAAAGGGGATGGCGATCAGTCGCGGAACGACATCAAAGTTTGCCGTAGTGGGGTATCTCCTGGATAAGCACGGGGAAGGGGGGACGATTCGAGTCGCGATTTGCGACCTGAAAACGGGCAAATGCGGTACCCCCGCCGTCGGCGTCGGCAAAATGGTTCCCATTGCCCTGCATGATGATGGGCAGCAAATCATCATGCGCCGCGAAGAATTTGGATTCGGCAATCAGGATCGGCTCGAGGTCTGGATCCCCAAAGGAAACAAGGTCACTAAAAAGGTTTCATGGACTCCCTACGAGGCGGATCAGGGCGCCGCCCGTGATGTCCTCTGGGCCGAATTTGTGAATGCGGAAACGCTGGCCACGTCGAGTCGCGACGGGAAAGTCGTGCTCTGGAAGTTCCCCGAAATCGAGCCTGTCTGCCAGTTCGACACTGCCAACGGTGCGGTTCCCGCCCTGAGTCCAGATCGGAAATGGATCGCCTTCTCTAACGGTTCCGACATCGGTGTATTTGACATTGAAAAACAGGAGGTGGTCGCGATTCAACAAACGCCGACGAAGCTCCAATGGCCTTACATGGCTTTCAGTCCCACATGTCAAAAGCTGGCCTGTCTTGCCTTCGACAAAGTCCTGGTCTGGAACCTCGCGACGGGCGAACTCGAGCGGACGATTCCCTGTACGGGACTTAACGTGCATGGAAGTATTGAGTTTCCCGATGATGCCTTTGTCCTGGTAGGCAATCACTACCTGCTCGATCTACAGAATCAACTGAAACTCTGGACGTACGAGGGGGCCGAGCAGGTTCGCTCGGCGGATGGAATCACCTATTTCGCAGTGACCGAAGGCGAAAAGAAAGCCGGTGCACTCGTCCCGCTGCAGATTCCACACCCCGCCGCCAAAACACTCCTGAAGAAGGCACTGACCGATCCTGACCTGTTTGTCTTACGCGAGGGGACGACAGTCAAAATTGATGCCAGCGGGATCCCCGATGCCACACAACGGGACCGCGTGGTCAAAGGCCTGACCGGGCAACTCGAAGCCATCGGCTGCAAGGCAGGGGCCAACGGGTCCATCAATCTGCTGGCCAGTGTTGAAGGACCCAAAGACACCGAAATCAATTTCATTGCCGTCGGGACTTATAAGTTCAAAGAATACGTGAGTCAGGTGAAATTCACTTACCGAGACCAGCCGGTCTGGCATTCCGCTCAGACGAACGCACCCGGGATTGTGCAGTTGCAGAAGGGTGAGAATATGGACAGCCACCTGCGCGCCCGGGAAAAGCCGAGCTACGAATTCTTCGAGAACGTCCAGTTGCCGAAGTTTCTACAGAAACCGAGTGCAGGACAGGGCCCGGGACATTCACTGACACTGGGCCAGTCAAAGGTTTCCACCACAGGGATTCGCTGAGAGTCGCATCGAGGACAGCAGATCTTTACACTGCCGTATTGAGGCTTTGGAAAACTTCTTGAATTGCTTCAATACGGCCTAAAAGGAGCCCCATGACCGAATCGACCCCCTCGACCATCACACTCGCGATGATGCGTGAGTCGCTTTACAGTGCAGTCGTCAGCGATGCACTGGACGCACTTGGCTACAAGCGTCAATCGCCTCGACTTCCGATTCGTCCCTTCACAACTAGCAGCCTGCTGGTCGGACGCTGCAAGACTTCCCTTTGGGTCGACATGGCTCATGTAGATCCCCGCCCGTACGAACTGGAACTCAAGGCCGTTGACGAATGTCAGCCCGATGACGTCCTGATTGCAGCGGCCGGTGGATCAGTCCGATCAGGGATCTGGGGCGAACTCCTCACGACCGCGGCCCTCAATCAAGGATGTGTCGGAGCGATCATCGATGGTGCGATTCGTGACGTCACCAAGATTCGTGCGTTGAACTTCCCCGTCTTCGCACGTGAAACCTGCGTGTATGACAGCTTCAATCGCCAGCGAGTCGTGGATATCGATATCCCGGTGGAAATCGATGGGGTGACGTTCTGTTCCGGAGACCTCGTCTTCGCCGACGAAGACGGCATTGTTGTCGTTCCTCAAGCCATCGAAGCGGAAGCAATTCAGCGTGCCTGGAATAAGGTCCACGCCGAAAACGAAGTTCGCGATTCGATCCGCAACGGATTGAAAGCGGGCGAAGCTTTTGCCAAATACGGTGTTCTGTAAGCGAGATCAATGGTCCTGCGGCTGGAGCCGGTAAGCCACGGACTCGTTTGTGTCATGGCTTCAGCCGTTTGTATTTGGTCAGCCTTGATCCAGTGACGAAGGGCGAACCCTTCTGATGATTTGCGCGGTGCCAGGTTGCACGGGCAGATTGTTTCAGCAGGCTGTTCGCCCTGATCGTTTTTCTGCCGGGATGCGTACACGGCTTAGTACTGTCGCGCGAAACGACCAGTCGTCCGGCCGTGGCCCGTGCAACAGAGAAGTTGCTACAATCGCAGTTGGTGCCTGTGATTCGCGTGTATCGATCTTCAAATGACATTCCACGCCCGCAGGGGTGACACGTCTTGGGCTTCTGTGCAAACCGCATCGACTGCACAACCGGAAAAGTCTGCGACTTCTGACAGGATTCTGTCGCGCGCCCGCCGTTAGTCACTTCCCCTGCGGATGCGTCGCAAGGACCATGAAATCCTCAAGGGAAATTACGTCCGTGAAGCACGGGTCAAGAGTCTGAGTTGAACGGGGCGAGTAGGGACCGCGTTGGCACGGTCGTGAGCCATCATTCCAGGGCCAACAGCCACACTGGTAAAGCGATGACCTCTCCGCACAACAGTCCGACCATGACCCGCTCGTCACGATGCGACCACAAGATTCGGGAAACATCCATGTCAGCTCGATACCTCTTTTTGATGGGATTTCTTGTTGTGACCAGTTCTGTCACAGCGTCAGAAATTTACGTCAACAATGTCGTTGGTCGCGATTCAGACGATGGAGTGACCCCGACCGGACGGGAAGGAAACGCGGGACCGGTTCAATCTCTCAAGCGGGCGCTACAGCTTGCGCGATTCGGGGACATCATCATCCTCGCCAACACGGGGACCCCTTACTACGACTCGATCTCCCTCACGGGCAGCCGAAACAGTGGCACTGCATATACTCCCTTCATGATTCAGGGAAATGGGTCCACCATCAGCGGGCTGAGAAGGCTCCCTCCCGGAAGCTGGCGACGCGAGAGTCGCTCATTGTGGAAGGTGACGCTGACGAGAAAGGGCTTCTATCGACTGCTGCGGGACGGTAAGCCACTTCCGGAGTCTATTCCACAGAGCGGCCTGGATCCTCGACCTCAGCTTCAACCCGGTCATTGGGCTGCATGGCAGGGGAGCGTGTACTTTCGCCAGGATCGCCCCGAGCTACCTGAAGATGAACTGTTTACCTACGCAGCGGATCAGACAGGAATCTCTCTGCATCAGGTGAGCAATGTCGTGATCTCTGATGTGAAGATCGAGCACTTCCGCTTCGATGGAATTCACGCGCAAGGGCTCTGCGACGGAATCAAACTGGACAACGTTGTCGCCGTCGAAAACGGCCGTGCAGGTGTCGTCTCGAGCGGTGCTTCACGGATTGAAATTTTTGGCGGGCAGATCCGAAGAAACGGTCGCCATCAATTGCTGATTCTGGATCGGTCGAAAGCGACCCCGTACGAATCCGATATCGAAGAGTCTGTTCCGATGGCGCCCCAACCAGCCGTTGGCAGGAGGATTAACGGGGAAGTGAAAATGACCCTGCGTCCATAGAATCGTTCAACAGGTTGTCGTCATGGGGATCACTCTCATCAACCCGAAAGGTCACTTCGCCATTCTCGATATCGATCACTGTGACAGTGGTGTTACCGAGATGCAGGATATCACCGACGTTCAGATCGAATTCGTGAATCTGCACCATTAACCTCCGTGTATCAATGGGATAAATCGTGATCCGTGACTGAAGCACTATAGCGGCCCATGCAGTGCCCCGCAACGACAAACACGACCCTCCGGTTACTGTTCATCTCGTGCGGATTCTTCAAAACTTGCCAGTTGTTTCGTAAGGACTTCGGGGATTTCGGTCAGACGGTCTCCTGCGGTGATCTTCCCGTTATCAGCATCCGTCACGAAGAAAACGTCCAGCACCTGATCGAAGTGCGTGGCAATCTTTGCCAGCACCACGCTCAGCTTCAGCTCATACAACGCTTTGGTAATGGCATACAACAGGCCCGGACGATCGTGTGCAAAAACATCGATGATCGTGTACCG
The DNA here is from genome assembly GCF_044336245.1 of Schlesneria sphaerica. Lineage (NCBI taxonomy): Bacteria > Pseudomonadati > Planctomycetota > Planctomycetia > Planctomycetales > Planctomycetaceae > Schlesneria > Schlesneria sphaerica. The sequence continues at coordinate 6,374,609 of NZ_CP172346.1, read as the reverse complement.
GTCTGACGACTCATTGTCGATCACGACGCGCATCGGCAGGTCGGACACCGGACCGCTCAGTGCCGACAGCGCAAATTTACCTCGTGACCTGAGTAGCGTTTCGACCTCTGCCTCACCGCGCAGGACCTTGCGAATCGATATAGCCAGTTCATCGACACGCCAGCCGGGAATCTCGCCGACATGGTCCGTGTCACGCACCCGGAACACATCGATGATCACGCCGTCCTGCGTCGTATAAATTGCGGCGGACAGAATCACCAGCCGCTTTGCTGACAACACTCCTGAAACTTTGTGAAAGCAGCCAGATGCCAGTCGCTCGTGCGTGATGATGCGATACTCGACAGTGGAGGTCTCGGCATCATAAACCGCTTCAACAAGGATCTGATCGGGGCCGCATGACTGGATCAGTCGGTAATCGTCTGCGATCCGGGCAGGAGGAGTTTCCAGCAGGTAATGGGCTGGAAACTGATCGAGTTCCTCGGCCAGTGAATCTTCATTATGGTCCGGGGGAGTCGTTCCATTGGAAGGCTCGATCGGTTCAGCCCCGGCAATCAGCTTCGCGACCTGTTCCTTGATTGCCATTAACCGGGTCGGTTCATCGAACAGATGACTTTTTCCGCTGAGCCACAGCATGGTCCGTTCGTACAACGTCGTGGTCAGTTCGGCTTTCCACTGCGTCCAGACCCCCGGACCCACTGCAGAGATGTCTGCCGCAGTCAGAACGAACAGCATTCGCAGTGATTCAGGACTACCGACCTCGTGACTGAACTTCAGCAGAACTGCCGGATCATTGATATCCCGTCGCAGAGCCAGGTCGGCCATCTTCAAGTGACGATGGACCAGAAACATGACCAGTTCACGCTGATGAGCTGGCAATCCGAGTCGTACGGCGACGTCCGCAGCAATCCGACGTCCGACCTCACTATGATCTTCTTCGTAACCTTTTCCAGCATCATGCAGCAGGATGGATAGGTGAAGTAATTCTTTATGATGGATTTCCCGATAGGCCCGTCCCACCGCCCCCGTGTCACCGAGAAACCCTTCTGCCGCTTCGATCGCCCGCAGAGTATGCTCGTCGACGGTGTAATGGTGATACTGATTGAATTGAAGCAGACAGCGAATATGCTGGAAGCACGGAAGAACCGCTTCAAGCACACCATTCTCGTGCAGACCGCGTAGAGCCTCTCCCAATTTTCCCGTGGTCTTCAAGAGTTCAAGAAACAGTTGTGACGCCTCGGGCGATAGAACTGCTGGCGTCTTGATCTTTTCACTCTTGATCATGGCAGCCAGCCGAGGCGCGACCGTCCGTCCATAACGGGAGGCGGTCAGATACAGATGAAGCACCCGTTCGAGATTTCCGCAAACAGCCCGGCGGGTGCGACCACTCGGAATGTCGATCTGTTCCGGCCCCACGCGATAGATCTCGTCAACGCGATAGGACATCAGGTAATCGAAGGCCTGATCCAGAATCTTCTTATGCTGTGTCTGCTCCATGAACTGACGCGCGACATCGGCGATAAAGGAACTGTGCTGAAAATACTCCTGCATGAACCGCTCGACCGGCCGCAGACCGTCAATTGCAGGAATGTTCCGGGACCGGGCAATCCTTAACTGATCATCGCGAGAGAGAGTGTCTTGCTCTTTATTCGCAGCGAAGTGCAGATTGATGCGGATGGCAATGAGGAATTCATGGGCTTGCGAAAGCCGGCGGGCATCTTCGGCATTGAGCGCACCATGACGCTGTAACGCGTCAATTTCGCCGCTGCCGTACAAGGCGAAACCGACCCATCGAATGAAATGCAGATCCCGCAGTCCGCCGACCGAACGCTTGACATCTGGTTCGAGTTGCTGAGTGGAAGCCCCGAACTCGGTTCTTTCCTTGCTGCGGGTCGCCGCGACTTCGGCCAGGAATTCACTGGAGCGAGATTTGATGATCGTGCGAGCGAATCGCATCTGCAACTGCTCAAAAATCGCCTGATTTCCCCACAGCAGTCGCGTATCGACAAGTGAAGTGGCGAACTGAATTTCCTGCCGGGCCCACGAAAGTGAATCGGCCACCGTGCGCACGCTGGCACCGATTTTGAGACCGGAATCCCACAGATCTCGCTGCACCTGTGACGCGATCTTTTCAAACTGTGACGCGCAGGAGGGTGAGTGCAGAAACAGCAGGTCGATATCCGAATACGGACAGACATCGCCTCTTGCCGTTCCGCCGGTTGCAACGAGAGCAGTCTGCCCCCGCAACGTATCGACCAGCGCAGGATCAGCTTCCGACAAGACTTCTTGAAACACCTGTGTCAGGAAGGCATCGAGGTGCTGAGACAGATAGGCCGCTGTCTGCAGGCCCGTCGCACCCTGCTCAAAATGTTTACGGGCCTGTTGTCTCAGCCCGTCCACTCGCCTTCTCAGCGTGCCGATTCTCTCTGTGCGCGGCACCGCCTGAGACGGCTCAGGCTCACCAATTCGAGAACGAACCTCAGGAATGGTGGCCTCCCTCTACTTTACTGGCCTCAACCCACATCATCCGTGCGACCAAGAAATGTGTCCGAATGGGCAAGCCGGTGACTGAAAACTATTCGTGCGGCTTCACCCTGTAGCGCGAGGGGTATACCGACCGCAGAATTCTTCAGGTGACATGCATCCGACGAAGGATTGAGTAGAGCGCTACCCTGAACTGTTGCTTGAGATCAAACAAAGAAGTCGAACCGGCAAAAACCGCAATTCGACTTCTGTAGTGGCGACCTCGTCAGACCGAGAACTTCGAAAGGCCCGGTAAATTGGACAGTGGCGATCAGATCGCTTCCGGACCAGTTTCACCCGTGCGAATACGGACAATTTCTTCGAGACTGGTGATGAAGATCTTGCCGTCACCAATCTGACCCGTTCGCGCGACATCAGAAATGGTTTTGATTGCCTTGGTGACGTCCGCGTCCGCCACGACAACTTCGAGCTTCACTTTGGGCAGGAAGTCGACCGTGTATTCCGCACCACGGTAAGTTTCTTTATGGCCGCGTTGCCGACCGAAACCACGCACTTCCGTCACAGTCATCCCCTGGATTCCTGCCTGTGTCAGCGCGTTTTTGACCTCTTCCAATTTGTAGTGGCGAATCACCGCTTCAACCTTCTTCACGTTCGGCTCCTTTGATAAATCTTTCGGGTCTATTCTGCAGTTCTCGGCGAGCGCTACTTCACTGATTGTGAAGCCTCTTTCCCAGTGCGTCAATCAAGTTCAAAACATCAGTTCAGGCATCAATAGAAGATGTAACCTTCTTCGCCATGGTCATGAATATCCAGTCCCTGCATCTCACCGGTCTGGGTGACACGGAGACCATTTACGGCGTCGACAAGCTTGAGAATGATCACCGTCCCGACAATCGCCAGCAGCATGGCGGCTCCCGCACCGATCGCCTGGTTCACGAGCTGTGCCGGATTTCCTTCGAGCAGGCCGCAAGGTTCGGTGGTACCGGGGATGACAGCTCGAGTCGCGAACACGCCGGTCAAAAGTGCGCCCAGAGTTCCACCCACGCCATGGACACCAAATGCGTCCAGAGAGTCATCGTAGCCAAACTTGTTTTTCATGGTCGTGCATGCAAAGAAACAGACCATCCCGGCAGCCAGCCCCAGACAGATCCCGCTAATCGGGGTTGCTGAACCGCTGGCGGGCGTCACACAGACCAGCCCCGCCACGGCACCGGAACATGCGCCCAGAATGCTGGGCTTACCACGGAGCAACCATTCCAGCCCGGCCCAGGCGAGCGTCCCCGCTGCAGCCGCCATTTGAGTCGTTACGAAAGCATTTGCAGCCCGCAGATCGGCAGCACCAGCACTCCCTGCGTTAAAGCCAAACCAGCCGACCCACAGCATGGTGGCACCGATATAGGTGTAAGTCAGATTGTGCGGCGGCATGGGCTCTTGTCCAAATCCAAGTCGCTTTCCCAGCAGCAGGGCGCAGACGAGGGCAGAGATTCCGGAAGTGATATGCACCACCGTTCCGCCCGCAAAGTCGTACGCCTTAAACTTCGCACTCGGATTGAATTCCGAACACCAGCCAAAGTCAGACCAGACCCAGTGGGCCACGGGGCAATAGACGAACGTTCCCCAGAGAATGGAAAACAGCACCATCGAGCTGAACTTCATTCGTTCGGCAAAAGCTCCGCAAATCAGTGCGGGAGTGATGATAAAGAACATCATCTGAAAGACCATGTGAATCGATCGAGGGATCCCGGTTTCCCCGTACATCGGATGCACTGCCTGCTTGAGGCTTTCGTTCCAATAAGGGGAGACTTCCTTCAGCAGGGCATACTTGAAATCCCCGATCAGCCCCATCCCTCCGACAGAGTCTCCGAAACAGAGGCTGTACCCGTACAAGGCCCAAATCACCGACATCAATCCCATGAGGGTGATGCATTGCATCATCACACTGAGAATATTCTTCTTCCGGACGAGGCCGCCGTAAAACAACGCCAGACCGGGTGCTGTCATCATTAGCACTAATGCTGACGACGTCAGCATCCAGGCGATGTCACCTGAATTGAATGCGGGAGCGGCAGCGGGCGCCACAGCTTCGGAGATTTCGACGGCAACTTCCTGCGCTAAACCGATCGATGGCAGGCTGCAGCATAAAACAAGGAAGGAAAGCGCGGTCCAGTGTCTGAACGTCACAAAATTTCTCCTGAGTGCGAGGATGAAAATCGCGAATACCAAAGCTTCAGTGGTGCCACGACGTGGTGGAAAAACTGAGACGGGCAGCCACAAGGCAAACTGCATGCCGCAGTTTTTGGCACTGAATGCTTCGTGTAAGGCAAAACCCTGCTGCAATGTCAGAATCCGGAAGAACACGTATACTGCAGCACAGATTTCTTCAGGGCTCTTCACTCGCGGAACGGACCGGTGTCTCTCATTCTGACTGCACTCTTCGCCTTTTTAGTCAGCAGCGGGCTCGCGTGGTGGTTCGAATGGCTGAGTTACCATGAGCGGCAGTCGCTGAATATTCCTCTGCCCACCCCACAAGCCCGTCGCCTGAGAAGCATTGTGGTGGTGATCGCCAGCGCGTTGCTTTTCGTGCTCTTCCATTGGGCATCAATCGAGAACGGGTGTCTCGAGACGCCGGAAGTCCAACCATCCGGGACCGGTCGGACATTGCGCTTGGTCTTTCACCTGACCCTGCTCGCATTTCTCGTCGTCGCGACGTCGATCGATTTTGACTGCTACATGATTCCGGATTGGATCACCTTACCCGGGACACTGATCGGACTACTGGGAGCAACGCTGATCGGCGAAGCTCAGATCTGCCACTTGTGGGTTGACTGGACGGTCTCCATCCCGCAACTGAGGGGGCCTTATATCCCCGCATGGTACGACGCCCATCGACACTGGCACGGGCTGGCCTGGAGTCTGGCCGGAATGATCACTGGGGCAGGGCTGACCTGGAGTGCGAGGAAAGTCAGTTCGCTCGTCCTGGGACAGGAAGCGATGGGAACCGGAGACATCACTCTCATGGCGATGATCGGCAGTTACCTGGGCTGGCAGGCGACGACACTGGTCTTTCTTCTCGCCCCCCTGTTGGGACTGACGGTCGGCGTGGTGATTCGGACCGTCTCGGGCAAGACATACCTCCCCTACGGACCCTGGCTCAGCCTGGGGGCGGCCGTGGTGTTATTCAGTTGGAGCTTTTTCTGGGGTCAAACCCGCATGATTTTCAGTGACTGGCTGAGCATCGTTACCCTGGGGGGCGTTGGCAGCATCGGCTTCGTTACGTTGCTGGCCCTGGTACAGCTCTACAAGTCGATCCCCGCACGAGGTCGATCGACGTGACCGGTCTCCCGCAGTCCCATCCCATCGGTTCGTTCAGGAACCGACGGTCATCAAGTAAAGGAGAGGGGGCGCGTTCAACGTCGCGGGGATCGGAAGCCCCTGGTACGGCCATGTCGGCAGCCACCTTCTGCATTCTGAGATTTCAACGCACTTGTTCGGCGTGCCCCGCAGAGTAACTGCAGGGCACGTTGCGTACGCAGGTCTACCGAACCATTTCACCGTCAGCAATCTGGATCAGGCGTCGTAACTGCTCTGCGGGGGTCTTCTTGTTCAGGGTGATTACTCTACCGTCAGCCATTTGAGCAATGAAGCTATCGGTTGTCAGATCCCCGAGCGCAGCGATCGGGTTCTCAGGGTCAAAGTCGAGGCCCCCCGGCTTGGTCCAGATTTCCGCTTTATCAGGACCTGCGAGAACGGCGAGAATGGTGTTGGAAGCCCCATCGGAAAAATCAGGGATAGGGGGGGCGGCATCGTCTGCAAATGGAGCTCCGGCACCGACAAAGACATGCATGGCTGTTTTACCGGGTTCAGTGACATCTTTTGACTTGAACACCTCAGGCATCTTCTCGATCAGCAGCTTGTTGTGCTCACTATCCCAGGCTTCGTCCAGGTTGAACTGGTCGTAGAGTTCCTTCTGACCGATGTAGGGCAGCAGAGCCACGCGCCAGCTAAGGCCCTTCGGATTGCCGGGCAGCACGCGACTGGCCGACGGGAACGCGCCATGAACATCATGATACTGGTGAAAACCCAGACCGATCTCACGGATAGCGGTCATCTGGATCGCCATGCGCGCCGTCTTTTGTCCCGAAACCAAAGCGGGCTTCATGATCTCTGGCATCTGATCGAAATTCTTGGGAACTGGCACGCCGAAGTGAATTTTTTCGCCAAGCTGTTCCAGCGTCGTAGAGGCAACAAGCTGCTTCGTCAGCGCCATCATCTCGCGGTCTTCGTTACTCGCATTGGGAGCCAATGGTGCCTGTGCGATATTCATTTTTCCCTGGTTCAGGGCCATCGACGAAATGCCGAACAGGCTTGCCGCTTTTTCAGAACTCGTTGCCGTGATGTCCAGCGCCAGCATGGGATCTGCAGGATCACCCGTTCCCGAGAACTGCATCGCAATCGTCTTGACCTCCGACACCATGCCCAGCATCGGGTTAAACTGGGCGAGAAAGCCCAGAATCGACGCCTGTGATTCGAGATCGACAGCAGCACTGATGCTGGCAGCCAGATTCAGTTCCTTGACGAGTGGCGAGGTGCTGCTCTTGCCCGCCTGTTTCGCCGAGATCATCTGTTTCACAGCCTCAATCGGTGCCACGACGACCGTTTGAGTCGCGGGGAACCAGACGGCCGTCGATTGATTTCGCGAGTAACTCACCCCTTCAAAAGTCTCTTCCTTCGACTCACCGAGAACCGATTTCACCAGTTCCGCCTGAGGTACCTCTCGCGACAATTCGATAATCGTTGTCGGTAGCGGGGGCGTCTTGGGCGAGTTGACCTTCCATTTGTTTAAATCAACGACCGCTCCGTCCCGGGGGTGGATCATTGCGGCAAGAGTTTTGTCATCGATACCTACAGGTAGTCGAAGCACTTGACCGTCTCCCATGGCGACCAGAAAACCTTCTTCGGGCTCTTCACCCAAAGAATCGCGCGGTGAAGCGAGGTCCACTTCCAATCCTCCGGGTTTCGTCCAGATCTCAGCCTTGTCAGGGGCCGACTGTATCGCCAGAACGGTATTCGACGTTCCATCCGTAATGAGAGAGAGATGGGTCCCGGAATCCCCGTGGAAGGGCGTATTCTCGCCCGTGAAGACATGAAACGCCGTATGGCCTTCTTCTGTCACTCCCGGCGATTCAAAAATCGCGGGCATCAGAGCAATCAGAGTTTTGTTGTGGTCACTGTCCCACGGTTCGTCCAGATGAAATTCATTGTAAAGCGGGGCCTGCTCAAGGAACGGAAGAAGATGGACACGCCAGCTCAGGCCCGTTTTACGTCCATCTCCGTCCCCATTCGCGCGAGGAAACTTCCCGTATGTGTCGTGGTAATTGTGAAAGGCCAGCGCAATCTGCTTCATCGCGTTCTGGTACTGGTGGTCACCTTGCTGTGCCGGCGCGGCCAGATTTGCAACCGGGAGACCGACCTGCTGTGCGATCCCTGTCACCAGCGATTGATCGATCGCGACGGTCACTCGTTCGAGGTCAGAGAACTTGAGCCCCAGCCGGCGCAGCAGATCGCTGGGAGTACCCGACTCAGTCTCAAATCCCAGCTCAATCAGCAATCGCCCCATTTTGGTCTCAAAGTATGCCTTGGGGTGAAGGACCGAAATGCCGACAAGATTGTCCGGAAGAAAGACGGCTTCAGTGAGCGGCTTTGGCGGCGTGCGAACAGGCGACTCCTGGGTTTGCGCTGTCGTCGCCGTAGACTCCCCGCCGGTCGGTTTCAATGAATTCGCGTTCTCAGACGCATCCTTCACAGGGGTTTGACCGGGGGTCTCAGCCTTCGTTGCCACAGCGGGTTCGTTGTGATCGGATGGGGACGCCGCTGGCTTTATCGCACTTTCGCCTGCTTGGTCGCTGTCCGTCACGGCAGCTTTTTTCTGCTCTCCGCAGCCTGCCATTAGACTGATCGACAGTAAGAGAAACGTCAAACTCGCGGGAACTTTGTACATGACACGCCTGCTATCGGGGAGAAGTAAGCATTTCGAAGTGAGGAGCACAGTTCGCGACAACTGTCGCACGTCATAAACTAAAGCACAATGATGCCCCTCAACATCGACCCCAGACTATGAGACACAACGTCTGATTTCAAGGACATTGATGACGGACCGCCTGACATTCACCCGTGACGGCACCACCTTGAACAACGCCACGTGGCCAAGGCTCACTCCGATTTGAGTCCAAAACGAACTCAACCTGAAGCAGGCCCTGTGTTCCTGCCGCGCCGGGTGCGCGCCCGAGTCGTGAACAACGACTCAAGACCGGATGAAGACCAGGGCATGCTACAGTTGTTTCCCACTCCGTTTTTCGCAATGGTGTTTCAGCGGCAGCAAGCCTCGCGTGGGTGACGCGCCTACTCGATCTGAGCCATCGCTCGGGCCTTGTTAACGCCAATCCGACTTGCCGTGCTGTCGGGACTTCATATCTGTCGGGACTTCATAAAAGTGAACTGACCATCCAGGGGAGAGCCAATCGATGCAGATCAATCGCCGCGATTTTATGACCTCCAGTTTGATCGCCGCTGCGGGACTGACTAACACCCTGGGCACGATCGCAAGCGGGGCCAACGAAGAACGCGACAAGTATCCTATCATCGATGCGCATACGCACTTTTATGACCCTTCACGTCCCGAGGGTATTCCCTGGCCATCAAAAGAAGATTCCGCACTTTACCGCACAGTGCTCCCCCCTGAGTTTCGTCGAGCCACCGCCCCTTATGGAGTCACCGGCACGGTCATCATCGAAGCCAGTCCGTGGGTTGAGGACAACCAATGGCTGCTCGACCTGGCGGATGCGGACCCGTTCGTAGCAGGGATCGTTGGGAACCTGTCACCGGGTGAAGAATCGTTCGGAAAACTGCTGGCCCGCTTCTCAAAGAATCCCCTTTATCGTGGCATCCGGATTGGCTCCGATCTCCTCGCCAGCGGATTAGAGAAACCGTCGTTTCTCGCCGATCTCCGAAAGATGAACGACGCCAACCTGCAACTCGATGTGAATGGCGGAATCGAGTCGCTGCCGCTGGTGGACCGATTGGCGAAACTGCTTCCCGATTTCCGGATCGCCATTAATCATCTCGCCAACGTTCGTATCGACGGGAAGGAACCTCCTGCGGAATGGTCACGTGGGCTAAAGGATTGCGCTGCTCATCAGAATGTGTTCCTCAAAGTTTCCGCGCTGACGGAAGGAGCACGGACAGCAGAACACATGCCCCCCGTCGAAACAGACTACTATCGCCCGATTCTGGAGACCGCCTGGAAGACGTTCGGCGAGGATCGTCTGATTTACGGCAGCGACTGGCCGGTGAGCGATCGGGCGGCCCCCTACAAAGTCGTGATCCAGATCGTGAAAGATTTCTTCGGCGATAAGGGGCAGACCGCTACCGAAAAGTTCTTCGCCAAAAATGCGACCGTCGCGTACGGATTACGCGCACGAACATAGCTGCGCCTTGACCTTTTTCCCGGGCAGATGCGCCGGAAGAAATTCGAATGCGCGGGGGATCCTCAATGGAGAGGGCTCAGGCCGCAGTCCCGGCTTGAGCCCTCATCCCACAGAGAAAGACGTCCGGTTAGGCCAGAGAGGGCGTCGATTCCGCAACTTTTCGAGTCGGAACAAAGCCGAACAGGCCGAAGCCCACTGCCGCGGCGGCACACAGCGCGGCGAACCAGTCACCGTACTGCACATACAGACTGCGGCGAGCATCCAAAGGAACCGTCTGGATGACCGCGGCGTTCAGGTTCTTGTGCCAGGCCCCTGTCTTGGGATCGCGCAGTGTGGTCCGGGGCGGGGCGTCACCGTTCTTGCGTGCATCACCATCAATAAACACGTCCGGTTCGCGAATCGCTCCATCCCCATCAATCACTGCAGAAATCCCGGTGTTCACAGCACGCACCACCGGAGTGCGACATTCCACGGCGCGAAACGCCGCGGTAATCAAGTGCTGATCCAATTCACTGGAACCGTGAAACCACCCGTCATTCGTCATGTTGACCAGAACATCGACCGGCTGCCCCCGCTCAAAATCGGACCCCGATGCGACGATCCTTCGCACCAGGTGCGGCACGGTGTCCTCGAAGCAGATCACCGGGGCCATTCGCCAGCCCAGATATTCAAAGATCGCGGCCGATTTTCCCGCCGACAATCCGTGCGATTCATTATAGGGCGAGAACGCTTTCAGGAATGGAAGCACGTTCACGAGTGGGATATACTCACCAAACGGGACCAGGTGAATCTTGTCATAACGTCCGGCGATGCCGACGTCAGGACGGACAAACACGGCCGAGTTATGTTGCGAGACGATTCCCGGCTTGGCTTCGGCGGAGTGGATCCCGAAAATCAACGCGGCACCCGAGCGCTGACTCTCTTCCGTCAGAACAGAGCGGACCGTGGTATCACGCCACATCGCGGGATTCACTGTCGGAACCAGTTCCCGCAGTTGGTCATTCGACAGTTCTTCTGCGGGCGTCATTAAGGGCCAGGGAAACATCGCTTCCGGCCAGACAATCACCTGTGCCTGCTCACGGACAGCGCGGGCATTCAGTCGAAGATGCGTAAGATAGATGTCATCCTGCGACGCTGGTTCTTCTCGCAGCGACGCCACAAAATTCCCTTGAATCAACGCCATGCGTGGACCGGGCTGAAAGTCGGCCTGCCCCCTTCGAACGTACCCGTAGACCAGAACGGAGGCAAACACACTGAAGGTCGCCGTGACTTGGACCAGATCAGACAGCGTCAATCCGGAAGCGGTTACTGGTCCGGTTGACGGCAGAACCAGATTGAGGCGAATCAACCAGCGATGGGGCACCATCAATGCCAGCGCCGCCGAAGTCATGACGATCAAAAAGCTGACACCGTACGCCCCCACAATGTCACTCACCTGAATCAGTTCCAGCCAGCGGTACTGCGAGTGCCCGAGGAAGTACCACGCGAATCCGGTCATCAGATGAGCTCTGAGATATTCCAGGCCGGTCCAGACAGCCGGACCAACCAGGGCGAGCGGCAACGCACATCGGTGCACGGCGACGCGTGAGATCAGTACAAATGCGACGGCATAAAATGCGAGGTAGATCGAAAGGGCAATCCACGCGATGTACATCGTGGGATCACCCAGCCGCATCCACTGCAAAGTTGCCAGTTGACTGATCAGGCTTCCGACATAGATTGAAGGATACATCCATCCCGTCCGATCCGGGATCCTGACGAGGAGCAGCAGCGGAATCGTGGCGAACCACGCCAGCGGACTGGCATCAACAGGAGTGAAGCAAAGCCATAGCAGCAGTCCCGACAGGCACGACATCCCCAGGGCACCGACCAGGCCGACCCGCGATTTCGCCTGCTTCCGGACCGACCGGGCCGAAGCGATGATCTGGCGTACCGATCGATCGGAATCGTTCCTGGTTTCTCTCATTGTGACCGTCGCCATCTCCGATTCCCTCCGTGGACTATTGGATGGGGTTAAGTTAATCCAATGCTGGAAATCAGGGAAGCCGATGTTTTCGAGCCGGTCCTTTTCGAGTTCAATGCACCGGTAAAGACTCCGCCACCTCGCATTCCGGACATCGTCACTGGCCTTACTTCAGTGTGCCTGTGTTCAGGTTGCAACCTTTGGCAAGCGAATGATTTATCACATTCCACGCACAGCGTTTTCCAGGACCGCCAGCACAGGGAAACCCCCGCTGAGGATCAACAATGTTCAGCCTTCCCATCAGCGATGCCGAGGTCGTGGCCACCCGCCCGACAAAGAATCGTCTCGACCCCTGGAAACCCTATTTGACCCTGATTGAGCCGGAACGATCGTCACAGGGTCGGATCGAAGATGTTCTGACGATCTTCCTCACCAACCGGGAGTGTCCGTTCCGCTGCACCATGTGCGATCTGTGGAAGAATACTCTGGACGAACGAGTCCCCCTGGGAGCGATTCCCGCACAAATTCGACACGCGTGTACTCCGCAGTCTGCTGCGAAGCATGTCAAACTGTACAACGCGGGAAGCTTCTTCGATCCCCAGGCGATTCCGCGGGAAGACCACGCCGAAATCGCCTCGCTCGTGTGCAGCTTCGAAACGGTCATCCTGGAAAACCATCCTCGACTGATCAATCACCGCTGCCTCGAGTTTCACGACCAGGTCCAGACCGGGTTGGAAATTGCACTGGGACTGGAAACCGTTCACCCCGCAGCACTGGCATCCCTTAATAAGCGGATGACCGTGGAAGACTTCGACGACGCGGCACAGTTTCTTGTAAAGAACGGAATCGCCGTCAGAGCCTTCGTCCTGCTGAAGCCACCGGGCATGGACGAAGAGCAGGGGATGGAATGGGCTCTCCGTTCGGTCCAACATGCGGTCGAACAGGGTGCCAGGTGTGTCAGCATTATTCCAACACGGGGGGGAAATGGGATGATGGAGCGGCTTCAGGCCACAGGCGACTACTCTCCCCCTGTCATCCACAGCATGGAACGAACGCTGGAACGGGGTCTCGACTACGCGAACCAGCAAAGTTCGAAGCCCCGCGTCTTCATGGACACCTGGGACAGTGCCCGTTTCTTCGATTGTCCTGAATGTGGGCCGGCCCGAGCCAAACGGATTTGTGAGATGAACCTGACGCAGCTAATCCCGCCCACCGTCACTTGTGCCAAGTGCCATTCCTGAGCGGGAAGATTTTCACCGACGTTCGCAATCAGGCCACAAGTGAGTGAGCATCGCCATCAGAGCCTCTTCGAGGCCGGGCTTCAGTTACCGGAGATGGACACACGCACGCGGAAACTTGCGCATCCCGGTCTCAACTCGGGGGACGGGTGCACAGGAAATGCAATAGCCGTTCGCAGGGGGGGGAAAGGGAACTGACGCATTCTCAAAGTGGTCCGCGACGACTTCGGGCAAAGTTGAGGGTCCGAAGTCGCCGGAAGCTGGTGAGAAAGAGTCCGTTCCCTGCGTCGCCTGCGAACGGCTACTGTCGGGAAACCGCAAAACAAATTCAGCGGGAAAGTGCCTCTCCCTCCTTCTCCCGAGCAATCTCAGGTCGAAGAGAGAGGGGGGGGAGGAAGAGGAAGAACTCCAGAAGTTCTTCCCTGTGATTGTGCAAGAACCTGGATCAGACCGCGTTCTTTCGACGACGGTAGGAATAGACACTGAACATCACAGAAGCGATCGACCCCAGGGCCAGCGTACTTGGCTCAGGAACAGGCGAAGGATTCAGCGGTCCGTTACCTGCATAGAGTGGATAGTGAACCTCACCACCCGCCTTCAGAGAGTTCGCCCAGATCGACCCATCCATCGAAGGACCTGTCTTCACGTCAGCAAAAGGGGCCAGAATTGCACCGTGCATATTAGCTCCTGCGTTGAGCTTGGTTGTATCGGTAAAGTTCCAGATCAGGTGCGACGTCAAATAGGAATTGTTCTGAAAGCCGTTGAAGTGAATACTGCTACCGATATCAATATCTCCGGCCCCGGTGACGTTAATCACCAGCGATGAGATGGACGCCAGCGGGACGTTGAAGTTAATACCAAAATTCGCATTCATTGCGGTCAAGGCACTGCCTGCAATGGATGCAATCGCGTACCCATCGGAGTCAACATAGTTGATCTGAAAGACGTTGGAGGCATTCAGTGTGTTCTGGGCGAACAGCGAGTTATCAGCATACATCTGAGCGAAACCGGACGAGACCGATTTGATCTCTTGAATGGCAGAAGCCAGCGTCGAAACCTCGGAACTACTCAGATTAATCTGGCTGCCGCGAACACCATTTGAGTCGGAATTGTAGTTCACATTCGCGTTGCGGGTACCGCCGATGGCCAGGCTGCCGCCACTGTTGATATTCAGGTTCTGACCATTCAGATTCCCCAGAACAGTCACCAGTGGAGCTCCCCCCTGCGGCGGGGCATTATTTCCGACCGTGGCGAGGTTGGCGTTACCACCGATCAAAGAAGGCCCCTCAATGTCATTCTGGGTATTAACGTCCTTCACGGTAATAACGTTATACTGATGGATAACGCCAGCCGAAACGATCAGATTACTAAATCCGACCATCACTCCACCGATGAGTGCGGGCAGTTTCTTACTAAAACGTCGCAATCCACAAAATTCCATTGAGCCGAATCCTTACAGTCCAAAACGAAATGGGAGTCACCTAGACAGCCTGTGGCGACAGCGAAAAACCGGAGTTATTGGCGGGTAAATAGGCCAATGGCTGCGGATAAGGCATCTCGGCAAAGAATGCCGAGCGCGCACTTGCCCGTGATCTGAATCGTGGCCCGCCCCTCCAACAGGGGGCGATGCCGAGGCCTCGATTTTCGAGCGAGGTTACTACCCAACGGGAAAATTCCCGCCGCAGCAGATTACGGTCGCTCGCCACAGCTGAGACAAACTGTTCTAGGCACGTAGCTGGAAAGTTCCAGTCGATTTCTTCAGACAATTTTGTGAAATCGAATATCCGACGCGCACGAGTTGCGGGGACTTCACCGCACGGACGATCTGCGAACCGACGTGCCGTCTAAATCTTTTGTGCAAGCGAGTTTCTGGTGCGTCGACGAGAACTCGTTAAGATGGCACCCCCTGCATTCCCGGGGGCGTTTCGCGTCGTGAATTGCGATACGTGGATGGTCAATGGTTCAGCAGCAATCGAGGAGGACGAGCCCTTTTTCACCCCTGAAGCGCAACAAGGGAGAACTGCAACCGCGCCAGGCCCGAGCGTTCCGATCTGGGAAAGTCATCTTTCGATTGCCCGTTTGCCATCGCCTTCATATGGGATCTTGAACACTTCTGACGGAGCCACTGATGAATCTGATTCGACCCCGGTCTCTTTTTGCACTCTTGATGGCCACCATGCTCAACCCCACAATCTCGACCGTCACAGCAGAACAACCCGTCGTCCTGATTTCTTCGTTCGCCCCCGGTAAGGAGGGCGGAATCCAGGCATACGAACTGGACCTTCAGTCGGGTTCCCTCAAGGCGACTCACCGGACGGGAGACATTAGTAACCCGTTCTTCTTCGCAATCTCACGCGACGGAAAATTTCTCTACACCATTGATGCCAAGACCTTTGGTGGTGAAGAATCCGAGCACGTCTCTGCATTCGCCCTGGATGGGAAGACGGGCCGAATGAAGTTTCTGAACCGACAGTCGACACAGGGAACGGCGAGTTGCTTCGTTGACGTCGACGCGACTGGGAAGTCGGTGCTGGTCGCCAACTATTCAACGGGGAACATCGCCTCATTTCCCACACAGGCTGATGGCTCACTGAAGGAAGCAGCCACCTTCATCCAGCATTCAGGATCAAGCGTCGATCCCGTCCGCCAGAAAGGCCCGTACGCTCACTGTCTCGTCGTCAGCCCTGATAACCGCTTCGCCTTCGCAGCCGATCTTGGTATCGATCAGGTCCTCGGGTATCAACTCGACCCGGCGACGGCCAAGCTGGTGCCCAATACCCCTCCCTTCGTTAAATCTCCGGCAGGGGCGGGACCGCGACATCTGACGTTCCATCCCAACGGCCGCTACGTCTACGTGATCAACGAACTGAATAACTCGGTGACCCTGTTTGACTACGCCACCGAGACCGGAACCTTGAAAGAGCGACAGAACATTTCGACTCTTCCTGCGGACTTCAAAGGAGTGACTCACTGCGCTGACCTCAAGATCACTCCGGATGGCCGGTTCCTCTACGGTACCAATCGCGGACACGACAGTATTGCTGCCTATCAACTGGGCGCGGATGGTGAAATGACGTTGATCGGAATCGAACCGAGCTTGGGCAAAGGTCCGCAGAACCTTCTGATCACGCCTGATGGAAAACTACTGCTCTGTGCGAATATGCCGGGAAACAATGTGGCCGTCTTCAAGATTGATGGCCAGTCCGGAAAATTGAAGTCGGTCGGAGAGCCGATTTCACAGGTCAGCCCCGCTTGCATCCGATTGCTTCCCTAAGTAACCGGTTTATGACCGTCGAGCGGGCAACTTTCGTTGCTCGCTCGACCAAGTGCTTCCCGGAAGCCGCGTTTGTGTCTCTCGCTCAACCAGCCGCTTAATGACCCCGGTTGGAACGAGCGGTTTTCTGAAAGTGCCATGTTCGCATCTCGACAGGGCAGGCCCTCAGCTGCTCCTGCAGCTCGCTGTCCGAAGTAAAGGTGAGCTGCTGGAGCGTCCGAACTTCAACATGTTCAACAAAGATTTTTGCCGAGAACGGCCAAGGGTCTATGGCGACGGTATTATCTGGACGCTGCCACATCTGATAGCGCTGATTTTCCAGCGGCGCAATCTCAATTCTGCGGTGCATGGCAGGAATTGCCCCTTGGCACAAGATCAGTGAAATTCGATCGCACCACTGCAGGACCGCATACGCGGATTCCAGTGCGGCCTTCGTTGTTCCCAGCTCGTGCAGAATCGAAGCCCGCCGCTCAATCTCGTCATCGATCAAGGCCCGCAGACTCGGGGAAATTTTCTCCGACCGATAAAGTTCCTCGGCGTGGCGGGCGGCCAGCAACCCAATCCAGCGGTGCTTCCGATAGCCGTTCTCAATCCTGCGGCTCACTTCCCGCGCTCGCTCTTTGGCGGTGAAGCGAAACTGCGTGAAGTCCTTGGGTGCTCCCAGGCTGGTCAAGTAGACATTTTTGCCAAAAGACGTCTTATGGTCATCATGCTCAAACAGTGCCGCCAGCGTCTCTGGCCAGTAATGAACCGCAGGGAGCTGCCGAAGCTGTGTCGCAATTTTCCCGGCCAATAGGGCGTGAGCGGCCTGGTAGACAACTTCCCAACCGGTTTCCACACTTTTGACAATCATCTATTACTTCACCGTTGCCGCCATGCGGTCCAGAAACTGGCGAGCTTCGGAATAGTCCTGCAACGGAATGATTAGAATCTGTGTACGAAGAATTTCACGCATGTCCTGAACCGCCAGATTCACTTTCGACGCCGTAGCAGATTTGTCGTACCCTCGTGTCTTCTGCTCGAACAGATCGTCGATCGACTTGCGCGTTTCGTCAAATTCTGCTTCCATCAATGCAGCAGGCCATTGGATTCTGCCATTGTCGGGATCGTAGTGCTCCTGACTCAGCGGGCGGGGTCGATTCGCAGCGAGAAACTCTTCTCGACGCTCTCGTGTCGCTCGATCGGCGTCCCGTTGTTCCGTAACCTCAGCCGCCTTCATTCGCTTGAAAGCCTGCCGAGCCTGATAGATCTTCTGCTCATTGTCGATGTAACGGGTCCGGGCTTTTTCGGTATGTTCCATCGCCTTAGACTCGTCGAGGGTGTAGCTTCCGTACGCCCTCAACAGGTTGGCCATCCCATTGTACTGGACGGCGGCGTAGTTCGAATAAGGATCGACGGTGATCCCGCCTCCGTATCCGCCATAGCCCCCATATCCCGCGGCCGCAGCACTCCCATACAGCAGAGCATCGCCGTATCCGCCGAATCCGAGCCCACCCGCAGCGTTCGCGTAATACCCGCTGGCGACGGCCCCGTTCAGCGTGCCGTTGGCGGTGACGCTCCCTCCACCAAAGGCACCCCCGATGTTGAGGTCTCCCACAGCCCGAGGCTGTGTCATTCCAATCGGTCCCGCTCCCAGACTCGAAGCGGGTCCGGCACTGCCACCCATCGGTCCGAAGCCTGCGTTACCAAATCCCTGATTGATATACCATTGTGCCGAGGCCGGCGCTGCGAAGCTTAACTGTGCGAGCGCAAGGAGTATCAGTGTTCTAAGAGTAGTCATCATTGGTTATTCCTTATTTCCACGAGTTGATTGCTTTGTCGGCGGCGGTCCGAACGGCTTCGTCAGAGTCTTTAAGAGCAAGCTCCAACGCTTCTTTCGCCAAAGCCGATTCTTCCCCGACTTCTCCGAGTGTCTGTGCCATCTGGAGTCGCATCTGGGGATTTTTATCACCATGTAAAGCCGCTACGAGCAGCGGAATCGCCACCTCTTTTGTCTTGGGTTCCGGAGAGACACGGACAAGCGCCCAGGCCGCCAGAGTTTTCTCGTGAAGATCAGGGCTTTCCAGCAATTGCTGCAGCGGTGCAGTCGCTGCGTGAGCCGGCTTTCCAATCCGCCCCAGGGCGTAGCTGGCGACCGACCTCACCGTTGGATCATTCTCACCCAGCAGATCAACGAACAGCTTGATCGCAGACTCCCCTTTGGGTGCCATCTCTGCCAGAGCCACCAGCGCTTCCCGCCGGACGACCGGATCCGGATCGTAAATGGACTCACTCAGCACGGGTGCGACGACCTTAGCCCGCTCTCCCATTCGACCGAGCGCGAAAATCGCTTCCCGTCGCAGTTGTGGCCGTTCATCTCGAAGTGCGGACGTGACATGAGGCAAAGCCGCGTTGACGTTATCTTCATCCTTGGGATCTACGTCGATTAAGGCACATGCGATGGCCAGACGAGTCAGTGGGTCCTCGGCTTCGTCCAGTGCTGTCCGCAAAGCATCCTTGGCGTCTTTCGCCCGAAGTCTTCCGAGACAATAGGCGACGACTCCGGGATACGGGAACTGCTTGTCTTCCAGTGCTTTGATTAACTCCGGGACGTGTGAAGTCGCGTCACCGCCAATCGACGCCAGGGCAAAAACGGCTTCACGCCGTACGCTATGGTTGGGCGATTCGACTAGATTGGCCAGTCGACCAGCCGCTGAACTGGCAGCCGGTCCCATCCCACCGAGAATGGAAGTGGCGACCAGTTGCGTCTCTTCATCATCCAGAGCATCAATCAGCGCAGGAACCGCGGCCTCACCCAGTCGATAGAGGGCCTGCTGCGCACTGAATCGAACATTCGCATCCTCATCTTTTAAGGTTCCGATCAGTACTGGTAGCGCTGATTGAGATTCCTGCCCACCTTCGCCAATGGCGGTGACCGCATGCCAGCGCACGGCGGCGTTATCGGATTTGGCTAGCTCGGCCAATTTCCCGATTGTTTTCGGATCAGACGGGCCGATTGCCGCAAGTGCGCTACACGCATTGCAGACAGTTTGTACGTCCTTGCTATCCAGCAGGGCGACGATCTCCGGCAGCGCCGACACACTCAGAATCACCAGCCCGCTGATGGCGTTGCCAGCGATCTGGGGATGAGGACTCTGCAGACTCTCGACCAGCACAGATCGCGCCTCGTCAATTTCGGAGCTCCCACGTTTGCTGATCTCCGCAACGGCTCTTGCAGCGCTAAGACGAATGAGAGGTGATTTGTCTTTCATAAACGTTCGCAGTTTGGGCAATGCAGATTCCGCATCGCTTTCGAAATCCCGCAATGCATTGATCGCCGCGTGGTGGATGACGGGGTTACGATCTTCGAGTTGCCGGGTGAGGGCAGGAACAACCTGTTCCGACTCTGAATGAATTCGCCCGAGCGCGATGATCGCTTCGTAGCGGACTCCCGGATCCTCCTCTTCCAGCAAGGGGAGCAGCGAAGCGACCGAAGCAGACGCGGGAGAACCAATCTCGCCCAGCAACCTGACCGCTTCGACTTTTTCCCGCAGCGACTTCGAGTCGAGTCGCTTGGTAATTGCGTCCAGTTCGCTGACTTCCTGCGCGACAAGCTGTGTGGAAAGCCCCAGCAGTAACAAAAGTGATTTCGCTATTCGTTTCATCGCAGTCTTATCCTCTCTGGGTTTCAGCTTAAATGCCTGTCATCGCTTGGGTGAAAAGAGGGCGCAATCATGTGGGTCAGTCAGTCATCAGTGGGTGATGCTCACAATTCAAACTTCGGGGGAAGGGGGTAAGCGCAGCGTCTCACCGGAGGCAACCTGCATCCCGCCGAAGGATTCGCCCGGCCAACGGTCTGCAAAGCTCACCCTTCTCTGGACTGGGGCCTGGTTTGCCGGTCGCAGTTCAGCGGGATAAGGATGAGCAGTTCGTTCGTATGAAGGCATGGACCAGACCTGAGACGGCTGTCGCTGAAGAGGAAACGACCCCGTCTCAGGCTGGTCATATAGAAACAAACACAGCATCCCGATCGGTTGAGCGACCAAGATCACTCTGTGCAAGGACAATCTCCCTTGTGAATCCATCAGGAGTAGCATCGGCGCGCTAATGCAGCGTCAGATAATGCAATTCCCGGACCATCGTGGGCTTAGCGTAGGTCAGCAGAAGGCTGAAACGGCGGCATTGCCATTTTCGCAGCACAAGGCTTCAGATTCGCGTCCGTCAGCAGAATGAACGCGTACGATTCCCGGTCCTGCATGAGTTCATTTCGAGCACGGCGTTCAATGTCAGTTCAATGACGCGCGCGAAGTGGCCCCATTCCAGGGGAGCTGGGCAGGGGGAAGAACGAGCAGACGCAGTGGCACTGATCGTAGACACAATCGAATAAGGTGACGGTCACTCCGATCGTGAGCGCCCCTGCAAAGTCGCTGAGTGGGAATCGGGACGATGTTGCCAGATCAGAACTCGTCGTCGATGCTCACAGACTTCACCGCATCCTGGGCGAACTCACGCAGCAGCCCCACCCAGACGACCACCGATTCCGGGCGTCCTTTCCGACTTTCAGCGGTTTTCGACGCAGGAAGTTGCGCGTAAACGCCAATGACCTGATTCTGCGCGTTGATCACGGGGCTTCCTGCCCAGTTCGGATCCTTCTCATGCCAGGGAAACTGGATGTTCAGTGAAGAATCCTTAGCCTGCAATGGGGAATTCCACGATGGCCGCAACGAATGCCTTTCCCTGAGGACTGATGGCGGAACCGCCGCAACCTTGTCGGGTTTTTGGAAGGGAAGCCCTACCATACTGAACACCGCCTCTTTGGAATTCTTCAAAGGGGCGACCGCAACTTCCAGAAACGATTCCAGCTTATCAGCAGGACTGACGTTCATGACCGCGATATCAAAGCGTACCTGAGCCTTCTGGAACTGAATCTGTTTTTTTTCGTTGTTCTTTTCAATGGCTTCGTCAACCAGTCGAGCGGCCTGACGATAGTGATTGTGCATTCGGACGCTCGCTATCTGAACTTTACGTTCAGACGTTGGATGCAGGGCATACACTACGCGGGATTGCTGCCGTGACTCTTCCACAATGCGAGCAACCGTTGCGGACGTGACCAGATGGCGGGGCGATGCAGCCCAGGCAGTTCCCACCTGTCTTTTCCGTTGATTCGTCGGGTCTTCGACCATGACTGCATAGATGCTGTCCATTGTGGCAAGCTGTAAGGGAGACAAGCTCCCCTCTTCTGCTTCCACTTCTTCGGCAGCTTCACCTTCCACGGGCTCAATCGTCGTTCTTTCTGAATCAGCACCAATTCGTGCAAGCAGTTCAGAACTCGATTCGCCGTCCACGTTCCCCTGATCAGCCCCTGAGTCCTGGGGCGTCGCCGGATCTTTGTTTGTAACAACCTTCGTTTCCGTCGTTGTCGTTTCCGACTGGGCGGGGGGTTTCACCATTGCGGGCGAAGTGGTGTTTGTCTGCCCTGCGTCTTTCGGGACGGTCCCTTTCGTGACCGCGTTTGCTGGCGTGGTCGTGCGAGGTGGCACGTACGGGGCGACATTTGCCACGGCAGCAGGGGAAATATCGGCGACGCTCGCCGAACCTGCCTCCGGAAGACCAGCAGGGGCGTTCCCCAACGACTTCCAGATCGTGCTGATCGTCAACCACATGACAAGAAGTGCCAGCCCCCCACCGGCGCTCCGTCCGACTACCATCATGATCCACTTCATCTCGGCATCGTTGCTGGAACGACGGCTGCGGGGTGCGAGGGGCAGATCGTCGTCGTCGGAGGCGATGTCCCAGGAATTCGTCCGCGTTAAGACCATTCCAGTAGCGATTCCCTCATCGTCCGGTTGCTTATGAACCGGGATCTGCCCACTGCTGCGGGACCGCTTAGCGCCGGATGCAGGAAGACTCGGATCGGATTTGCGCGCGGGGAGATTCGAGTTCGATTTCCGGGCAGGAATATTCTGATCAGATTGCCGGGACTTGGATTCTCCTGCGGCCTTGCCGGAAGACTCTCGGTCCAGGCCGACTGCACGAATCGTCCCCGAGCTACGGGGCTTCACCGGAATCGCTCCGGAAGTAGGGGATTGAGGTACACGGACTTTATCAGATGACTTGCCTGCGGACGGAGCGTCCGTAGTGGGAATGGTCGCGGACGAAGGAGAACGGCGCGCAGGAATCGTTCCAGACGATTTGGGGGCATCTTCGAGCGGCACCAGACGAAATTCATCCTCGTCCTGGGTGGACGAATCGGGAAGGAAACCATCGTCCTCAGGTTCAAAAGTTAGCTCAGGACAGTCGGGCGACAGCATAATGACATCGCCGGGCATCAGCTCGCATCCGCGATCGAGCTTCTCTTTCCCGACAACCTGCACCTCACCCTGACAGGGTTCGATCATCCAACGCCCCTGGACCTCGTGAATGATCGCGTGGATCGACTTCACGTCTGCCAGACCCGGAAAGGCGATGACGCAACTGGGATGGCTCCCGATGGTGATCTGCGGTTCGTTGGTACTAATGGGCGGCCTGCCCGAAACTGCGACTGTGATGGACATCGATTTTCGACCTCTGCCGGACCCGCAATCCCACTCTCTCTGTGCGTCGTGACAAAAAAGAGGTTGGACGAACAAAGCGGTCCAAAGTTCCGTGTAAACCCGGGTTTTCCCGACTCCACTCAGAAAAACGCAGCTTTTTGCAACAAACAGAGTAGTGACTGGCCGCTGGCAGTTAAAGCCCAGATGGCAAAGATTGTTGGCAAAGGCAACAAATTGGCTGCAATTAAGAGAAAAAACGCGAAAACGATTCAGACATGAGCATGAAAGCCCTGTTGAACGCCATAGTAATCACGCGCGCCCTGTGATCCTGTAAATCATTTCAGGTACTTGCGTTCTGAATTCTCCGCCTTCCACTCTCTCAAGGTTTTTGACGCGACGGACGTCCCGGTGAGTTCCAGATTCAACAGACTTTCCTTCCCCAGCAGGTGCTCTCGAAATCCCGCATCAGTGATTTTCGTTCGCGCCAGTCGCAGGTCCCGCAGGGCAGGGAGCTCTGCCAGAATTTTCAGACCTTCGTCGGTGATCTGCGTGTTGTTCAGATCCAGTTCGCGAAGCTGAGTCTGGCCCGTCAGATACTTGAGAGTCTCGTCGGTGACGTCCGGGTTCGCCATCTGCAGGACGACCAGATCATTACTTGACCCGATGATCGAATAGTCATCGCGGTCCCAACCGGTGAGAGTGAGATGGCGCTCACCTGAAACGTTCTTGTCATGGGGTCCATGCCCGACGAAGCGGATCATCATCGAGTTCACGACGATCGGTAATGCCGTCAGCAGAATCGACAGCAGAATCAACCGGATCGGAGGATAGAGCGACTTCGGACCGGACCCACGAAAAAAGTTTCGGATCGCCCGGGCTGTAAACCAGAAGAATCCGACAGACCCCAGGATCGTTCCGATGATAATCGAGACTGCTGCGATTCGTTCCAACATGACAGTATACCGCTATCCTTGACTTCAGTATAAAACCTGCGAGTGACTCATGATCCAGCACACGTGAGCCATCCGCGCGTCGCGCTCAGGTCGTTTCCCACGCCTCAGTTCTGCGTGGACGAGCGACGGACAGCCACAACCTTTCCGACAATCCGAAAGTCATCTTCCGGGCCGACGGGAATCGGCTGATATCGTGTATTCTCGGGCAAGAGCATGATCTCACCATTGCGGTGATGCAGCCGCTTGACCGTGGCCTCGTCATTCAGCAGTGCCACGACAATGTCTCGGTGATCCGCAAGTGGCTGCTGACGTACGACAAGCAGATCACCAGAATCGATTCCTGCGTCGATCATACTTTGCCCCGAAACCCGCAATGCAAAGTGCCGACCGGATCGTACCGTGGCAGCGTCAACCAGCAATTCTCCAAGTTGATTTTCCGGAGCCAGCAGCGGGGTACCCGCCGCGACCGTTCCGATCAAAGGAATCGAAACCAGGCCCGCGACTTGAGGCTCGTGAGCAGACCGGAGCACGACCAGACTTCGTGACTTGCCTGCCGTCCTTCCGATGAAGCCATTCCTCTCGAGTCGCTGCACCAGTTTGTAGACGCTGGCGACTCCCTGTTCGAGGTGTTCGGCTAACTCTCGCAATGTCGGCGACAGTCCTTCCCGATCAATGTATTCCTGAATCGTCGTGAGCAGTCGCTCCTGGGACGGCGTCAGGGTTTCAATGATCGGCCGTCCTCGTCCCCGTTTCGTCATGGTATCTGTCGAGTCGCCTCCTGTTCGCACACCGTCCAATTTCTGTTCTTTTATAGAGTACAAAAGTGGAAATTCCTATCTAAACAGGCGATTTCCCTTAAAAATGCCAGCTCTATTGATCCGTTCAGTCGAGTGTCGCGTTATGTGGCTGCATCTCTCCTCTTCCCGTCGCAGGTCGCGATCTCAAAGTTCAACTGAGAGGCATTATGACTGTCCCCCAGCGCCTGCACTCGATTGACGCCGTTCGGTCATTTGCCTTACTCAGCGGGATTCTGTTACATGCCGCACTTTCCTTCTTGCCGGGACTGAGAAGTGTCGGTTTCCCGATTGCCGACCAGTCTGAGAGCGTCGCCCTCGGACTGATGTTCTTTTTGATTCATTCCTTTCGAATGAGCCTCTTTTTCCTGATCGCCGGTTTTTTCGCGCATCAGCAGTATCACAAGCAAGGTGCTCGTTCATTTCTGGTGAATCGTGGGAAGCGAATTGTCCTGCCGCTGCTGCTGTTCTGGCCAATCCTCTGCCCACTCGTCATTATTCCGATTGCTTATGCGGCGATTCAGCATTCCGTTTCGGGAACACCGTCTCCCCCTCCGGCACCAGATTCCCCCTTCTTCTTCCCCCTGATGCACCTCTGGTTCCTCTACGTCCTGATCATCCTCTACGTCGTCACCCTCGCGCTTCGGGGGGTGGTCGTGCGATTGTTCGATCGAGAAGGGGTCGTTTTCCGATCGGTTGACCGCACCGTCCGAGAGATTCTGATTCGTCCCGCGGGGGCTGCCATACTGGCCATACCCGTTGCGGTCGCGTTCTTATTCGAACCCGACTGGATTCTCTGGATGGGAATTCCCACTCCAGACAAATCCCTGATTCCCAATCTCACCGCGTTGATTGCATTCTTGCTGACCTTCGGCTTTGGCTGGCTACTCCACCGACAACCTGCATTGCTGGACAGCCTGAAAGCAAGATGGAAGATGAACCTGATGCTGGCGGCCGGCATGTCGGTGGCGGCATTAACGATCAACGGCCCGGTCCCCCGGTTTGAACCAGTGGAATCGCTGGGAGTCAAGGTCCCCTACGCCGTCTGTTATGCAACAGCCACTTGGTACTGGATCTTTGCAGTGATGGGGATGGGTTTGCGTTTCTTCGACCAGCCCATTCCGACTGTCAGATATCTTTCCGATGCGTCCTACTGGCTCTACCTCGTCCATTTGCCGCCGATTTTTCTTGCCCAGGCCATCATCATGGATTGGCCGCTTCACTGGAGCGTCAAATTTCCTTTGATTCTGTTGGCAACAGTGCCATTGCTGCTGCTGAGCTACCACTACTGCGTCCGATCCACTTTCGTCGGTGCCTTTCTGAACGGACGACGCTACACGTCAGCCGATCTGCCACAGCGGACGACCGAGCCAGCAATTGCGGTTGATCCTACTGATCGGCTTTCGTCAACGCAGGAACGGGATGAAGCCCAGACAACGCGATGAGTTGAATGGGCCTCACAGCGGTAGCGGCGATCGACACATCGTCCGTCGAACCCCCGACCAATCCGGAAAGAATTCCGCCTGCAGGCCTAAACAATGACGTACGGGTCAGCAACGGGAATGGACCGGAAGTCCCTCGATAGAGGAAAGGACGATCTGATCCACCACCCGCCGACCCCTCGTCCTGAGATAAGGGTCGGCGAGGGGAGTTCGTCTCGTCGGTCGCGTCCAACCAGAGATCGTCCACGATGGAAGTGTGACCCGATAGAGCGGGGTCAGCGAGCTGCGGGGACGTGCGAGTTGAGCAGCCTGCCGAAGATCATCCGACCCGCACTGTTCTGCAGCATACTTGTCACGATGACATCGATTTCTTTTCCAAGCAGATGGGCAGCCTGTTCGCAAACGACCATTGTGCCGTCGTCGAGGTATCCCACTCCCTGCCCGAACGATTCACCTTCCCGCATGACTTTGATGTGGAGCTGTTCGCCCGGCAGATAGCGGGGCTTGAGGGCATTGGCGACATCGTTCAGATTGATGACGTCCACCCCTTGAACGCTCGCCACCTTGTTCAGGTTGAAATCGTTGGTGACAACACGGCCGCTCATCCGTTTTGCCAGCGATACGATCCGCTGATCGACGGTGTGATCCAGGTCGTCCTTTTCCCGCACTTCCAGCATCCGCACTTCGACCTTCGGTTTCTGCTGGAGTTTGGTGAGTACGTCGAGTCCGCGACGACCACGCGTGCGTCGATTCTTGTCCTGACTGTCCGCGATGTTCTGTAATTCCTCCAGCACGAAACTGGGCACAATTAATTCGGTATCGAAGATGCTCGTATCCATCACGTCCGAGATTCTGCCGTCAATCAGCGCACTGGTGTCGATGATCAGCGGCCGACCGCCCTTAATCTCTTTGGCGAACTCGACATACGGAATCACAAAGCGGAAGTCGTCTTTCGTCTGCAGCAGGAATGAAATACACATGTAGGGCAGCATGATCCCCGCCATCCCCCCGATCACCCGGGCATAGGGGTTGTCGCCGGTAATGTTATTTCCTTCGGCATCCCGCTGAACGCCCACACCGATCGAAGTCATGAACGCCTGTGCGGCATATTGCAACTGAAACGCCAGCAGCCATCCAACCAGCAGGCCGAAATAGATGGCCGAAATCACGTCGAGTCGCTTCCGGGGAAACAGAATGTCGATGAACGTGACAATCTGCGTCAACAACATCATCAAGATGAATGACAAAGCGGAGTAGCGACGGATAAACTCCGGAGCCATGGGGTTCTGCACCAAAGCCACGGCGGCTCCCGCACAGATCAGGACGTACGTCACGCGAAGAAATATCAACATCTTGTTAAAACCCCAGTCCGAGGTGTTTCATTTTTATGCTTTTCCCGACAGCGGGCTACAGTATAGAGACCGAATCGAGTTCTCACCACTACTCAAATCCCATCCCGTTTCAGTAATTGTTTTGTTATTACGACTTTGCGAAGGTAGGCTTTGGCGATGACTAAAGCGTTTTCGTCTTCCGTACTCGGCCCGTCAGCTCGATCCTCTCCGAATCTGGAGGTCGAGACGGACACGCTCGCCACCTTCGGCTCACTCGTCCAGCGATTGAGCGGAGCGATGACACGGCTGGAAGAACTGACCCAGCCGCTGAAACTTCCCCCCCTGGAAGGGCGTGAGTGGTACGATCTGCTGATCCGTAAACTGTTGCCCCAACTGGGAGATAGCACCTATCTGGTGGTGGCGGTCGTGGGGGGCACCAACATCGGCAAGAGCGTCATCTTCAATCATATTGCCGGCTTCCGAGCAAGCGCCAGCAGCCCCCTGGCCTCGGGAACAAAGCATCCTGTCTGTCTCATTCCGGATGGGTTCGACAGTCGTCACGACCTCAAAGCCCTGTTTCCCGCTTTTGATCTTCGCCGCTGGGGAGACAGTGAAGAGGCATTGACCAGCCATACGGAACACTGCCTGTTCTGGCGGACAAGTCCGGATGTGCCGGAAAATCTGGTCATCCTGGATACTCCGGATGTCGACAGTGATGCCCCGGTCAACTGGCAGCGCGCCGATGCCGTGCGGCAGGCCGCTGACGTGCTTGTCGCTGTCCTGACCCAGCAGAAATACAACGACGCTGCCGTAAAACAGTTCTTCCGCAAGGCGGCCGACGAAGACAAGGCGGCGATCGTCGTTTTTAATCAGGTGGAACTCCCCGACGATGAACCTTACTGGCCTTTGTGGCTGAAGACCTTCTGCTCCGAGACAGGACTTCGTCCTGAGTATGTCTATCTCGCCCCTAACGACCGCAAATCCGCAGAGGCGATTGCACTGAATTTTGCAGAGCGTACCTGGCCCTCAGCGACGAATCCGACCGATTCAACCGCCACCTCTTCAGCCGGCCCCGCTGGTTCAAGCCCCCCGGTTCGACTGAATCAGGTCCTGTCCCAGCTTCGCTTTACAGAAATCAAGCTGAGAACCCTGCGCGGATCCCTCAAACGACTGGTGGCCCTGGACGACGGAGCACCAGCCTACCTCCAGGAGATTCGCCAGAAGAGTCAGCAATTTCGGGAAGCGGCCACGATCTTTGCCTCCCGTGGTCTGATTCGGAAAACGCATTGGCCAGCACCGCCAAACTCATTGCTGGTCGACGAAATGTGGCGCTGGTGGAATAGCCACAGAGAAGTCTGGACATCCAGCGTGCATGGCGTTTATGCGCACATCGGCCGCTGGGTGAATGGTGGCGTCCGCGTCGTGCGAGACCGAATCTGGGGACAGTCTGTCCCTCCGCTCGACGAATACCGCCGCGCCGAATGGGAGGCGATCGTTCAAGTCCTCGAGCAGGTCTTCAATCAGTTGGATCTCATTACGACGCTCGGCAACGAACTTTTGACCGAACGGCTGGACCGGGTCCTCAGCGGGACGTCACGGGAAACGGTGCTGGAGCGACTTCGAAAAGAGCACAACGAGTTCGATTTCGAGAAGCTGGTTCAATCGCTGGTCGAAACGGAACTCTCAGCCCTGCGAACCGATCGAGCACAACTCTTCAACATTATTCGCAACGCCGACCGTGCCGCCGCAATTGTCCGCCCGGTGCTGACCGTGTTGCTCGCATTCGGCGGAGTATTCGGTGCTGAGCACATTCTGGTCAATGCCGCTTCCCAATCGCTCACGCACGTCGCAGTCGATGCGACGGTCGCGGCAGGAACGACTGTTGCCGGGAATGCCGCGGTTGATTCCGCCACGGGGGTTCTGAGTCAGGTGAAGGCCTGGCTCCTTCAGTTGCATCACAAATTCAAGTTGCGACGTGAAGAATGGCTGACGAACCGGCTGAGCGAATACCTGCTGGGGGGACTGGTCGACGAATTGCACGCCGGAGCGATCATTCCCAACTCAGCCGCGTTTCAGGAAGCAGAAGAGCTGATCCGGCAATTCAGTGCTCAGCAAATTCGCCTGCTCGCGGGCAAACCGATTGACGAGACAACTGCCATGTGATGACAATCCGGTACCGGCGGATCCGGTGATGAATTTCATTGCCTTACACGAACGTTCAGACCATGACAGAGCCGCATCGACATCCCGGACCGAACACGAAGCTGTTTACAGCGGCGTTCTGTCCCAATTGTCAGTTCCAGTTTCTGCCTGATAAAGATGCGTCTCCCTGCCCCAGTTGCGGCCAATCGCATCCCGCTCCTGCCGACGACCCGAATAACACGCTGATCCATCATCCCAAAGAATCCTCGGGCCCGACGCGGCGCAGTGGCCCCCGAGCCTCTCAGTTAACCGAAGTTGATCAACTGATCGGACAGAGACTGGGTGTCTACGACTGTGACGCATTGCTGGGTACAGGCGCGATGGGGCGAGTCTACCTCGCACGACACCGCGACCTTCGCCGCAAGTGCGCTCTCAAGATCCTGCCCCCGGCAATGCTGCTGGACGATCCCGCCTTCCTGACCCGTTTTATCAACGAAGGGCAGGCGGCTGCCGCGCTGAATCATCCGAATATCGTCACGGTCCACGCGATCGGTGAGGCACGGGGATACTACTTCATTGAGATGGAATTCGTCGCGGGTCGGTCACTGAGGGAACTGGTGGAGGATGAAGGAGCACAATCGCCGGTCCGCGCTACGGCACTGACCCTGCGCATCGCCGAGGGCCTGGCCGCCGCCCATTCCGCCCACATTCTGCACCGCGATCTCAAGCCCGACAACGTCATGCTGACGCACCAGGGGGTACCAAAAATCACGGATTTTGGTCTGGCCAAACGAGTGATCCTGCACCCCAACGCCGTCGAACAGCAAGAGTTTGTCGGCACCCCGACATTTATGGCCCCCGAGCTGTTTGACCATCAGCCTGCAACCGCCGCCAGTGACGTTTACTCGCTCGGAGTCATTTATTTTTACCTGCTGACCGGCACCTTGCCGTTTCAAGACGACAACATGAGCGAACTGATCCGACAGGTTCGCCACAACCCGCTTCCCAGCTTTCGGTCGTTCCAGGAACCGATTCCGATGGAAATGGCCGAATGTGCAAACATGCTTCTGGCGAAAGCACCCGAGAACCGCCCCAAGACGGGACTGGAGGCGGTGCAATTGCTGCAGGCCATCCTGGGACAGGCCGAAGATATCGAGAGCCTGCTGATCCAGGCCTTCGCGCACCATCCCGAGATTCGCTGGACTCGTGACGGTCAGCGTTATCGGATTAATCTGACATTTGCAAACGGGAGAAGCCAGACGGCTTTTGTCGAAAGAAGTGAACATGCGGCCGCAGACCGGTTGCTGAAGATCTCAAGTATCTGTTGTGCGGCGCTTCCTGTTTATTTTGAGCCGGCTTTGCGGCTGAACGCGGAAATCCTGCATGGAGCACTGGCAATTGCCGAAATCGATCGTGAGCCTGTGTTTGTCATGGTGGATAGCTACCCGCTGGCCACAGTGGATTCGGAAGAAATTCGAAGAAGCGTCCTTGAGGTCGCGCATCGAGCCGATGCCATTGAAAAATTGCTGACGGGACTCGACCTGAACTGATTCCGGATAAAATATTCAGCATCAGGAAGCATCACAGCGCAGAACGGAGTTTCGGCCGACGGAGCACGATGAAAGGAATCGAGACTGACCGAAATAGATGTTGACCGTGCCACAGAAGCGGTCCTATTGTAATTTTTTGAGAATCGACGGGTGCGAATCGACGGGGCAGTCCGGTGAGTTCAGCCCAGTTCCTTTTAGCAGGACAGATGCAGGCATGAAGACTCTTTTCATTCAGTTGGCGTGCGCGCATTTGATCGCTGTGGGATTGATCCTGTCATTGTCCTCGACCGCCAGCGCACAGGCCCTGCGCGGTGGCGAAGTCCGATTTCCCGCTGTCATCTCGGGTGAAGAAAGGACGTCACAGACCGAACTTTGGGCCATGGACGTCTATCTGAAGCCGATGCGGCTGATTCCTGTCGAACTGACCGACCCGATCACGGGGAATAAGAAGCTCGAATACGTCTGGTACATCGTCTACCGGGCGTTCCCTCATAAATTCGAAGAACTGACAGGGGATAATGCTCCCGTTAACGTTCTCGATCCCCCTGTCGCACCACAGTTGTTCATCCCCGAATTCACGCTGGTCGTCACAGACAATGACCGCAAGGAAGTCTTCCCCGACCAGGTAATCCCTGAAGCTCTCGCTGCCATCAACAAGCGGGAAAAAGGCCGTTACAAGAGTGCCGTCGATGTCGTCGGACCGATTCCTGACGCCTCGCAGACGGACGGCAGTGACCAGTATGCAATCGAAGGAGTCGCCATGTGGCGCGGAATCGACCCGGACGCAGACCGATACACAGTCTTCATGACCGGGTTCACGAATAGTATCCGCAAAGTCGAAGGCCCCGGGGGCAAGCCGATCATCCAGACGAAGACGATCATGCAGAAATACTGGCGTCGCGGAGACCGCTACGATCAACGCGAACCCGAAATTTCGCTCGATGGCGACATGCAGTGGATCTATCGCTAGTCGCACAGGTCACCAGACTGACCTGAGCAAGTGTCTCGCCATCATCGGTGCGCGGCATCATCAGGTCAGCCAGACGACACTGGCCCACACTCAAGCCGTAGAAATCTATGCCCCGTCCAGAATCCCCGAAGAATTCGATTTCTCACTAGCGGAGCAGGAATTGGGGCCAGCCTCAGCGGCGACCGGGATCGCCGGCAACTCATCGTCCGAGACGGGATGGCGAAACTATCGGCACTTGCAGCCTGAAATGAGGACGCAATCGCGTCCTCATTTCGTTGGCGGACGGACGGTCATGACGAGGAGACGTCGTCCCGGCGTTCGAAGACCAGCGGGTGATCCGATTGAGGATCCGCAACTCGCAGCGCGATCTTCCCCGCCAGGACGTCGGTTAAAAGGTCACCACAGACTTCCGCTCGCCACCCCTGAGTCAGTCGGGGGGGCCCACCATCCCGCTCATTGTAGACGTGCCATCGCACCAGATGTCTGAGATCGGCAGTCTTGCCCACCAGCCCCATCGCGACGTTCAGTTCAGCGCACCGGTTCGCGAGCGCCAGTCCTAGCAGTTGGCCGACGACCTGTTCGTCATGCGACTTGTCTTCGTCGAGTGATTTGGGCAGTTGAGGGAGATCTTCTTTGGGCAGTGCCATTCCTGCCGCGACACAATCCAGCAGAGTAGGGGCCGCCCGTTTATATTCGGGCCGGTTCATGTCGCGAACAGCGAGAAGGTCGGCTTCGCTGGTCGGTCGTCGTTTTGCCAGTTCAATGACCAGATCGTCCCGGAGCATCTTCCGCATTGGCCGGTCTTTAGCCGCAGCTTCGTTCTCGCGCCAGCGATAAACCTCACGAGCAACCGCCAGTTCTCGTGGAGTCAATCGATGCAGACCGGGAAGGCGCTGCCAACTGTCCGGCGATCGCTCCGCAGCGATCTCGTCAATCATCCGCTGGATCTCTGCTTCTGCCCACGGCAGTCGCTTCATTTTCTGCAGCGATGTCCGCTGCCGGTCATAGATTTCAAGAATGTGCTGCACGTCATCGAGAGCGTACTCGAGTTGCGTTGCCGAGAGAGGCCGCCTGCGCCAGTCAGTCCGCGTCTCCCGCCCCTGAGCCGTTCGGCCCAGAATTCGCTTCACCAGCGCTTCGTAGCCCAAAGGGAAACTGCGCGAGCGAAGTCCCTCGGCGATCTGAACGTCCCATAACTTCCGGGGAGGCAAGTCAGCATAGGTGAAACAAAACCGGACTTCCTCACGTCCCCCGTGAATGATGACGGTCGTTTTGTCGTCCGCCATCATCTCCCACCAGCGCCTGTGATCGACTTCGTACGGATCGACTGCAACACAGCGCTCCTTGGTCGCAAACTGAAGCAGGCAGAGTTCTGGACGGTACGTGTGCTCCGAAACGAACTCCGTGTCAAACGCAACCAATCCCGACTCGCGGATGTGATCGCAGAGGTCATCGAATGCAGACTGCTTGGTAATCAGTGTCGATGTCATGGGACAGATTGCTATGGCTGGAGATACGGAACGCCTCAATTCTTTACAGGGCAACGAGTTCTATGTTGGCAAGGTTTGTGATGACTCGCAAGCGTTCAGATGTTCAACTTACTCCTGTAAGATTTTTACACATTCCCACAATCGGATGAACACTGCCGCAATCGGACTTCCCTTCTGACGTTTTCGATGTCAGGATGCCCCTTGTCAGCAGTCGTCCACACTGATTTTTTGGCGACTCAAACCCTTGCTGCATGAGGCCATGGAATTCGGATTTCCACCGAAATTTGTTCGTGCATGATACGTGTGGATGGTCTTCCCCCTGGCACCATCCTTGAATCCGCACTTCAGGGAAGATTTTATCGGATGATCAACTATGCTTCAGGAACGAGCCAGCGGCGTCCTTCTTCACCCGACTTCATTTCCCACACGTTATGGCATCGGTGATCTGGGCCCCAGCGCCTACCACTTCATTGACTGGCTGGAGGGGGCTGAGCAGCGCTACTGGCAGGTCCTGCCACTGTGTCCCACGGACATGGGTGACTCGCCCTACCAGTCCCCCTCATCGTTCGCCGGTAATCCACTCCTGATCAGCCCGGACCTGCTGGCGCGGGATGGCCTCCTCAATGAAAACGATCTGGCGAGCGCACTGCTGCCCGAGGTGGAGACAGCTCCCCACGTCGACTTTCAGCGAAGTGCCCTGCTGAAGAATCAACTTCTCAGCACCGCCGTCCTGAACTTCAGAAATCTCTCGCCCGCTCATGAACTGCATCAGGAATTCGCCGAGTTCAAAAAACAGCATCACAGTTGGGTCAATAATCATGCTCGGTTCATGGCGCTGCGCGATGTGAACCGCAACAGGCCGTGGCGGCAGTGGACAGAGTATGTCACTGCACCTGATCAGCCCGTCATGCCCGAACTGGAAGTTCGCTTCGAATACGCGCTGCTTCTGCAGTTCTTCTTCTTCCGCCAGTGGCATCAGCTTCGACAGTATGCTCGAGAACGGAATATCCAGATTATCGGAGACATCCCAATCTATGTCTCGCACGATAGCGTGGATGTCTGGGCCCACCAATCTCTGTTCCAACTGGATGAACATGGTGATCCCACTCGAGTCGCAGGGGTTCCTCCCGATTACTTCGCCGCCACAGGACAACTGTGGAATAATCCCCTCTACAACTGGGACGCGATGGAGCAGGATGGGTTTCGCTGGTGGATCCATCGGCTGGAAACGGCGCTCCAGTTCGTCGACCTGGTGCGCCTGGACCATTTTCGGGGGTTCGAAGCGTACTGGTCCGTCGCGGCCGGTGAAGCGACGGCCATGAACGGGCATTGGGTCCCGGGGCCACGGGGGAAACTGCTGACGGCGTTGTGCAATGTCAAAGGGGCCGACCCGGTCGCGAATGCTTCCACCTCGACGGCACCGATTATCGCCGAAGACCTGGGCATGATTACGGAAGAAGTCCATGCTCTGCGGAAAGAGTTTCACCTTCCCGGGATGAAGGTCCTGCAGTTCATGCTGCCTGGTGAGCCCTGGGACAATCATCGTCCCGAAGAGTTCGAGGCGAATTCCGTTGCTTACACCGGGACCCACGACAACGATACCACCCTTGGCTGGTTCCGCTCACACATCCTGCCAAATCCCGATCAACTGGAACGATTGAAGCAGTACACGCGCTGCGAGGAACACAATATTGCGTGGGAGTTCATCGAGATTGCCTGGCGCTCCGGCTCCCATCTTGCCATTGCCCCTCTTCAGGACCTCTTCTCAATGGGTTCCGAAGCAAGAATGAATACGCCCGGAACAAGCGGCCCCGGCTGCCACAACTGGCGTTGGAAATACAGCCCCGGCCTGCTGACTCGGGAAGTCCAGGAGCGGCTCGCGAACCTGACTCGGTCGACCAACCGCGCGATATACAAGTAACAGTGCCGGCTCACAGGGCTTGCGTTCCTTCGGCGCGAGCCCTGTACTGCGCACTGGGCCATCGAATGTTGTCCCGCCCGATTCGGCTGCACGGTACCTGGACAAGGTGATCTCCCTGGATCACCTGCCAACAGCGCCAACTTCTTCCTGGCGGTCGTGCCCAAGAGGTCGCGAAATCTCCTCCCGATCGCTCTTCGTGCCGCCAATGACTCATCCTTGGAACCGAATCCCATCAGGTAAACGAATTCAGATGCTTTCTGGAGTCCGTTGGTTGACATTCACGAGTGGCAGTATTAATTTGCGACCCCTCTCCATCTTGCTTGAACTATTACGCTCGCTTCACAGGCGAGAATCTGCACATCCGTGTATTAACACAGGAACGTAAGAGCCACTTTTTCCGATCGTAAATCGCCTCGCTAATCCGTGTTGTTGACGTCACACCCCCATCGCAATTCGGCGACGTCGAGAATCCTGATTGACCCCGTCCATTCTGATACTCTGGCATCAACCTGGCGCAGGTGACCTGCGCGTGAGGGACTTCATCATGACGATCAACTTCCGCGTCTCCCTCACTTGCTGCCTGGGACTTTCAGCCCTGGTGATGGCAGCGGCGACTCTCAGCGAACGGAGCAATGCCCGGGCGGCTCAAGATGATCAACCGTACGTTAATCAGCACTACCCTGACTTTGGTTTCCTCCCTTCGCCGCTCGAATACAAGGGGCGTGTCTTTACACTTAGCCAGCACTACCCAAAGACAGAGCCCCCTGCGTCCGAGCGACCTGACTTCCTGAAGATCGACTTTCAGAAGAACTGGCGCGATTACTTGCTGGCGGCACAAGATTACTGCTTCAAGGACAATGTCCTGGGTGGCGACGTCGCTGACGACTTCGATGCGGCGATCAAAGATCAGCCAACCTGGTTCCATGTTCCGTGGCAGCACTGCGGACCCAACGGCCGGGAAGGGGTCCATGGCCTGACAAAAGAAGCCCCCGTCGCTCCTCAGCAATTGGCCATCAGCCAGAGCCACCAGGGAGGCCAGATGTACGCCGTGGCGATTTACAATCACTTCGGTGGTTACGTCATCGGCAAAGTCTGGGCAGACAAGGACAAGCCGAATGCCCACGATGTCCGTTTTCCAGTGGGAACCGTGGTCATGAAGGTGCTGTTTACGGATGTCCCTTCAACGGAAGTTCCATCGCTCGAGAACCCGCTGAAATGGAACGCCTACGTCACTGAAAACTACCTCGCGACGAATCGCGTGTTCAAGGAAATGACGCTGATTCAGATGGATCTGATGGTTCGTGATGAACGAGCACCCCATGGATGGGTTTTTGGAAACTACCAGTACAACGGAAAGATGAACAACGCGAACAAGTGGAAGAACCTGGTCCCGGTCGGCATTCAGTGGGGGAATGATCCAGACGTCACCGATGGGACGTGGGGCGGATACACGAACCCGATCCCCGTTGTCACCCGACGCAATCCACACCTGAAAGAGACGATCATCAATCCGGACGACAACGAACTGCCCCCCACGCATCTGGGATGGAACGGGCGGTTGAATGGCCCTGCTGACAACTATCTGAGCTCCTGCATGAGCTGCCATATGACGGCTCAATCCCCCACCAAGTCTCCCATCAGCCCCTTGTTTCAGCCCGCTGACAAAGTCCCCTCAGTGGGCTCAACAGGCTGGATGCGCTGGTTCCAGAACCTGAATTACGGCGAACGCTTTGATGCGGATAAGCCCACATCAAGCATGGATTACAGCCTGCAACTCGCATTGAGTCTCCAGAACTACTATCAGTGGAAGGATGCCGCTCATCGAACCATCGCGGCTCGCTATCGCGACGAACAGCTCAACCCGGTGGGAGAAGATGTCACCGAGGATTACGAAATCCTGCGATCTCAGCCCGTTGAACTGAACCAGATCAATCCGCGGTAATCCGATCTCCCCGCAGCCAGCCCGTCCGTTTGCCATCGTCTGGCCCCCACTCAAGTGACAGGGGCCCCCATGAGTTGTGATCATCCAGCCCCCCATCAGCACCCGTCGGTATTGCGAGGATGAAGGGCCACGGACAGGGTGAAGACGCCCGTCGGCAGGTCAGCCTCCGCCGAGGCGACTCTGGTGACACGAGGTCGGCCAACACAAATCACTCCACTGCTTACGAAAGAGAAGGCGGTTGCGGATTCGCCCCACTGGCAGGGGCGACAGCCGATCGGGCATAATCTCAGGCCGAGATCGAAACGGTCTGATTCCCGTACCGGGTCATGAGTCAAGACAAACTCATGCCGAGGAAGTCAGGAGTGAACCATGTCCTCAAATGAGCCCCGCCAGCCGATTGATCCTCAAACGCGAATCGGCCATGTCCACCTGAAGGTCGCCGACCTGGAACGTTCGATCCGGTTTTACCATGGTGTCCTGGGGTTTGAAGTCACGCAACGATACGGGACTCAGGCAGCCTTCCTTTCCGCCGGTGGGTATCACCACCATATCGGACTGAATACCTGGGAAAGCCTCGCCGGCCCGACACCCCCGCCGGGAACGACGGGCCTGTATCACGTGGCGATTCTCTATCCCACCCGCAGAAGCCTGGCTGATGCTCTCCAGCGACTCCGACGGGCAGGAATTGCCTTGAATGGTGCAAGCGATCACGGCGTCAGCCAGGCCCTCTACTTGCGCGATCCCGACGAAAATGGAATCGAACTTTACTGGGATCGTCCACAAGATCAGTGGCCACGCAATCCGATCGGCGAACTCGCGATGTTCACCCAACGCCTGGACCTGGACGACCTGCTGCGGGAACTCGAATGACTTCCCCTGCTGTCGAACGTCGTTGACAGCGAGAAATCCCGTCTCAGACCAGACGAGCCACGTCTCCCTCTTCGGTCGTCCGCCACACTCCGGCGGTCATCGCCTGTGAAATTCTCCAGTGAGCGAGTCGGGGCAATGGACGGTATACGGCCCAACACGACTACATGCCTGCCTGCCTACATCTCATAACTAATCAACATCGTATAGCAACTCTGAATTAGGATTTCCCGGCACAGCATCCGCACCGAAATCTAATTTAAGCTTCTCTTAATCCTGCTTGACTACCTATTACATTTACTGCGGAGGAGGATTTCGCACGACAGAACCGAGTTCTGCAGGCCCGAGAACCATGCAAGGCATCGCGAACTTATCAACATCCTCCAGACTCAACTCCCTTAGCGAGACTCGTTAAGACGAACCGGAACGCCCCTCACTGAGACTGAGTTTCGCAAGTCTCCGATCACCCTGCCGGGACTCCGTGGGGCTGCTCAGCAGACCAGCCCGCAAAACAGGGGGAAGTTCCAAATATCCAGCCATTCCGCAATGTTTTCCCGACGACACACGGGAGAGTTTCACGCAGGAAACCTTCAACATGCGCGCAACTATCGCAGGGGAGCAGAAGCCTGCATCGGAAATCAGATAGATCGTCCCGAGACATACGAACCGTCATAAGTTGAATGATGCCGGTACACGCTTCGGCAATGCTAGGTACTCCGGTTGTCACACGCTTCAGCAGCACCTACTAACCTGTTGCGACAGTCTCATTTATGAGAATCACAAAAGCGGCGCGACCCTCACAATCAGAAACTGCTATTCCCCGGACGACTGTAAGTGGATATAAGATTTCCAAGTCACGGAAAA
Organism: Schlesneria sphaerica; assembly: GCF_044336245.1. Taxonomy (NCBI): domain Bacteria; kingdom Pseudomonadati; phylum Planctomycetota; class Planctomycetia; order Planctomycetales; family Planctomycetaceae; genus Schlesneria; species Schlesneria sphaerica. Next base: position 6,335,391 of record NZ_CP172346.1, on the reverse strand, counting down.
TTTCTTTCACTCTCCTCATATAACGATGAGTGATATCCGTGCCGGTCTTGTCTGAACGCTTGCGCACAGACTGCATTGATGCAGGGGGCTGCAACTCCGGAGAAGCGCAACAAGATCGAACAACCACTGTCTCGCGTCGCCGCAGACACGAGAGTCGTAGACGTTCTGAGCGACGCATTTTCTGAACGGGAGTCACTGGAAATCCGCATTTTTGATCGCTACAGTATCCGCGACCGGCACAATCGATACTTACAGCAAAGACAGAATCCGATTGTAGTTGCGTTTAGATACACAGTAAACGAATATCTGAATATGAGATTTGTGTTCATTTGTGCGCAGTGAACTTTTGCGGCAGCAAGACTGATGTGGCCTTCATCACAGCATGGCGCGCCTGACCGACTCGCACGACCCCCGATGGGTCGACGGGGCGAACGCCGCCCTCCCGGTTGGGTGTCAGATATTCGGATTGTCTCGTTTCTCGACTGGGAAAGTTTTATTGCCGTGATCATTTCGGTTCGATTCAGCGGGATTCCTCCGCCGGTCGCAGTTCCACGCCTCGGCGTAAGAGGTCTCAATCGATGTCAGTCCACTCCCTCTGAACCCATCGCTCGGACTCAGGATGTGGGTTCCCTGTTTTGTCTTCTCGAATGAGTGTCTAGTTAAACGTAGAATAAGTGAGTACCGTCCCATGAGTATTTCCCGCCGATTCACACGTGCAGCCGTAATTCTGAGCTCGATGACATTCGTTTTGGTCCTGTTCGGACAACAGAGCAGCGTAGTGGCCGGAATTGTTCCCGATACTGTGGTCATCGATGAACCCTTGAAACTGGAAGTGACCTGGTACGGAAAAGGAATTCTGGACGATGGCAGCAACAATGATTCACTCGCAGTTCCTGTGCTGACCAACTGGTCGGTAGGGCCGAACCCAATCACTCTCACCTACCTGGGCGGTGGGGACGGCTGGTTCGGAAAGCTGACGGGTGAGCACACAACGGCGCCTCATCCGGGTGAAGGAGTCGGTCCGCTCGTCCAGTTTATGATCGCCTTCGACCAGCTCACCCCCACCTCAACCACCAGCACGAAATCTGTCCTCCACGGCACACACACCGACGTCTATACCCTGACGTACACCTACAACCCCGCTACCGACACTGTCACGTTCGACCTCAAGGCAGCACACGTGCCAGAACCAACAAGCTTTGCCCTGTTGGGCGTTGGCGCTTTGGGTCTTATCGGTGCACGATACCGTCGTAACAAAGCCAAGTAATCCAGACTAAAATGAGATGTTCGGGCAGCGACGCCTCGACCGTTGCCCGGAAACTCACGCAAAAGTGGAATCAGGATGTCCACTCGTTTTCGCCGTGTGTGATTCAGCTTAACCGTGATCGCTCCGTCACCGATCACAGAAAGAACCCACCTCGCCCAGCCTTCTCAACACGGCAGCCAGGGCGAGGAATCGTCTCCACAGGGTTTGCCGAGACATCGGAGTCGTGCCTCGAATCGAGGGCTGTTCCCTCCACCGCCCGCCGCCGTCTCTTGCCCACCTGCATCCCCCCTCTACAAAAATCGGGCAGGCCCCCACCGCTGATCTCAGCGGCCGGCCCAAAAAGCCGCAGGTTGACTTGCCTTCCGTTGCAGCGGGCATCGAATCCCGGCAGCAATGGCTTCCGTTCAATCGAGGGAGGGGGCGCGTCAATGCCGGCAACGGACTGTGCGCCGCGAGAATGTCATTCACCGCAGGAGTGCATCAGATGATTGATGCAACCAAATCGATTATGCTCGCCGCATGCAAACCGCTCTCGCAATAATTACGATCTTCGGCTACGTCCTCACCCTCACCCTGTTGCCGGTTGTTCTCCTCACCAAGAAGAAACAACCGGTCTCGACAGTGGCCTGGATGATGACGATCATCACCATGCCCTATGTGGGGGCGTTGCTGTTCGTCGTTTTCGGCATCAATCGGGTCGAACGACGCCTGCGCCGGAAACAGGCAGCCACCCGATCCGTCACTCGGATTTTGCCTCAACTCTCACATCAGCATCATGTACACCACGAACTGCTCGACGAAACTCAGCGGGAACTGAGGCGACTTGCCGAACGGATTTCGGGCAGCCGTGCGACGGTGGGTAATCGAGTGCAGTTGCTCACCAACGCACAGCAGGCATTCGATGAAATTGCGGAGGCAATCCTCGCTGCCGAATCGACAATTCATCTGGAATACTACATCTGGCGTCCCGACAAGCTGGGCACACGACTGCGAGACCTGCTGATCTCCAAAGCACAGCGCGGGGTACGAGTTCGATTCCTTTACGACGGAATCGGCTCCAACCTTCTTACCTATCGCTTTCTCAAACCGATGCGGGATGCCGGAATTCAGGTTTTTTCCTTTGTCCCCGGCCGTTCGCTGCGGGAACGGTGGTCGATCAACCTGCGCAATCACCGCAAGATCGTGATTGTTGACGGGCAGATCGGTTTCACAGGGGGAATGAATGTTGGCGACGAATACCTGGGACTCGATCCGTTCTATGGCAAGTGGCAGGACACGCATCTGCGACTGGAAGGTCCCACAGTCCTCCAATTGCAGGAGGTCTTCGCGATCGACTGGAAGTATGCCACAGGCGAAGTGTTGACGCATGATCGATATTTTCCGACCCCCGAACAGACTGGCAACGTTGTGGCGCAGGTCGTCGCCAGTGGCCCTGACGAAGGGAGCGACGTTTTTCATAACCTGATGTTCGCTGCAATTAACTCCGCACGTCATCGAGTCACTCTGGCGACGTGTTACTTCGTGCCCACGCCATCCCTTGTCTCGGCCCTGGAGTCTGCCTCGCAGCGAGGGGTCCAGACGCGGGTTCTCATTTCAGGCCCGAAAACTTACTGGGCAACGCTGCAAGCCGCGCGGTCCAACTACGATTCACTTCTTTTGGCCGGAGTCAAAATCTACGAATACCAGGCGGGGCAGTTCCACTCCAAGACACTCTCCATTGATGGCAATTGGTCGCTTGTCGGTACCCCGAACTTCGATTCTCGCAGCCTCTATCTGAATTTTGAGGTCGGTGCCGTTCTTTACGACAGAAGTCTGGCCGAGCAAATCGAGCATCAATTCCACACTGACCTGGAATCAGCCATGGAAATCGAGCCCGACAAGTGGTTCGCCCGCCCGGTCTGGAACCGCCTTCAGGAAAACTTCTGCCGCATGTTCTCTCCCGTGCTTTAGGCACGGCCCCGGGACCACAACGAATGCGGCCGCTGCGAACGCCGCCTCCTGGACGCGCCTGACGGATTGCCACAGCCGATCGTGTTCGATTCCTAGGACTCAGATCAATGTTGGTAGGGCAGGCGAAATCGCTATGCTGATCCGGTGGGCGACTTTCATAACCGGTCACTTGATCCGCGGCATTTCGCCAGGAAGAACTTCATGCTGTCATTCTGGTCTGAATCGACGTTACCACTGTCGAATCTGGCAACCTATTGCCGCTCTCTCTCCACAATGCTGAAATCGGGAGTGCCGATCCTCAAGTCATTCCGCGTTGCAGGAGAGAACTCACATTACCTGCGACTGCGATCCATCACGACCCGCATTGTAGATGAACTTCGCAAAGGATCGGATGTCTCGACGGCGATAGCAGAGCAGGGGAATGCGTTCCCGGAACTCATGATCGACATGGTCCGCGTCGCGGATCAAACAGGGTCCTTGCCGGAAGTGCTGCTCGCCCTCGCGGATCACTACGACAATCTGATTCGATTGCGTCGTACGTTCCTGGGTGCGATTGCTTTGCCAATCCTGCAATTGCTGGCTGCCATTTTTATCGTGGCACTGCTGATCTGGATTCTGGGCATGATTGCGAGCAGTAACGGGTCCGAGCCCTTCGATGTTCTGGGGCTGGGATTAACGGGAACCGTGGGTGCCTTGACGTGGCTGGGAGGGTGTTTCGGCGTCGCGGCCGGGGGATTTTTCCTCTATATGTTTCTTTCCCAGGGCTTGAAAGGACGCACTTTTGTCCATTCGGCCTTACTCGGCATTCCCATCGTCGGTGACTGTTTTCGATCGTTCGCCCTGGCGCGCTTCTCGTGGGCCTTTGCTCTGACTCAGCAGGCGGGAATGCCGATTATTCCCAGCCTCGAAGCAAGTCTGAAAGCCACAGGAAATCAGGCCTTCGCCTCAGCAATCCCCATGGTCGCGGCCATGGTTTCTGCAGGAGAAGACCTCTCGTTCGCACTCAGCCAGACGAAGCTGTTTCCGAGGCAATATCTGGAACTCGTCCGTGTGGGTGAAGCAACGGGAACGGTTCCCGAGAAGCTGCAGGAACTGAGCCCCCAGCTTGAAGAACAGGCTCATCGCAGCCTCTTCGCGATGACAACCGTGCTCGCATGGTTCATCTGGGGAATGGTCGCCATGATCATAATCTTCTTTATTTTCCGGATTGCCATGATGTATATTGGCTTGCTGAATAATGCCTCGAACCTCTAGAGCGCAAGGCGCTCGAATCGCGTTTTCGGGTCACTCGTTTGGCTGCTTCGCGCTTTCAATTCGCTACTCAACCCAAGACGCAGATTGACCATTTACGGACATTTGCCGTAAATTGGGCGGTCGAGAGAATGGAGAGAGGACGCGCGAGCACGTGTGACCTGGCTACGGCCTGCTTTTGTCCTGGTCGAATCAAACTGATGGAGCGATGTGATGCCGCACGATTTTCAAGGGGGTGAAGGCGCCGGTACCGAGACGATGCGAGGCCGCGCCTGGCCCTGCCTGCGCCAGTTTTGCATTTTCCTTGAGAATCGCGTCGGCCGCTTGAATGATGTCATGCGTCAGCTCGAGTCCATCGACACCCGTGTCATGGCCCTCAGCATCGTCGATTCAGTCGACTTCGCCATGATTCGCCTGATGTTCGATAATGCCGACCGGGCTCGGGAAAAACTGGAGCTTTCTGGCTTTTTGTTCAGTGAGAGCGATGTCGTCGGTGTCGAGCTGCCTGAAGGGGACAAACCGTTTCACGCGGTCTGTTCTGCTCTCGTCAAAGCCGAAGTGAACATCCACCACGCCTATCCACTGCTGTACCGTCGGCACGGTCGCGGGGCCGTCGCCATGTTCGTCGACGATGTCGACCAGGCGGTGCATATTCTTCAGGACGCTGGCCACCGAATCGTCACAGAAAGCGATTTGCATGACGACGATGAATACCTGTAACGGCGGCGTGGAAAAAATTCATCACCTGACTGTCCGGTAGCGAAAGTTCTGGCCCGGCCGTCCAATTCGCCGATTTCATCGATCTGGCCGCGGAACCGGATGGTACTGAATCTGCGGCCCGAAATCCGTCGCTTCAACCGGCCGAACCCCTCTATTCTTCCCGGTCGAAGCCCCGTGCTCCGGCCAACCGGCTCATACCTCGAATCGATAACGAGGTCTACGTCAACTCTAGCGTCCATACGGGTCGTTCCGCACACGGTCCGCATGATGCCGTTTGACATCACATTTTCTCGGCTTATATTCAATTTCGACGACGCGGATGCCGACGGCTGGCCACCCCAGCCCTCGACGTGCCACAGGGATTGAGGGCCGCATGTCCGCCGTTCACACCTCGAGGGGGGGTGTGAAAGACCGGCGATGAGAACTCCACTGCCTATTCCTGACAGAAGGGCGATGTTCGATCATGCGACTCTGTAATTACCTGAAAACAACAATATTTTTGTACACTGCGGGATCCGTCTTCGGTCTTGTCCACGCAGCAGACCAGGTCGCCGAAGGACGCTTCACCCGAACCCGAGCCGTCTCAACGGAAGATGGTCTGACGAGTGCAGTGGAGGAAGGCCTGGAACTTCGCTCGTCACGCCGCTGGGCCGAGGCGATCGAGTTCTACGAGAAATCGCTGAAGTCCTGGCCGAATAGCGAACAGCTGAAGCAAGGCCTGCGTCAGTCGAAGGTCCATTTCTCGGTCGAACGACGCTACGCCGACAAATCCTTCGTCAATAACATGCTTCCCATGTCCCGGGTCGAAGCCCTGGTCTATCTGGATGATGTTCTCGATAAAGTCAGACAGTATTATGTCGACTCCATCAGTGCGACAGACTTCATCGCACACGGAACCGAAAGTCTCTACTTCGCACTGAATAACGAGAAGTTCCTCCAGAAAAACATTCCATACGGCGAACAGGAAAGTATTTCCCAGTTCCGCCGCATGCTGCGGGATCAGTACTGGAACAAGAAGGTCAATGGTGCGGAAGGAGCACGACGGACGGTCATTGAACTGTCGGACTATGCACAGCGTGACCTCAAACTGTCTGCCAGTGCGATCATCATGGAGTTCGTCTTCGGCGGATGCAATTCGCTGGACGATTACAGCAGCTACCTGACGCCCGGTAAGCTCGACGACCTCTACAACAATATCGATGGACAGTTCGTCGGAATCGGCATCGAGATGAAAGCAGAAAGCGGCAAAGGACTGCTGCTCGTCAATGTGCTGGCGGAAAGCCCTGCTGCGGAAGGAGGAGCACAGATTGGTGATTACATCGTCGAGATCGATGGACGTGACTGCCGCAAGTTAAGTACCGAAGAGGCTGCGACAATGCTCCAGGGCCAGCCCAACAGCCGGGTCCGCTTGACGCTGGCGGATGGTACCACTCAGGAAGAACGAGTCGCGACCCTGACTCGCCGCTCTGTGAAAGTGCGAAGTATTCCTGTCGTTAAGATCATCGATAGTGCCAATCGAATCGGCTACATCCGGATGACGGGATTCCAGAAGAACACGGCGGAAGAACTCGACGCCGCCCTGACCAAACTGCGACGCGAAGGGATGGAAGCACTGATCTGGGATGTCCGCGGAAATCCGGGGGGCCTGCTGACCGCCGCCGTCGAAGTTCTCGACCGATTCATGGGGAATGGGGTGATTGTCTCAACGCGTGGACGAGTCCAGGATCAGAACACGACGTACTCGGCCCATTCAGATGCGACTGACTGGACGGGCCCTCTGGTCCTGCTGGTCGATGGCGATAGTGCCAGTGCCAGTGAAATCGTCGCAGGAGCCGTGAACGACCATCGTCGTGGCACCATCGTCGGACGGAAAACCTATGGGAAGTGGTCGGTTCAAAGTATTCTGCCCGGTCACGCGGACACCGGTTTTCGTCTGACAACAGCCAAGTTCTATTCGCCCAACGGCAGCACCTACGGTAAGATCGGAATTCAACCACACGTTCAAGTAGCCGACGATTCTGATCGCCTCGCTCAGCGAAGCAAGGCTCGTGGTCAAATTGAAGATGATCGAGACGTCGAGGCAGGACTGGAAACACTGCGTAAACAATTGGCGAAACGATGAGCGATGGAGTGGCGGACTGGCTGATTACCACGGGGCGCGGGAACCGACCGACGCTCCGTTGGTCGTTTTCTGTCGATGCCCCGCTGACAGACATCCGTTTCTCACGAGAATCTGGCGAAGTCCTCGCTGCCGATGTCTCTGGCGGAATTTATCTTCTGGATCGCCGAGGTCAGGTCCGGGCTCTGACTCGCACTCGCCACTCCGTACAGCGACTTGCCTGGGCTGATACCGGGGTCGCCGGGGCAGCCGTTCTCGATGATCATCTGGTCGGCTGGTTCAATCGAAATCTGCAGTTTCAGTGGACACGAGATCTCTCGGATCAAATTCTGGCCATTTCCGTCGATCCGTATGGTTCCCACGTCGCTCTGGGTCAGGCCGACGGCGTCAACCTGATCTATTCTCAGGAAAATAAGAAGTTCAGCCGGTTCGAAACCGTACGGCCACTGCGCCACATGCAGTTTCTTTCCGGCACGACCGATCTGCTGGTCGCCTCGGAGTATGGACTGACCGGCCGCTATAAGATGAACGGGACACCCGTCTGGACCAGCAAGTTGTGGTCAACGGTGGGGGATGTGGCGGCGACCGGTGACGGACGGTCCTTTTTCCTCGCCAGCTACGCACAAGGGATCCAGGCCTTCGACGGGCAGAACGGCAACACCCGCGGGACCTTTATCTGCGACGGGACCGTGGGACTCGTCACCTGCGGTTTCGCCAAGCGGAAGATCGTCGCCTACACGATGGAACGAACCCTGTTCAGCGTGGACGATGCCGGCAATCCCGAATGGAATGTCACTGTCCCTGACGACATCCGGAAAATTATCCTCTCGCCGCTGTGCGACTTCATCATCTGCGGCTTCGCCTCTGGCCGGATCATGCGGTTCGACATGTCGAACTGATATCGAGACATGCGAGCGTAAGACCGTCGGTTGTTGAATCGCGTTCGAGCGGCTCAACAGCGAACAGGCCGGCTTGAACTCTGTTCCGCTCGCGCGGGAGCACGATGCAGAAACGGACAAGACTTCTCACCCCAGCCGCTCTCGCTGACGACTCCATTCTGACGGAATGGCATTCTTTCCATTCGCCAGCGCAACAATTCCTCCAATAATCGCGCAGTTGGTATCGATATCACCGTGGACTCGAATCGCGGTCCAAAGTGCCTCGGAATAACTATCCAGGTGCGCAGCCGCGACCCACAAACAAAAGGGAACCGTATCTGCCGAAGAGACTTCGGAGCCATTGCCAAGTCGATTTGCCACATCAAATTCCCACTCAGTCAGCGGAATTGTCAGAGCTTGTTCAATCCCGGTCCGAGTGGGCCCCGAAGGCGTTAACTCGTGAGCGAGTTTCAGCAGGTCGCTGGCAGGGAATTTCTGTTGAAACTGGCTCCGGTTCCAGGCCCAGGCGGCAGCCACCGCCACGGCAATCGCCCCGGCCACTCCGTCTGGATGAGCATGCGTCACCTCGGCCGAAAGTGCGGCCTGCTCGACAACGCACGAGAGATCATCTGCAAAATAGGCGCCGACGGGTGCCGCGCGCATCGCCGCTCCGTTCCCAAATGAACCGGTTCCCCCAAATAACTCCCGCGACTCGACTTCCCAGTCCGCGCCACGGTGAATGCTCCGCAGCAAGTCGTGCTGGGCGGGACCGTATCCTCGATCAGGATCCAAGGTGTAGCGTCGACCGAAGACGCTGGCTAACTCGTTCTGATCAATCCGTCCATGTTGATCCAGGACTTCGATGATTCCCAGGGCCATCGCGGTGTCATCGGTCCAGCGCCATGGCCCCTCAGGCACAATCCGGTTCCGCAGACACATGTCCCGAACCCACGGCGACAAGAAACGCTCTCCCAGCGCATCGCCGACCGACAACCCCTCCAGCGCCAATTGGGCCCGCATCACTCGCAGTTCAGTCGAATCCATTCCCATTCCGTCGTACCCCGCTGATTCAGACATAACAGAGCCAAGCATCGAGATCTACGAGCAATCAAAGGTCAAAGCACCCCTTCGTTCAGCAACGGTACCGCCCAAAAGCGAGTTTACCAGAATCGGACAATCCCCTTTTATCCTGGTTGTCTCGTATCACTCGGCCTGAGACAACGCTCGCATCTGCCATCCGACAACCGTAAATGAATGTGTTTCTGCCAGCAACCAGATCTGATATACCCCGATCACCCTGCCTCAACCACCAGTTGCGGCAGCAATCGTTTGTGGAGCCGTTCCAATACTCCATATTTTTGTTCAACTTGAAGATTGACTCTCAAGCAGACGTCGCCAATGCGCGGGAACGAAGAGATGCGACTTGTTGATGAGAGAATACTGTATGCTTTCTCTTTAACTGCGGTCTTAATCGTTGTCTACGTCAGTGTAAAATGGAAGTTGCATGAATTATACGGGCCCGACGACGCATATGCCGTGTGGGGCGCGTCTGATTTAGTCACGACATACATGATAGAGAATCATGACGCATGGCCTCGATCGTGGGAAGATCTCCGTGAACTGTACGAGCGTGATGGAGCTCGTGTCAGCGGTTGGACATTCGAAGAATATCAAAGTCGCGTGCTCATCGACTTTACGGCTGATCCAATTCAACTCAGAGAATTGTCTTTGCAGCCGGGAGATGTAAAATTTAATGTTATTCGCGCGAGATGGTCTAGTGGTATGATGGGGGCTGGCCCCGATGTGGATATTCGCGATTACTTTCGTCACAAATCAGGATACACAGAGTAGACCAACCGTTTCGATTCGCGTTGCGCGATGATGAGCGAATTCCACACTCCCGAGTGAGAGATCCACGTTACTGTTTGGCCTTTCTGCAAATGGATCCTGATCCTATACCGACGTATGCAGTTCCGCATTACAAACCACTTGAGCTGTTGACGCATTTCGTGCTTGGCGCATGCGTCTCAAGTGAGAAAATGCCATCCCGCGGTTTCTTTCCTTCGACCCGGAAGAAGACGTCCAGTCGAAGTTGAAATTGGAGAGAACAGACGGTGATTGAACTTTTCCAGGAAGGTCTGCAAAGGGAGGGCGCGGCCCCTTTCGCATATTAACGACGCACGCCTTTTCTGGAAGGACGTTCGGACGAAGAACCGTGGAGTTCAGGTAACGTCAGAAAGCGAGGCTGCCATTCGCTTGGCGATGTCGCGGGAGTCGTCGCCTGGCTGCGATTCCAAAGCGCGAATCACCCGACGGCGACGCTCTTCAGGATGGTTCTGATTGAGTTTTGCTTTGCCCTCTAAGCGGCTCACGTTGATTTGAAAGCCTACGATTGACTTCAGCATCTTCTCCATTTCTGGGTCATTGATATCGTAGGACCACGGTTTCGGCATTCGTTCCTCATAGACCGTAACGGTCCGAGTGAGAATGTCATGGAGACGATCGCGGTCCTCTATCAGCTGCAACGAACCGTATGCGTGCACTGTCACATAGTTCCAAGTCGGGACAGTTCTTGGAGTCTCGTACCAGGTCGGTGAGATGTAGGCATGGGGACCTGGAAAGATCACCAGAACCTCACCCTCCGTTTCCCGCCACTGCGGATTCGCCCTTGCCATGTGACCGAGTAAGACACCGTGGGAATTTTCCCCTGCGTCAAAAAGCAGTGGAAGATGTGTTGCAGTCATTCCACTTTTGCCATGCGTGACCAGCATGGCGAAGCTGTGTTTCCGTATGATGGCGTGAAGCTCCGAAGTGTCGGAGATTCTGAACGAGTTAGGGGTATACATATCGAAGCTCCTCAGTGGTATGCCGCAGACTGGCTGAAGTGGTGACGGCGATCGGCCCCATGGCCGTGATTGCTCAGAGGGAGTCGTCGTTCATGGCGCCTCCTGGAAAGGTCTTCTTCCGACAACTCCCTGGTCGCAGACGCCGTTTTTCCTCTGCGCTTCAGTCTGCTTTTCACTGCGCATTACGCAGCCGAAACTGAGTCATATCATTTTTTGCGCTTCGAACAAGAACGATCTCGGGTTTTGATGATCACTGCCGACAGAACCGTTGACGGTAGTCGCTGGGAGCGACTTTCATCACCCGCTGGAACGATCGTCTCATCGAATCTGCGCTGCCAAATCCGCACTGCTTTGCGATGACCTCTAACGGCTGATCTGTCTCTTCTAATCGCCGGCGTGCCGCTTCCACTCGTAGTTTCTCGACAAACGCTGCAGGCGTTTGTCCGACCTCGCTACGGAACACGCGAGAAAAGTTGCGGAGGCTCATGTGAGCCCGTACCGACATCCCCTCAACCGAGAGATCACCTGCCGGATTATCGGTCGCCCAGGCGATGAGTTCATTGATCACGTTTCGTTCCGTCTGCTGCGATTCCAACGTGGCGCTGAACTGAGACTGCCCGCCCGGGCGGCGAATGAACATGACGAGATGTTTTGCACACTTGAGCGCGATCGCGCGCCCCAGATCTTCCTCAACGAGAGCCAACGCCAGGTCGATCCCGGCCGTCACTCCAGCGGATGTATAGACATTTCCATCCTTGACGTAGATCGAATCAGGCTCGACCACCACCTCGGGAAACCGGGCAGCGAGTTCACCCGCGACGAGCCAATGCGTGGTTGCGCGCTTGCCATTCAGCAGCCCAGCCGACGCTAAGAGCATCGCACCGCCACAGATCGAAACGACGCGTCGAGAGCGCTCCGCCAAGCCTTGCACGATCTTCAACGAGCGAGCCGATGGTTGCGTTTCCCCACTCATGCCGTTGGCAGGAACGATCAATGTGTCGATCGCCCCGCGACAATTCCTGGCCATGCGGTGGCTTCCCACAGAAATTCCTCCGCAGGACAGAATCTCCATCGAATTATCACCACTTACTAACTCCAGTTCGTAAGGAGGTGTCTTTCCTCCGGTCAGCACATTGGCCAAATATAAAACCTCCCAGGGTCCGATGAGATCAAGCAGAACAACATCGCGAAACGCCAGAAACACGATGCGGCGAGTTCTCAGGGCCGTTCGATTGTTACCGCGTGGTTTCATCTGTCTCTGCTGTTCCCTGATCCGATAAGAATGGCCGATTTTGTCGGAAGATTGTCATTTGTGCCATCTGCCGCGTCAAGTAGAGTTGCAGCACGTCAACCGTACATGCCTTTGACGTCCTGCGTGAGCTCATTGAGGGGGGCACCCAGCGTCTACCGTGCCCTTCGTGAGATGAATGTTAAGCGGACGTATCAGGAACCACGATGAACCACATTCAAATGCATGATATCTGGGGTTCGATCCTGGTCGGGCTGGTGGCAATCACAATAGGATCGCTTGTCACAGAGCCGACACGCCAGAAATCGATGGCGATTATCCTTGCCGGCGCAAGCGGTTCCTACTTCAACGACGGGCTCGGTATTTACGAGATCCCATTGTCCGCCGCGATTCTGCTGTGTGCAGGGATCGGACTTCGCTTCTATCCGGCGATTGGCGTCGGTTGGCTTCTGCACACGACGTCAGACGTGCTGCATCACTCCATCGGACAACCCATCATTTCCTTTCTGCCGACATCATCGATTGGATGCGCCGTGTGTGATGTGGTACTCGCTGTCTGGTTCTTCATGAAGGCCCCCAGCGTATTCAACCTTTGGCGGCGAACTGACATTCAAGAACCGTCGTCAGTCCGAGAAACCACGTCTGGCAAAAACACATGACGCTGGCAGTCGTCATGCAGCCGCGCACCCGCGCGGTTTTCATCACTGCACGTATTTCAGGGTTCTTCCAAGGGAGATTACGATGAATCGGAGAGAGTTTGGTGGCACAGTCATGACGGCAGCGGCACTCGGTTCGGCAAGCCATTTGTCGGCCGCGGAGCAACCCCGCATTCAAGGGAGTGGCAGTGGGTTCCCGATGATGCACCAGGGGCGGCTCCCCGAGGTCGGGATGTTGTTGTACCCCGGCATGACGCTGCTGGATTTGCTCGGCCCTCAGACCGTGCTGTCAACGTCGTGCAACCTGCATCTGGTGTGGAAGAACACTGACCTGCTCGAAACCGACACGGGAATTGTGCTTAAGCCGACCAAAACTCTCGCCGATTGCCCCAGCAACTTAGACGTGTTATTCGTCGGCGGCGGACCGGGGCAGATTCCCGTGATGACCGACCCGGAAGTGCTGACCTTCATGGCGGATCGGGGATCCCGAGCAAAATACGTGACAAGCGTCTGCTCAGGTTCATTAATCCTCGGTGCCGCTGGTCTACTGCAAGGTTACAAAGCGTCCTGTCACTGGGCTCTGCATCCCGCGATTGCGTTCTTCGGTGCGATCCCTGAGCAAGGGAGAATCGTCGCTGATCGCAACCGATTGACGGGCGGAGGAGTGACTGCCGGTATTGACTTCGGACTGGCGCTATTGGCCAAACTCCTCGGTGAGGACATCGCCAAGATGATGCAACTGGCACTGGAGTACGACCCCGCCCCTCCATTCGACGCCGGCTCGCCTCAGAAGGCTGGCGAAAAGATTACCAGAATGGTCCAGGACTGGCTCGGACCGTTGAGCGACAACTTCGCAACGACGTGCCAGACAGCTTCAAGCGACATGAGCAAGTACACTCCCGTAAAGTAATGCACTTCACGACAAACCGCTCAGGTCGCTCCGCTTGAAAGATGGGGAGCGACCCGAGTTGGCTAATGGCAAGCGTGTCCAGATAACCACCGCTCTCCAGAACGTCGCTCGATGATTCCATCTTCGGGCGACGTTTTAAGCTGCGCGGAGATTCGGAGGGATAACGTCCAAAACGGGTCCTCACCCCCTCGGAATAGGAATCGCCGCTGTATCGCCCGAGTGAGTGCGTGGCCTCCACGAGCAAGATTCACTGCGCGGTGCGACCTCGACGAGGCCCTCAGCTCTGGAATTCTTGCCGACGTGATCGGCGAGCCGTCATGGATGCACTGACGGAAAACTTCTCGTCATGGCCTCTTCGGCGGGGCAGAATGAAAGGAAATGGACGACAAAGGCTGGCGGACAGTCTGCTCGAAGGGACCGTGAACCGACGCTCGCTACCGGGAGTGCCCAAGGGCTTTAACGGTTCCGCTGGTGACGGCGGCTTTGATGAATCCCCCCAGGGCCGCGAGGAATTCGGGAACGCTGACCGTGACATTGACCGAATCGTCGAGGATTTGGAATTCGGCCGAGAACTTCTGGCCCAGTCCAGTCGCTTGCAGATGAAATTGGTCCCCCTCCCATCGCTTCTCAAGGGACATCATCCCCAGCACACCGCCACCGTCGAGGTGCTGCATCGCCCCGAATCCCTCCTGAATCCGGCGCCTGGCTTCCGCCTTGCCCAATTTGTGCGGCACGTTCACGACAATTGGCTGGCTCATGAATTGGCACCTGATGAAATCGAGTGAGTGGACGTCGTTGTGCTGTGCGCACGGCAGCGGGATTATTCGGGTATGTCACACGGAAGGCCAGACTCGCTCGTCAATTTGCACAGCCTTTGACGCAGAAAAAATTAAACTACGCGTTGGGTTTGCAGCGGGAAGTCTTTCGGTAGCTGCAGTCAGCTACTTGCGAACAATCCAAACCTACAACATTCGCTCGGAATCCTGATACTGCATCAAAACCATCGCCGTACGATTTTAGACAATCACCGTCATGAGTCTCGCGACGATCTTGGGGGCGGGCTTCGGCCAGATTGATCCCCCCGTGCGAGCGGCCTCTGGTCTGCTTGTTCGCGTCGACCGGAAATTCCGTCTGGCGATGCGGGTATTCTCACGAACGGACCCAACTCAGTTATTCGGAACTTGTCGGCTCTGGATTTGATGCTCCTCGATCAGTTTCCGTTGAGAGGATCGCATCCAGCTTGTCCCAATCCACGACTTCGGGGCCGGACTCGGATGAATTGACGAATCATCTGGAATTCTCGAAACAAGACACCCAGTGTGAACGCGCCAATAGACCACCCCAGGAAGCCTTGCCCGCGTGCGTGCCAGAAGTACCACACTATGGCACTGAAGAAGATAAGGAAGAATGCAAAGGGAGATGAAAGAACGGCCACGCGCCAGAATGTTGGCGGTTGAGTTCGGAATCTTTTGCATCGTTCCAGAAAAAGCAACGCGACTGCACTTCGTCCCATTCTTCCAGCCCTTCATAAAACGGTAAGCGGACAGCCGACAAGGGTATCTCGCGAGTTGCTCCGTTGGAACTTACAGTGTATCCGGGCAACTTGATCAGTGCTCGCGTTGTTGCCCGCTCAGGCATGGAGTCAGCTTTCCTGGGCGGGACGATTTCGATCCAGCCGATGGCATCGGACCAAGAGGCATTGTCGTCGAGCGATTGATGCGGGTCACAGCAGCCGACGATTGTGTCAGCGGTCCCCGTCACGAAGACGATGTGTACCGCGATCCTCCTTGCGATCTTGCTGGACTTTTGGACAAGTACAGGCGTTACGGGGTCTCGCCCATCGAGCGTCGGTCCACTCTTCCTCGACCGTTCTGCACTCCCCGCCTCTCAGACACTGCGACGGTGGCGAAGCCGCAGGCAGTTCCACTGAACTTGGGCGTCCTGGTGAATCCCGATCTCACGGGAGCCTCGACCAGTTTGCCTGTCGCAAACATCCAATCGACCATCATTGATTCTGGACGGCTTGAGGCCTCATTGTTGCTCAGCAACCCAGACGTCCAAAGCGACGACTGGGCCACCCTCCAGAGCTCGAACTGACCGACGACGATCATTGCGATCGTCATCGAATCACTCGGCATAAGATCGATGAGCACACCGCTTACCGCAACCTCATCCGAAAATGATCCTCCCCTCGCATGCGAGACCGACGCCACTTCGAACTGCGGGCGTGATTTCTTGTAAGTTGATCCGACCCAAAAATCCACAGCACCTCAGACTCAACAAGAAACGGTCTGCAGATCATGTCCCCAGGACTCTCCCCGGCAGGCAACCGCACGAAGACATCTAACGACAAGAAATCTTGACGCAACAAACGCCACGCACTAGGATGAGAGGGCTTAAGTTTCAAACCTGATTTCGTTGCTGTCAGAGGTTCCGATTTGTCGCCTGGTTTGGTTTGCAGGGGGCGACCGGGGATTCGCTCACGCTCCTAAGCGGGTCGGTCCTGAATTCCCTGACCTATTACGAATTCAATGCTGAGGGAGCGGTTGGCCTGCCAAAGTGGTTCGCTGAGTTTTGGTTGATCTGTCGTGGATGTTCGCTGAGCCTTCCGCGATTCCGCGGTCGGTGGTCTTTCATCAGGTGGGCGGCTCGCATGTTGGCGGCTTCGTGTAGAGTGAATGAAGACGGTGGCCTGATTCCTGGGTCTGATTCTGGTGACGACTTCGAAGTTGCTCAACTTGCTCAAAATGAGCGACTTTGATTCTCGGTTTGGCCCCTGAAAACAGGGAAGTTGCTCAACTTGTTCAACTTGCTCATCTCTGTTTTTTTTGTCGAGTCTTTGAATTGAGGCGGGGGGGGCCAATTTCAGGATCGGCGCTGCGGCCCGAACATCGCTTCGCTGCCTGATGAAATTGTGGTGCAGGCGCCTGGAACCGTGCAAGTTCCTCGTTGATTTCGGGACACCTTCGGAGTCGATCCCCGTTCTTGAACAGACTATGAACGCACGCCTGACGCACTCCGCCAGAAGCTTGCCTGCAAAAGAGTCGCTGCCCGAGGAGGGCGAAAAACCTTATCATTGCTCCCTGCATCAATGGGTTTCCGTGAACCACCTCGATGCTTGCTCGTGCCCGTATTCCAAGGGAATTTGCACCATCAAATCCCGAGTCATTTTACTCGCATTGGCACACGTAATGCTGTCTCAGCTTCTGATCGAGATGACGATTTTGTAATGATTGCTTCGGATTGGCATCGGGGACCTGCGCCTCTACTTCTTTGTGAGGAATCGACGTGCAAAAGCACACGGACACAGCTTCGGGGTCGACGGAATCAGAAAACGGGGCTTCGCCTGACGCTGCGACGAAGTTCGATGCCTGGCATACGCTCTCTGTCGATGACATTTCTGGCCGGTTAAACACAGATCAAGAAGCAGGTCTCACTTCCGCGGAAGCCGCAGAACGACTGAAACGGGTTGGTCCCAATTCGATTGCTCAGGCCGCAGAACGCTCAGCGTTTTCCATTCTCATCTCACAATTCAAAAGCCTGATTGTCGGCTTACTGCTCGTCGCCACGGTCATTGCGTTTGCGATGAACGAACAGATCGAGGGAGCGGCGATTCTCGTTGTGATCTTCATTAACGCCATGATCGGATTTTTCACCGAATGGCGGGCCGAACAGGCATTAACCGCGCTGCAACGGCAAACCGTTCCTGTCGCTCATGTCGTCCGCGATGGTCATGAACACGAGATTCCCGCCCAAGATCTCGTCCCCGGTGATCTGGTCGTGCTGTCTGCCGGGACCCGTGTTCCCGCCGATGGGCGCATTCTGGAAGCCGTCCGGCTGCAGATCGAAGAAGCCGTCCTCACGGGTGAATCCGTCCCGGTTACGAAAACATCCGAACCGATCGCCGAAGACGATGCCGCACTCGGCGATCGCTTGAACATGGCGTTTCTGGGGACCACGATCACCGACGGACGGGGTCGCATGCTCGTCACTTCGACGGGGTCCCAGACCGAAGTCGGCAAGATTGGAACGTTGATCAATGAAGTGGTCGCACGGACGTCCCCACTCGAACAGCAGCTTGCCCAACTGGGTCGACTGATCATTGGTGTCGTCCTGATCTTATGCGCCGTCATCGTGCTGGCTGGCTGGATCAGAGGAACCACGGATTTCTGGCATATGATGGAGATCGGTATCTCGCTCGCCATCGCTGCCGTTCCGGAAGGATTGCCCGCTGCGACGACCATGACGCTGGCGCTCGGAATGCAGCGAATGGCCAGAACTCGGGCGCTGATCCGCCGACTCCCGGCCGTCGAAACATTGGGTTCGGTCACCGTCATCTGCACAGACAAAACGGGAACGCTCACCAGGAACGAGATGACCGTGCGCACGATCGTTGTAGACCAGCGGCATTTTCAGGTGACTGGCACAGGCTATGAAGTCGAGGGGACGTTCCAGGAAGGTAATCAGACCGTCGAAGCGTCAGCCAATGAATCGCTCGTCCAGGCGCTGCAAATCGGGATGCTCTGTAACGATGCCGCGATTGAACGTGAGGGGGACGAGACGACCGTTCTGGGGGACCCGACGGAAGCCGCGCTGGTGGTCGTCGGCGAAAAGGGGGGGCTCGATCGCGACGCGCTGGCCGACCAGTTTCCCCGGATCGGAGAAATCCCGTTCAACAGCGATAACAAACGCATGGTGACAGTACACCAGACTTCCGACGGTCAACATATCGAATTCATTAAGGGGTCGCCCGGCAGCCTTCTCGCCGACAGTCAGCATCATCTGAGAGATGGCCAGGCCGTTCCGCTGACATCGGAAGATCGTAAATACTGGGAGGAACAGAACGAAGTCCTCGCCGGCGCGGCTCTCAGGGTTCTCGCGCTCGGCCGACGGGAACGGGCAGAAGGGGACGAAGAGGGCGAGTCAGGCAATCTGGTCTTCATCGGGCTGGTAGGCATGAGTGACCCGCTACGAGAAGAGGCCAAATCAGCGATTGAAGTCTGTCGCACGGCGGGGATCAGGACCGTCATGATGACGGGAGACCAGCAGGCAACCGCCGGCGAGATTGCTCGCCAACTGGGAATCGATCACGACCACGATGGCCGCCCCTTGCGGCTGGTGCATGGTAAAGAACTGGTTGATCTCGACGACCAGCGCTGGGAACAGGCGGTCGCCGATGCCGGGGTTTTTGCCCGTGTCTCGCCAGAACACAAACTGCGGATCGTGGCGGCTCTGCAGCGACAGGGGCACGTCGTCGCGATGACGGGGGATGGAGTCAACGATGCTCCTGCACTGAAAGAAGCGGACATCGGAATCGCAATGGGCATCAAGGGGACCGAAGTCGCCAAAGAAAATTCCGACATGGTGATCACCGACGACAATTTCGCCAGTATCGTCGGTGCGATCGAACAGGGTCGAATTATCTACGGCAACATCATCCGGTTCATCCATTACCTTTTCTCGTGCAACCTGTCGGAAGTCATCACCGTCTTTGCGGCCCTGATGATTGGCTGGCCCCTGCCACTGGCGGCACTGCAGATCCTGTGGCTGAATCTGATCACCGACATCTTCCCGGCGTTTGCATTGGCACTTGAGCCTTCGACGCCCAACATCATGAAGCGGCGACCCCGTGACCCGGATACTCCCATCCTGCCACCTCGTCTTATCTTCCTGATTACCTGGGAAGGGTTGTTGCTCGCCGCAGTGACGCTGCTGGCCTTCGCCGTTGGTTTAAACTGGCACGGCAGCGAAGGGGACGGCTTGAAACGCGCCACGACGATTGCCTTTATGACGCTGGCACTGTCTCAGGTCTTTCATGCGTTTAACGCAAGGTCCCGCAACGGGTCCGCCTTCACGCGACATCTCTTCGCGAATGCGTGGTTGTGGGGGGCGGTGATCATCTGCGTGCTTCTCCAACTGGCGGCTGTCAATATTCCACTTCTGCAACGAGTGTTGAATACGGTTCCACCCACGTCTTCCGAATGGGCACTGATCGTCACTTGCTCCCTGATCCCGGTGGCCGTTGTGGAGATTGTCAAACATGTGCAGCGAATGGCAGGCAAGGGGAGTGATCAGGACTGAGCCGGGCTGAGGGGAGTCTCTTCGGGCAAAAACGGGGTCGGGTATTCAAGTTTCCGAACTGGTCTGGAACGACTTGGACGTCATGACTGCCGTCGCCCGTCTGGAAATCTGAACGCCCGACCCCGGGTTGTTTGCGCCTTTCAGGAGCCGTCGTCGAGGTTATGCGTCGGTCTTTGGTTGACCCGCGACTGACTTAAATGGAAGGATGATCGGTGAAACAAAGTCGGCCGGCTTGACGGTCAGGATGCTGCAGTCGCAGGTATCGAGGACTTTCTCGGCAGTGTTACCCAGCAACAGTTCCCGGATGCCACTGCGGCCAATGGTGCCCAGCACCACCAGATCTGCATTGATGTGCTTCGTCAGCCTGCCGATTTCCTGCCACGGGGTTCCGTAGCTGAGATGTTGCTGGACGGTCCGGGTTCCGAGATTCAATGAAGAGACAAACTCGTCGAATCGCTTTTTCGCTTCGACGTTGACTTCGCTTCTCAGCGAGCTTCCGTTCGGAATTTTACTCAAGACCTCTTCCGTGGCGTCAAGTGAGTCAATGACATGCACCAGATGCAGTTCGGCATTCGCCTGATTCGCAATCGAGATCGACTCTTGCACCGCCTTGCGGCTGACATCCGAAAAATCTGTCGCTGCGAGGATCCGTTGAGGCTGACTTTGAGTTTCCCCCTTAACAATCCAGACCGAGGCAGGGCAGTTACGAACCAGCCGCTTCGCGGTACTGCCAATGAGAAAGTGCTGCCAGGTCGACATCCCGCGTGTCCCCGCCAATACCAGATCGCAGCCTTCGCTCTGAACGGCTGTCGCAATCTGCAGGTGAGGGGCCCCGAGCAGCGTGATGGGGCGGATCTGATCGCTGCCAATATTCGTCTGAGCGATCAGCTTCTGCATTTTGGCAAGCGAGTCACGCTCGACCTCATGATGGAACGTACTTCCTTCGCCATAGAGGAAGTCTTTCTTCCCCTCGTAGGAAGCCGACTCCAGCAGCTTGCGAATATTGGGAAGGCAATGAGCCAACGTGATCTTCGCACCTGTTTTCTGTGACAGCCAGACAGCCTGCTTCAACGCGGCTTCCGCAGGGGGAGAAAAATCGGTTGCGACGAGGATATGACGGTAGGCAACATGAGCACTGACATCGCTATTCATCTGGAAATCCTTTTACTGAAATTGAACGTGGCCCGGGTGCATCTTCAAAGTTGCAGTGCGTTCGCTTGAAGACTCGACGAAGAGAAGGCATGTACTCCGCGACTCGTTGTCGCCCGCGAGGATGGATACGGTAGCAGGAAATCACCGACATCAGAGCCCGAAATTGAAGTGCCCACAGGGAAATTGTCTCGGTTCGAGTCATAAAAATCGCAAAACCACGACTCCAGTGCGCCTGGAATCGCGTTCGAGACTGAATTTCCCACTACGGGACTGCTGGATTAAATTATTTGAAACCCAGGACACGATGACAAGCAGCAGACTCGTAAAAAGAAAGAACGGTCCGCGACCGTTGCCCCCGGCGCAGACGACGGAGTGCCACTTCCTCGTCGCATTCACCGCCGCTGCACTGATGGCCGTCATAAAAATGCTGGTCATCAGACGGGAGCGAAATGCTGTCCGAGGCCAGACATCTCAACAATTTGCGCTTTCCGGGGTCAAATCAGGAATGCGCGTTCGAATCGCGAAATCTGGCAACAGACTGCGGCGACTTGCAGAGGCGCATGGCAACCCATTGTGGCGCACTCTTCACGAGTCAGCTTGTAGCGGAGTGAAAATCCGGCGGGACGGATTCACGAAGGCCCAGCAGAGCGCCCCCACCAGATATGTCGCAGCGAACAGAATCAGGACGAGATTCCAGTCCTCGGTTTGCTGGAACAGTTCGCCGACGATGATCGGGCAAACCGCCACTGCCAGATTGCCCGCCATGTTGACAGTACCCAGTGTTTGTGCAACGCGCGCTCCACCGATATCAATCACGGCCGCCCCCATCGCCGGACCAGCGAACGACCCGCAGAAGACCGCGACGGCCAGTAACATCAACGCCGCAGTCATGTCCTGCACATACCAGCTTCCCAGAATGAGCAATCCACATATTCCCAGTGAATACGCCCCGATTCCACTTCGGCTGAGCCAGAGACTGCCGGTCCGTTTCCAGACCCAGTCAACGAGAAGTCCGCCGAGCAGGCTCCCACCCAATGCTCCTGCAAAAACGATCCCCTGCATGTAGCCTGATTGCGCGATGGATACACCCCGGGTTTGCTGCAGAAAGGTCGGAAACCAGCTCGCAAAGAACATGTAGCCTGCCGCACGGCAAATCTGTTGACCGCAAATCAGCAACAGGCCCAGGTGACTGAACATCGCCAGCCAGTTCGTTCGGTCAGCTTCATTCTCCCGGCGAGAGACATCGTCAGGAGAGACATTCGCGCTAATGAGTTCCCGCTCCGCGGAGTTAACGCCGGCGCAGCCCTCAGGACGATCCCGGAATCGAATGAAGAAGATCAAGGCCCAGACAAAACCGGGTAGAGCGAAGAGAATGAAGACACTTCTCCACGTCATCACCTCCATCCACGTCATCACCTTCACCTCCAGCAGTCGCCCCGTAAGGACGCTGGCCGCGATGGCGCCGACTTGCATTCCCACTGCCAGCAGACCGCACCCGAGCGATCGCTGTGACATCGGCATCCAGTACTTAATGGAATTGATCGAAGCAGGAAAAAAGCCTGCCTGCGCAATTCCCATCACCATTTGAGCGACAATCAACAATGCAAAACTGGAAGAGAGGGCGGTGCCGAACATGGCCGCTGACCAGGCGACCGCAAAGCAGGTCATCGCCAGTCGCGTACCAAACCGATACGAGAACGATCCGGTCGGAATTTGAAACAGGGCATACGTCCAGAAGAAAGCCCCCATGAACTGGCCAGATTCCGCCAGGGTTAATCCCAGATCATCCCGGATACGGCTCTCTGCCACGCCAATCGAATTTCGGCACAAATAGGCCAGCCCGCTGGCCGTCGCTAGCCAGCCAATCGCCCGGTAGCGAACGGCCGTTGCACGCAGACTCCCGTCCCACACGATCTCTGATGAAGAGGAAAGTTCCTGGGTGGGTCGCTGGAACGTGGGATCTTCCAACGACTCGACTTGTCCAACCGATGTCTGATCGTCATCGAACGTTTTCATCGTCGAGTCCTCCCACGTATGGTGCTGCGGGTTTGTTGGTCGCCACTTATCGAATCGTGGCCTGCAGCCTCAGAAACAGTCGATCCACCTCGGCCTGAGTTTCGGGATCGAGTTCCCAGCCAACCGGTTGCCGTTGAACAGTGTTGGGAAAAATCCCCCGTTTCTTCATCAGATACTTTTCGATCGACAGGAATCCATCCAGACCGGCCGAGAGCTGCAAAGCGACGAGTCCACAGATCGGCAATGAGAGCTGATAGATCCGCTCGTCATCCCCGGCTTCGAGCGCTCGCCAGAGGGAGATCACACCATCCAGCAGATCCGTACCGGGCATCGTTCCCTGAATGCCGCGACGGTAACAGTCGACCAGATTGATGCCCCCCGACCCTTCGAAGATCTTTGCCTCTCCCTTGGTCGCATCTCGCAATCGAGACAAATTCGGGCCCAGTGGGTGCGCCTCTGGCTTGAAAAAGATCCGTTCAGGGCCGAACCGATGAAGCAGTTCCAGATAGACATCCAGCGAAATGGCGGCTCCTACATACCCGGAGGCATCCTGGACAATCAGCGGAATCGAAACTCGTTCGGCAATCGCACCGAAATAGTCGCGTGTCCTGGAAGCAGGCAACCGGGTGGCGATGGGTGGGATCGCCATCACGGCGCTGGCTCCATGGCGGGCCGCATGCTCTGCCAGTTGGCACGCTTCGCCCGTGCTCTCGGCCCCGACACTGATCACCGAGAATCCGCGTCCCTGCGCACGGCGGCAGACAAATTCCGCCAGCTCACGTCGCAGTTCCATGGGAAGCCGACAGACTTCACTGACCATGGCGACCACGACACCGTCTGCACCAACCTCAAACGCCCAGTCGATCTCTCGCTCCAGCGTGCTCCAGTCAATCGACTCATCCTCAAAAAAGGGAGTATGGAGGACGGGCAGCACACCCTGGAGCGTGCCATGATCACGGGAAACCGCCATGAAGTGATATTCCTGTCGCTGCGGGATTCAAATCAAAGCAAATTCCGTCACACGAAATCTGCTTGCCACAAACCGTACTTACGTCGTCGGGCGCTCCAGAGCGCAGGTCAGTCCAGCGTCCAGCTCATCAATCGGGCTCCCGCGCTGGACCGGCTGGCCAGATCACCAATCGCCCACCGCACCGTCGCTGTAGAAGGTTCGCTGCAGTACTTCCTGCTGGAACGGATACTTCTTGATCGCCTCTTCATTGACGGTGACCCCCAGCCCGGGACGCGTATTGGGAGTGACGGTCCTTGTTCGAGGGTCAATCACGTAGCCCTCATCGACAACTTCATCACGCCACGGAACGTCCTGATGCACGGATTCACAGATGATATAGTTCGGTTGCGAGAACCCGAATTCCAGCGAGGCGGCCGTGCTGACGGGCCCTTGTGGATTATGGGGCGCCAGGGCAATCCGGTGAGCGTCCGCCAGAGCCGCGATTCGCCGCGCTTCAGTGAAGCCACCACAATGAGTCAGATCAAGCTGACAGATTTCACATCCGCGGACAGCGAACAGGTCCCGGAACGCCGCCAGATGAGTCAATCGTTCCCCTGTTGCGATCGGAGTAACTACCGCGGCATTGATCGCGGCCAGACCATCCAGACTTTCCGGCCAGCAGGGTTCTTCGAAGAAATAGAGGCCATATTGATCCAGAGCCTGCGCGAACTGCATCCCCATGGCCGGGGAAGGGCGAGCGTGGCAGTCGACCATAATATCAATGTCGTCACCGACAGCGTCGCGCATCGCGGACACGCAGGCATCGGCCGCCTTGATCGAACGCATCCCCTCGATCGGCATCGTCGGGGGGACCGCCATCGATTTGAAGGCGGTGAATCCTTCCTCAACCGCCTGCCGAGCCAGATCGGCGAACTGATTCGCGTTGTCGACGGGAGTTTCATAGAAGCTCTCGAGGTTTCCCCCGCCCAGATGACAATAGAGTCGGATCGAGTTGCGTACCGGGCCGCCCCACAGTTGATGGCATGGCACGCCATGAATCTTGCCCAGAATGTCCCACAGAGCCAGGTCGATTCCGGCGATGGCAGTCGATCGTACGATGCCGTTCCCGTGCCAGAAGTGCTGTCGCCACATCATCTGCCACAGGTATTCCACCCGACGCGGATCTTCCCCCACCAGTAATTGACAGAGATCTTCGATGGCGCCCACCACGCTGCGGGTATGCCACTCCAGCGTTGCTTCACCCCAACCGACGAGCCCCGGCTGATTCGTAATGACTTTGACAAAAATCCAGTTCCGCATGCGGGCATGACAGACGTGAGTCTCGATCGCCGTAATTTTCATTGAGATTCCATGACAGAGTGAAGTGTGCACACGACTGGAGATTTGATTTTGAAGACAATGTACTTGCTTTTGTATTCAATAACAAGTACGCTCTCTTTGATGTATATCGCCGACTTCATCAAAAGTGATCTCGAAGCCCGCCTGAAATCGGGCATGGTTCAGCCTGCGCAGTTGACAATCGACGCGCTGGCGGAACACTACGATGTCAGCCACACACCGATTCGATCTGCCATTGCCGAGTTAATCAGTGAGGGGTTGCTTGAAAAAGGCTCAAACCGTCGACTGATCGCCAGTGTGAACTGCCCGCCGCAACAAGGGGAATTGCCTCCTGCGGAACCACCTGAACCTCTTCGCGACCCGTACGAAACCATTTCAAACGACCTCGTTAAGGCGAGCCTGGAAGGAGATTCGATTTACCTGCGGGAAGAAGTGACCGCCGAGAAGTACGACGTCAGTCGTTCGGTGATACGGAACATTTTTCACCGATTGGCGGGGGAGGGGATGCTTGATCACATTCCCCGACGGGGATGGCGACTGCGGGCATTTCGTCAGGACGACTTGAAGGCATTCGTTGAAGTTCGCGAATCGTTGGAACTCAAGGCACTCACACTCGCGTTTCCCAGACTGGACTCACAAGAATTACGGCGAATACTGGACGCAAACGTTTATCCGGCCAATCCATCAAGTTTGCCTCTGATTGATGAATCACTGCACAACTATCTGATCAAATTGTCGGGTAACGTCTACATTAAAGATTTCTTCGTTCGTCAGGGCCGCTACTACGAACTGCTCTTCCACTGGGAAGACCACGACCTCGATGCCGCGATCGAAACAGTCCGTCAACATCGAGAAATTTTGACGTTTCTTCTCAATCGAGATGAGCAGAGTGCTCGGCGATCCCTTAGCTATCATATTCTCAATAATCACCCGATCCTGACGCAGATTTCGGGGAAGGCAAACGAGCAAGACGATAGATAAAGCCGCAAACTCATGTTTCAGAAGGTGCACAATGCGGATTTCTCTACAACGATGGTTCTTCGCGACCTGCTGGTTCAATCTGATTTCGCTCGCTGCCGCCGCCGATGATGGCGTGAATTACCAGACGCAGGTCAAGCCACTGCTTAAGGGACGATGTTACGCCTGCCACGGCGGACTGAAACAGGCAGGGGGCCTCCGTCTGGATACCGCCCGGTTGATCCTCAAGGGAAGTGACTCCGGAAAAGTCATCACTCCCGGAGAAAACGCTGATTCCAGTCTGCTGCTGGAACGAGTCGCCGCGACAGACACCTCGGTCCGCATGCCCCCCGAACATGAGGGTGAGCCCCTCAAAGAAGAAGAGATTGCGCTGCTGCGGAAATGGATTGCTGCAGGCGCTCCCGCTCCCGACGATGAGCAACCCGAGTCTGACCCGACAGAACACTGGTCGTTTCGCACGGTCGTACGCCCTGAAGTCCCAGTGGTCAAGAATACCGCCTGGGTTCGCAATCCGATCGACGCCTGGATCTCTGCAGGACACGAACGACACGGTTTGACCCCTCAGCCAGAAGCCCCTCGAATCGTCCTGCTCAGACGACTCACGATGGATTTGATCGGCCTCCCTCCCACGGCCGAAGAAATTGCCGCATTTGAATCGGACACATCACCTCAGTGGTACGAGAAAGCAGTCAATCGACTGCTGGAAGACCCTCGTCACGGCGAACGCTGGGGCCGCCACTGGATGGATATCTGGCGCTACAGCGACTGGTGGGGACTGGGCGAACAACTCCGAAACAGCGACCGACATATCTGGCACTGGCGTGACTGGATTGTGGAATCCCTCAATCGTGACACGCCCTACGACGAGATGCTCCGTCTGATGCTCGCCGCCGATGAAATCGCCCCCGACGACCCTGATAAACTCCGCGCGACGGGGTTCCTGGTTCGGAATTTCTTCATTTTCAATCGTAATAAATGGATGGAGGATACCGTCGAGCACGTCAGCAAATCCATGCTGGGGCTGACGATGAATTGCTCCAAATGTCATGATCACAAGTTCGACCCGGTTTCGCAGGTCGACTACTACAAAATGCGTTCCTTCTTCGAGCCCTATCTGACTCGTATCGACATGGTTCCGGGGGAGATCGATTTCAACAAGAATGGCATTCCCCGCGCTTTTGACGGTCTGCCAGACATTCCCACCTACCGTTTCATTCGGGGGGACGAGGCGCAGCCCGACAAGGGAACGGCCATTCATCCCGGTGTCCCCGAACTGCTCGCTTTCGATGAACTCAAGGTCGAACCGGTCAGTCTCTCTCCCACCGCATCACAGCCGGGACTGCGTCCCTGGGTGATGGAAAACTATGTGGCCGTTGCGCGGCAGAAGCTCCAGTCTGCGGAAGCAAAGCGGCAGGCAGCCCTGCAGGTTCTGGAACGAACCACGACAACCTCTGCAGAGGCGGCATCGAACGCACCTCGGCCAATCCAAGAAACGTTCGAGACGCTGGATCCGGCCCGCTGGAGACTTGACGGCAAAGGCTGGGTCCATTCACCGGGAAAACTCGAGCAAACAAAAGACGGCCTCGATCAACCGACGGTCACGTTACTGGAGCGCGCTCCCGATAACTTCAAGGCGGTATTGCGATTTACGATCAACGGCGGAAGCCAGTGGCAAAGCTTGGGAATCGTGTTCGACACGACCAGTTCCGAGAACTTTCCCGGTGGTGCATCCGAGACCAGCCAGCAACTTTACGTCAGTGCATCATTGGCTGATCCCAAAGTTCAATTTTCCTACCGCACAGGGGGAGAATGGAGTTACCCGGGAGACGGCAGGAAGTCGATGTCCTTCGAGCTCGGTCGCGAATACGTCTTGGAGCTTCGGGTTCGAGGATCACTGATTAACGCCGCGATCAACGGAGAACATCTCCTGGCGTACCGCACTCCGATTCCTCGACGTCAGGGATCGCTGCGGTTAATGACGTTCGATGCCCTCGCCACTTTTCATGAGTTCCAGCTTTCCGAACTGCCTGGGAATGAGTTGCTGATAGACCCGATGGGGAAATCCCAGGGAAGCGACCAGAATGACTTCGAACTGGCCGACGCCGAACTGAAGATCGCCCGGGCCGAACTCTATAGTGTCGAATCTCGCGTGGCAGCCACGCGGGCATTGCAGGAAAACGCCGCTCAAGATCTGCAAATGGCCCGAAAGGCCACCGCGATTGAAGCGGAGCGGCACCTCGCGATCGCTCAAGCCGAACGTGAAGTGCTCCTCGCTCAGCACGCTCACGCCAGTGCCAATGACGCCAAGAAAGAAGAGGCACAGAAGAAACTCGACGAAGCCCGGAAGAAGCTGAGTGAAGCAGAATCCCTGGCGCAGTCGCCGATCAAGGAAGACGATGCTTACACCCCTTTCACGGGGACCCGCTGGACCGCCACGCGGTTTCGAAATACAGGAGCCGATGATCCCTCACCCGCCTTGCCTGCCCAAAGTACAGGTCGACGTCTGGCACTGGCGAAGTGGATTACGGACAAACGCAATCCGCTCACCGCGCGTGTGGCCGTCAACCATCTGTGGAACAGGCATTTTGGTACGCCTCTCGCCCCAGCCCCCTTCGACCTGGGAAGAAACAGTCCCGCGCCAGCAGATCCTCAACTGGTCGATTGGCTTGCTTCGGAGCTGATGGAACAGGGGTGGAGCCTGAAGACCCTGCATCGATTGATCGTTATGTCGTCGACTTACCGGATGAGTTCCTCAGTCGTCGACGCGGAAGACTGCCTTAAGAAAGATCCCGACAACCGCTACTGGTGGCGACGAACCCCGATCCGAATTGAGTCCCAAGCGGTCCGGGATTCCATCCTCAGCCTCACGGGAACGCTCGACCCCACCATGGGGGGGCCCTCTGTCATGCCCGCACAGCAAGCCGACTCAAAACGTCGCAGCATGTACTTTTTCCATTCGAATAATGAACGGAATCTGTTTCTGACAACGTTTGATGAAGCGGATGTCGGCGAGTGCTACCGCCGCGAGCAAAGCATTGTTCCGCAGCAGGCTTTGGCCATGACGAACAGCGGGCTGGTGCTCGATTCAGCCCGACAGATTGCCGATCGCATTTCACAGCAATCGACCGATGACACGGATTTTGTCAAACGGGCTTTCGCGCTGGTTCTGTGTATGCATCCCAATGAAGCAGAAATCGCAGCCAGCCTGAACGCCATGAAACGCTGGAAGAGCGAAAATGGGGAGTCGGTGGACCCGTCTCGAGCCAATCTGATCTGGATTCTGATGAATCACAACGACTTCGTCACGCTTCGCTGAACCGTCTGGAAAGGATCACTCATGATATCGTCACCATTTCATTCATCCCTTCCTCGACGAGCGTTCCTCTCTGACCTGGGACTGGGTTTTACGGGCCTGGCTCTCGGCGCCATGTTGCATCAGGATGGAGTCGCCCGTGCCGACTGGGCACCCCCGACGGGGACGCCCCATTTCCCACCCAAGGCGAAAAGCGTCATCTGGCTGTTCATGAACGGCGGTGTCAGCCACATGGAAAGCTTCGACCCGAAGCCCATGCTGACCCAGTACGGCGGCAAGTCCATTGCAGAGACTCCTTTCGCCGACACGCAAGACCCCAAAAAACTGGCCATTGAGAAACTGGTGGCACCCGATGGCAACGGATTACAGAGAAACAAACTCTATCCGCTGCAGGTCGGTTTTCAGAAACATGGGGAAAGCGGCATCGAGGTCAGCGACTGGTTCCCGCAGATCGCTCGCCACGTCGACAAACTCGCGATTGTCCGGTCCATGTGGACCACAGACAGCAACCACGGAGCACAGACCCAGTTCCACTCCGGACGCCACACAAACGATGGCCAGTTCCCCACTCTCGGGGCCTGGGTCCATTATGGACTCGGTTCGCTGAACCAGAACCTGCCGCAATTCATCTCGATCGGAACACGAGAATACTGGAACAAACGAGACGGGTACTATCTGGGTCCCGCCCACGACGCGGTCCCCCTGCGGATCGATCCGAGTAATCCTCTCGACTTCAACCGGCCCGAACGTCCCATGTCGTCGGACGCAAAGCAGATCGGTGAGAGTCTCCTGCGGGATCTCAATTCCCTTCGCGGGGTTGAATATCCCAATGACCAGTCGATGGCTGCACGAATTGCTTCTTACGAACTTGCGTTCCGGATGCAGACTTCGATCCCCGACATCGTCGACTTCTCCAAAGAAACAGCCAGCACGCAGGCGCTGTACGGACTTGATCAGCCTCACAGCAAAGAGTTCGGAACGCAACTGCTGGCGGCTCGACGCTTCATCGAACGGGGCGTCCGGTTTATCCAGATTCAGCACGGGGGGGGTGGGGCCGGTGCCTGGGACGCTCATGGTGGCTTGAAAGAAAACCACGGACGACTCGCCCGCGCCGTGGACCAACCGATCGCAGGCCTGTTGCACGATCTGGACGAACGAGGATTGCTGGATGAGACTCTCGTCATTTTCTGTACGGAGTTCGGTCGGACTCCGGGAACTCAAGGTGCCGATGGTCGAGACCACCACATCTTCGGATTCACGGTCTGGATGGCGGGTGGAGGTCTGAAGCGGGGTGTCGTACACGGTGCGACGGACGAAATCGGCTTCCATGCCGTGGAAGACCGGCACTACGTCACTGACATCCATGCCACCATCCTGCATCAGCTCGGCCTGGATTCCCGTCAGCTCGAAATCCCCGGTCGAAAACGACTCGAGATCGACCACGGTACGCCGATCACCGAGATCATCGCGTAACGCACTCTTCTCACCGCACGACTGACCTGAGGATTCGCAACGCAGAAAGCAATGCGTGATGGCGATTTCCCCGGGGAAGGTGCGCCCTCGTGTCCTTATCGATAGAAAGGAATAAGCGTTTCCGAATCCCGGTCAGATACGACAGGGAAATTCGACGCCCGCCACCCGGAACAGGTGACCTCGTTTATCTTTTTGACAATTGCACTTCCGCTGACGCTCCGGGGACTCGCGCGTTTTTCTGGCAGATCACTGCAACTTCTCTCCAGGTTGCGAATCTCGCAATCGCTACTCGTTTGTGTGAGCGTTTCTATCTGCTCACTTGTCGGTATCTGACTTCGCTGGTTGTTTCTCGAGATTGCTACGCTTTTGTCCAACTCATCAATTTACAGATTGGATGCCACATGAAGAGAAAAACGAATCGCGGATTCACATTGATCGAGCTGCTGGTGGTCATCGCGATCATCGCCGTTCTGATTGCACTCCTGCTTCCGGCAGTGCAACAGGCGCGTGAAGCAGCACGCCGAACACAATGTAAGAACAACCTGAAGCAAATCGGTCTTGCCTTACATAACTATCATGACACCTATAACACCTTCCCCCCCGGTGGAATTGGAATGTTCCACTATTCGTGGCTGGTTTCGATCCTGCCCCAAATGGAACAGTCGAACGTCTTCAACCGAATTGACTGGAACGATCAGGGGTATCCCGGTGGCGTCAACATCGCCATGCTCAATAACTGGACTCCGGATTTCCTGTGGTGCGCATCCAGTTCTGCGTCTCGCGTGAACGTACGACCGGACTTCCCCACGAAAGTCGCAACGACGTCCTATATTGGGATCTCAGGAGCCGCGACGAACGCGATCGACCCCACCGATCCTACAGGCATGGGACGCTGCATTGCCGGGGGACAGGGATATGCCTGTGCAAACGGGATGCTTGTCGCGAATACCGTCTCCCGGATGCGCGATGCGTCTGACGGATTGACCAACACGATCATCGTGGGGGAACAATCCGCGATGGGCACGACGGGCGTCGGCGGAACTCCGATTGAAATCCGTTCCAGCGCCGAATGGGGTGCCTGGATCGGCCCCGGTGCCACCGTCGCCCCACCTCAACCTGGGGGTGTCTACACCTGGGCGGCCGGTCCCTGGAGTCGCAACACCACGACCACGCGCTATCCGGTTGGCCACAACACTCTGGCAGACGGTTCAGGTGGCAACCACCGGGATGGAACCAACACCGCGATTCACTCCGCACACACGGGTGGAGCACACGTCCTGCGAGGGGACGGCGGCACGGTCTTCCTCAGTAACAGCATGGACTGGACCGTCTTCCGCAACACGTGTATCCGCGACGATGGACAGGTCATGGGTGAGGGCCTCAACTGAGGCCCGCCACGAGGGAGCACATCGGACAGGACTGTCTAAAAGCGTTGTTCCTCCCTTGGTCATGAACACGTCGCTCCTCTCTCTGGAGGGGCGACGCGTTTCCCTGCAGCGCGGTGCTGGCAGGCAGCCGCCTCTTCAAGCAGCCGGCCGGCGCGGCTGAAAGGTCCGCCGGCCGGCCAGATCTGGTACGAACGCCATTCGAAATCTTTGAAACAAGGTAGACTGCAATGGGATTACCTGTTCCCCTCATTCGGCTGAAGAACGCTCATCGTCTGTCTGGCTCCATCCTGATGGTGGGGTTGCTTGCGAGTTCCCTTTTCAGTTCGGGATGCTCAGGCTCAAAGCCTCAATCTTACGTGACGGGTATGGTGAGTCTCGATGGAGAACCGGTCGGCGGCGGATCCATCCTCTTCATTGATGAAACGGGACAAACCGCGAACGCACCACTGCAGGAAGATGGGCAATACTCCCTGAAATGCTCACCCGGAACTTACCGGGTTGCCATTTCACCACCGCCGGCGGTTGATCCCCTCGCCGCCAAATCGACCGGCCAGCCTGCCGCCCCCACAATCAAGATTCCCAAAGCCTATCAGGAAGTTCGCACCAGCGGTCTGATGGCAGACGTCGCCGCAGGTACCAATACGCACGAATTTGAGTTGGATTCAAAAGTGAAAAAGTAATCCCGGATCGAGCTTGTTTGCCGGCAGCAAGCCCGGCGTGTGGGAAATCGTCAACTCAACTGGCGTCAAGGACTCAGGGGCTCGTCTCGGACGGGCCCCATTTTCGTCGGCAGTGGTTTAGAACATAAGAACCAGGCGGAAAGGGCGGTCAGTGGTATTGTAACTGCCCAATATGGAACACGACACATCAGGCATCTTTTCGGTGATCCACCCCTTGAATCTTCAAACCAATGGCATTTGCCGAGATCGAAGCCGATCCATCGCCATCGCCAGTCGAGGACGAAGATAGGCGAGTCGTTTTCCAGTCGTCGAAAAGGAACGAGCCTTTCGCCTTGGGGACGCACCCATGCTTTCCGCTCAAATAGGGAAATCCTTTTAAAGTCAGGTCCATTAGCAGTTTCATGAACGAACCAGAACGCATCGTAATCTGTTCCGAATTGCTGCCTCGATGTTGGACTGATGCAAACGACAATACGATCGATCAGAATCAGACTTCGCACCCATCCCGCCATCAACGCGGACGCCATGACCAGCGTTAGCAGGCCCAGCTTCCGTCGCCGTCCACGAAAAAATTCTTGCATGATCACACAGCCCCTTCTGTTGATCCGATCGCGGGTTTGCCGGGATTCGATAGCATAAGCCATGAAGTGAGCACAGTCAGGGGAATGACGACGACGATGTAGTCGATCTCAAAAAGCGGCAGGTTTTGCTCAACCAGCTCAACCCTTCCATCAGCCAGTTCCAGCGTCTCGGTTCTGAACCCTTTCGGGTCGTAGATCTCCAACGATCCGTTGGAAGAAACAATCTGTATCAACGAGAGATCGACAGACTCGGCGTAGTCAGCATGACTTCGCACCCACCCCACCATGAACACGCACGCCATGACCAGCGTCAGTAGGCCCAGCTTCCGCCGCCATCCACGAAAGAATGCCCAGACCATGTTCGTTCCCCCTTGCATGTGAGCGTGTCCGCTGCTGCGGTTACCCTCTCCGAATCATTGATGATTGAGGGAATGACTTCGAGAAGGTCGCAGAGTATCACCAGTTCCGGATCCTTCGCAAATACGGGACAGCGTCAATGTGGCAGTGAAACAAGGAAGTGAAACGTGGTACCGGCTTCCAGCCGATGATGACCCGCGCTCAGCGGCTGGAAGCCGCTGCCACAGAGTGTGTCACTTGACGGACGCAAACCTGCCGCGCGACCGCAGAACTCACACCGTCGCGTTTCGGCTGGCCGATTGATTCCCCAGCGGTCTTGATTCGTCTGATGAAAGGACGCGAGAAAATCTTCATCCATGCCCGCCAGAGAATCCAACCGCTCTCACCCGCCGAGCAGCGGCAACGCCAGCACCACGCTTGAGAGCTAATTGAGAAGTTCCTCGATGCGGGTACGAATCATTGCTGACTGCCGAGGCCGGTGTCGCCGACGCACTCACGCTCTTTGACGTTGAGTGATATCGGCTGCTCTCTTGATGCGTGATGCCAAACCTCATGCATGTCATCGCGATCGTCAAACCTTTGTCCGGTCACGCACTGGCAGAAGTCACACATTCCTGAAAATCATTGACGAGCAACGAGGCCAGTTCTCAGCTCCGGATATGCAGGATCTCCATGGCCCCACATCGTTTTCAGAATCGGAAACTGGCTCCAAAGATATTCTCACAGTGATGAGAACGAGTGCAAGTCGAGGTCCCTGCGCCGTCTTCGCCAGTTGCCGTTCGAGTCAGTGCGTGCGAGGGTCAGCCTCGCTGCGCGATTTGATTCCACTCGATTGCGTTTCTTAAGGCTCAAATTCCACTGATGAGTTAGTAAAGGGGCGATCACATATGCAACCATAACTGATCGCATGTTCACGCTTCATTTCCGCTGCCGGCGATAACGACACATTACGAGTACTTAATCTGCACAGGCACGCAAAATTCGGAACTCCGCCTGAATTACAGTGTTAAGCGGAATATCCATTGCGAACGGGAGCCCTTCGACAGCTTCTCACATTGGCTCGCAGGGAAAAAATGAATTCGTCGTAGTGAACATCATTTTAGGCCTCTGTGAACCTCCTTTTTAAGCCCAGTTTAATCTCGACTACGCCCATTAAAGGATATTCGTCGTATGTTCTATCGACTTTCAATTTGCTTCGCATTCACATTCCTTGCGATCTTACCCGTGTCTGTGAAGGCAGCGACCATTACCGGGTTGACCGCAGACAATCAGTTACTGACATTTAATTCATCGAATTCGAGTGTCATCACGAACACCGTTGGTGTGACAGGACTCGGCGATTACATGTTGCAGGATATCGACTTTCGACCTTCCACGAAGGAACTGTATGGTGTCGGAGTCAATGGAATGGGCCAAGGTGCGATCTTTAAGATCAATACGGTCACCGGCCAGGCAACAGCCGTAGGATTGACGGGATCCCCGTTCAACCTGAGTGGAAACATTGGAATCGACTTCAACCCCGTTCCAGATGCACTGCGCGTTGATACTACGGCCGACCAGAACTACCGGGTCACGTTTGCAACGCCAACGACGAATGTGAACGTCGACGGCAATCTCGCATATGCCGCAGGCGACGTGAATTTCGGAAAAAACCCGAGCATCACGACAATCGGTTACACAAACAACTTTGCAGGAACGACCTCGACGACTCTTTTCGGCATCGATTCAAACCTGAACACGCTGGTGAGGCAGCAGCCACCAAATAACGGAGTCCTTAATACAGTTGGTTCCCTGGGATTCAACATTTCGAGTGACAGCGGATTCGATATTACTGCCGACAACAATGCTTTTATTGCCGACTTGGACCGACTCTACTCGCTTAATCTGTCAACAGGACAGGCAACATTCATCGGTCAGATCGGCAGTGGCTCCCCAGACATTATCGGCCTGGCCGTCGCAGTTCCCGAACCGAGTATGTTCTATCTCCTGAGCACGGGAATCGCCGGTCTGATTGCGAAGCGACGCTTCGGCCCCAGGAAATGAGCGATCAAGAATTGGGGAAATGGTTGATGAGCAATCTTTTCAATGGTGAATACCGGATGTGGCCGAACTTCCGGAAGCGGCTGAAAAGTCGGTGCACGTAACTGGTAATTCAGGACAACAGGGCAGAGGGAAACCGAGTATCTGAATGAGTGTGCACACCGACAGGCATTGAGATAAGTCTGCAGGCTACAGGTCATAAATGGATTCCGTCGGTGTGCACTAAAGAGGGGTGTCATCCGCATTTCTGGCGCTAGGTGTGATTTTT
This sequence comes from Schlesneria sphaerica, assembly GCF_044336245.1. Classification (NCBI taxonomy): domain Bacteria; kingdom Pseudomonadati; phylum Planctomycetota; class Planctomycetia; order Planctomycetales; family Planctomycetaceae; genus Schlesneria; species Schlesneria sphaerica. Next base: position 6,298,910 of record NZ_CP172346.1, on the reverse strand, counting down.
TTGCACCGAAGCGCCTCGTGAGAACGTTACCTTGAATCCCCCAGAAATGCTTTCTCGAAGTCGACGTTTGCGGCGGGCCAAGCTTCCGAATTACGAGAAAGCTTCTGCGGTTTTGCACCGAACTTCCTGCTGTTGCTGGCCAATGCGACGGCGGGTCAGCTCAAGCGTCTGCCGGCGGCCGGCGACATGGACAACAGCTCACGGAACGTTCGGACCAGTGACAGCGAGGTGTTGCTTTTCAGAAAGCTGCCTCGCTGTCCTACTGAGTAACGGCTGGCAATCCGTCTACGTCATAGGCAGAAACCCTTTGTCGCCGCAGCGGCCACCGGGACGGTTCGGAACCAGGCCCATCGTGCCATTCCCCTCGTCGAGTGCAAAGGCTTGGAAACTGGTCGGCTGGCAACTTGCGCGTCGTTGCACTCAAGTCAGTCCTGCTGACTGAATATTTGGGACTGAAGATCCCTCTGATTCGAGGCGTTGCAGGGATGGGGGTGGCTCGTGAGCTCGATAGAGTCTGCTGAGCCTCGTTCTGAAGCTGCGCCCCTGAGACAAACTGTGTCCCAAGTGTACTCACATGCATTCTCGAGCCCAAAGCCCCATTCGTTCTCCGGCCCAAAGGGCCATTCATTCAAATAGCCTGGCCCATCGGGCCAGACGTGATTCGGAAAAACACCAAAAGGCCTGAAGGGCCGACCGTTCGACCGCATGTCTCCTTGGCGAATCCGAAGAGACTGCGATCTGTCCGCGCACTCACTTCTGGCAGCAAATTGGCCAACTGCTTCAACGTCCATTCCCCGGCGGACTCAAATAGTTCCCGAAAAACATCAATGCAAACACGAGATAGAAACAACCCAGGACAATTGTTTTCTTGCCCCAGTCCCGATACTGCTTTTGAAGTTCAGGGTCACTTTCCGCTCCCTTCGCCACCCCCTTCAATCCGAGTCTAATCACGTAACAACCATAAACGGCAAAGATGAGAGACATAGTTGCGTACAGAATCGGCCAGCGTGTTACAAGCAATAGTCCGACCAACAGGGTCCCGACGACGCGTAAGAAGACATCCCGATCTCGCATCACAACCATCTCGTAAGATATCTCACACACGCCGTTTCGTGAAACGCAGTATAGCTCAGCTCCCACACCCCCAAAAAGCCTTGCAACGGCGGCTTCGAAACTGAACTTACCATTTCTCGTGACCACACCGTCACGCCGTTCTTGGCAGACCTGGAGAACCTAATGGCCCTGCGGGAGGAGGATGGGCAGGTGTGACCAAGCCCTTCCACGAACCTGCTGTCTCCCCGCGGAACTCTGCTCTTCATCTGACATTTCTGAAGACAATTTTATTGTGGACGTGGCTTCAACTGCGATAGCTTTGAATTGATAGCTATACCCGTGAATTCAACCCCTCTTCAACGACAGGAATTTGTCAATGATCAAGAATCCATCCAGGTTAGCGCTGACTGCGGTAGCGTTGATGGTACTGCTGGCATCAAACCGGATTCGGGCGGAGGAGGATGCAACGACTCAAGTCGCGGATTTGGCGAACACGGAAAGCGGTGCCGCCAATCTGCTGCTGAACCCCGGCTTTGAAGAGGGGGACCAGATGCCTCGGTCGTGGTCGATCGGACAGAAAGTTGATGGCGTGACGTTCCTTTGGGACAAGCAAAAATGCAAATCTGGGAATGCGAGCATCTGCCTGAAGAAAGACGCCAAACGATATTTTCCAATTGCCGAAATGCATCAGGTCTTTGATCGCAAAGATGGGAGTAAATCGATCAAGGTCAGTGCTCAAGTGAAAGCCGAAGGTGCCCACAAGGCAGTCCTGGACGTCCTGTTCTTGGACAAGGACTCCGAGTGGATTTCGCATCACTGGGTTTCATACATCGGAGCCAAAGAAGCGGGAGATGAACCCGTGACGCACGACTGGAAGGAATACGCAGGCGAAGTCGAAATTCCGCCCACGGCCAGAAAAATCCAGGTCAGCATGCAAATCTACGGACCAGGCAAGGTCTGGTTCGACGACGTCACTGCAGTGTACAGAGAATAAGATGAGAAAGTGAGCGTACCCTGGACCTGGCGCCAGACGATCCGTCTCCAGCCAGAATTCCCGCTGACTCTCTAATTCACGCTTTCCCAGCGACACCGCCAAATCCTCCCGAGACGATCTTCTCACCAAGGTCATTCGGGCATATCAGATATGCACTTGTTGGAGGTTTTTCAACAGGCTGCTAAGGTGGCTGACAATCGCAATCGGACTTTCAGCCTATCGAAATACTCGCTCCTGCCACTTACCCAGATCTGTAGTGTCCCCGTGCCCCTTTCGTCCATGGTTTCGAGATTGCGATTCAATACAACTGACGATAGTAATAGGCTCGTGCTGCGGCTCTGTCGAAAACTGCGCTAACATTACGGTCGCGCTCGCGCCACTCATATGAATAACCATCGAGTACCTCAGCTTCACACCATGATCCCATTCCATAACCGAGCGCTGTATCTCGCTCCGCGGCTTTGCAAACTCTACGAATCTTACATGGTGAGACGATCTCCCTTAATACAACGCCGGCGGAAAATCTTTGAGGTACCCCGATTCCATTCCTTATCCACTGGATAAACTGTTCTTTTTCGATAAAAAAATCACATGTCAGAGATCCTCGCGGCCCTTGGATAAAATTGATATCAGTTGCAGAAGCCGGCAGGCCGAATGGGGCAGCACTTCTCCCAACCCCTTCCCCAATCCTGCGCACTCCGAAAACCACTTGCACTGAAATTGAAGCGACGACGAAGATTATAATCGGGACAATAATCTTAAGATCCCACTTTGCGTGTACCAGTCGACGCGCTGTACCCACCTTGTTATTTCGCCCCCTACAAGAACGCAACCACAGAATATTCAATACTGCTCCAAGCCAGAGCATCACCCCCACGCCAAGGGCAATTACTTCCCACCTGCGATCGTGAACCCCGTCACTCTCTCGTTGCGCATGGGTAGCAGCCAAGAAAATCGCGACAGAACCAAGAAGACCTGGAGCAATACTGGACTGGAAGGTGCTATCAATCGAACTCTTCCGAAGGCTCTTCAATTGATGATAAGCGATCATGCAAGCAGCACCAATCGCGACAAGTCCGCACAGGACACTCACTGGATCCCACAGCATCGTCACCATTAGAGCAGCATAAGCAGTTAGAATTGCACACGCAGCAACAACTAGTAGCACCCCAATTACGAGCAGTTGCGATTCTCGGAGAGAGGAGGCAGTGGATCCCATCAGCGATAGTCTTTCGTTTGAAACTGCGTATGATTCGTCCTGTTACTCCGAATGGCGGCACTTAAACTCTGGAGTGTCATTACTTATCCATGAAATCCACATCAAATGAGGGTTTTTCGCTAGAAGCAGTTTCAAAACCGGTTCAAGCATATCATTAGGCAGGCGAGGTGGAAAAAACCTTCGAAGAGATGTGGGTAGTATTCATGCCGGACAAGAAGTCTTCTTTGATAGCCTAGCCAACTGATCGTGCGTTCCACTTTCCAGCGACTCGCATATCGCCTCAGGCTTCGCCCGTCTTGTCGAGACGGCTTCTTCCGGCCTTTTCGGTGGGGTGTGATTTGCTCGATACCTCGCAGTTTGAGCGTATCACGAATCCAATCCGCATCGGCAGCCTTATCGTACAGCAGCCTCTCCGGTTTCTGGCCAGCAACTTGAATGTCGACCAGCGTCTCGATCGTGTTGACTTCGGCGACCTGTGCAGAAATGGTGAACCCCGAGATGGGGACGCCGTTACCATCCGTCATCAGCATGAGTTTCGTTCCTTTGCCTTTCTTGGTCTTGCCAACCTCGGCGCCCCCTTTTTTGCAGGCGAAAAGGTGCCATCACCCATTGCCTGCGACCAGTTCAGCCGCTTCTGTCGATCAAGGGACTTCAGGAGACGCTCCCACGTTTTGACCATGATTCCTCTTTCCGTCCACTCCTTGAGCCTTCGCCAGCATGTTGCAGGAGAGGGGTATCGCTCTGGTAAATCTTGCCATCGTCCTCCGCTCTTCAGGACCCACAGAATTCCCTCCAGACACGGTCGAGGCTCGACTCGTGGTCGGCCTCCCAGTGGGGATGGAAGAGGGTTCGCAAACAGATCTTTGATGGAATTCCACTGGGCATCATCGAGAAATGGCTTTGGGACCGTCCTGGACCCTGTCGTATTCGGCCGCCGTCGTTGGGGCCACATGGACAGGGTAATTCGCATGTAAGGGACTCCTTTCTCCCTTATCGGTATGCAAATTGCCTGCCAGAGTAATTATTGCAAAAATAGGGTTTTGAAACTGCTTCTACAACTCCCCTGGAATCTTTCGCGTTTCCATCCAAGCCGCAGTACCTTCACCACGCACTGCGACAAACAATCTTGACGCAATTTTCTTATGAAGTAGAATTGTCGGCACTGGTAGGCTTGGTTCCTCCTTTTGCTTCGTCAGTATGTTCCCGTCAATTGTCGCTGCGACCCGACCTCATCGATTCGGCGGAAAGATGTTCTGTGAAACAACTCCATTGGAAATCAATACTTATGATCTCGGAGCTGAATTTTGGCGTGGCCGGTCATTCGCTCATGATTAGATGTTCAAGGTGCTCAAGATGCTCAACGTGAGCATCTAATTCAAAAGCCTGTAAAACAGGGGTTTGGACCATTAGGTGCTCAAGGTGCTCAAATCTGTGCAGCGCGCATTTCGGATTGGCGAGTCGCTCCCAGGGGTTTCTCCCGACGAAGCTCTTCGAGCAGCTCGTGGAAGCAGCACCCGAGAGGGGCAGACGCTGCCGGAAGCAGAGCGGGAACTGGCCTCCGGGGGTAGATTCGGCAGACGTCTCGTCGGGAATCCGCTGCTGATCACTGGGGAGGAACGGGACGAATCCGGCCCGTTGACCCGGAAACTTGCGGGTTTGTAATGTCAATTCGGCAGAAATTTCTGTGTTTCAGTCGAATTGTTGCAGTTTGACTGTGGGGGCAGGGGGCGAGGAAAAAAAATGCATGGAAGCGAATTGGGGATGTCGATTCTTGATGGAACAAAAAGGGAAATACCGGCATAATCGTCTCTGTTTTGGTCGAACGGACACTCCGACCTCGTACTCCTGATTGACGAGCGGTACTGACAGGATCTCATTGCATTCATGATCATCCGCAAGGTTCTTGCTCTTCGTGGCCCGAACATCTGGTCCCGGCACACTGTTCTCGAAGCCTGGGTCGACCTGGGCGCGCTGAAAGATACCTCGTCCGCGCATATCCCCGGCTTTAACGACCGGTTGATGATCTGGCTCCCCAGCATGATCGAACACCGTTGCAGTGTGGGGGAACGGGGCGGATTTTTTCAGCGTCTCCGCTGGGGCACCTATCTGGCTCACATTCTGGAACACACGACACTCGAACTTCAGACCCTTTGCGGCACCCCCGTCGGCTATGGACGAGCCCGTGAGACCACCGAAGAAGGTGTCTACAAGGTCGCGATCCGCTACCAGGACGAAACGCTCGGCCACGCCTGTCTGGAAACCGCTCACCGGCTGCTCATGGCGGCTGTGTTCGACCTTCCGTTCGAAATGGAAAGCGAACTGAAGCGATTGCGTGATCTGGCGGATCGGGTCTGTCTGGGTCCCAGCACCAACGCGATTGTGGACGCGGCCCGAGCTCGCAACATCCCGTTCCGACGGCTCAATTCCGGCAGTCTGGTCCAGTTCGGACAGGGGAAGAATCAGCGCCGGATCTGGACCGCCGAAACCGATTCGACCAGCGCGATCGCCGAATCGATCGCCCAGGATAAACAGCTCACGAAAATGATGCTTGCCGCGGCAGGGATTCCGGTTCCGGAAGGTCGCGAAGTGGAAAGTGCCGAGGACGCCTGGGAGGCGGCTCAATCGATTCCCGGCCCGGTCGTCGTGAAGCCGGTCGACGGAAATCATGGTCGCGGCGTCTTCATGGATCTGACCGAAGAACATCAGGTGAAAAGCGCCTACGAAGAAGCCCTGAAAGAGGGTTCCGGGGTGATCGTCGAACGCTTCGCCAGCGGTTCGGAGCATCGCCTGCTGATTGTGGGGAACAAACTGATTGCCGCCGCTGCGGGCGACGCAATCTGGGTCGTCGGGGACGGTGTCAGCACGATTGAAGGCTTGATCGAGTCTCAGGTAAATTCCAATCCACGCCGGGGCGAGGATGAATCCAAGCCACTCGACCGGATTCGGATGATTCCACTGATCATTCTCACGCTGGCCAACCAAGGTTACACACCGGAAACGGTGCTGGAGCCCGGTGTGAAAGCGATCATCCGACGGAACGACAACCTTTCCCGCGATGTCACAGACGAAGTCCATCCTTCGGTCGCCGAGCACGCGATCCTGGCGGCTCAGATCATCGGTCTGGACATCACCGGCATCGACCTGGTCACGGAAGATATTTCCCGTCCACTGGAAGAGCAGGGGGGAGTCATCGTCGAGATCAACGCCGGCCCCGGTTTGCTGATGCATTTGAAGCCGGAAGTCGGAAAGCCCCGTGCCGTGGGCGAAGCGATCATTGACCACATGTTTCCAGACCCGAGCGATACCGGTCGGATTCCGATCGTCTCGGTCACTGGAACGAATGGGAAAACGACCGTTTCACGTCTTGTCGCCTCGATCATGAAGGCCGCCGGTCACACTGTCGGTCTGACCTGTTCCGACGGAGTTCTGGTCGATGGCCGAGTCATCGACACGGGCGACTGTGCAGGACCGCGAAGTGCTCGGAACGTACTGCTCAATCCGCTGGTCGATGCGGCGGTCTTTGAGGCCGCTCGGGGAGGAATCCTGCGGGAAGGGCTGGGCTTCGACAAGTGTGATTGCGCCATCGTCACAAACATCGGGGAAGGGGACCATCTCGGTCAGAAGTACATTGACTCACCCCGGGATATGTTCAAAGTCAAACGAACCCCTGTGGATGTCGTACTGCCGAGCGGCACTGCGGTGCTGAATGCGACCGATCCTCTGGTGGTCGAGATGAAGGAACTTTCCGCAGGGAGCGTGACCTTCTTTGCGATCGATCCCGAACATCCTGTCATTCGGGAGCATCGGGCGAACGGAAAGCGGGTGGTCTTTGTGAAAGACGCGCACGTCGTCCTCTGCGAGGGGGAAACAGAAACTCCGCTGGTCACCCTGGAGGATCTTCCCTGCACGCACGGCGGACGCGTTCGTTTTCAGCTCGAAAACGTCCTGGCGGCCGCTGCAGCGGGCTGGGGACTCGGTTTCGAGCTGCCCGCCATCCGGAACGGCTTACACTCGTTCCAGGGGAATCTTCAAGACGCTCCCGCCCGTTTCAACGTGCTGGAATCCTCTGGCAAAACGATCGTCGTTATGGACGGTCGCAACACGTCCGCCTTACGGGCGGTGATTGCTGCTCTGGAAGAGTTTCCACATACGAAGCGCGCGGTCATCTATTCGGCTGAAGAAGATCGCCGCGACGCGGATATCGTTCATCAGGGACAGATGCTCGGTGACTCATTTGACCGCGTAACCCTGTGTGAAATTGAGAATGAAGTCCGCCCGGCCGGTGAAATCATGCAGTTACTGCGGTCCGGCGCGGAGGGAAGGGGGCGAGTCGCCCGTATTTCCGAGATCAGCGACTGGACGCAGGCCGTCGACGCGGCGTGGCGAGAACTGCTGCCGGGTGAGTTACTGCTGATCCAGTCTTGTACAATTGCCAAAACCGTAAAGAAATTACAAACGTTGCTGGGACTGGAGCCAGCCGAGATTGCGGCGTGACGACGAATGCGACAAATGCAGGAATCAGCGTTGATTCCTGCAGGGTCCGGGTGATGCCGGCCCGGTCAAACAGAGAAGCAGGGTTGGAAGATTCTTTTCCACCTCAAACGTCAATCAGCGGTTCTGAAATCATTCGGTCAGATGGCACACTGATTGCGAGTAGAGCAGCCGACTCGTCGGTCTCCTGTGAAAACGGGTGACTGCGGGCACGATAGACAGGTCGAGACGAAGACGTACTTGGCGATACGATTTCCCCGCAGATGGGGCGCTCGCAGGAGCAAACGAGGATGCAACTCTGCATCCCCGGAGCAACGGTGGCCGTGTGGTCCACCAAAATCAGGATAAGCCAGGTGAAGTGTAGGATCTGAAGGACGCACGAATTATGAATCTTGGGACAACGCGAGCTTTGCGAGGTCCGAACATCTGGTCTCAACTGACGGTACTTGAAGTTGAGATCGACCTGACTGCTCACCTGCAGCGTTCGACGCAAGACATTGCCAACATTCGATCTCGGGCCGCCACACTGCTCACCGTTTCTCGCTCTGGCCCCCCTTCAGAACCGCTCGAAGAATCCCCTGAAATCGCGCACCGCTCGATCGCGATGAGTCTCGCAGAACTGCTGGCGCGGACCACCATCCACCTCCAGCAACTGGCCGGATGCGAGGTGAAATTCGCTCGCGTCTTCGAAACCAAGACTCCGGGGATCTGCAAGATCACCGTCGAGTACTGTGAGGAACCCGTTGGCCGCATGGCACTTGCGGCCGGTGGTGATCTTGTCCGCGCCGCCATCGCCGAGCAGGAATTTGATACTCTGTCCCGCGTGCAGGGAATTCGCAGCCTCGATCAGCAGATCCGTCTCGGTCCCAGCACAGGCTCGATCGTCCGGGCGGCCCTCAACAGGGGCATTCCAGTGCGCCGTCTAAATGATCGCAGTTTGGTGCAACTTGGATACGGTTGTAAGCAGCATCGCATTCTGGCGGCGGAAACCGACCGGACGTCCGCAGTCGCCGAATCGATCGTCCAAGACAAAGAATTGACCAAACAGTTGCTCGACGCGGTCGGCGTTCCGGTCCCGAAAGGGCGTCCCGTCAGTAGTGCCGAAGACGCGTGGGCAGCCGCTCAAGAGATTGGGCTCCCCGTCGTCATCAAGCCCCAGGATGGAAATCAGGGTCGCGGGGTCGCCTGCAACCTGAATTCGCGCGAACAAGTCGTCGCCGCGTACGCTTCCGCTCTGGAAGAAGGTGACGAGATCATCTGCGAAAAATTCGCCCACGGGGGAGATTACCGCCTCCTCATCATCGGCTACAAGCTGGTCGCAGCCGCCCGACGAGAGCCTCCTCAGGTCACCGGCGACGGTCGTCATACGATCCTGCAACTCGTGGAAGAAACGAACAAGGATCCTCGCCGCGGTGAGGATCACGCCACGTCGCTCAGCAAAATCCGCATCGACGAGATCGCCAAAGGGGTGCTGGCCGATCAGGGCCTGACGGTTGATTCCGTTCCAGCAGCCGGACAAGTGGTGCTGATGCGCCGCAATGCGAACCTGAGTACGGGTGGATCGGCAACAGACGTCACGGACCTGGTCCATCCGGAAGTGGCCGCTCGCGTCATCGACGGCGTGCGGATGGTCGGACTGGATATCGCGGGTGTCGACGTTGTCTGTCAGGACATCAGCCGTCCCCTGGAGCAGCAGGGGGGGATCATCGTCGAGATCAACGCTGCCCCCGGTCTGCGTATGCACCTGGAACCTTCCTCGGGCAAAGGGCGTCCCGTGGGCGAGGCCATTGTGGGGACCATGTTCGGAGAAGGGGACGACGGGCGGATTCCGATTGTGGCCGTCTCCGGAACCAACGGTAAGACGACCACCACGAGGCTGCTGGGACACATTCTCCGCTGCACGGGCAAACGCGTCGGCATGACGTGCACCGATGGCGTTTATCTGAACGATCGCCGGATCGATTCAGGTGATTGCAGTGGCCCCAAGAGTGCCCGGACGATCCTGTCGAACCCGGCCGTCGAGGCAGCGGTGCTGGAAACCGCACGGGGGGGGATTTTACGGGAAGGGCTGGGCTTTGACGCGTGTAATACTGCGGTCGTGACCAACATCTCTGAAGGTGACCACCTGGGGATGAACGGGATTGATACTCCCGAACAACTGGCCCGCGTGAAGCGAGTCATTGTAGAATCGGTTGCCCCCACCGGTTATGCGGTGCTCAACGCGGATGATCCACTCACCGCTGGGATGGCGGATTACTGCCCGGGTAAAGTCCTTTACTTTGCGAAATCGCTGTCGAACCCGCTGGTCGCCGCACATCGGGCCAAAGGGGGCAAAGTCATCTACCTGCGTAATAACTGCATCATGGCCGCCGAAGGCTCATGGGAAGCTCGCATCGCACTCCTCGATTCCGTTCCCCTGACATTTGGCGGGTTGATCGGTTTTCAGGTCGAAAACGCGATGGCCGCTGCGGCTGCCGGATGGACCCTAGGGGTGCCGTTTGAAATGATCCGGCACGCACTGGAAACATTCGTCAACGATACGCAGAAAGTCCCCGCCCGATTCAATGTCATCCAGTTCTCGGGATCGACACTGGTAATCGACTACGGCCACAACGCGGCTGCTCTTTCTGCCCTGTGTGAAGCATTCGACAAACTGCCCCATGAACGTCGTCTGATCGTCTATACGGCCGCCGGCGATCGCCGGGATGAGGACATCATCCGACAGGCGGAACTGATCGCCAACGGGTTCGATTTGATGGTGCTCTATGAAGACGCCTGCACGCGAGGCCGTGAGGACGGCGAGGTCTGCCGCCTGATGCGTCAGGGATTCGCCCGCGGTACGCGATTGCGATCGGACAAGATCATTGAGACGCGGGGCGAAATGAAGGCCATCGAAATTACCTTGCGACAGATGAAGCCGGGTGATCTGGTCCTGATCCAGGCCGATCAGGTGGAAGAAGCCATTACCTTTGTGCAGCAGTTTCTTCCGCAACTCGCTGCCGAGCAATTAGCGGTCTCTCGATGAGCGATCGTCAGAAGCAGTTGAGAGACAGGGGAACCAAGGAGTTGCGTTTTCCCCTGTATCCCGTTCGCACGAGGCTAAACACTGCCGCTGCTGCGAACGGAATCGAGTTCGTAGATGGATCTTATTATGTGAACTTGGTTTGCTTCAAATCCTTGCATGGCGATTGAACGCGTTTCGGCCCCGTGCTACGCTGAAGGGAAGGAGCTTATCCCTTCAATTCGGGCCGGACGCGTCGTCTTTTTGGTCTCATCGGAGTTTCCCTTGACCGTTGCATACCTCAAGGTCATCAAAGGAAGTTCTGCCGGTCAGGTACTTGCCCTGTCGGGAGAGGCCGTTGTATTGGGCCGCCATCCCTCGTGCCAGATTGTTCTCGACAACGCCTCTGTCAGCCGTCAGCACGCTCAGATCGTCGAAGAGCATGGTATCTTCCTGATTGAAGACTTGCGCAGCCGTAATGGTACGCAAGTGAACCGGAACTCCATTCGAGGACGGACCGAGCTTCGTGATGGCGACGAGATCAAGGTCTGCGACTACGCCTTCATGTTCATGCGAAAGGCGAGCGGCCCTTCGATCCCGGTTTCACCTGGCTCCAGTGTGATTGCCATCGGAGGGATCCGCGAGACCGTTTCGGCACCAGATCCTGAGATTGATTCCGAGCCCGAACTGATTGCGTCCGAAAAAGCACTGGAAAGCTCTTCAGTCCTGACCTCCATCTCTGCGGGATCGTCGGCTCAGGGATTAAGGCTGAATGTACGCCCCGAGGCGAAGCTGCGGGCGATTCTTGAAATCAGTATGGCCCTGGGGAAGGTGCTCGTCCTTTCCGACGTGCTGCCTGTGATTCTGAATTCTCTGTTCAAGATCTTCCCACAGGCCGATTCGGGGTTTGTATTACTCAAGGATCATCATTCGGACAAACTGCGGATTCGCTGTTCGCAGTCACGACGAAGCGATGACGATGATGATGTCCCTGTCAGCATGACCGTGGTAAGGCAGGCCATGGACAGTGGTCAGGCCATTCTGAGTGCGGACGTGTATGGAGATCGCCGTTTCCAACACAGCGAAAGTATCGCCGAGATGCAGTTGCGTTCTCTGATGTGCACTCCGCTGATGGATACCAGCGGCAACGCCATGGGGGTTCTGCAGATCAGCACGTTCGACGTCTCGCAGCCGTTTAACTCGGATGACCTGGATGTGCTGGTCAGCGTGGGGGCTCAGGCGAGTCTGGCCGTTGAAAACGGGGCAATGCACGAGTCGTTGCTGAAGCAACGGGACTTTGAACGGGATATGGAGATTGCGGCGCAGGTACAGATGAGCTTCCTGCCGAGCCAGCCTCCCGTTGTGCCGGGATATGAGTTTGCCGACTATTACGCTGCGGCACAAAGCATCGGCGGAGACTACTTCGACTTCATTCGGTTACCTGATGAACGAATCGCCGTGATCATTGGGGACGTCGCCGGAAAAGGAATTCCCGCCGCGTTACTGATGGCCCGCTTAAACGCGTCGGTTCGATATCACCTGTTTAATGCTCAGTGCGCCAACAAGGCATTAGACAGTCTGAATTCTGAGATGGCGAATAGTGAACTCGGCTACCGTTTCATCACGTTGTCAATTGCCATTCTTGATCCATCTCGCCATGAACTGCAACTCGCCAGCGCAGGGCATCTTCCTCCGGTGTTTCGACGGCGGAATCAGGGAACCGACATCATTGGTAACCGAGAGTCGGGCTTGCCTCTGGGTGTCATGCCTGACCAGAAATACGAGTTGCTGCGGATCCCGCTGGAACCCGATGATGTGATTCTCTTTTATACCGACGGAATCACAGAAGCGATGAATTCGCGAAATGAGCTGTTCGCGAAGGAGCGAGCTCGACAAGTGATTGCCGATGGCCCTCAATCGGTAACCGAGCTTGTCCCCGCGTTGATTGAAGCTGTGGACGCATTTTGTGACGGTCGGGCGCAGCGCGATGACATCTGCGTGACGGCCTTGCGACGGACGAATTGATACCTGCCGGGCCACCACGACTGGCAGTGTTTCTGCCATTGAGTGGAGCCTGAGCGACCACTTCGCAGAGAGACATGAAAGTTTGCTGCCGGCGCGCTGTAAGGACGCGTTCGAAAACCTGTGATGGCCTGAGAATGGCAACCAGATTGCCAGAGACCCGTCATACGGAGTTCGAATAACTCCGCTCAGTTGTTCGTTACTGATGTTCGCTACTGATGCGTCGGGCCGCGACAATGCGGGCCTTCCCATCGAGTCGAGCGAACACGATGACTCGGGGTTCCGAGCCATTCAGCGGAAGTCGCCTGCGAAGTACATCGGCTTGTATCGGAATATGTCGGCACTTGATTTCCAATGGTCCGACGCTGGCTTTCCTCAGCCAGGCTTTCAGTTCTTTCTCATTATTGGGTAAATTTTCCAAGACCTCAAACGGTTGAAGGAAGGGCGACGTCACGAGGTGATCGGACGTCAGATATTCTTCGGCCCGGTCCAATCGACTTAGTCCCAGCCGATCCGCGAGCACATCGACAAGTCCAGCTCGTACAACACTGGGATCGGGGTCATAGAGGTATTGTCCCAATGGGCTTACCGGAACCAGTACTTCCAAGGGGTGCCCTGAGATACTTTCTCCCGCCGGTAAGACGGTCGCGCGAAACAGCGCATCGCTGGCGAGTTCGCCAAACCAGACGGTCGCTTCTTTGCATTCCCCATGGAGGCTGATCAGTTCAATCTCGGCGTCGGGGAACTTACCGCCGAAGTTGCTGGCGGGGCTTACCTTGATCGCACCACCCGGACATCGCGGCATGATCGCATTCAGATAGTCGAGTCCGGGGACATAATCTTCGATTCGCGAGACTCGCCCCGATGAGCCAGGTCGCCGGTCCGGATCAACATGGACGAGATGACTGAAGCTCGTCAATTCCCGAACATCGCGGCACTGTGTCTCGACTCGGTCCGCAACGCCATAGACCTCGGCGTTCCACATGGTTCTCAGGCAGTTGGGGGCATGAATGTCGACCGCAATCACATCGCAATGCGCGGCGAGCGACATCGAATCACTTCCGATTCCACTGCACAGATCCCAGACAGTCCCTTTGAAACGTTGGGCTTTATAACGAGATACGACCTCTGCCGTAGACTGTTCGAGCCCCTGACGGTCGAACCACATCTGTTCTGCCCGCGAGAACTTGCCACGCGCTTTCAAGCGGAACTGATGCAGTGAGACAGCCATTCGCACCAGATCGTCGGGATACTGTCTTCGCAGTGCCGACTGCAGCGCAAGCTCTGACCCGCTGGACTGGCTGATCTGTTCGAGCAATCCCGGCGTCGCCCGCAACTCTTGAAGCAGCCGACACTCCTCTTTGGCGATACGGTTTTCGTCGGCGGGTAACTCGGTCATGAAGCAGCACTAAGCGAGAGGAGATGGAATTGTCTGGAGAGAGTCCGTCGACGGTTAGCTACCGGGTCGCACTGATCAACAGTCATCAAGGATCATTAATGATCTCGCACTCGGGAAGGCTGTCGAGGAACAGCCGCCCGTAGCGTTTGGTTTTGACCCGCGGATCCAGGATCACCACGATCCCTTTATCGTAGCGAGTGCGAATCAGACGACCGAATCCCTGTTTAAGTTTGATCACCGCTTCGGGGACCTGATAGTCCATGAAGGGGTTCCCCCCCGCGGTTCGAATGGCTTCGAGTCGTGCTTCGAGCAGGGGATGATCGGGAACACTGAAGGGGAGCTTCGTGATGATCACGTTCTGAAGAGCATCTCCGGGGACATCGACCCCCTGCCAGAAACTGTCGGCTCCAAACAGGATTCCTGCCGGATCGTTGCGAAATTTTTCCAGCAGCATCGTGCGCGGCAACTCATCTGCCTGAGAGTAAAGACTCAGGTTTTTTGAGATGAACCAGGGAGTCAGACGACGTGCGCAGTTCCGCAACATCTGATAACTGGTAAACAGCACGAACGCATGACCCTGAGTCAGTTCCACGTACTTCTGGATCCGTTCGCAGACGGCGGTTTCATAATCAGCGGGAGACTCACTCGGGTCGGGCATCCCTTCGGGAAGAATCAGTTTCATCTGAGCCCGGTAGTCGAACGGACTGCCGACCTTCTTCTCGGTCGATCGTGTCAGTCCCAGACGCTGGCGGATAAATGCGAAACTCTGACCTCCCACTGCGAGTGTTGCACTCGTGAGAATGACCGTGTTGACCTTGTTAAACAATTCATCTCGCAGCACGGGTCCCACATCGATCGGAGCAGAGACCAGTTTAATCCGCTGCTGCTGCTGGCCACTGGTTTCAAGCCAGTAGACGGCATCTTCAATCGATTGCTGTAACCACGAATTCAGTGAGTCGGCCAGCGAACTGCACCTTTCGGCTGCCGAAGTATATTCAATCCGCTCTTCATCCGAGTTGATGTGTGAACTGATTTGCAGGATCCACGAGGAGAGTTCCTTGAGAGCCGGTCCCAACGTATTCTCGATCTCAACCGGACTGCGGAATCGTCCGTTCTTTCCTGCGTGGGAACGCTGGCACTCGTGAATCGCAGCGAACAGATCTCCGGACAGGAAACGGATGCGTTCGATCGAACGAATCGCTTGCCGCTGCAGGTCGAGTACTGAAGCGTCTGCCGTGGGCATTCGGACCAGGAGTCCTTTCTGAGTCCGGTCATTGTAGAGCTTGCCCAGCATGTACTCGACTTGTCCGTTAGAGACGGAAATCCCGAGATGGTCTGCAGCGACCTGTTCAACGGTATGAGCCTCGTCGAAGACGACGACGTCATAATCGGGAAGCAGGCTGATCCCTTCCCGGCGTAGAGACAGATCGGCAAAGAACAGGGCGTGATTGACCACCATCACGTCTGCGTTCCAGACGCGTCGTCGAGCTTTGTAGTAAAGGCACTGGTCGTGCGTCGGGCATTTTTTTCCAAGGCAATTGCCATGATCGCTATGAACTTCATCCCAGACATTAGACAGCGGTTTGAAATCCAGATCTGCCAGACTGCCGTCGGTCGTCGATCGCGACCATTCGACAATCTGCTGCAACTGCGACAGCTCGTCAGGACGGGAATAGATCCCTTTCGACCGATCAACGGTCCCCTTCATCCGCCGTAAACTGATATAGTTGCCACGTCCTTTGACCAGGACTGCGGAAAACTCGACGGGCATCACGGCGTTGAGAAAGGGGATATCCTTGCCGATCAATTGCTCCTGCAAACTGATCGTGTGCGTCGAAATGACGATCTTCTTTCGTTGTCCTCCCTCACCCTGTTTCGCGGTCGCGGCAATGATGGCAGGAACGAGATAGGCGAAACTTTTCCCGGTACCGGTACCCGCTTCGACGACCAGATGCTGCTTCGTGTCGATTGCGTGTTCAACGGCCGTCGCCATCTCAATCTGCTGCGGACGCGATTCAAAGTTCTTCATACGTCGGGCGATGCTGCCATCGTCACCGAGCACGTCCGTCACACGAAGAGTCACCAGCCACCCTTATTCTTACTGATGCAGATTTTCACTGCGTTAAATAATCCAATTGTCGAGTTGCCGATTCCGCCCGTAAAATTTTACGACGATCCCGTTTTTTAATGGGATACGGCTTCTGACTTCCGCGGGAGTCAGGCGGACGTACTGCTGTTGTTCACGTTGCCCCGATTGATCGCTTCCATGAATTCTATCACGCGACTCGTTTCAACGGGGTTTCTCACTTTGCCATCCTGCTTGAGGCTTGAGCCAACAATTGCTCCATCTGCATAAGGAACAAGTTCGCTGACCGTCTCTGCATTCACGCCGCTACCCATCAAAACAGGAGTCGAAGCAGACGCTGACTTGATTGCGCGAAGTGTGTCCGGATCGATGGGTTGTCCCGTTGCCGATCCCGATACGATGAGGGCATCCGCTTTACCGCGATCGATCAGATCAGACACTTCATCCTTTAAGGGCCTTGCTGCCAATGCCGCCGAATGCTTCACGTCGACATCAGCCCAGATCTGAATGGATTGGGCCTTGAGGTTCGCTCGTTCTCGGAGGAGGTCATGGGCGATGCCATGTAATATTCCCTGATCCGCAACGCGAGCGCCACACAGGACATTGACCCGAATGAATTCAGCACCGCAGGCAATCGCCACCGCCAGAGCACTTCGACCGTCGTTTCTCAGGACATTGATTCCGAGCGGAATCCCGAACCGCCATTTCAAATCGCTACCCAGCGATGTCATCGCCGCCACAGTGATTGCCGGAACCCGATCGGGATAGAAAGGGACATCGCCAAAATTTTCCAGCATCAGTCCGTCGACGCCGCCCGCAACCAGAGCTTCTGCATCTCGCAGTACAATATGACGGACACTGGCAAAGTCACCGCGATAGTCAGGAGAGCCAGGTAGCGCTGGTGCGTGCAACATCCCAATCACGGGGCACGAACGAGACATCCACTCTGATAGCAGCATTACCCTGCCTCCGATTGCGGCTTGCAGACTTCACTTGACGTACCGATACTTGCAGCATCCTTCCAAGACGAAACTATATCACATCCAGGTTCTGTTGAGGGATTGACATGGCTCGAAAATCCGCCGTACAGGCTGCGAAAAATCAAGGTCCAGTCGAAACCGAAAAGGAATGGACGATCGGGAGTTACCTGATCCAGCGACTTCAGGATCATGGACTGTCCGACATCTTTGGAATCCCGGGCGATTTTGTCCTGCAATTCTACGGGATGCTTGAGGAAAGCCCGATCAATGTGATCGGTTGCACCCGCGAAGACTGCGCGGGGTACGCCGCTGACGGGTACGCCCGTGTCCACGGGATCGGCGCCGTCTGCGTCACTTACTGCGTAGGTGGACTGAGCTTATGCAATTCCATCGCTGGCGCCTTCGCAGAAAAATCACCCGTGGTCGTGATCAGCGGAGCCCCCGGCGTGGACGAGCGAAAGTCGAATCCGCTCCTCCATCATCGGGTCCGTGACTTTCATACCCAGCGCGAGGTCTTCGAAAAGATCACCGTGGCCAATGCGTCGCTCGACGATCCCCTTACGGCGTTTCGGGAGATTGACCGCTGTCTCGAAGCGGCCGTCCGCTATAAACGGCCCGTTTATCTGGAGCTGCCGCGAGATCGAGTGAATGTCCGTTGCCCTTATCCCCACGTTCCCAAAGTGGAGTCATTCGAAAGCGACAAGGATGCCTTGCAGGAATCTCTCGCCGAGGCTCAACGAGTCATTAATGCCTGCAAGAAGCCCGTCATCATTGCGGGCGTCGAAATGCATCGATTCGGACTCGCTGACGAGGTTGTCAAATTCGCGGAAGAAAACTCCATTCCGATGTGCGCCACCCTCCTGGGGAAATCGGTCGTCAGTGAAAAGCATCCCCTCTACCTCGGCATCTACGAAGGCGCCATGTGCCGCGACAGCTTGAGGAACTATGTCGAAGAGAGTGACTGCGTCATCATGCTGGGAGCATTCCTGACGGACATCGATATGGGGATCTTCACGGCGAACATTAATCCATCCAAGTGCATTTATTCCACTTCGGAGCACACGCGGATTTCGCACCATCACTTTCTGGATATTCTCGTCACGGACTTCGTAAAAGGCCTCAGAAACCTCGATCTCAAAGTCGTCAAACGACCGATGCTGGAAAAGTCCAGAGAAGCGACAACACCCTACACACTGCAGCCGCAGGCAAAGATTACGAACGCCCGGTTATTCGCCCGGATTAACGAACTGATCGATGAAACGATGATCGTCATTGCCGATGTGGGTGATTGCCTCTTCAGTGCTGCCGACCTGACGATCTACCGGAAGACCGAATTCATCAGCCCGGCTTACTACACGTCGATGGGGTTTGCGATTCCCGCTTCCATCGGCGTGAACGTCGCAGCCCCGGATCGGCGACCAATCGTGCTCGTCGGGGATGGGGCATTCCAGATGACTTGCATGGAGCTTTCGACCGCCGTCCGACATGGGTTCAATCCCATCGTCATCGTTCTGAACAACAAGGGTTACACCACCGAACGATTCCTGCAGGATGGGCCGTTCAACGATATTCTCAACTGGAACTATCATCGCATGCCGGATCTGCTGGGGGGCGGCTGGGGGTTTGAAGTCCGCACAGAAGGGGAACTCGATCAGTCACTCAACGCCGCGATGGCCAACAAGGACGCCTTCAGTATCCTGAATGTCCATCTGGATCCGGACGATATCAGCAAGGCTCTCCAGAGATTGGCCGAAGGACTCTCCAAGCGCCTGTAAACACAGGCACCCATTTGTTCCCAAGGTGCCTGAGCGATTCGTTTGGTCGGCTCTGGAGAAATCGACGGTGGATTCGGCCAGGCTCGGGGTCCTGCATGCGGTTTAAGGGAGATCGATCAGCAGCGAAAGGATGGCTGACGCATAGACGCGGTGTCCGAAATCACTCGGATGGTTTACGCCATTGCCGGTCAAATCACAGTCCCGTTTGCGTTTAAGCATCTCAGTCCAGAGGGAGGTCAGGTCCGCTAGCGCAATCCCTTCTTGACAGAGCGACTCCAAGGCCTCTCGATATTTGGGAAACATCTCGCGAGGAGTGTGTGTCCATTGGTCGTTACCGACCATCGTGGCGACGAGGATAATCTCCGCTTCCGGTCGGGCGGCCTGAACCCCCGCGATCATCTGCTGGATTCCTTCTTTGTACGCACCTGGATTACGACGTCCGACATCATTCATGCCGTATGCGATGATCACGAGATCAGGCTGATGCTCGAGCAATTTGTCCAGATCTGCGATTCCATTGGGGACGCCCCAACCGCCAACCGCGCGATTGAACAGTGCGACATCAGTCCCGTAGCTGGCACGTAACTGAGCAGCAACCAGGTCGGGATACATCGGCATATAAGGAGGCGCCATCACCAGACCAGAGGCATTCAGCCCGTACGAAATACTGTCACCGCTGACCGCGATTGTCAGCTTTTGTTTCCCCTTCAATCGAGCGAGCGTCCGGGGCAATTTTGTGGCATCGAAACGGGGAACGGCAGCGGGCCATTCCTGAGATTCGGCAAGGTATGTCACTTCAATCTGCTGGCCATGGAACCAGTGGCCGTTATCAAACAGCACATGCGTTTCCGGATCGCCCGCCTTATGCGGAAGGGCACACGGAACGGCAGGTTGAGCCCCCCCGGTCCACGCTGGTCGCGCTCCCTTGGGCATGAATAAGTCAGTTGACTTCAGCACGGGAATGGCCGACTCGTTATTCCTGACCAGATGCCGTCGATCCGGACCCATCTTGAAATCGGTCCCCTCTTGAAACTGCTGAATCCCATCCGCCCGGGCGACAGAGAGAATCTTGCGGGCGGGGAACAGCAACTTGCCCGTTGCAGGTTTGCCGTTTTCGTCCCGAACGCAAATCACACTCTCTCGATAGACCATCGGTGACTTCCAGAATGGCTTGAGCAACTGAAGGTCTGAAAGCATGTCTTCCGCCGCGTAGGGTCGTAACTCGATACGTCGGATATCCATCACGGCCACCCCTTCCTTCTTCTGCGGGACAACCTTCAGTTTGAACCGTCCGGCTCTTTCCAGCGAAACCAGCCCTAGGTTCTGTGGGACGAAGTTCTGGAAGTGACCTGTCCCCGGAACGACCAGCGGTATCGTCTGCCCTTCGACTTCGAAGTGAACCAGACTTCCACCGCTCGTACCACATCCCACATGAGGAACCAGATAGAACCGCCCCGGCCGCTTCAATGTGAACTCAAACGTCGCCGTATCTTCTGCTCGTACCCAGTACCCCAGCGTGTCCTTGTTCGGGAGTGGTTCATACCTCAACATGATTCCAGAGACTTCGGCCGTACTCGCATGCAAAGCGACTGACCCATCATCGGATTGAAGATTGGGCGTGTAGTCAGGGTTCGCCAGCGGAAGTTGTGCATTCACATCCTTTCGCCAGCGTTCGAGTTTTTCAGCCAGTTGCTGGGCGATATCGGGTTGCTCTTCGATGAGGTTGATCGATTCGCCGACCGACGCCTTGAGATTGAATAACTCTCGACGCCCCGATTCATAGAACTCGATCAGCTTCCAGTCTCCCGACCGGACCGCGGCACCGGGAATCGCCCCTGCGTTGGTGTTGTAGTGAGGGAAGTGCCAATAGATCGCGTCACGCGACGGGGCATTTCGTCCGCGCAGCACTTCGACGAGACTCACGCCGTCAAACTCGGGGAACTTCAGCTGGTCCGTCGATGCAAGCGACAGTCCGTCCACAATGGTGGGGAACCAGTCGATACTCGACACGATCGCGTCACTGGTGGATCCGACCGGCACAACAGAGGGCCACTTGACGATCAGAGGAACACGAAGCCCTCCTTCGTAGAGGTGGCCCATACCGTCTCGCAATGGAGAATTCACCGTCGGGGGAAGGATCTGCCCATTGCTGTTGCACACGCCACCATTGTCTGACGTGACAATAACCAGCGTATTCCGAGAGAGATTGAGTTGGTTCAACTGGTTAACGACTCGACCAATCGCAACATCCATGCTCTCAATCATCGCGGCATAGGTGGGGTTGGATTGCGTCCCGTTCGGCTGAGCAGGAGCGTCCCCGTAATTACCTACTGCCTCGGGCTTCACACTCGTGGGCTGGTGCACAGAGTTCAGTGGCAGGTAGAGAAAGAACGGTTTGCTGGCGTGTGACGTGATGAATTTTTCTGCTTCAGTGGCGAGTCGATCGGTGAGCAGTTCACCCTCAGGCGCCTGCTCCAGACCGGGCAGGAATTTTCCAGCCGAATTTGTGTAAGGAGCCACATCCCGAAAAATTCCCTCGTTCACATCGCTGCCTGCAATGTTGGTCTCGAATCCTTGTTCCTGCGGGCCGAAGCCTTCTCCACCGAGATTCCATTTCCCAATGGAAGCGGTCGCATATCCGGCGGATTTTAGAACTTCCGCGAGAGTCACCTCGGCAAGCGGCAATTGATGGACGACCTGTGGTGCCGTCATTCGGTGATTCGGGTTATTCCCGCTGGCCACGACCGATGAGGTGATCCCCACGCGCTGCGGATATCGCCCGGTGAGCAGCGCAACCCTCGTCGGAGTTCCGACGGGAGCGGCCGCGTAGGCCTGTGTGAAGCGCATGCCCTCTGCAGCCAGGCGATCCAGATTCGGCGTCTTGTGGAACTTGCTGCCATAGCACCCCAGATCGCTCCAGCCGAGGTCATCCACAACGATTAGCACCACGTTGGGCCGAATCTCTTCGGCAACGAGGCAACTCACGCTGCCTAGCAGGAAGAGTCCCACAGTGAGAATCGTTTGCAGCAAACCGCCCCTCGCCCGGGGACCACGCATGCCACTCCTCTTTGAAGGGGAGGGGCGTCTATGGTCGACCTCAACTTTGGACAGGTTCGGAATTCCGACAGGAGCCGTGCTCGTTCCGTGAATCCGCTGCGAGTGAATCTTGCCGAATTGTGTCTTCAATGTCATGCTCCAGCAGCAGCCCGCATCGGGGGACCGAATCGTCAGTCCGTAGACTGCACGTAGCTGCCCCGTAAAAATGAACTTGGGAAGGAACCGGCCACAGGTCATCGTGGAATCGGGTGGCCTCTCAAGGTAGAGATAAAGGTCTTGAAATGCCATTGCACCGCACACCACTTTTTGACTGGCACTCCTCCCATCGAGGGAGAATGGTGGAATTCGGTGGCTGGGAAATGCCAGTCCAGTATTCGTCCATCGCGGAAGAGCATCACACCGTCCGAAAAGCCGTCGGACTGTTTGACATCTCTCACATGGGCCGACTCCGTTTTGACGGTCCCGATGCTCAGCGACTGCTTGATCATCTGCTGACGTGCCGCGTCGACAATCTGGTCGACGGTCAGATTCGTTATGGACTGGTTTGTAACGATGCCGGTCAAATTCTGGACGATGTTCTGGTTAATCGAATCAATCCCACCTCATTCGGCCTCGTGGTCAACGCGAGTAATCGGCTCAAGATTGTCGACTGGATCAATCAGCGAAAGGCTGACCTGTGCAAGTCTGGCAAGTCACTCGACCTGAGCTTCCGAGACGAGACGCAAGACACCGGCATGATCGCCATTCAGGGCCCCCGTTCCCTGGAGCTTGTGCAGAAGGTGCTCAACATGGACGTTTCCGCCATGCGGTACTACTTCGGCCAGTTCTCTACATTCGATGGAGCCTCCATTTTCGTGAGTCGCACTGGCTATACGGGCGAAGATGGCTTTGAAGTCATTGTCCCCGCAAATTTGACAGTGAAGCTGTGGGAAACATTCATCGAAGCAGGGGAGTCTGCTGAGCTGAAGCCATGCGGGCTGGGTTGCCGTGACACCTTGCGACTGGAAGCCGCGATGCCGCTCTACGGACATGAACTGTCGGAATGCATTGACCCTCTAACGGCCGGACTGAAGTCGTCCATAAAGCTGGATAAAAGCGAGTTCGTGGGCCGCGATGCACTCGCCAAGATCGCAGATCGGGAGGATCGACCCGTTCGCGTTGGGATCAAATTGAACTCGAAGCGAATCGCCCGAGAACACTCGGAAATTTTCGCCGCCGACGCTCGGATCGGCGAAGTGACTTCGGGAACATTCTCACCCACGCTGGAACAATCAATCGCGATGGCCTACGTCGCTAAGCCGCATTCCGCGATTGGCACCAGTATCACAGTCGATATCCGTGGAAAACGGGAAGCAGCCGAAATCGTTCCACTCCCATTTTATAAACGGGCTAAGTAAGCCTGACGCAGTTGATGGCGGAACTCGCTCACTTTTGTCGAGTCGAGTTCCGCAGTCCGATCAGAACCTCGACACGCGGCAGACCGGATCGCAAGGATGTCGGCGGGTACGCCACTTAACGCTGGCAACAAGTCAGCGTTAAGTCGTCCGGCCAGTGCCAGAAAAAGCCCCGCGGACCGACACCGCTCGGCAATCTCAACCAGTTGCTGCTGCGAGAACTCATTGAGCAAGGTTCGTTGATCCTTGGCCCAGGTATCAATCAACAATCCGGCACAGCCTGTTTCAATGGCTGCCTCAAGGACCTCGCCCACCGGCGGAGCGTCGGCTTCCACCGCGTCTGCATAAACCACTGCGACCCAGGCAATCTTTGAAATGGCTGCGATAGCGAATGCCGAACGAATGCGACTCCACTCCGTGACCCAATCCCGCCGCGAAGCACACTGACTGAGGCCAAGCTTAGCAAATTGAACCCCCTCCGGCAGTGACGGAATCTCATTGTGATTCCAGTCCGCTAATTCGCCTAACGCGACACTGAGTGCAACCCACGGATATTGGCTTCGAAGCGAATCCTTCGCGATCGCCGTGATATCCTGAAGACTTGCCATCCCCAGAGATCCCTGTGAAGGATTTTTGATATCCAGAATCTCAGCACCACCCTGGAGTGCTGCTGTCGTTTCCTCGGGCGAACGGACGCTGACGAGCAACCGAGGCAGGACAGCACACGTTCGGCCATTCGCCCCGCACTGAGAAGCGGAGGAAAGGTAGTTCCCCGATATTGAATCTCTAGGAATTGCTGCTGTCACCTCTCATCCCTCTTCCGCTTCAGCACGATAAAAGTTCCTTCGGTCAAATCCGGCAGCAGTTCCCAGCCTTCAGGATTATCACGTAATTCGGGGATCTCGCCCGGCCACTTGATGGTGGAGTATTTATGACCGGTGTCGATAACGAGATAGTCCGTATCTGCAGGTATTCGCTGACCTTCACCTGCCAGTTTCCGCTGATAACCACTGTAGTCGTACGACCGTTCGTGGTGAGTGAATCGAGGATGGACGAAGTCGGTCGACGCAACTCGCGCCGTTGCTGGAATCAGTGGAGCAATCCGTGCAAATTTCTCTGAGCGAGGATTGGGTCCATACAGGGTCCGCCAATACCAGCTCGATCCCGGATCCCAGAAAGGGAATCCTTGAGGCCCCAGACTGAAAAACAATCCGGTGCAAAGGGATGCCGTCCAGACCAGCCGTGCGAGCACGCGCTGAATGTCGACCTGATCATTCGAGGCAATTACCTTGAACCTAGGCGCGAGCCGGGTGATGAGCGATGTCGCGCGCGGCAGTCCTGCAGCCACCGACCAGAAAACAACGGCCACCAGTGGAGCGTGAAACTGGTGCTGCGGGGTCCGCGAACCGTCCAGTTCATTCAGGCACAAGATGAAGAACAGAGGGAGCCCGACCGCCAGCCGTCCAGGCGAGAAGAGGGGAAGAAACATGACCGGTGCGAGCATGGCCATCGCGTAAAGTGCTGTCTCGAGGGTCAGTAAGGCTTCGATGACAGAGAAGGGCTGAGTCAGCCATGTCCGAAGTATCTCTTCCGGCGTTTTCCCGAATCGAGCGAAGTAACTGGCGTAGTGAACCTCACTTCCTGATCGGAACCACGGCATGGCAACTCGCGTAGCAAACCAGAGGTAGGCAACACTGAAAATGCTTAGTACAAGACCGGCCACTAACCGCGACCGACATCGAGGCATGATCCAACCAGCGACGCCAGACGCGTTTTTCACCGCACTGCCCGCAGCAGCATTGTCAGCATCGGTTGGAGGAATTCCGTCGAGCTGAGTCGTATTTTCACGATGGAAGGCGATCCAGAGCCCCAGCGGGCCAAAGATCAACGTATAATCCTCTTTGACAGTCAGACACAGAGCAATCCCCGCCAGGGTCCCTGACAGATTACGTCGGTCCAACTGATCGAACGTCAGCAGCAGCAATAGAATCCCGAATGACTCGGGGCGAAAAGTCTTCAAGTCGATTTCGATATCGAGAAACTGCATGGGGAAGTACAGCAGGTAGGCAACGGCGACTCCAAACGCAGCCCGATCGGATCCACAATGCCGCTTCGCCATCCAGTACACGGGAAATGCCCCGAGCGCCAGTGAGGCGGAACTGCAGAGTTCCAGCAGCAGATGTGATGGCCACAGCACGTAAAGGGGAAGCAGAAACAGGTGCACAAACTGGATGTGCTCACCCAGAAAAAGTCCCTGATCGAGGTAACTTCGAAACCCTTTACCGTGCAGCAGGTTCCAGAGGTGTTCTTCATACATGACCGAATCACCATGAGGCATCAGCAGGTTCCCGTAAAGCCTCCAGTTCATCGCGGTATAAACAAGGGTATATACGGAAACGGCAATCCAGACTCTCCGTTGAGAAGAACGTACGACTTCAATCTCAGGCGAAGACCGATCAGGCGAAGACCGACGAACGGAAGCGAGAGTGAGAAACGTCGTTATCCACCCCGCGAGACATCCAGCCAGCCAGAACTGGGGAATCACCGACAACAGGTCAGCCAGCGACGACCACCCGACCGCTGCCGCACTCATCCAGATCCACTCCCAGACATCCAGCAGGATCCACCAACCCCAGCCGTACCAGCCCCAGGTAATGAGAGCCTCATTCCAACTCCAACCTCGCCTTGTCAGCCATACGCTTCCTCCCAGCCACGTCACCAGAGAGACAACAGCACAGGGAACCAGCGTGAAACCGATTGAAATGTCGACCAGAGCACGTTCCGGCACGACAGTACCTGAACCCATCGCCGAGGGATGGGTTGCTGTCAGTGCGGACCAGGTGGCGGGACTGATGAAGTTTGAAGCTAGCTGGCGTGAACCGAGCACCGTCTGAAAGCAGGTCGCAGCGAGAAATGTCCCTGCAAGAACGACCGCGAGGGTTCCCAACAGGCGGCTAATTATCGGTGATCGAGCAGACGGCGACATATCCGCATCGTAATTGGTCGGGCTCAACCGGTCGATGCACCGGTAGTTGAAAGCAGACAACGTGGCAGCAAATCGACCTCAGTTTGCCTGAGATATCGTCAGCATGATTCCCAGCGTCGGAGGATTCGTCGCTTCCGCATCCGCCCCGAGGGCCTCATGGAACGCACGATTCAGGCAATTGTCGAGTTCCATTGCAATCCGAACCGCTTCCACTTCGGATCCGCACTCGATTTTCAGCTCCTCTTCCGCTCCCGGAAAAGGCATCACATAGACGGTCTTTCCGAATGTCGCCCGAGGTCGGTGATCTTGTCGGCACTCGAACACCGCGAATGGCTTCCCATCCGCCTGCAGCTCGATACCGATCCGTTCACCGCAAGTGCTGGGACGGGCTGTGGCTTTCAAGGACTTGTCCTTGATCGCTTGCAGTACTGCGCCAGCGGAAATCTCCATTACCCCCCCCATTAACGTCTCAGTCGACTCGGAAACCGCGAGCAAGCCGGGATCACGCTATCGATGGATCCGAGACCGGTCAAGCGGTGGTGAAATCTTCCGCGAGAATTCATAAAAAACGAACTCTTTTCAGACAAATTACGGCAGCAAAGAGAAGCATTATGAAACACAAATTAAGAAAACACAGTGCACTTCCGAACAAATCAACGCACCCACTTCTGAAGTGAGGATAATTACCGCACATTTCACGCCGACAGCAGTCTTCATAAAAGACTAATCGTCGGAGAAGAGGGCCAGTTATTACGGGCAGCCTCATGTCCGGTCGCGAGTCGATGGGCTTGCTGGCGAGTACCCAATGGATTGCGACGCGTACCTCAAATGACCGACAGGCTGCAGAGCGTATCGTCAAAAAACGTTACACCGAAACCGCCGGACGCAGTTCGATTCCTGGGGTGAACTGCATCAGGGAATCTGTCGGCCCGAATTTAAGCTCCGTAGCATCGAGCTTCGATCGACATTCTCTTCAGAGAACGGACCGAGCGATCCCCTCGTCGACAGAGCCCCGGCTCACTCGGCGTCAGAATCATCCCCTGCCTGCTGTCTTGTTGCGCAGATATTGATGATCTCGTACGGAGTCAGTGCCCCATTCAGTTGATCGCGCGTCGCTTGATCTTCAACCAATCGAGCCAGTTGCGCGAGCAAAATCAGCTGGACACTCGATTGGTCAGCTGGTGTGATCAACAGGAACACGAGATGAACTGGGTTTTCAGAATCGCTCGAAAATAGGACCCCCTGTTTCGAACGCCCAAAAATGACGATCGGCTGATGAAGGCCAGGACAACGTGCGTGGGGAATGGCAACTCCGACCCCGAGGTCTGTCGTGATCTCTTGCTCACGAGCCAATACCATCTCGGTAATGTTGACTCGCTGCGGCAGCCGACCCGGAGGAATCGCTCCCGCCAATTCGCGAATGATCTCTTCGTGATTCTTCCCAGACAGGTCCAAAAGAACCGTACCTGCTGTAAGGGCCTCTCGCAGAACCAGATGCGCCTCAACCGGACAGTCGTCGTCGATTCTTCCCCAAACCTGTTCGAGAATATCTTCCAGAGTAACCAGACCGACGGGCACTCCCCGTTCCTCGACGATTCGTACTGACGACCCTTCTTTCTGCATCTGCAGCAAAACGGAATCGACAGTTTCATCTGACTGGACACCACGCAGCGGCCGGACCAGGCGACTCCACTCATCCGTCCCGGACCCATCGATGATAAAGTCTTTGGCCAGCAGATATCCGGCAACTTTTCCACCCGCTTCAACAACGGGCCAACGGGAAAATCGCTCTTCCGCAATTCGAACCAAAACTTCCTGCCTTGTTGCGTTCGAAGTCAGATAACGGACGTTCTCCCAGGGAACCATGATCGTCCGCACCTGCTGCGACTGAACTTGCGACATGTTTCGCTGAATCAGTTGCTGACGAATCCCTTGCACCTTCCGCTCGACCACGTCCCGGTGAGCCCCGATGTCAGACAAAACCAGTCTGGCCAAAGCCACTGCAACCTCACCCTCTTCGAACACTGCCGCCGAAGCTCCGGCTTCCTCAAGATCGTCCTGTTCGCGCAAGTAGTGAGCACGTACGAAAACCCGTGCATCTGAGTTCAGATTTCTCGCTGCGGTCACGACGGCCAATCGGGCCGAGGAATGGGGCAGGGTCACAATCAGGTAGGCGGCATGATCCATCCCCGCCTGTTCAAGAATCGCATCGTGCGATGCGTCCCCAAAGATCGCGACTTCGCCACGCGCCATCAGGTCACTGATCGTGTCCATATTCATATCGATGACGACGGTTTTCAGACCGGCGTCTGTCAACAGCCGATGCACGGTCCGGCCCACAGGTCCGAACCCAATCACAATCGCCAGCCGTTTTCCGTCAGAGACCGACTGCTGGATCTGATTTTCCGCTGACCGGTTTACCTTGAGTGCCCGCCGGTCAGCCCGTCGGCTGAGAATTGACCAGAGCCAGGGCGACTTCTGAATCCAAGATTCGATGGGAGCGATGCAGCGGAAGAGAATTGGATTCAGGGTGATTGAGACGATCGCACCAGCGATCAGCACGCTATGACCTGTCTCTGGCATCAGGCCGTGATGCCCCGCCTGTTCCGAAAGAATGAACGAGAATTCACCAATCTGCGCCAGTCCAATGGCCACGGTTAAAGCCGTATGAATCGAGCGTCCCAGCAGCAGCACGATCACAATGGCAATCAACGGTTTCACCAGCAGAATAATTCCCATCCCGGCCAGAATCATGCCCGGCTCGCGGACCAGATACATCGGATCAAACAGCATCCCGACCGAGACGAAGAAAATCACAGCGAAGGCGTCCCGCATGGGAAGCGCATCTGCTGCCGCCTGATGACTGACGGTCGACTGAGCAACGACCATCCCTGCCAGAAACGCCCCCAGAGCCATCGACGCACCAAACAACATGTACGAAGCGGCCGCCATCGAAATCGAAAACACCAGGACGGTCAGGGTGAAAAGTTCTCGCGATCGCAGCCGGGCAACCTGTACCAGCACCCACGGGATCACTCGTGGTCCAACAACCAGTACGGTCACCACAAGACCACCCAGCTTCAGGAAAGCGACGCCCAGCGGCACCCACAACTGCGAAAGTGAGAATTGTGACGCGTCTTCGTGAGCCATTTCTCCCAGCACCGGGATTAGAACGAGCACGATGACGGTCAGCACATCCTCCACCAGCAACCAGCCGACTGCGATGTGCCCCTGAGAAGAATTTAACTCGTCAGCGTCCATCAGCATGCGCATCAGCACCACGGTACTTGCCACAGCCATGGCCATACCGATCACCGCCGAGACCATCATCGGAAGTCCAAGGGCGGAATAGAGAAATAATCCCGCCATCGTCGCGACAAAACTCTGTCCAATCGCCCCCGGAATGGCGATCGACTTCACGGCGAGTAGATCTTTGAGGTCAAAATGAAGCCCGACGCCGAACATCAGCAGGATGACGCCCACTTCCGCCAGCTGATGTGCAATTTCCAGATCACCCACAAATCCCGGCGTCGAAGGCCCGATCGCAACCCCCGCAAGCAGATAGCCAACGATCGGGGACAGCCCCAGGCGCTGCGTCAATAGCCCTAGTACCCAAGCTGCTGTGAACGCAACGGCAATCGTGGTTATCAGCGGAAGATCATGCACGTCGCTACCATCCTCTCAACTTCTCAGCAAGCTCTTTGCAAAGGAGAGGAACGCGTGCAAATTAAAGAAAGGTCAACAACCGGCACAGGGACCCCACTCTCCTCGGGACTGTGCGTATGATAGGGACAGCCAGCTCATGGGCAACCTTCAACGCTCTTCAATTCCTATCAAGGCCCATAATCCAGCCCGACTGATACGAACTATCGAGTCAAGTTCGAGCCGTGACGATCCCTAACGTAACAGTAGTTGGGGATAGCCCATCGCGTCTTGCGTTGTCTGAGCGTCTGCTGCAATGACCTCTCGCGTCTCAGATCCACCCGTTCCTTACCGGCGGATGTCCGAAAAAACCTGACAAATGTGATCCATTCTCCGGACGCCCTGGTGGGCAAGGCCATGCGGTTGACGCTTCTCACGAAATCACTGAATGATAGTCGTCACCAGCACTGAGGCTGCGCTGCCACTCCACACGCCCCTCTCAGGCCAAGCGCGTACTTAATCGCGTTCCCGATGTATGTTGCAGAAAGTTCATTCCTATGCCGATCAACGCCGTCGAGATTGAGTCCGCCATTCGCCATCTGAAAGCGGTCGATCCCGTCATGAGAGATTTAATCGATCGGGCCGGGCCGTTCCGTCTCAAGCTCGAGAGGAACCGGTTTGGACTGTTAGTGCGATCAATTCTTTCGCAGCAAATCTCGACAAAGGCGGCGAAGTCGATTCGGTTACGGCTGGATGAACTCCTGCATCCACTTCCTCTCTCGGCGCAAGCAATTATTGAACAGACGGATGAGGAACTGCGG
This sequence comes from Schlesneria sphaerica, assembly GCF_044336245.1. Lineage (NCBI taxonomy): Bacteria > Pseudomonadati > Planctomycetota > Planctomycetia > Planctomycetales > Planctomycetaceae > Schlesneria > Schlesneria sphaerica. Next base: position 6,267,990 of record NZ_CP172346.1, on the reverse strand, counting down.
TCCGTCGGATTGTCGCGGCAGAAGGTCTCTTACCTGAAGGACTTGTCCGAACGGGTAATCGACAGGCGATTGCGACTGGATCGAATCGGTCGGCTGTCGGACGAGGAAGCGATCGAACAACTGATTCAGGTCAGGGGCATTGGACGTTGGACGGCCCAGATGTTTCTCATCTTTTCCTTGGGGCGCCTCGACGTGTTCCCCCACGATGACCTGATTGTTCGGTCGTCCATTCGGGAGTTGTACCGACTGGCAGAACTCCCTACCAAACAGCAGAGCCATCAGATTGCGGCCGCCTGGAAACCCTACTGCAGTGTGGCGTCGTGGTACTGTTGGCGACTTCTGGACGTCAAGAATGATCCGACGATGGATGCCAGCCAATACCCGGTGTAAAGCGTAGTCAACAATTCGCGACGACAGGCTAGAATTGGCCGAGTGATTGTGACAAGATCGGCACGCATCGACCGTGCCATTCCCATCTCGACGCGACACAGGGGCAAAACGCCTGATTGTTCTCGTGTCATTCCTGTCTTCGGAGAAATCAGTTGATCCGCGGGACTCTTCTTTCTGTTCACGCACAACTCGGGGCTGCCAGTATTCTAGGAGTGTTACTCCTGACAGGATGTGGCACGTCGCAGCGAGGAGGCATGCCGGCAAGTGAACCTCCCGCCGTCGTGATCATCGAGCCCACCGAGAAAGAACTTGCCGACTTTGCTGAGTTCACGGGCCGCACCGACGCCGTGGAATCGGTCGAGATTCGTGCTCGAGTCAGCGGTTATCTCAAGAAGATCAATTTCCGCCCCGGAAAGGAAGTCAAAGAAGGGGACCTTCTGTTCGAGATCGATCCAAGACCGTACGACGCAGAGCTCGAACGGGCTGAGGGGACCCTGGCGACGGCGTTGGCCAGCGCCAAACAGGCCAGCGCCGAAATGTTGCGAGCGGAAAATCTGCACGAGAAGAAAATCAGCACTCAGGCTGATTACGACAAGGCCGTCGCAGATCTGGCTCACGCCGAAGCGTCCGTGCAATCGACTAAGGCCAATGTGACCAAAGCCAAGCTCGACCAGGAATTCACGCGAGTGATCGCGCCGATTTCAGGCCGCACCAGCCGCGAATTGATCACCGAAGGGAATCTGGTCTCGGCCGATTCGACAGCACTGACAACCATCGTATCGTCGGATCCGATCTTCGCATACTTCGATGTCGACGAGCGAACGCTGCTCGATATCCAGAAGCTGATCCGCGAGAAAAAGCTCGCATCCGCCCGTGAACGGGACGACGTTGAGATCCGAATGGAACTTGCAAACGAGACCGGTTTCCCACACGTCGGGGTCATCGATCTCGTGGACAACCGCGTTGATGCGGGGACGGGTACCATCCAGATTCGCGGTCGATTCCCCAACCCGGACCGCCTGCTCACTCCGGGCCTGTTCGTCCGTGTTCAGTTTCAGATGGGACTTCCCAGCCCACGGCTGCTGATTCCTGAACGGGCACTGGCCCAGCAGCAGGGACAGCGATACGTCTACCTTGTGAACGACGAGAACAAAATTGTAAAGCGTGACGTCACCGTAGGACGCAGGGATGGCTTGATGCGCGTGATCGAAACCGGCTTAGAGCACGGCGATCGGGTTGTCGTAAAGGGACAGCAGCGTGTCAGGGCAGGGATGACCGTCCGCATCGAGACAGAGAAACCACCGGGTGACGAAGCGAAGCCAGCAGAAAAGAAGTCGCACTAGCAGTTCCGCCCCGTCTCTCACGTGACTGGGAATTGAATTCCCGTTTGTTTGATGTCTTTCACCTGTCGACGGAGATGAAAACATCAATACGGCCGATCATCAGCAGGCTTCTCATTCCAGACGGACACCACACCGGACCGTGAAAGCTGATTACCAATGTCGGTACATTGAATGGGAATTCACTCCCGTTCCATCGACGGATCGAGCATAAATCCGAGTTCACCATTTCCCGCATAGGGTTATTGAATGCTTGCCCGCTTTTTTATTGAACGGCCCGTTTTTGCGATCGTCATTTCGCTGGTGATCGTCTTCGCGGGTATCGCTGCTTACTTCACGCTTCCCATCGCTCAATACCCGGAAATCACGCCTCCCACCGTCGAAGTCTCATGCAGCTATCCCGGTGCAAGTGCAAGCGTTGTGCAAGAGACAATTGCGTCCCCCATCGAGCAGGAAGTCAACGGCGTCGAAAAGATGCTGTACATGTCGTCGCAGTGCACCAACGACGGAACCTATCGACTGACCATCACCTTCGAATTGGGGACGAACCTGGATATGGCTCAGGTTCTTGTCCAGAACCGAGTCGCTCTCGCCCTGCCCAAACTGCCCGACGTGGTCAAAACAACCGGTGTCAGTACCAAGAAAAAATCCCCCAGTATCCTGCTCGTCGTCAACCTGTCCTCAGACATCAACGAGGCAACCGGACAGCCCCACTTAAATCAGCTTTTTCTGAGCAACTATGCGACTCTGCAGATGCGGGATGACCTTTTACGCATCAAAGGTGTTGGCGATGTGACGTTTCTCGGACAGCAGGATTACAGTATGCGGATCTGGCTGAATCCGCAGAAAATGGCATCCCGCAATCTGACAGCCGGCGATGTCGTCAACTCGCTGAAAGAGCAGAACGTCCAGGTCGCAGCAGGGCGGGTCGGCCAGCCCCCTGTTTCTGAATCTCTCGACTTCCAGTACACATTGAACACATTGGGCCGACTGACAGAAGCGTCTGAGTTTGAACAAATCATTGTGAAGACCGGAAACAAAGGTCAGCCAACGCGACTGGGTGAAATCGCCAAGATTGAACTTGGTGCTAAAAATGAAGACACCGCATGTACGCTCGATGGCAAACCTTCAGTAGGGATGGCCGTCTTTCAGCTTCCCGGGTCCAACGCTCTGGAAACCGCCAAACGTGTCCGCGAGAAAGTGGCTCAGCTCGCGTCGATTTTTCCCAATGGAATGCGTTCAGCAATCGTGTACGACACGACCCCGTTCATTGAAGAATCGGTGAATGAGGTTTTTAAGTCACTGCGGGATGCCGTCATTCTTGTCGCGATCGTCGTGCTGCTCTTCCTTCAGGACTGGAAGTCGATGACCCTGCCGATGATCGACGTTCCTGTGTCGTTGATCGGGACCATGGCCGTGATGTCAGTGATGGGGTTCACACTCAACAACCTGACCCTGTTCGGGCTGGTGCTGGCGATCGGGATCGTCGTCGACGATGCGATTGTGGTACTCGAGGGGATTGAACGCTGGCTCGAAAAAGGATACGACGCGAAAACAGCGACGATCAATGCGATGAACGAGTTGACCGGGCCGATTATCGCCATCACGCTCGTGCTGAGCTCTGTGTTTCTTCCCAGTGCCCTCCTCGGAGGAATCAGCGGTCAATTCTACCGGCAATTCGCGCTGACGATTTCGGTCTCGATGATCATCTCAGCCGTGAATGCTCTCACGATGACTCCATCGCGTGCGGTGCAGATCTTCAAAAATCGCAAACACGGGCACGATGACCGTGAGGCCCTGCCATGGTGGGGATACATGGGCCTTCTCGGTTGGGCCAGTGCGGCCTGGCTAAAGTCCCGTATCACGACACTGATCCCACTACCCGAATCAGAGTACGCACAGTGGGGTCTTTGGATCGGCCTGATGATTCCGGGGATGATCGTCGGCTGGCTGATCTGGAAGCCGGTCAATCAGTTTCTTTCCAGTTGTTTTAAGTTGTTCAACCGCGGTTTCGACGCTCTGACCAGAGTCTACGGACGGATTGTTGCGAGCCTGTTGCGTGTCAGTTTCCTCGTCATGGTGGTTTATGGCGGTCTTCTGGTCGCAACCTATTTCGGACTGACAAAGACCCCGGTCGGATTTATTCCGGCACAGGATAAGGGTTACCTGCTGGTCAACATGCAGCTTCCCGATTCCGCATCGCTGGACCGATCGATCGATGTGATGAAGCGAGTTGAGAAGATCGCGCAGGAGACCGAGGGAGTCGCCCACACGACAGGGATTGCCGGTCAATCAATCATTCTCAACGCCGTGGGCTCTAACTTCGCATCGATGTTCATCATTCTAGACGACTTCCACCATCGCCATGGACCGACTCTCGGAGCGAACGCAATCGCTGCCAGGCTGCGACAACGAATGGTGAGCGAAATTCTAGACGCACAGATCGCCGTCTTTGGAGCACCACCTGTTGACGGACTGGGCTCGGCCGGGGGCTTCAAGCTCATGATTCAGGACCGTGCCGATCAGGGGCTGAGCGAGCTTCAAAATCGCGCCGATCAGGTCGCTATGAGGGGCAATCAGGAGCCCGGGATTGTCGGCATGTTCAATAGTTTTCGCGCGGATACGCCTCAGCTCTATATCGATATCGACAGAACGAAATGTAAGGCACTGGGAGTACCGCTGAGTGACGCTTTCCAAACCTTGCAGGTTTACATGGGCAGTTCGTACGTCAACGACTTCAACCGGTTCGGTCGTACGTGGCAGGTCAACATTCAGGCCGATGCCGAGTTCCGAATGCAGGCGGAAGACGTTCGCGCACTCAAGGTACGCAACGTCGAAGGGAACATGGTCCCACTTGGAACCATTGCCAGGATCGAAGACATCGGCGGCCCCATTCTGATCAACCGCTACAATATGTACCCCGCAGCCCCCATCAATGGTGGATCACTTCCCGGTGTCAGCTCTGGCGACATGATTGCTGCCGTCGAACGGGCCGCCGACGCGGAGCTGTCCGATGCAATGACGTACGAATGGACCGAACTGACCTACCTGCAATTGCTGGAAGGCTCGACGGCAGGAAGAGCATTACTGGGTGCTCTGATCCTCGTGTTCCTGGTGCTCTCTGCCCAGTACGAAAGCTGGTCGATGCCCATGTCGGTGCTGCTGGTGGTCCCGATGTGTCTGTTGAGTGCGGTGATCGGAATCTGGATGACCCACCTCGACATCAACATTTTCGTGCAGGTCGGCTTCATCGTGCTCGTGGGCCTGGCTGCGAAAAATGCCATTCTGATTGTCGAAACCGCGCGCGAGCGACGGCATAAAGGAATGTCGGCTCATGATGCCGCGGTTGAAGCCTCAAAGGAGCGACTGCGACCCATCGTAATGACTTCACTCGCGTTCATTCTGGGGGTGGTGCCGCTGGTATTCTCGAGAGGGGCCGGTGCCGAAATGCGGCAGACACTGGGGATCGCCGTATTCTCGGGAATGATTGGCGTGACCCTGTTCGGGATCTTCCTAACGCCTGTCGTTTATCGAGTGCTCGATTATTTCTCAGCGGCTCCCACAACAGCAACTTCCGACACGAGTGCAGAGCTGTCGCCCGCAGACACATCGACGACGCCAGCAGCGCAACACTAGTCGGGGAGTTGATTTTCGTAGCGCGAACTGAGCGGTACAGACGAATAAACAGAAGACGCCGAGAGTTCATTTTCCCGGCGTCTTTTTCGTTGCCTGCTTGGTCCTGGTGTTGCTCACCTGTCATCTTGCGCTGCGCTGGTGGGGAGTTCTCCGCGGACCGGGCGTCGCTTCGAGCCTTAACGCTGTGGCGAGGCCCATGGACGGCTCGCGTCACTTGAGACTGCGGCCTCAGTCGCTCAATCCGCAGAGAACGCCCGACGATCTCAAGTTCCGACCGTCTTCCGCCATGCTGATCGGTCACGTGGAAGACGCGCTTTGCTCAAATTGTCAAATATCAGAGATTTCGTCGACGTGGTTTGAAACTCACCACAAAACCGAAGCGGGAAGGAGACTCGAAGGCATCATCGGGGTTCCACCCTCGTTCTGGTCTTGCGCTCAGGAGGCCAGTCGACGGGATGAACGTGGGGACTGGCTCGTCTAAGGTTCCCTGCCAGAGTGGCTGTTCCTGTTTTCAGTATTCTTGGCTCGGTTTATTCTCGGAAAGTGGTTCCCGGTCAGGGTTTCTATGCCAGTCTGCTCCATCACCGATGTCGTACGTAATCGACTTGATCGAGTGCCATGATGTGGGAAGATCGGCCGCGTCCCGAAATGTGTTGGCCAGTCAGGCCAGTCCGCCGAAAGTTACTTAAACCGTGATGATTGCAGCACATGGGACTGGCCACCGACTGGCCAGGAATTGGCCAGCTGGCCAGCCCCTTCCGCTCGTCGCTTCTGGATCCTCCGGAAGCGGTCAGAAAGTTGGCACCGCCAACCCTCAAGACAGCAGCAGTCCGCCGCTGTTTCTTTTCTGTACCGCCACACGCCATCACAGTTTCTGCACGAAAATCCATTTCCGATCTCAGTCACCCCTGCCTTCCAGAGCGGTTCAAGTTCTTCCGGCTTCAACCCAATCACCGCCGCAGCCGCCATCCTCCATCTGAACAACCACTTTTCGATCATCGCCTCCCTGTTTAGAGGATCCATTCAACCGCCGGGGAATGGAACGAGCGGACGAACCAATTCCCCATGCACAGCTTCAAACTCTCCGAACGTCGATCCCCGTAATCCGACCCCATCGCGCCGCGTGTCTCCCGTGCCGACGGCAGAACGGCCACAGCAAGCAGTGTCCGGAACAAGCCGCAACGCCGCGAGCCCGAACATCCAAACCTCTGGAATGATGGCTACGGATCAGCTCGCTGCTGACGGCGAATCCCAGACGGTCCCGCTCTGCTTTCCCGCTTGCACCCAACTGCCAGGCCAACAGGAAATGCTATGTCCCTGTGTCCGTGTCCCTGAGCGACTCGATACCCCTCATCGACAATCGGGTGGTCTCTCCTCGAAGATGGCGACCATCTTCTCAAAGGACGGTTTGACAATCTTCCCACCCCTTGGTCCAAAATATCCGACGTGGTCCGGCCATTCCGTATCGTCCAATTCGCTTACTTGGACTTCCCACCAAGACCACCTGGATACGTAAGTCTTCTTAATGAGTTCGAGAGCTTTCCTTAGGCTCCGTGCGGTGTAGAAGACCATCTCGTCGGCCCGGTAGTTATCAGGAACTCCCATGATCTCGTGGTGAAGGATGAGGAAAATTTTCATATCAATGGGCATCCGGTACCGATGTGCGACGTTTTCAGATCCGGTTAAGAAATCGCAGGGTGGCCCGACCGCCTGTTCAGGGCAGTTGGGTCGCGGAGCGACATGATGTGATACCATGAGTGTTCCTTTTTTTGGGATCACCGCACGCAGTTTCCTTCTGTCTACCATGGTAGAAAGACGCTGGGTGGCCCGACCGCCTGTTGAGGGCGGTTGGGTGCCGGAGGCACAAGATACAATCTCGTCGGCTGGCCACTAGACATTCGTGGTGAATTCATCATCCGCTTCCAAACCAGGCGGCCACCGAATCGGTAAACCAACAGACTTCTGTTCAAGGTACCAGCGAGCCGAACTCCACGGCCAGTCCCTGGCTCGTTCCACCAACCCGGCCCGAACGGGATTCATGTGCATATAGTCCAGTTTTTCTTCCCCCTTGGCCCGCGACCAAATATTGAATCCGTAGTAGCGTGCTTGCCAGATGGGATCAGAGGAGTCAATCTGGGACCAGTCGTCCTGGAAATGCTGGGGCAAGACGGTTTTTAATGATTTCGAAGTCAGTTCCTTCCACTTGTTCGTGAATGGGCTCAATTGCCACGTTTCCGGGAACCAGATGAGAGCATGGACGTGATCCGGCATAAACACAAATCCCAGGCAAGGCCCCTGATGCTGTGCCAATCGACTCCCCATGGTGCCAATGACGATTTTCTTCGCTTGATCATGCTGTAGGTGCTTGCGCCTCTTGTCGCACGAGAACGTCACGAAGTGGATCTGCTTCTCAGTGTCGTAAACGCGTCTTTCAACCAAGGTGGACAGAGGAAAACTGCGTACGGTGATCCCAAAAGAAGGGAACACTCATGGTATCACATCATGTCGATTCGCGACCCAACCGCCCTGAACAGGCGGTCGGGCCACCCTGCGGTTTTTATTCTATTAGCTTGTTCAATTTGGTTTTAGCAGATATGTAGAATGGCGCGATTGTCTGAAGGCGTTGTTGCTGACAAATCATCAATCTCTCTCGTGGCTCTCACACTTTTGGAGCGGTCCTCATGAGTGACGCTGATCCGAATCCTGGTGACGCAGCGGCGCCGGTTGTCGCGGGAAAGAAGAAGCGGTCGGTGCTGGAACGCATTCTGGTCTGGGGTGGAATTCTCGCACTCCTGTCCATTGTTTTGGTGGAGTGGAGTTCCAAGAAGTTCTATGGAGAAGCTCTTCAGAACTTAGAAAAAAAGCTTCAAGTTCGCAATGCAGGTGGATTACAAATTGGCCTGCCCTTGGCCGAGGCCAAGAATTGCGTCCGAGGTTTTACGTTTCAAAGCGAGAGAGGAAAACGCCCGCCTCGCCGCCTGACTTACGCTTGGCCCAGCCTGTTTAAGACATTTAAAATCGCGATGATCGTGGATGACGATGATCAGGTCGTTTCTGTTGATTCGCATGACGAATTCGACGACGGGCCAGTAAGACCGAATAGCTTGGGTGCTGAGACGGAGGCCCGGTTTTACCTGAAGAGTCCCAAAGTAAAAACGGACGAGCAGGTTCTTGAATTGGCCCGTCAGGAGAAGCCCCTCAGTGACCATTTTGGGACTCGGTATGGCTCATTGATTCGAGAACTTGTACGACAGTCGTTCCTCCTAACAGCGCGGTGTGAGATGGGGCTGACCACGCGCGATTCCGCATTTGGAGAGGTCCTTCTACTTGAGAACGCAGAACCTCGGTTCCCTTTGCAAGTGGTTGTGCAGATGGAGTATCGACATGAACCACCGAATCCGGTCTGCAGGATCGACGTCAGCCGAGTTCAACCTGACGGCAAGAACTACTCATGGACGAAGTCGCTCGAGATTCATGGTCAAGACCTTGAGAATTTCGTGACCCGACTCGAGATCTTGTCGCGCGGGGAGTTCATTCAGGTTTTGCAGGATGCGGGATTCATTCGACTGACCCCACCGAAATGGGAATCTGCGTTGGCCGAGTCTGGCGTCGAACCAAGTCTGGATGTTGTCTCTCAATTCAGCGAACTGCGGCGGCTTAGCGCCGAACTGACCACTCACGGGGAATCCTATGCTCTTTTGGAACGACTGGTAAGAGTCTACGCGAACCTTGGTAGCGTGACTGACTTCTATTGGAGTTCCACTTCGAAGTCCTTTAAAGCTCGCTCACTGCTTTATGCCGACCGCTATTTTGCGAAACAAGGTGTGACGGTGCGATCGCTTGCTCATCGAGCTTACGCCCGCGCGCTGGCGGGTCGACATTCGGCTGCATTGGCTGACGTCTCCGCAGCCATGAAACTCGAGAATGAAACGAAACCGGCTTGGCTGGAATTGATCGACGCCTACTGCTCGTACAAACCCGATGTTCTCCGCAGAACCAAGGGCGACTGCAAAGAGTTGTCGCTCTACCTTCTGATGCGTGTGCTTCAGCACAGCGGTAGCTCGAAGCAGTTTACCGCCGCGATTGATCGCTTTCTGGATGCAAATCCTGCGTCATTGCGTGCCTGTCGGTCATTGTGTGAGACCGGAGAATTGGGGAGCTACCGTGCTGCGACTGAGAGCCGATTCGACATGGCATGGAATCAGGTCTATCAGCGGCTTGGAGCCATTTCAGATCTTCCGAACGAGGCTCGCGAGGTAGTTGATGCCCAAGTCAAGGTGAACGGACTCAATCCAGATCGCGAACACTCATCCCGAATCGCGCTGTTCCAAGCCCTGCGGAATTCCGGTGCACAGGCCAGTGACAAAAGCGAACCATCCTGGAGCATGCTGGCTGAACTTTTGGAGGAAGCGACATTTGTGCAAGTGACAGATGTTTTGTACTGCCAGAAATCAATGCTGGGTGTCAGCGCCGAACGTTCGTTGACTGAACTTCGTCCTCTCGTGGCGACGCATCGGATGAAAGGATTTATCGAATCATTCACGGTCGATCCGCAGCGCAGCACGATCACACTCTCGAATTTCACGAGAATGCTAAACACCCAAGACTATGAACCGCAGATGGAGATTTTTCTCAGTTTTTACCATCGATTTGCGGACAATGCTGCCTACAGTTACTTCTTTCAACGGATCTTCGCGAACAGTGATTTGCTCTTCAATGACCTGCAAATCGAGAGCAAATACCAATCGCCGCCCCATGACCAGAGAGCTCAAATCTGGCGTGGAATCAGTCCTTATCATCCCGCATCGGTGGCGTTCTCGATTCGGCATGACTGGAGCAGTATTAAAGGCATCGCCCCTGACTGGGAAGACACTTATTCGAAATGCCCGAATGTCATGATCGCTCTGGGGCAAAAATATCGCAGCCTGGGTCGTTCGGAAGAGGCAATTCGATGCCTGAAGAAATCGATCGAGACTGCACCGTCATACGAGGCGTATCTCGAATTGGCGGATGAATACTATGTTCAGGGAGATCTGGTGGCTTACCAAGAGACACTGGAAGACTCTCTCGATACTCCTGATTTCGGACTGGAAAAAGCAAATGTCCAACAGCGGCTCGCATATTTTCTGATGAAAAAGGGGAGATGGGAAGAAGCTCAACCCTTCGCCGCGGAAGCAGCGGCAACTTACTCGGGCTGGGGTCTGAACACAGCAGCGCGCTGCGCCGAAGGTCTCAAAGCCTGGCGAACTGCAGAGGACATGCATCGGCGCATTTCCGAACGTTACTCTGGTTCTCAAACGGATTGGTATTTCTGGTGCGTCCGCACCGGCCGGGGCAATATCGACTCGGCGCGTGCCGTTGCCGACACCTATTGGCAAACCTTCGTCCCTCCGTACGCAACCTACCAGAAAGACACTCTCTTTTATCGGCACCTGATTGACGCGGAGAATGAAAATGCTCTTGAGATCATTCGCACTTTAAAAGTCGAGCCGCTCAATGCTGTTGACACCATCGATCTGGACTTGGATCCTCGCTGGGTGCTGCATGGAGCGGTGCTTGCCGATGAACTCAAGGATTCTGCTCTGCGAGACAAGCTTCTGAATTGTTTGCCGATCCTGTGCGCCCGACATAGTACTCAAGTCGTCCATCTGGCGAATCTTTTTGCACGCGCTTTAAAGGATCCAGACAACTTTCAATGGGACGCTGTGACGTTCGATGAAATGATGACCCGCGCGTTCTATGACGAGGTGACATTTCTGTACTTCGTCGCAGGACGATTTTTGGAAATTCATGCCCAAGAGGAACTGGCTCGTCGTTATTTGCTGACTGCGGCGACCTCTTTTCAGGTTGATAAGCGATCTTGCATGCTCGCATCGTTGATGCTGCGCTCCCAAAATATTCCGGTCGGTGAATCACGGCTCTCTGAGCTTCCTGATGATCTGGAGGCCTTTAGCGTCCTCATCACCAAAGCGAGAAATTTAAGAGGAAAACGCGCGCTGGAGGAGGCTGAAAAGTATCTGGAGGAGGCGGCAGCGCTGGGCCTTAGCCCGAGTACCGTACTGGTGGAAAAGTCCTTGCTGGCCGAGGCTCGCAAACAGTATCCTGAGGCGATCCAGTATCTCGAAGCGGCGATTCAAGCAAACCCCAACAGCGTCGACGTTCGCTCACGATTGGCGTGGTTGTTAGCCACTTGTCGAGACGACAAGGTGAGAAATGGGGCTGCCGCACTCAGTCAGGCACAGGCCGCGTACGAACTGGAGCAATTCAAGAGCTACCCAACGTTGATAGCTCTGGCGGCAGCCTACGCGGAGACGGGACAGTTCAAACTGGCGGCTGAACAAGAGCGGTTAGCCGTCCAACTCGTCAGCGATTACCCAGAACGCTACGACCGCTTGCAACTCTATTTGCATGAAAAGCCATTCCGCTATCCGCCGCTTCAAGAGTCGACGGATAGCACCGAGAATGTCAAATCGCAATGAGCGATTACGCTTCGAGGTGTATCTCATGCGTGATTCGTGCGGTCATGCTGGCCTGCCGGTGATTTCCGTACCAGTTATAATAAGAGTCAGGTCTGTAGGGGGCTGAACGTGTGGGCCTGGAGCGGCGGCGCAGGCGTCTTCGCCGGAGCCGTAGCGGAAGGACTACACGTTCGCGCGAACTCCGCCGGGGTCTGATACCCAAGCGAACTGTGAGGTCGCACTTCGTTGTACTGACGTCGCCACGACAGGCCCAGGCTCGTCGCTGAACGCAGTGATTCAAACACTTCGCAGGACAGAAACTCATCCCGCACCTTCGAATGAAAACTCTCCGCGTAGCCATTCTCCCACGGTGAACCAGGCTCGATGTACAGCGGCCCCACCGATGACCGCTCCAGCCAATTCCGCAACGCTTTGGCAATAAACTCCGGTCCGTTGTCACTCCGGATATGTGCCGGTACACCGTGAGCCACAAACAGGCCGCGCAACACCTCGATGATGTCCTCGCTTGTCATCCGGCGAGCCACCTTCAAACACAAACATTCGCGAGTGAATTCATCGACCACGCTCAACCACTTCAGGCTGGTCCCGTTCGACGTTCGATCGAAGATGAAATCCCACGCCCAGACATGGTTCTTCCGCTCCACACGAACGCGATTGCAGCGATTGACACTGGCACCGAGACGTCGCTTCTTTCGTCGCTTTTTTCTGCACCTTGAGACCTTCGCGACGCCACAGCCGATACACACGATCAAACCCGGCTTCAAACCCTACCCGCTGCAACAGAACCGTGATCCGGCGATACCCGAAACGCGGGTGCTGAAGAACCAACTCGTGAATCCGGGATAACAGCCGCCCTTCGTCACAAGAGGGTTGCCGTTCATAACGGTGACTACTGCGCGGCTGGCTCAACACACGGCACGCGCGACGTTCACTGACCGAAAACGAGCTCTCCAGATGGTCCACAGCTTCACGCTTGCGGGAAGGGCTCACCAGTTTCCCGAGGCGATCTCTTTCAGCATCGCCTTGTCCAGCTCCGCTTCAGCCAGAAGCTTCTTCAGTCGCGCGTTCTCTGTTTCCAGTTCCTTCAGACGCTTCGCTTCGTCTGAACTCATACCGCCGTACTTGCTCCGCCAACGGTAGTAAGTCTGCTCGCTGATCCCGAGGTGTTGAACCACCGCCGAAACCGACTTACCTGACTTTAGCATCGCATCACAATCACGCAGCTTCTCCACGATCTGAGCCGCGCTGTGACGTTTTCCAACACCTTTCGGCATCTGCAATCTCCTTGCCTTAATTCGGCAAAAAGACTCTCATTACTGTTGGTACATTTCAACCATGGCAGACCACGTGTTGTCAGGCGGCAGAGATCAGGCCACGTTCACGAAGACTTTGAGGGCCTCTTTGTCTTCGACCAGCAGCCGCATCATTTCTGCATAGTTATCCAGTCCGTTCACCGGATGCGTGAGGATGCGTTCTGTTACGCCGGGATATGTCATTTCGCCGAGTGCAAGACTCGCAATCCCTGACTCAAAGTGATGCCGGTTTCCGTTGACGCTGGAAACGAGTAGCTTGTTGCCCAGCACCCATTCCAGGTTAATTTTTGCCGCATCAATCGAAACGTCGTGTTTGCCACCCGTAATGCTCGTCCAGACGACGGCTCCGTTGTGGGCGACCACTTCCATAGCACGGAAAGCAACCTCGGCATTTCCCGTCGCCTCGAAAATCAGGTCTGGCTTGCCCACCTGTTTGACAAGATCGTGCATCGGTGTCTGCCGGGTGCTAACATACTTCGCACCATAGGCCTCGGCAATTTCCTGTTTCCGATGGGGTCCCGGACGCGTAGCAAGGGTGTAGACATCCATCCCGCGCAGCTTCAGCATCATGGTTGCGAGAAGGCCGATCTGGCCCGCCCCCAATACGAAGGCACGTTTCGGATTCCAGATCTGCAGTCGCTGTTGAGCGAGAAAAGCCTGTTCGATCGCTTTGGCACAAACGCTGGCAGGTTCCGACAACACACCCAGGTGTTTCAAATTGACGGGGACTTTGACCATGTACTCCGCGTCGTCCACGAACGATTCGGCCATGTATCCATGACAGAGGTTTATGCCGCGCTCGTAGTAGGTCTCTTCACTCGTGATGTCGTTTCGGCCGATGACGTCGTAGAGTGACCCGCCTGGCCGCCGAACGGTACACGAAACGTAGTCACCCACCTTCAGCTCAGTCACTTTATGACCGACTTCCATCACCTGCCCAAAGCTTTCATGGCCGATGACAAGGTGTTCGCCTCCCGGAGGAGCGTTACCGTACAGTGCTTCGTTGATTTCGCGGTCGGTTGCGTCCACGCCGACCTGCAACGTCTTGACGAGCACCGCACGCCCTTCGGGAATCTTGCAGACATGCGGGTGGGGCTGATCGAGCAGCTTCGGTGCGGGGACATCTCGCAGATGAACGCTATTCGGCTTACCAGGTAATACGGCGATGGCTTTCATGGCGAATTCGACTCGTCGAGTAGGATTGGGTCGGCGACGTGAATCTCCCCAGTGGGGAGCGCTTTTCGGTGCGAAGTGTAGCTGCGCGGCTGTCGCGGTTCCAGCACTTCGGCGAATCCTCGCCGTTTTCCCTCAGCGTCCCGATGCGCCTCACGCGGTCAAAAGAACCTGATCAGGGGCAGGACGGTGCAGACGTTCCAACAGGTCGAGCAGATTACGCGGGTGCGATTTCAAAATGCACGCATCGATCTCGACCTTCCAGAGTTGATGGTCTTCTGTCGACAACAGGCCAATCAGGTGAACGCCCAATTTCTGGCGGATCCGCTGAACAGACTGGGTCGCCTCGACCGTCGCTGGCAAGCCGAGCATGATCGCGCAGAACCGGGCTTCGGGATCCGACTCGATGGAATCGAGTTGCCCCTCAAGCCCCTCAATCAACACAGGTTCGTATCCCGCCGATCGCAGCACATCGCCAAACAGATGACGGTAGAAGAGCGACGCTTCGACCAGCAGAATCTTTCTTGTGGGGAGCGTCGGCAAGCTTCGCGAGGGACCGATTACAGACCTTGATTCTTCCGAGATCGGAAGGAGCGATGGACCTGCGAGTTCATTCTGCAGCGAAAGCCGGAACGGGACGGGAGGAGCAGGCAGATGCCTCGCCTGGGGAGCAGCGGACTGGTTACCGCGAGCCGCCTTCGCCCTGACAAGGGCTTCCTCGTCAGTCGCAGGTTCCAGAACAGTGTCGTACAGACGGACATGGTCGGGTGCTTTTGTCAGCCGACCAGCAACCGGCAGATCATAGTCCTGGCTGGAGGGAAGCACCTCGATCGGGGCCGCCGAAACTTCGATCGTGCGTGTTTTGACGGCTACGGCCCACGTCGCCTGCAGGGTCTGACATTCCAGCCGCTGCAGCAACTCCAGATCAGGGTACTCGGGCTCGAACTGCGCCGCGTCGAACTCGTGCAAGAGGTATTTGAGGCTGCTGATGCCGCTTGCGAGGTCGGCTTTGTGCTGTTCCGTCAATTGCAACGAATCGGCACAGAAGCGTTCGAGGAACAACTCGAGCACCAGGCTGTTTCGAGCCATGCGGCGCAGGTTCAGGTCGTCGGCTTTACTCCAGAAAAGCTGCAGGCGACGAATGATTTCATACAGCCGTTCCCGGTCTTCCATCTCCTGCGGTGACGCGGAAAGCCATTGGTTCAACTGACCGATCAAGTGCCAGCCGGTTTCCAGCAATGACTCGATACGAGCCGGTTCCATTCCGCAGCCTCTTCACTTTTCCCGCATTCCGCATTGTGACAGAAAGTGGACCGACAATCGGTCGATTCTGCCGTACGAACAAAAAGCGATACTCTGTCTTCCAGCGAATATCGGTAAACCAGTCCACAGAAGTTCAACCCGAGTTCCGCGCAGCCCCTCAGATCAACAATCGCAAATTGGATTGATGCGGCGCGCTCGCTTCAGGACTGATTGTCGCGATTCAATCAAGATCGGCCAGTTTCTCCAAGACCGGATTACGCTGGGTGCGACGGAATGCCGCCAGGAAATCTCGATCAGGTCGGCGGCCTGCGGAAATTGCCCATGGCCACGCTTCACCGGTCTCATCGACCTCGTCAGCCAGGAGATGGGAGGGTATTGAAGGTTCGATCCCCAGCATCACCCAGCCCCGGCACAATGTACTTGTGGTGATTGAGCTCGGGATCGATCTGTCCGACAAAAATTTGTGTGGCGGGGAACTGGTCGGTCACCGCTTTCACTCCGTCACGTGATGCAATGACGGACAGGAGTTTGATTGAGCGGACGCCCCATCTCTGAATTGCGGCGATGGCCATGCAGGCAGATCCCCCCGTCGCCAGCATGGGGTCCAGCAGAAAGACGACGTCCGGCGGCTGCGTTTGTGGCAACTTGTTGTAGTACTCTACCGGTTTCGCCGTCGCTTCGTCGCGATAGACGCCCAGATGCCAGACTTCTGCGTGAGGAACAAGATCGAGGATGGGATCCACCATTCCCAGGCCTGCACGCAGGATCGGGACGAGGGCCACTTTGGCAGTCACTTGCGTTCCCATCATCGACGTCAAGGGAGTCTGAATCGAAACCGGATGTGCGGTCAGATCCGCGGTCGCCTCATAGGCCAGAAGCGAAGACAACTGACGCAGCAGACGGCGAAACTCGTGGGGCGTTGTTTCGCGAGCACGTAATCTTGTGAGGTGATGTCTCACCAGGGGATGGTCAACTTCCGTTACTTGCGTCATGCGATAATCCTCAGGCGAATAGGAATGCGAGAAGCCTACGATGCAAGCCACTTTCGGAACAGCAACACTCCGAAAAGAGGGGGACGCGACCGGCGAGACGCCAATCGATTTGCGACAACTGCCAGGAGATCGAAATTGAAACTCAAGGCAACCGGATGGGCGATCCGTCACCCCTCACGGGTTCACGTCGAGCCCCGGATTCCGCTCTCGACATCGGCTCAGGCCGCAGCCACAAAAAAAGGGGCACAGACCCGAAGGTTTGTGCCCCATCTTAGTTGGTGAATCTCAAGTCGAAGCAGAATCTCGACAGGAACCAGCCAACTTCAATCAGATCGCCAGACGACGTCGAGAGAACGGGGCGGTGGAAATCGGCCCGTTCGAAGTGGGAATCGTCTCAGCAGGAATCGGCTTCAAGTTGACCGATGATTCCGGAACAGTACCGCAGTTGCCCGAGGCACATCCGCCGCTGCCGCAGTTACCAGTGGCACAGCCACCCGTGCTGCAGGAGTTGCAAGTCACCGGGCAGACGGTTTCTGGAACCAGCTTGCAGACTTCGTAGTTCTCGACACGTGGAACACACTTGGTCACCATGCGGGTGCAGGTCTGCTGGACTTCCCGAGGAACACAGCGAGCAACTCGCTTGGTCACGGTGATGGGCTCCTGGCGGCAGACGGTGTAAGGAACGCGACAGGTCCGTGTTTCCATGACCGTACGACAGGTCTGATGGGGAACCTTACGAACGCATTCTTCGGCAACCATTCGGCAAACCTGGTAAGGAACTTTTCGTACCTGAGTTTCGCAGACTGTACGGCAGACCTTAACAGGAATCTTCTCAACGACTTCTTCCGAAACCATGCGGCAGACCGTGTAAGGCACCCGTGTGACAATCGTCTCGGGAACCATGCGGCAAACCGTCACGGGACAGACCTGACGAACAACTTGTGGCTGGTAGGTCGTGCAGGGAACCTGGCGTTCAACGATGTTCGGGCACCAGACTCGCTTGCAGGTATAGAAACCTGGCATGCGTGTCATGCACAGTTGCGGACCGCAAGGGCCACAGACGAGCTTCGGACAGCAGGGGCCCGGATGATAGACCTGCTGCGGAACCCACTGACCACAGTCCTGTCGTTCCGTACGGTATGTCGTAACGGGACTCATGACGGTGTAGCATCGTTCCTGATTGATCACTTCTGTCTGCTGTCGCATGACTGTCTGACGACATTCACGCTCAAGCGTTTCGGTGACGGGTCGCTGAACGCAGCGTCGGACTTCCCGCGTTGTGTCTTCAAACACTTGTCGCTGAGTTGTGTACGTCTGATCGCGGTAGAGCGTTTCGGTGACGGGACGCATCACGGTGTAACGTTCTTCACGATCGGCAGTCTCGTAGACCTGACGGGCGACCTGATACTGCTGTTCGCGATAGGCAACTTCGTTCACGATCCGGTGATGTGTTTCCTGCACATCATCGAAAACGGTTTCATACACTGTTCTGCTGACGGTGTACGTTTGCGGTTCCTGAATCGTCTCATAAACCGTGCGCTGACACATCTGCCGCTCGACGCGCTGAGTGGTGTAGCAGCAATTCTGCTGACATGCATTCACCGGACAGCACCGGTAACTCGCGGCTCCGCAGTACCACCCTGCCGAAACAGTTCCCGGTGACGCGCCGACCGCGATTACCAGCGCCCAAAAAGCACTGACCATCGCTCTTTTCATAATTGCCTCCCCCATGACTGGTTTAAGCCATCTCCCCCGCGGAGCTCACCAACGGAAGAAATGGCAAATTGCTGAGATCCGACAATCATGATAGGCCGCAGGTTAACCGGACGCTTTAATCAATTTCTGGAAAATCCAGATTCGCTCTCAAACATCGGGCGTGATCGTATACAGACCGCAAATTCCGCAAACTATCGAGCGCAAGTGAGTCGTTACAGACCCGTTTAATCCCCCTATTTTGCTATCATTTGGTGAGTTTCGGCATCATTGATGATGCCAAAGAGCCACGTCCCGGATTGATCGTTCAGGACCTTATTCCGGACGAATTTATTGGCGCGCCTGTTGCAGCAACTGCACATACTCGCTCGCCAATTGCCTGATCCGGGCGAAGTCGCCACGTTCAAGTGCATCCTTTTCGACAAGCTGGCTGCCAAGTCCGACTGCACACGCGCCCGCCTTGACGAAGTCACGCAGTGTCTCGCGGTTCACGCCCCCGGTCGGCATGAGGCGAACCTGGGGCAGCGGCCCCTTCAGCGCTTTCAGGTAGGGAGCGCCACCGATATCGGCAGGGAACAGCTTGACAATGTCGGCACCCGCTTCCCATGCCGTCATGATTTCGGTCGGCGTATAGGCCCCCGGCATGACAAGTTTGTCATAACGCATCCCCAGCTTGATGATCTCCACATTCACGCAGGGCGAAACCAGAAACTCAGCCCCCGCCAGAATCGCGACACGTGCCGTTTCAGGATCGAGAACCGTTCCGGCTCCGAGCAGGATCTTGTTGCCCAGTTCTTTACGAACGGCAGAAATCACGTCAACCACGCCGGGGGTGGTGAACGTCACCTCAATCACGTCGATTCCCCCTTCGTAAAGGGCCTTTGCAACACTGACAAGTTGCTCGCCGGACTGGGCGCGAATAATCGCCACGATGCCACTCTTCAAGACACGCTGCAAATCTTCATGACGACTCATTCGTCGAAACCTTTCGATGACACTGAAAGAACGGGTAAGTGTGAAAATCGCCTCGAACGTGTGAACGGAACCGATGGTCCGCGCGGCAGGCCCGGCCGATGCCATCTGGAGAACAGCCATTCAAGGCATGGCAGAAGAAAGCGACGACGGATTCAAGCGCGCGCAGAGAACTTTTCCGCGAACTCCAGAATCCACTGATCGACGACGTCGCAAAACCCTTCGACGTCGACCTGAGTGAGTTGCTGAAAGTGCGAGCGGCTCAGAACTTCCTTATTCCGGATTGCCCCGCGTGCCACCAGTTCGAGAATGCGAGTCGGCGAATAGGGGCGGACCAGCATTTCGATATGACTGTAGAAGTGGACGAGACCTTTGGTACCGGCAGGTCCTGGCGCCAGATCATCACGACGGATGCGAGCGCCCCAGCCGTCGGCGGACATCAAAGGCTCGTAGTCAAAGCCGGGAAAATAGTCTGCTAGCTTACGCAGCCCCGCTTCGACATGTTCAGAGAGTTCCAGGCGTGACTTGGAGTGGATATTGCGACATTCCTCTTCTGTCATTGCCCGCAGGGCCTGCTCGCGGCTCTCGGCTTCTCGCTGGCGCTGCCCGCGTTCAATTGCACGTTCAAGTCGTTGATCAAAGTTCATGAATATTTCTCACGGCCGTTGAATACGTCGCGTCGAGCCTGTCTTCGATCTGCCATCCCGGCACACGTGCAATGATATCCTTATCAGTCAAAGACTGTCTGTCAGAACGAGAAAACCGTCATCGGCGACTCCTGCCACACTGATGCCACACTGACACACATCATCGCATCAGCAGAAAAAGCGATTCAAAACGGTTAACTGACAAACTTTGCCGACGATGACGAATCAATCGATTCAAAATTCCAGTTCACCGGGCGTCTGCACGATTCTATTCCACCGGACCGCAACTTTGAACCATGTCCCAGCGGGAAATCCCGTTCAGGACGCGAGACTGGACCTGTAGACCTTTCAAATCTACAACTGTTGATGGGGAGACGTGCGGCTTTTGTGTAATCGCTACAACAGCGAACGGCAGCTTATGCCAGGAATGGGGATGGAAACCCGGAATCAGTGGTGTTAAGACAATAGGCACAGATGTTGCTTCATCAAAGCTCGGCTGAAAGCAGAATGGCTTCGCAGTCGAAGAACGATGAGGACGGTACTTGATGGCTCCCGGTAGTTGATGGCTTCAGAGTGCACTTGAAGACAAGTGGCCGAAGAAGAAGTTGGACCTGTACTAGCAGGGCCAATGGCGTGAGGATGGCCATGATCGATTGGAACCGATGGCAGAATTATCAGCAGGCGATGAGCCCTCTCAGTTGGGCGATCGTCGGGCTGGTAGTGTTGGGATCGATCTGGCTGATTGTTTGGATCAGGTCATACTTTCGCGATGATGCCGACAATGCGGATGAGACACTGGAAATGCTCACACAGTTCCGCGAATTGCATCAGGAGGGTGGCCTCTCAGACGATGAGTTCCGATTAATCAGGAGCCGTCTTGCACTGACTGCGAAACAGGCATTACAGGCAAGACACGAACCAAGCGCAGTTCCCGCCGAAACTGGATTACCAGGATTTTTGGAGACGAAGCTCGACATCCCTCTGGACGCGCCGGAATCGACTGCAATCGTAAAGCCAGAGGATGCTCCCTCAGAAATGATGGATAAGGAAGCCCAATAGCATGCAAATCCCAATTGCAAAGCCAGGCCAGGGACGCGCCGCCAGCTTTCACCACTGTGTCACTCACTGAAGAAGTTCAATCGGCAGCGTTGAAGGATAGCTGATGGCCTCAGGACGCGATTTTATGTCGACCGGCAAGCGCGGTGCGACCGGTAAAAAAAATGCAAACTGTTCGTTCTGTCGAAAGAGCTACCGCGAAGTCGGTCCGCTCGTCGAGGGACCGGACGAAGTTTACATCTGCGGTGAATGTATTGAACTGTGCCAGAATATTCTGGACCAGGAAAAACGTCGCCGTGGCGGATCGACCAAACTGTTCAACCGCGTTCCCACCCCTCGGGAAATTACGGAACACTTGAATCAGTATGTCATCGGTCAGGACCGCACCAAAAAACTGCTTTCCGTAGCGGTCCACAACCACTACAAGCGGCTGATGGCCACGGCTGACGTGGACAACGATATCGAAATCGAAAAGTCGAACATTCTGCTGATCGGCCCCACCGGTTCGGGTAAGACGCTGATGGCAAGAACGCTTGCCCGTCTGCTCCAGGTCCCCTTCGCCATCGGCGATGCGACGACCCTGACCGAAGCTGGCTACGTCGGGGAAGACGTCGAAAACCTGTTGCTGAAGCTTCTGCACGCGGCTGACTTCGATATTGAATCAGCACAGCGAGGAATCGTCTTCATCGACGAGATCGACAAGATCGGCAAGACGTCCCAAAACGTCTCGATCACTCGCGATGTCTCTGGTGAAGGGGTTCAGCAAGCCCTGCTCAAGATGCTCGAAGGGACCGTCGCCAACGTGCCGCCACAAGGGGGCCGTAAGCACCCAGAGCAGCAGTACATCCAGATCGATACCACGAACATCCTCTTCATCTGTGGGGGGACATTCGTCGGCCTCGAAGACATCATCGCGAAACGGATGGGGAAACGAACCATCGGTTTTGGTGCCTCGGGAACCGCGATCCACGAAGATGCACGGACTCGCTCCGGAAAGCTGCTCAGTCAGGCCTGTACCGATGACATTATCGAATACGGCATGATTCCTGAGCTTGTCGGGCGACTCCCCGTCGTCAGCGCTCTTCTGCCACTCGAAGAAGAAGACCTCGTCAAGATTCTGGTCGAACCCAAGAATTCGTTGGTCAAGCAATACCAGAAGTTCTTCCAGATGGAGAACGCCGAGCTCGAGTTCACTTCAGACGCGCTCCGGGAAATTGCCCGCATCGCAAAGGAAAAAGATACGGGAGCACGCGGACTTCGATCGGTCGTGGAAGACTCGATGTTCGAAGTCATGTACGACCTTCCTGATCAGGCGGCTGGCAAGAAGTACGTGTTGACTCCCGAAGTCATTCGTGGTGAAACCCGACTTCGTCCGCTCGATGATTCCGCCACCGCGGCGTGATCAGCCGATCACTCGGAAAGCACAAGCAGCCCTGACTCTCAGTCAGGGCTGCTTTTTTTATGAACGACTTCGACTTCCGGTCAGCCTTCTACGTCGTCCCTGTTCTTGAGTCGTCCCTGTTCTTGAAGGGACGCATGCCGAATATCAGCGAGTTCCCTTCAACTGAACTGGCTGCAAACTGCGAACAGTAATCGTGTCGGCGTTCCAGTCGTCACGGTGGGCTCGCGGACCAACGATGCCCATCGCACGTCCCACATGCCTGTTCAAGTCGACTCCAGGGGCTGGCTGAAGGTATGCGAGAAAGCGTCCATCCGGAGCGATCAGAACATACTGCGGTCCACCCGGAAAGGTTTTGGCCATCTTCTGAACGATCCCCGCGCCATCGAAGGCAGGAGCACCATTCCCTTGCGGTGGCGCCGGACGCTGAGGTTGCGGCTGTACCTGCGGTTGCGGCTGCGGCTGAGCCTGGGGTTGTTGCGGAATTGGCTGAATCGGAGGAACGTTCTGCGGTGGAGCGGTATTAGGAATCTGGCGCGGGACAGTGGGGGACTGCAGAGCAAGCAGTTCCGCATCTCGCTGTCGGGTCTCCTCGGACAGCCGTGTGAACTCAAGATAGTTCTTGTGGATTTCACGATAACGTTTGACGGCATCCAGACGAGATCCGATCGTCGCCGTCATGGAGGGCATTCCCGTCTCCCCATCGAGGCGTCGATACTGCTCGTCGAGAGAATCAAGATTCCATTGAGTCGGTTCCTGACGGATCATGTCCCGAAACTGATTGTCGATTTCTTCAAGTTGTTTCCGTGCTACAGCAAGTTGCTCTGCATCGGGTCCGGTCTTTCGAACGCCACTGTTTTCCACGCCGTCCGTATCCGTCGAACCCGCTGAGTCTCGCTCTTCACGACGGATGGGGCCAGTCGAAATGGGCCGGGCGAACGCATCTTCGGCGAGATTCGCGACGGGCCCTGAGGGCTTCTTGCGCGGCGATTGGGGCGCAGGGAAGGGCTCTGTCCGAATTGCATCCGCAGGCACAATCGATTTGCGCGCGATCCACCGCCATTCGCGTTTCACCGGGCTGATCTTGTACATCAGCCGCATGGTGTCATCGAAGCGAAATTCTTTCTCACCCAGAATTTCGACGGCATCGCCCTTGGAGAGATGAGCCTGGACGGTCATGAATTCGTCTGGCTTCACGTTGCTGCCAATGTGAACGACAACATCGTTGGCCTTCAGCACGCCACTTTGCGGCCCACTTTTTTGCACGTACTCGGCTCGGATCCAACTGAAACTTCCCGGAGGGGGTGCAATCATGCACCAACCGCCCGGATCATGGCGGTGTACCATGACCCGATCACCCTTCCGCAATTTGTCGGTTGGATAGAACTTCGGGCCGGGTCCGCTCCAGACACTCTCGCCGTCCTCTGCATCCACGATCGCTTCATAAGGAAACTTACGCTCTTCAGATTGCAGCGGCGTACTGCCCGCAAACAGAGTAGCGCAAGCAATCAGCAACAGAAAACGCATCGGCGAGGCCTCCGTGCCGAATCAATCGAAACTTTGAATCCAGATCAACAAGCTGGGTCGAGCGCGAATTACATGTCCAATAGAATACGACACTCGGAATTGAGTGCGGGTTGTACAGAACCGGCAATTCCTGCTCAAGATCGGTTTTCCTCCCCCTCGCGACGGGTCAGATTCTCTGAATCCCCGAAATTGACTGACATGCCGGATTCGCTTATCCACCCAGCGCGCCTTCCGCTTGAAAACAGACGTCTCACCCCCCATTCTGTTCCTGACCACGGGAAGGGAATCGGCAAACAGAGTCGGAACCCGGCCGGTGAATCTAATACCAAGCACCAGAGGAATGTCGTCGTGGATCTGCAACTGAAGGATAAAGTCATTCTCGTAACCGGTGGGGCCAAGGGAATCGGCCTGGGTGTCGCTGAAGTCCTCGCCGCGGAAGGAGCGATCCCGGTCATCGTCGGACGCAACGAAACCGACAACGCCAAAGCGGTGCAATCCATCGAAGCGGCTGGCCATCAGGCTTGGTCCGTCGTTGCGGAACTGAACCGGACTGACGACTGCCGTCGCGCGGTGACTTCTACGGTGGAGCGTTTCGGCCGCATTGAAGGTCTGGTCAACAATGCCGGAATCAACGATGGGGTGAGTCTGGAGAATGGGGACAGGGAGCGGTTCCTTGAATCGCTCCGCAAAAACCTGGTCCATTACTATGAAATGGCCAGGTTCGCGCTCCCCGAACTGAAGAAGGCCGCGGGTGCGATCGTGAACGTCGGTTCGAAAGTCGCTGAGACAGGGCAGGGGGGAACGTCCGCGTATGCCGCAGCCAACGGTGGCCGCAATGCCCTGACTCGGGAATGGGCGATCGAACTTGGAAAGTATGGTATCCGCGTCAATGCGGTCATTGTCGCCGAGTGCTGGACGCCCATGTACGCCACCTGGCTCGCCACTGTTGAAGATCCGGAAGGGACGCGAAAGCGAATCGAATCGCGCATCCCGTTTGGGCAGCGAATGACCACCGCAACAGAAATCGCGAACATGGTTGCCTTCCTGCTGTCTCCCTGTTCGAGCCACACCACCGGCCAATTGATCCATGTCGATGGTGGATACGTCCATCTCGACCGCGCCTGCCACGCAGAATAAAGCCGCGTTCATCGGCTGAAAGCCCCCCGCCCAATTGACTTGGGCGAGGAAGGACTCGTGCGGGATCACGGCAGAGTCCTTCCCGCCGAACCACGGAAAGGGCAGGGCCCGCGCGCTGTCAAAGTCGGCGTAGCAAACGGTAACGGATGGCCGCATGCTCGTACTCACAGCCTTGGAACGTGCTGCTTACTTCCTTTTCAACTGGACGGAAAAGTTGAAAGATCCGCCCCGCAGAATTCAACCGCTTGGAAACCGACTTTGATCCCCCTAAAATTGGGTGCTCGCATTCAATTTGACGTAAGGGAATTTGAAGTGTCTGACGAACTGTACGATGACCACATCCTCGATCACTTCGAGTCCCCTTATCACAAGGGACATGCTGCGTGTCCCACCTGTTCGCATTCCGATCGGAACCCGATCTGTGGCGACCAGATTACGCTGGAACTGGTGATTGATGATGCCCAGCATGTGAAAGAGGCATTCTTCGACGGAAAGGGGTGCGCCATCAGTCAAGCGGCCGCTTCGATCCTTTGCGAAACAATCGAAGGAAAGTCCCTCGATCAACTTCGTGAGTTTCAAGCACAGGACATGCTGGACCTGCTCAAAGTCCGTCTGACTGCCAGTCGCCAGAAGTGCGGCCTGCTTGGCTTCAAGGTTCTGAAGACCATGCTCTATTCACTCGATCAGTCCCAGCCGAACAGTCCTTCTACCATCACTCCGTGAAGCACCTGCGAACTCCGTCCCGACGCCGCCCAAAGGGGTGCAGGTAACAGACGCGCAGCCTGGCTCAATCCGATATAAAACGGCCGTGGTAAAACGAAGAGGAGCGTAGATCCTGGATCCACGCTCCTCTTCGTTTGATTCTCAGCAATCGGTACGAATCGATTTCTCGAAGAGACCGAACGCGACGCTAGCTCATTAATTCTTTCTCTTTGGCGTCCGCCATCGTGTTGACTTTGCCTTCGTACTGCTTGGTCAACTCCTGGATCTGCTCTTTCAATTGCTCATGAATGTCTTCATTCATCAATTTATTCTTCAGAGCGGTGTCCGAGTGCTTGTTGGCATCACGGCGGATATTTCGAATCGCTACTCGGGCATCTTCAGCAAGATCCTTCAGCCGCGCCACCATCTGCTTACGACGTTCCGTCGACAGCGGGGGAATATTCAACCGAATGACTTTGCCGTCGGAGTTTGGTGCAAGCCCTACGTCACTGGACTGAATCGCCTTCGCGATATCGTTGATTACGCCCTGATCGAAAGGACGAATCATGATTTGCTGTGCTTCCGGAACGCTGATCGTCGCAATCTGTTTCAGCGGTGTCGGTGAACCGTAGTAGTCCACACGAATCGAATCGACCAATCCCGGAGTCGCCCGACCGGTACGCAAGCCTTGAAAGTGGTCATGTGCCACCGAGGCTGCCTTTTCCATTCTCTCTTCAGCGTCGAGGAGTATCTCGTCCTGGTCCATCGTCACAAGCTCCTTTGATAGTGATTAGAGAGCCGGAGCGCCAACGCGAGTCCCTAATCGTTCTCCCGCGATTACTCGCTCGATGTTACCTGGTTTCTGGTAATTGAGCACCACAATCGGAATGTTGTGCTCCATGCAATGATGAATTGCCTGAGCATCCATCACCTGCAAATTCTGTCGCAGAACATCCTGATAGGAAATCTCAGAGTAGCGCACGGCGTGTGGGTTTTTCAGAGGATCATCTGAATACACGCCATCTACGCGAGTCGCTTTGACCACGACATCGGCATCGATTTCTCTCGCACGCAGCGCAGCGGCGGTGTCCGTCGTGACGAAGGGGCTACCCGTACCGGCCGCCAGAATTACAACCCGACCTTTTTCCAGATGGCGGATACAGCGGCGACGAATGAATGGTTCGGCAACGGGCGGAATCGTGATCGCGCTTTGAACACGCGTTGGAATCCCGTAGTGCTCCATGACGTCCTGCAGTGCCAGAGCGTTGATCGCCGTCGCCAGCATGCCCATGTAATGAGCCGTCGAGGGAACGACGATCGAGTTCGTGGAAGAGAATTCCTTCCCACGAAGGATATTCCCTCCACCGCAGACGATGGCAAGCTGCACACCGCTGTCGACCACTCGTTTGATCTGCTCACAGATAATCTGAACTTCAGAAAGACTGATGCCAGATTCGCCGGGACGAGCGAAGCTTTCGCCGCTCAGTTTAAGAAGAACTCGCTTATACTTCGGTGTCGTCCCTGCGGGCATCGAATTCAGATCTCCGGTCACATCAACAGATTTTTAACGCAAATGGGTTCAATTACCCAGAATCCAGCGAGCGAAGGTCACTGGCTTCAGACCATGCTCGGCCAGGGCCTGATTCACAGTCTTCGAGTCATCTTTGGCGAACAGCTGATAACCCAAAACGCCTTGCTCGGCATAGTAGGTCTTCATTCGTCCTTCCACGATCTTCTCGAGAATATTGGCTGGCTTGCCTGAAGCAGCCGCTTCAGCAGTCAGTCGTTCCTTCTCAGCGGCCACTTCAGCGGCTGGCAACTCTTCAGGGTGGGTGACCACTGGCTTCAGAGCCGCAACGTGCATCGCGACATCGCGAAGCACGGCTGCCGTCTTATTCTCGCCACCGGCCCGGACCAGCACGCCCGTCTTGCCGTCGTGATGGGTGTAAGCTCCGGCTGGACCTTCGACCAGCAGAACGCGAGAAACAACCATCTTCTCGCGAATCTTGCCAACGACTTCTTCGAGGAGTGCAGCCAGGGTCATGCCAGGCCGGTCTGGAGCAGTCTGGGCCAGCAGTTCTTCTGGAGTTGCTGCACCCGGGCCTTCGAGCAATCGCTTCAGCAACTGATCTGCCAGGAAGACGAAGTCATCTGCCTTGGCAACCGGTGCAGACTCACACTGCACTTCGACCATCGCGGCGCGAGTACCGTCTGCGGACACACCGGTCCGGATGACACCTTCGCTGGTGGGATTTTCAGCTCGCTTGATCGAAACTTTCTTGTTTGCTTCTTTCAGCAATTCAATCGCGCGCTGCTGGTCACCATTCGCCTCCGTGAGAGCCCTTTTGACTTCCATCATCGGCAGATTGGTCAGATCACGCAGTTCTTTGACTGCCTGGGCAGTGATCTCGGCCATGACTTTGACTCCTCAATTGTAAAAGTTCTGTGCTGACGAAGTTCAGCCGACGGTACCATTCCCGTTTCGCGAAATATCACAAAACAGAATTGCTGCCGGACGGTATCCGAAATGAGCATACCAAATCCGCTTAGCGGACTCGCTCAAATCCGACACCGTCCTACAACGGACTGGCCGCCAGCCGTTCGCCTTGCAAATTATTTATACTGCAACACGTTTGCGCCGCAAACCACTCATACAGCCATTCGAACTACGACTGAATCGAAGGCCGGGCTTTGTACTGCTCTTCCAGTGGTTGTTCGACTTCTTCTTTCGGCACCATGTTCCGACCTTCTGCAACAGCGGCGGTCAAGTGCTTCAGAACGAGTTGGATCGAACGAATGCTGTCGTCGTTGCCGGGAATCGGAAGATCGACGTCATCGGGATTGCAATCGGTATCCAGCAGAGCGATGACCTTGATGCCGACCAGATGCGCTTCGTGAACGACGTTGTGTTCCTTCTTGGGATCAACAACGATGATTGCTTCCGGCAACCGGTTCATCAATCGTAGACCATTGATATTGCGAAGCATCTTGCGGTGTTCGCGCAACAGCTTGGACTGCATCTTCTTGGAGTAGGTATTGATATCACCGGACGAGAAGATCTGATCCAGCTCTTCCAGTCGCTTCATGCGGGTTCGCATGGTACGGAAGTTGGTGAAAATCCCACCCAGCCATCGGTAATCAACATAAGGCATGTTGACCGAGTTGGCACAATCACGGATTGTCTCCGCAGCTTGCTTCTTCGTACCGCAGAACAGAACCAGGCTTCCCTGAGAAGCCACCTTCTGCAGGTACTTCTTGGCGCGGAGCAATCCACGAATGGTTTCTTTGATATCGATGATGTGGATGAGATTTCGGCGACCGTAAATGTAGGGTCGCATCTTGGGATTCCATCGACTGGTACGATGGCCGTAATGGATGCCCGCTTCGAGAAAATCTTTCACCACAATTTCAGACACGTAATGACTCCTCCACGCAATTGAGCGGGCCCAGAATCCAATTCTGTAGTTTTAACCAAGTTATTCTGCAAAAAGTGCAGCATTCCCCAAGATACGCATCGTAACGGCGCTTCCCAATCGCGTCAAATGATCACGTTTTCCAGTGAATCACGTTTTCCGGCGATTGGAACAACAGCGTCAAATCCGCCGTCTTGAGCCCCTCCTGCAACCGGCCCAAACAACGAATCTTGGATACCTCATCGGCTGCCGAAACAGGGTTCATCCCCCTATTTTCGGTCGCACACAAACAAATTCGCCTCTGTGAACCCGAAGATTGCACAGAGGCGTCGTACGCATGCCCCAGGTTTTAATGACAAATCCGGCGAATAACCATCCTTGTAAGGGCATACCATATAACGGCCCGCATTATCGCAAGAGGAGGCACTCTGTCAACTCCGCACACATCAGGAAAAATCATCGCAGTGAAGGCCTCTTTTTCAAAGTATCTGCCCGCACAAAGCAGCCCCGGGGCTGAGGAGTTGACCACCCAATCGCCCCCGTTTTCAATGCTCACGACGCTTCTCGCGCGGTGCGTCGAAGTCATCCCCGAGCAACGGCGCCCGCGATCCGGCGTCGGGAATTTGCAGCGGATTTTCTTTCGATCCGAAGTCCGTTAAGTCCCTTCCCCTGTCCAATCCCTGAGCCGATACGGACCGAATGATCCATCGAAACAACCGCGGGTTCACTGAGATGGGGCTGCGTTGCGTCGACTGGCGAACATTCATTCGTGATTGCCAACTTGTGATTTCCGGTCCACATCCGAGAATCATCCCCGCGGTTACATCAATCGAAATTCTTTTGCACGGAAGTCGACTCAATGAAATCACTGCAACTCGTCGCTCTGCTCCTGACATTTCTCTACCTCGGCATCAGCGGGACCTCACCCTCCCCGGTCCGCGCAGAGCAGGAGGAGGGAACCGTCGCCGTCGAGAAAACGACGATGGGAAGTCTTGATGTCTCAAGAGTGCTGTTTCTTGGAAACAGTATCACACTACATTCGCCTGCCCCCGCAATCGGCTGGACGGGTAACTGGGGGATGGCGGCGAGCGCTCAGGAACTGGATTATGTCCATCTTTTGTCGGGCCAAATCGCAGAAGCGGCGTCGATGCCGAAAACAAAAGTTCGGAACATTGCTGACTTCGAACGTGGCTACAACGACTACGACATTGAGGGGAAACTGAAAGCAGAACTCGACTTCGCACCGCAGGTGGTCATCGTCGCGATCGGGGAAAATGTTTCCGAACTGGCCACACCCGAGGCCGAGAAGCAGTTCGCGGCTGCATTGGATCGGCTTCTTGCATCACTCAAAGCCCGGCAGCCTCAAGCGATTTTCGTGAGGAGTTCCTTCTGGCCGAATGCCACCAAGGACCAGATCATGAAGCAGGCCTGCGCGAGTGTCGACGCCACTTATGTCGATATTCATCGTCTTGCAGAAGATGAGTCGAACTTTGCCAGGTCGGAACGTGTCATCGAACACGCCGGAGTTGCCGGGCATCCGGGTGACAAAGGGATGCGCGCGATCGCTGACGCAATTTTCGCGGCCATTCAGCGGCGATCGAAACAGCACCTCGAAGACAAGCGTCCTAAGGAGTGATCCTCACTGTTGTGACTCTCTGTGAAGTAAACTTTAGCTGGTTCATCACTCTACGGAATTCGAATGGGCATGATGAATCCGACAGATCTTCACAGAGCTGTTACTGCCGTCTTGCATGAGCACATCTCGGAACCTCTTCTCATCCGTTGCAACGTCGACAACAGATCCCCTCTCAAACCGTTAAGGTCACAGCATGAAGACGATGAAGGCCCTGGTGAAAGCCCAGTCCGCTCCGGGACTCACCCTGCAGGACGTTCCAGTCCCTGAAATTGGCATCAATGATGTTCTGATCCGCGTGGACCGAACCGGAATTTGTGGAACGGACCTGCATATCTACAAGTGGGATGCGTGGGCGCAAAAGACAATTCCCGTCCCCATGGTTGTGGGTCACGAGTTCGTGGGCGAAATTGTCGAAGTTGGTTCCAATGTCACCGATTTCCACCCTGGGGAAGTCGTCAGCGGCGAAGGACACGTTGTCTGCGGCCGGTGTCGAAACTGTCTCGCAGGCCGCCGCCATCTCTGCAAAGACACGAAGGGGGTCGGCGTCAATCGCCCCGGTGCTTTCGCAGAATACCTTTCGCTGCCCATGACCAACGTCTGGCACCATCGAGACGATATCGACCGCGACGTGGCTTCAATCTACGACCCCTTTGGAAATGCCGTTCACACGGCACTGTCATTTCCCGTGCTGGGGGAAGATGTTCTGATCACCGGGGCAGGGCCGATCGGCATCATGGCGGCCGCCATCGTCCGACACGCCGGAGCCCGCTATGTCGTCATCACTGATGTCAACGACTACCGGCTAGAGCTGGCGAAATCCATGGGGGCGACCGTTGCCCTGAACGTCTCGAAAGGGAACCTCGCTGATGTCCAGAAGCAGCTCGGTATGAAGGAAGGATTCGATGTCGGGCTGGAAATGTCCGGCAATCCGACCGCATTTCGTGAGCTCCTGGCAAACATGGCCCATGGCGGCAAGATCGCCATGCTGGGTATCCCGTCGGAACAGATCGCCATCGACTGGAACCTGGTAGTCTTCAACATGCTGACAATCAAAGGAATCTACGGCCGTGAGATGTACGAGACGTGGTACAAGATGTCCGTCATGCTGGAGAGTGGACTGAATATCCGCCCCGTCATCACACATCGCTATCACTACACCGAATTTGAAAAGGGCTTTGAAGTCATGCTGTCAGGACAGTCGGGGAAAGTCGTCCTCAACTGGAAGGACGAGGCCTGACCCACGAACGCGCATCAACTCCGGGAAGTGTCGCTTGATCGCGGCACCTCCCGGACCCGAGCCCGCTCGAATCGCTGACCGGACCAGAACAGTTCAGACTTCAGGCCCGACACGGAGAATGAACTGATTCGCAGAAACGGCCCGGTGTCGAGCTAACCTGCAGATCTAACCTGTCGAGCCGAAGGTGACACCATCACTTGGTGCCGCGGGGAATCCTGAGTACACAGCGGAATCCGACGTCGCCATGGGCTTTCCCCATATCCTTTCCGGTCCGATGCCAGATACTCCAGTTCTCGCCATTTCCCTTGACGACGCGAAGATTCATGTCACGAACCTTCTTCGGGCCGCTCCAGTTTTTCAGACTGTCCTTCGAAATTGAGTTCACGGCTTCTTCATGAGCCGTCGCCGAGTACAGATCTGCGCACCACTCAGAGGCGTTCCCCGCCAGGTCATAAATTCCGTAAGGGCTGCGGTCGGCAGCGAAGACTCCCGTCGCCGAGATTGTGCGTTCGGCCCAGAGAGGTCTTCCGTCCCCCCAGGGTGTTCTCAGCCCGTGAGTACCACGAGCCGCTTTCTCAAACTCGGCTTCCGTCGGAAGCTCCATGCCCGCCCACTTGGCGTAATTGACTGCAATCCCCCAGGGAAGCCCTAACGCCGGCAACTGGGGGGGACTCGAGGCATTCAGCGGAGCCGGGGGAACCGTCTTCTTTTTCTCGCGCATTTCGACGCGGTACCTCTCAAAGTCTTGAATTGTGACTTCGAGCACCTGCATGTAGTACGTGTCGAGTTCCACTGTGATCGAAGGCCTGCTGACATCAGGGCCGATATCAGAACCGACAATGGCAGGCCCGGCAGGAACACACGCAAGCTGGGTTCCATTCTTCGTGCACAGAATTCGCTGGGGATAACCTTCCGGGGTGAATCCGTACTCGCGCACTTCTTCAAAGCCTGGCGGAAGCGTAAATCCCGCCTTACGCTCGACCGCCGTGCCTCCCGACAGCGACTGACTGGCGGTCGCGTTAACGACGAACTGGGTCGAGTCATACAGTTGGTCAGCAGACGTCACTTCGAACTTGTTCGCGGGAGAGACCGGCGGATCAGCATCCACTTCAACCAGCTGTCCCGGACCGCTGACGACAAACAGAAAACGGGGATCCACATTCGCAACAAGCGATGACGTTTTGCCCCCCGATGGCTTGGATTGAGGCTTCGGCTGCGACTGAGAGGTTCCGGGACCCGTCCCCGCAGGAGACGGCGGCGGCACCGGCCTGGTACTGGCGACCGACGTGACTGGAGCCTCTGTCGGTGTTTTTGAGCAACCCACCAGCGGGAGACACAAAGCGAGCAAAGTGCCGACAATTCGACGTCGAGGCAGACTTCGCATGGTGTGGCTCCAGTCCAGATAACTTACTCAGGACGAATGTGATCAAAGTGGAAAACGGAACGAGCAAGCGCGGCGATTCACCCACGCCCCCTCACCGTCAATGTTGCACGTTATCTCGGCGGATCAAGCGTCACTTTAAAAGTCTGCTCTTGCTTGTCACGGATGACCGTGAAGTCGACGACATCCCCCGGTGCAAATTTTCTCAGTGCCGCGTCGAAATCGTCAAGGTTGCTGACCGGGTGCGGACCGAGCTTCACGATTCGGTCACCTCCTTTTAAGCCACCCTTTTGTGCTGGCCCCCCCGCCGAAACACCACTGATCGCATACCCCGGTTCCTCGTTGCCAAACTCGGGAATGGTTCCGACGTAAGGGCGACTGCCGCCACGACCGGGGGTACTGTTCCCCTGAACTTCGACATACGCGGGACGCTCAGATTGCCTCAACGTTGCATCGATCATCGCTTCCATCAGATTGGCAACCCGGGACACCCCTTCGATATTAATCTTCTCCCAATCGTCTGTCGGCTTGTGGTAGTCCGCGTGCTCACCCGTAAAGAAATGCAGCACCGGAATCTTCTTGGCATAGAACGAGGCATGGTCACTGGGCCCAATCCCTTCCGGCTTGAAGATCAGCTTAAACCCTGCGTCGCCGTTGAATTGCTTCAGTTCGGGCTCCCAGCGGGGACTTGTCCCTGTACCGTAAACAATCAGTTTGTCATCTTTCAGTCGGCCGACCATGTCCATATTCAGCATGGCGATGGTCGTGTCCAGCGGAAACACGGGCTCTTTACAGTACCGGGCCGAACCCAGCAGCCCCAGTTCTTCGCCGGTGAAAGCGATGAAGACCAGGCGGCGTGAGGGCTTGGCGATCCTGGCCTTCTCCCCAAAACGTCGTGCCAGCTCCAGCAGCGTGACTGTTCCGGAAGCGTTGTCATCTGCCCCGTTGTGAATCTCGGTAGAACCGGGAGCCAGCGAGTTTTGGCCACCCCGGCCGACGTGATCGTAATGAGCACCGATCACGATGGTCTCATCTGCCAGCGGTCCTTCCCCATCAATCACCCCAATGACGTTGGAGACGTCGGCGCGCACCTTTTCGACATTGAGTTCACCCTGAGCTCGCCAACCCGTAACAGCCATGGACTTTGGTTTGTGAGTCGAATCGATCTCAGCTTCCAGCTTGGATAAATCCGTCTTGAGCGACGCCAGAATCTGATCACACGTCTTGATTGAGATATGAAAGGCGGGCGGGAACGCCTTGTTTTCCCCGCTCCCTGCATACCCAAACTTCATCAGCGGGTCGTCATCACTTTTTTCGGCAGCGGCCCGAATCGACTTCGCCTGATTGGTCGCTTCGGCCAGCTGGTTCCGGGCTTCGTTGAACTTTTCGACGTCGTTGGCGTCGGCAGATAAAAATGCTTCCGCCGCAAGCGAGACCTTTTCATGGGCGCTATAGAGGTTTTCACGACGCGTTTCTGCTGCTTTCCGGCCCGAGTAGGGGTCGTTCACGAACAGCACCGCAGCCGCTTTCTGGGCGGCTGCATTTGTCATTTTTGTTCGCAAATCTGCATGTCGGGAAATCCCATGTGTGCTGGCAAAGGGACTGGAGGGATCGCTCTGACGTGGATTCCGTCGCAAGACGATGATCACCTTTCCTTCGACATCAATCCCTTCAAAATCGTTGTAGCCTTCATCGCTGGCATCGATCCCATACCCACAGAACACCACGTCGCCATCGAACTTCCCACTTCCCCCGAATGAACAGCCTTCGACATCGTCACCGATTTTCAGTTCGATCGTCGTTCCTTCTGGCCCCACCAGTCGCAACGAGTTGGTGCCGACAAGCTTTGAACCAGTCGCGATGTCAAATTTCTGGAAGGCATCTCCGTCCACCCGATCGACGGCCAACCCTGCTTTGGCAAATTCGGTCTTGATGAACTGAGCGGCGATATTAAGACCGCTGGTCCCGACACCGCGCCCTTCCAGATCATCTGAAGCAAGGAACTTGATATCGTTGAGTAGTCGTACCTGCGACTCAACAACCGCGTCGCCGAAAAGTGGATAAGCGGCAAACGCCAGCACCAGTGCAAATCCACTGATGACCATAGCTGGAAAGCGGAACATGTTGAACCTCAGAGGGAATCGAGTGACAACCGCCAGCCATTGTAGACCGCATGTTGGGTGAATTACAGGGTTCCGTCCACCCGCTGCCGATCGGCATCATGACGCTTGAACAAGAAGCGGGGGGTTACAGAGGCAACCTGCCACGTACCGCAGCCGTCGCGACAGCTCACTTCTAATTCGAGAAGTTGAGAGGAAATGTTCGAGTCGATGCCCCGTGCCAGGGCTCGTTCTCGGGAAGGGGAGTGTCCCATGAAGTCCCTCTACAGGCCACCAGCCGCAGATTCTTCACCATCGAAACCGCGACGACACCGCGAATTTCAGTTGGCATCCACTCGCAGCGACTTCCAGGCAGCGAGTGCCAACGGTTCGATTGCGGATCGCAGGTTACTGCTCACACGGCCCATCAGCCAGGCGCGCGCAAGATGAGCTGCAGGGCCAATTATCTGTGAGAAATACAGTTCCAGCGGCAGCTTGACTAACTCACCACGCTCCGCGAACGGTCTCAGGCGCAGGGCAATTTTTTGCGCGAAGTTATCGCTCAGTTCCCGGTGCTTGGCGTTGATATCCCCCTGAACATCGGCCAGCCCTAATCGCGCCAGATAGAGTGATAAGGCCGGTGCATTGATGACAATTTTGAGATGTGTCGAAATCAACGCGTGGATAACGCTTCGTAGCGATGTTTTTCGTTCAATCGAGCGTAGCATATCCCGCTCATAGCTCTGCATCCCTTCGAGAA
Source organism: Schlesneria sphaerica (assembly GCF_044336245.1). Taxonomy (NCBI): domain Bacteria; kingdom Pseudomonadati; phylum Planctomycetota; class Planctomycetia; order Planctomycetales; family Planctomycetaceae; genus Schlesneria; species Schlesneria sphaerica. Next base: position 6,231,725 of record NZ_CP172346.1, on the reverse strand, counting down.
ACAGCGTCATGGCGATGTCATCTTTCCCTTCGAAAAGATGATAGACACTTCCCGTACTTGCGCCAGACGCGGCGCAGATTTGCGGCATTGTCGTGCCGGGGATCCCTTGCCGCAAAAAGAGCTCCAGAGAAGCATCCAGAATCTCTCGTCGGCGCTGGTCTGTCGCCTCGCGCCGACGACCGGGAGTGGTCGAGCGTGTTGACATGGGAATACTCATAAGATTAGAACCGTATTCTAAAGTTTTCAGGAATGGCCATGGCCCCGCCAGCGCATTCGCGCATAAACAACCCCTTATGATTCATCAACCAGGGTGAAAAGATGATGCGACGAGATGGGCTTTTGATTGCCATCCTGATGGGAGCGTTATTTCCGTCACATATACTCCTGACGGGGTCCGAGGCACAAGAAACTCCGGCCTCGCAGGGCTTCAATTCAAACGACTCAGATACGTTCGACGTCGAACGGACCATTGCGCCACTCCTTCAGGCTCGCTGCCTGGAATGTCATGGCCGCAGGCAGCACGAAGGGGGGGTGCGGCTCGACTCGCGCGAAGCCATTCTTCGTGGCGGCGACAACCATCAGATCGTGATCGCCGGGAATGCCGATGAAAGCCGCTTGTTTCAACTCGTCACCGGCACTGCCCCGGATCACGTGGTTATGCCGCCTGAAGGTCCCCGCCTGCGACCTGAGCAGATCGAAGGACTTCGACGCTGGATCAACGAGGGCCTGCCCTGGCCGGATAGTCTCAGGCTGGACCGCTCTCCTGCTGAGATTGCGAGGTCCCACTGGTCTTTCAGACCCGTTGTCCGCCCACAGGTTCCGGTGATTGATGCGAACCCATCTCAGAAGCTGCTGGCGGATCAGGACGTTGCACCGGGACCGATTGACGGATTTGTTCTCGCGCGGCTTGAGTCAGAAGGACTAACACCAGCACCTCTGGCAAACCGCCGGACATTGATTCGCCGTCTGACATTCGACCTCATCGGACTTCCTCCGACTCCGGCCGAAGTCGACGAGTTCGTCGCCGATCACTCTCCCGATGCGGTGGAACGTCTGGTCGATCGTCTGATCGCCTCACCTCATTACGGCGAACGCTGGGCACGACCCTGGCTCGACCTGTGCCACTACGGCGACACTGATGGATACCTGACCGACCAGAAACGCCCCGTTGCCTGGCGATATCGTCAATGGCTGATCGACGCTCTTAATAGCGACCTGCCGCTGACGGATTTCACGATGCAGCAGATCGCTGGTGATCTCATCCCCGGTGCCACCGAGCAGCAACTCCTGGGAACGGGCTTCCTGCGAAATACGCTCAGCAATCGAGAAGGGGGGGCCGACCTGGAGGAATACCGGGTCGAGCAGATTGTCGACCGGGCAACGATGGTCGGCACCGCATGGCTCGGCTTAACAGTGGGATGTGCGCGTTGCCACGACCACAAATTCGATCCGTTGTCACAGAGTGAGTTCTACGGACTTTACGCCTTCTTCAACAATGCCGACGAAGTCAACATCGCGGCACCGCTGCCTCACGAAAAAGATCACTACGCCCGGGAAAAGCCGGACTACGACAAGCGACGAACGGAGCTACTTGCCCCTCAACTCGCCGCGATCCTGGAACTCCAGGACCGCTGGGAAAAGAAAATGCTGCACGCAGCAGCAAACCCCGGCCAGGATTATTTGTGGTTCCGTCAGTGGGAAATCCTGGGGCTCGTCTGGGGTGGGGAACTCGGCGAGGGGCAGCTCGAAGGGTGCCAGATCGTCCTGATTCCCATGGCCAGTCGCACCCAGGATCAACGCGATCGACTGCTCGACTATTTTCTCCGCTGGGGAGAATTAACCGACCCTGCACGCTTCAAAGAATTGAAGCTACCGGAACTGCAAAGCCAACTCCTCGAACTGGCAAAGCAGGCACCCGGAGCGACCCGTGCACCGGTCATGCAGGAAACGGTAACCCCGCGTCAGTCCTATCTGCACGTACGTGGTGATTTTCGAGTGGCTGGCGATGTCGTGAAACCGGCAATTCCTGAATGGCTGATAGTAACAAATCTGACATCACAGAATTCCCTCGCTGCTGTGGGCTCCCCCGAATCCCAGCCCTATCAGGAGGCAAACCTTGTGGTCGCCGATGCGCCTAACTTCGCCGCGACCGGGGAATTGACTTCACGTCTTGACCTGGCCAACTGGCTGGCTTCGAAAGACAATCCGCTGACGGGCCGCGTTTTCGTCAATCGAGCCTGGCAGGAATTCTTCGGTCGAGGACTGGTCGAGACGGCGGATAATTTTGGTCTCAACGGCGACCGGCCCAGCCATCCCGAACTACTCGACTGGCTCGCAGATGAACTGCATCGAATGGGGGGGAGCCTGAAGAGACTGCACCGCCGAATTGCCACATCGCGGACCTACTGCCAGTCTTCGCATGTCCGGCCGGATCTCATCGTTCGCGACCCGCAGAATCGACTGCTCGCGCGACAGGTACCGCTGAGGCTTTCGGCCGAGCAGGTGAGAGACGCTTCACTTGCCGTCAGCGGACTGCTTGCCGACCAGATTGGGGGACCAAGCGTCTTTCCACCTCAACCCGAGTCGGTATCGATGGAAGGTTTTGATCAAACCTGGAAAGCCAGTGAAGGTGCGGACCGAAACCGCAGAGGCCTCTACACATGGCTGCAACGGCTTTCCCCGTATGCCCAGGGAGTCACGTTCGACGCTCCGACGAACTCACGCGTCTGTGTCCGCCGCGAACGATCGAATACCCCGCTGCAGGCCCTCACCCTGCTCAACGATCCCATCTTCTGGGAGGCCGCTGAGTCACTTGCCGAACGAATCACGTGCGAAGGACCTAACGATTTCGATGGCCGGCTGACGTACGGCTTTCAGCTCGTCTTGGGACGCAGTCCCGATCCATTCGAACAACAACGGCTGACAGACCACTTCCACGAGCTGACTTCCCTGCCGCGGGAGCAGGTCGCTGCACCGCATGTCTCGTCCGCTTCGCAGGACAGGTCCTCCCTCAGCGCCTGGACAAGTATCGCGAGCATCCTGCTGAATCTGCATGAGTTCATCACCCGTGAATAGCGGAAAGAGGTTACCTCGATGTCCCCGACGACCGCCTCGAAGCCTGCTCTACCCGGAATACCATCCATCAACCGGCGCTCTTTTCTCACCAACTCGGCCTATGGCGTCGGAGGCATGGCTCTCGCCAGTCTTCTCTCACAAGACGGTTACGCGAGCGGAGTGGGGAATCTGACCCCGCCTGGTTCCCAAGCGCCGAGCCCGTCCCGGCAACCCCACTTCACTCCGCGCGCGAAGAATGTCATCTTTCTCTTTATGGGGGGCGGACCGAGCCAACTGGATCTGTTTGACCCCAAACCAGAAATGCAACGCTTGCACGGGCAACCGGTCCCCGAATCCTTCCTTCAGTCACTTGCCGATTCGGTGATCAAGGGTGGCGCCAGCGTCATGGCAAGCCCCCGCAAGTTCACGCGGTACGGCGAGTCGGGAATGGAGTTCTCTGACTTCCTGCCGCACCTGGGAACCTGTGCTGACGACCTCTGCATGGTCCGTTCGATGTTCACCACAACATCCAATCACGATCCCGGTCAGATGCTGTTCCAGTGTGGCACCACCCAGTTCGGCCATCCCTGCATGGGTTCATGGGTGACATGGGGTCTTGGCAGCGAATCACAGAACCTGCCCGGGTTCGTCGTCCTGTTGTCAAACTCGGGGAAGGGACTCGACTCCGGTTCCGCGGCCTGGAGCAGCGGATTTCTGCCGTCCAACTACCGGGGAGTCACCTTTCGCGGGCAGGGGTCACCTATCCTGCATCTCCACAGCCCCCCTGGCGTCAACCCGAAGTTCCAGCGGTCGAGACTGGATGCGCTGCGCGATCTGAATTCCCGTCGTTCGGCTGTCACCGGTGATCCCGAGATTGAGTCTCGTATCGCCGCGTATGAACTGGCCTATCGTATGCAGATCGCCGCCCCGGAACTGGTCGATCTTTCCAGTGAGACCGCGTCCACACTGGACGCGTACGGCCTGAATCAGGAAACCACACGAGGGTTCGGCACAAATTGTCTGCTGGCTCGCCGCATGGTCGAACGAGGGGTCCGGTTCGTACAGCTCTATCACACAACCTGGGACGACCATAGCGAGCTGAACAAAAACCTCGCCCTCAATACTCGAATGACCGATCAGCCCGCTGCCGCACTCATCAAGGACCTGAAACAACGAGGTTTACTGGAGGATACGTTAGTCATCTGGGCAGGAGAATTTGGCCGGACGCCGATGTATGAAGTCCGGCGCGGTCCCGGGACAGACCCCGAACGGGCCGGTCGGGATCATCATCCCTTTGGCTTCACCGTTCTGCTGTCCGGTGGCGGGATTCGGAGCGGTCAGATTGTCGGCAGTACGGATGAACTCGGCTATCACGCGGCCGAAGACCCGATTCATGTTCATGATCTCCAGGCCACGATCCTGCACTGCCTGGGACTAGACCATAGCCGACTGACATTCCGACATCAGGGGCGGGATTTCCGTCTGACCGACGTGGCCGGCCACGTTCAGCAGAAACTTCTGGCGTAGCTGTGCCGTCGCCCCAGTCACTTCGCCAGTGACTTGCAAGGCCGCTTCCACGGGGGTCTGCTTGATTTCGAGGGCCGGTTGTTCCAGAATCGTCGGACATCCAGTGCAACTGGCGAGCGACTAGACGAAACCCCAAACGACAATGGAGCGATGGTCTAATGTCGATTGAACGAGCTGAAAAGCTGAAAGAACTTTTGACAGACAAGTTCGTCGTTGTGGATGCAAGTGTTCCGGAGCTGCGACGGTTCGAAAACTGGACCGGCAAAGTACGCACCGTGAACATGAACTGTCGGGCTCTCGTCGAATTCGATGGACCAGTGGACATCGGCTGGTATGACATCGATCCCGACTACTTGAAAGTCGTTGACGCTCCCGTCAAGAAAGCCCCCCCCGCAGCGAAGACTGCGCCCGCGGCCAAGCCCCCCGCAGCAGCAGGAGCCCCCTCCGCAGCACCCAAACCTGCCGCCGCTGGCAAAAGCCCTCTCGACGCAATCCGAGCTCAGCAAAGCGCCAAGGCTGCTGCCGCATCTTCGGCTGCCCCGACTGCCGCCCCCGGCAAACCGTCTCCATTGGACATGATCCGCAAGCAGCAGGCTGCAAAAGCGGCTGCGGCGGCCGCTGCTCCGGCCGAATCGGTCGCCACGCCAGCACCGACTGCCGCAGCGCCAGAGGCTGCTGTCGCAGAACCAGTGCCTGCCGAACCAGTCGTCACGGAAGCAGCGTCTGCTCCTGCTCCTGCAGCCCCCGCCGCCGTTCCGACAACGGGTCCCGATGGTCGTCCGCTCTCAAAACTTGAGATCATCCGGATGCAGCAGGCCGCGAAAAAAGGGGGATGACCGTTCTCCCACCGGGGACGGCTCCAGGAAAATCCTCACACCCCGTCCGAGGCTCACGCCGAGCTTTCGCATCGGGTTGCTGCGCCGCTATAACGGCGTCAGGCCCGTTTCCTCCATGGTTTTTGTCGTGTGGCCTCATCCAGACGAACAAAGGCCTGCTTCCTCACGTTTTCCGCCATAGACAGAACACATGACCTTCACACAGCAGAAGAGCCAGCAACACTTTAACCGTGCCCAGAAATCGATCCCCGGTGGGGTGAACAGTCCCGCTCGCGCTTTCGGTGGAGTTGGCGGAACCCCGGTCGTGATGGACCGTGCCGAGGGAGCCTACCTGTTTGATATCGATGGCAACCGGTACGTTGATTACATCGGTTCATGGGGGCCGCACATCCTGGGACACCGTCACCCGGCCGTCATCGCCGCGATCCACAAAGCGCTCGAAAAGGGGACCAGCTTTGGTGCTCCGTGCGAACTGGAAACAGAACTGGCGGAACTGGTCATTGAGGCTGTTCCATCGATTGAACGAGTGCGAATGGTGAATTCCGGGACCGAAGCGACGATGAGCGCCATTCGCGTCGCCCGTGGATTCACCGGCCGGAATGTCCTCATCAAATTTGCCGGTTGCTACCACGGACATGTCGACAGCCTGCTCGTCAAAGCGGGCAGCGGGGCACTCACACTCGGGACACCCTCCAGCCCGGGGGTCCCCGCCGGCTGCACTGCTGACACGATCGTGCTCGAATACAACGATCCACAGCAGCTCGAGTCCGCCTTCGCAGCGCGCGGATCAGAAATTGCCGCCGTCATTCTGGAACCCGTCGTGGGAAATATGGGCGTGGTCATCCCGACGACCGAGTTCCTTCAGGCACTGCAGAGCCTGTGTCAAAAGCACGGTTCGCTGCTGATCTTCGACGAGGTCATGACCGGCTTCCGCGTAAGTTACGGGGGTGCGCAGAGCCTGTGGGGAATCCGGCCCGACCTGACCACACTCGGAAAGATCATCGGTGGCGGTCTTCCTGTCGGGGCCTACGGTGGCCGAGCTGACGTGATGAACTCCGTTTCACCCGTGGGGCCGGTCTATCAGGCAGGGACACTTTCGGGGAACCCTGTGGCCATGGCCAGTGGGATCGCAACGCTCACCCAGCTCAAAATCAACAACCCTTATCCGAAGCTGGATCAATTGACGTCGACACTCGTCGCAGGGCTTGCCGAGCGTGCGACCGCCGCCCGCATCCCTCATACGATTCCGCGCGTCGGCAGCATGTTCACGTTCTACTTCAATCCTGCTGCGGTGACGAATCTGCAAGTCGCTTCACAGAGCGATACAAAGGCGTACTCACGGTACTTCCACGCCATGCTCGAACGGGGCATCTACCTGGCATGCAGCCAGTTCGAAGCGAATTTTGTTTCCGCCGCACATTCCGAAGCCGACATTCAGGCCACACTGGACGCTGCCGAGCAGGCATTCGGACTGGTGAGCTAAACCCGGGAAGGTCCAACCTTGCGACAGTTCATCATGCACCCCGCTCGTTCGATCCCTTCCGTCTTTTCGGTCGGGATAGTGTTGTGGACGATCGCTGCCGGGATCGCTGGACGGGCGAGTTGGGCAGATGAACTGAAGGAAGGCAAAGACAGCCAGTCCCGTCTCGGTATCGTCGTTTCTGTTTCCCAACCGGCCTCCGTGATCGGTCGCGAAGTTCTCGATGCCGGGGGAAACGCTGTCGATGCAGCGGTGGCAACCGCTTTTGCACTGGCTGTCACGTGGCCTGAAGCGGGGAACATCGGCGGGGGAGGCTTCATGCTGATCCATTCCCCCGGTCAAGCTCAGCCGATCATGATCGACTATCGCGAGAAAGCTCCCGCTCTCGCGACAGTCGATATGTTCGCAAATGGACGGACATCCCCCCATTTACTTGTCGGGGTCCCAGGAACAGTGCGGGGATTACAACTCGCTCACAACCGATTCGGCAGGCTTGCCTGGGAGCAACTCGTGCTGCCCGCCGCGCGGCTGGCGCGAGAGGGCTTCAAAATCAACGACGAACTGGCCAAGTCCCTGAACGAGGTCATCGAAACGTCCCGCGGCAACGCCGAGTTGCTTCGCGTACTGGGCAAGGACAACGGACGACAAACCTGGACGGCCGGGGACAGACTCATCCAGAATGATCTGGCAGCGACGTTGACGTCCATCGCGACAGAGGGTGCAGATGCCTTCTACACCGGACCGCTGGTGGACTCGCTGGAAGCGGAAATGGAGCGCGGGGGTGGACTCATTCGCCGATCCGATCTCGCTGCTTACGAACCCGAGGTGCGAGCTCCCGTGCATGGCACCTTCCGCGGCTACGAGATCTTCGCTGCGGCCCCACCCAGTTCCGGGGGTATCGCCCTGATCCAGATGCTCAATATGGTCGAAACTTTTAACCTGCGTCAGGAAGGCCGCTGGTCACCGCTGACTCTGCATCTGATGATCGAAAGTATGCGGCGAGCCTATCTCGACCGCGCCAGGTTTCTCGGTGACCCTGACTTTGTCGACATACCGCCGCACCTGACGTCCAAGCAGTACGCTGCCGAACTGGCGCAGAGCATCTCGCCCACGACAGCCACCTCCTCCGCTGAACTCGGTGCCGATATTCTGACGCCGGAGGATGGACCGAACACGACCCACTTCAGCGTGATCGATCGCGATGGGATGGCCGTCTCCAACACCTACACCTTGGAAAACAGCTTTGGCTCACGAATTGTGGTTCAGGGGGCCGGATATCTGTTGAACGACGAAATGGGTGACTTCAATCCCCGCCCGGGTGTGACAGACTCCAGGGGATTAATCGGAACAAAGCCCAATCTCGTAGCGCCGGGCAAACGGATGCTCAGTTCGATGACTCCCGTGATTGTCACTCGTAATCAGCGAGTAGTGCTGGTGACCGGCAGTCCCGGCGGTCGCACCATCATCAACACCGTCTTCTGTGTCGTGCTGAATCTGCTCGAATTTGAGATGCCGATCCGTGATGCCGTCGATGCCCCCCGCCTGCATCATGCGTGGATGCCGGATACGGTGACTCTTGAAACGGGACTCCTTCGCGACCACCCCGATGCCGTAGCCAGCTTGCGAGAGAAGGGCCATCAAATTGTCGCTCGCGGTTCCCGCCAGGGAGACGCCCACTCGATTTACATCTCTGAAAGTGACGGAATGCGATGGGGGGCCGCCGATCAACGTCGTCGCGGCTGGGCCTCGGGGCAGTAGTTTTCTCCTCGGGTCTGGCTGATGACGTGGAAGCAAACACTCGCGGACGAAGACCGTTCGGCAGTAGCGGATCATTGCCCGCGAGCCCCTTCTGTCAGGGATGGACACTCCCGATGGCAGGTCAGCGCCAGGGATCGAGCATTCTTGCGGGCCTTCTTCTGAAATTTCGAACGTGGTGAAATGGCATCGTTCGTTCTTACAGTGCCATTGCGTTACACTCCCGCTTCAACTGCGGAACTCACTCACGAGTTCGTAACCTTCGTTCGTTGATAAACCTCTCCCTCTTGGAGCCCGACACCGCTCATGGAAACGATCGCCGGTCATCTGTACGACTACCCAAAGTACTACGACTTGATCTTTGGCTCAGATTGGGCAGCAGAATACAAGTTTCTGAAACAATGCTTCGCTAAGTATGCCAAGCGGCCAGTGAAACGACTGTTCGAACCGGCATGCGGGACAGGCCGGCTGGTCGTTCAGTTCGCGAAAGAGGGCTACGAAATTTCGGGCAATGACCTGAATGAAAAGGCCATCGCTTACTGCAACGCGCGGTTGAAACGGGCTGGCTATCCCGAGTCGACCTTCGTCGGAGATATGGCGGACTTCAAACTGAAGAAAAAAGTCGATGCCGCCTTCAACATGATCAACACCTTTCGGCATCTTCCGACGGAAGAGGCGGCCCAAGCCCATTTTCGCTGCGTGGCCGATGCATTGAATAAAGGGGGGCTGTATATCCTGGGGCTGCATCTGACCCCGAAGACTCCCGCCAAGTGCACTTCCGAGTCCTGGTCGTCGTCACGCGGGAATCTCTCCGTTGTCTCGAATCTCTGGACAATCGAGACCAATCTCAAAAAACGTCAGGAACGAATCGGCGTGACCTACGACGTCTATACTCCGACAAAGCAGTTCCGCATCACTGACGAAACAATCTTTCGCACCTACACTGCTGAGCAGATGTTTTCGTTGTTCGCATCGGAACCGCGGCTGCGGGTACTGGAAATGTTCGACTTCCGCTATGACCTGGACTGGCCAATCGACATTACGAACGACACCGAAGACATCGTTTATGTCATGCAGCGAGTCTGAACCAGGTCGGATTGGTACGTTCTGTGCAACAGAGCCTTGCCGACAGGTACGATCCGCCGCCATGTTACTTGATGGAAAGTGCCCTGCTCGATGTTCCTGTTTGCATTTCGAAATCTGATCAGCCGTCCTGTTCGCTCGCTCCTGGCACTGCTCGGCCTGACCGTGGCCATCGCCGGGATGGTCGGGCTGTTTTCCATCGCCACCGGCATCGACGACCTTGTCGGAAAAACCTTCAGCCGTATACCCGGCCTGGCGGCGATGCAGCCAGGAGCGCCCATCCCATTATTCTCGCGATTGCCGATCGGCTGGGTTGCCGAGATCGCCGAAGTGAAGGGGGTTCGCAAAGCCCGTCCGGAAGTCTGGGCTCGTGCCCAGCTTGTCGAAGGAAAACCCACATTCAGTCCCCCTCGGTTCCTGTTCGGCACCGACATCAAGACGACTTTGGAGTTGAAAGAGGCCATCTACCGCGACGACATCGTCGCGGGACGATTCCTGACGACAGACGATATCGGCACATTTAACTGCGTGATCAGTCGCCCCATCGCTGAAGCATTTAAGAAGACAATTGGCGACCGTCTGCATGTGGATGGCTATGACCTGACCGTGGTCGGCATCTATCAGTGTGGATCACTACTGCTTGATATTGCGATTGTCCTTGACGGAAACTCCGTCAGAAAGATCGGCAAGTTTGACGACTCGCTGGTCTCTTCAGTTTATATCGAACCGGACGACAGCGTATCGAAAGAACAGCTGATTGAAGAGATCCGCCAGAAGTTTCAGGGTCGTCGTGCCAGCGACTGGCGAACGAACGCTCTCGTCGAATTTCCGCAGGCGGGACTGGCCGGGCTGCTGAACGCCATCGCCCAGTTGCTGGAAGCGGCCGCCAGCCGGCTGCAAGGGAACAGTTTTTCTGCCCCGGGGAATTCCCTGTTAACGGCCCCATCCGCAGAGACCCCATCTGACCAACAGGCGAGTGATGAAGATGGCATCGAAGTCCGTTCCGCTCAGGACTGGGGTGACAAGATTGCAGATTTGAGTTCTGACCTCGACATCTTTCTCTATCTTATGACGGGGATCGGGATCATCATCGCGTTACTCAGCATCCTGAATACGATGCTGATGAGTGTCGCGGAACGATTAATTGAATTCGGGGTCCTGAAAGCAAACGGCTGGTCAGCGTGGGACGTGATGCGACTGGTCACCTGGGAGAGTGCCTTACTGGGACTGAGCGGCGGGATTCTCGGCTGTCTGGCGGGATGGATTGCCGTTCAGATACTAAACACCATCTATTCTACGAGACTCTATCTGTATGCCAGCCCGGGTCTGCTGCTGTTCAGCCTGGGATTCAGTACCTTCCTGGGCATGATCGGCGGCCTCTATCCCGCTCTCTGGGCCCTGCGAATGTCCCCCATGGAAGCCATTCGCAGGGGATGAGGGCTCATTGGTGAGGCCAAGTCATTCCCCAAGACGGATCGAGGGGTGGCCTCATTCGGTGCCCCGCCAACGTCCCATCGGGCGATCTGAAGATTTCTCATTACCCGTTTCAAGTAAGGACAATCGTGTCACAAACGATTTCTGAAGTCATTCGTGGCCGCCGCACGATCGGAGCGTTCCGGCCCGAGCTTCCCGACGCCTCGCTGATTGAGGCTGCCATCGAAGTTGCTCGCTGGGCCCCCAACCATAAAAAGACCGAGCCGTGGCGAGTCTACTGGCTGGGCCCCAAAACGGCCTCTGCGATCACCGAACTGAACGCGCGGCTGATCGAGAAGAAAAAAGGTCCGGCCGAAGCAGAAGCCAAACGAAAGTCATGGTCGTCCATTCCCGGCTGGCTCGCTGTCACCTGTACCCGATCCGGAGACGCGTTTCGCGAGGGCGAAGACTATGCAGCGTGCTGCTGTTTCATTCAGAACCTGATGCTTGCATTGTGGGCGGAAGGAATCGGCAGCAAATGGGCGACGGGCGATGTCACTCGCGAACCCGAATTTGATCAGTTGCTCGGGATCGATACCGCCACCGAACGTGTCGCCGGCTTGATCTGGTACGGGTATCCGGCAGTCGTTCCTGCTCAGACCCGTCAACCGGTCTCCGCGTTTCTGCGACGACTGGACTGAGTGAGGCCGGAATTCACTCGTGATGCAACGTGAGTCTTGTGCTCACGCCACTTACGGTGGATAGTCGGCTGCTACTCGACGGGCAGGGCTCAGGCTTCTTCCAGTTTCAGCAGTTTGATGGCATTGCCCCGGTAGATCTTGTACTGAACGTCCTCGGGAAGATTGAGCGAATCGAGCAGCTCAAATTGCGGAATCTTCTGGTTGGGCATCAGAACATCGGTTCCGAACAGCAACTGGTCTGCATGTCGAATGACGAACTCTCGACCGAATGTCAGGTCACGGGCAATCGCCTTCTCACCACCCGGTTCCGACAAATCTCCGTACAGGTTCGGATACTTCTTCATCAGTCGATCGAGCGCTCCATCTGGTGCGACCGGTAGAGGAATATCCGGATAGCGGCCGAAGTCCTCAATCGTCGCATCCCCTGAAATGGATGCCCAGAAACCTGCCGCATGTCCGATGAGTGGCAGTTGGGGAAACGCCTTGAGAACCGCTTCCAGACGGGGAAGACCAGGCATATCGGGGTTACGAATATCGTCAAGATGAAACAGGATGGGGAAGCCGACGGTGTCGCAGGCCTCGTAGAGGTACATTTGCTGAGGTGCATCGAACGGCAACCCCGTCTTGTGCTCGCCCAATCCTCGACAGCCGGCATCCTGATAACGCTTCAGGAGATCGACAATTCCTTTCACACCTGCGACATGACCTTGCCTCTGGCCCGGTGCGGTCGCCGCACGTGGGTCAACGACACAGAACGGAATGATCCGTTCAGGGAAGTCATGATAGGCTTTCAGTGCGGTGGTCACCGGTTGGGGAATCGGCGCGGATTCCGGTGAGACCAAGGGCAGGACGCAGGCCCGTTCCACCTGATGCTGGTCCATAAACCGCACCAATAGCTCGGCAGTCAGCTCTTGACTGTGGAAGAACGCACCCAGGTGGGTGTGGATATCGATGTACTTGATCTTCCGATCGGGCAGGGGTTCCGCCGCGGCCACCGCATCGATCAGGCCATGTCCCGCAAGACCCGCTGCTACCGCAGTCTTCAGAAACGATCGCCGCGACTGTTCCATGGAAGATCCCGCATCAAGAGAACGTTATCTCACATCGCTACGTCGCCAGCCGGAAGATTCCCCTGGCGTCTTCTCATCCCATCATGTCGAACATGATCCCTGTGAGTGCCCGGACGCAGGGATACTAATCTTTACTTTGCTGCCACTTCTGTTTGAGTTCGTCGAAGCCTTTCATCAGTCCCGCCTGTCTTGGCTTCGACTCGATGGCAGAGGATTTTGGCTTGGGGACGACCGAACGGCGATTCGGTTCCGGGGACCGCACGGCCGCTGCTCCTGACTGCGGTGTCGCCACGGCTTCTGAGACACCGGGGGGAATCATCGTCAAACCGACACGTTTTCGATCGCGGTCAACACTCAGTACCCAGACTTTAATCACGTCACCGATCGAGACAACATCATGGGGTGAGCGAACGAACTGCGTCGACAACTGACTGATATGAACCAGCGCTGAATCCTTCAGTCCGACATCGACGAACGCACCAAAGTCGACGACATTCAGCACCGTTCCCTGCAACTCCATTCCCACTTCAATGTCGTTTAGCGAGAGAATCCCGCGGCGGAATACGGGTGGCGGCAGATCGGCTCGCGGATCACGTCCCGGTCTCTGCAGATCTTCCAGCATGTCTTCCAGTGTAGGAATCCCACAGCCGACTTCGTCAGCAAACCGGGCAGCGATCACACCGCTCAGCCGTTCTTTTAATGCAGAACGGTCTGCCATCGGCCGCACGTCGTCAGGCGACAGCGAGCAACGGGCGAGCAACTTGCGAGCGATGTCGTAACTTTCAGGATGGATCCAGGTGTTGTCGAGCGGTTCATCGCCGTCCAGCTTCAGGAACCCCGCTGCCTGAGTGAAAGTCGCAGGACCAATCCCGGGAACATTCAACAATTGCTGACGATTGGTAAAGGATCCCTGCTTCTCGCGGAATTCCACCACCCGCCGGGCGAGCAGTTGATTGAAGCCCGAAACATGTGCCAGCAGCGACGAACTGGCTCGATTGATGTCGACGCCCACGTAGTTCACACACGATTCGACAACCTGGTCCAGCGTCTCTTTCAGTTGTTTGATATTGAGATCGTGCTGATACATCCCCACACCGATGTGCTGCGGCTCGATTTTGACGAGTTCGCTCAAGGGATCCTGCAACCGGCGACCGATCGAGATTGTCCCGCGCGCCGTCGCGTCCAACTGAGGAAACTCCTGCTGCGCAACAGCGCTCGTGGAGTAAATACTCGCCCCGGCCTCGTTCACAACAATGTACTTCGCTTCCGGACAATCCGTCGAAATCAGTTCCGCGACGAGTTCTTCTGTCTCACGACAAGCGGTTCCATTGCCAATGACGATCACCTGACAGCGATGTTCACGGATCAGCGATGCCAGCTTGGCCTTTGACTCCTGCTTTTTCTCGTCCGATAGAATGTACATCACGTCGACGACAACAACGCCGCCGACTTCATCCAGGACTGCCAGCTTGCATCCCGTTCGGAAGCCCGGATCGATCGCCAGCACTCGCTGGTTATGCAGGGGAGGTTGCAGCAGCAGGTTTCGGAGGTTCTGTGCAAAGACCGAGATTGCATGCCGCTCGGCCTTTTCCGTCAGGTCCCGACGGAACTCACGATCGAGCGCCGGCTGAATGAAACGCCCCAGCGCATCGAGAGCACATTCGGTCATGAACTCCCGGCACCGATGCTGATCGATCTTGAGGTGATCCCGGGTCACTTTCAGGGCCCGATCGTCATCCCAGTTGAAGCTGACTCGCAGAGCCTTCAGTTCTTCCCCACGATTGAGCGCCAGAATGCGATGAGGGGGGATCTTCGAGACCGGTTCCGTGTATTCGAAGTAATCGCGAAACTCGGGATGGGATTGATCGGCACTCTTCGTACCGAACGAAGCCAGTCGACCCGTCTCCCGCGCAATCTTACGACAGAGTTCCCGCAGATTGGCATCGTCGCCAATCCGTTCTGCGATGATGTCGGCGGCCCCTTCCAGCACTTTCGACTGGTCAGGCAATTCCTTTTCCGCACTGACGTAACGCGCGGCGTTCCCGGGCAGTTCTGCCTGTGTGATGGTCTGGTTCCAGATGGCATCTGCCAACGGCTCCAGCCCTCGCTCTTTTGCCATGGTGGCACGCGAGCGACGTTTAGGCCGGTACGGCAGATAGAGATCATCGAGCCGCTTGAGCGAATCAGCCTGCTCGATCTCGGACTTCAATTGCGGGGTCAGTTTTCCCTGAGCTTCGATCAAACGAAGAATGTCCGCGGCCCGTTCAGCGAGGTGCCGCAAGGACAGGACCCGTTCCTGAATGGCACGGATCTGCTCTTCGTGCAGATTGCCCGTCCGTTCTTTCCGGTATCGCGTGATGAAAGGAACGGTGTTCCCGTCATCCAGCAATTGCACGGTTTGCTGTACCTGGTCGTACCGCAGGTGCAATTCTGCGGCTACGCGTTTGACGTCCACGTCACGTGGCTGATGCTGATCCGTCATGAACACCATCCGTACCCCGCAGGGCCTGACTCGCCGCTTAAAAATCGTGATGCCGTATCGACGCACAAACAGTTCGAAATCGGCAGCGAATGATATCGCATTTTCATGTCGCCAGGGGAAGTGACAACACCACTTCTCAATCGATTACCCAATCCCTCGCGCGACCACTGCAGTGTCTCTGAAACGCGTCCACAATCCAACCCCTGAATCATGAGAGTCCGTGACCTCGATCTGGGTAGAGTCCTCTTCACAGAACTCTCGCTCATGAGCATCTCACTCTCGTCCGTTCGCTTGAATTTTTTACGCCCTCCACAGGACCGAAGATCTCCCCATAGATGTGTCGTCTCAGGACCCCGGCTGCCGCAATTCATTCCTTCGACACTCGGCTCGCCATAACACGACATCGCTCATACAGCAGGTGCCGAGCAGAAACAGATGAGAAGCCCCATGTTCAGGGACAGTACGGCATCAAATGCTTCATCCATGGGAAGAAGGCACGTCGCAGAGAATGAGTTCCCTGCTGCCGGGCGCTTGCTTCGAGCATCGATTACGTAGACACTCTGCATCCTGTTGCCTCTCCTGTTCACACACAAAGCTGGGGATTGTCATGCGGAAGAATTCGGTCAAGGCGGCGCTCAAAGCGGGATTGCCACAAGTGGGTACGTGGCTGTCACTGGGGAACGTATTCGCGGCCCGACTGATGGCACGCGTTGGGTTTCCCTGGCTGACAGTTGATCTGGAGCACTCACCGATCGGCTGGGACAACGCCGGGCAACTGTTCGGAGCTGTCGCCGACGCCGGTTGTATCTGCCTGGCACGTGTCCCCCGCGGCGATCACGACTACATCAAGCGTGTGCTTGACGCAGGGGCACACGGCATCGTCGTCCCGATGGTCAACACCGTTGCAGAAGCCAAACTGGCCATCGCAGCCGCAAAGTACCCCCCCACCGGAAACCGATCGGTGGGAGGAGGCATGCACGCGATGAACTTCAACGCGACGGCCGGTGACTACTACAAGTATGCGAATGACGAAGTTCTCGTCGTCCTGCAGACCGAGTCTCCTGAAGGAGTGCGGAATGCAGAAGAGATTTACAGCCTGCCAGGCGTCGACGCCATTTTTGTTGGTCCGAACGACCTGTCGTTCCAGATGCGAGGTCCCGATGGAAAGGATCCCAGCCCGGAAGAATTCGAAGCCATGCTGCAGAAGATACTCTCCATCGGAAAAAAATGCGGGACCCCCGTCGGCCTTCACGTCCAGACGGTCGAAGCCGCACAGATGCGTATCGAACAAGGCTGGCAGTTCATTGCACTCGGTAGCGAACTGCGGTTTATGGTCTCGGAAGCTCAACGAACGGTCGAAGGCCTCGGGTTGACCAAATCCGGAGATCTCGCCCGGTATTAATCTGGTTCACTCGTCCTGATTGCATCCCCACAATGGGGGATTGGCCCGCAGCGCCGAACGGATGGGGTTGAACCGACAGTTGATGCTGCTGGCTCTCTTCCTGTAATGATCGGCCATGAAGCAGCGACAAGGCCGGGATGTTGTCCCGGCTTTCTTTATTTGTACTCCGTTCATGCGTCTGCGCGGGTTTGCGAAATCTCGATTGCCCGGATGCCCCCCAGGTGTCTTCCACACCCGATCCTGGTGATCGTTCCCAACCTGGGACTGGTGACACTGCTTGAACGAAGAAGTGTTGAACGAACCAGAGACCGATCAACCGATAAAGCGGGCGTAAAGTCCCCGCGCGACGTTGATGTCGTCCGTTCCCTGAATAATGGCGCGGCCGTCCCGGAAGATCGTCAGCTCATAGGAGGGATTGGTCAGCGTCAGCCGCACGAGGAAGGGATTGCGCGTGACCGTTCCCGAAGATTCCAGTTTTCGCTCCAGTTCTTCCAGCGCGATCACGGCCGGAAATGCAGGAGAGATCTGTACGGAGTTGCGGCCACAGAGCACGACGGACTGTGAGGCGTTTCCTCCGTTAAGCCAGTCGCGCCGTCCCTGGACACACGCCGGGCACTGACTCTTGTCGCGAAGGTTTGCCAGGTTCATCTGCCGCAGAGATCCGTCCCACACATCAACGATCGACAATTGAGGGGGAACGAAGTCTTTCCGCCCCGCCAGAATCTTGAGCACCGTGGCCGCCTGCAGAGCTGTCACCATATGAATCGCGGGTGCAATAACGCCTGCCGAATCACACGTTTCGATCGAGCCCGCATCGGGTGGAACTTCGATGACACAACGGAGACAGGCTGACTCGTGAGGAAAGATCGCCATGGTCTGTCCATGACTGCCAACGCACCCGGCGTAGACCCAGGGAATCCCTGTTTCCAGAGAGACGTCATTGATGAGGAATCGAATCTCGAAGTTGTCGGTCCCATCGACAATCAGGTCGACGTCTTTCGCGAACTCACGAATGTTTCGCCAATCAATGTCGGCCACGTGGGGCTCGATCGTCACCTGCGAATTGACTCGGGCCAGTTTCTTCGCCGCCACAACAGACTTCGGCAAATGTTCCGCAACATCCTGCTCATCAAACAAAACTTGCCTTTGCAGATTCGACAGATCGACGAAATCGCGGTCAACGATGCGAACAAATCCGACACCGGCTCGCACCAGCGTATCTGCCAGGACGGTCCCCAATGCCCCGCAGCCGCAAAGCAGGATGCGCGATTGGCAGATCCGCTGCTGACCCTCAGCCCCGATTCCGGCGAACCGGACCTGGCGGCTATACCGTTCCAGCGAATCCGGTGCGGGCGTATCCACTGATGTCGAGCGATCTGCCGTCACGATAGATCCCAGCCTTTCTTATTAAACCGCCGACGCGCAAACCTGCGGTGGGGCAGGGCGGGGCATCTGCAACGACGCGGAATTCTGAAGGTCAATTGAATGCCTCTGCGGGGATCCCCGACACGTGACATTGATCAGCGGTAATCTTACCGCGTGACCAGAGTGTCCGTTCCACCATCACGCGGAGAACCTCTTCGAGTTTGGCTTGAGCTTCAGGACTTTCCAGAATCCCGATCGCTCGGGCAATCGCTTCCAGGGTACACACCCCCGTCACGTGCCGCTGGACTCGAAGATGGTATTCCGTCGGGGGACCAGGGGGAAGTTTGACGTGAGGAATCCCCGCGAGCGCGGGCTCACGCCGTACGAATTTTTGCGTTTGCCGCCAGTTCGCGTCAGGAACAATCAACGTGACCGGTTCGGACAACGAGGCGACGAAGTCAGCATCCAAAACGGTCGCATGAGCACTCGGGTAGAGCAGGTAAGAACGTGTCCCCGGCTGATGCAGGCTCGCCCCGTCCAGTCGATCGTCAATGCGACCATGAATACGCAGCTCGCTGTTCGTCAGGGCCTTATTGACCAGCTTGGCGGTGTTCGTCGTGAGGGGCTGCTCCAGCGTGTGCATCAGGATCAGCACGCGAGTCTGGAGCGTGATTTCCGGAATCCACGCACAGAAGCAAAGTGGTTTGCGAATCTCGCAGCGTGGGCAACGGTGCGCTGCAATGAACTGTCGCATAACTTGTCCAGCACGATTCGAAGAGAAAGCACTGAAGCGGGCTGGCCATAAAGGCAAGCCCGCTTCATTCTGATTTTCAGTTTACACCGTCTGGAATGCTCGCGACACCCTGACGATCAATTCACCCGCATCAGTTGCTGGCAGCCTTGGCCGTGCGAACTGTTCGAGGCTGAATCTGTTCCTCAACCTTGGGGTCCTGTTCTCCTTCTTCGCGCTTCTCTTCGGCTTTCGCCATCGCCTGTGCGAGCAGTTGCTGTGCACCGAGGAGCTGGTCACGAGTGAAGTAAGGGGCTGGATTGGGATCGCCCAGATGTTCTTCTACTTTCTCGGCCAGTTCCTGGAACGACATTTTGTCGGTCAGGTGCCAGGCAGCAGCCTGAGCAGCCTGTCGATCGACTTTCCCTGTTCCAACCTTCGCCAGCAGCTCATAGAGAACGGGACTCGTGCTGACCCGGGACAGCGGGACAATTGTGTATTTGCTGGTAGGACCGGGCTCAGGCTTGCCGTGTTCGAGACAGACAGAGTTGAACGGGAGCGAAATGATCTTCTCGGCGGGGACTGAGAAGAACCCACCCCCACCACCGCCCATGCCGCCCATACCACCCATGCCGCCGCCACCACCCATGCCGCCCATACCGCCGCCACCGCCCATGCCGCCACCCATCTGCTGGCCGCCGCCGCCTCCCATGCCCCCCATACCGCCGCCACCCATTCCCCCCATGCCGCCACCGCCCATGCCCCCCATGCCCCCGCCAAATTGCGAATGGATGGAGACACCGGCGACTGCGTCGGGAATCTTGACGGTCAAAGGTTTATCTGTTTTGTTCTCGATGAGGACAGTCCCCCCCATCGCATCACGGGGGATCAGCTTGACGGTGACCTGTTTGGCTTCAACCGCCTCGAACAGATCGACCTTCTCTGCTGTGGGGTCGAATTTGGGGTTCTTGATTGGCCGTTTGCTGGCTTTGGTCGCCTTGCTGGCAGCGGAAAGTTCGATGGGAAGCGATGCGGCGACAATGATTGCCAGGGACGTTAATCCGCAGGCGAACAGCAACGCGACGGGACGACGGGCCATCGAAAATTCCTTTCGCACACTCAAGTGACCAAGAATGGAGACGATTCTGATCGTCAAGGGAGTCCACTCTGCCACGACAAAACATCTGAAATCTATGCTCAGATTGTAAGCCTGAGCCAGAGACGACCACAATCAAAACTTTTTCGGAATGACAATTTTTCCCGCATGAATGCGGATTGTGCGCAACGTGGTCCCTACAGTCGCGCACAGCTTTTGACAGAGATCCTTTTCCTATCATCGACCGTTGTCCGGAAGCACCGTGAAATGGATTATGAAAGGCCGATTAGCCGTTACTTCCGGTCTCAATCGCTACAAACCGGACCGGACTGAGAGAGGGGATTGCTGAGACGTTCAGACTTTAGTAGGTTAAGCGAATGGATCATCTCGTCAGGAGGCTCACAACATGTCCCGGCATAATTCCGACCGCGGTCGTCTCGCGGTGACATGGCTGGCGACGGCGTTCGTCGTTGTGATTGGTGCCGCCGCATCGGCGTTTGTCATTATCGCCGCCACGGACCAGAGGGAACAGCCGCTGCTTGTCTGGGGAGCCTCATTCGCAGGACTCAGTTTCATCCTCTTCCTGATGAACCTCCGTTGGGACCGCCCCGTCGGGAAGCTGCAGACCTGGCTCTTCGCACAACATCGCAGTGACCCCACCGACGAATATCGCGCCGCGAGACGACGTATCCAGTCGCGAGAAAAGTACGGTAACAACGGGCCTCCCACGCTCGAAACCGTCCGTGACGCCGCCGATTTCAACGGAACCTGGGCACCCCGCTCCTCAGGTGGATCGCGTTCCCGCCGTGAAGGAAAGTAACCGACAAAGCAGCAGGACCGGCAAACAACAGCGAGTCCGCCCTTACCGTCCGGCCGAAAGTTCTGACCGGCCGAGAGCGAACTCCGCGGTGCACCTGCCCCTGCGTGAGCACGATCGATCCAGCAAGGCCGGGTAGCCACGGTTGACGCGTCTTCGCGGCTACCGGGGCGGCGTCAGCCGCAAGAGGTCCCCTCAAGGCTTCTCCCGAAGCCGCTCTCAAATTCCGAACAAACAACAATAAACAAGGTCAGTCGGGCCTGCACTCGAATTCTTTCGAGCCCAGTCAATTACAGGGACAAGTACGCAGCGTCGTCGTAAGAGAGACGACGCCATCTACACTCGCCGCGTACCATCCACACTCACCGCGAACAGACTGAAGATCTCGTCCATCGATCGTCGCAGCCCTCTTTTCAAAGGTCAGCGCAACTCAAAGGTCAGCGCGACCTCGGAAGACTACCGTGAGGAGTGAAGTGATTCAGAACTCTCCGCAGCCCCAGACAGAGTCTTTACGCGCCCCATCGCTCCGAGTGTGGCATCCGCCACGGGACTGAACGGCGAAAGCGCCACTCGGTCCCGGCTTACATTCCGACGAAAGTCTACGCCTTCCCTTTGCGTTCCGATGGAGGTTGCTTCCACTGCTTCAGTTGCTGACGCAGTTCCTTCAAGGTGAGTGCAGGAATCGGCAGATGAAGCAGCGGTTCAGAATCGGGGGGTGCGGTATCACCCGACTCGTGAACCCGGTTCAGTTCCTCTTCAAGAGTCCGCAACCACGCCGGAATATCAATTCCAGATCCGGACGTCGTTTTGAGATACTCTTCCACCGAGACCTGAAGTGCCTGGAATGCAGGTGATTCAGTCTTCCCCGCATCAGCATCTTCGCAAGCAGGCCTGATGCGGGCGAGCATGTGATTGACCGACAGCGGCTTAACGAAGCGTTCCTGCAGATGATTCGCCACCGAAGGCATCCGCATTCCGTACTTTTTCTGAAGCATTTCCAGACGCTGCAGGTGATTGTCCGCCATCTCTTCTGTTTTCAGTGAGATCACGTCTTCCCAGATCGTCGCCGCTTCGGTCTTGCCGAGTCGCGCCAGAACTTCGTGGGCCACCGTGACGGGCAGCATGTTCCAGGCATCACGGTCGTAGGCCGTTTCCAGTCGCAGGAAGTCAAGCAGCGAATAGAAATGTTCGCCGTAGTCCGACTGCGTGGTCGTCGTGTTGTATTCGAGAAAACGGTCAAACTTTTCGACGACCACCTGATAGATCAGATTCAACTGCTCGGCAGCTTCTTCGCGATCAATCGTTCCGCTGCGTAAGTCGTCCAGCAGCTTGATGGGATGCAGGGGGTCTTCGTTTTCCTCCAGATGCGTGAGGAAATGGTCGACGCCGCTGTGGAGAATGGCACGGACGTTACCCAGTGTGAGCAACCGTGCATTCAGGATGTACGAGCCATACGTCTTGACGAATTCGGCCGTCTCTTCCCACAGAGGTTCCACTTTCAACGCTTCCACGGTCGACAGGCGCATCGTGTTGCTGTGCTCAAGCCATTCATCGATGTAGTACTCGACGATCGTCCCGACGATTTCGATCAGATCTTCATCGCTGAAACGTCCACCCTTCCAGTCACCGGAAACCTTGATGACGCACTCCAGCGTATAGCGTAAGGCGATCCGGAACAGCCGGTCGAACTCGGTCACCGCCATCCCCTTCGGACGCGATGCCCGTTCCATCTGACGAGCCGTCTTCAGCAGTTGCCAGGTCTCTTTCAACAGACCGAGCTGAGGCAAATGAGCAAGCAGGAAACGGATGACCATCTGCATCGATCGGGCGGTCAGAATCTGCTTGGGTTCGCCCCCATGTTCGAGAGGAACATAGAGCAGGGGCTTGCTTTGCAGCGACCTGAGCAGTCCCGGCAGGACACGACGAACTTCGTCTTCGTTCCGTTGCATGACGCCGCGATAGATGTCGATGATCCGCACGTCATCGGCATTGGTTTTGACCGTGTCATCCGCCGGCGAAAGGGCACAGGCCAGACACCACTGAGCCGAACGGCAACTGAGCGCCGTCTGGATCGTTGTCTGGATCAGGAACAGCTTCGTCTGCAGTTGTGTGTCGTACTCGATGTTCACATCGTGTTCGGCACTGGCCTGCCCGATCTCCTGCTTCCACAGACGCTCAATCAGGCGTGTCAGGTCGGCCTGCACTTCAATCGAATGGCGCAGCCAGTGACGCAGTGATTCCGCCTGAGCCAGCCTCAGTTCCTTTACCGCATTGGACTGAGGGTCGACAGGCACAACCTCACGTTCCACGGCGAGCGTCGCCCCCATCTGATATAGCTGGGCGATCGTACGCAAGAACTTCAGGCGCGGTTCGAGTTCGCGTTCGATGAGTTCGAACTCGGTCGCGCGGTGGAAGGCTGGCCGGTCGTCCATGGTCTCGCCCTCCTGACCATCATCCGCACTGTCCCGGTAGACCATCCCTTCATAAGCGGCATCGAACAGTTCGTCCTCTTCATCGCGGATTGGTTCTTCCCCCATCCCGCTCACTTCCTCAGACGACTCGGATTCAGAGGACTTGCGAAATTCCGTAATCGACGTCGTCGCAGGCGCTGACCACAATTCGCCCGCGTTCGCTTCGAGGTAGTCGAACATTCTGCGGATCAGTGGCCAGGGGTCTTCTTTGGTCATCGAGCCCTTGTCGACGACGATCCCCATCCACCACAGCAGCAGGTCTTCGAACGACATATGGCCCGCTTCCAGCCCGACTTCTTCCTGCTGGCTCAGCCACTGCATCAGCAGGCCCAGCGCGGCAACAGTGTCGCGCCGCTCCAGCAACGCAGAAACCACTTGCGCATACGCTTTGGCGCTGTCAAACTTTTCGACATGTTCGCGCCAGAACTGGATGTCACCAGCCGCTTCTCCCGCTGTCCGCCACTCCGCCAGAGCCTGAGCGACGTGCGAGGCCGAATCAAGACTCTCCCTTGCTGCCACACGTGGAAGGTCATGCACAGTCGAGGATCCAAACCGGTCCCAGAACTCGGCGAGTGCTTCGTAGCGGACCGAGATTGTGGCGGCCATTTTGGTTTCGCCCCGCGCCGCCGCTTCTTCCCAAGTACGGGTGTAAGCGTCCAGCAGCGCCTCCATCATGTGCAGCAGAATCTCGACCCGCTGATCGGGAACACTGTCTTCCCGCGATGAAAACAGCGGAAACAGTCCTTGAAACCCCAGAATATTCCAGGGATCGACCAGCGCCCCGCACTCGATTCCCCGGTGCAGATATTCTTCGGCTTCCGCCAGCAGGTGCATCGCCTCGGAAATCTTGCCGAGTTCCACAACGCGACGGGCACCGTGGACGCGACAGAGCACTTCGCACTCAAACCGGGCCGACGCGCAAGGGATGACCGCCGCCTGACGCAAACTCGCTTCGGGATAGCCCATCCGCGCAAACAAGTGGGCCAACTGCCGACGCTGGACTTGTTGAGTCCCATAGTTCGCGAGGTACATGTTCAACGACTGCCGGACATGCCCGAACGGCTGGCGAGTCGTCTTCGCGTGCTTTTTCAGGCGTTTGGCGCGTGCCCCCGTGGCACTCTCCAGCAACCAGGAATAAAACCGGTCCCGCTGGCGAGCAACTCGTGGCAGCAGCGATGTGAGCGTGACACTGGAATCGTGGCATTCCGGGCCATCCCCGCTGATCGCCGACGCCATGAGGATCGTTCCGCATAGGACTGCGGACATGTCGAACAGCACTTCTTCAGACGCCACTCGCTTTTGCTTCTGTTGCCAGTCGATCAGCGAATCAATGATGACGCGACGAACGACGAACCGCTGATAACGGCCTTTCAAATCGATCTGGTGCGGATCCCACTCCCCGAACAGATAGTTGGTTCGCTTGTTGACAGGGTGGGAATGATCGTGAGCCCGAGGGTCCAGCGCCAGTTCTTCAAGCTGGTTAAAGTCGAAGTACGCTTCGGCCAGCATGTCTTCGGGGACTTTGGCCAGCAGGTCCAGAGCCCCCTGGATCAGCGTCTGATACGGTCCGTGTGCGACGCCCGCGTTCCGCAGGTAAAGCGGCCAGGGACGAACTCGCTCGTGCGAGTACAGGTCCATCTTGCGACCGTTTTCCAGCACCGCAATCGGACGGAATCCGACAAAATCGTTAAGTCGATTCAGGGAACCCTGAACGATCCCGTCCCGGTCGTCCCACGGCGGTCCCTGCTGCAGCACCGCTTCGAACACTTTTGCCAGGAAAAATGGCTGCTCATATTCGGATTCGTTCAAATGAGCCAGCAAGTCCCGATGATGAGTCCGGTAGGCGGGAAGCACATCATTGAAAACGAGATTCAGCACTGATTCGGCCTGAGCCACGTCCCGGAATGCGGGCGCAGTCTCTTTCAATTGCGTAAGGAGGGCGCGCAGCGCTCCCGGAACCTTCGTCCAGGTCTGGCTGGCGACAAGCTCGTTCAATTGACGTTGAAACTTCGGGTCAGGTCGGCCGCCGGAGAAGTTGAGATAGCCGAGTAACTCTTGTGCTGTCGTCATATCGGTTTGGGAAAGATTCAAAGTCCCGGTCCCCCGGCCATAAACGTCGTCAGCTCTTTTCAGCAAGGTCCGTGGAAAAGACACCTCCTCCACAAATCTTGCCAAGTCCATGCAATACAATACGGGACTTGTCAGCCTGTAAGCAAACCCGTCTGCCGTCGTTCCCCGGATAAATCTGGTTCTGTCTTAAGCCGCCACAGTTTTGGCTCATTCCACGAACCATTGTTGCCGATTGTTCCGATAATGACCTTTCTGCGGTTCCTCTCCGTCCTGCGGCGATCTCAAAACAGGACGATTAGGGAAGCTGGAACGATTGCCTTCTTGAACTCTGGCAGGAAACTTCGGTATGGCGACAACCTCGCGGTCCACCGGAAGATCGATCGAGCAGCGGATTAACGCCATTTTCGGGTCGCCCTGGTTGTGGGGAACAGCGATCACCTGCGGATTTTACGCGCTTCTTCCATATCTCCCTGTCTACCAGGAAGATATGAAGCGATACTTCACCGCGCACTGGATCGAATATGCCACAACGGGACTGTTCTTTATTGGACTGTCCACATTGTTTGGCAAGCTGATGCGGATTCCGACCGAACGGAGCGCGCTGCGGGCCGATCTACTCGAGGGGCTGAGCCTCGACGGAGTCCCCGACGCCGAAGTCTGCGCGGATCGAATTCAAACGCATTTGAATCTCGTCGCCAAACGAAGTGAAGACACCCACCTGGTCCGCCGGGTTCGCGAAGCGTGCGACTATGTCTCCAGCCGACGATCCGCGGAAGGTCTGGAAGGCTACCTCACTTACCTGGCGGAACTCAGCAGTGGCCGCCTGCACGATGGCTACGCACTGATCCGGACGATCACCTGGGCTGTCCCGATCCTGGGCTTCCTCGGTACCGTCATCGGAATCACGATGGCGATCGCGAATATTACCCCCGACAAACTGGAATCGTCACTCCCTGAGGTCACCGCGGGACTGGCTGTCGCCTTCGATACAACGGCGCTTTCACTCGCCCTGTCGATGATTCTGGTCTTTGTCACCTTCATCGTGGAACGTTCCGAGCACCAGACTCTGGACGATATCGAAGATTTCGGCGTCAAACGGATTCTGCGGCTGTTCCCCGCCACTGCAGCGACCGTCTCTTCTCCTCTCACGCTCGCAGAACAACAGGCGGCGGAACAACTTCTGTCACGCTCTGAAGGCATGATCAACTGGCAGATGGAACTCTGGCAGACTTCGCTCGAATCGCTTCGCGAACGCTGGTCAGGAACACTCTCCAGACAGCAGGAATATCTCGATCAGGCTCTTCAAACCGGCTTGACGAATGCCCTGGTGGATCATTCGCAACAGATGGCCACGGTCCGGTCGGAATTCATGACCGCTTTCCAGTCCGCATCCACGTCGATCGGACAACAGCTTAACGAAGCCCGTACGGCGCTGGCGGAGCAACAGAGACTGGGCTGTGAGCAGATCGCCCGTACCTGGGATCAGTTCCGAACCGAGATTGCTCAAACACGGGATGAATACGCACAGCAGCTCACCGCATTGACCCAGGAAATTTCAGCAGAAGTCGGTGGCTGGCAAACCCAGTTGGAGACATCGACCACGGCAATGACCCGGCAGTTCGAGGAATTGCGACAGCAGGGAGATGTCTTCCTGAAGCTGACCGAAAACGAATCCGAGCTGGTCCGTCTCGAAAGCCGACTCGCCGAAAACCTCGAAGCGGTCAAGGTGGTCGAATCCCTTGAGCATACGCTGCTGAACCTGAACGCCGCAGTCAACCTGTTGACCGCACGAGCAAAAACAAAGGCTGCCTGAACCGAAGTGAATGACTGATTCCCCAATCCGCCTCACTTTCGTATTCGTACTAGCAAGACCCTCCGATGAGCCGCCGATCGAAGGAAACACTTTCTGTCCAGCTCTTCCCGTTCCTGGCCGTGCTCGTCTGCACGATGGGAGCGTTGATCTTCCTATTGCTGGTCACGACTCGTGAGATCCGGCAACGTGTTGTCGCCTTCGCCGCCTATCAGGAAGAATCTCGAAAACGTCCGTCGCAACCTGCCGTCGTCGAAGAGCCTCCCGCCACGGAGGTTCCGCTTCCCATCCCTGAAGAGGTTATAGAACCAGTCACCCCGGCCGTCAACCGTTATGAGCTTGCTCTCGCCGAACGGGAACGGGAACTCGAACAGTTGAAGGCCGAGTGGCGTCTTCGCGTCAGCGAACTCGAAAGTGACCTCGAACGACGACGCAACGAGGTCGCCCAGCGCAAGTCGCGACTCGACGGCACGCTGGAAAACGCGGCGCTGCTGGAAGCAGAGATCAAAAAGCTCGAGGAACAACTGGGCGAGCTCGCTGGCGAAGCAGCCGCCTTCATGCTCAGCACGGATGAGGCAGAACGCGTGACGCTCGAACAGCAGATCGCCGACTTAAAGAAACAAATTCGTGCTGCGCAAGTCGCTGATGCCACGGACGAGAGTGACCGCTTCCAGGTCGTTCCGTTTGACCCGCAAACCGGCACCAGCCGACGCCCGATTTTTATCGAATGTTGTGCCGCCGGCATTCGCTTTCTTCCGGAGGATATCCTGATCACCGCTCAGGACATGGAAGGATTCACCACCCGCGCCAACCCGCTGGCGGCGGGGACCGGGGCTCTCGTTAACTACTGGAGCGTCTGGAATTCCAAGCAGAAGAATCCTCGTTCCGAACCCGAGCCGTACATCCTGCTGCTGGTCCGACCCGACGGGATCTACTCGTACTATGTCGCCATGCGCATGCTGGAACCGATTCGGACATCGCACGGCTACGAACTCATCGACCAGACGACGGCACTGAAGCTTCCCCCCGTCGAACAGGGGGCAAAAACAGCCTGTCAGACAGCCATCGATCGCCTGAAGGAACAGCGTGAAAGCATCGCCCTGTCGGCCATCGGCTCGGGTGCGGGGGGAACCGTCTTCGGTGGCACCGGACGCCGAGCGAGTGGTCTGGGCCAGGGTTTCGCTCCGGAAAGCCCTGACTCAAACGGCGGCCCCGGAACACGCCGCTCAGGTAACGGCTTCACCATGTCCGACGTCACCGGCGGAGAAAGCGAAGTCGGCTCACGCAGTTGGGAACGAATCGAAAACTTTGAAGGTCGCCCGCGCGGCAAACGCCGCGGTGGAGGGACAGGCAGTGCAGGGACAGGGGGTGGAGGCGCAGGAGGTTCGTTCGACGAGACCCCGGAAGATTACCAGGCAATGAATCAGCCCGGTCGAGGGTCCGGCCGACGCGGTTCCTACGGCGGCACAGCTAATCCCGACGGCGAGATGCCTCAGCCACAATCCTCGGATTTCCAGGGGAGCGACGACAGCGTCGGGGATTTTGACGGTACGTCGAGCGGTCCAGGTGGGCCGGGTTCTGATGCCACGGTTCACGCTTACGGCACGGATGATACCGAACCAGGGTCGCCGACTGGGCGACCAGGTCGACTTCCCGGTCGTTCCGGATCCCGTTCTTCCGATAGCGTGGAGGGAGATTCCTCCGCGGGGGATGGAGAAGCTCACGAAGGTGGCTCATCGCAGCGACAGGCGAGCGGCGGGTCCCGATCTCAATCCGGTGATCCAAACAGTTCGTCCATGGGTTCCGACGATCCCTCGGGCGAGACCCAGTATGCTCACGAACTTCGTCCGGGCCTGCGATTCGCGAAACCCGGCGAAAAAATCAGTCGGATGAACAAAGACCCCAATAAGCCGCTCGAACCGGAAATGCTCTCTGGACGCCGGTGGGGTCTCGGCGATCCGGGTGCGAGCATCGGTTACGAACGCGAAGTCCGCATCGATGTCTCACATGACAGACTTGTCATCGCGGAAAAACATGTCATCGCCATCAATGAGGGTGACACGAGGCAGGACGTCTTCGTCCGCTTCGCGTCCGCACTCGATGCTTACGCCTACGATTGGGGCCGCCCCCCACAGGGATTCTTCTGGGCACCGCGACTCAAGTTCGTGGTGAAGCCTGATGGGGACGCCCGGTATGAACAGATTAATGCCATGATGACACGTGCCGGGTTGTCGACTTCACACGAATTCGCAAACAGCACCAAGGCGGTCGAGTTTGGACGCATGACACCGAAACAGGCAAAACCCATCCCGAAAACGGCCGTCTTTCCAAGATCGAGAGGGAACCGATGAGCCGTCGTCGTCCTAAAGCGGAGCTTCAGTTTGGTTCCGACTCGTTTCTGGATGTCGTCGCGAATATCGTCGGCATCCTGATTATTCTGATTGTGATCGCGGGGCTGCGCGTCAGCCACACTCCCGCCGTTCACAGTCTGCCTGTTCTGGACCCGGCCGAGAGTCCGTCGAGTCCGTTACCGATGGTCGCCGCCACGACGATTTCACCCCCGGTCGATGCCGAGCCAACGCAGACCCAGCCGACGCAGATTGTCTTCCCGGAAGAGCCGATCGAAATACCGCCGCTTCCCGAACTCGTCCCCCCGGGTGAACTGGTTGACCTTAGCCAGCAACTCGAGTCGGCAATCGCCGCGACCAGCCTGGAAGAAGAAGAGATCGCGGAAAAGCTCAAAAAGTGGCATCTGCGGCAAGCAGAACTCCTCGAGCGACAGAAGGCGCTGCAGGGGGCCCTCGCGCTGTCGGCGGAAGAACTGGAAAAGAACCAGCAGCAGGCCGCAAAGGTCGAAGCGGACCTGGAACTTGCCAGAGAAACCCTGCGCCGCCTGACAAAACAATTGGAAGAACTCCAGGCCAAGCCGACCATGGTCCAGACGCTTCAGCACAAAATCACCCCCGTCAGCCGCGTCGTGAACGGTAAGGAAAAGCATTATCGGCTGCAGGGGAATCGGATCGCAGAAGTCCCCGTCGATGAACTCGTCAACCGCTTGAAGGAACAGATCGAACGGCGAAAAGACTGGCTGGTCAAAACGCGCCAGCATCAGGGCCAGATCGGACCACTTCGCGGCTTCACGATGAGCTACCTCGTCCGTGTCGATACTTTGTCGGGCCTGGACGAACTTCGAGCCGGACATGGGGGGTACCGCATCAGTCTCGAAGGCTGGGAAATCCGCCCCGAACTCGACATGCGCGGCGAAACGGCAACGGTCGCTTTACGCAAAGGATCCAATTTCTACCAGTCGATTCTCGGTGCCTCCCCCGACACGACGCTCACATTCTGGGTCTATCCCGACAGCTTCGCCATCTACCGGAAGCTCCAGAAATTCACGCACGACCACGGCTTCTCGGTCGCAGGCCGCCCCCTCCCCGACGGCATCCACATCTCCGGTTCCCCCAACGGCTCCAAGTCAGCCAGCCAGTGATGCGCCGGGATGTCCCGCGCGAATTGCACTGATACCACACCGGCAGCACACCAGGGAACAAAACCGGGGTTCAGAGCGTCCCGCTGTCGCAAGAGATTTGCGCGTCCGAGTTGCCCTCGGTATCTGCGTCGCTCTGCATCTTCGGTGGAGAGATCACTGACTGGCGGATCGCGATTGGCTTGAAACAGACAGAACGAAGAGCCCGGAGTGAAAGTCTTGATCCGCAGATTGCGATGATTTTCGCAGATGTTTCTCTTGTTCTCAGAATCTGCGTCGCTCTGCGTCATCTGCGGATAGGTATTAAACTTGCGGGTCATTACTCGGCTTTCCTGTCGAGGGACCGACAGGGCTACTTGAGGAAGGCTTCTCGTGGTACCGTGTTGGATTCTCGCCGCCTTGGCTCGATTAGCGATCTTCCGGCATTAAACCTGGCGACAATTCTTCATCCAGACTGCGCGCCATCGAATTCGCCGACGTTACAGCATTTTGACGCAGTGATCAGCCACGCGCGCATCGGTTGCGACAACATCTCTTGACGCAGCGTCAAAATACCTTTAACATTATGGCAATCTTTAAAGCGGCGATTCATTTTCGCGCGGCAGCGAGGATACGTCGGTGCGCGAATTTGATTTTCGCCCTTCGCAGCCACTGAGAGAACGGTGGCCTGTCAGGGAGTTTTCGTTTCTTGAAAGGTCTATGCGATGCCTGCCGTTTCGCCGTCATCAGGAGCAGTTGCAGTTGCTCGATTAGATGCTCAAGGTGCTCACGCTTGCGCACCTTGAGCATCTGATCAAAACACTACAAGAATAGAGGTTTCTGCAATTAGGTGCTCAAGATGCTCAACCATGTGCAGCGTGCATTTCATTTTGAGAAATTTTCATCATTGCCACCGATGAGGACCTTAAACAGGGAGAAAGGGAGGATGCGGAAAGCGTCACGCCGTGCAGGGAAATCCCCCCCGAGCATCAGGTGTGATCAGATAGGAGCTGCTGCAGCTTGGAAAGGGTCCGCGTCAGAAGGACCCGGACAGCGCCGTCCGACTTCCCCATGCGGGAAGCCACATCGCGCGTGGGAAGTCCTTCGACATAGCGCAGTCTGAGAAGCTCACGTTGCTCTTCCGGCAGGGAACTGACCGCCTCCTGCAGCAGAAATTCTTTCTGATCGCGCGAAAAGGCCTGGCTGGGAGTGGTCATGCTGGCGGCCAGCAGTTGAAGAAAGCCTCGCGCCTGATCTCCGGCAGGGGCGACATCGATCGAGACTTCGCGATCGACGGATCGCTTTTGAGCGGCGACATGGTGACGATGGGCGTCGATGATCCGTTGCTCCGCAATCTGGCAGAGCAGCTTAAACGGATCACGGCCGGGAACAGTAAATGCTTCGAACGAACCGAGCGCCGTCAGGACGACCTCCTGCAGAATGTCGTCCGGTTCGAGCTTTTTACGCAGAGCAGGCCCGAGGTTGTTCTGGATGTAAGCCAGCAATTGCGGGCGTTTCGTCTCGACGAAACTCGCCAGATGGTGCTGCGAAACGGGGAAGGGGAGATCAGTGGTTTCTGACATACGGCTTCCTGAAGTTTTTGGTAGTCAAAATGTAGACCACTCGTCGGCACATGACTAGACTCACTTTTTTACAGAGGAATCCAGGAGGATGATTGAGTAGGGGTTCTCGCTTGCAGCGGTAATACACGGCTTATTCAAGTTCCATCCCCGTCGGTCACTCGGCCCAATTCAGGTTGTTCCCCCACTTTGACGAATCCTACTCAATTCGCGGAAGAGCAGTGGTCGCAACTGGAAGCGGCGCTGGAGGCCTTTTCACAGGCCTGGGAAGAATCCCCTCTTCCCCCCACCATCACGGAGTATCTTTCAGAGTGTGACGAAGACCTGCGGCTGTCACTTGCCGTGGAACTGGTCAAAATTGACCTCGAGCAGCGATGGCAGCGGGGGCTGCGACGAGTCATCGAAGACTATGTTGCCGAAATCCCCGAACTGGCCGAGCGGATCACTCCACAGCTTGTGCTGGAAGAGGTTCATGTCCGCAAGCGGGCAGGTGATCGCGTATCAACCCAGGATGTTCTTGATCGTTTCCCGCATCTTTCACAGCCACTCGAGCGGATGCTGGTCCTTGATCCGACTCAGCAATCAACGGTGATCCACTCAGGTAACCTCGATGCGGTGCACCTGGAACCGGGCGAGTCGATTGATGATTTCGAATTGCTGGCGCGACTGGGACAAGGTGCATTTGCGACCGTCTTCCTTGCACGGCAACGCTCCATGCAGCGGATTGTGGCGGTGAAAATTTCGGCCGATCAGGGGGATGAGCCGCAAACACTCGCTCAACTGGATCACAACAACATCGTCCGAGTCTATGACCAGCGTTCCGTTACAGGACGTGGATTGCGGCTGCTTTACATGCAATACGCAGCCGGAGGAACGCTGGCCAGTGTTCTCGCATCGCTGCAGACGATCGATCCTTCCCAATGGTCCGGCAAACACTACCTGTGGGCCATCGATCAGGCACTCGACACCCGTGGTGACTCACCTCCCGCCGAATCCTCCGTGCGTCAGAAGCTGGCGGAGATGAGCTGGCCTCAGGTCGTCTGCTGGCTGGGAGCTCAGCTAAGTCGTGCGCTGGATTACGCTCACCGTCAGGGAGTCTTGCACCGCGACTTGAAGCCGGCGAATGTGCTGCTGACGGCAGAAGGGGTGCCGAAACTGGCCGACTTCAACATCAGCTTCAGTAAGAACGTGGAAGGTGCGTCAGCCGCAGAGTTTTTCGGAGGCAGTCTCGCGTACATGTCGCCCGAACAACTGGAAGCGTTCGACCACCGCAGTGGACGGACGCCCGACAGCTTGGACAATCGCAGTGATCTTTACGCACTGGGAGTTCTCATCTGGGAGCTGCTGACCGGTGAACGCCCTTTTTCGACGGACGTACAAAGAGAGGGACGACCTCCCGTTCTGAAGAAGATGATCGAAGCGCGGCAGCAAGGACCGGGCCGAATCCCGGAACGGTGGCGCCGTGAGGGGTTGGGACTGCATGAGATCCTCGATCGCTGCCTGTCTCCTTTACCGGAACACCGCTACGGCAGTTGCCTCGAACTGGCTCAGGAAATCGAGCTTTGCCTGGAACCTGATGCGCGGAATCTGCTGCGTCGCCCGGATGGAGGATGGCGGTACTGGGCCAGAAAGTTTCCTCTTTCGACGGTGACCATACTGACGCTGATTCCAAATCTGATCGGAGCCATCTTCAACTTTCTCTACAATTACCGGGTGATTCTGGAAAACCTGCCCGGGTCTGAACCGACTTTCATGCGGATTCAGTCCATCATCAACATGATCGCGTTCCCCACGGGGATTCTTTGCGCGGGATGGCTGGCCGGATCCGTCGCCAAAGCGACTCATATTGATTCGAAACAGCCACTCCCCCCTGGGGAACTGGCTAAGCAGCGTCGGCGATGCCTGGACCTGGGAAACGTCGCCGCCCTGGTAGGTCTGACGCTCTGGCTACTCGCGGCCCCGGCTTACCCGGTGTCGCTTCATCTGATTGTGGGACATGTCCCCTTCGACATTTATGTGCAGTTCGTAGCGTCGCTGGCCATCTGCGGACTCATCGCAGCCGCCTACCCGTTTTTTGGAGTGGCGATCGTCTCGGTGCGGGCGTTCTATCCGTCGCTGATCGACCGCGAGTCGATGACCGCAGACGATCGACAGGACCTGATACGACTCTCGCGGCAAACATGGTTGTATCTGGTGCTGGCGGCTTCGGTCCCGATGATTGCGGTCCTGATTCTTGCGATTGGTCAGTCAGAAAATCGCTCGGCCCTGGTCGTTCTGGCAGCGAGCGGAGCAATTGGATATGCGATCGCAATCTCGGCGTTTCGACTGCTTCAGACCGATCTGACCACGCTATCAAAAGTGATTTCGAATCGACGGGACCGGTGAAGGGGTGCATTGTGAGGGGACGACGGAATCGTTGTTGATTGGATACGTGGGGCGGCGGGGGACTGTTTGTTTTCGGCTTTAGGGAGTGGCCTGGGGGGATTGCGGTTCGGCTTTCCTGTCGGGGACCGCCAGGGCTACTGGGGGGAACCTCGTCGGGAGCGATTCTTTTCCTACGGACATGCGAGTAGCCAGGGCGAAATCGAGTGATCTCGCTCTGGCTGGGTTAGTCGTGACTGGGTGTTGGATTTTGGGGCTCAGAGAAACTCATCAGAACCGTGGACCCCGCAGAGTTTTGCCTGCTTCCACCAGTTTTGCTTCTTCCAATCCCAGCTCCAGCGAACCTGATGAGGTTGCGGAAGGGGCAGGTGGGATCAGGTCAGAGTTGCCATTCGGAATGGCGTCAGACAACGGGGGAAGCGAATCGTTTGTCAGAGCCATTTCCACGGGTACTTCCTGAGTCTGGACGGAAGCGTATCCCGGAGCGGCCGCATACACAGGAGCGTAGTTGCACTGATAAGCGGTCGTGACACAGGGCTGAAGGATCGTGGCACTGATTCCACCGTAGCAACCAGGAGTATACAGACATGTCCCATAGCTGTAGGTGGGGTAGCAGTAATTGTAGTTGTTATAGCCGCAGTAGTAGTTGTTCACCGGGTAGCAGTAGTTCCACCCACCAAAGTTGCAGCCGTATCCCCCATATCCCCAGCAGCCTCCGCCGTATCCCCACGACTTCTGATAAGGAGTTCCGCAGAATTTGTTGTTGTAACGGCCCGAGTTGTTGAACTTGCCTGGGTTGAACTTACCTGGGTTGAACTTACCTGGGAAGTACGGCCCCATCGACGTATGTGCCTTGACGAACTTGTTTTGATGGTTGAACTTCACGGGATTGATCTGGTGCTTGCCGTTCATGCCCGGGAAGCCATTCTTCCCGAATTGCTGACCCGGAAAACGATTCTTGTTGAGGACCGAAGAAACCGGGTTGTGGTTCCCGTTGTGGACATCGAACTTCTTGACCTGCGAAATCAGCCCGCTGCCATTTCCCGCTGGCTGCCTCGACACGACGTTCGGTACCCGCTGATTCCCCAGACCAATCTTGTGATTGCCCTGAATGACCTTGGAACCGACAGACGAGTTGTTGGGGATGCGATTGAAGCCCCCGTTGACAGGACCAACTTTTGTCAGGACCTGCTTCGAGATCGGCTGCGAAAAATTGTTGTGGGAAACCACGTTCTTCGACGGAATGTTCATGTTTTGTGGTCTGAAGTTGGAGTTTCCCATCTGGTTGACCTGGCCCCGACTCGCCTGAAACTGGCCACCACCAAAGTTTCGATTCCCACCACCACCATTTCCCTGATGTCCCCGCGCTTGAGCATCGCTCTGCGAGGTCAAAGTGAGAACAACCATCAGTCCCGCTGTCAGTAACGTCTTGCTTCGTAACATGATCTGTCTCCTAAAACTTTTCTCAGAACTTGTTAATCACATCCGCCTGACATGCGGAGCGAAGACCGTGAGAAAGTGTTACAGAGAATTTTCAGAGAATTTTTTCGGGCCTTGTCAGAAAACGCCGTCGACGTGTTGTGACACCAAGCATCCTCCCTCGGGCCTGCTACAATCCAGGGCGTCGGCTCAGGCCCATCCCGGCTTGCCGCAGCCCTTTTGGAATGAAGTATTGATGATTTCGCGGAGTCACTGCGTGACCCGACACCGGGCGGCCTGATCCGCGGGGAAACCCGTTCGCATCAAAAACTGACCAGACGAGAGACAACCGCAGTCGCCATCCCCCCGATTCGCTACCCCACGCTCAACAAAGCACGTAATTTCGAATGACCAACGAAACGTCCCTGACCGAACGAATTCCACCTCCCGTCCGGACCTACACCGGTTCGCCGCTGCACTCATTCCCGCTCAAGCTCCTGTCCATCGGGAACGTGTCGATCGGATTTCCCGTCGTGCAGGCGGCACTCAGCGGCTATAGCGACGGCCCCATGCGGATTGTCGCGCGGCGGTTAGGAGCCAGCTATACGCTGGCCGAGGTGATGATTGACCGGTTTGTGCTCGACCTGAAACAGCGACAAAAAACACGACGATACCTGCGAATCACCGATGAGGAACATCCGGTCGGGGGGCAGTTGATGGGGTCTGATCCCACCGAATTTGGTCCGGCTGCACAAAAACTCGTCGCGGCCGGTTTCGACATCATCGACATCAATTTCGGATGTCCCGTGAAATCGGCCGTAGGGGGATGCCGAGGGGGATATCATCTGAGCCAACCGGAAACGGCACTGGAAATCGTCAGCCGGACACGCGACGCCGTCCCCCCCTCAATCCCCGTGACGCTGAAGATGCGGCGTGGACTGGATGACTCGGCCGAAAGTCGGGACCGCTTCTTCCGAATTATGGACGGCGCTTTCGAGCGTGGCGTGGCAGCGATCACCGTCCACGGTCGAACGGTTGAACAAAAGTACGTGGGCCCCAGCAACTGGGATTTCCTGCGGGAAGTGAAGCAGCACGCAGGCTCACGAATCATCCTGGGAAGCGGCGACCTCTTCACCGCTCAATCCTGCGTAGAGATGTTCGCCGCAACAGGCGTCGACGGCGTCTCGGTGGCTCGTGGCGCGATTGGCAATCCCTGGATCTTTTCACAGGTCCGCGCCCTGGAACGTGGCGAACCGCTGCCGGAACCCGATCTGACGGAGCAGAAACGGGTCATGGAAATGCATTGCGAGCTGAGCATGGAGGTTTGTAGCCCGGAGCAGGTCCTATCCACCATGCGAATGTTCTCGATCAAGTTCGCAAAGCTGCATCCCCGGTATTCAGACGTGCGTAACGCGTTCGCCGCCACTCGCACGCTCGACGAATGGCATGCCGTCCTGAGGGAGTGGTATTCCCGCTGAGCCGTCCAAAGTGGCTCGATTCGGTTCATTCCCGCTCCGATTGCTGGCGAGGGTTCCGAGGATTGGCTCGCTTCATCAATGAAAGATTAACGGGAAAGGAGTTCCCCATATTTTAACTCGCCATCCGCAATCGTTGCTTCGACCTTCAGCTTGGGATCCTGCGGAGAAAGATGGAACAGGATCAGATCCGCGCGGGAGCCGCGGCGCAGGCGAACCACTTCCTGATCGAGTAGCCGAGCCGGGTTCATGCTGGCCATGTCGACGGCTTCCTTGAGTGTCACCTGGGCAAAGTCAACGGCGTTTGCCACACAGGTATCCAGTTCCTGCGCCGAACCCGCCAGCAATTCGTGCTGTCCGGCAACGACCAGTTTCCCGCTGGGAAGAATTTCGCTGCGCCCCAATTTGCTTTCGTAGACTCCAGGGGGGCACCCCGCCCACCCGGCCGCGTCACAAGTCAGGATCGTCCGCTGTGGCGTTTTCACCCGCATGAAGATTCGGACCAGATTTGGGGGAAGATGATGTCCATCCACGATCAAGCTGGCGAACAGACGGGGATCGGCGAGCTGTTCATAAATCACGTTTCTATGGCGGTGCATCATCGCGTGTGCACCATTCCCCAGATGAGTACTCAACCGGGCACCGGCATCGACGGCAGCGCGGACCTGTTCCGGTGTCGCCGCACTGTGGCCAATCGCGATGACGACCCCGCTGGCCACACACTTTTTGATGAAGTCGATGGCGTTGTCGACTTCGGGGGCCAGGGTCACCAGTTTGATTCGCTGTCCCGAAATTTCCTGCAGACGCTGGAATTCATCCCAGTCGGCGGCTCGGACATGCTGTCGTGGATGGGCTCCGCGGGGACCATCTTCGGAAGAAATGTAGGGCCCTTCGAGGTGGCACCCGCAGACCATCCGATTCGCCCAGGGGGCCTGTTCGCAGGCCTCTCGAATGGCGGCGAAACCATGGGCCAGCCCTTCGTACGAGTTTGTGATTAAGGTCGGACAAATCCGGGTCACCCCGAACTGATAATGAGGTTGAAGAGTCTTGAGCACGCGTTCGGCAGACAGTTCATCATCACTGAACCAGGTTCCACCGAAGCCGTTGATCTGCAAGTCGAGGAACGCGGGTGAGACGTACGGCCAGTCCTGGATCGATCCGTTCGGCCACGCCGGAGAAACGCGAAGAATTCGATCTTCCTGAAGATCAATGCGAATCGGTTCACCGTTCGCATAGTGGCGGGCGAAGAGAGAGAGCATCGGCGTTCAATCTTGAAGAATGGTGAAGTTGCAAAGCGACTGTGACTGAATAGGAGCAGTCACAGTCGCCAAAGATCGTCAACCACAAAATTCCATCGCTGATCAGCAGCAGGCACCGCTCGCGTCGCCGATGCCGTGAAGCTCACTTGAGAATCTGCTGAATCCGGCTGACCGCTTCATCGATGTTGGCCCGGCTGTTGAAGGCACTCAGACGGAAATAGCCTTCGCCAGCAGCGCCGAAGCCGCTACCAGGAGTTCCGACAAGATGTGCCTTAGAGAGAAGATGATCAAAGAACTGCCAACTGGTCATTCCACCGGGCGTCTTCAACCAGACATAAGGAGCATTCGTGCCCCCATAGACCGTCAGGCCCGCTTCCTTCAAACCGCGGCAGAGGATCGCGGCATTTTCCAGGTAGAAGTCGATCAGCGCACGGACCTGAACCTTACCCTGTTCGCTGTAGACGGCTTCCGCGCCACGCTGAATGATGTAGCTCACACCGTTGAACTTGGTCGTGTGGCGTCGATTCCACAGGGCGTGCAAATCGACGGATTCTCCCGTCGGGGTCTTTGCCTGAAGGCCTTTTGGCACGACAGTGTAGGCACACCGGGTCCCCGTGAAACCGGCGGTCTTGCTGAAACTGCGGAACTCGATTGCGACATCGCGGGCACCTTCGATCTCGTAAATCGAATGCGGAATCGCGGGATCCGTGATGTACGCTTCATACGCCGCATCGAAGAAGATGATGCTGCCGTTCGCTTTCGCATAGTCGACGAATTTTTTCAGCGTTTCCCTGGTGGCGACCGTCCCGGTCGGATTATTGGGGTAGCACAGATAGATCAGATCGACTTTGCGATCGGGCAGGGCAGGGGTGAAATTGTTCTCTGCAGTCACAGGCAGATAGACGAGGCCCTCATACCGCCCGGATTCGTCAGCCGCCCCGGTACGTCCTGCCATCACGTTCGTATCGACATAGACCGGATAGACGGGGTCCGTCACAGCGATGACGTTTCCAGCGCCGAAAATGTCGAGGATATTCCCCGTGTCGCACTTGGAACCGTCGGAGACGAAGATTTCGTCCGCAGCGACGTTGGCTCCGCGGCTGACAAAATCATTCTGGGCGATGGCATTTCTGAGAAAGTCATAGCCCTGTTCGGGTCCGTAGCCCCGAAATGTTTCTCGTTTCGCCATCTCGTCGGTAGCGCGGTGCATGGCTTCGATGATGGCGGCGGGGAGCGGCTCGGTGACGTCCCCAATTCCCAGACGGATAATCTTCGCCGAGGGGTTATCGGCGGCGAATTTGGAGACTCGCCGGCCGATTTCGGGAAACAGATAACCAGCCTTGAGTTTGAGGTAATTTTCGTTAACGAGAGCCATCCCGAGTTCCTTAAGTTGCCGGAGTTCGACGTACTACTTCTTTATTTTCTTTATTTCTGCCGCGTGGTTTTGTGTTGTAGAACCCCGCACAGGCGAATTCAACCTCATCCCCAATCGCCCCCGCTGGCCACGCCCCTCGGCTTCCGGCAAGCCTACCCGATCGGTTCCCCCCGAGTTCCTGGTCGCGATGTCATCGTCGGAATCGGTGTAGAGGGATTCTCCTGTGAGAAGGAGGCCCCCGTTTCAATATCCGATCCTTTGGAGAATCCAATAGCGTACGAATTTATTGCCAGATTCGATTGTTATTGCCAGATTCGATTGTTGAGGACGCGCTGGTCAACACACAGCCGCAATCCTGACTCGCGACCTGGGTGGAATCGATCGTCAGGAACCAGCAGTGCGAAACATCGTCATCGGACCGCGCCGCCATTCACGTTGATGACTTGTCCAGTAATAAACGAAGCTTCGTCGCTGCAAAGGAAACGAGCGGCATTGGCAATGTCTTCGGGAAGCCCCCAACGCTGCAGCGGCGTCTCACGCAGGACCCGTTGCTGCCAGGGGTCGCTGGCGGTCTCACCCCACGCCGTTTTGATCCATCCGGGTGCGATGCAGTTGACCCTGACACGCGGCGCCAGACTCAATGCCAGCGAGCGGCTGAAACCCATCACGGCATTTTTGGTTGCGGCGAAAAGTTCACCACTGTTTCCTTCCATTCCCCGATCTGCCTGGTCCCAACCGATGGTGATGATGGCTCCCGTCCCCCGATCGTACATCCGTCGTCCAGCACAACCTGCCAGGATCATCCCGGCTCGAACGTCGACGTCGAGCAGAGATTGTAATTTTTGCTCATACCCCCAGTTGGCAGCGTCGCCGGTCAGAATATCAGCACCCGCATTGTTCACCCAGATGTCGAAACCTTGCTGTTCTTCCCAGATTTGCGAAACGAACGCTTCGAGGACGCTGGAATCAGAAAAATCCGCTTGTGCGAGACTGGCTTTCCGACCAAGTGACCGGATTTCTGCGGCGAGAGACTCGGAGGCGTCACGCGACCGGGCGAAGTGGATGACGACATCAGCGCCCGCTTGCGCGAGGGTTAAGGCGATTGCGCGACCAATTCCGCTTGCAGCCCCTGTAACGACGGCAGTGCGATTCGCGAGACTGGCAAACTCCACGAGAAAATCTTTCGTAAGAAGGAAATTGGGTCTTGAGAGAGGGAGGTCAAAATCAATAATTCCGCCATCTGAAGCTAACGAAAGAGTTCAAGTGGTGCAGTTTTTGCTTGAACCCAACCGCGAACTTCAGACTTGTGTACATTTTGTCTTAAATTTGTGTGAATTCCAGTGATTTCATCGTAAGAACCGTAAAAATCGGGGCTTCCGGCATGCGGAAACTTTGATGCTGCCAGTTGACTCTTGAAACTTGCCCAGACATACTACTCACCAAGAGCTCGATCCGTTACCCAGGCATGGGTAGTCTCGATCAGCTTAGAATTAGGCCTCATTGCACATCATGTCGCGCACCTATCTGCGTCAGTCAAGGTTTTGCCTATCGACGAATTTTGAGAATCGCTGCAACTTTTACACAGTCAGAAGTGTCAGTCACTCAGTGTCTGATTTGCAGCGGGACTTGGCAGCCAGGAAATCAGATGATCCTCTCGGAGCATCGGTTCCCCAGCCATCGAAATTGGCTAAGTACCAAAAAATAGATTGATTTAATCAGCTTGATCCACACCAGACGTATGTCGGTCCGTTCGTAGTGCGCTCACATGCTGCCAATTCACTGTGAGAAAATGGATGATCTCCGAGGATATTCCCGTGTCGAACCCAGACACACATCGTGATTCCGCTGCCCCAATACAAGAAGGGGCGGCTTTACACCTAGAGAGTGAGAAGGAAATGATTGCGACAATTGATTCGTTGGGCCCGACTCGAACCGGAGTTTCGTTTCCAGAGCTATCGGAGCAGCTCGAACGAGACCTCGTTCAAGTTTTCAAACTGCTGGCCGACGAAACCCGCCTGAAGATTTTGATGTATCTTCTGCGGGAGCAAGAACTTCACGTTTCAGCCCTGTGCGAGCGACTCAACCAGAGCCAGCCAGCGGTCAGCCATCACCTGGCCTTACTCCGGGTTGCAGGCCTGATTGAACCGCGACGAGACGGGAAGCACAATTTTTACTCAGTAAGAGAAAAACATTTTCATAAGTTGATCGGTGAACTCTTCAAAACGATGAGCGATCCTCAGAGCGACGAACTTCGCTTCCAGAATTTCGTCCTGACCCAAGAACCCTGATCGGGTGTAACTGCAGGTCCCGCGACCTTCCGGCGTGTCCGTTTTCCTCAGCTCGGGCCAGAGCTTGGTGAAGAAAACGGGATCTCGCCCCAGTACCCCGACCGAGTCAAAGCAGAGCAGCAATCGTGTTGCTCTGCCCACGGCGGCTAATCTCTTTTCTCGCAGCACTGTCTCAATCGCTGCGTTTTGGCCGTCGATTACTCCCACGCCTACTGCAGTTGCCTGCTGCAAGAGCTTTCGCTTCCGCCAGTCTTCGCTGGTGATCCTGTGTGCGGAAATTACCTTGGCATGCTGACCCGTTTGTGCGAGCATTTGCTCCCTGCGGTCGGTCAAAATCTTCCCAACTACACTCCAGCACTGCTTGCAGCTCGACAAGTTACCTGCGCTGCTGGCTGAACGAGGGGCCCCTATGCTCCGCCATTACCGCCTTGCAAAGGTCATTTTTCAGGCAGCGATGCCCTGTTTCGTGGTGTTCTGGGGGATCGTTGGTTCGCTGAAGGGTGATGAGCCACGCCCCGCATCTCTCGCCGAGCGACCTGTTTTGACCATCTTCATTTCCAGCCAGGATCGGATTCGACAGGCGTGCGAAACAATCTTTGAGTCGGTGGACCGCCCCGATCTGGCCGGTTCCATCAACGAACGATTGACGGGTTTCCGGGACCTTGCGGGTATCGAACCAACCAAGCCTGCCGGGATCATGACAGTCTGGGATGACGAAAAGCCGCGAGAAATCGTCTTTATCCCCAAAACGGAAATTGAAGAGCTCTTGAAGACAGCGACATTTGGCGTTGTCGGATATCATCAGGTCGCGCCGGACCACTACGAAATCGAACGCCCCGGTTCCCCCTACCACGTGCTGGTACAGAAAGACTATGCGCTGTTCGCCGACTCTGAAGCCACGATTCGAGCACTTCGCGTATCGCCGCTTAAGCTCGCCCAGGGACTGCGCGACAGGTACGACGCTACTCTAAAAGCCGACTTACTCCAGATTCCTCAATCGATCAAAACCCACTGGATCGCCGACTTGCGTCAGCAGATCGAACCCTGGTTGCAGCCAATGGACGACGAAGACGAAGAACAGGCAGCGATCCGCAAGTCGGCTGGAAAGCTGGCGCTGGATTTTATCGAACACCTGGTACTCGATACAAAGTCTTTCACCGCAGGTTGTCGAATTGACCCCGAGAACCGACACATTATCTTTGAACTAAGCATCGAAAGTGTGGCGAAAAGCCGACTCTCCGCAGTGTTGAGGCAACTGAAAGCTGTTCGCAGCGAGTACTCGACGCTGGTTCAATCCGATGTCGCCGCAGGACTCGCGTTTGATCTTCCCCTTGCAGGAATCTGGGAGCAGCTCCGCAAGAATCCGGGAGACGAAGAGGCAAAACCCTCACGGCTGGAAATTGGCCTTCAGCTCGTCGGCTCAAAAGCGGGTGAATTGTCGCTGATCACCGCGTTCCACGGCCCCGATGTCGAAGGGATGAACGCGTCGATCCCTCGCTGGCTGGAACGACTGGAAAGCTCGGGGCACCTCGCCGATTTGCGAGAAAGCTTTG
Source organism: Schlesneria sphaerica (assembly GCF_044336245.1). Lineage (NCBI taxonomy): Bacteria > Pseudomonadati > Planctomycetota > Planctomycetia > Planctomycetales > Planctomycetaceae > Schlesneria > Schlesneria sphaerica. The sequence continues at coordinate 6,187,766 of NZ_CP172346.1, read as the reverse complement.
ATATTCACGAAGGGGTCGTTCTGCATAGTCTGATCCCTCATGAGCTGCCCACATGGATTACCCACTGGACAGGAAGCAATATCGAGATCATCGTCGGTCAGGCAACCAGGACTATATGGCTGGGTATTGGACATCCCGCCCCCCTCGTGGAGCGCCTCTGTAATGCCATCGACCTCGTCGCCGCTGCTCCAGAGAACCAGCGTGGGGCCGCAGCCGTCAAAGGCCGGTTGAGTGCCAAGGTCCTTCCCCAGTTCCTCGCAACGGACATACTTAACTCTGACCCCGACGCAGCGGAGCAAGAATTTTCCAAAGGGGAAGACGGCTTGAGTTTGTCGCTGGAACCGTTTCCTGAGGGGCTCAAACTGAAAGTCGAGCTCGAGGAAGGATTCGTGCGTCTGATCGGCCGAGGTTGGGTCAAGCAGATCGAGGAATCACAAGCCCGGTGAGACGTAGCAAATTGAACGTCCGGGCGAAGCTCACTGTTACTCACAGACCATCCCAGATGTCCCGCACCCGCGTCGGCCAGCGAGCGGTTGGTACTTGAGCCCAGAGATCTGACAAACAGCAGAGGACTCAAGCTGTGCTGCAGTCCAGGCCATGAATAAGAAGAAGCCTCACGATCGTATGTGATCGTGAGGCTTATCACGAGTGGTTATACAGAGGGAGACAGAAGAAGCCAGGACCTATTTAACCTTCAGAATTCTCGCGAGGTCGGTCACCGTCTTGTTCATCAATTTCTCTGCGTCTGTTGGCTTGGAAAGGTCTTCCTTGCCAACCTCCTGCATCTTCTTGGCGAGGCTTCTTAGCTTTGCGGTTGCCGCGCCGGTCTTGCCTTTCAGCTCAGTTTCGATGGGCTTGGCAACTTTGGCCATTTTTGCCGTGATCTTCTTGAGTTCATCTTTACTGGGCGGCGTATCGGCTGCCCGTGCATTCTGCATTTCGGCATACGCAGTTTTCAGAATCTTAAAGCGTTTGACGTCAGCAGATTCGCCGAGGAAAGGGAGGATCAGATAGATCAGTCCGCCCAGCACAACAACGCCGACGACCCCCAGAATCGGTTTCAGGAGTTTGTCCATCCCGCCGCTCTTGGCGGGTGGCCGACGCATCGGGACCATTGGGCGAGTAGCAGCACCTCCTCCACCTGCTTGCCACGGGTTTGAGGCGGGCATGCTGGGGGGTGGAGATGAGACTTCGACTGGCGGAGTTACAGGCCGCACAGACTCAGAGGGGGGGGCGGCAGGTATTGGCCGGGTCGGGGTGGTCGTCCTGAAGTCGGACTTGGTTTCGACGACTGCTTTGGGGAGTTCAGGGAAGAGTCCGGGCAATTCACCAGCGACAACATACGCGTTGAAGCCCTGCCGGACGAAGTCTTCCCGAACAAGCCGACCGTTAGCGACCCATTCCATCAGTTTCGACAGCGGTACAGGACCATATTCCTTCCCGCGGATGGTGCACCACCATTTGTCTTCGACGACAGGTTTCGTTTCGACGACGGTTTCCGTCTCTTCAGGAGCAGTATCGAAGACTTCAGTTTCGTCCTCTACCACTTGGGGGACTTCAGGAACGCTCGCTCGAGCTTTGCGACTTGCTGCCGGTCGCTGGTCCAAGGTAACAGAGAAGGATTTTTTGGGGTCCTGGAACGGAAGGTGAGCCATCAGCTTGCCGATCGAGCCGGCTCGGCGCCAGACTCCGCCTTCCCCGAATCGAACATCATCGTTGACGGAAAGAGTTTGATTCTTGGCAAGTTCAATCAGCTCATCAAAGGAAACCGGGCCAAATTCGTTACCGAAGAGCTTATAGTACCAACCTTGCGAGTCGGACGATTCGGTGGCTCGTCCACGCGTGGCAACCGGGGCTGCTGGAAGTGTCGCGACAGAGGAAAAGTGACCGGCAAGCTGCGTAATGGAGTCGGCACGCCTCCAGGAACCACGGACTCCGGCGCGGACCTCGTCATCAGGCGAGAGGGTCTGATTTGCGGCAAGCTCAATCAGGGTTTCGACGGATACGGGCCCAAATTCGTCGCCAAACAGCTTGTAGTGCCAACTGTCCCCCTCGACGACGTCGATTTCGACGGAGCTCTTTCCGGATCCCTTTGGAATATGCGACCCGGCAGGCATGTGGGCCATCAACTGGCCCATTGAGCCGGCTCGCCTCCAATTCCCGTTAGCGCCAAACCGGACTTCGTCGTCGCTCCCCAGTGCGCGATTTTTGGCCAATTCGACCAGTTCATCGAAGGTTACTGGCCCGAATTCTTCACCGAATGACTTGTAGTACCATCCGTCCATTGCAGTGTTTTCCCCAGTCCCAAAATCACGCTTGAATGTCAGTCAATGACATCCACGAGAGCGATACACCCAAGTTACTTCTATAATCGCCTGAAATTTGGGAAATGTCCACCATTTCAATGGACTTTTCATGTACAACCCGGACTCTGACATAGCGACATATCATCATATTTTGCGTGCGATGATGAAGCCGGATGCAGACCGCGTAGGACAGAGCACTCCAGCAACGATTCCCTCGCTTCACGCGCAGGCACCTTGGAAAATAGCCCGCTCCGTAGACGGATTCCAGAAAAAAACCAATTCGCAAAACAGTTTGCGAACCCCGTGAGCCGCGGCGACCGCCCTTATTTTCTGCAATCAGGCCCCCGAAAGTCTTGTCGAACGCGGAGGCGCAGCTCTACGCCGACGCGACCTCCCCTCTGAGAAGATCGCTTAAGTTTTCCCGGACGCATGATATCGGCGAATATGAAATGGGAATGAAGCAGGTGTGAATAGTTGATGTGGACTAAAAAGCACCTTCAACGGATGGACTCCCGATCGCAGCGGCGGTCGCTTCGGAGTTGGCCAATAAAAAAGGAGGCCGACAATTCGACCTCCTTGAGCTCCGCTCATTTACACCGGTATCAGTTCATCCTTGAATTAACCGCGTCGCCACAAAGTCTGATCGGTACGGTCTTCAAGGGTGATCTTCAGTTCATTGAGCTTTTTGCGGATCAAATCGGCAACAGCAAAGTTTTTATTCTTTCGTGCATCAGCACGAATCTGGATGACCAACTGCATTAGCCCATCCAGCAGGCCGTCATCAGCGGACGCTGCTTTCTGACGGGCTGCGAGGAAGACCCCCAGAATCTGTGACAGCTCTTTGAGCAGTACCATGCCGGCAGTCAAAGGGACGAGCAGGCTCTTGTCACCACTGCTGCTGTCGAGTTTGTGATCGCTGATGAATCCGTTGAGAGTCTTCCTCAGATCGAACAGAACTCCCACAGCCCCCCCGGTGTTAAAGTCATCGTCCATCGATTCAAGGTAGCGTTTCCGCAGTTCATTCAACTCTTTGTAGAATGCGGCAGGTTCGCCTGAAAGCTCTGTCGCATCGTTCCTGTGTCCCACTGTCTCCAGTGAATAGAACGATTTGCCTGCGATACGTTCATAGGACTCGAACAGTCGATAGAAACCTTCCAGTGACTTACCTGTCTCTGCAATGCGTTCATCGCTGAAGTCGATCGGGCTGCGGTAGTGTGTGGCGAGCAGAAAGAACCGAATCGTTTCCGGTTCGTGACGGGCAAACAGCTCTTTGACCGATGCGGCCCCCTTCGAACCCGCCAGTTTGTTGGCTTCTTGCGCTTCTTTGGCGGCCGCAAGGTCGGCAGCTTTGTCGCCGTGCTTATCGTGGCCGCCACCCACTTTGCCAGAGGCGCCACTGGCCTGCATCAGTCCATTATGCATCCAGTACCGGGCAAACGGCTTACCGGTGCAACTCTCTGACTGAGCAAGTTCGTTCTCGTGATGAGGGAACATCAGGTCCAGGCCACCTCCATGGATATCGATCGAGTCGCCGAGGATCTTTCGCGCCATCGCCGAACATTCGATATGCCAACCTGGTCGACCGCGCCCCCATGGACTGTCCCAGGCAGGTTCACCCGGTTTGGATCCCTTCCACAGAGCGAAGTCGGCAGGATGTCGCTTGCCACCGTGGGTCTCGGCGCGTGTCCCGGCCAGCATCTGTTCCAGACTACGGCCGCTCAACTTCCCATAATCACCATCGTGGGTGCAGTTGAAGTAGACATCCCCATCCAGCGGATAGGCAAATCCCTTTTCAATCAGCGTGGCGATGATCTCCTGCATCTCTTTGATGTGCTGAGTGGCATACGGAAAATGGTCGATGCCGTCGACAGCCATTGTCTTGAGATTATCGAAATAGTCCTGCGTCATCTCTTTCGCGAGAGCCTCGACCGTCACCCCTTTTTCATTGGCACGGTTGATCAGCTTGTCGTCGACATCGGTAATGTTGACGACCCATGTCACCTTGTAACCACTGTAGGTCAGGTACCGTTTGACGGTATCAAAGATGACGGGGCCGACCATGTGACCGATGTGAGCCGGCTTATAGACAGTCGGACCGCACAGATACATGCTGACTTTACCGGGTTCCACCGTCTGAAACGCTTCCTTCTGACGTGAGAGGGTATTGTAAACGCGAAGTGACATAGTGAAACATCCGTGAAAGAGCGGCCAAATCGAGAGGTGTCAGACGGAACAGGATCGAATGTCCGTGAGCAAACGTATAAGACGCAAACTTTAGACGCTGGTGCCACAAGCGTAAAGATCGACCAACGGCATTCTCCGGGCCGGTCGATCCCCTCGATTGAGGCGGTCGATGACCCAGGCAAAGCCCCCATGGCATCCACCTTTGGGTCGGTGCGGGAGTCCGAAATTGCACTTGTGGCAGATTCGGCGTCCACGTATCTTCCCGGCCGTTTCGCTAAATCACGTGGCCTCATCATTCAATGAAACGAATCGCACGGATGCGACAGATCTTACAATCACTGGCCTCTGGCCAGACAGAACTGGTCGACGTTCCTTGTCCTGCGGTAGGACGAGGGCAAATCCTTGTCCAGACTCGTGTGAGCCTCGTTTCAGCTGGCACCGAACGGATGCTGGTTGAGTTTGGCAAGGCGAGCCTGCTGGAAAAGGCACGCCAACAGCCCGATCGTGTCTGGCAGGTGCTGGACAAAGTGAAGACGGATGGGCTGGTTCCGACGTTAACAGCAGTAAAAAGCAAGCTGGATCAACCGATTTCGCTCGGCTACTGCAACGTGGGCGAGGTCCTCGAAGTCGGCCCGGGAGTTGACGCATTCAAACCGGGCGACCGGGTGGCGAGCAATGGACCGCATGCCGAAGTCGTTTGTGTTCCCACCAATCTGTGCGCAAAGATTCCTGACTCGGTCAGTGACGAAGCTGCGGCATTCACGGTCCTCGGATCAATTGGACTGCAGGGAATCCGCCTCGCCCAGCCCACTCTGGGAGAGGCATTCGTCGTTTCCGGACTAGGACTGATCGGTCTCGCCACCGTTCAACTGCTGAAAGCGCAGGGGTGCCGTGTTCTGGGGCTTGATTTTTCGAAAGCTCGGCTGGAGCTTGCCCGGCAAATGGGCGCAGAAGTTTTCGACCTGAGCAGCGGAGACCCCGTCGCCGCGGCAATGCAGTTCTCGCGCGGTCGCGGCGTGGATGGTGTCCTGATCACCGCAGCGACCGACAGTGACGAACCGGTCCATCAGGCTGCAAAGATGTGCCGCCGACGCGGCCGAATTGTGCTTGTCGGAGTCGTGGGACTGAAACTGTCACGAGCCGACTTCTACGAAAAGGAACTCTCTTTTCAGGTATCCTGCTCGTACGGCCCGGGCCGCTACGACGCCACATACGAACAGCTTGGTCAGGATTATCCCGTCGGTTTCGTCCGCTGGACCGAGCAACGCAACTTTGAAGCAATGCTCGACATGATCGCGGATCGACGAATCGATCCAACCCGACTGATCTCGCACCGCTTCGCGTTTGATAACGCCGTGGACGCTTACAACCTGATTTCCGGTAAGGAACCATCGCTCGGTGTTCTGCTCAATTACCCTGAACCGGCTGAATCCGAGCGGCAGACGCTTCGGATTCGGACGCTACCGATCGCTCAACGTGCTACGGATTCGTCCAAGTCTCGGCGACGCCCTACACCTGCATCCGGAGCAGCCAACGGAGCCAGCATTGCGATCATCGGAGCGGGGAACTACGCAACACAGATGCTGATTCCTGCGTTCCGGAAGAACAACGCTCAGGTCAAATGTATTGCTTCGCGTAACGGTCTGACGGCCGCACTCGCCGCTCGTAAGTTTGGAGTGCTGACGGCAACGTCCGACATCGACTCCCTGATGGCCGACGAACAGATCTCCACCGTGGTCGTCGCAACGCGGCATGATAGCCACGCAAAGCTGACATGTACGGCTCTCGAAGCCGGGAAGAATGTCTTCGTCGAGAAGCCACTGGCGCTGAATGCCGAGGAATTGCGTCGGATTATCTCGACGTATGAAGAAGTCACAGCAAATGGGCAGGGCAGGGGACCGATCCTGACAGTCGGCTTTAATCGACGGTTCGCGCCGCAGATTCAACAGATGAAGTCGTTGCTGGCGGAAGTGCATGAGCCCAAGTCCTTCATCATGACCGTGAATGCGGGCCAGATCCCGGTTGATCACTGGGTCCACGATCCCGTCGCGGGGGGTGGCCGCGTGATCGGTGAGGGGTGCCATTTCATCGATTTGCTCCGATACCTGTGTGGCACCCGGATCGTCTCGGTGCAGGCCACGATGTTTGGTCGTGACTCTGCAGCCGAAATTCGCGACGACAAAATGTCCATCACGCTATCGTTCGCCGACGGAAGCTTTGGCACGGTCCATTATCTCGCCAACGGGCATCGATCAATCTCGAAAGAGCGGCTCGAAGTTTTCTGCGCCGGTCGTGTGATCCAACTCGATAATTTCCGGCGGATGCAGGCCGTTGGCTGGAAGAAGTTCCGGCGGATGAACCTGTGGCAGCAGGACAAGGGACACGTCGCGGAAGTAGAGGCCTTTCTGAACGCCGTGTCGTCCCAGGGGCCTGCTCCGATCGCTTTGGAAGAATTGATCGAGGTGACGGAAGCCAGTTTCGCCGCGATGCGATCCGCGGAGACGCAGGAAGTCATTCACTGTGCACCCCGTCAGCCCTCCGCACTGACACTCCATCACGATGACGCAATTCGACGTGCCGCCTGACAAACAGCAAGGCAATTCGGATCAGCAACAGTCACCAGCAAAGGAAGATTGAGCCGGTACCCGCAGAAGCGACTGAACGACTAAGGATGGATCCGACCTCGCTCACGTATTCGCCGGGCACTTATTGACGCAGAGACTGGAACGGGGACACACGCCCCGCCCAAAGGTTTCAATTGCAATCGAACCAGGGGAATCGCCTCCCCACGCGACCGATCAACTCGAAATGGAAGGGATTCCAATGCACGTATTACACGTTGTCGGGGCACGCCCCAACTTCATGAAGGTCGCTCCTGTTCATGCGGCATTCCGCAAGCGTCCCGGCGTCCGGCAGTCCCTGGTGCACACGGGTCAGCATTACGACGCGAATCTTTCGGATATTTTCTTCGAACAGCTTCGGATTCCACGCCCCGATGTTTCGCTGGAAGTCGGATCCGGCTCTCACGCCGTCCAGACGGCGGAAGTGATGGTTCGTTTCGAAAAGACGATTCTGGAAAGACAACCAGATATGGTTCTGGTCTACGGTGACGTGAACTCGACAGTCGCCGCCACCCTCGTGTGTGCCAAGCTCGGAATCAAGCTGGCCCACGTTGAGGCAGGACTTCGCTCGTACGATCGAACGATGCCCGAAGAGATCAACCGACTCGTGACTGATCAACTCGCCGATCTCCTGCTGATTCCCTCGGAAGAAGCGGAAGGAAATCTGCTGCGGGAAGGGGTTGCGAAGGAGAAGATTCACTTCGTCGGCAACGTAATGATCGACACGCTGCGGTCACTACTCTCTCAGGCCAGAATGCCGGAAGTTACAGGGCTCGGTGAGAAGTACGCTCTCGTCACGCTGCATCGTCCTTCGAACGTCGACGAACCTGAAACGCTGAAGCGCATTCTGGCGACGTTGACGAAGATGTCTGAACGCCTTCAGATCGTGTTCCCGATTCATCCACGGACCCAGGCCCGTATCAAGAGTCTGGGGTATCACTTTGAAAACTCGGATCGGATCTTCACGATTCCACCGGCAGGCTATCTGGAATGTCTGGCACTTCAAAAATGTGCCACCGTTGTCGTGACTGACTCGGGAGGTCTTCAGGAAGAAACAACAGCCCTGGGTGTCCCCTGTCTGACCGTCCGCGAAAACACCGAGCGACCAGTCACGATCACTCATGGCACCAACACCCTGGTGGGAACGGATATGGATCTGCTGACTTCTGAAGTCAACAAGATTCTTTCGGGCCAGGGGAAAGGGGGACGCGTTCCACCTCTCTGGGACGGTCTGGCTTCCGAGCGAATTGCTGACATTGTCCTCCAGACAAAATCGGCTTCCGTTCGACGTGCGGCCTGACGAATCGGGCTTCGAGTCTCTTTCTTTCAGTAGGATTCCCAATTCGTGGAAGTTTCCCGCTTCGCACAGATGCTCAGGTACCTCGGCCCGAAATGGCTGATGTATCGTGCCGTCTATGCATTGCGGATGAAAAGCGGGCTGGTGCGCATGCAGCGACCCGCGACCACCTGGGACAAGTTACCGCTGGAAGCGTTTCTCAGTGATCCGTCACTGAGAGACGCCGAAGCCTACGCAGAGAGTCGCCTCAAGCAGGCGCGTCCCTTCTTTTTCGACGCAGCACAACTCCCGAATTCACGTGAGCTGCTTTCGCGGTGGGACACACCCGAATCATCGCCATTCCGTTCGGTCGATCACCTTCGCGAGGGATTCGTCCAGTTTTTCTCGAACGAGTTTGTCGACGTTGGACTCCCCCCTCAGTGGCATCGAGATCCGCTGTCCGGACACACCTTCCCCAATGACCGTCACTGGAGTCAGATTGGCGACTTTGGCGCGGGAGACATCAAGCTCGTCTGGGAAGCGAATCGCTTCGGCTTTGTATTTCCGCTTGTCCGCGCGTACTGGCGAACAGGCGACGAAGCAATTCCCAAACTTTTCTGGGACCTGATCGAAGACTGGCGACGATCTAATCCCCCCGACACCGGGTCAAACTGGAAGTGTGGGCAAGAGATCAGCCTGCGCGTGATGGCCTGGGTCTTTGGTCTGCACGGGTTTGGGAACAGTCCCGCTACCACCCCCGCTCGCGTCTCGATGCTGGCACAGATGATTGCCGTCTCGGGGCATCGCATCGAATCCAACATCGGATATGCGCTAAGCCAGCAAAACAATCACGGTATCAGCGAGGCCATGGGTCTGTGGACAGTCGGAAGTCTTTTTCCAGAACTAAGGGATGCACCGCGCTGGTCCCGAAAAGGACGACGGCTTCTCGAGAGTCAGGCACAAGCGCTGGTCTACGATGACGGTGCATTCTCGCAGCATTCGTTGAACTACCATCGCGTCATGCTGCACAACTATTTGTGGTCGATACGACTGGGTGATCTGCAGGATTCGCCCTTGTCTTCGGAACTGCGGGATCGCATCGGGAGGGCGGGAGAATTCGTCTATCAACTCCAGGATAAAGTCACTGGCCGCGTCCCGCGCACAGGCCAGGATGATGGTGCCTATATCCTGCCACTGAGCAACTGTGCTTACGACGACTACCGAGGCGTCGTGCAATCGACGCATTACCTGCTGACCGGCCAGCGACTCCTCCCGTCTGGTCCGTGGGACGAAGAACTTTTCTGGCTGTTCGGCCTTGAGCAGCCATCGGACTCCGATTGCCCCATCACAGATGCTGGTCACCCCAGCACTTCCAACGCCCGTACCGGGAATCGGGACCTCGCTACGGAAAAACATTCCGGTTCGTTTTCCCCAGAACGACGCGACTTCGACGCTGCCGACAGTGGGTATGTGACACTCAGAACGCCCGCGGGTTGTGCCATTTCGCGTGCCGCCGGATTTCGGCATCGCCCCGCTCAGGCGGATATGCTGCACGTCGACATCTGGTGGCGCGGATTGAACATCGCACTCGACCCGGGCACCTACAGCTATAACGCCCCGGCCCCCTGGAATAATCCGTTCTCGCACACCGAACACCACAACACGGTGAGCGTGGATGGCCGGGACCAAATGGACCGTGCCAGCCGCTTCCTGTGGCTACCGTGGCTCAAAGGGACATCACACGGCCGGAACGTCCCGCGTCAGGGAGATGTCTCCGCCTGGAACGGCGAGCATGACGGCTACCGCAGACTGGCCGACCCGGTCACTCATCGGCGAGGTGTCGCCCGGTTGGGGGCCGAACACTGGCTGATCGTTGATGCCCTCTGCGGCCAGGTCGACCATCAGTTTCGTCTGCACTGGTTGCTGATGGATGGGCCGTTTGCAGCGGACCACGATCTCACGAGCCTCGAAATTCAAACGCCCCACGGGCCGTATCGCCTGCTTGCGGCCTCGTCGCAGGCAGAGCCTCGATTCCAAGTCATCCGAGCCGATGAGCATTCCGCGAGGGGCTGGTATGCCCCGTTCTATCACTCACGCCGACCAGCGTTGTCTGTATCTCTCGAAGCCACCACCCATGCAGTGGTCTTTGCGAGTTTGCTCGGTCCTGAAGCTCTGTCGGTTCAGATTACGGGCGATCACGTTCAAGTCCGCGGTGGCGACTGGCAGGCAACCGTGTCACTGAATCTCGACCAGACCATGGACACACCGCTGGTGGCATCGGTCACCGCAGGTGGTTCACTTGCAGATTCGATCACCTCGATTCCTCTCCCTTCAACTCGACCCATTTCGGAGCCACGTCAATGCACGTCTTGCTGATCCATCAAGCGTTTGTCTCACCGGACGATGCCGGTGGAACGCGACACTATGAATTGGCGCGAAGGCTCGTTGACGGCGGGCACGAGTTCTCGATCGTCGCCAGTGATCTGAGCTATCTCAGCGGAAAGAAGTGCGCGTCCGACGAACGCGTTCAGAACTTTGACGGAGTGAAGGTCCAGCGAGCCTGGACCTATGCTGCTCTCCATCGCAGTTTTGTCTGGCGAATCGTGTCGTTCCTGTCTTTCATGGTCAGTTCCGTCTGGACCGCCTTGAAGGTCAAGAACGTCGATCTGGTCATCGGCACATCGCCCCCCATCTTTCAGGCCGTTTCCGCCTGGGTCATTTCCGTCGTGAAGTGGAAGCCGTTCCTCCTGGAAATCCGTGACCTGTGGCCCGAGTTTGCTGTGGATATGGGAGTCCTCAAAAATCCGGTCCTGATCTGGATGGCGAGAAAACTGGAGCGGTTCCTGTATGCACGTGCTAATCACCTGCTGGTGAATTCACCCGCCTATCGTGACTATCTGATCGGACTCGGAATCCCTGAGGCGAAGATCAGCTTTATCGCCAACGGCGTCGACCCTGACATGTTCCATGTCAAGAAGACGACGGGTGGTCTACGCGAAGAGTTCAGCCTGGCTGACAAGTACATCGTGACGTATGCCGGTGCGATGGGAATGGCGAATAACCTGGAAGTCGTCCTTGAGGCGGCCAAACTGGTTGAAGACCTTCCGGAAGTTCATTTCCTGATGGTGGGCGATGGTAAGGATCGGGCTAAGCTTGAGGAACTTGCAGCACAGATGCATGTCAAGAACGTGACCTTCACGGGATCCCGGCCAAAGTCGCAGATGCCAGATATTCTGGCGGAATCCGACGCCTGCCTGGCCGTGCTGCGTGATATCCCCATGTTTCGAACGACCTACCCCAACAAGGTCTTCGACTACATGGCCGCATCCCGTCCTGTTCTGCTGGCGATCGACGGCGTGATTCGCCAGGTCATCGAAGCGGCCAACGGAGGCATTCCGGTCCCTCCGGGTAATCCACAGGCAATGGCCGATGCAGTACGAAAGCTTTACTCAGACCGTCCGGGCAGCGAACAGATGGGGCGGTCGGCACGTGATTACGTGATCAAGTTTTTCGATCGGAATCAACAGGCCTCGCAATTCGGTGAACTCGTCCAACAGATCGGCAAGAAAAAGGTCGCCTGATATGTCGAAGGGCTTTTATCGCAGATTTGGCAAACGGCTGTTCGATCTCGCCGTGGCGGTCCCCGCGTTGATCCTGCTCGCCCCGGTGATGGCGGTGACTGCGCTCCTGGTCCGGGTGTTTCTCGGTTCACCCGTTCTATTCCGACAGGAACGGCCTGGCCGGGGGGGAAAGCTGTTCAAGATCTGCAAGTTCCGGACGATGACCGACGCGCGGGATGCGCAGGGAGCACTCCTCAGCGACGATCGCCGTCTGACACGGTTTGGCAAGTTTTTACGATCCAGCAGTCTTGATGAACTGCCGGAACTCTGGAACGTCATCACCGGGCAGATGAGTCTGGTAGGACCGCGTCCATTGAAAGTCCGTTACCTGCCGCTTTATTCCGCAGAACAGGCCCGGCGGCACGACGTCACCCCGGGAATTACGGGTTGGGCGCAGGTCAACGGCCGCAACTTGCTCGGCTGGGACGAGCGATTTCAGCTCGACGTCTGGTATGTCGACAACGTCAGCTTCTGGCTCGACCTGAAAGTTCTCTGGAAGACAGTTACGGCGGTCTTCGGGCAGAGGGGAATCACGGCGGAAGGGCACGCTTCCATGCCCGACTTCGAAGGGTCGAAGCAGATTGTCGTGATCGGAGCAGGAGGGCACGGAAAAGTCGTAGTCAGTACTCTTCAGGAAGCCGGGTTCGTCGTCGATGCCATCTATGACGACAATGAACGAATGTGGGATACAACGATTCTGGGCGTACCCGTTCGGGGGCCGGTGAGCGATCTCGCGAAAGCACCAGAGAAATACAAAGGGATCGTGGGGATTGGTGACGCTCGCATTCGAGAACGGGTCGTCGAGTCACTTCGCATGGAATGGATGACCCTCATCCACCCCCACTCGTTCGTTCACCATTCTGCCCGGCTGGGAGCGGGATCCGTGGTCCTCGCGGGGGCCGTCGTCCAGCCCGATGCAATTCTGGGCGAACACGTCATCGTCAATACCTCATCCTCCGTCGATCATGACTGCCGGATTGGTAACTTCGTGGGAATAGGACCGGGAGCGCATCTTTCGGGCGGCGTGCGTATCGATGAACGCTGCCTGCTCGGGGCAGGGTGCAGTGTGATCCCCGAAGTCCATATCGCTGCGGATGTAACCGTCGGAGCCGGCACTGTGGTGATTCAGGACATTACCAGAGGCTGTACCGTCGTCGGTTCGACACCGCGCATCATTCGGCAGGAATTGTCCTTCGATTCCCGAAAGAGTGCCTAGCAAGATTTTTCCCGTTTGCTGTCAGCTCACTTCCCCACTTCCAAATTACCCGTGCCGGGATTTTGAATCGCTCATTCCGCCACTGGCCAGTCTGATCCTCACTTCCTGTAAAAAAGAGCTCTCCCATGTCGAACCTCACAGAATCCGGCTGCAACGACCTGGCACTCCATGGTGGTGAACCTGTTCGCCGTGGCCCTCTTTCGCCCTGGCCGTTTTTTGATGAAGAGATGATCGAAGCATCGACTCGAGTTCTCCGGTCGAACAAGGTGAACTACTGGACGGGCAACGAAGGAACTCAGTTTGAACGGGAGTATGCCGATGCGATCGGGTGTAAGCACGCCATCGCCTTGACCAATGGAACCGTCGCACTGGAACTGGCGCTGTACGGTCTGGGAATCGGCCCCGGAGACGAAGTGATTGTCCCGTGCCGCACGTTCATCGCGTCCGCCAGTTGCGTCGTCATGCGCGGAGCCACCCCTGTCGTCGCTGATGTTAACCGCGACAGCCAGACGATCGATGTCGACACGATTCGCGCTGTTCTGACGCCACGCACGAGGGCGATCGTCTGCGTTCATCTCGCCGGATGGCCGTGCGACATGGATCCGATCATGGAACTGGCGGAAGCACACGGCATTAAAGTGATTGAAGATTGCGCTCAGGCCCATCACGCGCTGTACAAGGGGCGTCACGTAGGAACGATTGGTCACGTCGGTGCCTTCTCTTTCTGTCAGGACAAGATCATGACGACGGGCGGAGAAGGGGGGCTGATGACAACCAACGACACTGAACTCTGGGATAAATGCTGGAGCTTCAAAGACCACGGAAAGTCGCAGCAGGCACTTCAGAAGCCCCACGAACCTCACTTGTTCCGCTGGTTGCACGCCCGGTTCGGCACCAATTGGCGTTTGACGGAAATGCAGTCGGCCATGGGTCGAATCATGCTCCGCCGTCTTCCTGAATGGATCGAAGCCCGGCGGATCAACGCAGCCAGCCTGACCTCGGCACTCTCTCTTATCCCCGCCCTGCGGATCCCTGTCGCTCCGGCTGACATACGACATAGTTACTACAAGTACTATGCGTTCGTCCGCCCGGAGTACCTGAAGGAAGGGTGGAGCCGCGATCGGATTATTCAGAATCTCCAGGCCGAAGGAATCCCGTGCGGGCCCGGTTCGTGCGGTGAAATCTATCGGGAAGAGGCCTTCAATCTTCCGGGATTGAGGCCCGACAACCGGTTCACTGTGGCTCAGGAACTTGCCGAAACAAGTCTGATGTTCATGGTCCACCCCACGCTGAAGGATTCAGAAATCACAGACACAATTCGGGCGATCAAGAAAGTGATGAAGGCCGCCACGCTAAGTACTGCAGATCAAATCACCGACAAGAACGCCGCCCGACGCGTGGCATAAGCTTTAGCAAACCGGGCGACACATGCAGAAAGTTGCCGAGGTCTCGCCGAATCAGGCCGAGCCTCGGTGGCTTGATGAGTCGTACAAAAGCACCTCGTCGCATCGGATGGCTATGCGAAACGCAATCGATTCATTGTGGCCAACCCGGTGGGATTCGAGTGAGCCACGAGCGCCGCTGTATGTTCCCGCAATGTCCTCGTTGTCTTGAACGCCGACAGCCCGGATCGCTCAAACATGAGCCCTGTTTTCCAGATTCAACCATCCTTGGCCAGTCGTCGTGACGAGGATTCCATGCGTCCCAATAATTTTGATCTCATTCGATTGTTGGCCGCAGCACAGGTGGTCTACTGTCATACCTGTTTCCACCTGAACATCACGACAGGCATCGCTGATCCACGGATTGCTTACTTCGTTCACTGGTTCCCCGGCGTACCCATCTTCTTCGTGCTCAGTGGATTTCTGATCTCGCGATCATGGGAACGTTGCACCGGCTGGAAAGACTATGCGGTCAAGCGGGCCTTGCGAATTTACCCTGGACTGTGGGTGCAACTGGCAGCGGGCATTGTTGTCGCCTCGGCATTCGGAGTGATTACTCCGGCCGTCGTGACAAGTCTTCCGTTTCTCGCCTGGATCGCTGCTCAGGCAAGTTGTGTTCAGTTCTTTAATCCCGACTTCCTGCGTGGATTCGGCCTGGGAGTGCTGAATGGCAGTCTGTGGACCATCCCCGTGGAATTGGGTTTCTATCTGTCACTCCCCCTCATTTACATCAGTGTCATCAATCGACTCGGTCGTCGCGGGGCCGAGATGGCGCTCGGTGGTCTCGCGCTCGCCTCATTCGGATACTGGTTTTACCTGTCGGTTCATGCGAACCCTGACAGCATGCTGACAAAACTCCAGATGGTTTCACCTCTGCCCCATCTGCATATGTTTTTGCTGGGCATTCTGATCCAGCGGAACTTCGACCATCTGCGCCCGCTTTTCGAGAACCGCGCTCCTGTCTGGCTGGCCGCATTCGCCACGTGCATGCTGGTATTGAACCCCTGGGGTGAAGGAACGCTCTCGGAATCTCCACTGCCTGTTCTGGTGGGGCGACTCCTGCTGACAATGGCTGTCTTCTCGTTCGCTTTCTCATGGCGAAACCTTAGCGGAACGCTGCTGCGTGATCAGGATCTGTCCTACGGCGTCTACCTCTACCACGGACTGGCCATCAATGTCCTGAAAGAACTCGATCTGGGGGGGAGCCCGCTTCACCTGCTGCTCGTCTCGGTCATCACGGTCATCTGTGCCGCGTTGTCGTGGACTCTCGTCGAACGCCCAGCCGTTTCGCGGAAGCCGTCCCATCGACGTGATGAACACCAAACCGCTACCACTGCCGAACCACTCTCGACTCCCACGGGTGCTTTCGTTTCGGAACGTCGAGCGGCCTGAGGCCCGTCGCAGGGGAGTTTTCCCTGTCCGACACCAGCTCCTTACATGGCATGCCTGAGTGGAAGGAATGCTGTAAAGCCTCTCTGGACGGTCCCGTCTCACCGCTTCGTCCGAATCGAACACTAGCAGAATCGTTACAACCGCTCCATCCGGCGAGGCTTGCCACGAAGAAGGCCACGATCAGCGAATTGGTGTGTTGTCGCGATTTTCCTCAAGCCGATCTTGTGACCGATTAGTGAAGGAAATTACGATCGTGGACAGCTCCACGTCCTCCTGTACTCATTGATTGTGGGAATCTAAATACCGTGACAAAATTGCAACGTATGTTGACGTCATTGGTCGCAGCGATTCCTGCCGCGTATCTGGTTTTCGAACTCGTCCGGGCCATGCTGTCACACTCCGAGAATCTCTCGGGGATGGCGTACGCCACGATGGGATTGACTCTTCTGGCGGCACTGACTGCCGTTCTGATCCCCGTCGGGATTATGGTGGGCGGGAAACGAAAGTCGGCCGCTGCGAAGGCAGGGGCGACCAACTCGTCGGCCAGTGAGGAGATCGAAACCGTCGATGAAGTGAATGACGATGTCGATGTGCTGGACGGATCGAGCGATGCCATCAGCAGTGGTTCCTCTGAATTCGAATTCTCCGAAACCAGCGACGAAATGCTGATCGACGAAAGTGATGACGGGTTGTCGGTAGATGAATTCGACGAATTCGACATCGACGAAGAAGAACCCAAGCCGAAGAAGAAAAAGAAGTAAACCACCTCGTTCGACCTCTTCGTTTGGCGGTCATTACTCGATCAACGAAGTCGGGCAACACGATCCTTCGTCTGCGACAGGATCGTTGCCATCGGCACCTCGCTGCCGATTCGCTTCCGCAGCAACAGACCTCACAAGTCACAGTCCCGTTTGAATACCGTCGCAACTGCCTCGCTTGGGGCATCGAGGCGGTGAAGTTGCGTTCCGTCATGGCATTGCGCTGCGAACAGTTCGCCGGGCTGACCGGTACCGAATTCACTTCCGCGTTTTAACGACGGAACGACGGGTTGCCCCTCTCTCCCTGAAGCAGCTGCTGCACTGCTGGAGCTACCCTCCGGGAAGTGACGCTGCGGGGAGTGACGCTGCGGTCTGGCTGGTGGATGCCGCGACTTGGATTCACTGCCGTGATCCGGCAACACTCGCAGAGGGGGGACTAACTGCTGGCACTTCGGTAGTGCTGCAAAGACCAGTTGAAAATCAGACGTGAGACCGCGAACGATGCTGCGGCTGAGGCGAGCGTCAGCAGGCTCAGCCAGTTGGGTTCCAGCGCCTTACCCAGCAGCACGCGTGCAGGAACGGTGATGACCAGCAGGATGGGCAGGACGTACGAGAACAGAAACCGAAAGACCTCTGCTGTCGGCGAACCGGTGTAGATGCTGCTGGGATACCGCGCGAAAATGGTGACGTAGAACCAGAAATCGAGCAATCCCTGGTTCCGTCCGAAGAAGATACTTGTCGCCGCCAATCCGATCATCAGGCTGTAAAAAAAGACAACTGCCGCCACGATCAGCAGCAGATACATCACCACTGGCACCCACGTCACGGAATGCTGTGCCCCGACGACGGAATAGATCAATAGTCCGACCGCAAAGGCCACTTGCGAGACCATCGCCAGTTCCATCTTTTCCAGTGAGACCAGAAACTGCGTATCGATTGGCTTGAGCAATGCAAAATCGAGATCGCCAGTCCGAATCAACTCACTGAAGCGGGCACAGTTAGGCATGAAGAAGGCTTCGACGAGGGCGTTGACGAGCATCCCGGTGGCCATAAACCCGAAGTACTCTTCACGAGACCAGTCGTTGATCTGGTTCACATTCCTGTAGATCAAGTCGAACATGATGACCTGAACAATAAACCAGAAGCCGCGAGTGAAAAGAGTGATCAGGAAATTGCTGCGAAACGTCAGTTCGCGCAGGCAGGAATTCCGGAAGAACGTCCCGAACACTCGACGGTATTTCCGCACAGTCGCCATCAACGTCTGCCTTACACTTACGACACGTAGTCGACGCCGCGCGAACCGGCCTTGATCGATCCAACGACCCAGTGCTCAGTCCCCGCCAGAGTCAACTGCCGTCGAATGCTCTCGACAAATGTCGGACGGACAATCAGTGTAAAACCGATCCCCATGTTGAAGACGTGATACATCTCGTCCCGATCGATTCCCCCCAGATTCTGAAGCCAGGTGAAAGTCGGGGGAACGGGCCACGAATTCCGGTCGATCTGCAGGCGGCATCCTTCCGGCAGCAAACGTTCAATGTTGTCTTTCAGCCCGCCGCCGGTGATATGAGCCAGACCCGAGATCGCCACTTTCACGCGGTAGGACTTCAAGATCTTCAGAATGGTTTTCGGATAGAGGCGCGTCGGCTCCAGCAGGATTTCTCCCACGGTGCGATCCAGTTCTTCGATGCGTTGATCGACTGTGAGTCCGGCCATACCAAAGACGACCTTGCGAATCAGGCTGTAGCCATTGGAATGGAATCCGCTGGAGGGCAGGCCGATCACCACGTCACCGGGCCGAATGGCACGTCCATCGATCAGTCGAGATCGCTCGGCCACGCCGACACAGAATCCGGCCATGTCGAAATCGCCATCGTGGTAAATGTCCGGCATGATCGCCGTTTCACCACCGAGCAGGGACGCTCCACATTCAACACAGCCGTCGCTGACCCCTTTGACGAGGGCCCCGATCAGGTCGGGGTTGTCTTTTCCGAGAGCGAGATAATCCAGAAACAGTAGCGGTTCTGCCCCGAGACACAGGACATCGTTCACGGACATCGCGACCAGATCGATGCCCACGGTGTCGAACTTGCCCACCAGTTGAGCAACCTTCAGTTTGGTCCCCACACCGTCGGTCCCCGAAACCAGGACCGGATCCTGATAGCTGGCAGCCCCCGGACGACTGGAATGGTTCAGTCGCATCAGACCCGCGAACGCATCGGCGACAGGAATCACCCGCGGCGTGAATGTCCGTTGCATCATCGCTGGCAATCGTCGCATCGCTTCATCGTAGAGCTCAAGGTCAACACCTGCTGACTTGTAGGTGACGTTCGCCATGCTGGTCAAAAACTTTCAGGTCGGGGGATCAAGGGACAAATTCGGCTCGATGGGATGATAGCGACTTACACATGCGTTGTCAGTTCGTGACCCCCCCGCGCCCCTTCAATTCAGCGAGGACTGGCGTAAGCCGCACGTCATCGGCCCACACCAGATCTCGGGCGACATAACCGCATATTTAACAAAACTTTGCAAAGAGAGAGTCGTCACTTCTTAACTCGCGATCGCGAACAGGATTTGGGCATCGGTCCCATCCCTGCTGAGATTCTCACCCGTCCGGAAGCCACGACGCAGCCGGCACGAGGTGCACACGGGATCGATGAACGATTCCATCAGGAAACGCTGATCGAACGAGATCCCCCGCCGGGGACGAACCGCATCTCGATCCGGTTGACATCGTTCACCGAGTTGCGATGCTGAAATGCTGGAAAACACCATCAGAAGAAAGTTGAAACTGTGCCTGATGCCTTACGCTCGCGAATGACGCTTGGAATTCCCATCACGCTGGGGGTCATCCTGATGACCCTGAACGTAACACTGATGATCTTCTGGATCGCAGTGCTGGCGCGTTCTGCCGGTTGGAGTGCCCTGATCATCGGGGTAGCGGTGTTTGCACTGATCCTTGTCGGACTTTCCTTTTACCTGTTTCTGATGATCAAGGAAGTCCGACTGAACCAGCGGCAGGCGAACTTCATTGATAGTGTGACGCACGAACTGAAGTCCCCTATCGCTTCACTCCGTTTGTATCTTGAAACTCTCGAGATGCGGTCGATCAGTGACGAACAGCGCACGAAGTTCTATCGCGTCATGGAAGAAGAACTGGAACGCCTCGATCACTTGATCACTCAATTACTGGAAGTCGGTCGGATCGATGCGATTGGTGCCCAGTCCGATCCCGAAGAGTTATCTTTGGAGGCCGTCCTCAGGAAATGTGGCGCGGCCGCCTGCGCCCATCACAAGCGGGAAGAGGCAGAGACAATCTCGTACGATGTCCAGCCGATGATGGTCTTTGCCCGTCGCCTGGTGCTCGAAACCATCTTCCGTAACCTGCTCGACAATGCCATCAAGTATGCGGGTGATCCACCTCAGGTCGAAGTGCAGGTCCGGGGTGGGGACCGGGGTCGAGTCATCATCAGAATCATCGACAATGGCCTCGGGGTTCCCCATGAACTGCGGAAACGCATCTTCGGTATGTTCTTCCGCGGCGGAAGTGAACTGACCCGACGTCAGAAGGGGACCGGTTTGGGTCTGTACATCGTTCATACCCTGGTCAAATTACTGAATGGGCGGGTCAGCGTTCACGATCGGGTTGGTCGATCGGGCAGCGTGTTTGAGGTCGACCTGCCCGGACACCGCGAATTCCCCGAATCCGTCACCATTTCCAGATGACACAGCTTCCAGATGACACAGCGACGAAGAGTCATTCATCGCCCGTCTGTCAGGACGTCTCTTACCTGCTGGCAGCTCCAAACTTTTCTGCAGGTCTCGGAAATGCCAGACGCAAGGGGGATGCAGTTCCGCCGCCACCATTGCGTCTACAAATGTTGTCCGCGTCTAAAAACAGCGGCCCGCTCACTTACGCTCGGACTTCTCTTCCATGGTCAGGTCCACCTTTCCAGGTAGTGTCGTGCCGTTAATGACCAGGGTCAGCGGACCGACAATATGTGTCTTGGACGTATGGGAAACCGCCTGCCCCAGCTTGCGGTTGAATAGATGGGTGCTTTCGGAAGAGGTCACTTTCAGATCGCTCTGAGTGACTTGCAGCATCGGATTGCCGTTGATGCTGTAGTTGACGTCGAACACTTTGCCCCTGATTTTGTCGAGCGTTTCGCCATCCTGTTCGACGGTCCCTTCGTATTCGTACTTCGTTCGGAAGCTCATCACCTGTCCTGCACCCAGGTTGGTTTCGGATGACCGTTCCCAGGTATCCCCTTTCTTGACCGCTTCGCTCGGCAGGAACTCGAAAGCACGTTCAAAGGTCTTCTGAAGCGACTCGGGAGAAAAATGACTCTTCGCTTCTTCGGACAGCTTGTCATATTCCCCCTCGGGTAGTTTGACGGACTTGACCTTGTTGTCAGCGTCCAGTTCGACCGAGACGGAAAGCCTGAAAGCGGCTCGAAAGATCTCCATCAGCGATTCTAATTGAGGAATCGCAGCTTTCTTATCGGGGTTGGCTGAATCAAATTGAACGGAGCCACCGGGAAAGATCACTTCACTCTGCAAGGACTCCAGTTTTTCTTCGACCTTCAAAGTGCCATCGGTCTCTCGTTGTCCAATTGACGAACGGGAAATTGCAAAGGACGTCGAAGTCGTGTCCACATCCATGCCCGCCAGAGTCAGTGTCTGTGTCGCCTTCGTGTCGCGGTGAACGACGGACTTACTCCCCTCTTCAAACTTCAACTTCAGATTGACTTCCTCGGCGCAGGCCAGTGAAGCGGAAAGAACGGCAGTCAATGTCGAGAGCACGAGCGTTCGGAGCATGATGGGACTTCCAATGCAATGGCATGGCGACCAAGCCGCGTCTCTGCGAGGAATCTCGAAGAAAGAACAACGCGTCTCAGTGAAATGTGAACAGCGGAACGAACCCGGAATCGGAGTGGATCAAAAAGAATTCCTTTTCAAAGACAGAATGTCAGTCTTCGTAAAATTTTCAAGCCTCCATCTCGTTTCGCATCGCCCCCCCTTTCAGAATCTCGGCGAATCTGGCCCCATCGACTGACGGGATTAAGGCCAACCGGTCGGCGAATTCACACGCGAGAGTGGAACTTCAGATGATCCATCAGGCTGGTTCGACAATCGAGCGCAGAACCTGGGCCACCCAATAGCTCTCCACAATTCCTTCACTCGCTATTTCGATAGTCAAACAAAATACATGAATAGACTCATTGACAATCAACGAGAAGACGATTAAAAGACGACTCATCTAGTGATTTATTTTCGTTCCTCAGCTTGACCTCAGGTCGCGAGGAGAGAGAGCCTTCCACAGGAAAAGGCTCAATTTCTCAGGTCACAAAGTCAACGTCAGAGCAGTTTTGCCAGAAAGCCTGACGCACAAACCCGACTCTACTGATGATATTTCTTGCGGGTTTTGAACGCCCGCCTCATGCCGCTGGCGCTGGATCGCGGTTCTCACCAGCGTTCCTTCTGTCGCTGCACGTCCATGTCGCCCGGCACGCCTGGGCATAGAAAGAAGCACACCATGCCCCCGCAGGATTTCGATTCCACATTCCGACCCCTCCTCGTAAATCAAGTCGATGCTGTCCCGGGACTAAGACCAGGAGCGACGCGACGTCACCACGGGCGCCACCAATCCGGGTTTACCCTGATCGAACTTCTGGTCGTGATTGCGATCATCGCAGTCCTGATTGCATTACTGCTGCCCGCAGTGCAACAAGCACGTGAAGCCGCTCGAAGAACACAGTGCAAAAACAATCTCAAACAGATTGCCCTGGGAATTCACAACTACAATGAGACGTACGGCAGCCTCCCCATCGGGCATCAGTACCTCGGCGGATTCGATGGCAACTGGGCAGACAACAAGGGGGGCTCTGGCTTTGGCTGGGGCTGGTCCATTCTTCCCTTCATTGACCAGGGACCGCTGTTCAATTCGTTTAACTCATCCCAGCAAGCGGCCGAAACCGCACCGACGACTCCCGGTGGCACCCTATCGAACGCACTGCTGTGCCAGACTGTGATCGCCATGATCAGTTGCCCATCCGACGCCAAGCCGTCCCAGGGGAAGGACATTCCGACAACAAATCTTGATGATGGTGCGATCCCCAGGAATGCCACCAGTAGTTATCAGGGGAGCGCCGCCTCATTTGATGGATGGTCGGGCGATGCTGCCGGAAATTTCGCTAACCTGCAACAGTGGAACGGTGCCTTCGGACGCTCCAACAGCGGTGCTCGTCGCCTGCACGAGTTCACCGATGGGACTTCCAACACGTTCCTTGTTGGTGAAACGAAGTACCAGGGGATGGATTCCAGTGGCGGCAACCGCTCGCGCTGGTACGCCGCTGTCGATGGAACTCCCGGTGCCGCCAAAGGGGCTTCTGGCGCAACCAACGCATTGATGGACGATGGGCAATGGGCCATGAACTGGACTGCGGCACAGGGAAATCCCCAGCCCCATCGCACGGCCGGAAGTGCCCACACGGGTGGTGCCCAGTTTGCCATGAGCGATGGCTCCGTCCGCTTTGTCAGTGAGCAAATTCACCATACATCGCGAGCGTGGATCCCGACAGACCCCTTCGATCACGCGAACAACGGTAGAGCATTCGGACTCTACCAGCGCCTTTACGCCATCGCCGATGGTCTGGTGTTGAGTGAGTTCTGATCACACCGAATGACTACCACCAGTGAACTCATCGAGTGACAACCAGGTCGGGTGACGACGCGACAGTGTCCTCACCCGGCGGAGTCTGCCCCATAGGGCTTCTCCGTCTCAATCTATACAAACTTCGTGCGGGAACCGTGTCATGACAAGCAAGAAACCAAAGCGATCGATCGCAATCATCTGGAGCATCTCAGCAGCTCTCATTACGGTATCTTGCCTGGGCTGCAGTCGAGGCCCGAAGATCGCCTCAGTCCGTGGAACCGTCACCCTGGACGGTGAGCCACTGCCCTACGCTGCGGTCGTCTTCAATCCTGCAAATGGTCGGCCAGCCGGTGCAACGACCGACGAGAACGGCGAATACGCTCTCAATTTCACGCAGGGCCGCGAGGGAGCCCTGATTGGGGAGCATCGGGTCATCATCACCACGCGGCGAGATCCCTGGAAAGATCCGAACGGAGAAGTCCACCCCAGCTCCAGTGAAAAACTCCCCACGAAATACAACACTCAGTCGACCTTGACGTTCACTGTTGAGCCAGGCAAGACGAATGTCGCCGACTTCGACCTGGAATCGTCCGCCCCAGAATCGCAAGCCTCGCGTAAGCCAGGAGCCCGACGATGAGCGGCGCGACTTCCTTATCGAGTTTTGGCATTCTGCTACTGTCTGCCTTCGTATTTCCGTGCCCGTCGCAGTCCGCAGAACAACCTCGGCGCCCGAATATCGTCATTATTTTTGCCGACGACTGGGGACGACACGCTGGAGCCTACGCACGCCTCGACGGACCTGGGACCGTCAACGACGTGGTCAGGACCCCGAATTTCGATCGTATCGCGGGGGAGGGTGTCCTCTTCCGACGTGCTTTCGTTTCCTCCCCCAGTTGTACCCCAAGTCGAAGTGCACTTGTCTCGGGACAGCACTTCTGGCGCACCGGTCATGGATCAGTGCTACGTGGGGAATGGGATGGATCCAGTCCCGCCTTTCCGCTGTTGCTACGGGATGCTGGCTATCGGATTGGAAAGTCGCACAAAGTCTGGACCCCCGGCACCCCTTCCGACGCCCCCTTCGGCGGCCAGCAATTCGCCTACGAGGCAGAAGGTCGCCGCTTCAACAATTTTTCCGAGAACGCGTCGAAACTTGTCGCCGAAGGAAAAACGGTCGAAGCAGCGAAAGCAGAACTGTTCCATGAAGTACGGGCGAATTTTGACACGTTCCTCAACAACCGCGGAAGTGACCAACCCTTCACTTACTGGTTTGGGCCGACCAATGTCCATCGAAAGTGGACGAAAGGCTCGGGCAAAGCATTGTGGGGGCTGAACCCCGACGATCTCGCAGGAAAGCTTCCTCCCTTCCTGCCGGATGTCCCTGAGGTCCGGGAAGATCTGGCAGATTACTTCGGAGAAATCGCCGCCCTTGACGGCGCGATTGGCCTGATTGTTGAACGACTCGAGCAAATCGGTGAGCTGGACAATACGCTGTTGATCATCAGTGGCGACCACGGCGCCCCGGGCTTCCCACATGGGAAATGCAACCTGTACGACTTCGGAACGCAAGTCCCACTCCTGGTCCGCTGGGGTGGCGCCCCCGGCGGTCGTGTCGTCGATGATCTGATCAGTCTGACGGACATCGCACCAACGGTACTTGAATTGGCCGGGTTGCCCATCCCCGAAGTGATGACGGGTCGCAGCCTGGTAAGGATTTTGAAGGGTGACAAGTCGGGACAGGTTGATCCGCAGCGTACGGCCATCTACACCGGAAGAGAGCGCCACGTCGACAGTGCTCGTGCTGACTACCTGCCATATCCGCAACGTGCGATTCGCACGCACGATTATCTCTACATTGTCAACTTTCGGCCTGATCGCTGGCCGCTGGGCGACCCTCACCGGTTGGACGGAGATCAGCCTCCGACGGTCGAAGAGGTGACGGAAAATACTCGGATTACGCTGGCCGATGAAGACGCCGGCCCCACCAAAGCCTGGCTGGTGAGTCAGCGTCGCTCTCCACGTTGGAAGGCTCACTTCGACTGGGTCTATGGTAAACGTCCGCGGGAAGAATTGTATGACCTCCGCCAGGACCCCCATCAGGTTAAGAACGTCGCGAATGACGCGGAATACGCGAATGCCCGCGCCACACTGGAGCGTCAGCTTTTGCAGGAACTGCAGCAGACTGGCGATCCCCGTCTGATCGATGAAGGATCCTATTTCGAAACTCCACCCGTCGGTGGACCACCTGTCACCCCAGCCGACCGCTGACACGGAGTTCTCTCTCATGACAAAGACCAGCCTCTCCCTCTCGCTCGCACTCATGCTCGTAATCGACGTGTCCATGTCGATCGCCGCCGACCTCCCTTCGCGCCCCAATATCCTGTTCGTCATCTTTGACGACTGGGGAGGAAGCCGGCATTCCGGTGTTGCCGGGTGCCAGTGGATTAAGACACCCAACTTCGATCGGATTGCACGCGAAGGGATTCTCTTTGCCAACGCCTTCACCTCGAATCCTAAGTGCAGTCCCTGCCGGGCAAGCATTCTGACGGGCCGTAATACCTGGCAACTTCGCGAGGCTGTGTCACACAATGGTAATTTCCCGTCGGGATTTGAAACTTTTCCCGACCTGCTCGAACGATCGGGTTACACGATCGGCTATACGGGGAAGGGCTGGGGTCCGGGCGACTTCAGGGCGAGTGGCCGCACTCGAAATCCCGTCGGTCCTGTTTACGACAAACTCAAGCAGGAATCCCCCACGACCGGAATCAACAAGAACGACTATGCAGGGAACTTTGACGACTTTCTGCAGCAGCGACCGGCCGACAAGCCGTTTTTCTTCTGGATTGGTTTCCATGAACCGCACCGCGCGTACGAGTGGGATACGGGAGCAAGGTCGGGTAAATCGCTCGATTCTGTGAACGTCCCTACCTACCTCCCAGACACCGAGATTGTCCGACGCGATTTACTGGACTACGCACTGGAAGTCGAATGGGGAGATGCTCAGCTTGGCAAGGCGCTGGCAGTTCTCGAGAAGACGGGACAACTCGACAACACCCTCATCGTCGTCACATCGGATCACGGGATGCCGTTCCCGTTTGTAAAAGGACAAATTCACGACGACGCGTTCCACCTGCCACTCGCCATTCGCTGGGGGGCTGGTGTTCCGGGAGGTCGAGTGGTGCAGGATTTTGTCAACGTGAGAGACTTCGCACCCACATTTCTGGAAGTCGCTGGCGCGGCACCCCATGAACAGATCACTGGCCGCAGTCTGACCAACATCCTTCGTTCAAAGACCTCCGGATACATTGAAAACCGCGACGTGATGCTCGTTGGAAAAGAACGTCATGACATCGGCCGCATTCACGATCAAGGTTATCCCGTTCGTGCCATCCGGACGAAAGAGTTCTTGTACGTTCACAACTTTCACCCGGAACGATGGCCAGCAGGCGATCCAGAAACCGATTTTGGCAACGTCGATCCCAGTCCGTCCAAAGAAGTCATCAAGGTATTGAAGGGGTATTACTACGACCTCTCCTTCGGTAAGCGACTTCCCGATGAATTGTACCGTATCACGGACGATCCCGATTGTGTCAATAACCTGGCCAATGAACTCGCGTTCCAGAATGACGTGCAACGACTGCGGGCTCAAATGGTGCAACTTCTCAAGGAAGAAGGTGATCCCCGAGTCCTGGGAACCTTTGGCGAACTTGAGCAATATCAATATGTCGGCGGACGGGGCAAAGGTTACGAAACGTGGCTCCGCCGCCAGGAAGAGACCGTTCTGAAATCCCTTCAGGAAACATTGAACGCGAACGGATCGAAAGAGCCTGCACCGCAAAAGTCGTCCGCTAAATAACTGGCTGAAGGCGGCGCAGTCAACGTTACGATTGGGGGTCGCAAAATCCGGCCCGAAATCTTCGGCTCAGGCCAGTGAAACGATCTTCGAGGTCGTTTCACTGGCCTATTTCTGTCCCTTGCCGATGCAGTAAAGAGATCTGTTTGAACGAACGAAGAGTTGAGCGTTCACGATGGCTGGCGTGGCGTTGAAGTCACTCTCATCATCGTTGAACTGATTCCGGGCCAGTAGCTCGTATTCCGGCCTGGCATCGAGCACCAGCATTCCCGCCCAACGGCACTGAACGTAAATTCGTCCCGCCGCGACGACTGGTGACGCATAGACTGGCCGCCCCCCCGCTTCGAATTCCGCCACACGCTCGCGATAGATCTGATCTCCCGTCGTTGCGTTGATACAAAATGCCTGACCCCGATCGTCGATCCAGTAGAGATGATCTTCAAACAGGACTGGTGTCGCGACGTAGGAACTGCTGCGACTGGTCCACAGAATTTCAGGCGTCGCCGCTTCGTCAACGGGATCAATCTTGATTGCGAGACTTCCCGCGGATCGAAAGCCACCGAAGATGTAAATGGTCTGTCCGTTCGTGATGACACTGGGGCAGATGGTTCCTGTCAAATCGTGATCAAGGTGCCAGCGTTTCTCACCCGTCCTGGGATCGATCCCCCATGCCTCTCCAGGGAGGGCCATCACCAGGTCTGTCCGCGACTCGCTCAACTTCACCAGCCCCGGCGTGCCGTAGGCAAGCTCCAGCGCTTCACTTTCGACCTTCCAGACTTCACTGCCGGTCGACTGATCCAGGGCTCGCAGGGAACGACTCTCTTCAGCGGCGTTCACGATGACAAGATTCTCGTAGAGGATGAGACTTGCCCCCGATCCCCAGCGGCGAATGCTTGATTCACTTCCGACAAGGGTCTGCCAAAGCAACTTCCCGTCGCGATCGAAGGCGACAACACCTGCCTTGCCAAAGAAGCAGAACACCCGTTCGCCGTCGGTGACCGGAGTGCTACTGGCGTAACCATGTTCAGAGATGTAGCCCTGAAAAGGATCTTCCGGCAGTGTGCCGGCCACGGTCTGACTCCAGACCAGACTTCCCTGGTCGCGATCGAGACATGTCACGTGACGCGTCAACCGTTGAATGTCGCCGCCTTCTTCTCCCGGAAGCCCGTAACCTGTGTAACTCGTCACATAGACTCGGTCGCCATGAATGACGGGACTGGACGATCCGGGTCCCGGAAGCTCGTACTTCCAGCGAAGGTTTTTGGTCGCGCTCCACTCCCGCGGAAGATCCGCCTTGCTGTCCGTTCCAGAGCCATTTGGGCCGCGAAACTGGGACCAGTCCTCAGCGCTGGAAAAGTGGCCGCTGGCGGCGAGAACGAACAGGGCGACAGGAGCCCAAAAAGAACTGTGGCTGCGTGCGGCCATATCCATGCCTCGTCCCTTCAAGAGAGATGATTGCAGTGGCGGCAGAGTTTGCCTGGCGCCACTACCTTTCGGATGGGGGTAATGTAGCACACTTCAGGAAGGAACCGACTCGCGATTCAGTTGCGATCAGATAACAGGGCAGGTCCCTGGGCTTTTACGGATCACGACGTCCATTGCCGAGAGGATTTTTGTTACAGAACGGACTGAGAGTCTTCGAGCAAGTCTCTGCCAAGGCGAGTTCTCGTAATTGCATATCGCGGCTTTGTATTTGCGATCGACGTCTCCCCACATGACCTGAGTTCGATTTGTGTCATCGCTCATCCTTCGGGAACAGCGGGGAACTGCAACGTTGATTCGTGTTGGTTATGAAATCTCCTTTCAGTCTCCACAGCCCGCTCCCATGATTGCCCTGCTCTCCATCCATCCGGAACGCTTACCGACGATCCGCAAGTCCGAACAACCCCGTGTCACCCCGTTAGTGCGCGCAACGGAATACATCGACCGCTTTGGCAACCGCTGCAGCCGACGGGTCGCTCCTCAGGGAAGGATTGCTTTTTCCTTCCAATGAGGCGATCGTGGAAGAGAGTGGACGGCCCGCCCTGCAAGTCCTGAATGCGACTCAGGCCGCAGTCGAAGATTTCCCCAGCGACGCACAGTACCTGCTGGCGAACCGCTACTGCGAAGTCGATAGCGTGACTTCATCCATCACTCGAGACAGGGAAGCGAATCCCATTCGATCGGGACACGGTTCGCGCAAGAAAAACGACCGCAGCGGACCAATGTCCACTACGGTCGTTGAGCACTCATCTTTTTAACTGCCCCTTCCGATCCGACAGTCACATGCGAGGGGATCGGGAATCGAAACGAACAGGTGATTAGGTTCTACATCGCGAAGCTGCTGCCGCAACCGCAGGTCTTCTGAGCGTTGGGGTTGTTGAACTTGAACCCACGGCGATTCAGGTCGTCGATAAAATCGATCTCGGTCCCATCCAGATGGAGGTCGAATCGCTTGTCGACAGCCAGTTTCACGCCGAACTGCTCGGTGACGAAATCTTTCGTCGTGTCCTGAGTGTCGTCGAAGTTAAAGGAATAGTCCCAGCCAGAGCAACCGCCTGCCCGGACACCCACTCGCAGCACGTACTCTTCGGGAATCTTGCTTTCGGCCCGGATCCGCTTGATTTCGGCGGCAGCTTTTTCGGTCAATGTCACGGCCATTATCACAGTCCTTGCAGGAAATATTGGGGCATTCAAACGTCGGCAAATTATAAGGTGTCGATTGTGCGAGGCAAGCTCATTCCCAAAGTTACAGGGCTATCACACCCGTCGGGAGCCCCTGAGCTTTGTATTGTCGCAATTGTTGCATTTTTTCGCAGCAACATTCTGCACCCACAAGCCACATTTCGGTTCTCCGCAACAAGCAGTTCTTTCAGACATTCTGTGCCGATTAATCTTTTGGCCGAATCCCGTTGCACTCCGTTTCCCCCACAGTTCAACGGGTCTTCCCAAGTCCTGAGCGTCTCGGGACACATAAAATCCGTATGTCAACCCCCTTGTTCACAGGATTTCCGTCCGCTCCTTGAATTTCTGGAACGAACATTGCCTCGATGGTGCGTGTCCCTCAGACTTTTACGGGATCTGGCCGATTTCATTCAACTTTTCGCCAGCGATTGTTTCATTTCTTCGTAGATGTTGTGTTTTCGTATTCTTTTGTTTTTGTGGTATTCATGATTTTTGTCAGTGGGGACTGGTTCAATGCCGAATGTTTCTAATCTGGAGGTCTACCAGGCTGGTGAATTGACGGTCATCGGCTTTGGCGGACGTGAAGTTCTCGATGATATGAATGTCGCCGAATGCCGCGACGAGCTTGTCGAACTGATTCGGTCGCACCACTGCAAGGTGCTGGCCTTCGACCTCACACGCGTCCGACTGATCCCCAGCGGCCTGCTGGGACTGCTGGCATCAATCCGCAAGCAGGGGGTGGCAGTCCATCTCTACAATCCTTCCACCGATATTCGGGAAGTCCTCGAGATCACCAAGCTCGATGATGTGTTGGAATTGCACGAACTGGAAATCGCTGTCTAAAGCCAACGACAAGAGTCGGTGACCGCTAAGACCGCCTTTCGTTGATGTTGAAGTGAAACGAGTTCGAGCTGTCGCTCGAACTCGTTTTTTTCCATCAGAGCCGTTTCTATTATTCGCCCTTCCGCGGGTCACAGCCCCCGGCTGTTTCCGCTGGAGCCCAGAGTTCATCCTGTCAGCCGGCTACGCCAGATCAGTCGATCGAAATGCCCCCCCAGCCGTCCTGCGAATGAATCCCGACGACGCGTGGAACTGGTCCAGGCAGGGGCCAGAAGGAGGCAGGAAGAGCCCGATCAAATGCGAAACTGGTCGAGTTCGTATCAATCGCGTTTGAGATCACCTTCAAGGCCACATCCGGCAATCGCGTCCCCCCCTTGGAGAGGGGTTCGACCTGGGCTTTTCCCGGCGTGACGACAATTTTTTCGCCCGAGATTTTCGTCGAATACGGAATTGTGACAGCCAGTGGAGGAAGCACGTCATTTCCCGCCGGCTTGAATTTGGCCCGCAAGGTGACCAGAGCTCGATCATCCTCCAGCCGAATGGTCAGGGGATCCTCGTCGTCAAATTCGATGTCGATCACAATATTTTGCAGGCCTGGCAGCGAAATCGGCGGAGGCTGTGACGAATCGAGTTCGTCTTTCTCGGGCTTTACCGCGTAAGGAGCCATGGATTTTTCCATTTCCTTGTCGGTTGTGCGCAGGCCCTTCAGACCGAGTCTGCCGACCAGCGAATTCAGCAATCCTTCATGCACCATCAGTTTCAAACCATTTTCCGGGCCGAGACGATTCTCGAGTTCGGTCGTCGACTCAGTCGGCGTCTGCCCCGTCACCTGCATGAAATAGCTCAATTGGGTGTCAGAGGTGTGGACGAGCTGTTGCGAAGGCAAAAGATCCGCTGCCCCCAGCCACTTTCGCACCGTTAACTCGAGCTGTTCATTCGCATCAGCGAGCTGCTTATCGATCGTCTTGTCGAACTCAGGAAACACCCTCTCTGCCACGCGATCCCGCGCCACCGCTTCCGCCTGCGGACGCCGACGTTCTGCTTCCCGGAAGGCGATTCGATTTGCAATCCCTCCGAATAAAGTTCCCGTCAGTGGGGTGGTCGCGCCAAGAGTCTGATTCTTTGCCCGGACATGCACCACTGCGTGCCGCGTCGAAAACTTCTCACCGTCAAAGTAGATCTCCTTGGTCGCCACAAACTCCTGTTGGCTGGCGACGTCCACTTTGGCCTGCGGTGTAAAGCCGGTCGTTTCACTTTGCGTCGTCCCGTTCAGGACGAGAACTGCGCGCCCCTGCGTCCCACCCGGCAGCAGATCGAGTCGAACTTTCGTTGCCGTTGTCTGGTGTCCGAAGACCTCGGCCCCGAGAATAAAGTCCCGCACTTCGCCGGGACGGGTTTCATTACGTGCGACCAGTCGATTCAGAAAGCTTTCCGAAACACTGAACCGAATATTGCCAATCGGCGTTGGTGCCTCTTCGACAATCGGCGCGGCGGGAGCGAAGGGGGCTGCGGCAAGGCCCGGCTGAAGAAAAACAGGCTGGCCCGGCGCCGGCAAAAAGGGTGAAGGACGCCGCATCATATTGGGTCCCATCGGATAGGGGCCGGGTCCCGCCGAGAAGCCAGGAGGGGGCAGGGGCGAGACCAGGGGATCGGACATCGGTGCTGGCCCTACGGCGACAGGGGGCGTTCCATATGGATTGGCAGTCGGCCCCACCGCCACATTCGGTACCCCTAACGGCGCGGGAGGAATCCGTCGAACGGGAGGCTGTGCGAAAGCATCGCTGGTAAAAACGGCGCATCCCGTCAAGGCAATGGTGGTCGTTCTGAGCGAACTTGTCGTCATTGCGCAGAACAGCGTCCCGATAAATCCTCGCTGATACATAGGATGTTTCCTGACGATGTCTCGATGCTCTTGAAAATCATGACAAGACTGACGTGCCATCGAATCAAGGCAGGCCGAAGTGTCGCTGGATCGGGTGGCGAATTGCCGCCGGGACAGGGATCAGATCGGCATCACACCTTGTGAGTCTCGATTCGCATCGGCGAAATTCATCACCTTTAGCCGGGTTTTACACCAGATTTCGAGTTCTTTCGGTTTTGCATTCAAATTTTCCTCAAGCTCGACAGGCAATTTCGGAAAACTTCACTCCATTCACGCAGTCCAATATCCCAGTTTGTGCAACCCGCCAGATCCCTTTTTCCCGCGTGTCCTCCCACTTGTAAAAACTGCCAGAGCGGGCCAGACTCAATTGCGCAAGCAATTGCTGTTCCCTGTCACCAGTGCAGAAGAGAAATACAGAGACGTCCCGCTCAATACTTCCCCGAGAAGACCGGCATTCGGCCTGAAACGAATTGACAGAAATTCCCAGTCCACCTAGAGGATTTCGTAAGGAGTTGCTAAATAGGCAACATCGGTGTTCGATCGCAGGATGCGTTCGTATCAAAGTCAAGGTAGACACGAACATGAACTCAACGAATCTGTCCATTGCACATGGTGCTGAAAAGCCGCTGCCGGTCACATACGGTCGGTTGATGGATTTCCCCGATGACCCGGTCGCCTGTCTCCGTGAGCTCCATGCGCGGCACGGCTCAATCTGTGCCATGGAAGAGCAGGGCCAACGGATCTATTTCGTTTTCGGACCTGAGTTCAATCATCAGATTCTGAGTGATATGGCCAACTTTCACTCGCAATTCTTTGCCATTCGGGGCTCAAGAAATTCCCCTCAGCGCAGACTGAGCTCCGGCCTTCTGAGCATGAATGGAGAACAGCACAAGCGGAACCGCCGCATGGTGATGGATGCCTTCATGAAGAAGGCCATTCTTAACTATATCCCGTCGATCCAGAGCGAGGTCGAGGCGATGCTGGCAGAGTGGGTTCCCGGGACGGAGCGAGATGTCTCGCGCGACATGACCGATTTCATGCTGCGGCTGACCAGCACCATCCTGTTTGGCATCGATCAGCCTGAAGTGGCTTACAAGATTGGCCACATGATTGATGAGTGGGTTCACTTGAACCACGAAATCGGCATGGGTGCGTTCGTCGCTGACCCGACGATTGCCAATCGTTACAGCGATCTCCTTGAGTACGCAGGAAAACTCGAAGCAGAGATCCTCGGAATGATCAAACTTCGGAAACAGAATCCCACCGGTTCAGACGCCCTGTCGATTCTCATCAATGCTCATGACAGCGAAGGGAGCATTACCGACGAAGAGCTGGTCGGATCTGCCGCACTGATGTTTGCCGCGGCACATCTCACTACTGCCCACACGCTGACCTGGACACTTTTCCTGCTCGCGCAACACCCGACTGCGATGACGCAGCTGCACGAGGAGCTGACAGCGAATCTTACCGGAGGCTTCCCGACGGTCGCACAACTGGAACAGCTCCCCTTCGTGGAACGGACGCTCAAGGAAAGCATGCGGATCTTGCCGGCGTCGTCCTATTCCCAGCGCGTCGCCGCCGCCCCGGTCGAACTCGGCCCCTTCCAGTTGACGCCCGGTGCCGGGATCGTCTTCAGCCAGTTCATCACGCACCATATGCCGGGCATCTATTCCGACCCGGAAGCGTTCCTGCCGAATCGCTGGTTGAAGATCAATCCTTCCCCCTATCAGTACCTGCCGTTTGGGGCGGGACCGAGAATGTGCCTGGGTGCTCCGCTCGCCATGCTGATCCTCAAAACCACCCTGCCGACAATTCTGCAGCGGTTCAAGGTGACGATGGTCCCGAACTCGGAGGTCAGCTCCAAAGTCATTTCGACCATGCTCGGCCCCACCACCAGCGTCATGATGCGGATCGATCATCAGGACGGAAAGTTCCACTCGGCACCGGTGCGTGGAAACATTCACGAAATGGTCGATCTGCGCGAAGTCGTGTCCACTCGGCGTGCGGCGTAGTCAGAATAGCAGAATTGACCTCGTTGACGGCCGCATGAACGTGCGGCCGTCGGCACCAATTCAGGAAGCGTCGTCTGGCCAGAGTGTGACTGGCCACGATGTGATCCGCGCCACAGCCTTCGCCGCTTCAAAGTGCGGGACAAAAACGATGACGTCTTGCGGTGCGGCATCGCGCAGACCAAGGTCACCCACCACGCGCCATTCCTGCTCGACCCTCCAGTCGATTCCCGAATGACCGATTGCCCGCTGAAAAAAAGGACGCTGCTGCGCGGTCAATTCCGGCCAGTCGGCCTCCTCAGCGTAGTTCACTGCCTGAGCCCCTCGACTGAGCAGCCAGCTTCGGCGCAGGCAGATACCGTAGGGTTCAAAATCCCAATGCACGCGGTGCGGCCGAAAGCGACGCAGTGTGGGAAGCTCGGAAAGTGGAATTGCGGTGAAGCTCACGACACGGTCCCCTCCGCGAATGGTTCGGCCCGACGCGATCAACGTTTTCTGACGGATAATCCGCAGCAGCGCACTGAGCGCGGAATGATCCGCATCACTCCGCGCCTCCAGCAGACTGTCGGCATACTCTGCGAACGAATCTCCGGGCCAGGGACCGGGACAGGCGCGTGTGCTGTGCGTGAGAAAATCCCATTCCTCGGCAGGTGGGAAGGGCGACAGGGTATAGACGTCCGGAGGATCGGTCGACGCCTCCGAGGTTCGGTCGGGATCTCTCAGAGCCGCAGCTGCGACCAGGGGACTCAACTGTTCGGTTGTCGGCGTCCAGGAGGTCGCTCCTTGCGCACACAGTTCTGCTCGCAAATTGTCAGGCTGCAGTTGAGGCAGGTCGACCAGCACTACTCGAGATTGTCGCTGCTGAAGTCGTTCTTTCAGCAGCCGCTCCAGATTGCCCCCACTGCGCAGGTGGAGCACGTAGACCACCTCGGCGGCATCCATCAGACTCTGATCGGCGACGGATCGATCCGAAGCGGTGTCGACTCCTTCCGGCACTGAAACAAAGTGTTGTTCGACTCCCAGCCGGGCAGCGGCCTGCTGCAGAAACGGAGCCCCCGCTGTTTTTTCGCTTAGTAACAGCGTCGTCTGGCTGGCTTTGAGTTGCCTTAAGACTCCACGCAGCCCCGCGATCCAGAGGGCATCAGGCGGCACGAGACGCGTCAGCCGTGACATCATGACGGCAGCGGAGTTCGGCAGGGTCATTTCAGACCGAAGCAATAGAGATGCCCCGCCGTACGCAGATAGATCCGACCATCGACAATGGCTGGCGTGGCGAAGACATCCTCCTTCATGTCGCTGGTGTGCAGGAGATTCAGTTGCTCCGTTGCCGAAACGACCGTCAGCCGACCAGGCTCATCAACGAGATACACCTTCCCATCCCCGGCGACAGGTGAGGCATAATAGCTGCCACTTGCCTCAAGCCTGAGCGGACGCGATGCTTTCCCCGTTTCCGGGTCGAGATTCTGAAGAATTCCGCCGTCTTTCACTGTAAACAGCCTGCCGTTGTAGAGCAGGGGAGACGCACAGAAGGGAACCTGCTTCGGATAGGTCCAACGGATGTGAGTTTTCGTTGCGTCCCCCGTCGCACCCGGCCGGATACTCAGGACCATGTTTTTTCCCTGGTCGAACAGACTACGAAAAAGCTCGTACTCGTCACGCGTCAGTTGTCCGTCTTTGTTCCGGTCGGCCTGTGTGAAGCGAGCATAGATCGGCCCTTCGACGAGTTCCTCTTCACTGAGCATTCCGTCTTGATTCTTATCCCTTCGCGGGGCGACATCGTCGAACGGTTCCGCCCGAATTGGTTCCGCCTCATCCCCCCCCGCAGCCCAGCCTGCCAGATACAGATTCCCGTCTGGCCCCACGGTCGGCGAACTGACGACTGTGCGTGAGATCCCACGGACAGTCCACGCTTCTTTCCCGGTCTCCAGATCGTATCCGACAACCCGCAGGGTCGCCGCCACGACGATTTGCTGACGACCTTCGTTATTCCACAGAATCGGTGTGCACGAATTACGCAGGAAGTCAGAACGGTCCGTTTTCCAGAGTGTTTCACCCGATCGCTTATCCAGACAGATCAGAAACGAATCCAGATCATGATCCTGGCAGAGAATCAGACGGTCGCCATGTACGATCGGTGAACTGGCTGCTCCAAAATCATTGAGGAAGGGTCCCAAGGGTTTCTTCCAGATCAATTTACCACTGTGGTCATAGCAATAAAGACCACTGGATCCGAAGAAACTGAACAACAGGCTGGAGTCTGCGCAGGGCGTGCTTTGAGCATGACTGCCAATCCGGTGAATGGTTTCCAGACGTTCATAAGGGGCATCAGCCTCCCATTGAGGTGTCCCGGTCTGCCGGTCGAGCGACATCGTGACCAGAGTTTTGTCACGCACACCCGTGAGGAAGATCCGCTCACCGACGACGACAGGAGAAGAATGGCCTGGAGGGAGCGCCGTTTTCCAGAGAACGTTGTGATCTGGCCCGATGTCTGTCGGTAACGGCAAATCGGCAGGATCTGTCGCGGAACCGTTCGGTCCACGAAATTGAGGCCAGTCGCTCGCATGAATACTCGAGAGACACACCCCCAGGAGCCCACCGACGAAGACCCGTACGAGCGAGCGAAGCTGAATTGCTTGAGTGGACAACATCAATCCGGATCTCCTTCACTCCTGAATCGCTCACGTTAAGACACGAAAAGTCACTACATCGATTCTCCCCGGTTTTGGCAAGAGACTGAATTCCCAAGGAAATTCCTCAACGCAGCAATTCCTCCAAAAGCAGACAACGAAAATGGCCTCAACGTCCGTTTTCGTCACACTTTCACTTCGGGTATCCTCACCCTCTGTCTCTTTAAAGTGTTTTCACTACAGGAGTTTCTTTGCAGCCTCCTGACAAATATCCACACGTACACATCGTCGCGGTCGAGAGAAATACATTCGCACCACACTACGCCAATTGACGCACCACACTACGAAAATCAGCGTATTTTAAGGACTCATCGAGATTTTTCTTGCTATGCGATGCGCGACATTGTCTTATTTTATAGGGGAATTTTGCAGCTTCAGTTGCCTCTGACGTTCGTTTGGTTCAAAATAGGAACTTTGAGCTGTTGTGCAGGTCGATGTTGCATTGTATCGTTGTAGCACAGTTTTTAACTGACTCATGGTATTTCAGTCCGTATTGGGGGGACAATTGATGCGAAGAATGTTGCTGGGATTGATGATGGTGATGGGTATGTCCGGCACCACAATGGGTGGTTGGGCATACGAGTACAGCGGCAGTGCAACCGGTCTACAGGCCGATGTCACGCTCTTGGCTTTGCCTGTGGCTCAGGCGGGCCCACTTCCCGCTTGGGGCGGTGTGGATAGCACCACGGTAGCCAGCGCGGGGATCTCGATTCCACTTGTCCTCGGATCATATGATCTGGTTGAGACGGGCGTTCTGAGTTCCAGTACTGATGGTGGTAACTCAGTCCCTGGGCAGACCAGTTCCCATTCGAACGTTTCGAATATTAGCCTGCTGGACGGACTCGTGCAGGTGACGGCTGTTTCATCAACTGCAATTGCGCAGTTCAACACGACCACGGGTATTGGTTCCTTTTCTGGTGACTCCGTGATCACTGGACTGACCATCGGTGGAAATGCCGTCACACTCACGGGCCCCAATCAGACTGTGTCGATCGAACTACTCGGCGTGACGATCGCTTCGCTCACCATTAACGAGCAGATCTCCAGCATCAGTCCCGATGGTCAGAACGTCAGCATGACCGTCAATGCTCTTCACCTGCAGGTTCTGGGCATTCCCGGAGTCCTTTCTGTCGCTGATGTCATCATCGGTCAATCCAAAGCCGGTGTCATTCAGCACGTTCCCGAACCAAGCAGTTTCGCCATGGTTCTGGGTGCATTTGCTGTCGGTGGCGGATGGAAATTCGCCCGTCGCAAGAAAGCAGACAGCACCGACGCGGAAGCCACCGTGTAACCCTTCGCGGTTCTGATCGCACCTGATCGACACACAAGAATGCCCGTACTTTGCTTGACAGCCAGGTACGGGCGTTTTGTTTTTTATCGAGGTAGAAAAGG
This sequence comes from Schlesneria sphaerica, assembly GCF_044336245.1. Taxonomy (NCBI): domain Bacteria; kingdom Pseudomonadati; phylum Planctomycetota; class Planctomycetia; order Planctomycetales; family Planctomycetaceae; genus Schlesneria; species Schlesneria sphaerica. The sequence goes on along the minus strand of NZ_CP172346.1, from coordinate 6,148,972 downwards.
GCTCCCGAAGCGAAGGCCCAACACTTTCAACAACCCTGTACATCGAACGCTCCTGTCACTCTCCGGATCCCGCACGACTTCTTCCCCGGTCGCCCCTGCTTCGATTACAATCCTGCGGCCCTCTCTCCGTTGCGGCTGCAAAGTCAGATCCCAGGAGTGAGGTTCCCGACAAACCTGTTCTCACCTCAGATTCGGTGTGGCGGAGACCGCTCCAGACGGCCTCGCATTCTTTTCCATTTCCCCATCAAGCGGCTCTCCCTCTGTGTGCATGATGCCTGTTCGACGGATCGCTCTCATCTTCGAATTCAACACGTTGAATGGGGGCGAGAGATCGATGCTGGCGGCACTGGACTGGTTGAAGACTCATCGGCCGGATCTCGAATTCCATGCACTCGGCCCATCAACGGGTCGCCTGGCTGAAGCACTGCGAAGTCGCTTCATCCCGCTGCATCACTGGTCGGTCCGCGATCCGGCAGGGAACCGGCTGACTGCGGATCGAATCTTGTCAGAACTCCTAAACGGACTTGGCAAAATCAAGCCCGATCTCGTCCATGCCAACTCTCTCTCCATGAGCCGCCTGCTGGGCCCCCTCCGCAGTCGGCTTGAGGTTCCGACGACGGGCCACCTGCGCGACATTATCAAACTGAGCAGGGGTGCGATTGACGATCTGAATCTCAACGACCGACTCATCGCCGTCTCGCATGCGACACGAAACTTTCATCTCCAGCAGGGACTCCGAGAACAACTCGTCAACGTTGTTCACAACGGGATTGACTGTGGATCGGAAACGAAAGTGAGGGAGAAACGCTGGCTGCTGGACGAACTTCAGCTCTCTCCCGCAGAGCAGTCCCGGTGTGAAGAACGGATACGACAGAACACCCTCCGTTGCTCGATGCCGCCCACCCCCGACGCGCGCATCCTGTCGACCGAACCACTCCTGATTACCTGTATTGGACAGATTGGATTAAGAAAGGGATTGGACGTCCTCGCTGCTGCGGCGCTTCGTATCATCCAGAAGAGACCGGACGTTCATTTCCTGATGATCGGAGAACGAACATCGCAAAAAGCCGAAAGCGTTCAATTCGAAAATTTGCTGCGGCAACGGATCGCCGAGGATGGGGTCAGTTCCCACTTCCACTGGCTCGGCCACCGCGATGATGTCCCCCGCATTCTTCGTGCAGTCGATCTTCTGGTGCATCCTGCCAATCAGGAACCGTTCGGCAGGGTCCTGCTGGAAGCGTCTGCAGCGGGGTTACCGATCGTCGCCACCGATGTCGGCGGCACTTCCGAGATCGTACTTGACGGTCAGACCGGGGTTCTTGTGCCACCACGTGATCCGGTCGCCCTTGCTGAAGCGGTCGCATCGATCTTGTCGAATCCCAGCGAAGCACAGCGGATGGGAGCAGCCGCGAGAGAGCGTACGGCGCAATTGTTTTCGAGTGCGTCGTCAGCTCAACATCTCGCGCAGATCTGGGACAGTGTACTCAGAATGACTCGTGGAGACCAAAACGCGTGAATTTGGCAGAAATTGCCGATTCTCAAATATCGTCTTGGTCTTTTCAGGTGCAATCTCTACCCCTCTTCTCCAAGCGGAACGGCCATGTTCAGCGGTCGTTCAAGTCTGTCCTCGCGTTCCGTCGATAGCGACAGTGCAGTCCAGGAACGACTTACGGCTTCTCACGGAATGAGAGTCCGCTTCTTCGTTCAGGACCGGCAGCAGCAGAGTCGGGTGTCTCACTGGAGGAACAGTGTAACTGGCTCACTGGCAGCGAATTGGGTTCCCCGGAAAACCAGTTTTCAGCCGTTCTGAAACTGAACATGTCCACCGCAGGAGTACTTTCCATTCGCCCTCATGCGACGAGTTGCGAAGCAGTGCACGATGCTCCCGTCGAGCATCGAACGCAGCCCGCATCGTATGCATGTTCGGATGGCCTGCTTCGACGCTGGATCTCGGTTTTCACCGCTCAAGTATTCGGATTACGGAGTTCCGTCATGGACGGCCGACTCGCAGTGTTGGGGTTTCTGGTCACTTTGATGTGGCCGGCTACGGGTTGGTCAGATCCTTTGCCCAAACCGACGCATACGAGCAAGACTCGCTTCCGCATCCCCTTCAAGATTGACTCCGCCACCCTCAACAAGATCGACGCACGTGAAATACAGTTACACGTCTCTCCCAACCAGGGGCAGACATGGGAACTGGCACAAGTCCTTCCTCCCAGCGGCGGAAAGTTTGAACACACCTGCTCGGCCGAAGGAGAGTACTGGTTCGCCGTAAAAACCGTCGATGGCCAAAACCAGCTCCATCCACCACGCGGAACCTACGAAACGGGATTGATCGTTGTCGTCGACACGACCAACCCCGTACTCGAACTGTCACTCCAGCAAATCGCCGCTGGAAAGGTTCAACTGCGCTGGCGTGCCAGCGACACCCACCTGGATATTAACTCGCTGCGCATCGAATACCTCACTCAGGAATCGAGCGACTGGGTGCTGCTTGATCTGGCACCTCGAGCGCGGGGCGAAACGGCCTGGGTCGTCGGCAAAACGGGAGTTGTCTCCGTTCGCGGCAGCATCGCCGACTTCGCCGGAAATGTGGCGAACGCGCGCACCCAGACCGATGTGGATGCCGCCAATCATCCTGCCACCAAAGCGCGCCCCGTTCCCCAGGGGAAGATTGCCACCAGCCCGCCCAACAACGAGCTCGCCAAGACCTTAAGCGACGAGGAGGATCTCGTTCTTGCCAGCCCTCCGTCCGCTCCTGTCGAGCAGGAAGTGGCTTCAAACCACGACGACCTGATCCCGCCATCACCGACCTCAGCCGAGCCCCCGCAGGGTTATGGTTTCAGCCGGCCACGAATGAAGGCGGTCTCGGCCCGTCCTCGAGAGCCTCTTCCTCGTTCAGCACCGTCGAACCAGGGGCCGTTTACTCCGGCAAAGTTGGGTGCCACCAACGCAACTGCGACCACGCCCATGTTCGTCTCACGAACCACCACAACAGATCCGTCTGAGAAACGGGCAGAACCGACGTCTCAAATCCATCGGCATGTGAATTCACGTCGCTTCCAGTTGGGATACAAACTGGAAGACGTCGGCCCCTCCGGAATCGACGCGATCGAACTGTTTATCACGGATGATAACGGCAAAACCTGGTGGAACTATGGCGAGGACCCCGACCTCCAAAGCCCCTTTGACGTCGAGGTTCCCGAAGATCGGGAATACGGTTTCGCCATTCGTGCTAGAAGCAAGGCAGGCCTGGCGATTGAACCGCCTGCTCCGGACGAGCCTCCCACGATTGTCGTGGGCATTGACCGCACTCCCCCTCGGGTTGAACTGTTGCCTGCGCAACAGGGGCACGCAGACAAGGCGAATCAGTTACTGCTGAAGTGGCAGATCGTCGAAGAACACCCGGCTGAGAAACCGGTCTCCATTTACTACGCCGCCAATCGCACCGGCCCGTGGGAACTCATCAGCGGATGGCGAGAGAACAACAACGGAGAGTTCACCTGGACCGTCGGACAAGCCGTCCCCGCCCAGTTCTATCTCCGACTGCTTGTCCGTGATGCGGCCGGAAATGTGGCGAAGGCCGAAACGCAGCAGCCAATCGCCATGAATCCCGTGCATCCAACGGCAAAGCTACTGGACATTGTCGGGCCTGAGGTCTCTCCGCCCCAATAACAGCATCATCCCCGAGAACGGAGTGCACATGCGGACACGCGCTCGTCTTGGAGTAAGAAACACTGTAAGCAAAGAACGTTCGGACGCCGTTGACGGGTGTCCGAACGTTCTATCAGCAGAGCAGGGGGGATCGCGATTGTTGTCCGGCCAGACCCCGCATTTGCAGTTGACGATCTGCATCGCCCGGGTCCCACAGGTGCACTGGCCCGAACATCGGGAACCAACGCCGCAAACCATTGCCTGAGGCAGGCGACGGTTTGTGGTTCGTGCGTCGTTCAGCCGGCCAGTTCTGCAATGACCAGCGACCCCATGGCCTCGGTGCCGAGACTCGATCCAGCTCCACCTGCCAGGTCTGCAGTCCGGTGCCCCTTGGCCAGAATACGGTCGACAGCAGCCTCAATCGCCGCAGCTTCCTGTTCCAGCTTCAATGAGTGTCGCAAGAGCAGGGCAGAAGCCAGAATCGTCGCCAGCGGGTTCGCAATCCCTTTACCGGCGATATCCGGTGCCGACCCGTGGATTGGTTCATAAAGTCCGGGGCCGGAGGATCCGATCGAGGCAGACGGCAGCATCCCCATCGAACCGGGCAACATCGATCCTTCATCGGTCAGAATGTCACCAAACAGGTTCTCGGTCACCACCACGTCGAAGGCACGGGGCTTCGAGATCAGGTGCATCGCCATCGCGTCGACCAGCACGTTTTCGTACTGAACGTCCGGAAATTCGGTCTTCATCACGCGTTCGAACGTCTTCCGCCACAGCCGTGAGACTTCCAGCACGTTCGCTTTATCGACCGAGGTGACCTTCTTCCGGCGTCCCCGAGCCGCTTCACCCGCCAGCCGCACAATCCGCTCAATCTCATGCGTCGAATAGACCATGGTGTTGTGAGCCGATTCGCCGCTTTCGTGCGGTTCCTTGCCAGAGGGCCCGAAGTAGATCCCGCCGGTCAGCTCGCGGAAGAACAGGATGTCTGTTCCGGAAACGATCTCGGACTTCAGCGGGGATGCGGCGACGAGGTGCGGCGAGACGGAAATGGGTCTCAGATTGGCAAACAGCCCCAATTCCTTACGAATCTTGAGCAGTCCCGCTTCGGGTCGGGTCTTTGCATTCGGATCGTCCCACTTCGGACCACCTACCGCCCCCAGCAGGACCGCTTGCGATGCCTTGCAAGCCGCGAGGGTTTCGTCAGGAAGTGCGTTGCCAAACTGATCGATCGCACAACCGCCGATCGGGTGCGAGCTGAATTCAAAGGTGTGGCCGAACTTCTTCGCCACTTCTTTCAGGACTCGTTCACCCTGAGCAATCACTTCCGGACCAATCCCATCACCAGGCAGCAAAACGATATGAGCTTGCACCGCGCATCAACCCTTCAAAGTACGAAAGAAGCGACCAGATCTTTTGCCACACTCTAAGTCACGGCAACGACGGGGGGAAGCGTCTACCGCCCCGAAGAAGCAACACCGAACGCGAAATTTTCCACGCCACGCAGCGAATCGGATCGATCGGACCGATCCCGGTCACGTTGTGAGAAAGCTTGTGAGAGATCCGAGATCAACCCCGCTGATGGACGGCCCACCTCCGCTTGCGACGAGACAGATCAACGGTCGAACGAGCAGGGCTGTCATCAAAAGTTATTGAGAACTTCACCACCACTGGCCGTGAAGAGCGCTTTCATGGTCTGTCGATCAATGTTTTCAGAAATAAATCGCACCGATCCATCACCAAAAAGCGCCTGGAAGCCGCCCGATCGAGCCTTGGCAAGACCCTTCAGCAGATCATCGAAATCCAGTTCCAGATCCTCGGGACTCGTCCAGACCACTGCCTGGTCGGATTGCGCCTCCACAGCCATGATCGTCTTGCCTAATCCGTCTTTCACATCGGTTAGGGCCGGACCTGTCTCGCCACCGAACATTGTCCCTTCACCCGTCACGATCAGGTATCGTGTCTTCCCCTGCTGCGTCAGATCACTGTCATTTGGCGAACCATACGTGGAGGGCATGCGCGAGATCAGCGTCTTGTTGTGCTCACTGTCCCACGGTTCGTCATGGTGAAACTGATCGTAAAGTTCCTGCTCGTCCAGATACGGCAGGATCTTGACCCGCCAGCTGAGCCCCGGTTTACCCGTCTTGTCCGGACTGACGCGATCAGGAAATCGCTTCTGCGCTTCCTCGTAGTTGTATAGCGACAGCGCGATCTGCTTGAGATTGTTTTTGGCTTGGGTCCGTCTGGCCGCCTCACGCGCTTGCTGCACGGCTGGCAACAACAACGCCACCACCACCGCTGCCGTTGCGGGAGACGTCACGGAGACAGATGAACCGACCCCATGAGTGTCGGTGCTCCACCCCTTTGAGTCACGACTCACTGTCGTCACGGACGGGATCAAAAACGGTTCGATATCGGAGTAGGGGGGGAGCGGTGGAATGTCGAAATCGATCCCCTGCTGCTGAAGCTGCGCCCGTATGACGGGTGAGAACGTATCGAAAACGGTATACAGCGCCTCCATCTCCGGTTTGGGATCCCGATAGGACAAGTGTATGGCCTTGGGACTTCGCTGCATCGCCGCTTTGACCTCAACATTGTCCGAGAGCGATTTGTTCGATCCCGCCAGATGTGCAGTCACAAGCTGGGGAGACAGACCAAACACCAGTTGATCCTTTGTCAGAACCCAGGCTGGCGTGACTGGAACAACGACATTATTTAACTGGACCTGATATCCACGAGCCGATCGGGTGGCGAATTCCTGCAGACTGGCAGGTGCTTGAGGCCTGATGTTCCGCAGAAATTCATTCGCCCTGAGGACCAGAGCTTCCTGGATTTTCGCCATTTTCTTCTGATCACGCAGTGAAACCGTCAACACGAACCCCGGTAATGCACCCGCCTCCCCGTCCGTACCTGGAACATACGAGCACCACAAATCACCCAGCGCTTCCAGCAGGTCCTCTTTCACAGAGAACCCAAGCATTTTCTCACCCTCCCTGGATAATTGATTGGACTGCTCGCGGATTGTGGGATCGACCTGATCGGTGATTTTCAGGATTCCTTCCGCCAATTGCTTCAGATTCAGGCGAAAAATCATGGCATTGGACGGGCTGACCGGAATCCCCTTCAGGTCCTTTAGCGCCAGGGGCTTTTCCGGAATGACCGCCAGAATTCCCGTCGGTGGACCGTTTGTTTCGATGATCGACTTCTCGACCTTCGCAACGGCATCCAACCCAGACACTGAAGCAATACGCTTAATCCCCATCACCCCGGAAGCCTGAAGAGCCCCCCGGACCTTTTCATCCGTCAGCACGGGATTGAGAGTCTTCCATAAAAGGTCCGCATCCAAGTGCATCGCAAACGTTGGCTGGGGAATTTTGCTTTCCGCGAGCAGAGACGACAGCCACGCAGGTGATTTCGTTTGAGCACGCGTCTGCTCTAAGGCCTTAGCTGCCGAAATCTCTCCGTAACCAAAAATGAGATAAGACCCTGACATTCCGAAGTGAGGGAGTGTCTGTTTTCCCTCATAACCCTCATCGTTCGGAAAATAAAAAGTCGTCCCGCTGATCGAGACCTCACCCAATTGATTCCCCTTGGATGAACTCGACACCTTAATCAGCTTCTCGAACGCCTCGCGAACATCGGTCGCATCTTCTTCCGCATCAATGATGATGGTGAACTCGATCTCAGGAGCAGACGTGGTCGTGAAGCTGTGTAGAGTCATGGCAAGGGGGTGCTTCACCGCAGCCTTCAGCAGCACTGGCAATGTCTGAGCCAGCGAGGAAGACGTCTCATCCTTGCTTGCCTTACTGTCGATCAGTCGCTGGATCTCATCGCCGATCTGCTGAAAGAATGCCTGCACGGATTCCTGAGCCCAAAGCTGCTCTGTCTTGTTCTGACTCCCCGCCTCTGGTGACTTCCACCCGCTCGTCGTCAGAAAGAAGACGGGCTTGATGGGAGCCAGCCGCCCTAACGGAAGTTCCCCCTTTACGTCTCGCACAGCCTCTTTCGAAGTGGGGGACTTCTTTACTTGAGCTTCGGCGGTGGCCGCAGTAATCAGAAATATCGAAACGAAAGCGACGAAATGAAGAGCGCGTCGAGTCATAATCCGTTCCAGAGAAGAGGGCCAGAAAGACCATCCAGACACAATTCCTGAGCGGTCGGACTGAGTCACCTGGCAACCGGGGAACAAACACCATTTTTCATCAAGCGCATTCAGACAAAAAGCACATTCAGACAAACTTCGATCCGCCACCCTGTCGTTGCAAAAGTTCTATTACCACTGCTTTCAAATTCCCGTTACGCAGCAGATCATGACCCGTCCAATCAGAGAAGCTCTTTCATTGAACGACGAATCGAAGTCGATTACAAGCAGTAATCATGCATCTCCCTATTCTGCGTCCGAGATAAAGGGATGTTAATGATGCTCTGAAGATGGAAATAAGACATACGTTGGATGCGTCCGGACAACGGAAATCGCTTGGGTCCCTAATCCCTTCAACTTGAACCATCAGGGATGAACTTAAATCTCGACATTGCCTTGCACGTCGTAGCCCCGGCGCGTCCGCAGATCGCCTCTCACGGCCTGTCTACCGGCCTGTCCACCGGCCGTCCATTGAACGTGCGACACCGGGCAAACCACTTGAGGCAAACCATTCGCACGGGTCGCAACCGGTCCCTTCTCAATCCCGTTTGCAATCATGCATCAGCCCTGATTCCCGCTCGCAAACGGGAGCAGGACCGCAACAGACTTTTCCTCCTCAGCGATGAGAGTTGCGACTCGCTTGCCGTGGCGAGAAACTGACCGCCGCACAGATTTCGTGTCATCCACCAGGATTCAGGCAAACAACACATGAAAGCAGAAATCACCAAAGCCCCTGTGGCAGAAACCGAAATGCTCATCCGCAAGCCTGTCACGGAAGTGTTCGAGGCTTTTATTAATCCCGACGTGATCACCCAATTCTGGTTCACCCGAAGCACCGGGCGACTCGCCGCAGGCCAGGAAGTCACCTGGTATTGGGATATGTATGCCGGATCGACACGGGTCGTGGTCCTAGCCTTTGAGCCCCACCAACGAATCCAGTTTGAGTGGGACGGGTACAGTGGCCGCACGACCGTCGAGTGGAAATTCACCGCCCGAGACGATTCCAGCACATTCGTCACCATCACCGAATCTGGCTGGACAGGCACCGGAGACGAACTCGTGAAATACGTCGCCGATTCGACGCAGGGTTTTACATGGACACTCGCCGGAGCCAAGGCCTATCTCGAACACGGCATCAAACTCAACTTCGTCGCCGACAAATGCCCCGACGCCCACGTCGCAGGATGGAGCCCACAGTAAACAACTGCGGCGTTATCAAAATACCTTCTGGACAATGATTCCAGGCAATCACCATCCGCCTCCGCACATCAAAAATCCCTGACCCCTGTGAGGATTCACTTCACGACCATATCCAGATCCCCGCACCCTCACCCTAATTTTACCCCACGAAGTTCCCAGCCTACCGGACCGATCGCACTCGCGTCGCTTTCCATCGCGTTCCCGCGAACCCGAATCGAACGCGGGATGTCTACTGCGAAGTGTCGCATGCGGAGAGACGTAGCTTGTATGTGGAAACCCTCTGGGCAAATGGAAAATATCATCTGGTGAAAACGAAAGCCCCCAGTTGTTTGACGACCCCCTGTGATCGCAGCGGCATCATGAGCACAGGCATGGCAGCACCAACCGCCTCTAACAAGACCAGCGATCGACGCAGCCGCGGCGGTCGTTCCCCGTCCGAGTTCGCAATTGTAAGCTAGATCCCAAAATCACACAGGTAAAGGCGCAAATACCTGATCGAGCCTGTCATGGTTCGGCCCGGATTCCCAAAAGTCAAACCGTTCACGGAGAGATGATCGAAGCCAACAACACCACGCCGATCACCGTCCAATTCAAAGACTGCAATGTAGGTTGGATTGAATTCTTTATTGTCGCAGGAGAAGTCTCTGTCCCGATCAGAGCTTCACATATCTTCGATCCCTTCCCGGATCTCATCCAGTGGCTGCACGCGATCCTGACCGGAGTTCAAGAGTGTTCCGTCCACATTAATCAGGAAGGTCTCTACGCAGAGTTTCTCGTTCGTCGCCTCAATGGGGGTACATTGCTGTTTCGACTGCAAGATCGTGTCGACGATCTGCTGCCGCCGGAAACGCTATCGACGGACACGCGAGAACTCCTCACGACTCGGGTTTCGCGCCGGCAATTCGTCGAAGCGATGTACAACGCGTTCCGCGATTTTACCCGCTCATCTCTTTACCGAAAGGAGGAATGGGAGCGCGAATCGGTGATGGACCGTTTCCAGACCTTTCTCCCGGCATTAAACCACCGCGAACTGATGAAGCGTCTGACGAAACTCACTCGCTTCCAGATGGCCCGGCTGCTGTATGAAATCGAATACGGGCCGAAACCTTCCGGCGCGCCGGAAGAAGCGGCCGCGATGTCACAGGCTTTAAACAACCTGCTCGACCCCGGTAACCCGGTAATCTCCCCTGAAGTGTACCAGGAAATGCTCCACTGGGTCCTCCCCGATGACTATGATCAATGGGGTAGAAAGCAGAAAACACCACTACTTCTCGAGCAACTCTCGGATAACATCAGTCCCTGGTGCGGAACCAAGCTGGCGGAACTCGTCTCCCCGACGATTGAACACTACCTGCAGTATCAGGAACTGGATGATCAAGTCTAATTCGACTGACACGCTCTCACGCGCAGGACAAGCACACAGGAGTTCTACATATCTGGGCAGGCGCGAGTATGACGATGGGCTGAGGGAGGCATCGCAATCGGCAGCTACCCAGTGTATGAGGCAAGGACAGGTACGGTCCGTCTTTCGCAAAGTCCAATTCACACAGCAGTTGCATAACTTATTGTGATGCTCAAGCCAGTGATCTATCCGCCAATGACGCAGAGCGAGGCAGATTCCGAGGGCAAGAAGTACATCAGCGAAAATCAGCGCAATCTGCGGATTAAAAGGTTCAATCAAAAACACATTGGTGCACGGGGTCACCCAGGGACGTTAGGGACAGGAAGTCAGGACATGGGGACACTGCAGGTGGATCTCGCAGGGACGCAACATGAGCATTCGTAACAGAATATGCTTTGCCCCTATTGCCCATCCCCCTTGATGCGATGCTACACCCAGCATGAACGTAGGATCATTTCTGCAAGAACGCTGGTGGAATTGGTACCGGAACTGGGATTGGAGCAGGCGGATGCATCAACTGTGTTACGTGAGATTCGACGCCGACGTCGAAAGCGTTGATGAGCGCGAAAGTCCCCGTCCTCCCCTACGTGGTATCGCTGCGGAATTCGAGATCGACGAAAGTCGCCTAAAGGTCCGGACGCCAGGCGAGCTCGGTGAGCTGACATTTCGAGATGTTTCAGCTCAATCTCTAATATGGAGCTATCTTGGTTCATGGGTTTCGATGTCATTCGGCAATGATGCATACATAAAAAGAAGGTCCATCAGGTTTTGGTGTGGGTTTGGTATGATTTTTCAATTTCCGAGCAGGTGAGACGATGCAGGATCGGGAATTGTATCAGCAGATCTTGGGGTTGAAGAATCCTTGGACAGTGTCTTGCGTTGCCTTGAATATCGAGCAGCAGCGGGTCGAGGTTCGTGTCGAGCATCCATCGGGGACTCAGTTTTGCTGTCCGGACTGCCAGCAAGAACTGAGCTGCTATGACCATACCGAAGAGCGTCAGTGGCGACACTTGGATAGTTGCCAGTTCAAGACGATTCTGTTCGCCCGGATTCCTCGTGTTGAATGTCCCGTTCACGGTGTGAAACAGGTCCACGTCCCGTGGGCGGAGAAGGGAAGCCGTTTCACTCTGATGTTTGAGCGGTTCGCCATTCAAGTGCTTTTGGCCACCCAGAATGTCAAAGGGGCCATGAGCATCCTGCGAACGAAATGGGATCAGACCTGGTCCATCCTGGAAAGGGCTGTTGCACGAGGTCGTGCGCGCAAACAGGACGTGGCCATTCCTCGCGTGGGAATTGACGAGAAGGCCTTCCTCAAAGGCCAGAATTACATCACGCTGGTCTATGATCTGGATCGCAGTACCGTCGAGGCCATCAGTGATGGAAATGACGCCGACGCTGGATTCGCAGCACTTTCAGCCCTTTCCCAGACGCAACTTCAGTCGATTGAAGCGATCGCCATGGACATGAGCGCCGCCTATGTCAAAGCTGCGAAACAAGCCATTCCCTTGGCTGAAACGAAGATCGTTCACGACCGATTCCACATCATGCAGATGGCCACGAAGGGGGTCGACAAAGTCCGGCGCGCTGAGCATCGCAAACTTCTCAAGGAGGGTGATGATCGCCTGAGTCACACGAAGTACGTCTGGCTCACCAGTCAGGAGAATCTCAGTGAGAAACAGCGATCCCGATTCGACGAAGCTTTCACGTTACAGCTCAAAACGGGGAAAGCCTGGGCCTTCAAAGAAATGTTGCGGGATCTTTGGACGCAAGACTCTGCCGCCAGTGCCACAACCTTTTTCAACGCGTGGTACAAGCGAGTGATCCGCACGCGACGGGCGGATTCTGAAATTGTCGGGAATTGATGGACAAGAAATTGGGGTATGAGAAAGTCCGTGAATCGCTGTAAAGAGCGTTTACCACAACGTTTTTTCAGGGAGCGATTCACGGATGAACGCAGAATATCAACGACTGGAAGCGGAGGCGAGTGTCGTCGAAGCAGAACTGCGGGATTGGGGGATGACTGTCGATCTCCTCTCCGCTGCCGACGTGACGAAGTGTGAGCAGCAGTATGCCGCCCTGGGCAGAAAGTTGGCATCGCTCCGCCTGGGTCTTCACTTGATTCGGGCAACTCACTCTTGCGAGCTGCGATTGAAGGAACGGCAGTTTATCAAGTCACTGCCAAGGACCTACCATTCTCAGGGAATTCGCCAGAAGAAAGTTCATCTTCCAGGTAACGTCGCCGTAACACTCATGGTGACGTATTACCACCGTTGCCAATCGGGTGGGAACAGTCGTCGGGGTTTGTTTCCGATGCTGATGCTGCTGGGGATTGCCGGTCATTACACCCCACAAATCCGCACGCGGATGGCGAAAGCCGCGGCACTGCTGGGATCCTATGATGAGGCGGTGACGATGCTCGCCGAAGAAGGGATCAGCATCTCCGTCAACCAACTGCGAACGGTGACTGCGGGAATGGGCCAATTACTTCGGCGAATGACCGACCTCGGTTCAATGACCGCGACGGGAACAGTGTCGGGCCGACGGATTGTGGTGTCGATGGATGGGGGGCGTGTCCGTTTGCGGGAGCGACGTCGAGGCAAAACGAAGAAGGGGCGCAAGCGATTCTCACCGAAATGGCGTGAACCACGACTCTTCATCATCTATGCCGTGGATGAAGAGGGCCGGATGGCGAGCGACTTCGCCCCCGTCATTGACGGCACCATGGGTTCGTGTGACCAACTGTTCGCATTACTGCTGGCCTACCTGCGGGGGCTCGACTTGACGGAAGCCGCTCGCATCCTCTTCGTGGCGGATGGCGCCACTTGGATCTGGCGGCGGATCCCCAAGCTGATCAAGTCGCTGGGACTCCTTGAGGAAAAGGTCCAGCAATTGATCGACTTCTGGCACGCGATGGAATACCTGGGCAAGATTGCCGAGAGTAAGTCGCTCACGGGAAGTCGCAAGTCGCGCTGGCTGACGACTCAAAAGAAACGCCTCTGGCGGGGAGAGATCGGGGCAGTGGTCGATGAGATTCGATCGCTACTGGGCTCGCACAGGACGAAAGACCAGAAGACCTGGTTGAACTATTTCATCACGAACGGACTGACTAATCGTCGCATGGACTATTCTCATGCGCGCGATCACCAGCTGCCGATCGGCAGTGGTGCCATCGAGAGCGCCGTTCGTCGCGTCATCAACCTGCGTGTCAAAAGCAATGCCGTCTACTGGCTACGGGAGAACGCGGAAACGATCATCCGAATCCGAGCATGGATCAAAGCAGGGAGAGCAGAAGAACTCTTCCATCAAACAACTTGCGTCACGCCCGAACTCGCTGTCTGATGCCTACGATTTTGAAATCCGCCCGCACGCGACTGGAGCCGATGAAAACCGTTGCCCGCGCAATTAAGGAGCGTTTGGCCAACGTCGTGAGTTACTGCGCCCACCGCGTTACCAATGGGGTCGCCGAAGGCATGAACAGCAAGATCATGTCCATCAAAAGACGCGTCGGTGGATTCCGTAATCGACAAAACTTCAAAACCGCAATCTTCTTCTACTGCGGAGGACTCAATCTCGACCCACAATAATCCCGGATGGACCAAAAAGAAGCTCCATCATTCACCGAAGAGTCAGTCCTGATCGGCTGATTGTACTGCTTACACCGCTCTGGCCGTGTGACCAAGTAATCGAAATTACTGTTGAGCATCAAGACAGCATTGAACTCATGCTATCTTGGTGCTCAGGGCAATCGGGCGTCGAAATCACGGACTGATTATTACAGAAGGGTCACGGGGACATCGCATGGTTGCCGTAAGCAGCAGACGTTCTTGAACGGCCGTAGCGCTTTCTGTTTGGATTGTCGGTCTCGCCGCACGCAATGCATTCCTGTCGAGTGACGCAAAGGTTGATTGTCCCACCGCGGGCTCGGGTGGAATTTCTTCCGTGTCAATCTGATACGCTGTGTCCCCAGGGGTGTTTCATGAAATGGTTCGGCTTTACAATTCTATGGGCAAAGACTTCACCAATACGGCAAATGATCTGCATCTATTGGACAATCAGCTTAAATTTCTTTGCGACAGCGAAAAAAACTTGACCTTTTCAAGAATGGTGGAGTGGAGATGAAATCTGTGGGAGAAAATAATGTCACTGAGTATACAGAGAGTATTCAAACATCTTGCGATTACATTCCTCGTGATGACGTTAATTGTAGTTGTGATCACCACTCTCCTAAACGATCAGAGAGGAATAGGACGATCTGCGTGGATGATACGTATCACGAACACGAGCCCAGAGGTTGACACGCTTAGAATCACAAGTTCGGAATCAAGAAATATCGACGTAACATTCCACCGAGTGGACGCAAACAACACAGTAGAATTCGCATACTTACTCACAACCTACACCTCAAAGAGCGGAGTATCCTCCTATGCCAAGCCTGACATCTCCGCAATTGAAATCACTGCATATCAAAACGGCCTTGAAAGCGAAGCAAGACGATACAGTCTTGAACTCTTGAAGTTTGACAATGGAGTTGCGAGTGTGAAACTCGTTAATGTGGAATAAATAGTACAACGCTGCAAAAAACGCCTTTTTGTGTAAGGAGTGGCGACCCCAGGAAAATCGAGCATTAAGTACCGACAAAACCAGCGAGCAGCCGTTCAAATGCGGATCCATCCCAGTCACAGAAATTTCGCGTGCCTCGAAGACTTCCTTTTCTCGAAATATCCTGTTGTAAAATTGTGAGTGCGAGTTTGCGAAAAGCCGAACTGATTTCCGGGCCCATTCCTTTTCGAGTTCGGCCTTAAAAGCCTGTTGAAAAAGTGGAACAGACGCCTTGAACACTGTAAGCGCACGGTGAAGTGCATCTTGAGCCATGCTTTAGTCTGAGTGGGTTTTGTTACCCTTCAGAGTGGAGATGGCGAGATGTCGCAGGTTGGTTCACGGAGTCGTGAGAAGGAGTCGTACTGGCGTTCCCATTGTGAGCGTCAGTCTTCGTCGGGGGAGTCGATTCGGGGCTATTGTCGTCGTCGCGGGCTTTCGGAGGCGACGTTTCATTACTGGCGGCGTCAGCTCTCGAGTCTCGATCAGGAGTTGACTGTTCGGCGGACCACTGATCCGCAGGTCACCCGCCCGCAGGGAACCGGGATGGCGGGGCTGGTTGCCGTAGAGGTGTTGGGTGATTCGCTGCCGCCTGCGATGCTGGAGATCGCCTGTGCTGGCGGTCTCGTCGTTCGGTTACGTGAGGATGCGGGTGTCGAGGTGTTGACTCGTGTGCTGACCGCCTGTCGGCAGATCCCCTCGGAACAACTCTCTTCGTCTGCGGGGGGGCGATTATGCTGAACATCTCTCGCACGACACGGGTGTTTCTGGCGACAGTGCCGACAGACATGCGGAAGGGGTTTGACGGTCTTCACGCCCTGGTGGAGAGCGTGATCGAAGAAGATCCGTTTGCCGGTCATCTGTTTGTGTTTCGGAACCAGCGTCGCGACCGGATCAAGCTGCTGTGGTGGGATCGCGATGGCTGGAGCCTGTTTTACAAGCGGTTGGAAAAAGGATGTTACGAGTTCCCGACCGACCGGAAGGAACAGACCTCACGCCGCTGCGAGATTCGCGCAGAGGAGCTTTTGCTGCTGTTGGAGGGGATTGATCTAGGGAGCGTGAAGCGACGCCCTCGCTATGAACGGCCGAGCGCAATCAATGACACCACGGCGCGGTCTTCAGTGTGAACTTCGTTCGGTCGTAAGACTGTCTGGCAGAATGCTGTCCCATGTCTTCGGTAGTCGTCCCTCCACGACGATTCGTGGAGGGACGTTTTTCGTTGGGAAAATACAGAAAAATCCCAAATTACTTGAAACGTTTTTGGGGGTTCGGGCGTATGACAGGGCATGAGTACGGATGGCTCCATTCTTCCTGATGACGTTGAGCAGCTCAAGGCGATGATCGCCGCACGTGATGCGGTCATCGCCAGAAGAGAGGCCGTCCTTCTACAGCGCGACATCGAGATCGTGGGACATCGCGCCGTCATCGCGCAGAAAGAAATGGTGATCACGTCATTGCACGACGTGGTTGAGCAGCAGCAGGCCAAACTGGAACGTGTGCATGAGCAACTGGCTCGCCTGCTTCGTGAACGCTACGGGCCGCGTAAGGAACGGGTCGATCCGAATCAGCTGACCCTGTTCACACCCGAAGAACTGGCGGAACTGATTCGCGAACTGAAGCGGGATCAGCAGGATTCGGTTTCGACCGACGATGGTTCGCTGCCCCAGGACGAGTCGCTGGGGGCCGCCAAGCCCAAGGAGCATGGCCGACGTCCCATCCCGCCTGAGATTCCGCGGGAAACCATCGTCCATGAACTGACGGAGCAAGAGCGACAGTGTCCCTGCTGTGGAGAGTTACGCGCCGAGATCGGACGTGAGGTCAGCGAGCAGCTGGAATTCATCCCCGCCCGTCTCAAGGCGATTCGGCACGAACGAGTGCGCTACGCCTGCCGGGGCTGCGAAGAGCATGTGGTGCTGGCTCCCAAGCCACCGCAACCGATCGACAAAGGCCTGCCGGGACCGGGACTGCTGGCGAACCTGATCGTGTCCAAGTATGGAGACTACCTGCCGCTGTATCGGATGGAAGACATTCTCTCGCGCTACAGGCTTCTCCTGCGGCGAAGCACACTGTGTGACTGGGTGGCGTCGATGGCCGATCTGCTGACCCCCTTGTACGACCTGCTGTGCCAGCGTGTGCGACAATCGGGTGTGATCCATACCGATGACACGAGCATCAAAATGCTGTCCGAAGGTCAGTGCCAGAACTGCAAGTTCTGGACGTATATCGGCGATCCCGCTCATCCGTATGTCGCCTACGAATTCAGCCTGACGCGCGCTGGGAGGAACCCGTCCCGGTTTCTGGAAGGCTTCTCGGGTTATCTGCAGGCGGATGCCTTCAGCGGGTACGACCAGATCTATGCCAAAGAACAGGTGACAGAAGTCGCCTGCATGGCACATTGCCGCCGGTACTGGCAGGAGGCCAGTCACACCGATGCGCGACGGGCGTACGAAGCGCTGGGCTACATCTCACGGTTGTATCAACTGGAGTCAGAATTCGAAGCGGCAGGGCTGAGCGGTGCATCACTGCGTGACGCACGCCAGCAGCATGCGGTTGGGATTCTCAAGACCTTCCGCAGCTGGCTGAACGAAGAGCAAAACCAGGTACTCCCCAAGAGTCCGATCGGACAGGCCTTCACCTACACACTGAATCAGTGGGAGGCGACCTGCCGCTACACCGACGACGGTGCACTGCAGATCGATAATAATCTGGCGGAGCGGATGATGAAGCCTCCCGCCATCCTGCGGAAGAACATGCTGTTCGTCGGCGGCGAACAGGGAGGTCATCGCGCTGCGATCCTGCTCAGTCTGGTCGGCAGTGCCAAGTACTGCGAGGTGGAACCGTGGCACTGGCTGCGAGCGGTCCTGGAGGAACTCCCCAAACGACTACGCACGGGAGCAGATCCCCCCGACCTGACAGACCTGCTCCCCGATCAATGGCTGAAGGCCCATCCCGAGCACCGCTGGAAGATCGAAACGATCCGAAAAAAAGAACGCCACAGGTCCAAACAACAAAAAGCCAACAAGAGAAAGAAACGCTGAACCCCCGGACTCATCCCCGGGGGCCTACTTCACCGTGCGCTTACGAACACTGAAGACAGCTCAATGCTGTCGTACCAACCTCGACGCCCGTCCCCTATATTTTATCAGAGTAGCACAGGTTGCACGGTCCAGTTGCACGGTCCTCCGGGCTACCTGTGTGCGAAGCACAACAGGGCTCCCCTGAAACTCACAATTGTCCCGCTAGACAGCAACCTGCCCCGATCAGATATTCTGTCCCTATCCGGGTGATCGAACCCCGGGGAACTGGTGCACGGAACGGTCACGGGGACACCGCATCTTCGCCGTAAGGGGCAGGCGTTCTTGAACGGCCATAGACCTCTCTGTTTGGATTGCCGGGCGCACCGAACGCAATGCATTCCTGTCGAGTGACGCCAAGATTGATTGTTCCACTGGGGGGGCGCGGGGGGGGGGACTTCTTCCGTGTCGATCTGATATGCTGTATCCCCGGGGGGAGCCTTCTACATAGCTGATTGGCAGCACAAGCAGAGTCAACAGCAACCCGTTGATGCCGACAGAAAGTTTGAACCGCAGGGGAAGCCTTGCCTGACGCCACCCCGGTAGCCGCGAAGACGCGACAACCGGGGCGCCCCTCCCAAGGAGCGATACCGATCTGAATGAGGGGATACCAGAGATGCAGGGTCCCAGTGTTCTGCATTGGTAGCGTAGAAGTGACCAATGACGGAAATAAGGAAACACAGACCGTAATTCTTAACGAGGGCTCAAATGAGACAAGTTTGGAGAGCAATGGTGCGAGGATGTATCTTCTCGGCCACTAGCATCATCCTGCTGTCAAGGGTTGGCGCCGGTGATGAAAAGCGCGAAGTCAAAGCAGTCGTTTCGCCCCGAGTCAGAATTGGAAACTACCGCTACCACCTCCGCGCGAATACCGAGAAGGCCCAGATAGAACTCATCGGGCAAGTGAAAGGCGCCGAAGCCGGGGATCAGGGAGAAGTGCGAAGTGTGGTTTCGGTGTCGAAGCATCTCGGCGACGGCGTTGTCGAACAGATCGTCGCTTCACCGTGGGGTGACAATGGTGAAGCACTTTTCGCAATGGTGAAATGCAAGCGGGACCAACGGCGCGAGTTTTTCGGCTTCTACTTTACGCACAGCTTGGAGAACGGCCTAGCGCCAGTCGAAACGCCCACGATTGCGAAGATGTATAGCTCTGATGAGAACTTCAAGATAATGTCTGTCGATGGTGTACAACGCGGCGTGCAGACCACAGTATTGCTCGGAGCAGTCAAGTACGAAGAGGGGTTTGAGGTCGTAAACAGTGGCGCAATACTTCTGGTGCCATGCCCATCTCCCACTGATGACGAAGGCGTCACAATAATAGAATGGAAAGGAGTAACGAGACCGCCTAAGTTGCCTTTCTAGAGGCAGTTTCAAAACCGGTTCAAGCATATCATTACGCAGGCGAGGTGGAAAAAGCCTTCGAAGAGATGTGGGTAGTATTCATGCCGGACAAGAAGCCTTCTTTGATAGCCTAGCCAACTGATCGTGCGTTCCACTTTCCAGCGACTCGCATATCTCTTCAGGCTTCGCCCGTCTTGTCGAGACGGCTTCTTCCGGCCTTTTCGGTGGGGTGTGATTTGCTCAATGCCTCTCAGTTTGAGCGTATCACGAATCCAATCGGCATCAGCCGCTTTATCGTACAGCAGCCTCTCGGGTTTCTGGCCAGCAACTTGAATGTCGACCAGCGTCTCGATCGTGTTGACTTCGGCGACCTGTGCAGAAATGGTGAACCCCGAGATGGGGACGCCGTTACCGTCCGTCATCAGCATGAGTTTCGTTCCTTTACCTTTCTTGGTCTTACCAACCTCGGCGCCCCCTTTTTTGCAGGCGAAAAGGTGCCATCACCCATTGCCTGCGACCAGTTCAGCTGTTTCTGTCGATCAAGGGACTTCAGGAGACGTTCCCACGTTTTGACCATGATTCCTCTCTCCGTCCACTCCTTGAGCCTTCGCCAGCATGTTGCAGGAGACGGGTATCGCTCTGGTAAATCTTGCCATCGTCCTCCGCTCTTCAGGACCCACAAAATTCCTTCCAGACAGGGTCGAGGCTCGACTCGTGGTCGGCCTCCCAGTGGGGATGGAAGAGGGTTTGCAAACAGATCTTTGATGGAATTCCACTGGGCATCATCAAGAAAAGGCTTCGGGACCGTCCTGGACCCTGTCGTATTCGGCCGCCGTCGCTGGGGCCACATGGACAGGGTAATTCGCATGTAAGGGACTCCTTTCTCCCTTACCGGTATGCAAATTGCCTGCCAGAATCGTTATTGCAATAAAGGGGTTTTGAAACTGCCTCTAATCGAAATCGCTGTCACGAGACCGATTCTGGTCATCAATTTCTCGAACTGATCCTGTAAGTGAATGGCAAAAAAACAACACACAAGATTCTCGTTCTCTCTGGCCTCTGACGCTGATGCGCCAAACCAACTCAGATAGACATTCGCGGTTTCATAATTGTCTAACGGTGTGTGACCGCACTTTCGGCGCTTTGCTTGGAGTGTGTACTTAGGTCGGAGAAATCTCTGGAAGTCGTCACAGGCCTCAGCGGCCTAGATGATTGTCAATCTGATCGGCAGCATCCCCGGGAGGCGTTTAACGAATGAAGTGAACCGAGGAGCGGTAGTGAGATGCAATCTTTTAAGATGCGAGTCAAGTTTTTTTTGTACGCAATTTTACATTCGGTTACTGTATTTCTTCTTATATCTCTTCTTATCACAACTGTTATCTTCGTTATTGGCTTTCATGTTCTTACTCTATGTTGGGATGTCGAATCCGACATTGACGATTACTATGCCGAGTGGGGCGCCTTCGATTTGGTCACCGAGTACATGCGCGAGCATGAAGGTGAATGGCCCCGTTCTTGGGACGATCTACGTGAATTGTACGAAGCTAAGGGCGCGCGCGTCAGTGATTGGACATTCGAGAAATACCAAAGTCGGATGTTTATCGATTTTACGGCGGATCCAAAGGAACTCCGAACATTGTCGTTGCGACCGGGTCCGGTGAAGTTCAACGCCATCAAAGCTCGCAGGGCTTTAGGCTGGGCCGGTGGTGCTGGCAACGAAACTCTTCGTAATTACTTTCGACTCGAAGCTCAGGGACACACAGAAGAATCGAACGTCGAAACCACAGATTGAGTTTTCAATTCCGTGACACGCTGAAAGGCCCTTCCTGAAACGATCCGGGGTACAGCCTTCCCTTTTGACATTTTGGAACTGGAGGTTGTAGGCGGTTGCGGAGTTGCGATTCGGCTTTCCTGGCGAGGGACCGCCAGGGCTACTTCAAGACGTCTGCCCTTGATTGCGGGTCCGATTCTGATT
This sequence comes from Schlesneria sphaerica, assembly GCF_044336245.1. Taxonomy (NCBI): domain Bacteria; kingdom Pseudomonadati; phylum Planctomycetota; class Planctomycetia; order Planctomycetales; family Planctomycetaceae; genus Schlesneria; species Schlesneria sphaerica. The sequence goes on along the minus strand of NZ_CP172346.1, from coordinate 6,127,589 downwards.
GCTGAATCACACTGCGTGAGCTGGCCCTTCTCAGTGAGGTTCGCCTGTCACGATGCCCCTGCGAGACGCTCGTGATGAGACGCCAGCCTTTCTCTGCTCCCGACACTTTGATGATTTTGAGCGAGGGATCAATCGCTTAAGTCGAGGATGTCTAATGCGTGCACGCACGATACCTGACGCCGCCACATAGCGACAAAACATCTTGACGTCAACAACGCGGTTTAATATAATTTTTCAATACTGATCGGTAGACTCGACGCCGGTTTTCGCTGGTTCGTGTTGCGCTGATTTTGTTTTCATTGCTATCCGGATTGCGAGCAGAAACGCTTGCGTTGGTCGGTGTGCGGTCTGATCGATTGAGGAGGAGATTGAAAATGATGGGGCGCCGCTGTTTTGACTGGCTTGATTAGATGCTCAAGATGCTCAAGTTTGAGCAACATGAGCATCTAATCGGAACCCATGAAAATAAGGGGTTTCGCAATTAGGTGCTCAAGGTGCTCATCGATGTGCAGCGCGCATTCACTCTGACGATACTTGGACCCGTCGCAGCGCTGCAAGACTGGGTAAGAGAACGGGGGGGCGATTCTTCCGACCTGATTTTTTCGATGAGGACGCGAGTTGTGACTAGGGGGCTGACCTGGCTGTCATTTCGTGAAACTGTTTCCAGGTAATGACTTCGATTCCCAGACCCTTAATTTCGTCGATGACGGCTTGATCGGTGAAGATACGGCGGTCTCCGTCGCGGTTGGCGGAACTGGTTGTAATGGCCTGCAGTTCCTCGTTATCGATGCCGCAGTGAATGATGATTTCACTTACCCCCGGTTTCAGCTCACGCAGGGCCTTGAGGTAGCTTTGCTTCCGCATGTCATGCGACGAGCCGCTGTAGAACTGATACAACGCGTCGAGAATGGGAAGTTGTTTCTCGTCGAGGGCCTGCGATAGCTCCGCTGTCTTTTCGGCCAGGGCTGGATACTCCTTTGCGGTGCGAGCATCCAGATGGGCGTTGCGGATGAACAGCACTGGCAGGTTGTATTCGATCCCCAGATTCACGTAGATCTCAACAAGGTCCGGTCGGCTGACGAGGGCTCCCATATGCGTATCAAGATGAGTCACCGGAACGCCAAAGTGTCTGGCTCGCTCGATCTGTGCCCGCAGTTCGATCTCGACTTCGCTCCCCTTAGCACTGGCGGCGACGGCGGGAACACCCTGGTGCAGAAACCCGTCCTTGTCGAGCAGACTGGGAACTTTCTCACGCGGCGCGACCGGTCCCCAGCGATAGGTTTTCCATTCCGAGTTCAATGTCAGATGCAGCCCGAAATCTTTTTCGGGATGTTCTTTCGCATAGATGGCCATTTCCTGAAACCAGGGGCAGGGGACCATGATGCTGGCGGACGAGACACATCCTTTCTCCATTCCCTCGATCGTGGCCAGATTGACCGAGTGTGACATCCCGGCGTCGTCAGAATGAATAATGACATATTTTTTGCCCGCCGCATCTGCGGCCGACAAACCGGACTCACCGAGCAACGACATTCCCAAAGCAGCCACCACGAACGGAAGTCGACGCCACATCTGCCAGTATCCTGATTGAGAGAGAAGAAGTGATGACGGGTCGGCCGGAAACGTCTGATCGAAGGACTTGACGAATCACCATTTTTCTGGCACTCGGATTCCGGCCGGAAAAGGATCCTAAGATATTTGGAATTTCGATGCCAACGGTCGACATCAGCTTACCTTTCGCGGTTCCCCCAGGTTATCTCGTGCCTGTCGTTCCCCGAACAAAAACAGGACCCGTCGAGCGCTTTACCGTTTACCAGCGAAGTCCTATTGCACTGTAATTACGTCTGAACTGATCTTCTGCAGGTCATCGGATGCGGTTACATTCCCGCCCCTGTCGATGTTTTAAGGACGGGCTGATCGAGCGAGGATACTGGAGATTCTCGTTCAGTTGGAAGTTGATACAGGCCTCGATAGTGGTGGCCATGTTCTCCAAACAGGTGACAATCTCAAATGCGTTCGCAAGAGCGGGTTGGGTTCAGTCTGATCCTCGTATGCTTCACGCTGCTGGGTTCGGGGCCAGCAATGGGGCAAACACCACTCCCTTCCGCGGAAGAGGACTTTTTCGAGTCTCCTCTCCTGCAAATGCAGTCGTTTGAAACGCCTGAATCGACCAACGAGGAACTCGAGAATCTGCCTCCACCGCTGGTCCGGTCGATCAAGACGGGGGGAGGCGGACCGGGCATGGGGGGCATCAGCGGCTCACCCATGGGGGGGATGGGAGGTCCCGCCGGGGGAGGAAGACCCGTCTATGCTTACTCATTCTTTCAACCTGCGAGCGGTTTAGGAAACCAGCCGGGATCTCTGGAAGCACGAGGTGAAGGCTTCGCCGTGGGAGTTCCGATCAGCAGAAGTTCCAACGGGATCTGGATCTTGAGCACGCGGCTCGAGCACGACACCTTTCGGACCAATGCAACCCTTCCGGGAACGACCATGCCGTTTCCAGACGAGTTATGGAACATCAACCTGAGTTTGATGCATATTCACTCATTCGACAACGGCTGGACTTTCGGGGGAATGGTTGGTGCCGGTTCGTCCAGCGATCGCCCCTTCGCTTCGATCCGGGAGGTCAATGCGAACCTGATGACCTTTTTGAACATCCCTGCGAATGAGCGCGATGCCTGGAATTTCAGCCTGTTCTATTCCCCGCTAGGGCAATTGAGATTTCCAATCCCCGGTGTCGCTTATGCCTGGCGGCCGAGTGATCAGTTTCAAATGAATATCGGCATTCCCTTTTCGCTGACCTATCGTCCCACCGAGACAGTCTCGTTTAATATGAGCTATCTTCCGCTGACCAACGCGAATGCAACGTTGCGCTGGACGCCGAACGAGTCGTGGACTCTGTATGGTGGCTACATGACTCATAGCCAGGGGTATGAACTCGCGGATCGCGTCGACACACGACAGCGTTTCTTCAATTTTGACCAGCGACTCGCAACCGGAATACAGAGATCACTCGGCAAGGGCTTCTATCTCGACTTGTCCGCTGCATACCTGTTCGACCGTTCGTACTTCCTCGGTGACTCATTCTTCGGGAGTGGCGCGGAACGGCTTCGGGTGGATCCGGGTGCTCAAGTGATGTTGAGACTCGAATGGGCTCGATAGGCCCATCATCGCCGCGACCGTTCCATCAACCTGGCCCGGACGCGTCTCGTCCAAGTAAATCGAAGCCGAACGAACGCCCGATTTCTGCCAGCACATACGATGATCACCCACGGACCATGGTGAACCTTGTACGGCTCAATTTTCGATTCAGCCTCCCTCCGCTGAGGAACTGAACAAAGCCATCGTGGGTGGCCCCTGATCGTTGGAAGTGCGTCTGGATCGGTTACAATCCGCCTTTTGGCAACTTCAGCAAGGGCTCGCCCCCGGGGCTCACTTGGAAGGAATCAGGATTGATGCGGACGTCCATGCGATTTCTGTTCGGTTTGGGATTGAGCCTGTTACTCTGTTCGACTTCGGGTGCTCAGGAGACCAAAACACGGCTGATTCCTCACGCTCAGGACGAGCCACCAAATGATCCTCGCGATGCTATGACGGCAGCGAAGCTGATGACGGTGCCCGAGGGCTTCACCGTCGAGGTCGTGGCCTCCGAACCAGATCTTGTTAATCCTGTCGCCATGACGATCGACGAGCGAGGACGCTTCTGGGTGACCGAATCACTGGAATATCCCCGCCGCGAACCAGGCCCGGGCCAGGATCGCGTGAAGATTCTCGAAGATACCGACGGGGATGGGAAAGCGGATAAAGTGACCGTGTTCCTTGATGGCCTGAATATTCCCAGCGGCATCGCGGTCGGACATGGGGGTGTCTGGGTTGCCAATGCCCCCGACATCCTGTTTGTGCAAGACACCGACGGCGACGGCAAGGCGGATAAGCAGGAAGTGGTCGTTACCGGATTCGGCCGCACCGACACGCACGAGCTCCCCAACTCATTGACGTGGGGTCCTGACGGCTGGCTGTATGGTCTCAACGGGGTTTTTAATCATTCTCATGTCCGCTACTCACCCACGAATCCCAACTTCGATGCACAGCATCCCGGCTGGCCACTGACGTGTGCTTTGTTCCGAATTCATCCAAGAACCCGTGAATTCCAGGTCTTCAGTGAAGGGACGAGCAACCCCTGGGGGATCGCCTTTAATGACGAGGGGGAAGCGTTCGTCTCCGCCTGTGTCATCGACCATCTCTGGCATCTCGTCGAGACAGGATATTACCACCGGCAGGGGGGGCCCTATCCGCCGTTCACCTGGAAGATCGAGTCCATCGTCAAACACAAACATCAGAAGGCCGCCTACTGCGGTATCCATTTCTTAGATTCAGACGCCTATCCAGAGCAGTACCGTCGGAAGCTGTATATGGGGAACATCCATGGTGGATGTATCAACGTCGATCGAATCCAGCCCAACGGCTCAACGTATGAGGGCTTTGGTGAACCTGACTTTCTCACCGCCAATGATGCCTGGTTTATGCCCGTGGTGCAGAAGACGGGTCCAGACGGAAGCTTGTACGTACTGGACTGGTATGATCAGTACCACTGTTATCAGGACGCAAATCGGGACCCGGCGGGTCTTGATAGGCTAAAGGGTCGGTTGTATCGCGTCCGGTACAAGGAAACGCCACGGGTCTCACCGAAACTGAATCTGGCGGCCGAATCCGACGACGAACTGATCCAGCGTCTGGGGGCTGGCAACGATTTTCTGCGTGACACCGCACGCCGCATCCTGCAGGAGCGGAACTCTTCCGCGATTGCGACCAAGCTGCTGAAAGCGCTGACGGCGCCGCAAGACCCGAACGTCACAAGCGAGCATCGCCACCGGTTATTCATGACCTTGTGCGGGCTGTCCGTCAGTGAAACAGAACAGTTGGCAAAGTGGAGTCGTCAGGAAATCAACTCCACCATTCGGAGCTGGCAACTGCGATTCCTGGGGGACCATCCTCAGTTCGCGCCGACGATCGACCGTTTCTCGGAACTGGCTCCTGACGCGAAGAACTCGAATGAGGTCCTGCAGTACGTGATCGCCGCCGCGAAACGGTCCGCCGCCTCTGACGCACAAGGCCCAGAGCAACGGGAAGCGCTGTTCCGCCTCTATCTCGATGTGCTGGCAAATCTCGGCGAAGACACGCATCTGTCCCGGATCATCTGGCAGAACCTGCATCCCAAGCTGGAGGCATCGGCAGAACAATTTGTGACTCTGCTAGAACAACCCGGGATGAAAGACAACGCGGCACTGATTTCCCTTATGCCACGAATTATCGATCGGATGCTCGGACGTCAGACCTTCGATGCCAAAGTGATCGCGGGATTAATCGCATTCCTGGCAGAAAACCATCCTGAAACCGCTGCACTGGGATTGCAGAGACTCTCGACGAAAGTGCAGAACCGTGAGTTGACTGCTGACCATCTCGCAGAAATGAAGCAGGCGATGGAAGCAACATTGCAACCTGTGCTGCACGGCAAAACGGACTCCCCGATGTACCTGCCTGCAGCGTTTCTCGCAACAAGCTGGAACGATCCGATCGGGATCAAAGCGGTGCGACAAGTCTTTGTTACTGACACAGGGTCACCGGAACAGCGTCTACTGGCGTTGAACTCGCTGATCACAATCCGGGACGAAGGCCTGCTGGCAGCAATCTCTCAGGCGTTGGATTCGAAGACCTCGTCGTCTTTGTTCAAGTCGCAACTCTTCGCCTCACTGAGTAAGCATGACGATCCTCGAATTGCGGCGATGATTCTCGAACGCTTCGACCAGTTCGACCCTGAGTTGCAGACCCGTGCTGTTGAACTTCTGACCCAACGCGCGAGTTGGGCTAAAGACCTGCTGCGTGCCATGGGGGACAGGAAAGTCCCTTCGACAACCATGAACGTCAATCAGGCTCGCCGACTGAATGACCTTAAAGACGAAGAGCTGAGTAAGTTGCTTACGTCTCACTGGGGTCAGGTGCGAGAAGGTCGCGATCCGAATCGGGATCGCTACATTGCCGAGATGCGCCAACTGATCCGACGAGCTCCGGGTGATCCATTTGCAGGCGAGAAAGCGTTCAAAAAGATCTGTGCTCAGTGCCACAAGATCTACGGAGAAGGAGCAGAAGTTGGTCCTGATATCACGCTCAATGGAAGAAACAATTTTGAACAGTTGCTCTCGAACGTCTTCGACCCCAGCCTGGTGATCGGTGCCGGCTACCGGTCTTACACCGTGGTGACCAATAGTGGTCGAGTCTTGAACGGCTTGCTGGTAGAGGACAGTCCGCAACGAATCGTGCTGAAGGTGCAGGGGGGCAAGCAAGAGGTTGTTCCTCGTTCAGATATTGATGAACTGAATGTCAATGAGATCTCGTTGATGCCTGAGCAGATCGAGAAGCAACTCTCTGCCACAGAAATTGTCGATCTGTTTGCGTTCCTTTCCTTAGACAAGCATCCGTCCGATAAGTCTGGTCGCCTGCTTGCGGGTGCCGGCGAGGTCATCCCTAAAGAGACCTTGAAGCCAGCGGAATTCGGTCCGTTAATTCATGAGATCCTCCCAGGCTTCAACACAACCGCCTCGGGTGAACTCGGGATCGGCGTGCTGAAGGAACATCGGGGACGGATCGGAGTCCTGCGAACTCATCCGGTATCGGCCCAGAAACCGTGTGTCCTCAGCGGAACCTTTGCCATTCCGGCAGGCGTGCGAACGACTCTGATGCTCGATGTCAGCCATGATCCAAGAGGTGACTGGAGACTTCAGATCAAGGCAAATGGCGACCAGATTTTGAGACAGGAAATTAATGCCGAAACCTGTCCCGACGGTTGGGCAACGGTCAAAGTTGATCTCAGTAAATTTGCCGGACGTGAGATTCGGCTGGAATTGCTCAACACTGCCACAGGCTGGTCATACGAATTTGGCTACTGGGGCGGACTTCGGTGGATTCATGAATAGTGGATGTGGGGACGTCTGGAGCATTCAGCAGCCGAGCTTGTGTTTTTACCTTTTTCCAATGTTGGGCAAGGGGACGGTCGATACAGTTCCCCGCAGAGATTTTACTTCCAAGGGGATGCGACATGGCTGAACGCGACTACTCAAAATTCCAGAAGAAAGTCATCCAGAGATACTACGACAACCGGCCGGCGCTGGATGAACAGCGCCTGGCCGAACTGGCGACGGAACTTTATCTGGCACCTGATAAAAAGAAGCCAAAACTCTGGGAGACGGCGAAAGAAATCATGGACCGGCTGGGAACGCCAGCCTCGCGCATTGAACACGTCCTGGCAACGAATGATCCGGCTCAAGTTGCCGAAGTTGTCAAAGACGTTCAGTCGGGGAAAATTCGACCAAAGCCCGAAAAGAAGCCTGAAGCACCGAAAGAATGACGGTCAATCGAGGCATTGACCCGACGCTTCGATTGTTGGCTCTCAACTCAGAGCATCGGGCAGGAGAGCTGTCGTGTCAAAATCGACGGGTCTGCATCGCTGCTGCACGTCGATCCATGCGTCGGGAAAGACAGGAACCACGGCCAATCGTTGAATTAGAAATCGACTTGGATTCGACTGACGAACAAGTCGGCAGAGCTATACCCTTTGGCCTGGTTTCTCAGCATGGCGTGGATCCAGTTCAACTGCAGCTTGGTATGAGCATTCAAGAACCAGGTCATCCCTAGAGTCGCGTCGTTCAACAGTCCGTTTCCGGCCTTGTTAGTCCCATCATAGGAATTAGTGGCACTATTGTAGTAATGACCGTCGAGCTTATCAGGATTGTTGAGGTCGACGACAGACCAGCGGGCCGCGACTTCCCAGGCCCCCCAACCTCGAATCTCGCCCGTTTTGAGCGGCAGGAAATTGGAGTTAGGGATAGGATTCCGCAGGGCAGACAACTTCTTGTCATAACGGCGATGCTCGCCCGTTAACCGATACATGACTTCAGCATAGGCCCCCTGGTAGAAGACAGGCCCTACGACACTTTCCACAACCGTGGCCATGTATTCCGATTGGAAACTGAGAGGGCCGGATTGATAAACGGTTTCGAGTCCGAAGAGATTGAAATAATCCGCCTGGTATCGCCCTGTATCAACGAAGATCGGAGTCCCATTCACCGCATTTCCAAAACTGGCAGACAGCTCAGGATAGCCGAGAGGCCCGAATTCGGGCGTTGTTCTCGCCTGATAGAAAGGTTCGGGACTGCCTGCGTTTCCTGGAGCCCCGCTTCCTTTGGCGTCATTAGCTCCTAATCGGCCATAGTTATAAGCAGCGCCAATGTGCCATAAGTCTCGGTCCTCAGCACATTCATCATAGTACAATAGGTGCGTGACTCGCGTGGAGAACGAAAAGCCACCAATGTTGCCAAAGTCGGTCGCAAAGCGAGAATCCCCAAGCGGGGCATTGTTGTAGCCACCCGTTCGGAAAATACTGTATGCCCAGTGCGTCATCTCATCTTCTGAAGCATTGGACGACATAATCCCGACACGGCGGAAAGGAACGAATGCTAGAAACGGAAGCGATCGTTCCAGAAAGGGGAGGTTCCGGAAACCGCTCATCGCATCCACGCTGAAGGGTTGGAGGAACTGGCCAGCACGAACCTCACCGAAGAAGGGAAGATTTCCCTGCTCAACATAGTTGTCGAAGAAGCTGGGGCGACCGGCGGTCGCAAAGTCGACTTCCAACTGGTAGTTCGTGAACTCAGCGACTTTACCCTGGACGGCAAAACGAGCGCGACGGAATCCCGTTCCATTTTGTGCGTCGCCCACTGTGGCAATGTTTTCTGGCGACTGGGCATAAAAGGCAGTGTCGAGTTGAAGGAAGCCGGTGAGCTTGTGGGTGGGGTACTGCTTAGCCTTCTTCGCATCAGCCTCATCCCGCTTGGTCAGGCTTTTTTCCACAGCGGAAAGACGACTGGCGAATTCGGAGGCCAGACTTTCAAAAGATGACTTCTTGGGCAGAGGAGGTTCGCTGCCCGTGACATCAGGATCTGCATTGAAGTAGCCGCTGAGATCAACCTGACCTGCCTCGACGTCATTGCCCTCCGAAGATGCATTGTCTGGTTTGAGTAGCTCGCTTTCCTGCTCCAGACGATCGGCAAATTCGGCCGCAAGCGAGGTCTCTTGCCGAGAATCGTCCAGCTCCAACAGTCGACGCGGGATCAAATCGTCAGCCGAGGATGTGGCGGAGATGAAAAGGACCAGAAGAAGAGCCAGCCCAGCGGACGAGCGTCCTGGGCCGCGCCTCGCGACGGATTCAAAGCAGTCTAGTGTTTTTGCCACAATCTCACGCAGAATTCTGCTAATCGACTTACACAAGGTCGCGAGCCATCAACCATGAGCAACAGGCGAGGTATCCCTGCCGTGGCCATGCTCGACGCAAGGACTGATTCTTGAAAGGACTCATACCCGACATGGGGGCTCAGAAAGGAAAGGAAGCCCCCATGAATCATCTTCTGTGTGTATCGGTTGTGCAGACTGGGAAATTTGAGACGACTTGATCGAAAAGGTTGAGGAATTCTTCAATTCCGTACCCAATTCAACTCAAGCCACGCCGAATGAGCTCAATGACCTCAGGAACGGACGAGGCGATCTGAATCGCTTGCTGCAGCCGAAAACCGATTCACGGAGGCCGGCAGCAGCATTTCTGCTGACGTGCCGGCGTCGAGGTCCCCCACGCATAAATTGGAGGTGGCGAGAGAATGACAGGCCCGCCTGACTCACGAAATGAGCACGACCGGAAGTTGACGGACAACGAGGTGTGACCGGATACGGGCCCACGTCCGAACCGCAAGTGCTTTAGCCGAGAATGGACTTGCGGTGGTTAACGTAGTCCCAGACGACAAAGCGGTCGAGATCACGTCCGGCCGTAAAGAAAACACGACCTTTGGTCGTCTCTGCAAGACGATGTGCAAACTGAATGTCTTCGCGAGTTTGTGACCAACTTGGAAGCAGAAAGATATTGATCGTGATTCCTTCCCGCTGACACAGAAGCGCTTCCCTCATGGTCGCTGCTTCCGTCGCGGGATCAGAGGGATATAGGAGGTAAAGATGCTGTCCCTCAAAATGAGCTGTCGGCAACCCGTCAGTGATCAGAATGACCTGCCGATTCGGAGTGTCGCGAGTCGACAGAAACTGCCGACCCAGCTGGAGAGCGTGTTGAATGTTAGTGAAGTGGGGGGGAATATCGGATTCCGTGACCTCTTCTCGACTCATGTCTGCTCGCAACCGGACGACGGGGTCGTAGATTGTGACGACCTTGGGCATGAGCGCCGCGACTTCACTGAAGTGACGTGGCTTGGCAAACGACGCCATTTCGATGAACTGGAGAAAGTCGCCCGGATACTCGCGCCGGATCAGGCCATCCAGCGCCAAAGCCATCCGTTTGACGTTCATATACTGCCCCCCCTGACGCATCGACCCGCTCATATCCATCAGCACAGTGGTCGCGCACTTGGGGTTGTTACGAGTCCGGTGGATGACGATATCTTCAGACCGCAGGTGCAACGGTCGTGAGGGGTCACGAACCATGGCATTCACCAAGGATTGCGGAATGTCCATCTGCGAGGCCGAATCCCCGAACTCGTACGGTTTCGTGGCCGCCATCTCGACAGCCCCTTCCCCCTGGATTGGGCCCAGATGGCGGCCGGTTCGGGATGCCTGAAGCTGACTGAAAATCTGCTCGAGCAGTCGTCCTTGGAAGATGCGATACGCTTGCGGACTTAACTGATACCCGCGCCTGGTCCGTTCAAGTCCCTGCTGTTCGGCCAGTTGCCGGACCAGTTCTTCAATCTGCCGCTGCATGGCCGTCAATTCTTCGAGCTGCTCGGCATCGGCAAACTGACTGAGTTCAGAGAGATCAATCACAGCGATCTGTGCCGTCTTGGCGGCATCTTCCAACTGCTTCAGTAAACGGTCGATTGTCTCCAGTTCTTCTTTCACACCGAGGGCATTATCGATGCTAAGGGACTTGCGGCCGGTAAACGGGTACTTCGAGGCGAGTTCCTCGACCTGATAAACATGGCCCAAGCGGTCAATCAACTGAACGACCTGACGCGCGAAGCGTGAGTGATCGTCGTTCGTCTCGTACCAGATTCGTTCCAGATCCCGGATCTGCTCTTCGTCGACGGCCTTCTTGAATTCCGTCTTCAACCGGTCGGGTGGTGAGGCACTTTGAGCCCGCTTGAGGAAGGCATCTCTCGCTGCAGCAACGACCGTTTTTGTTTCCCAAGTCTCCAGGATCTTTTTCTTTCGCTCCAGCAACATCTGCATGAGCGACTCGAGACTCGGTCCTAATCCGGCAATCTGACGAATATCGAGCTTGATCGCCCTCGCGAGTTCCTCATCCGTCAGCTCGCGCATGTTTCCGAATTCGAGCATATGCTCGATCGCAGGGGAAACCAGGTCGGGAGGTGGTAGAGTCGGACTGGGGATGGTGGCGGGGTCATACCTCTGATAGGTATGAATGACGCCGCCTAGAGTACGTTCAGATGTCATAACGAATCCTCCCACGAGACTGGCTGCGAGAAATCTTCTCGGTCGCATAAAGGCCCGCCAGGACGAATTCGACGCACGAGGCACGCACGGCTGCATCCGATGATGCGTTAACTTCAAACGCCTTGTCCCACGCAGGTGGAACCCGCTTCAGCCGTTCGGAGTAATGGGACGACGGAAGCATGTCGCCGACTTCGATTTTGACCCCTTTACTGAAAATCGCTGCGATCTCGTCGATTCCGTGCTTGTCGATGTACTCCTCGAACACAGTCCGAATCGCTTCCGCAATCAGCGAGTCCAGGATCTGACGTTCATTCATCTGATGGCTGCCCATCAGGTCCAGTTCAAGCTTCCCGAGAGACGACGAGTACAAGTGACCCAGGTCACTGATTCGGGGAACAGCCGGAGATTCGCCCAGGCGTGCGCCGCGCTGACGAGCACTGGCGATCATTGTTCCGTAATTGGCAATACTGAAGCGGGCACTCACTCCGGAAAGCTGGTCGATGTACTTCGACTTGCGAGCCGCAACACTTAATTCTTCAATGATTTCCTTCATGAATCGAGGGACGACCACGGGGTATGGTTCACCCAGATTGATATCGCACTCCTGCTCCATGATTTCGATTCCGAGATCACGATCTTCGGGATAGTGCGTGTGAATGACTGATCCAATACGGTCTTTCAGTTGAGGAATGACTTTGCCGCTGCGGTTATAGGTCGCAGGATTGGCAGAGAATAAGATCAGCACGTCGATATCGAACTGAACGGGGAACCCACGGATCTGGACGTCGCGTTCCTCCAGAATATTGAATAGGCCAACCTGCACGAGTTCATCCAGTTCGGGCAGTTCGTTCATCGCAAAAATGCCCCGATGCATCCGGGGAATCAGACCGAAGTGAAGCGCTTCCTCGGCTGACATACTCGTCCCACCGGCGAGCTTCGCCGGGTCGATCTCGCCGATGATGTCAGCGAACTTGGTGCCAGGAGCCAGCCGTTCGACATAACGTTCCTCTCGCGGCCACCAGGCGATTGGCACCTGTTCAGGTGGAACATTTGCAACGAAGTCCTTGCAAACACGGCTGATCGGATTGTACGGATCATCGTGAAAGGGAGCTTCCGGGAGGTCGATGTAAGGAATGAAGTCGTCCAGAAATCGCGAGAGTATGCGCATCAGACGGCTTTTGCCCTGTCCTTTTTCGCCCAAGAACAACATATCGTGACCAGCGATCAGGGCGATATTGATTTCGGGAATGACCGTATGTTCGTACCCGACGATGCCCGGAAATAGAGCGTCACCTGCGGCAAGTGCGATTAAAAAATTCTGTCGCAACTCCTCTTTGACAGTTTTAGAGACCCAGCCACTTTGTTTCAGTTCCAGGAGATTGGTGGGTCGACATGGCATCTGCTGCATGAAATTCTCGTTGCGGTGACTTTTCGATGAATAAACGACTTAAAATCGAGGTAGCCCTACCGGCACGATTCGGGCGCATTTTGAGTATAGACACCTTGTTGGATTGAACCATGATGTCTTTTTGGACCAATTAAACCACAGCAAATTGCAGTAGTGACGCGATTCACGACAAGTCGCCTGCGTCGCTACTGCAAAATACAAAGTTTTCAGTCAAGAATCTGCTGGTTCACCCGCCCAAACGCATCAGCTTTTGCAAATTTGTTTAAAGAATCCAGTAGTTGACCCACTCGTTCACCAGCCAGCTCAAGGGGGGACAGAGCTCGCACAGGTATGCAAGGGGCTGGTAGAACTGCGCAACCCATTTCGGACCATCAGCATAGACGGCCGCGTGCCAGGTCCAGAAAAAAGGACCGATCGTCAGCCACGCGAAAAAGATGTATGCCAGAAAGTAGAAGTAGAGATCCTGCAGGACTCCGAACCAAGTCCGCTTGCGCCGTGGCTGGGATTGCGGGGCCGACCGCTTCGACGAAGGGAGGGGGGATGAATCGACCTCGGTTGGATTGGCAACCATGTTAGGCATTCAAAGTGTTAAAAAATTGGCGGCCCTCGACTACACGAAAACAATTCTAGCCGTTTTGAAGATCCCGTCCGGGAAAAAACGGGAACCGCTCCGATTTCTTCATTTCGCCATACATTACTTGCTCAACAGACCTCGGCCTCGCAACCACGCTTCGCACTGGACAGGCCACTGGTCAGCTCCGGGATGTTTCTTCGCCAACCCGATCCCATGCGGCCCTTTCTCATAGATATGCAGTTCGGCAGGGACCCCCGCCTTCACACAAGCGAGATAGAACAGCGTGCTGTTGGCGGGCGGAACCCCTTTGTCTTCGGACGTATGCCACAAAAACACCGGAGGGGTCGTTGGTTTGACTTGCAGCTCATTCGATAAAAGCGTGATCAGCTCTGCCGAAGGATCCTGCCCCAGCAGATTGTTGCGTGAGCCCCGGTGCATGGCGGACTCATCCGTGAAAGTGATGACCGGATAGGAAAGAACTGCAAAATCCGGACGGCAACTGGCCCGGTCGATCGGATCGCCTGCCGAAGCGTCACCGTCATCAAAATGAGTTGCAGCGGTCGAAGCGAGGTGGCCCCCCGCAGAGAATCCCAGTACTCCAATCCGGGCAGGGTCAATTTTCCACTCGCTGGCCCGGCTTCTCACAACTCGCAAGGCACGCTGAACGTCAAGCAACGGTGCGGGGTGTTTGTACCGTGGAGCGATTCTGTATCGCAGAACAAACCCCGAAACACCAATGGAGTTCAGCCAGCTTCCAACGTCTTCCCCTTCGTGCCCGACGGCAAGGTGACCGTAGCCTCCACCAGGACAAATGACGATGGCGGTCCCTGTATTACGATCGGCCGGAGCGAGATAGGCCGTGATGCTGGGGCGATCGTGTTCCTCGGTACCTACCGCGCCGGGTGCCCCATCAGGCCAAAGCACGATCTTCTCTTGTGCAGACGCCGATTGACAGAACGTTGCGAGGGCCAAGACCCATGCCAGCAAACCAGGGATTCGTACCTCAGACACCAGTCAACTCCGCTCAAAGGAACTGTTTCGGCCTGAGACAATTCTGCCATGTGTGGTCCCTCCGAGGCAAGTCGCATCAGAGAAAGGGGCGATGGCGGCCAACGGAACAGCCTGACAGAAGCGTCAAGAACACGGGCTGCCCGGTTCTGCGACCCGTAGAGGAACGTGACCAAGAGACGCTCTGGAGACAACAGGAAATTAAATGAAGCCCGACTCATCGGAATCGGGCTTCAATTGGTCATTTTATGAGAGTGACCAGCAAAACTGACGGCAATTATTTCTTGCCTGGCAGTTTGCCTTCCTTGATCAGCTCGCCGAAGGTCTTGCCATCGGTTTCGCCCTTTTCGCTTTCGATCTTCTTCAGGGCTTCAGCAAGAGCTTCTTCGCCTTTGGTGTTCTTTTCTGGCAGAGCGGCACCCAGGGCCTTGCCATAGTCGTTGCGAACAGCTTTCTTCTCTTCTGGGTGACAGATGCCGCACTTGGCAGCTTCGGCTTCAGTCTTGAGAGCCGGATACGCGGCAATAAACGCCTTCGTGTATTGTGGACGAGCCTGAGCTTCTGGACCACCAATGAACGCGGACAACGCCACACAACACGCGATCCAAGTCAAACTTTTCCGCATAAACTGACTCCTCACATTGTCTACTGAATTTCGAGATAAAAGAGCCCACCATCGAACAAAGGATTGTCCCAGAGATTAGCCCTACAACCGTCGAGAATTAGAGACCGTCGCCCGAAGCGTGTCAACCGACGAATTCCAATACCCTTATGCAACTGCGACTTCCCGAATCCGCAGTTAAACCCGCGGATCCAGAATTTGCAGGCGCACCGAGCTTACAAACGGCTTGACGCGAACTCGGTAGTCAGCCATGTGGGGAGCGACCAGATGCGCTTTCAGGTGATCCAGACTCTCCCACTTCTCGACAATTAATACGAAATTTTCCCCCTGAAGAAACTGCTGCGGCACATCCGTGATCGCATCAATTGCAGCCCCATATTCAATGCACCCCGCCTCCTGTCGCACAGGAACCGCGACCTGAGCAAACTCACGTAAGAAATCTTCGCGGTGCCCTTCGATTGTTTCGACCAGAGCAAGCACATGAATCATCTGGGTCCCCGTTCGGACAATGGGCGGTGGATTATTTGCCACAGTCTGCCGTAAGGCAAACGGCTATTTCTCAATCTGTTCCAGCGAACTCACAATCGCTTCCTTCAGCTCTGCATCGGTTGACGTTTCCAGCAGTTTGTGCAGATCCGGCCCCGCACTCTTCGCGTAGGGACCCATCTCACCCAAAGCGTAGACCGCCCCAACCTGGACTTTTGACACGGGATCGTGCGTTGCTTTGACCAGTGCCTGAACCGCCGCAGGTGATTCCGGAGCCAGTTCCGCCAGTGAGTACGTCGCCAGCCACCGCACATTGGAGTCTCGATCACCAAGGCTCGTCAGAATCGTCTGCAGAGCAGGGTAGGCATACTCCTCGTGACGAATCAGGACTTCAGCGACTCGCAGGCGAGTCTGTCCGTCAGTGCTTTTCAAGTTCTCTGACAGCGACTTCAGCACCTGGGTCGATTCGCCTCCCATTTCATCCAGAACACCGCTCGCGAACGATCTCAGGTTCGCATCGCGGGAGACCACACTGTCGGTGACCACCTTGATTGATTCAGGCGAGCTGATATTCAGCTTCGCCATCGTCTGAGCGGCCGTGGTCCTCACGATGCCGTCATCGTGCTTGAGCAATGACTGGAGAGCAGGGGCCGCTGCAATCCCATCCGCCCCCAGCTTTCCGATCTTGCTGAGACAGACTTTGAGCGACTGCGGATCGGAAGGATCCACTTCATTCAGTGCTTCAGCCAAGGGACCACTGGCATCGGGACACAACTTCGCCAATCCGCGGGTCGCGATTGTCTGGATCGCAGCCTTCTTCAAATCGCCCAGGGAAGGAAGTTGTGACAGTCCGTCCTCGCTGGCCTCCTCACCTTCTGCCTGCAGAGCAGGAGGTTGTGCCAACGGAAGATCCAGTTCTTTCTCCAGCACGTCTACAACGGTTGAAGCTTTCGCCGAGGTGACGGCTGACAGACTGGATTCCCCTTCGTCGCTGGCCCAGTCAGCAACGTCATTTTCCAGGGATTCGACTTTTTTCCCCAGCTCCTTTTTGACCTGCATGACCGACTTCTGTCCCATTTCGATCACGTCGTCAAACGGATCGAACTCATCAGAGGCCTGTTTCCCGGACTCGCTCTTTGCCACTGGAGTGGGTTTGTCGAGATCAGACAGGAAGGCATCCATTTCTTCCGTCTTGGCGGACGCGGCAACCGACTTCGCCGTCGCGGCTGCTTTGCTGGTCAGCGAATCTTTACTCGCTTTGGTGACGGCCATTTCAGGCGAGGATTTCGACGACTTGGATGAATTCACCTGATCTGCTGCGGCGAGTTTCGATTCTGCGGCTGCGGACTTTGATTTCCGCTTGGCTTTGCCGAGCAGTGTTCGAGGCTCGTCCGACTTCAGTTCAGCCGGCCCTTTCGCCCCCTTCGAACCTTTCTTCCCCTTGCCAGCATCTGCCAGCGCCTCTTCCGCCCCCTTTTTGGATTCGCGTCTGGCGAGCCAACTGCCCGACTGAGCGCATCCGCAGACTTCCCCCGCGACGGAGGCCAACAGCAAAAACCCGAGAGGGCGATACCACTTGTTCATGTCATAACCTTACTGAACCGCGAGTGGGGCAGCATGACGCTGACAGACAGCGCAAGCAGAACCAGCCATGCATCCAAATTGAACACGTCCAATTCAGGTATCGGTTACAACAACGATAAGAGTTAAACCGTTCGTAGCGGGAACACCGAAATCCGCTTGACAAGTTTTCCCGATTCTGCACACAGTGCCAACCGGGTGACAGCAACTTCACAGACAGAGACACAATCCAATGCAAAATAAACACTTACGGAAATTCAGCCGTCTCGCCAGTCAATGCCACATGAACACGCTCTCGGTCGGGAACCTCCTTAACTTCAGCCGGATCACACGAGAAAACCCCGCATGACCATGAATGGAACATGCGGGGCCGCAAACTTGCTCACAGCTTTCCGATACGATCACAAGACGATCGAAGACTTGCTTCGGGCCAGTTCTTCCATGAAACGGAGCGAGCGGGTCGTCGTTTCTTCCACGTCGGGAATCAGTCCGTCCAGGATGAGGGCATTTGCGTAAAGCTGACGGCCGCAATCCCGAATGAATTCGTCGTTCTCGGAATTGCTGCTCAGGTCGCACAGCCGTGTCACGAGCGCTGCATGCGGATTCACTTCCATGATCCGCTTGGGAGCTTCGTACTCTTTCATTGTATGGCTGAGCACCTTCTGCAGCTGGTTGCTCATGGTTCCCTGAGGATTGATCAGGCAACAGGGGCTTTCCGTCAGACGAGACGACTCCCGAATGTCCTGCACCTTGCTTTCCAACGCTCCTCGGAACAACTCAATGACGCGTGTGATGTTCTTCGGCTTTTCCGCCGCTTCCGTCTCGGGTGGATCGGTCGATTCGGGGAACGACACATCCGCCGAATCGATGGAGATAAGGTCTTTGCCCTCATAGCGACGTAGTTGCGTCAGTGCAAATTCATCGATCGGATCATCAAGGAACAGGACTTCCAGGTTTCGTTTGCGGAATGCTTCCAGCAGCGGATGACGAGACAACGCGTCCAGATCAGGACCACTCAGGTAGTAAATCTGGGTCTGGCCTTCCACGGCCCGCTGGAGGTAACTATCCAGCGAGACAGTCGGAGGTACGGGTTGATCGGTCGTTCCGCCGGGTACCACGAGGGTTGGATTGGCGGTATGCGTCGAATGGAACCGCATCAACTTCGCGATCCGTTCGCGATTCTCGAAGTCTTGCCCGATCCCGGTCCGCAGAATCGGCCCGAACTGCTGATAGAACGTCTTGAAGGTCTCGGGCTGTTCTTCGGCGATACTGGCGAGGTGGTCGAGAACCTTCTTGATCAAGACCCGCTTCAGCTTGGGCAGCAGCTTGTGATCCTGCAGTGTCTCACGCGAGACGTTGAGCGGCAGGTCGGCCGAATCAACGACCCCGTACAGGAAGCGAAGATAGTCCGGCAGCAAGTCGCGGCAATCATCCTGAACCAGAATTCGTTTCGCACACAGATTGATTCCGTGCTCAATCTGGCCAAATCCCATCAGCTCAAAATTCGTGGGGGGACAGTACAGGATCGAATGAAACTGAATGGGGGAATCGCTCGACAGATGCAGGTGCCAGAGTGGTTTTTCTTCTGCGTGATGGGTCAGCCACTGGTAAAAACCAGCATGCTGTTCTTCAGTGACCTGATTCTTCGGCTCGACCCAGATCGGCTTCTGTTCGTTGAGCGTTTCTCCATCGAGCTTGATGGGATGCGGCACGAACGTTGAGTACTTGCGGACAATAAACTTCAACCGCATCGGGTCAGTGAATTCATCCATGTCGTCCTTAAGGTGCAGCCGAATCTGAGCACCCCGAGGGACTTCTTCTTCCGCAGGCGTAATCGTGAAGCGCCCCGAACCATCGGATTCCCACCGCCAGCCTGTTTCTTCGCGATAGCTGCGCGTGACGACTTCGACGCGATCCGCCAGCATGAACGCGGCATAGAATCCCACGCCGAACTGTCCGATCAGTGACAGGTCAGCCGAGGGAGACGATTCTGCTCCGTCGGCTTTCGCCGCCAGTGTCCGCAAGAACTCTTTCGATCCGCTGTGCGCAATCGTTCCCAGGTTCTGAACCAGTTCATCATGGGTCAGGCCGATTCCGTTATCGCGGATGACCAGCAGCTTCGAATCTTTGTTGGGTTCGAGCGTAATTTCCAGTGGTTGGTCGTCACGATACTGCTCTTCGCTGAGCTGGATATGCCGCAGCTTGTTCAAAGAATCAGATGCGTTGGAAATCAGCTCGCGCAGAGCAATTTCCCGGTTCTGGTAGAGAGAATGCGAAAGGATATGGAGAAGTTGCTTGATCTCGGTTTGAAACGTGAATTCTTGCGGTTGAGACACTCGGGAACTCCCATACAATCAACATTGTTCAGATATCGTCGGCAGTCGAACGACCAGTTAACAGCCCGAAAGCAACTCGCGCGCCAGCCTCTTCCCGGCTGAAAATAGCCTGTTTTCAAGGGTTTTCACCCACAGCGTCGATCACCAACTGCCAAATTGGCACCAGCGACTCGCTCGCAGCGAACAAGCGGTTTGCCTACCGTGAAAGACGAATTCGCGGCAACGAGGTAGAGTGGGCGTGGCCCCGATTACTTCTTCTGCTGCTCGCCCTGCATCGACAGCGCTTCATAAAACTGCTTCACCAGGTGTTCGTACTTCGGCAGCATTCTCTCGCCGTAGGTGTTCAGCAATTCTTCACGGACATGAACGGGTAGATGCCCCCAGACGTCCATCTCCAGCTTTCGCCGGCGTGCCGCTTCTTCAGCCGCCTTTCGGTCTGCTTGAGATTGGGGTGACGAGTCGACTCCGTTCTCACTCGACTCGCCCCCCTGCTGTTCGTCAGTGGAACCGGCCGCCTGACCTTGTGAGGCGGTACTCGACCCTGCAGAGCCGCGTGACCGCAGTCGCTGCTTTGAAGACCCTCCGCGACTGCCGCTGCGATTCTGTCCCGAGGAACCGCCTCCTCCCTGACTGGCACTTCCACCACCACCACCTCCTCCTCCCCCCCCGCCTCCACCACCCTTATTCGGCGGGGGATTCTCGAGTTGGTTGATGATGTCTTCCAGGTCCTGAATCACCTGCTTTTGAATCTTCTGCGTCTCTTCCGCAGTGGTCCCCTCGTCCAGCTTCGTGCCTGCGGCGCGCATTCCTTTTACGGCGCGGTCCATCTTGTCGACCTCTTCGGTGGTCGACTTCAAGGCGTTGACAGGAGAATCATCGACCTCCTTCATCAACTCCTCACCCAGCTTCTCAAGCAGCGATTTCTCCCTGACCTGTGGCTTGGCCTCTGGCTTGGCTTCTGGAACAGCTTCGGAAGCGGCTGGTTCTTTTGCCTTCTCTGCAGCCGCAGGGGAGGGCTCATCCGCAGTGACGACCGACGCACCGGCGATGAACGACACGACCAGGTAGCAACAGGTATTCAAACTGATCCAGTTCCAATATCCCGTTCGCCCCAACGAGACAGGATTCCATCTCAAGATGGCCCCTTTTTCGGAGCTGGCAGCCGCCTGGCCTGAATCCACCCGGACTGATCGATCGGGACGAGCCTGCCAGCAGGTCGGTCCAGCGGCTCTCTGCACTCTTTGGTATTCGCCCATGTTCTGTCGCATCCTTTGTCGGACTTCACCGACTTCGGCTCACTCACCCGCCTGCTTCGAACAGCCGCGTCAGGGGTCGATTTTTATTGCGTCTTCATCCTTGCGCCGTTCTTCCGCTTCAGCCTCTGCGGACTCTCCAGCCGCTGGATCGGGCCGCTGCTGCAAGAACTTGGCAATCAGGTTTCGTGCGAAATCAGCCAGCTCAGCCTGCTCGCGTGCTAATTCATTTTTCTCTTCTTCCATTGCTGCGGGCAGGACCCCATTCTCGTCCCGGAACTGATCGAGCATTTGCGTCCGTTCGAGATATTCCTCCTGCAGCGTCTTCAGCAGTTTCAATTGCGCCAATTCTGGCAGCATATCACCGGGAGGTTGGGCCTGCTCGGGCTTTTCTTCTTCCTCTTTCCGTTCTTCAGAAAGCGTCTCCTGAGCTTCCTTTTCCCCTTGAGCCGGCTCCTGTTTCTTCTGCTCCTGCTTCAACACCGCCAGCAGACTGTCGATCTTGCGAATGGCTTCCCGTTCCAGCGTCTGCGTTTTTTCGTCGGTGTGACGTTCAGCCAGTGCATCAGCAGCGAACTTCAATGTCCGGCCGAGTCGCTTGAGCACCAACGAAAAGACTTCGGCCGACGCCATGTTCTGCGAGAGTTCATCCGCCACAAGCTGCAGTGAACGTTCCGTCTCTGCCAGTTCCAGCAGGGTCTTCACCTGACCGCGGGTCATCCTCCCTTCGCTGAGCTTTGCCTCTTCCAGACGAACCGTTTCCGCGATCACCGCTTCCTGACGCTCGCGCAGCGACTTCAACTGGTCCTCAATCTTCTCCAGTTGCTCAAACGCCAGCCGCTCTTTGGCCACCCGTTTTTCCAGCGCCAGTTCCATTTCCACCTGGTCGAGATCTTCCAGCGCCTCGTCCATCGCCTGCTGCATCTCTTCGGCACCCTCTTCGTCACTCAGTTCCTGTGCCTGCTTCATGACATCATTCAGACGCTTGCGAGCGCGGTTGGCCGCTTCGGCCGCACCACGCAACTGCAGTCGCTCCAGCTTCCGCTCGGCCTTCGCCATTCGCTCGGTCAGCTCTTCCTGCTGCCGCATCAGCTCTTCCTGTTGTTCCTGCTTTTCAAGCGATTCTTCCTGCTGGTTCAGCTCATTGAATCGTTCCGCCAGATTCTGCTGCTCAGCACGGATCTCCTGAAACTCCTGCAGCGCTTCCTCGGTCTGCTGGAGGAACTGCTCGGTATTGTCGCTCGCCTGTCGCTTCATCATCCGCTCGACTTCCTGCAGCTCGTTCATGGCCTGCTGCTGTGAGTCAGCAGCAGCACCCATGCGATTTTCTGCGAGGTTGTTCGCGGCTTCCTGAAGTTTGCTGGCGGTTTCCTGCTGCTGAAGCTCTTGTCCTGCCTCGCTCAGTCGCTCGGCGGTATCAGGATCATTTTTCTGCAGCAGCTCCGACGTTTTGTCGAGCTGCTTGCGGAATTGTTCGAGTTGTTCAGCAATCTTCCGCTGGCGATCCGCCAGTTTGTTGAGTTCGGCTTTTTCCTGTGATGTCAGCTCCGCGTCCGACTTCGACATGGTTTCCGCAGCAACCTGCGCGGCGTCCTGCTGCAGTCGTTCCTGATCGGCGATGACCGAGTTGAGATCCTTCGATACGTCGCGGCGGTCTCGCCATTCGGTCAGCGAGTCCTGTAATTCACTGAGTGATTCCAGCGACCGGGCTTGTTGAGCGTGCGCTTCCGCCAGTGCCGATTGCAGTGACCGGGAAGGGGGGGATGGCGACTTCCGGGGAGATTCGGGAGGAGCGGTTCCCTGATCGACGGGCTCACCTTTTTTCGGCGCTGCCGATTCCTCTGCCCCCTCCGCTTTCGTTCCCTCTTCTGTTACCGAACTGACTGCCGGATCTTGGGTCTCAGGTGTGCCTGGTCCGGGACTCGCTTTGTCTTCAGTCCCTGCGGGAGGATCCAACTTCGGATTGGAATTCGGCTGCTGGCCATCCTCACCGGACGGTGTCCCTTCATTGGTCCCTTGCTCCTGGCCACGGGACTCCTGCGTATCCGACTTCGCTGCGGACGACGAATTTGAGGTGGATGAGCGAGTACGCGAGCCCTCTTCCGTTCGCGCTGGTAAGGTACGCCCCTTGTTCTCGGGACGCCCCTGTTCGGCCAGTTTTTGGGCCTGCATCAATGCCCGTTCCGCCTCAGGGAGCGTCTCTCTGCCCAGAGTTCCCAGTTCGCTGACAACTCGTTGAAGCCGCTGTTCGGTCGCTTCGTCCGTGAGATGATTGGCCCGGAATTCCTCGAGTATCTGTTGTGCTTGCGTCTCGACCCCATCGGCAGAATGAGTCAGTCGTGATGCCGCCTGTCGCTGCCCCAGTTCGGCGCGCTGCAGTTGATCCAGATCCTGATCACGCAGTTCCCCCACCGTCTCCAGTTGGGTCTGCAACTCTTCGGTTTGCTGCAAAGCCCGCTTCTGCAATTGTGTGGCCTGCTTCAAGTCCCCCAGCAGATCGCTCACCCGCATCGCGAGTTCTTTCTGCTTTTCATCGCCAGAAACAATCAGAATCGAACGGGGAATACTCTTGCCGATGTGCGGCGGCCCCAGGTCATAGTCGTCTGTGGCTTCCCCGCGGAAAACGATCTTGGTTCCCGGTTCAGGGCTCAAGTCCGACATCTTCCACTGATAAGTGGCCTTGTGCCGCTGCACACCCTCAGTCTGTTGCTCCTCGGTCTGTTCACCCTCAGCATCCTGCCCCGTGGGCTTGTCCCCATCGGCCACGGAACGGAACAAGGGAATCAGCTTGAGCTGTTCGTCGTCGCCAACCTGATAGGCGATCCGCACGTCACGCAGGCCCAGATCGTCTTTCGCCAGTACGACGACTTCCAGTTCCGCATCTGCCGTCAGCAGGACGTCACTCGAGGGAGCTTCAATCGCCACATCCGGAACAGTGTCGGCAATTCCCCGCAGTTCATAGCGGACGGCTTCGCGGTCGGTGAACCCTTCCGTATCGGTCAGTTCGAACCAGTAGTTCGTCACGACCGCGTCTTTCATTTCAAAATTTGCGGAGAATGTCTTGCGATTCTCTTCCAGTTCCAGGGATACGGGAGGCTGGTCTCCGATCCGCAGTTTGGCCATCTTCAGCGGCTTGTCCGCCGTGGCCTGAATCGCGATCCGGGTACCCAGCAAACCCTGAACGTGTCCGACCCCTTCGGGCAACACCTGCACCGGCTGTTTTGAATAGGATGGAGGCGTCTGCGTCACCTGAAGGGATTCGATCCCCGGTGGAGGCACGACATCGACTTGGTAAAACGGCATGACATGGTCATCCCCCCCGGTGGCGCGAAACCAGATTGATCCGCGAGTTGCAATCCAACTGATGACGGCGGTTTCGTGAGACTTGCCGTTCGCATCCCGAACCGTGGTCTGTCGCAGTGAATCCCGCAGAACGGGCCCATCCAGTTCGTTCTGGTACTCAAACCAGACTCGTTCCGGGAGTCCTCCCCGCTCATTCTCGACATACAGTTCCAGCGTATCCCCCCGCGCAAGCTGGATCGGCTGGCCCGGCACAAAGTCGACGGGTGACAGGTCCGCACGCAACAGCTTCAGTTCCACCGCCCGTGGCCAGGGGATATTGGAAAAAGGAAACATCATCCGCTGAACCGATGTCGCCGCTTCGAGAGGCCGCAACAGGACAACGAGCGCCGTCACCAGAAAGACCCCAGCCCCGGCGAGTGTCACATTGCGAATCGCACGAGCTTCGACAATGTCCTCGGGCTCAATTTTTTCCAGATCTTTTAACGCCTGCCCCACGACCGCCTGCTGCAGTTCGGGCGAGCCGAGACGGGAATCGATTCGATGCTCGAGGAATTCGACCGCACTGAGCAGTCGATTATTCAGGCCGGGATACTGCCGTTCGACACGCCTTGCCAGGAAGGCTCCGGAAAGAGGAGTACGAAGGGGGGCAATCAGTTGCCGCCAGAGCATCCACCCGGACAATCCCAACAGCGCCAGTCCGAGCACCAGTCGCGTCCCGGAATCGTCGAAATGCATTAACCAGTCGAGAGTTCCGGTGACCAGCAGCCCCCCCAGAAAGGCCACGCTCAGCCAGCCCAGACCGGAAACCCAAGTCAGCAGTCGAATCCGATTACGCAGATCGGCGAGATGTTCGCTGACGATGATTTCCTCGGTCGAGGAAGAGCGAGAGAGTTTAGTCAGCGAACTGTTGGTCGGCATCAGTCACTCCTGGTCAACGTCCCGTCGGATCGTTACCTACAGCCAAAATCGACACTGTCTATTGTAGTCGCTGAGAACACCGCCTGTAACGGTACGATTGTCAGCTTCTCGCCGGAACAGGCCCCCCGGCATTATCTCACATCCCGATGACTCCGCAGTATGCTACCCGGAAGGGCCCTGTCGTCCGAACAGCCGCAGGGCCGAACAACCGATTCGACCATGGCCCAATACTCAAAAGGGACGATCTCACTACCGCAATTTGGCACTCGTACCAAACCCCCATCCACGAACCGCCGCCGCCGAATTAATGCCGACAAACTACCGTCTCGCGAGTCGTCGACTGACAATCTGTTCTCTGCTAGGCATACAAGATGCAGTTCAATCCGCCAGAGTTCCTCTGATCACTCATCCGATGTATTTTGCGACCCCTGATTCCGACCACGTGTCCCGACTAACGCAGTGAACAGACTCTTCCATGGAGCAACGTCATGCGAATTTCTGGCCTTCGTTCCGACTCACGGCTCCGAAAGGGGCTTGCTTTAGCCCTTGCGGTAACAGGCCTGATACTGGTCTGGTCGGGCAACCCGACGTTCGCTCAGTCGAATGGCTTTCCTTTCGAGATCCCTGCGAATCCAGGGGACATCCTGGAAAAAATGTTCGGTGAGGATACTGCAGACGAACGGGCCGAACTGGAAAAAATCTCGATCGCGATTGCGGAAGAACAGAAATTCGGTGAGCAACTTCTGGAGTCCGCATTCGATACACTGGCAAACTCTGGAATCGCCCTGGAAAATCAGGGACGAGACGTTGAATACCTGCAGAGCCTGGTCTCCACGCTTCAACCTTTCATGCGCAACAAAGAGCGCTACAAATCCATTCGAGTGATCGTCGCCCGGTCCCCCCGTATCGACGCTCGTTCTTACCCCGGCGGGACACTGATCTTCTTTGAAGGTTTGCTGGACGCGGTTCCCAACGAAGCGGCGCTGGTCGGCATTGTCGGACATGAACTGTCGCATCTGGATCGTGGCCATCAATTACTGCCGCTGCGGCGAATGCAACTTCTGGAAGAATCCCTTCCCGCTTCCGATCCCGGGAAAGCACAAAAACCTCTGGACCCGCGCCTCATTAAGTTATGGGCGCGCCCCTTCCGGCCGGAGGATGAACGAGCCGCCGACCTCGACGGTGTCAGATGGTCATTTCAGGCAGGCTACGACCCGCGGGAAATGGCCAAAGTCTTCCAGAAAAACCCTACGAAACAGCCGCCTCCCGACGAACTGGGCACCCTCGACTGGCCCAGCTTCTTCCGCTCGCACCCCTACAACCCCGAGCGACACGCGGCCATCCTGAAGGAATCGAGGCGGCTACAGCAACAAGCCCCGCCCGCCGAACCACTCTTCATCGGACGCGAAAACCTGAAAAAACGCTTTTCACGAACGCAGGAATCCGCCGCCACCCAGTAGGGGCCGGACTGCTAACTACCAAGGACGAAACCACAACAGAGACGTCCGCATCCCAATAAAATGCCTCGCCACCTCAAGCCCCCCATCCCGCGCGCCTTGAGCATCTTCCTTGAGCATCTTCCTTGAGCATCTTCCTTGAGCATCTTCCTTGAGCACCTTCCTTGAGCACCTTCCTTGAGCACCTTCCTTGAGCACCTTCCTTGAGCACCTTCCTTGAGCACCTTCCTTGAGCACCTTCCTTGAGCACCTTCCTTGAGCACCTTCCTTGAGCACCTTCCTTGAGCACCTTCCTTGAGCACCTTCCTTGAGCACCTTCCACCGACCCCCTCTGCAGCCAGTTCGTGAAGTCCGAGTTCCACAAGCGAATGCCCGGCACATGATCAACAATGGCCGCAGGTCATTCGCGGCATGACCACACTTCACCGTCAAGAGACACGAGTCGCCATCTCGTTCGCGCCAATGCACCGAATCGCGGCCGAAAAGAGATGGGGCAGAAAGAGGGATTGATAACGACACTCGTCCAAGCTACCGCAGCAGCCTGGACAAGGACGATCCCAAGAATAACAACGACTCCCCAGCACGCAGCGCCAATCTCCACCCCGCTTCCAATCATTTGGACGCAAGGCGAAACGGACCAACGTGAGCGGTCGCTGAGAAAAATCTAGAAAAACGGTCGCCCTGCTTACGCATTGCGACCTTGTTGCCCCGTGGGCAGAGCCTTCGAATGTTTTGTCTTTGTTGCGGGAAGACTTTCAGGCCCGGATTGATAACACACCTGCCCACGCATTTGATCGCGGAGAGGATCCAGCCACCGTAACGGAACGGAAAAAATCACGCGATAGAAGGGTGCGGAATGAAAGGCAGAGTCACATTTTCCAGTGAACTCTTTCCATGGGGGAGAGCTCCCGTTCCGGGGACTTATCCTTTGGATGTTGCAGGAGACGCAGAGGAGCCCTCCGTGTCATTACAGGATGGCTCTGTGGTTGCTGTCAGCCAATCCGATGAAAAACCCTTGACAGCAGGCCAGCAAGGGGTTTTCATTGCGGATCAATCCAACTGTCGAGTGCACAAATAGTTTGCGGCAGGCGGGTCGATGCTCAGCCCTTCTTCAGTGTGACTTGATCATCGGCGGAGGCTGAAGCTGAACGAGTCCCTGGGCCTGGTCTGTCTCTTTTGCCGGGCAGCCCTGGCAGCCTCCGCAGCAGGAGCCGGAGGCGGGTGTTCCGAAGAGCCGACGGATGCGGAGCAGGAGGATCGCAGCGGCCCACAGGACAAGGGCTGCCACGATCACCATTTGCCAGGCTGTACTCATGATCTCGCTCCGCATCCATCTCACGCCCGACGACCAATGCCGCATCGTCAATTTTAGCCCTTGGCAGACCATTTCCAATCGGTGACGCCGGGAAGATTGCGGATCGCTTCTGTGGGCCAGCCTCCCTGAGACAGCGAAATGATCGTTTCGGCACTCATTTTCAGCGTATCGTGATGCGATTCGTCATCGAGCCCGGCCAGATGACCACTCAACAGGACATTCTCCATCTTGAGCAACGGGCTGTCTCCCGGCAGCGGTTCCACTTCGAAGACGTCCAGGCCTGCTCCGCGCAGGTGACCCGACTTCAAAGCGTCGATCAACGCGTTCTCATCAACCAGCAGACCACGAGCCGTATTGATGAAGACAGAACCCGGTTTCATCAGGCCGAAGGTTCTGGCATTCATGATATGTTTCGTCTCGGCCCCCATCGGCAGGTGCAGGGTGACGTAGTCAGAGACGCGCAGCAGGTCTTCAAACGAGGCAAGCTGAATGCCCCACTGTTCACAGAATTCTCGCTGCGAACAAGGATCAAATGCGACCACTTTCATTCCCAGACCGACGGCACGCGTTGCGACCGCGCGGCCGATTCGTCCCAGTCCCACAATGCCGATGGTCCGTCCCATCACCCGCGGTGTCGACGCACGGAGCCAGGTGCAGGCCCGGACCTGCTGGTCGCGGGCGGGGAAGCCGCGTGCCACGCCCAGCAGCAAGGCGAACGTATGTTCTGCGACGGCGTGATGATTCACTCCGGGCGTCGTCGCCACGATGACACGATGCTGATTGCAGGCGGGGACATCGATGGCGTCAAAGCCCACACCGGTCCGTGCAAGGACGCGCAACTGAGGACAGGCCGCAATCAGTGACGCGGGCCAGGGTTCCGACCCGGCCACCACCGCGACGCTGTCTTTCACGTAGGGGAACAGCAGTTCGGGATTGTAGAGGTTGACGTCACGTGGAGCATCCACGACTTGAAACCCCGCCTTGGAAAGCAGTTCGACATGAGGTCCACCTTCTGTACCGAGCGCTGTGCAGACAACCTTTTGCATGAAGAAAACTCCTGAATTATGACAACAGGGAACGGCGTTTTTCGACGAAAGGGCTGAACGATTCAAACAGTCTCGACCAGTGGCCCCGGGATCCTGATCGAAAGGGACTGACGCGAAATCCGATGAGTTATGTTCCCTCACTTCCCAGACTGACCGAGGGTCGTCCGGTGGCTCGTCGCCAGGCGGAGAGCTGACCGAGGTGCGTGGCGGGATGGGTCGTCAGCAGATGAGTGACCACCTGGCCAACCGTCTTGATCGGGGTCGCTTCCAGGAACGGGATCGAGTGCGGTCGGCTCATGGCGTCCGGGTCTGCCGCTTCAGTTCGTTGGCGCAGTTCTGCAAACCCGCTGCGGATTCGTTCCATCAGCAGTTCTTTGGAAGCATCCACCACCGTCGGAGAACTGGAGGTTGTTCCGCGCGCGTAACTCCGGTGCCACTCTTTCGGGCATTGAAAACGCCCGCCGAAGATCCGCAGGGCGTAGTCGTTGTTCACGGCCAGATGCCCGAGGATCCAGCGGGGAGGATTCAAGCCTGCAAACGGCTGGAGATCCAGGTCGGGTTCCTCAAGATCCCGGACAAGGTTCTCGAGGTAGTTCACCAGGAACTCGTTCAATGCTCGCCCATGCTCAAACATACGACGCCCGACTTCCTGCACGAATTCTCATACTCACGCACGGAACCTGATGCCCGAAACCCGACAGGGCCTGGAAATCACTCTTCGGGCAGAGCAGGGGGTGGCGGCGTCGACTCCGACGCAGAGTCGGGAGTCGCGTCAGACGATTCCGGTGTGGTGTCAGACGGCGGTGTCGCGTCTGCTTCGGCAGGAGGCGTTTCCGGCTGTTCTGTCGACGGTTCTGACTTCGGAGCTTCCGTCTCGGTCGAGGTCGCCGCAGGCGTCTCTTCGACAGCAGAGACCGTCGCAGCGGGTCCAAAACCGGTTTCGCCCTTGATGGGGGTGACAGCCGTCTGGAGAATCAATCGAGACTGCGTCTGTTCATCTGCCTTGTCGTTCTGCACCCAGGCGACGAGCGACAACGGCCCCTGAATCGGCGGCTTCATCGCAGGGGGGAATTCAAACCTGCGGCCCGCCTCGTAACGCTGGATATAGTCGACCACATGCTGCTGGAGATCCGAGACAGGGAGCGAGATCGAATACTTCAGTTCCCCCTTTTTCGGTGGAATCCCCTTCGCTCCACCCAGCATTTCGCGAACAAGGAATTCGTGATCGCGAATTCCATTCGATCCTTCCGGAACGATGGTGTGCAGTTCGTTCTCGACGACGGCCAGTCGTAAGCGGCAGGACGGAAGCAGCTCTTCGGGAATCCCTGTCGCAGCGGCCGAAACCTGAAGCTGACCATCGACGACTTCTGCCGAAATGTCCAGCCGAACATCGGTCTTTTCGACGACGAGCGGATCGATGACGCGGCGAAGCACCGTGTAGGCGTTGCCGGCCATCTGAATCGGTCCTGCATAGAACCGTCCGTCCAGCAGCATCCCGTTCACGACAATCGTGGGGGTCGCTCCCGTGCCGTAGAAAGCACCTCGTTCCTCCGAATCCTGGTTGGCCAGACCATCCGGCAAAGGAATATGCTGATGCAGGCGGACGATCACGACATTATTGTGGGGATAGGTCTTGCGGATGGCCGCGAGTGCCAGATCGGCGCTGACACACGGAGGACACTGCATTCCGGTGTAGAGTTCCACCAGCACCGTTTTATCGCCCATTTCGGCTGGGGGAGGAGTCGGTACCAGCTTTTGAATTTCGTCGAGGTATTCCCCGATTCGTCGGCGGTAGACTTCGTCAACGTACTCTTGATAGCCCTCTTCGCTACCGTTCTTTTGTGCCCACAGTTTCTTCAGCAATTCGGTTGCGGTCCCCGAATCGGGTGGCTGACCAGCCCGGGCTCGCAGCAATGCCAGTTCCAGCATGGGCATCGCCACAATCTCGGACAGATAATTCATCGCGATTTCGGTCTTGCCCGTCCGTTCGGCATGAGTCGCCAAAGCGTAAAGGATCTCTGCATTGTAGGGTTGTTTCTTGAGCAATTCGCTCAGTTCATCAAAGGCAGCGGCTTTGGTTTCATCAGAGGCCGATTCGGACGCAATGTCTTCCACACGCAGATTGACCTTCGCAGCTTCACGAAAAGCGTTGATGGTCTCGGCGTAGGTCGCTTTGTCATCCCCCAGATAGCGTTCTGCGGCGTCGAGGTGCTCCAGCGCCATCCGTGTGTACTGACGGCCGTTGATCAGACTGACGGCCATGATCATTTCGGTCCGTACCTGCCAGCGTGGTCCCCAGATCTTTGCCGATTCGCGGTAGTCCTGAATCAGCGCATTCAATGTTGCCTCATCCAGTTTGGCACCGGACGAACCATTCATCAGGGTGCTGTAGATATCCTGTGTCAGAGGGCTGGTCCGATGCTCTCGCGCTGCCTCCATCAGTTCATCCGGCTTGAGGTCCTTCCTCTTCATCAGCCCGTCATAGACATCGGAACCGGGAGGGAGACCGTTCGGGTCAAATCGTTCAAGCGATTTCTCGTCAGTCGGCAGCAATCGAGCCAGATAGACCTCGGTCGCTCCTGCTTTCAGAGTCCCTCGGATGAACCCCTGCTGGAAGGTCCCCATGAAGTCAAACGTTGCGTCGTTCCGCTTGAAGACCAGTTTGACAGAGTCACCATCCACTTCGGACGAAACGAGCTGCAGCGGATCTTTTTCGCCATTTTCACTGCGTACCTCCAGCAGCTCTGCATTCGTTTTACCGTCGGCCCCGCGGGTGAACTTGACGATCCACTGATACGCATCGGTCCGTTGGTTCGTCACGACAACGACCCAGTTCCCTTCAATCGACTTCACATCGCGTTTGATAGGAATCAGAGTCTTCTTCGATCGTCCTCCGTCGGGCGCGCTTGCCGCCTCGCCGTCTTCGCCGGTCCCGGCTGTCGGCGCTGCCGTCTTGGAATTGCACCCGACAGTCAACACCAGCAGAAACGCCAACAACAGACATCGAGTCCGCGAGATCACGAATTGCATTTCCGAAAGATCCTCAAGGAAACAAAGCACCAAATCTGGTTCAGCCCGCGCATCCTGCCGCGGTTTCTCTGGAAAGCGTGAAGATAACCGTCTTGCTCCAGAATGCACAGTGCGCGCGCCTCCAACGGTGACAATTTCCGGCTGCACTGCTTGCAGGTACTGCCACGCAGTCAGCGGTGATCGTCGGGCCGATTCTCGTCAGAAGGATAAGTTCGGCGATCATTCGGAGCTGGACCATCACCCTGACACGCTCGCAATCCCAACAGGGCAGAGCCTTCATCGGCTGGGGCGATTGCGGTTTTCCTGCCCCCGTGAGTGGCCGGTTGAGGTGGATGACCGGCCACTCAGGCCCCACTGGCAGACTTTGACCCTACGGCCGTTTCCCACGCTTTTTCGATGAGAAGGCTTGCGAGCCCCACCGACGAACATCCACTGCCCCAGGTCTTGCACTACCCGAGGTCGTGGTCAGAGGCCCGGGATGCACGCAGTTCGTCGTTGTGAGAGGTGATTGGAGATGGCAGAATGAATATCAATGATCGGCCAGCAAGGACCATGAAACGCTTTGACCGGATTTACTCTGCTGTCTGGAGTTCCTCGTGCGAGAACCGCTGTACCGACGAACGTTTGACGCGGTGACCTTGGCTGCGGAGTATCCTCCGCAATTTCAACACGCGCACAAGGCCGCTCTCTACGAACACGCCTATCCGGGTGGGAAGATCCCCCCCAGCACGCTGGATGTGACGCAGTGGGACTCAGAAATTCCGGATCCCGTTTCCTTCCCAAATTCGCTCACACTGGACCGGCAGCCGAACTTTTACGATTACCCGCCGAGCGGCCCTGACACCCCATGGCACGTCAACTTTGCTGACCCACGTCTGTTTGTTGCCTACGGTTCCTCCCTGTTTGCGCAAGACGAAATGCAGGTTGCCGAACATCCATTGCTCGCCAGTGTTCGAGAAGCACTTGCAGGTCTGGGCCTGAATACCATGACAGTCAGTGGGGGGAAGGGGACACCGATCCTCATCAGAAACGCCGAGCGTCGGCTGGAGATCTCGACGAGTCCTGACGCACGACTGGGTCGTCCATCGCTTTATGGGAACCAGTTTGCTCGGGCTCCCTTTGAGACTGTGCTCCGGGCAACTCGGAAACTCGATCCGCCGACCTTCAGCAATCTTATTGCAATCGCGGCCCCCGGATACGGTCAGGGCGAATATACGCCAGAGCAGATCAAGACCATCTTCGCAACGGCGTACACGGGATTCAGTGCCGCCCGGCGGGAATCGGCGGCAGCGGACCGTGACCATCCTGAAACCGTCATTCACACCGGCTTCTGGGGATGTGGAGCCTTTGGTGGCAATCGAACCCTGATGGTTGCATTGCAGGTTCTCGCCGCAAAAGCGGCAGGGATCCGCCGCGTCGTCTTTCATACGGGCGATTCACAGGGACTGCGCGACGCGGATCGGGGGTTTGATGCCGCCGAGATGATCGAAGAGCGCTGCGGCACGTCGTGCTCGTTCGATGAGCTCGCCGAGCAGACCAGCCGACTCGGGTTTCGGTGGGGTCTCAGTGACGGAAATTGACTGGCAGAGGTTGCAATCAAGACGTCGGGTGTCCTGAGACTACTCTCGAGCGGCAATTGAACGCTCGATTTCTTGCGACGGTGAGTAGGGCGCAGCACAATTCACCGCGTCGTCGATCGGATTCTGACTGCGGGAGCGCACATGTCCCGCACGGTGAGAATACCTCCGGTTGCCACGGTGACATGACGACCGGAGGGCAGGGTGTCAATCGATTCCGTTAGGGACCTGTGTAGGAGTAGGCACCGATATCGACACGGGACGGATTGCGTGTGACCGCCAGCACGTCGTATTTCGGCACACTCAGCGAACTGCCGGCACCGATGGCGGGGCTTTGCGCTTTCAGGCGCAGGTCGAAGTAGCCTCGACTCGGCTGGTACACCTGAAAGACCGTTACCGGGTCAACGATCGGAATCAGATTCTGCTGCCACGGAAGAAAACCTCTGTCGAAGGCGAGGTTGTGGTCGAAGGTCACCCCTTGCTGCAGCAGCGAGAATGAATCTGCGACGTTATTACGAACTACCACGTTCTGAGGAACGCGGGAATCCTGAAATACGCCGATCCAGCTATCATACTTCGGGCTCTGGCTCACGACGGTGTTATTAGCAATTACCGAATCCGAGATTCCGTAGAATCCAATACCGTGATGGGCTGCGGCAATGACGACGTTATTAATCACCGTCAATCGGTCCCACACCCCGTCGAAAATCACGATCCCCTGGAGGTATTCATCATTGTCCCCCGACGGAACCCGCGGCACCGTCAGATAGGTTCCCGTGGAGTTGATGATCATGTTGCTCTCGATCAGGACGTTTGTGGTGAAGGTTTCATCAAATGAAGTCCACCCCTGCATGGCATCATGGTGCAATCCGTCATTCCAGAGCCCATAGTGGTTTGTAATCAGATTGTGTCGGATGACCGTATCGCTGGACGTAAATTGAATCCCGTCGTTGGCGAAGTAGTCGATCTGATTTCCGGACAGCATCAGATATCGACCACGTGTTGCAATCCCATTGTGAACTCCCTTAATTCGATTTCGACTGATCGTACCGTAGCGGACGTTGTTGAAATGAATCGCGTAGTCGGCGCTGCGATTGGGCCAGTCGGCGGGGGACCAGGTTGCCACATCGCTGGCGGACTGGAGGATGTTGCCATCGGCAATCAGATTCGATGAGTGCTCGGCGTAGAGCAGGGTGGGACGAGTGCTGAAGACACCTGGGTTCTCGAACGTGATTCCACGCACCACCCACTTTGATGCCAGCGTGAACCGCAAAGTTTTAATGATAGGGACCGCGCCGGGAAACGCAGTGATCGTGATATAATCCGTATTGGCAACTTTGCCGCTACCGTTCCAGGGAGCGATGTCTACATTGCCGTGATTCCCCCCCAGCAGATAAATCAGGTCGCCGGCATGGACGACGCCGGAAGTCCGGTCAGTCCCGTTAATGAGCCGAGCATCCCAGACTTCCTGGAGTGTTCGCCAGGGCCGGGCGGAGGATCCGTCGCCTGAACTGGACCCGTTTACCGGGTCGACGTAGAAAATACTCTTCGGCGCCCCCGGGATGGGCGCTCCAATCGACTGTGCCGATGCGGACATCGGGTCCGTAAGCCAGACGACCGTCGTGATGGTAAACCAGACCAGATACTTCATGCGAACCTCGAACCAAAAAAGGAAAAAGAACAAGTACAAACGCAAAACATCACGAGAAAAAAGAAAAGCGGACGTGCCAGAAGACGTAGCGTCGATTTCCACAGAGGGAACCGCGCGACTGGCCTGCCGCAAAAAATGCAGATGCGATTCAATATCCCCTGGATGAGAATGAGGGCTCGGCCCTGGGGGGGGACAGAAGTTAGAGACGATTCCATCTCCCCCGTGCGACCACTCATGGTCATCAGGAGTTACTCCTCAATCAGGTCACTCAGTCCATCACTGCAGCGAATACCTTCCAACCCGTTTCCGTTCATCCATGGTGATGACACTGCGGTTTTTTCCATCTTTCTTCGCGCACCGGCCCCTGTGGCGAACTCAACCGATAGCAAACAAGGCACCGCGCAATGCCACCCAGGGCATACCAGGAATCATCTGCGGCTCACGTTTACGCGTTCAGTGAAGGAACACGCTGTCGCCGCAAGGACGTTCCGCCGTCTCCCCTGCGTGTCTCTGAGCGAGTCAACGCTGTGCTCGCCCCTGGCCCCACGAGGTCATGAAGGATGAGGCCAGCGATGGACCCCGCATGCTGAGCAGGTCGCCATCACTTACGAATGAAGCCGACCGCATCGACATTCATTCATTGCTCATCCGTGAGACTCGGACTGTCCCTCGCTTTGACCCGCGAAGGAACATTTCAGAATCAGTCATCATCGTCGATCGAGCCCGGATGATACCCCGCAACGCGGCACCAACCACCCGCGAAATAAGAACACCATTAAATTAGATATTTGAACATGACAATGGCACAAAAGCGTAATTAAGATCTGCCTACAATCCGACTTTCGCGCCGAATTCAAACTCAACCAGCAAAATCGATGCAAAAACCACCACAAAACAACTGGCAAATAGCCATTTTCGAACAAACCGCCCCATTCGCAACCAAGCCCGATGTCATCATTGTCATTAGTACTCACGGGCACCCTGAAAAGCAACTAAATTCCTGAGATACAGCAGGTGATTTCCATACAAATCTTGCACCGGGAAACGAATCTGAGACCCCCCTACCGATCAGACCTGAATTCTGAGTTGCATACCTTTACAGAACAAATCACCTTAAATGAATGATAAAGATCCGCCCCAAAGACGACCACACTTCCGTAAAGATCGATTTCCATACACCACGATCAATCACTAAACAATTTTAGCACATAGCCAGTAACGTAGGTGGGGAGATTTTCAAGCAGAGAAAACCGCACTCTTTGACAACACCACAGAAACGCGAATCAATACACATTTCACACTTCGTGTGTTGAGGTTTGTAGCTCTTCGTGAAGGCGATTCACGGAGCGCAAGAGAGGAGAAAGCATGATCATGTACTTTTTCCAGAAGGGAAACTTCGAAAGGCCGGGAGGACCACTCAGATCAGCGCGAGGGGCAATTTCCCACCATGCGACTCGGACTGATGACCTCACTCAGGATGAAGCTGTGGAGCCACGAGCAGAAGGATCTTTCAGGAAACGGCCTTGCTCCAGTCAATTACTAACCGCCCTCAGCGTTCGAACCGGATCGAATCCAGGTTCATGAGCCCTCCCGCTTTGGCAGGATGAACGAACAGCACATACAGGTCGTGGCTCCCTTCAAGGCCCTGGATGGGAACTGTTCGGTTGTACCATCGTTCCCAATCGCCATTGACCTCCACATCCGTCGCTGCCAGCAAGGGTCCATCCGGTTGATCGACCCTGATTTCAATGCGACCGCCCGCACCTGCCGACGCGACGCGAAACGTCAATTGGCTAACGCGTTCAAGCGATACGCTTTCCAGCTTCAGGTAGTGACCGTGGTCGATCGCTCCGATAAATTTTCCGCCACCTGCGGTCCCGGAATTCAGGATTTGAGGGCCATGCACAAGAGGAGCCGTCTCTGCCTCAACCAGTCGGGGCCTTAACAGGATCTCGGCGGACGTCGTCAATGGTGGAATGGCTCCCCATCCACGATCAACATAGCTGGCGATCAAGCGATAATGCCCCGCCTGTTGCACTTCTTCCTGAGCGACCGGAATTTCACCGACGAACCCTTCAAAAACGCGCACCAGACCCTTGGGCTCCAGACGAAAGATGTAATCAACCATCTCCCGAACTTCTTCCGGCGAGTGCTGCGAGTGGGGGATCATGGGAATTTTGCCCCAGACTCCCGTGGAACCTTTCAACACCCGCTGAACGGATGCGTCGAGTGCCCCGTCGAGACCCCGGTATTTGTTGGCAATGTCGAGCAGAGGAGGCCCCACTCGCTTTTGATCGACGGCGTGGCAGTTGAAACAGTCACTCCCTTTCATCCGTCGCAGCCCCATCGGTCCTTGAGTCGATTCATCAGAGACTCGACCCGCCACGGGGAATGGTTCCTCGGTATGAACGGCGCTGAGCGAAACGCGTTTGGGTGAATCGGCATCCAGCGGCTCTCGCTGCTGGTCGTCAATTTGCCGGTCGTCGTTGGTCCCGTCTTCCTCATCCTCGACCACAACTTCGTAAGTGATCGGTTCCTCGGCATCAAAGAAGTCACCAGGACGAGGCCGCACAAACCGCAGCAGTGGCCGCTGATTTCCCACGACGGACGGAACCGTGGCAGACCGGGCAGCACCGTGCGAATCCGTCACGGTCAACTCCACATTGTAGATCCCCGGTTCCTCGATCGTAATGACAGGGTGGGGCTCCGTGGAAACGATTCGCGGAGCCGTGTCTGGCTCCGCAGGCTTCACCACCCGCCATTCATAGGTTAACTGGTCGCCTTCATCTTTGTCGAAGGTCCCCTCACTCGATGCTGTAATCCTGAGAGGTTGCTTACCGAAGTTGTTTTCGGCGGCGATTTTAACAACAGGAGGGCGATTGCCCCGAACGTAGTCGATCCGAACCAGACGCGCATCCGCGTTGACACCCCAGGTCTCGCCATACTCGATGAGATACAAAGCTCCGTCAGGTCCAAATTCGAGATCAATCGGCCTGACGAACCGGTGATGGGGCATCAATTTCTCGATTCGCTTCACCCCGTGGTTCTCATCAAAGTGGACCACCTTGATCCAGTGACGCGACCACTCGTAAATGAACAGAGCCCGATCGTATTCGGCTGGAAAGCTCGTGAGAGAATCCGCTGCCGTAGAGAAGTGAAAGACAGGTCCGGCACAAGCGGTTCTACCACCGGTTTCCAGCTCGGGAAACTCAGGCGAAGCACCATAGGGATAGTACAGCAGGGCCGATTCTGCCTGCGGAAGCAGAACTTTTCCGGTGTTATTGGGGGACTCGTTTCGCGGTGCCGCGGCATCAAATCGGGAGCCGACTTCTCCTGTTGCGAAGTCGACGTCGGCATACGGCTGGTTATTCGCGATGAAATAGGGCCAGCCGAAGTTTCCGGCTCGACGAGCCTGATTGATTTCGTCATACCCCTTGGGACCGCGGGGTCCGTCACTGCCGGCATCGGGTCCCACGTCTCCCCAGTAGAGGAATCCGGTTTCGGAATCGACGGAAATGCGCCAGGGGTTTCGGCACCCCATTACATAGATCTCCGGACGTCCACCAGATCCGTCCGCCGGGAAAAGGTTTCCCTCGGGAATCTCGTAGCCTCCTTCAGGGGTGGGGCGGATCCGCAAGATTTTCCCGTTGTAGCTCTCGGTATTCGACGACGATTTCTGAGCGTCGTAGGGGGACCGGTCGGGCCGTTCGTCCAGTGGAGCAAACCCTTGAGAATCACCATGTGGATGTGTGTTGTCACCGGTTGCGATAAAGAGCTCACCCCGTGGTCCAAAATGGAGCGACCCGGCATGGTGGCAGCATTCCTTTCGCTGTTCTTCATACCGCAAGAGAACCTTCTCAGAGGCCAGATCCAGCCGGCCATCCTGCAACGTGAACCGACTGATGTGCTGGCCGGGGAAGTCGGGAGGAGAATACTGCAGATAGATCCAGCGGTTCCGCTCGAAATCGGGGTCGAGCGCGATCCCGATCAAGCCGTTCTCCTGCGCCGTCGTCACAGTCAGATCCGCGACGAATTGTACGTGGCGGGTCACGGGATCGAGGACCTTAAGCTTCCCCCCCAGTTCGATGAAGTAGACGGCCCCGTCCCTGGCGACAGCCAGTTCCATCGGCTGCACGAGACCGGTCGCCAGGACAGTCACCTCGAACCGGGATTGGTCGACGCCCCCGGCCGTTGGGTGAACCGGTTCCTGAGCAAAGGACGGCACAGCAAACAGTAGCGCACAAAATCCCCACACAAGGCCGGATCCCACGTCAGACTGATTCACCTTCGCACCTGCTTTATTCACATGGAGATTCAAGATGAGACGCCACTTTGCTACGGGGTCCGTTGTGGGAACTGTGCAAGAATTTGCGTTTGCTATTCGATACCTCGACCATCCCGCAGGAACAAGTCTGTAGGACGCTCGACAGAGAGGCCTCGATCCCACAGGCACCGAAGAATCGAGGCCATGTTCGTCCGACCTGGTACGGTGTAGCTGGGCAGGGAGGACCGTCCTGCCTGGGTCCTTCGCTCCGGCGCTTATCACGGTCGTGGAGCAGGGGGTCCATTCGTTCCGGACGCCACTACCGATTACTTTGCGGGCTGCTTGCCGCTGGCCGCGGGGTTTTCCACCTTGCCCCACATATGGCCGCCGACTTCACCATGCTGCCAGGTGCCGGCATAGCGATCTCCGTGGAACATGACGCGCGCGGTGAACGTTCCCACTCCGGGAATGGTCAGGTCGGTCAGCGACATAATCGGGGTATCATCAGCCCAGTAGACCTTGAGAACGATGGGGATATCGACTTCCTTTTCGCCGACTTTCATCTTTGACGTAATAACCCAGTCGTCTCCCTTCAGCTTCTTCGCCGAGACGATCTGATAGCGATCTGGCTTATTCGGTGCCGAATCCTTGCCGTCTGTGCTGAACGAACCGGCCAGCACAGACCCTGACAACTTCGTCGCGAACGCCTTTTCCCGGGCTTCCTGATCCCCATGGGAATCCTTCTCCAACGCCCCCGAAGTGGAAACCAGCGCACAGACCAGCAGGATTGGTAAAACCATTCGACTCATGATCGTCTCCTTTGCGGAATGTCACTTTGGACGTTAACGCCCGGTAAACGGATTCGAAAAAGATGATAACCGTCGATGGATCGACTCTGCAGTTGTCGCGGGCCCAATTCACCGCGGACGGTTGGGACTACACGTGCTCCAGCACATACAGAGCATTATCAGCACGAATATTCGCAGCCCAGGCCCGGTTGGCAGCGCGTCCCCGGATAATCGGGATCTCGTGCACGATCTTGAAGTGCATCTGCTGACACAGTTCGCGGAAGTCGATCATCGAAAGGAAGTGCAGGTTCGGAGTATTGTACCAGTCATAGGGAAGCGAACCGGTCATCGGCGCCCGACCATGCAACAGGATCTGCACGCGAATCCACCAGTGGCCATAGTTGGGGACGAGAATCAACGCTCGCTTCGCCACGCGCAGCATCTCACGCAGCAGATCCTGGGGATGGCGAACTTGCTGGAGAGTCTGGCTCAGCACGGCATAGTCAAACGACTGTTCGGGAACTTCTTTCAGTCCCTGATCCAGGTCGGTCTGAATCACGGGCATCCCTTTCGCGATGGCTTCAACGACTTCGCGGTGATCCAGTTCGATTCCCTGCACCGAGCAGTTCAATTCATCGCGCAGACGACACAACAGACGCCCGTCACCGCACCCCAGATCGATGACGCGGCTGCCGCGGCCGATCTGGTCGATGATAAGTCGATCCGTCAACGCGGCAGTTGGATCAAGCACACTATATCGTTTCACGGGGGAATAACTCCGTAGTTAAATCGACTTCGTGGAAATGGCTGCGGCAGCATCGCTTTCAGTGAGCCCGTTTCCTTCGGCACCGCAAGCTTCCCACATTTCACCCAGGACATGCCGGCATTTGACGTCGATGGGACCCGCGGCATCGCCTGTCCCGTCTCGCCTGCCGAGTTACTGAGCGGCACCATGATAACGCCGGTAAGTCTCTCGCAGCAGGGGAGTGAGTAGTTCTTCGAGTTGCTTGATTTCCAGC
Organism: Schlesneria sphaerica; assembly: GCF_044336245.1. Taxonomy (NCBI): domain Bacteria; kingdom Pseudomonadati; phylum Planctomycetota; class Planctomycetia; order Planctomycetales; family Planctomycetaceae; genus Schlesneria; species Schlesneria sphaerica. The sequence goes on along the minus strand of NZ_CP172346.1, from coordinate 6,086,454 downwards.
AGGAACGAATCATGCCCGAAGACGCTGTCGAGTTCGAGATAGGTCACATGACGTCGAGTCGCCAGCAGGGCACTCACCAGTTCCCGGCTCTGGCTCGAAGGGAACAGCCAGTCACTGTGGTATGACGTAATGAGGAACCGCGCATCGGTGCGGCCGAGTGCCTCTCGTAGAGACCCGAAACGCTGTGCCAGGTCAAAGTAGTCCATGGCCCGGGTCAGATAGAGGTAGCTGTTCGCGTCGAATCGCTCGATGAATCGTTTTCCCTGATAGTGCAGATAGCTCTCGATCTTGAACTCGGTCTCGCTTTGCAGGTCGTAGGCAAGATGATCACTGTGCTGCAGGTTTCGACCAAACTTACGTTCAATCGAAGCTTCGGAAAGATACGTGATGTGTGCCACCATCCGGGCGAGTGCCAGTCCTGCTCTCGGACCGACATCCCCATATTTTGAAGGGACCGAGCCGTAGTAGTCACCCTGCTGGAACTGAGGGTCAGTGGTGATGGCGCGTCGACCGACGGCGTTGAAAGCAATCCCCTGGGCAGACAGCTTGCCCGCAGACGCCAGACAGACTGCAGAACGGGCCATGTCGGGGTAACGCGAAACCCAGTCCAGCACCTGCATGCCGCCAAGACTGCCCCCGATCACACACAGCAGTTTCTCGATCCCGAGGCTTCTCACCAGCGCCACATGGACATCAACAATGTCACCCACGGTGATAAAGGGAAACCGAAGTCCATAAGGTTGACCGGTCTTGGGATTGGTACAACTCGGCCCCGTCGTCCCCTGGCATCCCCCCAGTACGTTGGCACAGATGACGAAATACTTTGTCGTATCGAGCGCCCGGCCGGGTCCCACTAGTCCATCCCACCAACCTGACTTGCGGCTGTCGGCTGAATGTTTGCCAGCGACGTGCGCATCCCCTGTCAAAGCGTGACAGACGAAAATCGCGTTGTCTTTTTCGGGCGAAAGTTTCCCGTACGTCTCAAAAGCAACGGTGATGGGCCCTAATTGATCACCGCTTTCGAGCGTCAGCGGATTGGGGGGTTCAAAGAGCGTGGTGAATTGCGTTTCCACAATACCCACTGAACCCACCTCTTCATCTCGGACCGGCGATGCTATCTCTGATACCATATCAGTAGGATGATCCTGAAAGCATTTCACACGTGTTGACAGCGAAAGTCGGCTCGCCCAAAACCGCTGCAGGCCCCGTTCCCACGATCTGACTGGGAAACCGGGACATCGAAAGTATAGCGTGTCTTCTCCCCTTTTGGGCCTGTTACCGATTGGACGGGATTTTGATTATAGGGACGAACCGCCTCAGTTTCGAGCAGTCCCCGGTCCCAATCAAGTCGTGAATCGCCTCATCCGGCGGGCGTTCTCCGCGGCAGGATCTTTCATGCGCTTCGTTTTGCCACCTCGCAAGGTGCCGACGAGAGCGACGGACAGAACTGTAAGGAAAGCACCACTGCTGCCGGACTGTGCAAAATCCTGACAATCCACTTATGATTTCATCAGCGCAGGCTGATCAGAGAGTCGCTCGCTCGATCGCAGCTTGTCAGACTCGCCCTCCCCACGATTTTCGGCACGGCTTCCGAGGCGACGGGCTTTAAAACACCCCCTCAGAAGCAGCAAAAACAGGAAAACCCGGATGACCAGACAGATCAGCGGCGTACTCCCCATCGCACACACCCCGTTCCTCGAAGACAACTCGATCGATTTTGAGAGTCTCCGTCGACAGGTTGACTGGGGATTTGAAGTCGGTGCTGAAGGCTTTTGTACAGGCATGGTCTCTGAACTGTTACGACTCACCTATGACGAACGTGTGTCTCTCACGAACGCCTTGGGAGAAATGGTCGGCGACCGGGGCGTCTTCATCGCCGGAGTCGGCGCCGAATCGACCAAGCAGGCGATCCAGTACGCGCAGCATGCCGAAAAAGCGGGGGCCGCAGCGGTCATGGCGATTCCACCCCTTGCCACCAGAACCCCGCCGGGGGCCGTTCGCGATTACTTCACCGAACTGGCCGAGAACGTCAATCTGCCCGTGATCGTTCAAGACGCTTCAGGGTACGTTGGTCAGCCGATTCCCCTGGAGGTGAGTGTCGGATTGTTGCGCCGGTTCGGCAAGGACAAGATTTTCTTCAAACCGGAAGCCACTCCCATCGGCCCCAATCTTTCGGCACTTCGTGACGCGACCGACGGTGAAGCACGCATCTTCGATGGCTCGGGAGGAATCTGTCTGGTCGATTGCGCCCGCCGTGGCGTCGCAGGAACGATGCCGGGAATGGAGTTTCTTCCGGCGGTCGTGGCGTTATGGAAGGCGTTGCAGCGGAAGGACGAAGCAGCGATTTACCGACTTTCGTTCCCCATCTGTGCACTCGTCAGCCTGCAACTTCAAGCGGGTCTGGATGGCTTCCTGGCGATCGAGAAGTACGTGCTTCATCGTAACGGGCTCTTCAAGACAGACGTCCGCAGGCAGCCTTACGCGTGGAGCCTCGATCCCGAAACACGGAGTGAACTGGATCGACTCCTGGTAAAACTGGATGAAGCGGTGGAATCTGTCAAAACCAGCGCATCTTCCTGATCTTCCAAAGCGGTTACCCCTTCGCGGGATCGGCAGAGAGCTCTGGTTGTGCAGTCCGCTGAGGCGCCTCGCAACCAGAGCCGGTTCACCGCGTTCTCACTTCCGGAAAACGACCTGTCAGTCCGCTCTGTCCGATTGCCTGACCGAGGAATTTACTCCGACCGAAACGTCGAAGAATTTTCGTCGAACGGATCGAACGAAAGAGGTTGCATCAGCAGGCCGATGGCATAGTACGCGATCGCCCCCGCCAGGGCAGATAGTCCAAATGTGTGCAATGAGGACATCTTGATGGCGTGCGTCCCGTAGCCAGTCAGTCCGAAAAATGTGGTTGCCGCACTCAACCGCCGCAGAACGGCGCTGACCTCTTTCAGTGCGGAACCCGGAGACGTCGGCCGCTCACCTGGCGTTTCGGATGTCATCCGTGACGACGAGGAATCAAGACCATCGCTTGTATCCGTATTCCAGTCCTGATCGAGAAACCTGCTGGTGTCATCCAGCCCCAGGATGGACACGAATGTCACGCACGCCAGCAGTGTGACGCCAACCACCGCACAAATCATGAAGAACACGTTCATCGTTCGTCGCTCTCCAGATCCTCTTGCGCCCGTGTGACCGTGATTTTCTGCCCCTGATGAATCCTCGCTGCGCAAGGCTGTTACTCACAGGAACGAATTGCGAGAGGATACATGTTTGTCAGGCAGCGAAAGCTCCCACTTGCGAGCATGTTCACATGCCCCCATTCAAATCCGAGTTTGTTTCCTGCTCTGCAGAACGTCGTAGAGCCGTGAGCGGATCACGCAGCAGTCGCCAGACGGAAGCAGGAATTCAAACAATTTCGCTCGGCAAACGTCCCCGGTCTCTCACGATCCTGCAGTCCTGCTGAAACTCTGTCGCGCACCCACCCAATGAAAAAACCTCGCACCGAACTTTTTCCAAAGTCAGTGCGAGGCGAATTTTCAGCACAATCATTCGTGCGGATGCTCAGATAAGGCAGTCCTATTCAGCGCGCAGCGGTCGCAGCATCAAGGCGCGGGTGGCATCGCTGGCGGAACGATCTTCGTACAGGACTCGATAGACTTCGCTCGTGATCGGCATTTCGATTCCTTCCTGTTCGGCCACATCGAAAACGCTCTTCGCTGTTGCGACTCCTTCTGCGACGGCGTCCATACTGACCAGAATCTGGGACAGTGTTTCGCCTTTTCCCAGGCGGACGCCCACTCCACGGTTTCGCCCATACGGGCTGACACAAGTGGTGATCAAATCTCCCATTCCCGCCAGACCTGCAAACGTCGTCGCTTCCGCCCCGAATCGCTGACCGAACCGGGTCATCTCGACCAATCCGCGAGTCATCAGCGATGACTTGGCATTGTCACCAAAACCGAGGCCGTCCGAAATTCCTGCTGCGATGGCAATCACATTCTTCAACGCCGCCGCCAGTTCCACACCGATCAGATCAAGATTCGTATAGACCCGGAATCGCTCGGTGTTGAACATCCGCTGGACCTGTCGAGCCAGTCCCAGATCCCCGCTGGCGGCAACGACCGTCGCAGGCATCCGCCGCGAAATTTCTTCTGCGTGGCTTGGACCACCGACCGCCACCACCGCTCGGCTGCCGAGCACCTCGGTGATGATCTCGCTGGGTCGCATGAACGTTTCGTTTTCGATTCCTTTGATCACGCTGATCATCGGCCGGTTACGGTTCAGATACGGCCGCATGTCCATCAAGCTGGCACGCAGAAACTGAGTCGGGATCGCCGCAACGATGTACTCACAATCTTTCAATGCCAGCTCGATCTCGGACGTCATCCAGACCTGCTCAGGCAACTTGACGCCGGGGAGCAAGCGCTGATTCTCACGCGTGCTCTGCATCTGTGCGACGTGGTCAGGATTGCGTCCCCAGATGCAGACCTGCTGATCTTCGTGTTCGGCCAGCAGGATTGCACAGGCCGTTGCCATTGCGCCATTGCCCAGGACTGTAATCTTCGTTGTCATTGCAGATAACCGTTGATGTAGAATCCGCCGGTGTACGAATTCACTGGTGCCGAGAACAGGGTTTGAGGAGTGCTTGCATTATAGATCAAGTTGTTGACGGTTCCCATGAACTGAACCGTCGGGGTGATGTTGGTGAACATAATTCCGTAGTGCGGGGTGAGGTCGTTCGCCAGCAGGTTGATCGTGTTGCCATCAATCTGCATGCGGGAATTTGCCGCCACTTTGTCAAACAACATCCCGGTTGCACCACCCGCCTTGTCCGTGATGATGTTCGAAGCAATGTAGTCGGTACTGGTCCCGCTGAGCGAGAACCGAAGCCCCGTTCCACCCGTGCCCCCGAACGTCACCGTGTTGGTGGCGATGTTCAAGGTCGACGTCGCGGCAGCGATCACAGAAACCCCGGTTCCCTGGGCACCAGCGAATGTGATCGTGTTCCCATCGACCTGGGCCGTCATTGACGCCGTGGTCGAGGTCCCCTGAAGCAGGACACCTGTCATCCCGGTCCCCTGGGCGAAGATCGTGTTGTTAGAGACACGGACGCTTTCAGGACCACTCCAGTTGACGTTGATCACGGGGCTGCTTCCCTGGGACGCGGTGATCGTGTTGGAAAGAATCGAAGCGGCCAGCGAGGCCCCTGTCCCGCTCGGCAGTGTCTGATAGAGAATCGCGGTTCCGTTGGCGTCGTTGATCGTGTTACCCGAGATCTGCGAATTGAACGTTCCCGTCGTATCCGCCTGCACACGAATCGTTCCACCCCCGACGGCTCCGTTGCCGGTAAGAAGCGAGTTCTGCACGACCAGTGTCGAATCGTTGAGCGAATCGATTGCGTATCCGGTCGAGCCGGTGATTCGTGCGTTCGAAAGCACCAGTTGACTGGACTTCGTCGAATGAATGCCGACACCATTGTTGGTCAGATCCAGCCAGCTCAGCTTGGCGATTCCGAAAGAATTGATGATCACACCCTTTTCGGTGTTCTGGATGACGCCTCCGCTTCCCAGCGTGCCGTTCCCCTTGAGAGTCAGGTTCCCCAGGCTTTGGAGCAGGCTGATCCCGAACGGACCACCGTCCACCGAGACGTTCGAGAACGTCGCATTCATGGTCGACCCCTGAATATCGATCGCCGGGGCGTTGACCGTCTTCAACGTTCCATCGTTGACCTGCAGCTTGGAGACACCCCGTGCGTATAAGCCTGTCGCGTTCTGGGTTGTCAGGTTCATGTTGCCGAAGGTTACGTCACTGGAGGTGTTGACCAGCGAAACCGCAGGTGAAGCGGATGTCGTCGTCACGTTCAGGTGATCAACGTTGATAATGGCATCCGATCCGTTCACCGTGAATCCTGCTCCATTGGGAGACGTAATCGTCGTGTAACCGAGGAAGTTGTAAGTGTTGTAATCGGTTGTCGTGACCCCATTATTGGTCGAGACAGTTCCGGTCGTTCCCGAGATCGCCACCGCAGGACCGAACGAGTGCGCGACATTCAGCGAGGCGATGGTTGCATCCGTCGCCACGTTGCTCATCTTCAATCCTGCACCGCCCGTGGCCTTGATCGTCGCGTTGTTGATCAACAGCGAACCACCCTGCGTGTTCGAGACGGAAATCCCGTCGCCGTCGGCAGTGATTGTATTTCCCGTTCCGTCGTACGAAATGTCGGCGTTCCCCCCATCAATCACGACACCGTTGCCGGATGCCGAATTGATCTGGATGTTGGCCATCGTGATATCACCGGACGAGTTATTCAGATTGATTGCGTCGCCATCCACCTGCGTGAATGTCAAATCGCGTAGCGTCACGTCAGCAGCGTTCGTTCCCTGAATGGCGTTGCCGCCAATATGGTTGAAGTTGAAACCAGACACCTGGGTGTTCGAGGCCAGCGTGACAGCAGGACCATTCGTCCCTTCGAACCGTGGCGTGACCGTGGCGTTCCCGAGCTGGGCCGACTGCGACAAGCTCGGCAGTTTCACGAAACCGCCGCCAGCGATGGCCAGTGCTGGCATCGCCTGACTGTTTTCACCCAGCAACTGTTGTCCCTCAGACAGCGTGACAGATTCGTTGATAATCGATCCGCTACGGACGAAGATCACGTCGGCCCCGGTTGCCAGAGCGTTTTTCAGACTGTTATGCGGATTTGTCGTGGTCCCATCGCCCGATGGTTCAAAGTAGGGATCGCCGCCACCAGTGAAGTAGGGGTTCCCGGAGGAGTAGGGCTGTCCTTCCTGATAGACCTGTTCGATGTGGTAGGGGAGACCCGTGGCGGGATTAATCGCCACTTTGTCGTTTTCATACGACTTGTCGTGGCTGATGATCACGTTGTAATTTCGCTCGACGAACCGGAACGGATTCGGCGTATTTCGTTTCCAGCCACTTGCCGGGTTGTTGCTGCCGAACGGAAGTTGCAGCGAGACACCTGCCATCAGGTTATTGCCGTAAAGTGGATCGTTGGTGTAAAGCAACTGCCCGGTCACACCATTGTTGTACACCGCTTCGGCGCGCATCCGGAACCCATCGACGTTGCCTCTGGTTCCCCCTTCAAAGTGGTATCCGCCGATGAAACCTCGCAACCAGTGGCGGTCGCGGATCGGGTGACTGTAACCGACTTCGAAATCGACCCCTGTCAGTGCCGATCCCTGATCGACCGCTTGCCCATACAGCAATTGATGGCCGACAATCCGTTCCGCACCGATCGAACTCGAGTAGGTTTGTTCGGACGTGACAGGAATATAGACGTTGGACCGAAGTTCGTACCGATCGATCAACCCTTCGAAGCTCAGACCCACCTGATGAAACAGGCGTTTTGAGGTGTCGTCGGCGTCATACCAGATACTGGCCCCCCCCCAGGCATTGTAGTCCTCGCTGAGGTAGCGATAACCGAGACCAAAGTTGCCCCCCAGACGCGACCGGTTCGAAACAAAGCCACGGACGTCTGCAAACAGAAAATGCTCGTCCGCCAGCATGTAGGGCATGACTTCAAACGGTGTGATCGTGTCATTACGACCGAAGGTTTTGCCCATCAGGTGGCTCATCCGACCAATGGCCCCAATCCCGTCCTCGACTTCGACTGGTTCGTAAGTCGTCATCGAGAAGAAGGTCTTGAATGTCCGGGGAGGACGCTTCTTTTTTCTCTGTTGCGATTGAAGACGTTCCTGCCGTGCTCTCGCCAGCGCCCGTTCCTTGAAGATGTCTGTCTCTTCGCTGATGGGTTCAGGGAAATCAGGAGAGTCGGACTGGGCACGGATAGTTGTCACCCAGTCTTCGGCACTGGCCGCGCGATGTGCGACGCTGTCACTAGCGAGGGAGAGCAAAGCACCCAGCCAGATTCCTGCTGTGCACTGGTTCCAGAGAGAACCTGACCAGAATCGATTTAACACCGGCATCAGTAAACATCCTTTCCGCACGCAATCGCAGCGGCGACAGGTGTGCGCAAAGACGATCTGGAGGGCGAGGATCGCACGAGTCTCAACACGAGACTGCTTCGCGAAAAGCCGCTCAGATTCGTATTAATTGAAGAAGCTGGGAAACAGACGGAGATAGTCTCAGACAGGATCGGCAGGGGTATAAATTCTGAGCCCGGTTCTGTCGAGACCGACTTGCCCGGACTTGATCCCGTGCAGCGGGGTTTTCGCAAAGGCTTTTATTTCAGTCACTTTTTTCACCGGGCATCCGCAGATTCTGCCGGAGCCACGCCCCGTTTGAAGCCTGACGGAGCGATTCGTCCGTCGCCAGGACTGCGTTGCCGCGAAGGTTTTTGATTCGGTCTGCAAGCGGTCGACGCTGAGTGGCTCGCCCACCCGCATTCTCGGCTCAATAACCGAGGCCTGCGGCTCTTCACCGCTTTGAAATCTAAACGCAAGCCATTTTGAGCAAATGAGTTAACAGCGACACCCCGCAGATCACGCAATCAGATTATGTCGCGCTTTCCTGCGAAGTCCTGCCTCCCACGCGGATCCTCGCATGGAGCGCAAGAGCAATACCCAAGATCATTGCGACGCACGATTCTCAGTCCAGAATCTTAACGCTGGTAGATCGGCAGATACCCGTACTCGACCGTCAGGGCCAGGACACTGAGGCTGGTTGAATAGACCATTCCGAAGGGTCGTTCATTTCCATTCTTTGCCGTCCAGCTACCGTCAGGGCTCTGATTGTCGAGCAATTCTCGAAACAGAATCGCTTTGGTTCGATCCCAGTCCGCTCCACCATATTTATAGGCGCCGATTGCGTGGTAATAGGCTCCGTAAAAGAACCAGTTATCCTGAATTCGCAGGGGCTGGCGATGGAGAAACTGAATTCCATTGTGCACTTCGGCATCGTCGAGATGATCGCAGACCTGAAGACACAAAATGCCCGCAGCCGTTAACGAGGAAGTCGGGCCACTACCGGGCTGATAACCAAACCCGCGGCCGTTTGCACATTTTTTGACGTACTCAACCGCCAGTTCAATTCGTTCGATCGGCACATCACACCCGATGTCCTTTGCCGCGCGAAGTGCCAGTAGCTGCCATCCTGTCACGCTCAGATCACTGTCTTCACTATTATATTGATAGCGCCACCCGCCCCGTTCGCGGGGAGTTTTGCGGACCTGCTGAGCTTTCAGAATCAGCCGGATTCCATTCTCCAGCGCGGCCCGGACGCGAGGAGACGAATGCTTCTCCGACATTCCCAGGACTTCCGAGAGCATCAGCGTACTGATCCCATGGTCGTACATGGGGCCGTGCCCCCGCGCGTCAATAATCATCCCATTGGGAACTTGATGCTGAATAACGTATTCAATTCCCCTGGCGATCGCGGCGCCGTAGGGTCCTTCCCCTGGGACGTGCCCGGCAGCCAGAAACGACATGACGGCGAGTGACGTTCCTGCCGTGGAGGGTCCCCGCTGATCGATTTGCCAGCTTCCATCCGCCGCCTGCCGCGACGCAATAAAGCGGAGCGCCTTCACGACTGCCTCATCGACCTCCTCATCTTCCACGGCAATCGCGGAAGAGATACAGACCAGGCAGAGTGCGAGGCCTCCAAAAAACGCGTAACCCAGGCAAAATGCGGGAAATCGCACCAAGACTCTCCTTCACAATCACTCATCCCCACCGAAGGGGTACCCGATAACACGCGCTTCATTTGGCGGGCCTGGTGATTTGCTCAAAGTAGGATTTGATTCGATCAGCGTACTCAGGATGCGACTTCTTTCCGGCACCTTGCAGGATTTCCGTCCGCAACTGGCCGGGAAGGCGACCCCAGTTCTGACGGGCATGCTGCTGCAATTCGACTTCGAGCTGGCCCAGATCGACTCCCTCTGTGGTCCCCCCAGGAGTCGCTCCCTCACCACCATTTCCCGACGGCTCAGCCGGTTCGTTGCTGGGCGATCTTGCCGAAGGGGCGTCATTTCGGGAACGACCTTTTTGTTTCGAGTTCCTTCTGGCTCCTTCTTCGGACCTCAGCAATTTGGCAAACTGGCGAAACCGCTCCGCCGCACCGGCCAGCTGAGACGGACCTTCCGTTTCACTGGCGGCGGATTCGACCTCGGAAGACTCGTTCGAAGCAGCCGCTTGCTTTTGGGGTGAATCCTCCTCGTCCTCTGCTTTGTTCGTTTCAGGGTCTTTCATGGAGCCCGCTTCGGACGGAGGGTTACTAGAATCCTGTCCTTCACCCCGAATCGGTGAATCTGTTTCGTCGCCTTGGGGCGAAGAATCAGAATTATGGGATTCCTCGGATCCCGGTTTGCTCTGACTCTGTTCGGGGACTGTTTCGGAGGGAGCAGCGGGAGATTCTTTTCCGCTCGCGGGCCCCTCGGCTGTGGGGGCCGATCCCCCCTCCACAGCACCCTCGGCTTGAGAAGCTGACGATTCTGACGGTGATTTCGGGGAAGACGACGAAGGAGAATCACCAGGCTTTTCGCCAGCTTTCCCCTCATTGCCTTGCGACTGTCCTGAATCGCTGCCGTCTTCACCTTTCATACCCTCATCGCGTGCCCCCTTTGCGCCAACTTTGCCTGACGACTCCGACGGAGACTTTGGGGAAGATGACGAGGGGGCATCGCCAGGCTTTTCACCAGCTTGACCCTCATCCCCCTGCGACTGTCCTGAGTCGCCGCTGTCTTCACCTTTCATACCCTCCTTGCCCGCCACCTGCCCGCCCTCTTTGCCTGACGACTCCGACGATGACTGCAAGGCCGATGACGAAGGGGGCCCCCCTGGCTTTCCTGCCCCCATTCCTTCACCGCCCGGGGACTGTCCTGAACCACCGTCCCCTTCACCATTCATTCCACCTTTTCCAGAGCCCTCGGTCCCGTCACTGCCATCCGATTTCGACGATGACTTCTGGGGCTGTTGACCGGCGGATTTCTCCTGGGGGGAATTTTTCTGGCCGGCTTTTGAGGCTGACGAGGCAGGTGATTTTTCAGCAGCCATTTGACTCTTTTCAGCCTTCGCCTGTTGCTGGGACTGATCGCGAGACGACTCTTCCTGTTTGTCAGACGGTTTTGCCTGTGATTCCTTCGCCGAGGCCGCAGGATCCTTGCCCGGTGGTGGCTCCTGACCGGCTTTCTTTCCGTCGGGCGAAGAAGAAGAAGCCTTTTCCTGGCTGAGTTTCATTTGTGCCAGCTTGATCTGGCGAGTCGCTTCGGCAACCTTCGCCCCGACCTGTTCGGGGACGGGTGTCACACCCGGCGATCGAGGGGGCGTCGGCTTCACTTCGTTTGCGGCTTCGTTCAGTTTCTCCGTCGCCTCGGCCGCAGCCTGGGCAGAAGCAGATCTGTCTTTCTGGGCCTGTGCGTTCTCTGCTTTCCGCATGGCGGCTTCTGCCTGCTCCGTCGCCCGACGTGCTTTGTCTCCCGCCTCGGCCACTTCACGAGTATCGGGCCCCTTCAGCGGGGCCGACTTGAGCGTCTCGGTAGTCTCCGCCAGCTCACGCGACAACTGTTGCGCCGCAGCGGTGGCTCGACGCTGTGCTTCAATTCGGGCTCCCCGAACCGCCTCGGGAGATTTCGCCAGCTCTTCCAGTTCGCGTGCCATCTCTCGCTGCTGTTCGGCCAGCTGCTCTGCCTGACGCGATTGAGGGGTGGGGGACTGGCCGTCTGGATTCAACTGTTCACGCGTTGCGTCCGCTGCCGTTTCTGCACGACGCGCTGTTTCCGCGGCTGCTGCCAACTCCCCTCCCTGCGCCTGCTGTCGAGCCAGCTCAGCCTGACGAGCGAAGTCGGCCGCCTCCTTCGTCGCTGGTGAGTCTGCTCCGGTCTCTCGCAGCAGACCGATCGCCTGCTCAGTGGCGGCACGAGTGATCTGTTCCTGCTGCTTCAACGCCTTCGCACCCCGCTCACGCCAAGCCTGCTCATCACCGGACTCGGCTGACTTTGATTCCGCACCCTCGCTCGCGGGTGCCCTCGTTTCTGTCTCGGAAGACCGCGCCTGTTGTCCAGCAGGGCTCCGGGTGTCCGTTTCCCTGGATTCCGGTTTGGAACGACCTTGCTCGTTCGATTCCGCTTCGTGAGTTGCATCGGCACCGGGGGTCTGACCGGATTCCGGTCCCTCATCCTGCTTCGACTCTGGTACATCGTCGCCGGGGGTTTGCCCCTCAGGCGCCCCTTGAGGACCCGTTGCTGCTTCCGCTCTGTTGGGTGATGGAGTCCCTTTTGGATTGTCAGACGCGCTGGTCTGCGGGCGCGCTGAAGAAGATTGTGGCTCGGAACCGGTCTCTAGTGACGCGCGATCTGCGGAAGCGTCATCATTCGCGCGGGGCTGCTGATTCGCCTGATCTTCTCCAGTCGGTTCGGCGTCCGACGCTGAATCCGTCGCTGGCGCCGCATGAGGCTTGGTCTGGGGACTGTCCCCTGTGGCGACATCAGCCTCCTGCTTCATCGCGATGGCAAGCTGGTCCTGCACCTGGGCAAGCTGTCGTGCCTGCTGGGCCAATTGGTTGAGTCGTTGCTGCTTGTCTCGCCGTGCCGCCTCCAGAAGTTCAGGGTGGTTTTTCAGCAATTCATCCATCCGCTTGCTGAGCTGTTCTCCCTCGTCTCTCAACTTCTGCAAGACTTCCAAGTCAACGTGACGAACCTCCTGATCCGCAGGAACAGACTCCCCTTCGTGCCCCTGATCATCCGGGACCGTCGCGGGAGGGCTCTTCTGAGCTGACGCGACCGTCTGAGGCTCTTCGTCGCGGGAGGAATCTGCCGGGTCGGCGGGCTGTGTCAGCTCGGGCCGTTTGGCCAGTTCTTCGACCTGAGGGCGAGCCGTCTCGTCTGAAGCCGTGGCATCTGCCCGGTTGTCTGTCCCCTTACGATGCTCGTCGAGTCGTTCCAATTCTTCTGCGAGTCGTTCTGCCCGTTGTGCAAGCCGGGACAGTTCCGCCAGGTTCTGCTCCAGCTTGTTCAGTTCGTTCAAATGTCGGCCGAGTGTCTGCAACTTTTTGTCGGCAGCTCCCAGGCGGTCGATTGCTTGCGCGATGGGTTCGAGCTGGTCCCGGGCGGGCTTATCATGGGCCTGTTGCAGCTTCTCGAAGGCCACCTGTAAATCCTCAGCGGCAATCTGGTCCGTCGCGTCAGCCAGTTCCGACGTCATCAGCCGCTCGGCGAGACGATCCCCCAGATCCTGCAGCTTGTCGAGCAGCGCATTCTGTTCGTTCTGCAGGGAGTCAAGCTGTTCATTTTTGTCAGTCGGGTCGTCCCGCCCGAGCGCCTCTCGCTCGGTCTGTTGATGCAGCTGCGTCATTGCATCTTTCACATCTCCCAGATCCGCGCGCAACTGGACCAACTGATCGTCCATTTGCTGGATTTCCGTTGCCAGTTCCTGATCCGGAAGCTGCGGAAGACTCGTGTTGACCATCAGAGTACGGCGAGCTGACCAGGTGACCTGCGGTCCGGCTTCAGTCTGATTATCCGCTGCACGAATGCGATACGTTACGATCTGACCACCGGTTAAGTTGAATCGCGTCAAGTCGATCGCAAACGAGTGAGCCAGTGGCAGGGGGGTCAGTTGATCATCTGCCACCTTCTGGATTTCCTCGATCCCAGTCGAAGCCTCGATGTACAACTCGACAGCAGATAGACCAAAGTCATCATTAATTTCGGCGCGCTGCTCATACAGTTCGTCAGGCCGGACAAATACGGGATGGTCCGGGCCACTCAGTCGCAAAGTCGGGGGTTCATCCGGCGTCACGAAGAGCGATCGAGCCAGGTCTCGATTCTGAAGTCCCGACGAATTTGAGGCGAGAATCGAGATCGCGCCGGAAACACGCGCCATCACTGCTGCTGTACCGCGCGTCCGGTCGGCAGACAGCGTGAGGGGAATCAGATCCTCGACCTCTGAAGCATCTCGAGGGGGAGCGACGGGGGATGAGGCATCTGGAAGGGACTTTGGCCACTGCAATCGGGCTTCAACGACGGGTTCACTGAACTCCACCGAGACCAAGACCTGACTGGCTTCCTGGATTCGGACTTCAGGCGGCACACTGGTCAGCGACCGGGCTGGCAGACCGGTGTAGGGGGGTGGTTCGATTTCCATCTGAAACCGCGTCATGACGGGGGGATCGGCCACGACGACGCGATGCATCCCCGTCCGGGCTCCATCCGATGTTACGTCAAAACTCAGCGACTGCTGAACTCGAGGTAACGTTGTGACGAAAGTCTCTGTCTGTGTATCCCAGACGAATCGACGCTGATCGGATCCGTTCAGGTCGTCTCGCCAGTTCAGCCTGAGTGATGAAAATTTCTCGGGATTAACGATGAGGCCATTGCGACGCGGAGTCACTTTGACGTGGATCGGCACATCCGATCCACGAGCGACAACCTGGTCCCCTTCGACCACGTTCAAAATCCACCGGGACCCCCACGAAAAATTTCCCCACGGCGCGAAAAATCGGCTGAGGAGCAATCCGTAAGCGTCGGCATTCCACACGAATGGGGCCAACAGCAGAACCACCGCGATGGCCGCGATCAAAGCGGCTCGGAGGGGTCCCTGATGGAACGAGATCTGGTCAATTGAAAGATGTTTGAACGCTTTCACCGTTTGTCGCGCGAGCAGATCCTGCATCAACCTTGATGCCCCGGGAGCCAGCTCGGTCCCTTCGTTTCCCCGTAGTTCGACGAGCGATGTCAATCTCTCCCGCAGTTCCGGAAACTGCTGCTCCACCACGGCTGCCAGTGAGGCGAAAGAAACGGGAGCCCACATCGGGCGAAGGACGCCGCGCCAGATCAGCACCACCGCAAGTACGACCCAGCCCCCCAGTAATGCTCCGCGGATCGTTCCGCTTAACCCCAGCCAGGCATCCAGCACCACGACACCGGCGAGATAAAGAACCATCCCCACGATCAGACGGCTCACGCCACGAATGAATGCCGCATCCCGAAGCTGCTTGTCGAGACCGAGCAACTGCTGTTCAATCTGGGTCGGGATGCCGGGGGCGACTGCGGACATGGCTACTCCGAGCCTGTTCTGGCCTGAAATGGGGAACAACTGGAAGCGGACGCGGACGCGTTCGATGCACCGCGACGGAGATTCCTCAGACGGATGGGACTTTGCTGCCAATATCTAAATCTAAAAGCATAAACAGCTTAAGACCCGCAGCACGATTTACGTGACGCTGCCTTTTGATGAGAAAACAGAAGCAACGGAGTAGACAATTACTCAATTCCGATCGGCAATTCGAGTTTTTTGCCGATTCGGCGTATTCTATGCCGAACAAGATGAGAAATGACAGTACCTGTTTTAAAACACAAGGCTGCTGCGACCTGCGTCGGATGAAGAAGGGATTTTGATGTCGCTGGAAATCAAAAATGTCAAGAAATCGTATCGGGACCCCAGCGGGGGGCGGGTTCCCATATTGAATGTGGCAGATTTCAAACTGGGACAAGGAGAACAAGCGGTGCTTGTGGGCTCCAGCGGGGGCGGAAAGACAACGCTGCTGAACATCATCGCGGGAATTACGGCGGCCGATTCGGGCGAGGTCCTGATTGGCGGCACCGATATCGTGAAACTCTCGGAGGCCGCCAGAGATCGTTTTCGGGCAGAGCGTATTGGCTACGTCTTTCAGACGTTTAACCTCCTTCCCGCATTTACCGCGCTGGAGAATGTCTTGCTGGGGATGAGTTTTGGCGGCCGAAAAGCGGATCGGGCCCGAGCCATTCAACTACTGGAACGCGTTGGCCTCTCTCACCGACTGCACCACAAGCCGACGCAAATGTCGGTCGGTGAGCAACAGCGGACCTCCGTCGCCCGGGCGCTCGCCAACACTCCCCGGCTGTTACTGGCCGACGAACCAACTGCTAACGTCGACGTCGCTAATCAACAGACCGTATTGGACCTGTTACGGGATTCGTGTCGAGAACACCATGTTTCGTTGTTGCTGGTCACTCACGCCCAGGAAGTCGCCGCTCAGTTCGACCGAATAGAGAAACTCGCGGAATTCAACCGACCCCTAGCCACAACCAAAGCCTGAACAGGGTATCGGCGACAAAGAGTGGGAACCGGCTTTAAGAGGGAGAGGTTGAGAACTCTCCCCCTATGACGATTCGCCGCAGACAGGCGGCTTTCAAATCGCGACCCCAACCAGCCATCCAGTTTCGCTATCCACAAAAACGCTGTAGAGTTTCCTGAGACTGCAGGCCCCTTCACTTCTCACTTCTTTCTCAGGGAACACACCATGAGTGATCTCGTCGTAATCGTCTTTGATGATGATAAGACCGCTTTCGAGATGCGGACGGCATTGATCAAGATGCAGAATCAGTATCTGATCGAACTGGAAGATGCAGTCGTTGTCACAAAGGATGCTGCAGGGACGGCCCAACTCCATCAGGCGGTCAATCTGACAGCAGCGGGTGCGGTCGGAGGGGCCTTCTGGGGTTCACTGATTGGCATGCTGTTCCTCAACCCACTTCTGGGAGCCGCTGCCGGAGCAGGAGCGGGAGCACTTTCAGGCGTGCTGTCCGACATCGGCATCAGCGACACCACCATCAAAGATGTCTCGGAAGCATTCAAGCCAGGTACTTCGGCCCTGTTTATCCTTGTCCGCAAGGCAACATATGACAAGGTTCTGGAAGGACTGAAAGAGTTTGCCGGGAAGGGGAAAGTTTTCCAGACATCACTTGCCAAAGACACTGACGCGGAACTCCGCGCCGCTCTTGAAAAAGTGTCGTAGCACACTCCCGCGAGGCCGAAAACGGATTCGCAGGTGCGCCCCAAAAATCGTTCCGATGCATCGACTTGTCAATGACCTGGTTCGCTCCCTCTCCGTCGCCACTTCACTGGGCCCCGAGAGGGAGACTTTCGTTTTATTTCCAATTTCTCGCCCCGGCCCGCATTTCGTCACCATCGACCTGGAAAAACCTGATCCGCAATCGAAAGAAGACGTCGCTCGCGACCAGGCCGGTGCGACTCTGACCGACTCTTCCCACGCGGCTGGTCGGTGATGTCCGTCAGGTTCGTGCTTCAGCCAGCCATCATCGGCCAATTCAGGTTAAGCAGCTTCCCACTGAGTCAATTCCCTTCAAGCCTGACAACCACGTTCGGTACGGCACTGCCGGTCAATTTCCCGGAGTTCGATCAGCCTTTGTTGGAATCGTGTAAGAGAAACTTCCGGGAACGGTAATTTGCTTCATGATGTCCTTGATGAAACGTTTTTTTGAGTGCTTGAGATAGCAGGGAACGGAATCAAATGAGTGACAGCAGAATGGAAGACCGCGGCACGCATGGTTGCCCTTCAGGAACCGAACATGATCGGGAAATTCCCGACATTGATCTGCTCAGTCCTTTGACGATCCGAGGCGTGACGCTGCGCAACCGCGTTGTGATGTCACCCATGTGTCAGTATGTCGCCAAAGACGGATTCGCGGATGACTGGCATCTGGTCCACCTGGGGAGCCGGGCATCCGGTGGTGTGGGGCTGGTTGTCGTCGAAGCAACGGCGGTCACCGCTGGAGGCCGAATCACACCGGGTGACCTCGGCATCTGGAGTGATGAACACACAGAACCGCTGGCTCGGATTGTGCGGTTCGTTCACTCACAAGGAGCCGTCGCCGGAATCCAGCTCGCTCATGCGGGGCGCAAGGCAAGTTGTGATTTGCCATGGAATGGTGGAGCAGGGCTGCTTTCCGATTCAGTTGGCGGATGGCCGGTCATTGGCCCCAGCCCGATCCCCTTTGACGAGGGAAATCCCGTGCCACACGAACTTGATGCCGCTGGCATCGACGGTGTGGTACAGGCCTTCGAAGCCGCCACGCGTAGGGCTCTTGCCGCTGGTTTCAAAGTGATCGAGATCCATGCCGCCCACGGGTACCTGCTGCACGAGTTTCTGTCACCCCTCAGCAATCATCGAACGGATCAATACGGTGGCAGCCTGGAAAACCGGATGCGTCTGTTGCTGCGTGTAGCGAAACAGGTACGACAAGTGGTGCCCGCCGACCTCGCTGTTTTCGTCCGCATTTCCGCGACTGACTGGGTCGACGGAGGCTGGGACCTGGACCAGTCGATTGTCCTGGCGAGCCGCCTGAAGGAGCTGGGAATCGATCTCATCGATGTCTCGTCTGGCGGACTTGTCCCTCGCGCCCGAATTCCTGTCGGCAAGGGATATCAGGTTCCACTCGCCCGCCAGATTCGTGAGAAAACAGGCATCATGACGGGAGCCGTCGGGCTGATCACGCAAACCGCCGAAGCGAACGAAATCATCACCGGAGGGGACTCTGACCTGGTCTTCATCGGTCGTGAGCTACTGCGCGAGCCCTACTGGACGCTGAAGGTTCAGCACGAGCTGGGAGCAGACCCGACCTGGCCCATTTCGTACGGCTACGCCGTGAAACGGCGAGCAAAATGAGCGGCATCACGGATGGATGCGAAAGACAGACCAGGTAAGCCCTCGATCCGTTCGTGTGTCGGTCGGCCCCCCACACGAATGAACTGATGACGACCCACAGAGACAAGTCAGCAGACAGAAGCCGCCGTTCCGGTTCATCCCTGAAGGACGAACCGGTCGGCCATGGCTTCTTACTGTGAGATTGTTTTCTAGAGCTTCCAGCGGGCTTGCCGGAGCTGGGCGAGGTCAGAGCCGTTCAGGACTTCATACCAGACCGTGACCAGCGTCCCGTCGTCGCATTCGACCGTGGAAGGGTATCCCAGATCCGAACTCGTTCCGTCGTCTGTCAGGACGATCGGCGCGTTCCATGTCGTCCCTTCGTCACGACTGGTTCTCACCTGGATCCCAAACGGACGTCGTCGATAGCCATAGCTCATCAGTAAACGGCCGTCGCGCAACTTCAGCAAGTGCGAGGGAAGGCCCCAGACACCGATAGGATGCGGTTCAGACCAGGTCTTTCCCCCATCCGTCGACTCCGTCTGCAGGGTCTCTTGCGCGTTGGCCGCGTTATGGTTTCGGATGTGCACGATCAGCTTGCCCGAATCGAGTTCGACCGCGTGCAGTTCGTGGTAGTTTTCCAGCGTGTCTCCCTTGCGAGGAGTAAAGGCCGAGAGCAGAGTCCAACTGACGCCATCGTCGGTCGACTCCCAGACCCCGACCGGGCGATCCTTGCTCCACAACCCAATCCCGGCGTAGAGCACGCGGCCATCCTTCAGGGCAATGGGACCGTGCGGACTGTTGCAGGGAACGGCGTAACGCGACGACCAGGTGACGCCTCCGTCGGTCGAGCGCCACATCCACGTCCCTTCTTCCCGTTGGCGATCCTCGGGAGACAGGCGTTCGTGAGCGGCCTGCCATTCGTCGAGCTTGACGGCATCCCAGGCACCGGGCTGTCCCGCCGCGATTTTCCTGGCCGCTTCGTAGCCTTTCGCGTAGTAAAGCGAGGTGAAATTGGTCAGCAGTAAAGAACCCCGGGTCGTCTCGACCAGTCCTGCATCACGATCATCGATCGGGCTGTCGTAGATGACCTGCGGCCATCCCCATGTGAGGCCATTGTCTTGCGACCTCATCAGTTCCAGCCTGCCGAAGGGGCAAACGTGCGATTCTCGCCCCCCCGAAAAGGTCAGCAGCAGTTCTCCATTCTGACGTCGTGCCAATGTCGGCCAGCCATGGTAAAGCGGTGGTTTCCAGCTAATGACGCGGAGGTCTGTCACACGTGCCCGCTGAACGTCGTCTGCCCAGGCACCTTGAGACGCCAGAATACCTACCCCACTTGCAGCAAGGGCCCGGAGGCACGCGCGCCTCGAAAATTTGCAGTCCATGTCAGACATCCCTCATCGTCACGGTCGACAGCAGAAGCGAAGATCAAAGTTCGGCTACGATACCATTCCGAGACAGGCGATGTCACCTTGACCAGTGTCCAGACAAACGAAGTCAAATCAGCCGCTTGAGGTGTGATCTTCACGAAGCCCCCCTTCGACGACAACGCGATGGCAGGGAGACATGGCAGGGCGGGGCATCGGGTACCGGCTGCAGTGTTATGCTTATTCCTGTGCAGCCGCACCTTCCGAATGCAAGGGTTCCGCTAAGAGACTTTGATCACGGAACGGCTTCTTTCTATTATACTGCATCAGCCGGTCGTGGTTTTTCGAAGCGTAGTCTGAAAGGTCAATCGCCATCGTCTCCTGCCGATAGGCCTCATCGAATCGACCGACCTCTGCGTAAGCTGCAGCAAGGCAAGTATGCGTCAAATAGTTCGTAATTGGACGTAGTCGCAACGCCGCTTCTGCGTGCTCAACGGCAGCGGCTCCGTTTCTGACGGCGTCGTCGGGGCAGGTGGCCAGAATCCAGGCGGCTTGCGAGTGGGCATAGGCGCTGTCAGGATTGAGTTTCACAGCCTCTTCAAAGTGCTGTACGGCCTCAGAGAAGCGGCCACGTGACGTCGCCAAGTGTGCCTTAGCATTATGAATAGCACTAAAGCCGGGGCGGAGTTCTTCGGCCTCCTTCAAGTAACGCTCAGCCTCTTCGTAGTTGCGGAGTAAGACTTGATTACCCACATTCTGCAACTTTGAGCAAACCGCCTCCAGATCGTCAGGCAATTCTGACAAGCGCGTGTGGCCAACCGGCAGATTCTGCGATCGCAACATTTGAGCCGCGAACATACATGAGCGTTTTCCCAGGGAAAAGGACGTTGCCGCCGCCTCCAGGTACGGACGTCCCAATTCGATCTGTTTGCGATTCCACAGCGTTTTCCCTGCTGCGAAGTAGAGGAAGGTCACCTCATCACGAGTGGCCCGAGCCATGATCTCGTCGAACGCCTTCCCGTCCCACTCAACTTTGTCCGGTTCTTTGAGGGCCCGTAGCATCAGGTTGGCAAATTCAATCAACTGATCGCTTCCGCGCGAGATGGTGGCCTGTGGTACTGCCTTCAACAACTTGTCGCGCAGTGCGAACTCGTTGAGTTCATCGGCAATCAAAGCTCCGTGCACGACCTTGCGGGGATCCAGGTTTAGATCAACCGTATCCATTAGACTTATCGGTTCGATCTCAAATTGCCGAACAATTTCCAGCGCCTGTGTCAGCTTCCCGTCCATCAGATAACGGTCTAAGAGGGAATCCGACTGCGCTTGCGACAACGGCGGAACAAACGATTGCCAGTATTGATCGGCCAGAGCTCGTGCTGCGCGGACATCTCCATGACCGGTCCTCACGCACCAGATGTACCAGTCTGCTTCACTTCCGCGATAGCGTTCCGAAGCGGCGCGAGTATAAGCCTCGGCACGTTGCCAGTCTTTTAACCCTTCAGCACAGTGTGCCGCGGTTAACAATCCAGTGCTGGAGTAGCTTCCGGCGGCCCTTTCGGCGTACGGTTGCGCCCCCTCCCAGTCACCTTTTCGCATCAGAAAGGTGGCCAGGTTCCCCTCAGTATTGGAGCGTTCCAGTCCGAAATCAGGTAAAGCCAGTGAATCTTCCAACGTCTCCTGATACGCAGTCAAGTTTCCCTGCCAGTAATAGACGTCGGCCAACTTCCGATACGCGGCATACGTCGGCTCCAAGTCGATCGATTTTTTGAAGCACCTCACCGCGTCTTCCATTTTTCTGAGGGTTTCAAATTTTTCGGCCAGCTTAATCATCACATTGGGGCACTTGGCATATGTCACCTCCCATTCAGGGGCCAGGAGCTTTGCATTTTCCCAGTCGTGTTCAATCAAGACCGCCGCCGTAGCAGGTTGGTGCGGGCTGACACTTCTCAGACATTGAGCAATCGAAGTGGGCGGAGCGGACTGATAGCGTATTTCCTTGACGAGGTCCTCGTAGACAAAATCAAAGTTCAACAGAGTCTTGGGGAAGAATTGTGCGTAGTCGTCTCTCGGCGCCGTTCGACTAAGCACGTCCAGCATCAGGAGCATTGAATGCTCATAGTTTCCTGGTTTGAAATCTCTGGCAAATTGAGACATCTGCGCGGCACCGAATTTCTTATCATCAGTGAAGGCATCCAGAAAGCCGATCCACCGATGAGATTCAACCAGCGGCCTCAGTCTCTCTAACGACTTCTCGGCACTGATCCCCAACATCACATCTTCACAATAAAGAGTGTGAACCACCTGAGTGAACGTCGTCTCCTCCAGCATCTCAGCCAACATGCTCCAGGAAGGCTCGCTCTCGTCATTGAGATCCCCCCCAGCAGCTCGCAGCGCGTCGATAAAAGCGATGCGGGAGCGGTATTCATTGTCTGGATCGAATTGCTGACTTGCGCTCTGCGTCGTGGCAATCTGGAGTGCTGCGGGAGGAAGATCCGAAATCGCCTGCAACTTTGGATAGGTCGAACTCCAGGTCACATCAAATCCGGCTTCGGTGACCGCTCTGTAGTTTCCAAGCTCGTAGGTTTCGCAGAGCAACAGCAGCGCCTTGAACGACGCGGGATTCACTTCCAGGAATCGGGTGATGGTGCTCGTGGCCTGCTTCTTGCTGCCGATTCGCTGAGAGATGCGCATTAGCAGATAAAGTGACAGCTCTTTGTCATCCCCTTTTGTTTTCTGCAGCACATCAGGTTTGTAAGCGCAATACGCTTCGATCAGGTTCAGCCACGCCGGAGCGGTCCCCCCTTCGATCGATCTGGCCGCCTGGACATCAGCCAACGCGGTCACATGGCGTCCCGCCAGGGCACGTGCATAGGCTCGAAAGGCCAGCGTGGCAGGTGTCGATCCACGCCGGGCAACATAGCGTTGCGCGAACAGCAGCGCACGAGCTTTGAAGCTCTTCGGCATCGAACTCCAGTAGTGGTCCGTCAGACTGCCCAGGTTGGAATAGGCTTCAATCAAACCTTCGAGAACTGCGTCAGACTCTCCGTTTGCGGCGAACTCGGCACTCACGCGGCGCAGTTCCGCGAACTGCGATATGGCGTCGAGCTTTGGGCGACCGCTGGGGCGCTTCGAAGCAACTGTGCTACTGGAACTGGAATCGACAATCGCTCTCGTTCGAAGCGAGAATCCCGCGTCCTGCAACGCCTGAATGAAGTCTCCTCGAGAGAGCGCTTCGAGTTGACTGACAAAGTCTTCCAGATCGGCCCCATTGAACGGAATTGCCTTTGTCCACTGAAAATGCTTGCCGTCAGGCTGCGTACGACTCACTTCAATGACACAAAGAGGGCCTTGCTGCTGATTCCGATGATCGATTTTCGAAGAGACCTGAAGCGGAAAACGGGGCTCGCCAGCTTCGAAGAGCAGGACCTCTCCAAAGTTTGAGTCACGAGTCCGTAGTCCCATCTCACAGCGTGCCGCCATCAACACAGATTGGCGGACGAGTTCGCGAGCGAGTGACCCGTAATAGCTGACAAACTGGTTTCCATCCGGGGATTCAGGGGGGGCAAGTTCAATGACGTTTTCACCAGTCTTAACCCGTTTCCCTTTGAGATAGAACTTCGCTTCGATTTCTGCCGCTGCGTTACTCGCAGGGACAGGCACATCATCAATGGAACCGTGGGAATCGACGCTGACAACCTCGTTATTGTCATTAACGTTCATGACCATCTTGAACGTTCGGAAGAAGCTGGGCCATGAGTAGACAATTCGCCGATTCGGTCGTGTTCCCGATTCGCGCTTGAAAGGAAAACCACGTATGTGCCCAGTCGCTTCCGCCAGAGGCACGGTCGGTCGTTCCCTGCCTCCATCCGGGATCCGAAATCGGGATTCGAACGACTTTGAAGTCTCTCCGTAAAATTTCGACGAAGTCCCTTCGATGAGGACCAGCACCAGCAATGTCAGGATGCCGCCCCACACCAGCACCCGCTCCCAGCCCGCTCTTTTCTTTTTCTCGGCTCCAGTCGACTTTTTGGAACCGCGCGTCGGCACACCTTCAATCGATTTTTCACGACCACTCATTTGAGTTCCACGGGAGGGGTGTCAAAGTAGATTTCAGTTCCAGCTTGAAATAACGTCGGACCGACGGCTAGTAGGGCAATACAGTCTAAATCACACAGAATGCATCTACAAGCGGCCGTACTATTACTGGAACCCCTGATTAGGGTCCCAAGATATAAGATGCCGCGCCGCAACAGGGAGTCACAGGGGTTTTTTATCCCACTAACTTCATAATCCGCTTCCCCGTCAATGTTCTTGACTTTAAACCGGACGAAGAGAACGATCCGGAGCGTTTTTTCCTATCAGTACTGAATCGTAATTGCTGCAGAGTTGTGCTGCCCGCCTGAATTGCACGAGCAGTCAAAAACTGCATTCACCGCGATTCCGGGCGCAAGGTCTCGCCGGAACGATTTAAGGGTGTCAATAAGAATGGCCCGGCCGGGGAACCGACAGGGCCATTCTTGCTAATTGGGTTTGCCGTTGCGTGCCGGAACCGAGTCTGTTCCGTCACCAGCAATCGTTCTCCGACAGGCAGGCTGTCAGAACGTCTTGCAAAGGGTGCCGCCGTCGACGACTAAGGTGGTTCCGGTGATGTAGCTCCCCGCGTCACTGGCCAGCAGCAGTGCGGGGCCGGCAAGTTCTCTCGGATCGGCCCAGCGTCCCAGAGCGGTCCGGGTGGCGAATTCGTCCAGTTCGGCAGGACTGAGGACGCTTGCCGGAAGGTCCGTCAGGAACGGGCCAGGAGCGATACAGTTACAGGTGATGCCGTACGGGCCCAGGTCCAGGGCCATCGCCCTCGCGAGGCCAATCAAGGCCGCTTTTGTCGCTGAGTAGCAACTGCGTCCCGCTTTCGATGTCAGCCCCATGACCGACGATATGTGAACGATCCGGCCCCACTGGCGCTGCTTCATCTGCGGAATTAACGCACGAGAGAGACTCATGCAGGACGTCAGGTTCAGTTCCACAATCCGGTCCCAGTCCTTGTCAGTGATCGCGTCGATCGGTTGAGGGACGTTCGAGCCCGCATTGTTGATGAGGATATCGACCTTCCCCATCGCCTCCAGCGCCGATTTCGCGAGCGCGTCGACTTCACTCCGGTTCGTCATATCAACGACGAAGGAACGGCCCCGGACGGACGTTCCTTCGAGAATTTCCGGGAGTGCCTGTTCGAGTTCATCAGCGTGACGGCTGCAGATGACAACGTCCGCCCCCGCTTCCGCGAATCCACGGGCCATCGCCTTGCCGAGGCCTTTACTGCCCCCCGTGATGAGCGCCACTTTTCCAGTCAAATCGAACAGCGGAGAAGCCATCGAGCGTTCCTTGTAGGCTGAAGGTTTGAATGACAGTCTGAAGCAGGCAAGGTACGGCTTCCGAGTTGTGCATTCAAACTCACTTCACCCGTTCAGGATGTCATCGCTTGCGGGCAAGCTCCGTCCGCAACATCTCCTGCTGGAACTGACGGAAAGGAACCTTACGGAGATTGGGATCCCGCAGCAGTTTATCCCAGTCGGCAATCAGTTGCCGATCGGTTTTCTGGAATTTCCAGGTCCATTCATGCCGTGCCTGCAAGTGCAGCACCGGCTCGGTCTCGGCCCGCAGGTCGATCGAAAGTGGCAGCAGTTCGCGGGTTCGCAGTTCCTGATTGAGTCGCATGCGAGGGGCGGGGAATAGTGACTGCGGATGCAGGACAGAGTTAAACTGCGCGATCCAGTCGGCAACATGCAGATACTGCTCAACCAGTTCAGGCGAGGTTGGTTTAAACCCTTCGACGTTGTACTGGTAGTGTTCAGCCGTGAGCGACAGTTGCAGCTTGTCAGGTTCGAAACGGGTTTCGAAATCGGGATGAAACTGGAACCACAGCACCTGTTGTGCTTTTAACGAAGAGGCCGAAGCTTCTTCCGCCAGTGCGGCCATGCGCTTTTGCGCTTCGTCTTCTGCGAGACCAAGGAACTGACGGATCTCATCCTGGGTGAGTTCAGTGCTGAGCTGCCGACGGGGGTTCAACACGGTGAAACGACGATGAGCCAGTTCAAAGATCGTCACCTCGCCCGCAGGTTCGATGTAGTCATAAACCTTTCCCGCGTGGAACAGCATCAGACTGCGAACGACGACTCGGCTGGAGTCGCTTCGAGACGGCGCTGGTGGTCCGGAAAGGTCACGAATCGTGGTGTAGACACGAACTTCCTGGGCCAGCGAGCAGCTCCCATACGCCCACGCCAGGAGTGCGATGATGACGAAGTAAGTTCGTTGGATCATGGTTCTTCTGCCTGAAACTCGGTTTGCGTTGACACTCGAACGATGTCATGAACGCCCTTCGATCTGAGCCGGTGACAGTAAATGTGATGGGGCGATCGCAACAAGACGAGAACGTTCGTTTCACACCCCGATTGCGGCACCTGACAGAGGAGAGGTTCGCGGATCGGCGAACGCTGCCGAACGGCCGCCTGATGTCGCCGCCCAGACGGGTGTTCAGGCAGTTCAGGACTCAATTTTCGGAACTGCCACAGAAATTAAAAACTTCGGCCAAAGGCCTGAAAATCCCCTGAATTAAGGCATTTGGGACAGAACAGGCACCTGTTCCGGCAGCCAGTGCCGATGGTCGTTTCCGCAACTGATGATTGAATACGGCACCGGGAGCCACTAAGCTGGGGCGGTTTGGCTGACTGTAGCGATTAGGAAAACACAACGGTAAGTACTAACTCTGCGAGGGCCGGTGGAGTTCTAATTAACGAAGGTGGCACTTCCGCCCGTGATGCTCGTATTCGAGAAGGACCTCAGACGATAAGAAACGCCAGCGAAGGAATCGCTGTCCAGAGCGCACCGTCTACGAACGATCGACCGGCAGTCGAACACCTTGATTTGACATAGGTTTTTGCACGGAGCGAATGAATGAAGGATCGAACACCTCGGGCGTCTTGGATGTCTGAGAAATTCTGGCGTAAGAATCGGCTGGCTCATAGCCTGGCACTCCTCAGTGTCGTGGCTTTAGCCGCTACCGGAACCTTCGCCGTTGAAGATGCGGCGAACGTCGCTGGCACGGGATTGAGCGGGATTTTTCCTTCCACTCCACCCGATGATCTCACTGAAGAACAGTTCGCCAAACTGGATGGCAACTGGGCCGAATGGTCGAAGGGGGCCTCGGATGCGGTGGCCAACTTCTATGCAAAACTGGAAGGATCTGACGCCGCGGCCCAACGTGATGCTCTGGGCGTTCTGAAGGTCAAGCAGGACGTGATGCGACGGGCACTGGATGATTCATCCTACCGTTCGCTCCACAGCCCGCTGACCGCTCTCAATAACAGCTTGAAGCTGCGAATCGATCTCGCCGAAGCCGCGCTCGACACGCTGGACATCGACGGCCACAAGCTCGCCGGAGCGAAGACCCGTGCGCGTGCAAATCAGTTGCTCTCGTCGATTCAATCACTCGAGAGCTATCTGGGCACCATCGGCAACGGATCGTTGTGGCTTGCTTACTTCAATATTCCTGAACTGAAGGGCGCCTTGCAGGCCGATCAGGAAGGATCATTGCCACTCGCCGCGGCACTGGAAGCGCAGTCGAAGCTGAAGACTCGTGATCACGTGCTGGATGCAACTCAGCGTGAATTCACGACTCGTTCACCGTTCCAGTCATTCGCCACTTCGCTCGACCAATACATCTCGTCGGCATCGTGGACCGATCCCGTCGCAGCAGGACAGAAACTGCGAGCCGAGCTGAAGAATCTTTCCGACGCACTCGACACCTACATCTCAACCGGTGAAAAAGCTGGCGAACTGCGGGACGCATTTGCTCGAGCCCGTTATGTCGCCCCGGATGGCGGCGACCGACTGGCGAACTCGCTGCAAAGCCGTCTGTTCAACTACAACCTGCGGGTGCTGGTGACCGAAGCGTTCCTGAACCGCATCATGTCTGACAGCCGAACGGTCCAGGGTGCCGTTCGTGACTTCATCCTGGGTGCACAGGTAAATGGCTGCCAGGTGACCAATACCACCGTTAATGTGGACCTGCTTCCAAGCAGCACCACGGCTCGGTTCGCCTTGCGATTGAACGGAAACATTCAGTCCAATACGGCCGGTGTCACTCCTCAGGCAACTGTCTACACGGCAGGTAATCACACGTTTGCGGCCACGAAGGAAGTCAACTTCGACGGCTACCGCTTCATGACGTCGCCTGCAACGATTGGTGTGAATCCGCACAACACCACGACCGGGATCAATACCAAATTCTCTGGAATTCCTATTCTCGGACGAATCGCACAGGGAATTGCATCACAAGCTGTAGAAGAGAAAAGAGGCGAAGCGGAAGCGATCGCAGCCAGCCGAGTTCAAGATGGTGTGCTGCCTGCCTTCAACCAGGAAGTCGATTCCAACTTCGCTCAGCAGACCGACAAGCTGAATCGCGAAGTCTACACCGGTCTTCGCAATGCCGGAGTTTTTCCTGACACCTTCACCTACCAGTCGACAGATCAGATGTTGACGCTGAATGCTCGGGTGATGTCCCCACGTCAGATCGGTGCAGACTTGCCGGAAGGCCGCCTGCTCACCGCGACCGGAATCACCGCACTGATTCATGAAACCGCGATCAATAACGGTGTCGACAAGATGGGTATCGCCGGTCAGACGCTGAACGAAGAACAGCTGAAAGCGAAACTGGAATCGTTCATCAGCACCATCCTGAACCGCCCCTACCACTTGCCTGAACAGCCCAAGGCTCCTGTCGAGGAAGACGAAGAGACACAAGATCTGAACGCGATCATTTTCGCTCCTGTGGATCCGATCCGCGTCCGAGTCGCTGATGATGAAATCAACATCATCATTCGGGCAGGTTTCAAGCAGGATGGAAAAGAAGACATCCCCATGCGGGAAATTTCGGTTCCCATCTCGCTGGCTGCTCAAGGGGGCCAGATCATCGCCAAGGCGGGTAGTGTCATCGTGGCAGCCGCTGAAGGAGAAGGGGGCGGAGTCGCGATCAACGCTGTCGTCCGCAAGAAGATTCAGTCGATGCTGCCTGACCGCGTGCTGGACGGAAAAGTCGAGATCCAGACACCCACCAAGATCGTGGTAGCCTACGTAACACAGTTGCTGCTCGTCGACGGCTGGATTTCCGTCGGAATCAACTGATCCCTCTGATGATCTTGCAATCAAATCTCGAAAGGCCGGTCGGAATGGATCATTCTGACCGGCCTTTTCGTTGGGTTATCTTCGAGACGAAGTTGGGCATGGAGCGGCAGGTGGCCGATTGAGATCAGTCGTCAGTGTTGGCGGCATCTCACCACGTCTCATCCAAGGGAGTTTGACGCCCACTTCACGAGTTCCTGACGGAGAAAACTCCACGACGGGTATCATCGAGTTTCATGCGATGCTGTCTCTGATTCCATTGGATCATAAACTCCTTAATGACATCGGTGCTGGTACCGGGAAAGAAGAGTTGTCTGATGCGTCTGGAAGGTCGTGCAACGGGTTGGTTCACATCCTCGTTCGAGTTAATTCTCGATGGGACTGTGTTGGGCGTGGTGACGGGCGAATGGTTCCGCGAGAACTTGCATCTCCCTTTGTCAGACAGGTCCATCAAGCTTGTCCGCCCCTCCTGGCTGAAGAGCCGCTACGTGCTGACTGACGATTTGGGGACCGAACTTGGTTCCGCGACGCTCGTGGGTTTCTTCCTCACTCACTGGGAAATGGAGCTGAAGTGTGGCCCCGCCGTACTGGAACGTGCTGGCTGGTTCGTTCGTGGATACGTTCTACGGCAAGGGACCAGGATCCTCGCGACTGTAGGGCCTGCCAACTGGTGGTCCCGCAACTGGGAAGTCAGCGCGGACGATACATTGTCTCACATTGATGTGTTGCTGCTGGGATTGATGTACGTCACAATCCGTAAGCGCGAATCACGTCGCCAGTCGAGTCAGTAACCACAGTTCATAGCCTGACATCGGTCACCAACGAGGAACATGCGAACATGCGAGTAACGTCGACCGTTATTTTTGCGCTATTTCTTTGCCATGGTCTGGCGCCGACGCTGGCTTCTGCTGACGACAAACCAGCTCTCGATAAAGGTCTGGTCGGACACTGGCCACTGGTGAAAAACGCGATTGACATCTCCG
Source organism: Schlesneria sphaerica (assembly GCF_044336245.1). Taxonomy (NCBI): domain Bacteria; kingdom Pseudomonadati; phylum Planctomycetota; class Planctomycetia; order Planctomycetales; family Planctomycetaceae; genus Schlesneria; species Schlesneria sphaerica. Next base: position 6,056,600 of record NZ_CP172346.1, on the reverse strand, counting down.
GTAATGGACTCGACGGGCGAGTTAACGGCGTGACCTGGAACGATCCGGCAGCGGACCACAACGCGCAGGGCGCCTCGTTCGACGGACAGAAGTCATATCTCGAAATTCCTGCGAACAAGAATTCCGCTCTCGGTAGCAAGGACTTTTCCGTTGCCGCCTGGGTCTGGACCGATGGCTCAACGGATGACATCCCGGGAGACATCCTCAGTCAATATGACCCCGCGTCGCGTCGCGGCTTTCATGTGGCGCTGAAGACAAATACCGGCGTCACCTTGAATCAGGCCAATTTCCGTCAGCTTCAGTTCGGCATCGATAACGACAAATCGTCCGGCTGGCGCGATGCAGGAAAACCCGGTAAGGAATCACTACTGTCATTTGGCCTGATCACCCACCGTGGTCGTCTGTTCGCGGGAACATGCGAACCAGGGGAGGGACAATCGGGACGAGTCGCCATGTATGCACATGGAACAACCTGGATTGATTGCGGAAGCCCCTCGCCGAGCAACGCGATCACAGCCATGGCTTCTTTTGGCGGAGAGCTTTACGTGGGCACGGGAAAGTACCGGGTCGCCGGTTCGGCACTTTCCGAATCGCCCAATCAGCATCTGGGGGGGCAGATCTTCCGCTACGCGGGAGGAACGAACTGGGTCGAATGTGGCACATTGAAGCTGCCCGGTCAGCCCGATCGCATCGAAGCCGTCTCTGGCCTGGTGACATTTCAGGGACGACAGTATGCGGGATCGCTCTACAAGCCCGCCGGATTTTTCCTGCGATCAGAGACAGGCGACTGGAACGAGATCGACGTCCCCGACGGTAAACGCGTCGAGGCGATGGCGGTCTACAACGGTCATCTGTATGCCTCCAGCTACGACAACGGACATGTTTACCGGTTTGATGGCAAGACCTGGTCTGATCTGGGAGAAGTCGGCAAGCCGGGCGAGAACACCCAGACATACTCCTTCGCCGTTTATCAGGGGCGGCTTTACGTGGGAACGTGGCCCAGCGGCCGCGTCTACCGCTTTGAAGACGCGAACAACTGGACCGATGTCGGCCGTCTGGGCGAAGAGCTCGAAGTGATGGGGATGCTGGTTCACAACGGCCGCCTGGTTGCAGGGACCCTGCCGCTCGCCGAGATCTACCAATACAATGGTGGAACAGAATGGCAGCGAATTACGCAACTGGACACCACACCAGACGTCAAGTATCGCCGTGCCTGGACTATGGCCGAGTATCAGGGTCAGCTTTTCTGCAGCACCTTACCTAACGGCCGGGTCAGCTCTTGTGAAATTGGGAAGCTGACGACCTGGGACGAGGAATTTCCGACTGGCTGGCACCACGTGGCGGCCGTCAAGACAGGCGGAAAGCTGGATCTCTTCGTCGATGGTGAGCTGAAATCGAGTTCCACAGAATTTGACGCCGCCGACTACAACCTGACGACCGAGCAACCGCTGAAAATCGGGGTCGGACCGAATGACCACTTCCGCGGTCGCCTTCGTCACGTTCGACTCTATAATCGGGCGTTGTCGACGGCAGAAGCCAAAGCACTCGCCTCGGCAGAATAGCGCTGGTGGCTCGATGATGAACGAACCAGAAAGAAGATCAGCGACAACAACGAGACCCGATTTCCATCTGCTTCAGGGGAGCAGCGGAAAGACTGTCTCGTCGCAGTCGCTGATACTGGCCGACGGGAATTGTGTCAGGCCTTACTTCTTCTTCGAGAACGCGGTGTAGACTTCCCGCAACTTGGCTTCGAGGTTCGAAGCATCCAGGTTCGTCTCCGCGACAACTCCAGTAGGATCAACCAGCCACATCGTGGGGAGCGAGTTCACTCCGTAATAGACTGCAACAGGTGAATTCCAGCCTCGTTGTGACTTGCTGGGGAAGAAGATCTGCTGCCAGTCGAGGTTCGTCTTTTCGACGAACGATTCGACAGCGCTTTCTTCCAGATCCAGATTGACCCCCACCACGGTGCAGGCCTTCTTGTACTTGGCGGTCACTTCCTGAATCTTGGGAAGCTGCTGAACAAACGGCTGAGCGTTGGACGCCCAGAACACGACCAGAACCATCTTTCCCTTGTAGGCTTTCAGATCGATGTCGCTGCCGTCGATGCCAGGAGCACTCAGCTCAAGCTCATTTCCGGTCAACTGCATCCGTCGCAGGACTCCTTCGGCCTGCTGCCCCTGCGGTGATTGAGCAAATTTCGAGGTGAGCAGACCGTAACAGGTGCGTGCCTCTTCCAGTTGTCCATTGTTCTCACAGCTGCGTGCGGCGGCCATCAACAGAGGAACAGATCGGGGTTGTTCGTCCGGGAACCGCGTGGCGTAAACCTGTGCACGCTTGGAAAATTCGGTCAGCCAGCGAGGCTCTTTCGTGCCGTAGCGAAGGGCGTTGGCGTGTGCCAGATTGACCAGCGTGAGTGCGGCTTCGGACGCGGATTCCGATTTGGGATTCCGCTCGAAGAACAGGCTTTCCGCTTCATAGAGCGATTCAATGCTTTCCTTGTCCCCCTGAAGCGCGAGTTGCAGGCGGGCGTCGAGCAGATGATGCACGGCGGCGCAGAACAGCGGTTCCTGTTCTGGGTTCTTGCTGGTCTTCTGAAGACACTCTTCGGCCAACTTGATGACCTGCAGATTCCGCTCGCGGCGAATCCCCTTGCTGTGCTCAATCGCCTGAGCCAGCTTCTTTTCCTGCTCGGGTGTCAGGGGTTGTTCGTCTTCTTCGAAGTCTTCCGATTCGTTGTCATCGTCATCTTCGTGAGGAAGTGGCAACAAGCGGACCCGCTGAATTTCGCTCAGCAGCCACTCGGGAGAGCCTTTATCAGCGACTTTTCGTGCTGCGTGATCTTCGTCGGGCAAGGTACCTGGTCGTTTCCCGCCCAGAGCCTTTGGAACCAGATTGGCTCCTGCTTTGGCAGCAGCCTGCGAGACCTTCCCTTTCTTATCAGCTCCCTTACCGTCAGGACCGGGAACCGCCAGCAGTAAAGCTCCGTCTTCCTCATTCATCCGGGAAGCCATCAGCGGATCATCCGCATTCGTGTCAGCAACCGGAGTCGAAGCCGTACCACAGCCGGTCAGCATTACGCTCAGCGAGACGAAACCAAAAACCCAACCTCGAAGTAGAAATCGCATGGCTCTCCATCCCTTGAGAGACCGAAAACTCAGCTGAAGCGAATAGACAAAACATCGCATCCAGCGCCAGTAGCCGGGTTTGTAGGCCAAAACCGGCAATTACTGCAAGAGGGACTCCATTTCCTCTAAGGGGGCCACGATGTCTCCCCTCACCCCTCGCAGGGGGGCCAATCACGCGAGATCCGATCGGGTTCGTCTCAAGCCGGGTGACCTTAAAGCGAATGCCGGAGTAGAGCACTCACGCGAACAAGACGAAGCACCGAAGTGATTCTGGTCGTCCTTGCCACCAAGCTTTGAGAAAGCTCCAAACCGGTGGCGCGCCAATTGCGGGATCAACGGACAGTACATCTTCCCAGGTGCTAGTCAGGAGTTCTCTCGATGGCCAAAAAATATGGTGCTCTCGCACAAAAGAAGGTCAAAAAAGCAGTCCACGAGATGAAGACAGGCAAGCTTCGCAGCGGGAAAAGCGGCAAGAAGGTAACGAGCCGAAAACAGGCGATCGCGATTGGATTGTCGGAAGCGAGAAAAGAGGGAGGAAAAGTCCCCGCGACGAAGTCTGCCAAGAAGAAAACGCCCAGCAAGAAAAAATCCTCCTGAGCCGAGGAAGACGGGACTGTTCGCACAAGCCGGGCGTCAGGTCATTGTCAGATCACCGACGTCCTGCCTGGCGACTCGCCTGCCGCGTCCGAACAGTGTCTGCAGATTTGAAGAATCACGGGACACCGGGAATCCGGCGCCTGATCCCGAGTTGCGTCACCATACCGACCACTCATAAGCCACGGCCAGATCGACCGCTCGGGGGTGCGCTACATGCACCGGACTTCGATCTCGTTGACGAACCTCTGCAACGAGCTCGAATTTGTGCGACCACCGTCCTGTCATGGCGTGACAGGGACACTCTGACGACTTTCCGACCACAGCCAACCTTCGTTAACGAGCCCTCGGGTCAGCCTCCCTCCCGGTGCAGAGCACCTTCTACCCCGGACGAGCGTCGTGTCACGGGTTCTAAAAGCCCGTAAAGGCTGGCAGGCTGAGGAGCCATTCGTCACACTACCCTCGGACCCCGAACCGGGGCAGGGGATGGCCCTCGCGTCTGATCTGGGTCGATGGCCAGTGGAGACGAGGCCCCGCAAGTTTCGTTCAGGAAATATTAGCGTTGACGATGGAAACACCGGATATCGATTCTGACGAACTCAGGCGGGCCGTCATTCAACAGCTGCAGGGATTTCGCCGGGCTGGACTGACGCATTGGAGTCGAATCGACCCCGTCGTTCCTGACCCCCCCGTCGCACCGGGTGGCTCTCCGCCTCAGTCTCAGGCGTCGGATGTGACTTCCCAGCCTCGCGCAGGGACCAGCAGCACTGTGGCCAAGTCCCCGCTGATTCAGGCGACCTCGAATTTAGCGGGCGCGACACATGGCGGACCCACGTTGCTCTCAGAAGTACTCGCACAGCCGGGTCGCTCTGCCGTCCCTGACGTGAGTGCGAAAAAGAGTCCGGACAGCAGCTTGTTTCCCATTGTCCACGAACCGTTTAAGCCTTTGAACCTGCCGCTCGCCGAGCGGGTCGCGGGTCTGGCGGCGCTGGCTGAACGTGTCAAAAATTGTACTCGTTGCCATGAACTGGCCAGTACCCGGACGCAAACCGTGTTCGGAGTCGGGAATCCCCAGGCCAGGATTCTGTTCGTCGGCGAGGCCCCCGGGGCGGATGAGGATGCTCAGGGTGAGCCCTTTGTCGGAAAATCAGGGCAGTTGCTGAACGATATTATTAAGGCCTGTCGGCTTCGCCGCGAAGACATTTACATCTGCAACGTACTTCGATGTCGCCCCCCGGGGAACCGACTTCCCGCTCCTGACGAAGCGGCCAACTGCCGCGAATACCTCGACGGGCAGATCGCGCATGTGAATCCCGAATACATTGTCTGCTGGGGCGCCTGCGCCGCGCAAAACCTGCTTCGCTCGACCGAAGCGATTGGAAAGCTGCGAAAGCGATTTTTCACGTACGGCAACGCGAAGGTGATCTGCACTTACCATCCTTCGTATCTGATGCGCAATCCCGCAGCCAAGAAAGACGTCTGGGACGACATGAAAATGTTGTTTCTCGATATGGGAATCGATCTCATGAAGAAGTAAAGTTGGATGCGTATCAGCGTTTGTCGTCTCATCCTCTGCCGGGCCGCGGAACGTCGTTCTGTTGAATGAAGCCGAGACGGAACGCGCCCACTGAAAGTCACCGCGAATTTCTGTGAGTCTCAGCACCGCCTGATCGAGTCTCAACCGGTACGAACAGAACAGGGACTTCGAGTCTATTCAACTCAACCTTCTAACAAGGTCCATCTGCAAGCACATTCAGTCTATTTTTCGTGCAATGAAGAATGGAACCCCAGGCGCAATTGAGCGGCATGGCAGTTGCCTCTACAAATCGCATCGGTGAATTTGCCCGGAATCCGAATGATTTGCTCCGAAGGCAAGCGGTTTCTGCCTGAAGTTTAGGCGATATTATTGGGATTCAACGAAAGCAGGGGCGAACGACGACAATTTAGAGTCTCCAGCCGAAAGATGAGAAATGCTCGCTGCCACAGACCCCGCGCATAATCGAGTCCCGAAGGACGTCGCATTTCCCGACTACGATACGGCTGGTTTCTATGATGAGATGTTTCTGGAGGGTGGGCAGCCTCGCCCCCGGGGGGAATTGCTCGCGTCGCGTCTCAAGGGGCTGACCGACGGTGAACTGACCCGACGGCAGCGTGTCGCCGACCAGGCCCTGCTGAATATGGGGATCACGTTCAATGTCTATGGGCACGAAGCGGGTACCGAGAAGATCTGGCCCTTTGATCTGATCCCCCGCATCATCGAAGGAGCCGAATGGAAGTTCATCGACGCGGGGTTGAAGCAGCGCATCCGCGCGTTGAATCGCTTTATCGACGACATCTATCACGAGCAGACCATTGTTAAAGAGGGGATTTTCCCGGAGTACATGGTCACTTCGAGCCGGAACTTTCTGAAGCAGTGCGTTGGACTCAACCCACCCGGAGGAATCTGGTGTCACATTACAGGGACCGACCTTGTCCGTAATGCGGATGGGACGGTTTACGTTCTGGAAGACAACCTGCGATGTCCGTCGGGAGTTTCGTATGTCCTTGAAAATCGCGAGGTCATGAAGCGGACGTTCCCGCAACTATTCAACGGGCTGTCGGTGATGCCAGTTGAGGACTACCCTGAACAGTTACTGAAGATGCTTCAGCACATCGCCCCCCCGACAACGGACGAACCAACCGTCGTCGTGCTGACCCCGGGAATTTATAACTCAGCCTATTTCGAGCACTGCTTTCTCGCACAGCAAATGGGCGTCGAACTGGTCCAGGGTCCCGATCTTGTCGTGACGAACGGTTTCGTCCATATGAGGACCACACGAGGCCTCGAACGTGTGGACGTCATCTACCGCCGGATCGACGACGAATTCCTCGACCCACTTTGCTTCCGTCCCGACTCGTGCCTGGGTGTCCCGGGGTTGATGGACGTCTACCGCGCCGGCCGTGTGGCGCTCGCCAATGCACCGGGGACCGGAATCGCCGACGACAAGGCGGTCTACGCCTATGTGCCTCAGATGATCAAGTATTATCTGGGCGAAGAGATGCTGTTGCCGAACGTCCCGACATACCTTTGCGCCAACGACGACGACCGCAAATATGTGCTTGAGCACATTGCCGAGCTGGTGGTTAAACCGGCTAACGAATCAGGCGGGTATGGAATTCTTGTGGGTCCGCGAGCGTCGAGTGAGCAGTTGGCGAAGTATCGCGAGCTGATCTCGACAAATCCCCGTAACTACGTCGCACAGCCAACGCTGTCGCTTTCGCGCGTGCCAACCATCGTAGGAGATCATCTGGAAGGCCGTCACGTCGATTTGCGTCCCTACATTCTTTACGGCGAAGACGTTTACATTCTGCCCGGGGGACTGACCCGGGTGGCGCTGGTGAAAGGATCACTGGTCGTCAATTCCTCGCAAGGAGGAGGCAGTAAAGATACATGGGTTCTGAAGAACGGAACGCCACGCGTTTGACGTTACGTCCTTCCCGAGAGATTACCAATCATGTTGAGCCGTGTTGCCGATTCGATTTACTGGATGAGTCGCTACGTGGAGCGAGCCGAGAACGTGGCTCGCTTCATCGACGTCAATTTGAATTTGTCGCTGGATGTCGGTCCTGAGATGGAACGACACTGGGATCCGCTGATCTATACAACCGGCGACCACGCTGATTTCCAGAAGCGCTACCCCGAGGGAACGCAGCAGAACGTCATTCACTTCCTGACGTTTGATACCGAGAATCCCAACTCGATTCTCTGCTGCCTGCGAACCGCGCGCGAAAACGCACGCACCGTCCGTGACATGATCAGTTCCACGATGTGGGAAGAACTCAACAAATTCTTTCTGCTTGTCAAAACCGCATCGCAGCCTCAAGTGCTGGGCTCACCCTTCGACTTTTTCGCCCAGATCAAACTATCGGCCTATACCCTCGACGGAGCAGTGCAGTCGACGCTCTCGCATAACGAGGCATGGCACTTTCACCGGATGGGCCAACTGATTGAGCGTGCCGACAAGACTTCGCGTATTCTTGATGTGAAGTACTACCTGCTGCTGCCCCAGGTTTCCGATGTCGGGACGCAACTTGACACAAACCAGTGGTCCGCGCTACTGAAGTCAGCGAGTGCACTGGAAATGTATCGCAAGGCCCACGGCCGGATTACTCCCCATCAGGTTGCAGACTTTCTGCTGCTCGACCGTGAGTTCCCTCGCGCAGTCCGGTTCTGTGTTGGTTCCGCCGAGCAGTCGCTTTTAACGATCACCGGAGGTTCGCGCGGCAACTTCAATAATCGCGCCGAACAATGTCTGGGTCGGCTACGAGCCGAACTCGACTACACGAATATCGAGGAAATCTTTGCGACGGGACTGCACGAGTTCATCGATCAGTTCCAGGAAAAGCTGAACGGCGTGGGACTGGCCATCTCTGACACCTTCTTCTCAATACAACCCGAAGTCAAGCCGGTGCGAGCGGCCAAAAAGCCACTCGCGACTAGCGCAGCCTTACCGGCGACCAGTGTTCAGAAACAATCGATGGGTGGCCAGTCACAATCACAGGGCTGATCGGAGGGTCGGAGGAAGCAACCCTCCATTCGACTTCCCCTCGCAGCAGTAACGTCAACAAACCTCCCTTAGTTAACCACTAAAGCCAAATCAGAATCGTTTCCACCGTTCGCGATCAGCAGCACTGCAGCCACCGTTCGGTCGCCCCGGCAGCCGCAACTGCCAGGAATAAAGCCCGATCCGGGACGAATGGGCTGAGCCGATAAATCCGGCCGGTTTCCGATGAATCGACCGACCGGACGAGTACTAATCCAACCCGACGTGCATCCGAAAACAGGGGCTCGAAAGCGGTCAAGAATTACCTGAACGCGACTTGAGACGACGAACCTGAATTACTCCATAGAAGATCGACAATGACTATTCGAGTTGCACTGCACCATAAGACGACTTATTCCTATGACCGCCTCGTCAGTTTGTCACCTCAAGTGATCCGGCTGCGGCCTGCACCCCACTGTCGCACACCAATCCTCAGTTATTCGCTCAAAGTACTGCCTGAAAAACAGTTTCTGAATTGGCAACAGGATCCTTACGGCAACTTTCTCGCCCGAGTGGTTTTTCCAGACAAGACGCGAGAACTTTCCGTCACGGTCGATCTGATCGCTGACATGACGGTGATCAACCCGTTCGACTTTTTCCTCGAACCCGACGCGACAGAATTTCCATTCACTTACAGTCCCTCTCTGCTGGCGCAACTGCAGCCTTATCTGGTCACCGATCCCCTGGGTCCGGAGATGGCGGCCTTCGTCGCGGGAGCCCCTCACGGAGCCGAGAAGACCAACAATTCCATCGTTGCTTTCAACCAGTACGTCCACCACGCGGTCAAGTACGTCATCCGACTGGAACCCGGGGTTCAGACCTGTGAAGAAACGCTCACCAGGCGAAGTGGGTCTTGCCGCGACTCAGCATGGCTGCTGGTCCAATTGCTGCGTCACTATGGATTGGCCGCCCGGTTCGTTTCGGGTTACCTGCTGCAGTTGAAGCCGGACGTCGCGTCTCTTGATGGACCGTCCGGGGCCGCTACCGACTTCACCGATCTGCACGCCTGGGCAGAAGTCTTCCTTCCCGGAGCAGGGTGGGTGGGACTCGATGCCACATCAGGCCTGCTCGCGGGGGAAGGGCACATCCCGCTGGCTGCAACACCCGACCCACAATCTGCCTCACCGATCAATGGAGGTGTCGATAAGTGCGAAGTCGAGTTCTCTTTCGACATGTCGATCACCCGCATCCACGAAGATCCGCGTGTGACGAAGCCTTACACGGACGAGCAGTGGGCCGATATTCAGCAGTTGGGAGAACACGTCGATCGCGAACTCTCGATGGGTCCCCGCTTTTTCACCATGGGTGGTGAACCGACGTTTGTCTCGATCGATCACCGGGACGAGCCTGAATGGAACACCGCGGCACTGGGAGCGACCAAGCGTCGGCTGGCAGGAACCCTGTTTCGCCGGCTTGCCAATCGGTTCGCAAATGGTCCCTTGCTGCATTTCGGGCAGGGGAAGTGGTACCCCGGCGAGTCCCTGCCGCGCTGGGCGCTGGGTTGCTACTGGCGAAAGGACACCGAACCCGTCTGGACTCGTCCCGATTTGATCGCCGAGGACGACAAGGACTACGGCTACGGAGAGAAAGAAGCTCGCGAATTTATCTCGATGCTTGCGCAGCAACTGCAGGTCCAGATTGAGCATATCCGGCCGGGTTATGAAGACACCTGGTACTACTTGTGGAAGGCGAGAAAGCTGCCGACAAACGTCGATCCGTTCGATTCCCGGCTCGACAATGAAGAAGAAAGAGCACGGCTGGCGCGCGTCTTTGAACAGGGACTCGCCAGTGTTGTGGGCTATGTGCTGCCGGTCATGCCCAACGAGGACGAGAACGCCCTGACAAGTTGGGTCAGCGGACCATGGCACCTGCGCCAGGATCGGATGTTCCTGGTCCCGGGTGATTCACCCATGGGGTATCGCCTGCCACTCGATTCGCTCCCGTGGCTGCGTCCTGAAGATCGGCCGCTGATCGTCGAAGCCGACCCCACCGCTCCACGTGGTGAACTTCCGCACTTCTCTCGAGTCGCTCCGCAGACAAACGAAGTCCATCCCAACCTGTTTGAACTCGGTTCACAGCCGGGGAATGGCGATGTTCCGCGAGTACTGCAGGCCCGGGGCAGCGTATTGGAGTACGTCAAACGATCATTCGGTGAACTGGAACCGGTCGCCTCGACCGTCGCAGATCATTCTGTGGAGACGCAGACAAGTGCGTCCACCCCTACCACGAACAGTCGGTCGCATTCCAACGGAACGGCCGGTGACTCATCCCCCGCCTCGCATGTCGTTCGCAACGGTTCGCACTCCAGGGACTCGCACCCGCTTTCGTCGGCAGCGAGCTTGCATCAGAATGAACCAATCGTTCGAACAGCGCTCTGCGTTGAGTCGCGCGGGGGCGTCATCCATATTTTCATGCCACCCGTGGAACGAATCGAGCAATACCTCGACCTTGTCTCGGCGATTGAAGCCACGGCCGCAGAACTTTCGATGCCCGTCCGAATCGAAGGCTATCCCCCCCCTTATGACTATCGTGTCGATCATTTCAAGGTGACGCCGGATCCGGGTGTCATCGAGGTCAATTTGCAGCCCTCGCGCACCTGGAAGGAACTGGTGACGAATACCACCGTCCTGTACGAAGAGGCGCATCTCTCGCGATTGAGCTCCGAGAAATTCATGCTCGACGGGCGTCACACGGGCACCGGTGGCGGAAACCATATCGTGATGGGAGGGCCGTCTCCCGCTCAAAGTCCGTTCCTCCGACGCCCCGATCTCTTGCGCAGTCTGGTAACGTACTGGAATAACCGTCCCTCGTTGTCATACCTCTTCTCGGGACTGTTCATCGGCCCGACCAGTCAAGCTCCGCGACTTGATGAAGCGCGGCACGAGAACCTTTATGAACTGGAGATTGCGTGTTCGCAGTTACCAGAAGGGGAAAGCTGTCCTCCGTGGCTCGTCGACCGTGTCTTCCGACATCTGCTGACGGACCTGACGGGAAACACGCATCGTGCCGAATTCTGTATCGACAAACTGTATTCGCCCGACAGTGCGACAGGTCGACTTGGTCTTGTGGAAATGCGTGGGTTTGAGATGCCACCGCATGAACGGATGAGCCTCACGCAGCAGTTGCTGGTGCGGGCGCTGATCGCCCGTTTCTGGCACAAGCCCTACCGTGAGACACTCGTCCGTTGGGGGACCACGCTGCACGATCGTTTCATGCTGCCCCATTTCGTCGAGCAGGATTTCCATGAAGTCCTGGCGGATCTTTGCGACGCAGGATTCCGTTTCGAAGAGTCCTGGTTCGCCCCCCATGTCGAGTTCCGGTTCCCTCTGATTGGTGAAATCACGATCTCGGGAGTGCAGATCGAATTGCGTCAGGCGATCGAACCCTGGCACGTCCTGGGTGAGGAATTTGGCGGTACCGGCGCCGCACGCTACGTCGATTCGTCAGTAGATCGCGTCCAGGTAAAAGTCCGTGGCCTGACGGATCCCCGTTTTGTCGTGACATGTAATGGCCGACGTGTACCGCTGCATCCGACTGGTACGAAAGGTGAGTTCGTTGCGGGGGTTCGCTTCCGCGCATGGCAACCACCATCGTGTCTGCACCCGACGATTGGCGTCCATTCGCCACTCGTCTTCGATCTGCTCGACCGGTGGAACAAGCGGTCGCTCGGCGGTTGCACTTGGCATGTTTCGCATCCGGGAGGACGAAGCTACGCCACATTCCCGGTGAACGCCTACGAAGCCGAAAGCCGGCGCGTGGCGAGATTCTTCCATCTCGGTCATACTCCCGGACAGCAAACGATTCCTGAAGACGAGAAGAATCGCGACTATCCGTACACATTGGATATGCGACGGACGTAATCGGCGGTCACGGATTTCGCCGACGGAATGAATGGGCGGCAGCATGCTGCGATGTTGACAGCGGGAACGGCCAGGGGGAATCTTCCCGGTCACCACTCGCCCGAAACGAAAAACAGAGCGGTCTTGGGGAATGACCCGCGACCGACAATTGGTGGATCAGACAACCGAGATCAGACAGTACAGTCGCCACGCGTTGGTCGTTTGTTCCGTATTCGGAACAAACCAGGAACGACTGAGCCGAGAGGAGCCAGGACAATCATGATTGACAGCACCGGTGCGGTGAGTGCTCATCCCGCCGGCGACATCGTATCGCGATATGCCCCCCACAGTCAGTATTTTGATGAAATGATCGGGCCGGATGGGGGAGTACGTCCGGCCTGGTCGCGGCTCGTCCAGACCATGAACGATGCGGGTGCCGAGGGGCTCAATCAACGGGGGGACCACCTTCGTCATCTGCTGCGGGAAAATGGAGTCACCTACAACGTCTACGGTGCGTCGAAAGACCTTGAACGTCCCTGGGAGCTGGACCCCATTCCGCTGATGCTTCCGATTGCGGAATGGAATCCACTTGCCGATGCGATCCAGCAGCGGGCCACCTTACTCAATCGAATCCTGGCCGACGTGTATGGGCCCCAGGAACTCGTGAGATCTGGCGTTCTGCCGCCGAACGCCTTGTTTGAACATCCGGGCTACCTGCTGCCATGCATTAATATTCGCCCGCCTGAGGGAATCTTCCTGCACTGGTACGCGGCTCAGTTGGCGCGCGATGCGACAGGACGCTGGATGGCACTGGGAGACCGTTCACAGGGTCCGTCCGGGGCCGGATATGTGGTCGAGAATCGCGTTGTTGTCTCTCGCACATTACCAGAGAAATTTCAGAGCCTGAACGTCGTCCGCCTGGCGTCCTACTTCATTGCGCTGCAAAACACACTTGCACGACTGGCGCGTAACCATCGGGACAATCCCCGAGTGGTGGTGTTGTCGCCAGGCCCCAGAAGTTCTCGCTATTTTGAAGATGTCTATCTGGCCCGCTATTTGGGTTATACGCTGGTCGAAGGGGGCGACCTGACGGTTCGCGGCGATCGCGTTTATCTGAAAACCCTCGGGGGGCTGCTGGCCGTCGACGTCATCTTTCGACGGATGGGTGACGCCCGTTGCGATCCACTCGAACTTCGTCCGGATTCGCGCGAGGGGATTCCGGGACTGATGCAGGTCGTCCGTGACGGACAGGTCGTGGTGGCCAACGCGTTAGGCAGTGGCTTTCTCGAAGCGCCACTGATGCAGGCTTATTTACCCGCCGCCTGCCGGTTCCTGCTGGGTGAAGAACTCAAACTTCCCTCAATGCCGACCTGGTGGTGCGGTCGACCTGACGACCTGAAGTACGTCGAAGCCAATCTCGAGCGACTCGTCGTACGCCACGCCTACCACCACCACAATGTGAAGGTCTACATCGGTGCCAACCTGGCGTACGACGAGCGGGCCCGTCTCATTGCCGAGATGCGGGCTCGTCCGAGTCAATTCGTTGCCCAGGAACCGTTGGTTGGATCGACTGCACCCGTGCTCATCGGAGAAAACCTGCAACCCTGGCACGTCACCCTGCGCGCCTTCGCCGTGGCAACTGAGGGCAAGTATCAGGTCATGCCGGGGGGCCTTTCGCGGGTGGCAACACGCTCAGAAACGCTCTCAGAATCGATGGCCTCTGGCCAGAGAAGCAAGGACGTATGGGTCCTGGCCGATACCCCGGTCGAGCCGGTCACATTGCTTCGTCCCAAGCAGACTGCACTCGAACTGCGTCGCAGCGCGAACGACTTGCCAAGCCGCGCTGCCGACCATCTGTTCTGGCTGGGACGCTCCATCGAACGAACCGAAGCGCAGGTCCGGCATGTCCGCTGCGTTGTCGCCCGGACCACCAGCGAGCTTCAACCCGCGACCCTGTCTGATCTGTACCAACTCGTCCTCGCCATCGATGAACCGGGTGAATCACCACTGGCTCCCTTTGACAGTGAAGCAGAAGGGCAGCAGCAAGCCCTGATCGAATCCGTCTGGGCCTTCCTGCATGATCCTTATCGAAAAGGGGGGTTGTTCAGCACCATCGAAGCGACCCAACGAACGGCTTCGGTCGTACGAGACAGAATCTCTGTCGATGGCTGGCGAATTATCAATCAAATGAAGTTCCCTCAGCCTCGCAGCTCGTCTGCACCACGAACGTCCTCGGGTCTGACGGATGCGCTTGCGCCGCTGAATCAACTGCTGACCTCGTTGTCGGCGTTCAGCGGCCTCTGCAACGACAGTATGACACGGGGTCCCGGTTGGCGTTTTCTGGATATCGGGCGCAGGATCGAGCGAGCGTTGCAAACTTTGCGAGTCATCCGGGGGTTGCTCGTCGATGGACAGGTCGATGTCCTGCCTCGACTGGAAGCGATGCTCGAAATCGCGGACAGTTCAATGACCTACCGCTACCGCTATCTGACAACCCTGCAACTGGCTCCGGTGCTGGATCTGGTGCTCGCGGATGAATCGAATCCTCGCGCCGTTGGCTTCCAGCTCATGGCCCTGTCGAAGCACGTGCGCAGTCTCTCCAGGGAGGAATCCGAGATGGTCCGCACGGCGGAACAGAAGCTCGTCCTTTCCGCTCAGGCGTCGCTCCGTCTGGCGGACGTGGAATCGTTCTGCACCGTCAATGGCTCAGGGGATCGACGACAGCTCGACAAGTTTCTGGCATTACTCGCTTCCGATCTTCGTTCTCTTTCCGATAGCATTACCCATACCTACCTCGCCCACACTGTCGACTCGAGACAACTCGAGGCTCAACTTCAGATCCCACGCCGAGCGTGAATCTCGTTAACAGGATTGAGGATTCCGTCACCGTCCGGTTCAGCCAGCCTGTATCACACAGTTGAAACCGGTACGACGGCAAATGTCCCATGCAATACACCGTTCAACATACGACGACGTATACCTATTCAAGCCCAGTATCGATCTGCCAGAACGATGTCCATCTGACACCGCGGCATACCCCGTTTCAGACGAGTACCGGATTCCAACTGGAAGTCTCGCCTGAGCCGATGCTGCTGCGGTCGTGGGTCGATTCCTTTGGTAACGAGGTGTGGTATTTTTCACTCGAAGAACCGCATCAGGAATTGAAGGTCACAGCACGCAGCAAAGTCAGCCTGACCCGACGACCCTTACCGGACCCTTCGCAGACGACAAACTGGGAAGTCGTGCGAGATCAGTTGCTGGCCGCCGATGCGCCGGAAGCCCGGATGATTTCTCAATTTCGCTTTGAGTCTCCGTACATCCAGTATCTGAACGAAGCTCGCGAATATGCCCTCGTCAGCTTTACTCCAGGTCGGCCGCTGCTGGAAGCGGCCCTCGAACTGACATCCCGTATTTACAACGACTTTGAATACGCTCCGACAACAACCAGCATCAGCACGCCGACAAAGGAAGTGCTGGAAAATCGGCGTGGTGTCTGCCAGGACTTTGCTCATCTGCAGATCACTGCGCTGCGCAGTCTGGGTCTCGCCGCTCGATACGTGAGTGGATATCTCGTAACGGCGCCACCTCCCGGGAAACCCCGACTGGTGGGCGCCGATGCCTCACATGCGTGGCTGTCTGTCTATTGCCCCAGCGACGGCTGGATCGACCTGGACCCCACGAACAACGTTATTCCCCAGGAACGTCACGTGACAATTGGCTGGGGTCGCGACTACGGTGACGTCTGCCCGATTCAGGGTGTTCTGATTGGCGGAGGTTCGCACGTCCTGTCCGTTTCGGTTGACGTGGCGCCAGTGCTGATTGACGAAACTTAGGCGTCACCCTATAAACGCCGCGCCCCTCGACTTTCGAGTCGAGGTTTGTTTTTTGCTACGATTGGTCCAATCCCTTTGTGCAGGATTGCCCTTGCCATGCTTCAAGTTCAGCTCCCTGACGGTTCCGTTGTCGACCATCCTGATCACGTCACCTCGTTCGATGTCGCCAATGCCATCAGCCCACGTCTGGCTGGTGCCGCAGTCGGAGCCATCGTCGCAGGCCAGGTCACAGACCTCAGCCGACCACTGGCCGAAGTGACCGAAGCCCGGCCCGTACCGGTGCAATTGCTGACGGACAAAGACCCCGCGTCACTGGCCATCCTGCGACACTCTTGCGCTCACATTATGGCACGGGCAGTCATGCGTCTGTGGCCCGGAGTTGAGCTGGCATTCGGTCCCACCACCGGCCACGGCTTTTACTACGATATCGCGTGTTCCCACACGATCAGCGAAGATGATTTCCCCCGGATCGAAGCCGAGATGCAGCGAATCATCTCGATGGCAGAACCCTTCGAGCGTTTCATCTGCGATCGCGATGAGGCACTGAAACTCGTCGAGGGAATGTCACAGAAACTCAAGGTCGAGCACATCAGCACGGGTCTGGCCACCCACCCCACTGTCAGTTTCTATCGCCAGGGCGAATTCGTCGATCTGTGCCGCGGTCCCCACATCCCCGACGCAAAGCGGGTCAAAGCATTCAAGCTGCTTTCCGTCGCCGGCGCTTACTGGAAAGGGGATGCCAGCGGCAAACAGTTGCAGCGACTTTACGGAACCGCCTGGTTCTCGCAGAAAGATCTGGATGCGTACCTCGATCAGGTCAACGAAGCCAAACGACGAGACCATCGCGTCCTCGGGAAGCAGTTGAACCTGTTCACGATCAGTCAGGATGTCGGACAGGGACTCTGCCTGTGGCTTCCCAAGGGGGCAACTATCCGCGCCACCCTGGAAGACTTCATCAAACGGGAACTGATCGCACGCGGGTACCAGCCTGTCTATTCGCCGCATATCGGCCGTGTCGATATGTACGAAACCAGCGGGCACTTCCCGTACTACCGCGAGTCTCAATTCGCTCCCATCTTCGGCCACGATGCCGGTGCATTGGTCGACTACTGGGTTCGTCGACTTGACGCACTGATCACCGACGAAACCCCCTTCTCAGCCGAGGACGAGAAGAAGCTGATGGAGTCTGCAAAGCTGATGGGAATGGACTTGTCCGACTTCCCCACCAGCGGTCCCCCCGCAGCACGCAAGGACTACCTGCGAGCCTGGGAAAAACAGCAGGAACGTTACCTGCTTAAGCCGATGAACTGCCCGCACCATGTGCAGATTTATAAGGCTCAACAGCGAAGTTACCGCGACCTGCCGGTACGACTGGCTGAATTCGGAACTGTCTATCGTCACGAACAGTCCGGAGAACTCAACGGGATGCTGCGTGTCCGCGGGTTGACCCAGGACGACGCTCACTTGTTTGTGACTCCCGAACAGGTTCTGGAAGAATTCAAATCAACGCTGGAACTCGTCAAGTTCGTGCTGGCCAGTGTGGGACTGAATGACTATCGCGTTCAGCTTTCGTGCCGTGATTCCAAGAACAAGTCGAAATACGTCGGCTCGGATGAAGGCTGGGAAAGCGCTCAGAACGCTCTTCGACAGGTCCTGACCGACATGAAGATGCCGTTCATCGAGCGGGAAGGGGAGGCCGCGTTCTACGGTCCCAAAACCGACTTCATGGTGCGTGACTGCATCGGCCGCGAATGGCAGCTCGGTACCGTGCAGCTTGACTTCAATCTTCCCGAACGCTTCCAGCTCGAATACGTCGGTGCGGACAACCAGACCCACCGACCCGTGATGATTCACCGGGCTCCGTTCGGTTCGATGGAACGCTTTACAGGCATGTTGATCGAACATTTCGCGGGTGCCTTCCCACTGTGGCTGGCTCCCGAACAAATTCGCGTGATGTCGATCAGTGATAAGTTCGAGGACTACGCCAAACAGGTCGAAGCACGCTTCCGTGCCGCCGGATTCCGCGTCACCTCCGATCTTCGCGGTGCCAAGATCAATGCCAAAGTCCGCGACGCTCAGGTGGAACTGATCCCGTACATGCTGGTTGTCGGCGGACGCGATGTCGAGAACGGCACCGTGTCTGTTCGTGACCGTATCGACGGTGACCTGGGTGCGATGTCGATCGACGATGCTCTGGCAAAACTGGAACAGGAAGTCGCCCAGAAGACCATACGCCAGGTCAGCGAATCAAAGTTCCAGCAGTTCGACGAAGCAGAGGAAGCCGCGAACGAGTACTGATTCGCAATCTGCGGGGGAACAGCCAGTTGTGTCCTGAACTCAATCATTCAGAGGCCGCCATGAAGTCAGCAGATCTATACGCCCGCCGATTTCAACCACGGATTTTGAAACAAGCGATTCTCTGTTCAGCCCCCACTGGCACAACCCCACTCCGGTCCACGCTGCTGAAGCTGCTGGCCTGTTTCGCACTCATATCGGGGCTTGCTCCTGGTTTTCTTTATGGATCTGAAGCCCCAGGTAGCGCGACTCCTGCTGTCACTGATCGACTGTCGATGGCCTTGCCGGCAGAACTGATTGCTGCCGTAGGAATCGAATCCAACGTCTACTTCGACAATGCCGTACTGTGCCTGAATCCGGCCAACTACGCGTTCGATGTCGTCTGTCCGAAGGGACGTCAATACGCAGAACGATGGACCTGGACCCCCACGGAAGCAGACGTGGGTGCTATCCCCTTTGAACTGATTGTGAGAGACGAAAGTAATCAGATCGTCTCCCGGGGCAGCATGTCGATCAAGGTTGTTGCGGCGAACACGGCTACGAAGCAGGAGCGTTCGCTCCTGCTGATCGGCGACAGCCTGACGCATGCCTCGATCTATGCGAAGCAGCTGCTCAACTTGTCGAACCAGAATGGCCACACTCCGCTCACGCTGGTCGGTTCACATCGCCCGATTGCCGATGCGGCCGAGATCCGGCATGAGGGCTACGGTGGTTGGACGGCCCATCGATTTGCGACCCACTTCACCGGCACAGCCCGTGAGGGTGAATACGCGAAGCGAGGAAGCCCGTTCCTCTACAAACAGCCGGACGATTCCCTGAAACTCGACTTCCCGCAGTACTGCAAAGACGTTAACGAAGGCAAGTTTCCGGATGCCGTCACGATCTTCCTCGGCCCGAACGACATTTTTTCCTATACGGACGAGAACCTGGAAAACGGCATTGAATTCATGCTGACCCATTACGATCAATTGATTGCGATGGTAAGAGCGGCCAGTCCCACAACTCGCATCGGTGTGATGCTACCGGTCCCTGGTGCTGCAAGTCAGGATGCGTTCGGAAAGGACTACGGGACCGGTCAAACCCGCTGGCAGTACAAGCGGAATCAACACAAGCTGGTCCAGGCGATGCTGAAGCGTTACCAGGGCCGTCAGTCCGAGCAAATCCAGGTGATTGGCACGCACCTTAATCTCGACGCAGTCCATAACTATCCGACAGCGACAGTTCCTCCGAACGCACAATCAGAAGAGAAGATTGTTCGCCAGAACAATGGTGTCCATCCCGCCGAATCCGGCTACCGTCAGATCGGCGACAGCGTCTACGCGTGGCTGATTTCGGAATAGATCGCCACGGAAACCGTCCCGCCGACTTCGAGAGTGATTCCAAACATCCGACTCTTCGGGGAGAGCTCGCGCAGTCCCTCGAGCGGACAACGGGTGAAATCGCGTTGAGGCGTGTACTTTGAAAATCGACGCTTCGGCTCTGAATTCCAAAAATTCTGCGCCGTAATCTGCTCTGAGCGGGCACTATACTGGCATCACAATGAGTGCCGTAGTGCTAAACGCCGAGCTGAATAACGACGCCATTGCCACAAGCGACGGTGAACTGGTCGAACGCTTCGTCTGTCTCCGTGATCAGGCAGCGTTTACACAGCTCGTCCGGAGACACAGTCATGTGGTCCTGGGGGTCTGTCGCCGCATCCTTCAAGATCCAAATGATATCGACGATGTCTTCCAGGCGACCTTTCTGGTGCTTGTCAGAAATGCCAGCAGGGTCCGTAATCGATCTTCGATAGCCAGTTGGCTCTATGGAGTTGCCTACCGGCTCGCCTTGCGGGTGGCCCGGCGAAAGCACCAACGGCGGGAGACAAGTCTCGTGGAAGAAACGCGCGATCGAGACGGCACATTAGAACGACTGGCGGATCGGCACGATCAGCAAGTCGTCGATCAGGAACTGAATGCACTTCCTGAACGATATCGACAGCCTTTGGTCCTGAAGTACCTGTCCGGAAAATCGACAGCCGAAGTGGCCGTCGAAATGGGAATCACTGTCGGGGCGGTGGACGGCCTCCTCAAGCGAGGAAAGGATGAATTGCGCCGACGACTGCTGCAGCGGGGAATCACTCTCGGTGTGGCATTGCTCGCGATAGAGACAACGCAACAGGCCGTACAGGCTGCGGCAACCGACTCCCTGGTGGAATCGACCGTCCAGGCAATTCTCGACTGGCAGACTGAAACTCAACAATCCGCGACCGATGCGATCTCTGATCGTGTCGTCGACCTCGCAGGAAAGGAAACTCTGATTATGGCCGCTACGACGCCGACAATACTCGCTTTTGGAATCACCTTGGGAGGCATTGCTGTCGGGTTAGGAGGGTTCAACGCCCTTTCGGGACCTGTTGACGGACATGTGTCAGCGGGTGGTCTCGTCACCACCATGAACGTTGCACGGCCCCCCTTCGAATCATTGCCGCTGACAAACCTGGCTGCGGATCCCGCTCCAACGGAAGGTTCTGATCGTGTGGAAGTGACAACTGAGGCAACAACAAGCCCACCCAGATGGGACGTGGTTGTGGTCAAGTCTGAAGAAAAACGCAGTTACTTAGGAACACTTCTTCCAGAGGGACATCATACGAATCCGTCATCGTTGAAGTGGGACCTCAAGTCGAGAAGTCAGAAAGAGCTGAAGATCGAAGGGGAATTACGTAGCCCGAGCCAGGTTTCGTTCACCGATCAACCACTCGCTGACGCTCTCGATTATCTGAAAGATCTTCATCACATTGACATCGTCATCGATGGACCGACATTCGAAAACGATGGTATCTCGGTGGATCAGCCGGTGAGCCTTAATGCAGAAGGACTCAGCCTGAGCAGCGTCCTGGGCCTGCTCCTGGAGCCATTGCATCTTGATTATGTCATTCGCAATGAAGTACTGGTCATCACGACACGCAATGCTGCAGATGAAATGTTTGAAACCCGCGTCTACCAACTTCACAAACTGGACGCGCTGGGACCAGAGGTCATACTCGAAACAATCACTGCCACGGTGTCACCCGATCGATGGAAAGCAAGCCCAGAATACCGTGCAAGTCTGAATGCAGGCCTCGGTGTGCATGACCCACTGACCGTTATCCCAAATGGTCCTGCAAAACCGATTGACGGAGGTGGATTGGCAGACGATTCGACAATACAAGGGAGCATTCGCTTAGCGGGGAAGAATTTGATTATCAGACAGACTCAACGAATTCACAGTGAGATCGTGCAACTGCTGGATCAACTGGAACGAGCAGAGCACCCCGTCACCGAATGACCGTCAGTCCACGCGGGCGATCCGCTTCGAATACATACACAAGGTAGCCACGGTTGACGCGGCTTCGCGGCTACCGGGGTGGCATCGCCACAAGAGGTTTCAATCCATTTCAAACCGACGTTTTCCGTCGAGCACTCCAACGCCAATCGAGAGTTTTCTCAAGGCCGCGATGTCAGATCACATCTGGAAAAACCTCGTGCGGCTCCGCCGCCTTGGTAGCTCAAAGCAGCAACCAAGGCGACCCGATCCGAATACATACACAGGGTAGCCCCGGTTGACGCGGCTTCGCGGCTACCGGGGTGGCAAGGCCACAAGAGGTTTCAGTCCATTCCTCACCGGCGTTTTCCGTCGAGCACTCCAACGCCAATCGAGAGTTTTCTCAAGGCCGCGATGTCAGATCACATCTGGAAAAACCTCGTGCGGCTCCGCCGCCTTGGTAGCTCAAAGCAGCAACCAAGGCTACCGAATCTAAGACATACACAGGGTAGCCCCGGTTGACGCGGCTTCGCGGCTACCGGGGTGGCAAAGCCACAAGAGGTTTCAATCCAATTCAAACCGACGTTTTCCGTCGAGCACTCCAACACCAATCCAGAGTTTTCTCATCGCAACGATGTCAGATTCCGCTTGTCGAAAACCTCGTGCAACTCCGCCCCCACGGGTCGCGACGAACTCAATCACATTCAACCCATTCGATCGGCACTCCTACACTTCGTCCTTCGTCGTACCAACGGGCTGAACTCCATCTCCATTCTACCGCTCGTTCCACGTATCGACGGCGAACGGGATTGAGATGCATATACCTCAATTTTTCTTCGACCTTGCCGCGACTGTGGACCTGAAAGGCATAGTAGTTCGGTTGCCAAAATCGATCTCCTTCTCCGAACGATGCAGCGTAGCTCGGCGCTTCTTCTCGATACCACTTGCGGATCGCCAAACTCGACTGGCGTTTCCATTCATGCATAAAGCGACTGAGTTGGCCAGTGACCGGGAACCACAGGAGGGCATGCACGTGGTCGGGCATCAGAACAAATCCAACGCATCGACTTCCGGTATCTGTCAGCAACTTGCCGAGAACTCCAAGAACGATCCGCTTAGGATGTTCGTGATCCAGTAATCGTCGCCGACGATCTACTGAAAACGTGACAAAGTGGATGTAGAGGGCGTCATCAATGGAAGTACGTTCAGTGGCCATCAAAAATTCACCCCTGCCGACCGCCTTACATCCTTGAATGGTCGGAAGATTCTATTACACCGGTCTGCGGCAGTACCAACCATCGCTTCAAGTAAGAAATTTTCGTCTGCCCCGTCTTTTCAATCGCTCGTGTATACGGAACCCATGATCCTCTTAAGACCGCCCTGTGGGATCCGCTTGTCGAAAACCTCGTGCGGCTTCGCCGCCTTGGTTGCTCAAAGCAGCAACCAAGGCTACCCAAGCCGAATACAAACACAGGGTAGCCCCGGTTGACGCGGCTTCGCGGCTACCGGGGTGGCAAGGCCACAAGAGGTTTCAGTCCATTCCACGTCGACGTTTTCCGTAGAGCACTCCAACGCCAATCGAGAGTTTTCTCAAGGCGGCCGTGTCAGATTACATCTGGAAAAACCTCTTGCGGCTTCGCCGCCTTGGTAGCTCAAAGCAGCAACCAAGGCTACCCAAGCCGAATACATACACAGGGTAGCCCCGGTTGACGCGGCTTCGCGGCTACCGGGGTGGCATCGCCACAAGAGGTTTCAGTCGATTTCGCGCCGACGTTTTCCGTCGAACACGACAACAACAATCCAGAGTTCTCTCGCGACCGCAATGTCGGATCACATCTGGAAAAACTTGGGGCGGCTTCCCCGCCGTGGCAACTCAAGGCGGCAACAAAGGCAGCCCAATTCAGATGCAAATACGGGCTACAGGGGGTAACAAACTCGCGACAGGATTTGTTGATTCCGATATATCCCGTCGAATTCTCCAAGGGAGATCCGAATCAACCGAAGACACCGGGAATTGTCTGCCAGCTTTGGGCGACGCCTGTCAGTCTTTCCTGTCGACCATTGTTCTCAAAGTAGAGTTCATCAGGATGTAGACCCAGGGCGGTCAGAATTGTCGCATGCAGGTTCTTGACCGGTTGCGGTTTGTCGACGGCTCGCAGACCAATTTCGTCCGTGGCACCGATCGACTGCCCCCCTCGAACGCCTCCGCCCGCCATCCAGATTGTAAAACCATAGGGGTTGTGATTCCGTCCGTTGTTGCCCTGGACCATTGGCGTCCGGCCAAACTCTCCTGCCCAGACCACTAGTGTGCTGTCCAGAAGGCCACGCTGTTTGAGATCCCCGAGCAAAGCGGCGATGGGCTGATCGGTTTGGGCCGAATTTCTCTGATGGAACTCCGTACTTCGCTCGTGTCCGTCCCAGCCGAGTTTATCGACGGCATTATAGAGTTGGACAAAGCGAACTCCTTTTTCAATCAGACGGCGAGAGAGGAGGCACATCCGGCCGAAGAGGGCTTTTTCTTTGTTTTCGTCATGCAGGCCGTAATCCCGTTGCGTCCGCTCCGTCTCGTGAGCCAGTTCTCCAATTTCGAGGGCTTCGGACTGCATTCGATAGGCAAGTTCGTACGACGCGATCCGACCATCCAGTTCGGGGACCGCCGGACGCCCTGCAGCATGCGTTCGATTCAACCGCTGCACCAGGTCGATGGTCGATCGCTGAACTTCAGCCAGCTCGGCCGGCGGTTGAAGGTTGAGGGCAGGGGGGCCCTCAGAACGAAATTGCGTTCCTTGAAATGCGGCAGGGAGCATGCCATTGCTCCAGTTGGCCGAGCCACCTAATCCGCCGACTTTGTAGAGCAGGACATAGCCAGGGAGGTTCTGGTTCATAGACCCCAGTCCATAAGTGACCCACGAACCCAGACTCGGTTTCCCACCCAGAATTGCTCCGGTATTCAGCAGATACGTTGCAGGAGCATGGTTAGAACTGTCGCTGTACATCGAATGAACCATGCACAGTTCGTCTGCAAATTGAGATGTATACGGCAAGAGGTCAGAGAACCAGAGCCCACTTTCACCCGAGCGGAACCACTTCCAGGGCCCCGACATCAGTTCGTCTTTGCAGTGGTTCAGAACGCCCCCGACTTTGTCATTCTGATTCTTGAACGATTCAGGAACGGGCTGTCCGTTGAGCCTGATGAGTTCTGGTTTGTAGTCAACAAGATCGAACGTCGATGGGCCACCATATTGAAAGAGAAAAATGATCTGCTTCGCTTTCGGAGCGAAGTGGGTAAGACGCTCGGCCAGAGGATTCAGGGGATCGATGGCCAGTCGCGGAGGAGCGGCGCGACAGTCCTGTGCCATCAACGCCGCAAGGGCGACAGTCCCGAAACCACCCGTCGATCGCTCGAGAAATTCGCGACGTGTTTGAATCATGCTAGCCTGCATCGTCTGGGATGATCTGTCAGTCGATATAGAGAAACTCATTCAGGTTGAGAATTGCCCGGCAGAGGTCACGCAGCGCCATCGCATCCGCCTGCTCGCCTGCGCCCGTATGCTGATACTGCTCTGCATGCCGCTTCAGCAGTTCCAGGCAAAGCTCTCTTTCCGCTGCTTCGGGAACTCGCGCAAGGCACACGCCGAACAAGGTTTCGATTTGCTGAGTTCTCCTGTCACCAGCTTCATTTCGCACATGCTCCGCCAGCAGGTTCGCAAAGCGAATCGATTCAGGGCTGTTCAGCAGTGTCAGCGACTGTGGTGCCACAACGGTCGCATCGCGACGCGCACATGACACGGTCGTCTCGGGCAGATCGAAAACTTGCAGAAACGGAATGGGCATGGTCCGCTTACGAATCAGGAAAAGACTGCGAACGTCAGTCTCCTCGATCGGATCCTCATACCATCCCTGCAATCGACCGCCGTCTGCTCCTTCCTTCGCTTCCAGAATTCCTGGCTGAGCCGTCAACAGCTCCTCTGGGATATGCGGCCAGAGGGGCTTTCCGGAATCATAGTCGCGCAGGGACCCACTCACGGCGAGCAGACTGTCACGCAGTGTTTCCGCATCAAGCCGGACGACGTTCTGCCGCCAGAGAAGACGATTCTCAGGATCGATCAGCTCGTTCTGTACGATCAGTGCTGCCACGTCCTCAGAGTCACGAATTCCGCTCTGCCGCCGGTACGTCGCCGAACAGACGATAGCGCGATGAAGTCGCTTGAGGGACCATCCGTCGTTCATGAAGGCCACAGCGAGCCAGTCGAGGAGTTCCCGATGAGTCGGGCGGGCACCGCTATAACCGAAATCATTCGGTGTCGAAACCAGACCGATTCCGAAATGATGCTGCCAGACTCGATTAACGATGACACGAGATGTCCAGGGGTTCTCGCGCGCGACGATCCAGTTTGCCAAAGCCAGACGTCGTCCCGATTTCCCTGCCTGGGGTGATTCGATGGTTGCGGGTCCGGGATCCAGAACGGATACAAATCCGGGCAAAACTTCTTCGCGAGGCTGCGAGAAATCTCCTTGCGCGAAGAGGTGTGTCGCCGGCAACTCCACCCCGGCGTCCGAGGCCCCCATGGCCACTTTAAGAGACCTCTTCTGTTGTTCGAGGTCCTCGATCCTCGAGGAGAGTTCTTGAGATTGCTCGCGGGTCTCGGACGCGTCTTTGTCCAGTTGCGCCTGTTGCTCTTTCAGCGAAGCAAGCTGGTCTTCGATTTCGGAATTATGCCGGGCAATTGCCCCCTGTTCTTCCGCCAGTTCAATGACGAGATCGCTCTTCGGTTGCACACCCGCGAAGAAGGCCCGGATCCGAAAATGATCGGAATGAGACAAAGGATCAACCTTGTGGTCGTGACACTGACAACACGAAAGTGTCAGTCCCAGGAAGGCGGAACCCGTCGTATTCGTCAGGTCAGCCATCTGCTGGTCGTGAAGTCGGGCTTCTTCCTGGAAGATCGCCGCCGTGCTGTCCCACTGTCCCAACCTTAGAAAACCCGTAGCAATCAACATGTCCGCATCGGCGAGATTTTGCGGCTCACCGGACAGCAGTTCATCCCCCGCCAATTGCTCACGAACAAACTGATTGTAGGGCTTATCCTGGTTGAAGGAACTAACGACATAGTCGCGATACTGCCAGATCACGGGACGGAATTCGTCGCGTTCGAATCCTTCCGTGTCCGCGTAACGGACTACGTCAAGCCAATGTCGAGCCCAGCGTTCTCCGTATCGCGGTGAACCCAGCAGCCGATCCACGACGTTCTCGTACGCGCGAGGTGAGGTATCCTCAAGAAACTCCTGCAATTCCTGGGGTGTAGGAGGCAGACCGATCAGATCAAAACTCAACCGCCGCAGCAGGGTGCGCCGATCCGCCTCGGCAACGGGAGTGATCCCCGCTTCGGCGATTTTCCGATCAATCAGCCGGTCGATCGTCCTGGAAGAAAGCCGTTCCGCTGCCGACGGGTCCTCGTCACCCTCCGTCAGCATTTCCAACTCAGGCAATGTCGGCATCTGCAACGACCAGAGATCCAGTCGTTCCCCATGGAAGAGTTTGCGAATGGGGTTTTCTTCGTCTTCAAATGCGTTCCCGGTCGCCAGCACAGTCGGAATGCCGTCCTGGGGAGTCAGAGGTGTTGCTTCTGGCCAGATTGCGCCCTGTTCAATCCACCGCTCCACGATCGCAATTTCTCGATCAGACAGCTTCGCCTTGGGCGGCATCTGCAGATCTGAATTGACGAACTGAACGGCCTCGAGCATCAAGCTTTTGGAAGGGTCTCCCGGAACGAGCGCTGGCCCCGTGTCGCCCCCTTTTAACGCCGCTTCGAAAGAATCCAGCCGCAGCCCGCCGAGTTGCTTGTCAGGGCCGTGACAGGAAACGCAGCGGCCGACGAGCAGCGGTTTGACCTTGGTCTGAAAGTGTTGTTCTGCCCCAGGATCGATCGGTTCGGCCGCAGTACTCACGTGGCCCGTACAGGCTAACACCAGTAATAGAAGCACGTTAGCAACAGGATTGCGTCCTGTGCGGGCTGGTGCAGGAATGAGCACGGAAGGTTGGCGGCTGTTGGGAAAACCGGGCCCGGTCCAAAAAAAATCTTCCATGTCGAAATCCTGGAATCCGAACGACTAATCTGAGCCAAGCTGATCGTAAGATTTCAATTTCGCAGAACGAGATCGCCAGTATCGTGGTATCTGAGCTTAACGATCGCCTCATCAGTATGGCGAGAGTGACGATACTCTTGCGAGCGGTGAAGGTCCTGTTCAGGACTTTTCGGAAAAACTCTTTCAAACTGAAGGAATCAGGTTATGTCGTCTAACGTCGACACCGAGAAGACGTCCCGCGGAATTCTCTGGACGGGTCGAGTCCTGAGCACTCTTCCCGTGCTGATGCTGATCTTGAGCGCGATCATGAAGTTCGCAAAGCCTGCCCCTTTTTCGGAAGGCTTCGGAAAACTCGGCTTCCCTGAAAGTTTGGCGAATGGGTTGGGAATCGTTGAGCTGGTCTGCACAGCCCTTTACGTGATTCCGCAAACATCTGTCCTCGGAGCAATCCTGCTCACCGGATATCTAGGAGGGGCCACAGCAACCCATCTTCGAGTGAACGATCCCTGGTTCGGTCCCGTTTTGATGGGTGTCGTCTTATGGCTCGGACTCTTCCTCCGAGACAAACGTCTCAGGGCACTCATTCCATTTCGAAGCCGTGCATGACCGTTGTTCGCCCAGACGACAACCCTCCGATCCTTCTGCGGATTTTGCCGTCAGCGTTTCAGGAACTGACTAACCAGGTTTTTCTAAGGCGGACAGCCGTCGATACGTGAGAAAAGGGGATGACATGAGTCGTGTCAGAGTCTTAGCGGGTACTCGTAAGGGTGCGTTTATCCTGACTGCCGATGGCAAGCGTGAGCAATGGGACGTTGCCGGTCCCTTCTTTGGCGGCTGGGAGATTTACCACATGAAGGGCTCCCCCGTAGACTCCAACCGGATCTATGCGTCTCAGTCCAACAGTTGGTTCGGGCAACTGATCCAGCGTTCCAGCGACGGGGGGCAAACCTGGGAGCCGATGGATAATAAATTCATCTATGATGGAGTTCCCGGCACTCACCAGTGGTACGACGGAACTCCTCACCCCTGGGAATTCAAGCGAGTCTGGCATCTTGAACCGTCCCTCACCGATCCGGACATGGTCTATGCGGGTGTCGAAGATGCCGCGTTGTTCCTGACGAGAGACGGGGGAAAGTCGTGGGGCGAGTTAGCCGGTTTACGAGGCCACGGCTCAGGAGCACACTGGGCGCCTGGAGCAGGGGGGATGTGTCTGCATTCGATCGTGATTGATCCGATCAAGTCCGGCAGGATCTTCATCGCGATCTCTGCCGCCGGAGCGTTTCGAACGGACGACGGTGGAGCGACCTGGCGTCCGATCAACCGGGGGCTCAGATCGGATTTCATCCCCGACCCGGAAGCGGAAGTCGGGCACTGCGTCCATCATCTCGCCATGCACCCCACACGTCCGGAAGTGCTCTACATGCAGAAGCACTGGGACATCATGCGCAGTGATAACGCGGGAGACTCGTGGTACGAGGTCAGCGGCAATCTGCCCACGGATTTTGGATTCGTCATCGACGTTCATGCACACGAACCCGAAACCATCTACGTCGTCCCAATCAAGAGCGATCAGGAGCATTATCCTCTGGACGGAAAACTGCGTGTCTATCGCAGCCGAACGGGAGGGAACGAATGGGAAGAACTTTCCAGGGGTCTGCCGGAAAAGAATTGCTACGTCAATGTCCTGCGAGACGCGATGGCCGTGGATTCGCTGGACTCCTGTGGGATCTACTTCGGTACGACCGGCGGTCAGGTTTACGTCTCGGCCGATTCGGGTGATTCCTGGATGCCCATCGTGCGAGATCTTCCGCCCGTCGTCTCTATCGAGGTGCAGACACTGAAATGATTCGCGTCGTTCTGCCACCGCATCTTCGCACACTTGCCCGTGTCGGCAGCGAAGTCACTGTCACCGTCGAAGGCCCCGCCAGTCAGCGATCGATTCTCGACGCGCTGGAAAAAGAGTACCCCATGCTCGGTGGAACGATCCGCGATCACGTCACACGTAAGCGACGCCCATTTCTGAGGTTTTTCGCCTGCAATGAAGACTGGTCGTTCGAACCGGAAGAAACACCGCTTCCGGAACTCGTTCAGCAGGGGATCGAGCCGTTTATGATTGTCGGGGCGGTGGCAGGGGGATAACGGAGTTTGTCGTGCGCACATCGACGCAAGATCGGCTAGACTGTCGTCCCGGTCGACAGCGGTCATCTGGCGCACGAAAATCCTTCGCTGCGAAGGAAAGTTCCCAGGTTCAGGCCTGTCTGTCGCCCGATGGCCGACTGACACAGCTTACATAAACCGAGGGAAAAGACGCTGATGAACGAAGTCGTAATTCCGCAGAGTCACTGTCTGGCCGGAGTCGCCCGTTGTGATATCACCCCCCCTGTCGGAATCTACCACCGAATGTGGGGAGCGGCCCTCCACGACAAGTCGACCGGAGTTCATCGACCGCTGACCGCAACCGTGCTCTATCTGCAGAGTCACGAACAGCCGACACAGCCTCCCTATATCGTCATTTCACTCGATCACT
Organism: Schlesneria sphaerica; assembly: GCF_044336245.1. Classification (NCBI taxonomy): domain Bacteria; kingdom Pseudomonadati; phylum Planctomycetota; class Planctomycetia; order Planctomycetales; family Planctomycetaceae; genus Schlesneria; species Schlesneria sphaerica. Next base: position 6,026,432 of record NZ_CP172346.1, on the reverse strand, counting down.
GCCTGTTCTGGGCGCGAGAAATGGACGACCTCCTGGATGCGGTCAGTCAACGGGCATCTGTCGAACGTTCGTCGCTGATTGTGTATTTCTCGCATACCCACGCCTCAGGCTTGATGGGGCTGGAACGAAAGCATCTTCCGGGTGGCGACTTAATCGAGCCTTACCTGGCCGAGTTAGCGAATCGAGTGACTCGGCTGGTCATCGAAGCGCGCGATGCACTGAAACCCGCTTCGATTGTCTACGGCCATGGCAAGTGCGACCTGGCGAAGAATCGAGACTTTCTGGATCTGGAAAAGGGGAAATATGTCTGCGGTTTTAACCCCGGGGGAGTGACCGACGATACGGTGCTGATCGGGCGTGTTGCAGACGAGCAGGGCGGTCTGATCGCCACTGTCGTCAACTACGCCTGCCATCCAACGACGCTTGCCTGGGAGAATACCCTGATCAGCCCCGACTATCTGGGCGCGATGCGGGAAGTGGTCGAAAGAGCGACAAACGTTCCCTGCCTCTTCCTGCAGGGGGCCTCCGGCGACCTGGGGCCGCAGGAAAGCTATGTCGGCGACGTTGAGATTGCCGACCGCAATGGCCGCCAGCTCGGTCATGCTGCCTTGGCCACTCTGGAAACCCTGCCGAAAGCGGGATACCGGTTCACCTATACGGGCCCCGTTCTTTCCGGCGCGACGCTCGGAACATGGAAGTACACAGCCGAATCCGCCGAACAACAGGCCCCGAAATCGCTGTGGGCGTTTCAGTGTGACACTGTCCCTCTGAAGTACCGAAATGATCTTCCGTCCCGAGAGGGTCTCGAACAGGACGACGTCCGGTACCGGGCCGAGGAAAAGCAGGCGCTGGAAGCGGGAGATGCCGAACAGGCCCGCAAGTCACGCGCGATGATTGAACGGACAACACGAAGTCTGCTCCGTATCGCACCCCTGCCACCGGGAGACGCCTACCCGTACCCCGTTATTTCCTGGAGGATCGGTGATGCGGTCTGGCTGGCTCTGGACGGAGAGCATTACAACGTCCTGCAGCGTGAGCTGAGATCTCGTTTTCCCGGGGTCCCGCTGATGATTGGAACCATCGCGAACGGGTCGAAAGTCTGGTACCTCCCCCCCGCATCGAGCTACGGACTCGGTCTTTATCAGGAAGAAGCTTCGATCCTGGCGAAAGGCTGTCTGGAAGCGGTCCTGGAAGCGGCGACCAGCACCATCCAGAAGTTGCTCGCGAAGTAGATCTGTCAGCCCAGTGTCCTGTTTCAGCCCAATCCAGAGCTGAAACGGGACGCTCTTTTCGGCCCAAGCTAAGCACAAGAGAATGCTCCCTTTCGGACATGTCGGTCAGCCCAAGAAGATCCTGGCCAAGAGGATTCTGTTGGTGCAGAGGCCTGAATTTCCCGAGCTGAGTCCGGCTGACAGGGGAGGTAGGCAGAAATCGGGGCAGTGATGACGATGGGCCCTTCTGGCAGTCACCCATCAAAGCGAGTCGAATGGCGATTTTCTGAGACTGAGACGTTGGCAGGCAACCTTCTCGCTCCCGATTCACTGAACCGGAGAACCTGAAACCATTTGTGAATCCCGCTCAAGTCTTGTCGGTCGGCAGGGAACCACGTATTCTTTGCTTTACTGAATGCGCTGGATTCCGTGCTACGGACTGAGCGTATCGAGGGAACTTCAGATCGACTTGAGCGAAGGAAACCAGATGATGCAGTGGCGGCGATTTTGGTTGGTGGTTCTTCTGTTTGTCGTCAGCAACGGTCTCCTCACCAGTTCGGCTCGCGCCGCGAGCGAAGATGAGTACTACGAATTGATGAAAGTCTTCGTCGATTCCTTCGAACAGATCGACCGTAACTACGTCACTCAGGTCGATCGCCGGGAACTGGTTGAAGCAGCCATGCGAGGCATGCTGCTCAAGCTCGACCCCTATTCGTCGTATATCGACACGCAGGAACTGCGAAGTTTCAATGAGCATGTCGATCAGGAATTCGGCGGGATTGGCATCCAGGTCACGATTGACCCCCGAACCCGTCAACTGATGGTCATGACACCACTCCCCGGAACCCCCGCCTATAAAGCAGGAGTCCTGGCAGGTGACCGAATTCTGGAAATCGATGACAAACTGACTTCGGAATTCCAGGAAGGTCGGGAAATGGATTCGGCCATTGCCCTGATGCGAGGTAAGCCCGGCGCGCCTGTCAAAATCAAATTGCAGCACGAAGGGTCAGAGAACCCCGAGACCGTCGTCATTACACGGGCGACGATCAAGACCCCCACGGTCCTCGGCGACCACTATGAGGGAAATGGGGAATGGTCGTTCATGCTGAACGACCAGGAAAAGATCGGCTACATCCGCTTGACCAGTTTCGGCCGCAACAGTGCTGAAGAACTACACGATGCCCTGCTGAAGCTGCAGAAAGAGGGGATGAAAGCACTGATCCTGGATATGCGTTTCAATCCCGGTGGTCTGCTGACAGCTGCGACCGCCATTGCCGACTTCTTTATCTCCAACGGGGTCATCGTCAGCACAAAGGGCCGCAACACCGAAGAACAGTTCGTTCAGGCGAAGAAAGCGGGGACGTTCAGCGGCTTCCCGATGGCCGTCCTGGTCAACCGCTACAGTGCATCGGCCAGTGAAATTGTGAGTGCCTGTCTGCAGGACTACAAACGGGCGGTCATCGTGGGTGAGCGAACCTGGGGTAAAGGAAGCGTCCAGAACGTTGTGGAACTCGAAGGGGGCAAGAGCGCTCTCAAGCTGACCACCGCCAGCTACCACCGCCCCAGCGGCAAGAACATCCACCGTTTCCCCAAGGCCACGGAAAAAGATGAATGGGGCGTGGTGCCCGATCCCGGTTATGAAATCAAAATGACGTTCGAGGAAATGCGAGACCTCGATACGTCACGCCGTGATCGTGAAGTGATTCGGCCTGATGGAACCGTCTCGAAATCCGAATTCGTCGATCGGCAGCTCAACTCGGCAATCGAAGCCGTACGCAAACTGCTGGCGGAAGGAAAGCCAGTCGTTGAACAGCCGGTGGAACGTGCTCCCGAAGAAAAGAAGACCGAAGAGAAGAAGGCCGCCGACGCATCGGAGCCACGAAAAGCACGTCTCTCTTTTGTCGACGCGATCCTGGAACTGTGGCGCGTCCAGCCAGAGCGGCGAGTGCAGTTTCTCTGAGCGTTCTTGAATACGGTCGCGGTGAGACGGGAAGAAATGCCGAGGACCGATGTCTGCGTCTGGCAAAACTGATCCTGACGATGATCCAACCGCTCTTGCCCGTTTCGGAGGGTTGGACGTCGTTGCCCGGCTGATTGTCGAAGGCTACATGATCGGACAGCACAAAAGTCCGTTCAAGGGATCCAGTGTCGAGTTCGTCGAGCACCGGCAGTACTATCCCGGGGATGAGATCCGACATATCGACTGGCGAGCGTACGGGAAGACCGGACACTACTACGTCAAAGAGTACGAGGAAGAGACCAACCTTCGAGCCTATCTGCTGCTCGATTGCTCTGGCAGCATGGCGTTCAGTGGGAAAACCCTCAGTAAGTACCAGTACGCACGGCAACTGGCTGCCGCGCTGGCCTATCTGCTGCTGAGTCAGCGCGATGCCTGCGGACTGGTCGCTTTTGACAATCAGACTGTTGACCGCTGGGAACCTTCTGCCAATCGTGACACGTTCGGTCAGATCGTCCACCTGCTGCGATCCAGGCGCCCCGGCGGGGAAGGGAGCCTGAGTGAATCCATCGCGCAAATCCAGCCGACGCTGAAACGCCGTTCGCTGCTGTTTCTGCTCACGGATGCGTTCGATGAACTGGAACCCCTGGCAGTCGCACTGAAGCGACTGCGGATGGCACAGCATGACGTCGTCCTGTTTCAGATTACCGCTCCCGAAGAAGAGACGTTTCCCTACAAGCAGCCAACAGAGTTTCGCAATCTGGAGCGGGCCGGGCATCACATGCTCGTCGACCCCTATCGCCTGCGTTCACTCTATCTGTCACGGTTTCAGGCATTTCGGCAGGGACTGGTGGCCCACTGTGGAGCGGCAGGGATCGAATTCGTCCCACTGACGACATCCGAACCCTACCAGCGAGCCCTGGGACAGTTCCTTGCGTTACGATCACAGAACAAGCGGCAGCGGTAACACGTTGTCGCCGCCGCTCAAAGACACCACTGAAAGGACTTCATGATGGCGAATCCACGATTACTGATTCTGGCAGGCGACTACGTCGAAGACTACGAGATCATGGTCCCGTACCAGGCACTGCTGTTTGTGGGATATCAGGTCGACGTCGTCTGCCCCGGTAAAAAGGCGGGAGACAACATCCGCACCGCCATCCATGATTTTGAAGGGGATCAGACCTATAGCGAGAAGCCCGGTCATAACTTCACCTTGAACAGTACGTTCGCTGATGTCAAACCCGATGACTACGTCGGTCTGGTGATTCCAGGTGGAAGAGCTCCCGAGTATCTGCGACTGAACGAAGCCGTTCTGAACATCGTTCGATCCTTCGCCCAGAGCAACAAGCCCATCGCTGCCATTTGTCACGGAGCACAACTGCTGACCGCAGCAGGGGTCCTCAAGGGACGTCGATGCAGCGCTTACCCCGCTTGCGGCCCTGAAATTACCGCTGCAGGGGGACAGTACGTCGCCATCCCGATGAATCAGGCCTACGTCGACGGCAACATCGTCACCGCACCCGCCTGGCCCGCTCATCCGGCATGGCTGTCTGAGTTCACGCGGATTCTCGGAGCCAAATTCACACTCTCGTAGCCGTCCTGCACTGAGTATGAAAGTCCACCAGTGTGGATGGTCCCGTCGGACGAGATCAGACGGGACCAACGCGATTGTTCGTTCAGGCAACCAGGACCATGAGCTGCTGACGCAGCGAGATCGCGTGGATCTACGTGGCATCCGTGACTGGTCGACGACAGAGACTTGGTTTGCTGCTTGCACTTTTTGCCCCCCTCTCGCGGCGTGATCTTCGAACAACGCCTGCCCCAGACGCAGCTGACCGCGCGCGAATAAGGCCGGGGTCGTGAAACCCCGGCCTTTCGTAGTCTGATCACCGCGATCCCAATACCTCCCGAGGCCTGCAGGCCATTGGGGAATCGGAAAACACGCTTATTTTTTCACCGGCAGAGCGAAGTCACCGGCAAGGTTTCGCCACATCGAGTGCACGTGGTTGGCGTTGTTCTGAGTATTGTTGTACTCGATCACGAACGTCGGGCCCTGGACGCGATAGTGGTGAGCCTGATGAAGATCGGGTTCGCCGTACCAGGCGAAGGTGACCTTATCGAGTCCAGCCGATTTCAGAGCGTCACGACGCTCATTCTGAATGTCTTCGGGCAGATTCTTGAGGTACTCGCCCAGCAGTTCCTGAAGCAGCTTCTTCTGGTCGTCTGACATCTGACTGACCGGCAGACCAACGGGATCCTTGACGGCAGCCTGTGGTTCGTTTGGACCGGGGACTTCGCCGGGAGCTTCCTTACTGATCCAGCACAACTTCTGTTGCTCGGGAGTACAGAGCTTGAGAATCTGGCGAGCAATATCTTCTTCGGGGCCGAGAACGCGAATCTGACGGCCGAGGCCGGCTTCGATCGTCCCCGGGTTGGCTCCGAAAAATTCGGGAGTGCTGGAAATGACTTTTCCGTCTTTCACGCTGAAGTTCAGACTCAGGTGATGCCCTTCAAGTCGCCAGCCCCACAAACCGGTCTCGGAGGGTTCCCCGAAAACAGTCAGATAGTAGTTATCAGGATCACGTCGCTGTCGGCGAGCCGTTCGCTCGCCCGGTTCGATCAGATACAGGACTTCTTCCAGGCTCATCACATTCAGGACCTGATCGTAGCCCGCTTCCGACAGACCACTGCGAATCAGCTTGTGAGCCGTCTGGAGAGGAGCACCTTCCAGCGCCTTCAGTGGCAGTCCTTTCCTCTCGCGCGGGATAAAGTGCCAGTTCAACCGTTCGGGGTCGTCATAAGTGTAGGTCGCCTGCTTCCGCTGTTCGGGCGAAATCGCGGCGAGAAACCCTTTTGCAGCCTCCGCCATTCCGAGTCCCGTTTTGGGCTCTGGCTTTGATTGCGCGATCAGCAGTGCACCCATTGCACAGAGGACAGTGAAAGCGAGAGTCAGCTTCCGAGATGCCATGACTTTTCTCCCTGAATGTCAGACGGTGATGCGAATTTTGGTGGTTGCTCTAGTCGAAATTTCAGACGCGTTTTGGGTGAGCCAGAACTTAGCCCGGTGGCCAGGTCAGCGAGCGTCCGCCGAGCAGATGAACATGCAGATGATCAACCGACTGCCCGCCATCGCGGCCGCAATTAATGACGGTCCGGTATCCGTTGGTCAGGTTTTGCTCGAAAGCGACTTTCCGGGCAGTGACGAGCAAATGCCCCAGAAGTGCCTCGTCTTCGTCCGTCGCATCAGCCAGCGACGGAATTGGTTTTTTAGGAATGATCAAAATGTGCGTGGGGGCCTGGGCATGAATGTCTCGAAAGGCCAGGCACTGGTCATCTTCGAACACGATTTCGGCGGGAATTTCGCGGTCGATGATGCGTTGAAAAATCGTCATAGTGGCAGATCCCTTTCGGACGTCGGTCAGAGTGCAAGTCGCCTCACCGAAACTACTGTGGACAGGAACGGTCTCGACCGCGATGCCTCTGCTTGCTGCCAGTAACCATGGCAGACATCCCAGTTGGGCGACGGTAACAAAAGCCTGCGTTGAACTCAAACATCTAACGCTGCTTCCAACCGAAGTCCTGCTAATAAGTTGCCAATGTGGTCGGCCAGTTCCACAACGGCATCGCCAGGAAGCTCACAATTAATTGTCACCCGCAGGCGCGAGGTGCCCGCAGGGACAGTCGGGGGTCGAATCGCCGCCACGAGAAAACCGACCTTCTGCAGTTGCTCGGCCACCGAAACGGCTGCATGGGGGTCCCGGATTTCAATCGGGACGATCGGTCCAACGGAGCCTGCACGTGGATGGATTCCTCGGACCTGTAATTCGTTTCGGAACAGGGAAGAAAGGTGATGGAGCCGCGTCCGCCGGCAGGGATCCGTCCGAATGATCTCGAATGCCGCAATTGCCGCGGCACAAAGAGCAGGGGGGAGCGCGGTCGAATAAACCTGAGTCCGAGCCTTGTTCCACAGATAGTCAATCAAAGTCTGACTTCCTGAAACGAATCCCCCCAAGGCTCCAATGGCCTTACTGAGCGTCCCGATCCGCACAGCAATTCGATCCTCGACGTGCTGGAGTTCGGCGACACCTCGTCCCAGAGAACCAAAAACACCTGTCCCGTGGGCCTCATCCACGATCAGGCCTGCCCCCGCCGCTTCGGCAATCTCGCAAAGAGCGGGAAGAGGTGCCAGATCACCGTCCATGCTGAAGACAGTGTCAGTGACAATCCACAGGCGACGTGCGGATTCGCGGGAAAGCGACTTCCGCAGCCCGTCGAGGTCTTCGTGACGGTAAACCCGGAGTCGAGCCCCGGACAGCCGACAGCCATCGACAAGACTGGCGTGATTGAGCCGATCACAGAACACGGCATCGCCCGGCCCGGCCAGAGCAGCCACGGTCCCCAGATTTGCAGCCATCCCTGTTGGAAAGAGGATGGCAGACTCGGTCCCTTCGAACTCCGCAATCGCTGATTCGAGTGCGGAATGCAGATCGGTCCGGCCAGAAACGAGCGGGCTGGCTTTTGATCCAACCCCGTGCGATTTGAGTGCCTCTTCTGCGGCCGACTGCACGGCAGGATCAGAGGCGAGTCCCAGATAATTATTGGACGCGAAGTCCCAGACCTCGCGTCCATGAATCATGATCCGGCCAGAGCGCCCGGCGACGGACTGACTGAACGGCCGAACTTCACGGCGATGACGGAACAATCCGTCATCGCGTAAAGATTGCAGTTCGTCAGCAAGCCAGCCGAGCGGATTCGACATCGGAACGTTCAGTGCTCGTTACCACCGTAGATCTCATCCGCACCAACAGGCGAGATGTGAACGGCTTTGTAGCCGCCGGTCGCAGAGAAGTAGAGGATCATCAACAAATAGCCCCCGGCCATGGCCAGCGGGACATACGACGTCAATTGCAACGCGCGACGTCCACCATACAGCACGGCGCTGTCGACAACAGTCTTGTCCTCGGTCGCGGTTTGCTGGGTTTCAGCCCACCATCCAACCAGTTCACTCTGTGGCTTACCGGCTTCCGTATTGATCTTGTCCTCACGGGCCAGTTCTTTACCACCGTCATCCAGCACACCGACTTTTCGACCGTCAAGTCCATAGACTTTGAAACCGAAGAAGCTGTTCTCGGTAGCAGACTTATACCGCTCGTAAACGGCAGGCGAATCTTCTTTCAGACGATGAGAGGCGTTGAAGTCCTGCTTGAAGCCGATACCAGGCCCCCCGAGCAGACCGGCAGAAAGCATCCCGATACCCCCCAGCGCACCAATCGTGATGGCTCCCCCCTTTGGAAACTGTTCGGACGCAACGGCCAGCATGGTCGGCCACAGGAAGGTTTTGCCACAAGCATAAATCGTTGCAGCGACGACGCACAGTATTGCAGTGTTGGCGACCCCCAGCATCTGCAAACCGGCGAAACCGAGCAGACTGCTGACAAACAGAAGTCCCAGTGGCGAAATCCGATGGACGATCGGGCCTGCGAAGAATCGCAAAGCAAACATCAGGGCAGAGGTATAGACGAAGAGCATCAGACCGTTTTGTGGTGACTGCATGATCGATCCGGTGATTTTTGCAATCCACGAGTCGGTTCCCAGTTCGACGTAGCCAACCAGAGCATGCAGCAGCATCAAGACGATCATCAAAGGAGCGAATAGCTGGATGAACATCGTCCCGTAGCTGACGCCGGCATCACTGGCTTCGGACTTGGGAAAGCGTTGTCCCAGCACCATTGCACCATACAGCACGACGGGGACCAGGAAGATTGACATCTGGATCATCCAGTCGACCGGTTCCCCTTTGTCCGGGTTCATGAAGTAGCTGGCCAGACCGCCAATGATCAAACCACCTGGCCAACCTGCGTGCAGAATATTGAGGTAGTGAGTCTTGTTGTTGGGGAACAGAGTCGCGACAAGCGGATTCACAACCGCTTCGCAAATACCGTTACCGACGGCGAACAGGAACATGCCCCAGTAAAGGCAGTTAAACGCCGCCACTTTGCCACCTGTCTGGTAGGCATATCCTGCGGAAAGCGTGACCACGGCCGAGATAAAGTGGGCCAGGAATGCCAGAGCCATCAGTTTGCCATAGCCAACTTTATCGGCAATGAACGCCCCTGCGAGAATGATGAGGCCAGCCCCCACCAGACCACCACCTGTGATCTGGCCCAGTTCCGTCATTGTGAAACCGAACTTATTGGCCCACTGTGTCAGGATACCGCCGCGGATTGAGAAACCGACACCCGCTGCCAGAATTGCCATGAAGCCAGCCCACAGCAGCCGCTGGGCGTTCGACGACGGCACACTTTCTTTGCTTTCACCACTCATTGTTGAACTCATCTACAAAAGGATTGAGAAGGCGCTTCCCTGCGAACCACTCCGTGCGGTCATCGAGGCCCGTCCGCCAGATGATCGGACGAAAGGCACGGCATGCTAACCGGTACAGGTTCTACTTTCTACGGACGAACGCGTGCAGATTGATGTGTCATAGGGACTCCAACCCAAAGCGGCGAGGAAGCATCATTCTTTGTCGCATGAAACATGCTAATCTTGAACTGAAACCCCGCGCTGACTGAATCTCTGTGACGGTAACGTCACTCGGCAACAATCTTCGAGCCCGCACTCATGACGGAATACGTCTCCATCGCAGCAGGCTGACGAAGATTAAGTGCGACCTCCGAGCGGTCTCAGCAAACCGGTTATCGAAGTCGACGCAGTACGAGGAGTGTTTCCGAGCCGAATCGAGCTTCAACCCGATCCGGCAGATGGATCGCTTTTCGATTCTGAAGCAGGTCGGCCAGGCGATCCCAGTGAACAAACCCCATTCCCTGACGTGACCACCCCTGCTGCTGCCACAGTTCGCGAAAGACTTCTCGAATCAGGTGCCGCGGCTGCTGAGATAATTGGCTGACATCAAGACGACAGGATTCGGACTGAACATCGAGAATGGCCTGTTCCAGAAGTTCCCGAGCCCGGAACTGTAGTATCGCCTGTACGTCGGTGGCCTGCTGGGCCAGCCGCGCCAGAGCCTCATCCACCTGCGGATTCACCGTGTCGCGCAGCAGGGGCAGAATCTGATGACGCAGGCGATTGCGGGTCATGCCCGGATCATCGTTCGACAGGTCCGTACAGAATGTCTGCCCCCGTTCACGCAGGTAGTCTTCAATCGTCTTTCGCGTCGTTGCGAGTAGAGGCCGGACAAGTCGCAGTCCTGACGCCGTTGTTCGGGTGAAAGGGATACCGGTGAGTCCCGACAGACCTGTCCCACGCAGCAGGTGATGCAGCACGGTTTCCGCCTGATCGTTGGCGGTATGAGCCAGCAAGAGGGTTGAACATTTTCGCTTTCGGGCAGCCTCATCGAAGAACCGGTAACGGCACTCACGCGCTCGTTCTTCCAGCCCCCCCGGTGCATCCCGCAGCAGTTCCCCGGACAGGTCACCTCGCTCGATGGGAAGCCCCAGGGAACCGGCCAGCCGCTCTACCCACGCTGCGTCCGCATCACTCGCCTCGCCTCTCAGGCCGTGATTAAGGTGTGCCACCACGGGTTCGAGCGAAAATTCCCCGGCCAGTTCGACTGATCCGAGAAGCAACGCCACACTATCCGCCCCACCGGAGACCCCCACGAGAACCCGAGCCCCTTCGACCTGCCCCCGCCTGAAGCCCTTTCGCAACTCGTCAAGGAAATGGGTCATGATTGCTTCAAACTACCACGATCGTCAGGGAAGCAAGGAGCGCACGACATCCATACCCGTTTTCTGGCCGAGTCACTCGCCCAGCGCTTGGCACTTTTCGGCATCGATCATCGCCTGAAACAGTCCCTCCCAGGTGTACTCGCGGGCTTCTGCAGCGATGGGAAGCCCCACGTCTTTCGCAGCAGCGGAGGTCACCGGACTGATGCTGACCAGTTTCGTCTTCGTCCCCAGCCAGGATTTCGCCTGGGGAGACAGGATCCGAGCCAGGTTGCGGGCGATGGAGGGGCTCGATAGCGCAATCCAGTTCAGCTCGCCGTTTTCAATGCGGTGCGTCGCATCTGCAGGCAACTGAGCGACATCACGGTTCTGGTAGACGACGACCTGTTCGAATTGAGCTCCTGCCGCGGTCAGTTCCACCGGCAGGACATCCCGTCCCCGACTGGCACGGACCCACAGAATTCGTTTTCCCACAACGTGCGGCTTCAGCTCGTCAGCGAGTGCCTCAGCCCGGTACTCCACCGGGACCAGATCGGGCCTGAGCGAGTACTTCGCCAGTGCCGCTGCGGTTCCCGGACCAATCGCGGCCAACCGGCAATTCCCGAGCTTCCGCGTATCGCCGCCCGTCTCCCACAATCGACCGAGCAACCCGTGTACGCCGTTCACACTCGTAAAGACAACCCAGTCGAAGGTTCCCAACCGAGCCAGCGCCGCATCGATAGCGGTCCAGTTCTCAGGAGGAGCAATCTCGATTGTCGGCAGCAGAACCGGGTCACCCCCTAATTCGACCAGCCGCAATGCGGTCTCATCCCCCTGGTCGGCAGGTCGCGGAATCCCCACCACCTGACCGAATAACGGCCGCTGCTCGAACCACTCAACCTGCTCACGAACCCGAACACAGTCTCCGACAATCACCAGCGAAGGAGCGTGCAGTTCGGCCTCTTTCGCCATTTGAGGAATCGTGGCCAGCGTCCCGATGACCGTTCGCTGGCGTGGCGTCGTCGCACGGCTGACCACACAAGTCGGAGTCTCTGGCGATTTCCCTGCGGAAATCAGCGACTGGGCAATCAACGGTAGCCGATGCAGCCCCATGTAGAACACAAGTGTTCCGGGGAAGCGGGCAAGCGAGGAATAGTCCAACGCCGAGGACTTCGTCGGATCTTCGTGCCCCGTGACAAAAGCAACAGCAGAGGCATGGTCCCGATGCGTCAGCGAGATACCCGTGTAGACGGCTGCGGCCGTGGCTGCGGTAATTCCCGGCACAACTTCGAAGGGAATTCCGGCAGACGTCAGCGCGGCAGCCTCTTCAGAGCCCCGACCAAAAATGAACGGGTCGCCTCCTTTGAGTCGGACAACGACTTTTCCCTCGCGCGCGGCCTCAATCAAACGAGCATTGATTTCTTCCTGCGGAATCATTCGTCCGGCAGGCCCATCGGCCCGATTCGTCCGCTCGGCAGAGGCCCGTGAGTATCGCAGCAACAGAGGGTTGACCAGTCCGTCGTACAGAACAAGATCCGCGCGCGACAGGCATTCCGCACCACGCAGCGTAAGTAAACCTGGATCGCCAGGTCCGGCCCCCACCAGGTAGACAAACCCGGTCTGAGAAGTTTCTGAGGGTGGGACAGTCATGAATGCATTCGTCGCAAAAAGAAGATTGGAAGCGGTATCAGGGCCAGCCAGCGGAGAAACTGTTGTCCTGCTGTGGCCAAAAGGAATCATCCGGTCGAGGCCGTCACTTGGCCAGACTGGTCACCACCAGATTATCGCGATGAATGACTTCTGCATAAGGCACGGAAGTCTCTCTGGCGATTTCGTCCGTCCTTTTTCCCGCAATCTCACGAGCCGCAAGGTTGTCATAGTTCGTCAGGCCTCGGGCGAATTCAGCCCCTGACTGATCGACGAGTGATACCACTTCGCCTTTGGCAAAGTCACCTTCCACCCGCACGACACCGATTGCCAGCAGTGACCTGCCTAACTCTTCAACAGCCCGACGGGCTCCCGCGTCCAGCACCAGCCGACCCTTGGGAGGTAACGTGTAGCCAATCCATCTTTTCCAGGCCGAAACTCCGTCTCCCTCGCCGAGAAACAAAGTTCCGATGTCCGCCCCCGCAAGGAGTTCATTCAGCACATTGGTACGCTTCCCATCAGCGATCATCACGTTCGTACCTACCGCCGTCGCCGTACGAACCGCTTCCAGCTTCGTTCCCATTCCGCCTGTCCCCCGCGAGCTTTTGGAGGATCCCACGAGACTCAGCAGTTGTTCGTCAAAGCGTTCCACCAACGGAATCCGCTGGCTGTTGGGATTCGTCGGGTCACCGGTCAGCAGACCATCCACGACCGAGAGAATGATCAACAGATCAGCCTGGATCAGTCCCGCAACCATGGCCGCCAGTCGATCATTATCTCCCAGCTTGATCTCCGACGTACTGATCGTGTCGTTCTCATTGATGATCGGAATGACCGAGTATTCGCCCAGCGTCCGCAACGTATTCCGAACATTAAGGTAGCGCGTCCGATTCTTGAAATCATTCGCCGTGAGCAGTAACTGCGCGGCATGGTACCCGTAGGGACGAAAGGCCTTGTCATAAATGTGGATGAGATGCGCCTGCCCCGTTGCGGCGGCCGCCTGGAGGTGAGACAGGTCCCTGGGCCGCTCTTTCAGTCCCAACAGTCCCATCCCTGCGCCAATGGCTCCGCTTGAGACCATCACCAGATTGACGCCCGACTCGCAAATGCGATGAAGTTGCTCGGCCAGTGAGGCGATCCGGTCGGAATCCAGCCGATCGTCGTCGGTCGAAAGGACGTTGGTCCCCACTTTTACAACCAGGGTTTTGACGTTCTTCAGGACCTCACGTCGACGATCGAGTGTCATCACGACAGATACTTTCGGGAATTCGGAGCGAAAACGAATCAGGCTTGGGGCTGGCGAAGGCTGCCAGCCCCTGAAATCGGCTGGCAATTCTAGCAGCCACAAGAAAAATTACCCTAATCGTTTATCCAGACCGCAAAATCATTTGATTCGTCAGTGAAATTCACCGAGTCTCGACGCCCTGACAGGGCCGCAAGAGGCTGAATCGCGAAGCCGTTCCAGACGAAGCTTGGGCAACTGCAGTTCGTGTCACGATCCCACAGGCGTGGCAGGTGTGGCTTCCCCTCGGCAACGACCTCGCTCAAGAGTCAGGGCGAGCTACTCTGCGGGCCAAGCCGGAGCAGATAAGCAAGAAGGCGACCGTCACGGGTGGTCTTGGCGACGATTTCTCCCGCAGAGCCAGACGTCCCGCGGAACGACTGGTCGGCCAGTCGGCGATAGACGAGCAAATAGTCGGGCCTGGGCTGATCGGGCGAGAATTCGACGAACTTAATCCCGTGACTTCGTAGTACAGGAGACTGGATGCGGTAATCATCGGCCTGGAACTGATGCAGCGTCGGTGTAATGCCAACGGTGGAATTGGCCGGAACCGCCGCCACCAGTTCCTGAAGCAATTCGCGGGTCACTCCTTCGCCCCAATAGTCGATCTCGAAGAGGGGTGCATCATCCTGCTGAAACCGGGAAAGCATCCGCTCCACACTATTGTAATAGCACAGGTGACACGGGGAAAAAGTGACCAGCGGATAGGCTGCACAGACCAGGAGCAGCAGGCAACCCGCCTTGGCGACCACGGGCGACTTGGTGCGGTCCGCCAGCCAGTGATCCAGCGACAGCCAACCACGTCCGACGAAGATGGCCCACAGGGGGAAACTGGTCAGAAACAATCGTTCCCCGTCGTAAACAGCCACCCCGGGAAGGGAAAACACCAGCAACGGGAATACCAGACAGCCGAGCAGTAGGATGTCGCGGTAAAACTCAGGCGTCAGCGAAGCGGATGGTGCCTGGACGACTCCACGACCTCCTGCTAGCGGAGTTTTATTGTCAGAATCTTTTGACACGGAACGCGTTTGCAGAGTCCTGCTGAACAGACCAACCCCCCCCACGAAATGCAGGATGAGGGGTACAGTCATCAGGAACATCAAACTGGGGTAGTGCCAGGGAACGCTCTTATCGGCGTAGCGCTGACCGAAATACCAGACGTAAAGCGTCATGCGATCGGTCGTTCGCCCGAGGTACTCTTTCAAATGGGCGAAAGGGTCGATCCACAGATAGGGCCAACTCGCGATAAACACGACGAACGCGGCCAGTCCCCAGACCACCAGTACAGGCAGCCCACGCCGTCCCCACCGCCACAACGTCCAGCAGATGACGGGGATGGGAATCATAATGGCCTGAATTTTCGTCAGGAACGCCAGTCCCAGCAGAACTCCAGCGAACACGGCCCACTTCCAGCTCGGGCGAGCGGCTCCGTTCCAACCCGCTGCCACCCCCAGGACCGCAGCCGAACAGGTGAGATTGGTCACGGTCTCGAGCGACGCCAGGTGAGCATGTCCAAAAAGACGGGGCATCAGGACAACAGAGAGCGCCGTCATGACTCCCACCCCCTTACCAGACCACTTTGTCGCAACGGTTCCAAGCAGGAGTACCAGCAGCGCGAGCGCAGTTGCTGAACCCGTTCGAGCGCAAGCAGTAACGGCAATTCCGGCGGGATCCCGTGGGGGAGACAGCCACCATGTCAGATGATGGTGAAGTCCCAGCCAGAAACGTCCCAAGGGGGGATGGTCGGGGTTGTAGCCGTTTTGAGGACGATACGCTTCCTGCGATGTTCCCGGAACGAGGTTCAACCACCCTAAAGCCCGCGTCTGCTCGATCAGATAGATCCCTTGTTCAACGTTGAAAATCTCATCCACGGTGAGCCCGGGACCTTGCGGTCGCCCTGGATAACTGCCCGCGGGGTCGACACAGAGCGCAACACAAACCCAGGTGCAGAAAGCCATTGCGAGCAATGACCACGGGAACTTGTTCCACCGCGGGGCTCGCAGAGGCTTCTCTGGTCCGGTCTTCTGCTGCATCCTGACGGCCTTCCCGAGCGGACCATAAAAACAAACTAAACGTAACTGCCTCCACAATCGAAGGATGCAGTTTCCCAAATGCAAATTCTACCCAAACTACCTCTGCTGGAGGTTGAGTCTTCTCGGCGCAGAGATTAAGGATTCTTTTCGGCACATTCCAAGCTTCTTCGGCAAATTCGGTTGACGAAGCGGGATGTCGACTGCTATGTATTAAGAATGACCGATGCGTTTATGTGCTGCGGGATATCTTCCGAGTCAATAAAAAGATTCAGCGGATCCCAAGTCATGCTGACGACACCGTGCCAACTGCCCCACAGCCTCCGACGCGAGGACCCCGCCTATGCTCCCGCCCCGCATGAACTCACCCCTGAGTTGTCTGATTGTTTTGCTTTTCTGCGGTATCGCTCAGGCGACCGAAGCGCTGGCACCTCGAATTGATGCACTGATTCAGGCCGAATTGACGGGCTCAACTGCGCCATTGGCGTCGGATGCGGAGTTCCTAAGACGTGTGACACTCGACTTGCATGGAGTCATCCCCACCTCAGAGCAGGCCCGGGCCTTTGTCGCAGACCAGGGGCCGGACAAACGAGCAGCCCTGATCCAACGTTTGCTGGACAGCCCTCGATTCGCCATCCACATGGCGAATGTCTTCGACGTAATGTTGATGGAACGTCGGCCAGACAAGTACGTCAATACCCCGGAATGGCAGAAGTACCTGCAGAACGCGTTTCTCAACAATGTTCCCTTCAACGAACTGGCTCGCGAGATCATCGCCTCCGACGGTACGGATCCGAACAAGCGGCCTGCGGCCAAGTTCTTCCTAGACCGGGACGCTGAACCCAACATCATGGCTCGCGACATTGGCCGGCTCTTCTTCGGAATGGACCTGCAATGTGCCCAGTGCCATGACCATCCGATCGTCGACCACTACCTGCAAACAGACTACTACGGACTCTTCGCTTTCGTTAACCGCACCGTCGTTTTCACCGATGAAGCAGCGAAGGTGACCTATCTCGGCGAAAAGGCCGACGGCGAAGCGACTTACAAATCCGTCTTCACTCAGGACGAGGGAAGCATTCGTCCCCAGCTACCCGGTGATGACCAGATTGACGAACCTCGACTCCGACAGGGCGAAGATTATGTTTCGTACCTGCTGCCAGGAGTCCGGCCAGCTCCGAAATACAGCCGCCGAGCCAAGTTGGCGGAACTCGCCGCCAGCGGTGCAAACCGGCAATTTAACATCAATATCGCCAATCGACTCTGGGCTCACATGATGGGCCGAGGTCTGGTGCATCCGGTCGACCTGCATCATCCACTCAATCCCCCCTCGAACCCCGCCGTACTCGACCTGATTACCAACGAGTTCGTGGCGAATAAATTCGACGTTCGCTGGTTGTTGCGGGAAATCGCGCTCTCGCAGGCGTACCAGCGCTCCATCGATCCACCAACAGAGGACCCGACTCAGCTCGCCTCTGTCGTGGCTCAGCTCCCTTCACTCAAGGCCAATTGGGAATCACTGAAGGCCCGGGCGAGCGAATCACAAAAAGCCGCTGACACCGCACAAGAAGCGTTTCGTACCGCCAGAACGTCTTTAGCCGCCTCCGAAACAGCCTGGAGAACGGCGGAAACGGCTGTCACGGCGGCGAAAAAACCCGTTGATGACGCCTTGATCGCTCTGACAAAGTCTCAGGCCAATGCGACGGCAAAACAGGCGGCGGTGAATGCCCTGAATGAAGCTGTTGCCAAGTCGGCAGAAGCCGCCAAGCTCTTGCCAAACGATAAGGAAATCGCCGCCGCGTCAGCCACATTCGTCGCAAAACAGGGGCAGTTGGCAGGCGAGCTGGAAGCTGCACAGAAAGCGGTGACTGATCAGACCGCCGCACTGGAACCCCTCAAGGCGAAACTCCAGGAAGCATACGTTCCTGCTGACGCAGCCTATGCGGCCTATCTGGAAGCGCGTAAGCCGGTCGATGCAGCGAAAGCGGCATTCATCGTCGCTTGGAACCAGCACAAAGCAGACGCGACCGCAGCAGCGTATGCCCAAAAGCGACTCGAAGCTCTGCAGTCTCACGAAAGCCTCCAGCAGAGTCTCACCACGATTGCAGCCTCCTCGTCAGTCATTGACTCAAAGAAGGCAGAACTCGTGGCCGCCATCAGCGCGGCGGAAGTCCAGCAGCAGGAAGTCACAAATCGGACCAATGCCGTCAACGTCGCTCAGAAAAATCTTGCCGACGCCACGAAAGCACTTGAAGACATAAAAGCACAGGCGGCGGAAAAACAGGCCGTCGTTCAGGCCGTCGCCGAGGCCCTCACCAAAACCGAAACCGCAGTCCAGAAACTGCCGGGTGACGGTGATCTGGCGCTACTGGCTCAAAAGCTGAAAGACCGCCATGTATCCATTTCGAATGAATTGGACCAGCTCACGAACAGCGTTTCCGGACAGTCGTCGACGCGGCAGGAACTGGAAGCGACCATGGCCCAGGCCACTCGGAACTTCGATAGTGCAGTACAGGAAATGACCGCTCGTCAACAGGGGGTCGCCGAGAAAACCGCTGGCGTCGAACAGGCAATCGCAGCGGTGAAAGACGCGCAAGTGTCGGTCACCTCTGGTCGCGAAAAACTGGTTGATCTCTGGACTGTTGCGGGAGCGGTTCGACCACTCAAGCAGCTTTCACCCGAACAACTGGCCTGGGCTCTGTTGTACGCCACGGGCGTCCTGGAGCCTCACTGGCCTGCTGCAGATGCGGAAATCGAAAAGACCATCCCGAAGGCCTCCGCCGCAGCAGATCCAGCGATCGCTAAGCAGCGCCAGGCTCGGGTTGAACAGCAACTCAATGAGAGCATGCGAGGAAACGTCACTCCTTTTGTGAATCTGTACGGTGCCTCTGCGGGACAACCCCAGGATGACTTCTTCGCCACTCCCGATCAGGCTCTGTTCATCGCGAACGGAGGAACCGTCATTGCCTGGGCGACGAGTGGCACATTGGCACAGAAGCTCGCGGCCCTGACGGACCCCAAAGCATTCACTGATGAACTCTACCTATCCGTTCTGACCCGCAATCCGACCGAAGTAGAAGTCAATGAAACAGCGACGTATCTCGCATCGCGGCCAACGGAACGGCCACAGGCGATCCGGGAATTGATCTGGTCGCTGTTAACGTCTGCAGAATTCCGTTTTAACCACTAATAGTCCATCCCACTAATAGTCCATCCCAGTAATAGTCCATCCCAGTAATAGTCCATCCCAGAACGACACCTGCCCCCAAGTCCTTCCCCGACTGGTCCCGCGCTGCCAGCAGCACGACATCGAAATGGAGAATCGAAACATGCACTGTAACTACGCTTGTGGAAAGCGGGACCATTTGATGGCTCGTCGTCAGTTCCTCGGAGCCGTCGCTTCGGGAAGTATGGCGGCAGGGGGGGTGATGCTGGGTGGTTTGTCGACCTTCACGAGGCCCGCGACCGCAGCAGACCTGGCCCGGCAGCAGAAACGGGTCATCGTCTTTAACATGCATGGTGGATTGAGCCAGCTGGAGAGCTGGGATCCGAAGCCCGGCGCCCCGACCGGAGGCCCATTTCGCGCCATCCCCACCTCCGTTCCAGGAACGCATATCTGCGAACTCTTGCCCGAAACGGCCAAACAGATGCATCATCTGGCCATTATCCGGGGTGTCGATACCGCAGAAGACGATCACGGAAAAGGGGCGTATATGATGCTGACGGGCCGCCGTCAGACGCCTGCCAACGATTTTCCCCGCATCGGCGCGGTGACCGCCAAGGCACTGGCCCCGGAATCCAGCGGGCTTCCAGGCCACATCCAGATCACTGCCGGTGGGGGTGGTCGAACGAACGATTCCGCTTACCTGGGCCCCAAGTACGCGGGCGTCATCCTGGGTGGTGGACAACCGCCGCTGAATTCGAGTCGGCCTGATTCCGTTGATGCTGCGGCCGACGAACAGCGAAATACTCTGCGCCGTGCTGCCAACGAACGCTTCCTTCAGCGACGCCGGACGGCTCTCACCGATGCGTATACCTACAGCTACGAGCAGGCCCAGCAGCTCATGGCCCAGCGAGACATCTTCGACGCAACGAAGGAATCAGAAGCAGACCAGGCCCGCTACGGGAAGCATGATTTCGGCCGCCACTGCCTCCTCGCCCGGCGCCTGCTGGAAAACGGTATCACCTTCGTTCAAGTGAGTCATTCGAACTACGATACTCACAACGAAAACTTCATTTTCCATATCGAGCAGCTCGGAGAATTCGATAAACCGTTCGCAACGTTCGTCGCCGACCTGGCCGATCGCGGAATGCTCGAAAGCACCCTGATCGTCGTCCTGTCAGAGTTCGGTCGCACGCCTCATATCAACCATCTGTCTGGCCGCGACCACTGGAGTAAAGCCTGGTCCGTCCTGATGGGGGGCAGTCGCGTGACCCCGGGTGCCGTCATCGGGAAGACGAACGACAATGGAACCGAAGTGATCGACGGTAAGGTGGACCATGCGAACCTGTTCCACACGTACCTGCAAGCCGTCGGCGTCGACACCTCCAAATCGTTCGATATCGACGGACGACCGGTGCCGATTGCCGACCCCGCATCCCACGGAATTCCCGGGCTGCTGGCCTGAGGTCAAACTCTGAGTCTCTGCCGCTGCTGGCCGGGACCGAGTCACTGCCGGGCAACCCGTTTCACCGCATCAAGCGAAAACCCTTCGCAGACGACATTCGTCTGCGAAGGGTTGTTTCATTCAGCAATCCGTTCAGATTCTGATCAGCCCCCGATAGGCCATGTCAGAACTGGTTTTCGAGTTGCGTTGACCTCTTCCGGGCGGCTGATCGGTGCCGTGTGCGGTGCGGTGTGCAGTAGATCACCATCCTCTGCGACGATCTTGTGGATCGCTTCCGAGAACGCATCCAGCGTCGCCTTCGATTCCGTTTCCGTCGGCTCAAACATCATCGCATGGGGCACGACGAGCGGGAAATAGACTGTCGGAGGATGGAATCCGTGATCCAGCAATCGCTTGGCAATGTCCATCGCCGAAATGCCACGCTCTTTGGCCAGCTTGTCTGCGGAAGCCACAAATTCATGCAGACAGTGCTCGCCATGCGCCGACGGCAGGATATCTGAAAGCAGTTCTTTCAGATAATTTGCATTCAGGATCGCCAGCTCGGCAGCGGAACGAACCCCGGCAGCCCCCAGCGTCCTGAGATAGCAATATCCACGAACCAGAATTCCGACGTTCCCGAAGAAAGAACGAACCCGCCCGATCGTCTTCGCTGGCGTGGCCAGTTCATAACGCTGCTCGTCGGAAGAGCTTTCCCGTGCCCGCACAACCGGCCCCGGCAGATAATCAGCAAGGAAGTCACGCACACAAATGGGTCCCGAGCCCGGTCCACCCGCTCCGTGCGGTCCGGTGAAGGTCTTGTGGACATTGTAGTGCATCATGTCGCCGCCAAAATCACCGGGACGGGTAATCCCCATGATGGCGTTCATGTTGGCTCCGTCGATGTAGACCAGTCCCCCCGCGTCGTGCACGATCTTCGCCGCTGCCGCGATCTCTTTTTCAAAGAGTCCCAGCGTGTTCGGGTTGGTCACCATGAAGACAGCCGTTTTGTCGTCCACGTGGCGTTTCAGTTCTTCCAGGTCGACAAAGCCACCCCGGTCGTCCGCTGCTCCGTTTGCCGAAACGGTCCCCTTCAGCTCGATACATTCAAAGCCTGCCATTGCCGCACTGGCGGGATTGGTACCGTGAGCACTCGCGGGAAAGATCACCTTGGTGCGGTGTTCGTTCCGGTCACGGAAATAAGCTGCCGCCACGAACAGAGCTGTCAACTCGCCATGGGCCCCCGCCGCAGGTTGCAGCGAGACGGCAGGCAGACCGGAAATCTCTGCCAGGATTTCCTGCATTTCGAACAAAAGCTGCAACATCCCCTGAATCTGACCGGCGGGTTGATGCGGATGAAGATCCACAATCCCGGGCAGATTCGAAAGTCGCTCATTCCGCTTGGGGTTGTACTTCATGGTACAGCTTCCCAGCGGGTAGAAGTGAGTGTCGACGGACATGTTGAGCGTCGACAGATTGACGAAGTGTCGCACGACGTCCGGTTCAGCCAGTTCCGGCAGTGCAGGGGGGGCTGCCGCGTGGAACTCCGCAGGAATCAGATCTTCCAATGGCCAGTCAGGGACATCAGAAGGGGGAAATTCTGCACCCCGACGACCAGCATGGGAAAGTTCAGAGAGCAACTGTGTTGCTTGACGATTGCGCATTATTGAAAGCTTTCTTTCTCCTGCTTTCCGCAGGAAATCCGTTTGTGAATCCGTGATCAATTTGTACGTCGACCGACCACGAAATCGCAATTCACTCCGCTGGTGAAGCCGACTTCACTTCGGATTGTTCTACCCATCCAGATCAATTGATTTCACATGGTTCAACGGCGATTTCTGTGCGAGTCTCCGCACGGTTCGTCGGCGGTATCGCACGAATACCCATTCCGTCCCAATAAAATCAGAATCCACCCGAACCTCAACCTGTGATTTGTCGTCCTGTTCCCGCAAAACGTTGTTCACCAATACGCAGACGGTCTAGCGAGGATCGTCTCCCCAGCGTTTCGTGAGAGCATGTTTCACCCCCAGCTGGTCGCAGATTCGTGCGACGATGAAGTCAACCAGGTCAGAAATCGATTTGGGATCATGATAGAAACCCGGCATCGCTGGCAGGATCGTTGCTCCCGCTTCGGCCAGAACTTTCATATTCCCCAGGGCGATCGCGCTGAGGGGCGTTTCGCGGGGGACGAGGACGAGTTTGCGCCGTTCTTTCAGGTGAACGTCGGCGGCACGATGAATCAGGTTTTGTGACTGCCCCGTAGCGACGCTGGACAAAGTCCCCATGGAACAGGGGCAGATCACCATTCCTGACGTCAGGAAAGAACCACTGGCGATTCCTGCCGAGTAGTCCCGGTAATGATGATAGATAATTTTTCCCGGGGGAATCTCATCTTCAGGGGAAACGGAACTTGAGGCGATCCCCGCAACGGGACCGGTTTTCAGGGGCTGCAAGAACACGTCGCAACTCGATGGCCCCTGAGGAGCCAATAAATCCGACGGATTAAAATTGTTGAGATCGAACGTCAGCCCGAGCTCTCGTTTGAAGACCTCAACTGCAGCCGGACTGATGGTGAGGTGGACGGTCTGTCCCGCTGCGACCAGAACATCAAGCAGACGCAGCGCGTAGACGGAACCGCTGGCTCCGGTGATCGCCACAACCAAATTTCTCATGAAAGTTCACCTTTGCCCGCAGAAGTACAAACGACCAGCCTGAAATACTCGAAAACCGACTGCGAGCGATAGCGTCGCGGTCACCCATCCCCCGTGAAATCGACGAATGCGAACTGCTGTTGACGCTCATCAATCGTTACGGATTGTTCATCCAATTCAACGGGCGACAAGGCGTCACTCGGAATCTCGTTCAATTGTGAGACCGAAAACTTGACCTTCTGCATACAGTTTTGTGATTTCGTTTCCCCCCTGTGGATAGGCCGAACTCCGCGTTTTGTTGAGGTTTGACGAATCCGATGAATGCGATTTGGGAATTCATCCAGCAGCAACTGGCCACGAACCAGTTATTCGGTGGCGGTCTGATCCTGATGGTCACCGGGGGGTTACTGGCTTACTTCCGGGAAGTTCCCGAACGCATCTGGCAGTGGCTGCGGCGGTGCTGGCTACTGGAAATTGACATCCTCGACCGCGATCCTGCTTTCGAATGGATCGACAAGTGGCTGGCGCAGCACACCTATTCGCAGCATCGGGCTCGCAGCCTCACGGTGAAAACCGTCTCGGTGGACTACACCGAGCGACAGGCTGACCCCACGATGGATGCTCGTCCCCGGATCCTGTTTTCGCCCGCACCGGGTGAGCATATCTTCTTTTATCGGGGGCGACTGGTCATTCTGAACCGTGAACGGCCCAAGCCAGACGGGAACAATTCTCAGTCGCTGAGCGTTCGAGAATCCTTCTCGATTCACATCTTCAGCCGCGATCGAAATATCGCACGTCAACTTCTCGAGGACGCCCGCGATGTCGCGGTACCGGCAGGTGACAATCGACTGGCCATTCATCGCGCTTCGTACTCTTCCTGGGACGAACAGATGAAGCGACTCCCGCGTCCACCGGAATCGGTCGTGCTGCGCGCGGGCCTGATGGAAAGCCTGATCGACGATGTGCGCGATTTTCTGGGTCGCCGAAACTGGTATATCGAACGAGGCATCCCTTATCGCCGCGGATACCTGCTTTATGGACCTCCGGGGACGGGTAAAAGTTCCGCCGTGCTGGCGATCGCGTCCGCATTGAAGATGGATATCGCAATCCTCAGCCTGGCAAACTCGTCACTCGACGATGACGACTTATGCCAATTGCTCTCAAACTGCCCCGTGAACTCGATTGTTCTGATTGAGGACATCGACTGCGTCTTTGTGGAGCGAAAGGCCACTGAGGACAAAGCCAACAAGCTGACCTTCAGCGGTTTGCTGAACGCCATCGACGGCGTCGCCGCCGGAGAAGGGCGGATCCTGTTCGCCACGACGAATCACATTGAACGGCTGGACCCCGCCTTGATCCGGCCCGGGCGCATCGACCGCAAGGAACTCATCGGCTACGCCAATCAGGAACAGCTCCGTCGACTGTTCGTCCGCTTTTTCGGAGACGATGACCCCTCCATGGCAGACTACTTTGCGGAAAGCCTCGTCGAAGGGACGCTTCCCATGTCCGCCGTGCAGACGTATTTGATCCAGCATGCCGACAGCGCTGACGACGCGCTGCTGGACCTGGACGAACTGATCGCCGAAGGAGCCCGGCAAATCGATGAAGATACGTCCAGCGACAAAGGATCGGAGATCCTCGCGGCAACGAATCCAGGCTGATGTCCAGAGGAGAAGTGGCGAAAAGACATGCGGTGCGGTGCCCGTTCCGAGATATCCATGGTCACAATGTCGTCGCAGATCCTCAGTTGAAGCAGGTCCTGAGGTGAGAGAGCGAATCGACCAGATCTCGCCGCGGGCACCTCAAATCGGTCAACGGCGAACCTCGGCGCCCTAGTGTCTGGCGCTGCGGACCTGGGACAAAATCTCGTTCCAGGCGATCGCACAGTGACTGCGGGCGCTTCATTACCTCGAGTCATGATGCGGAACCTCGCCGCATCCAGCCCCACCCGAGCGACCCGACGTGCATCGCGGTCTGAGCCAGATCTCTTCCGTAAGTTCCCTTCAGGAACGAGTCGACATCGCGGGTTTTGCAGTCGCTGATGACGCCGTAGGATTCCCCGATTGCAGTCGGCGTGATACGTTCGACCGGAAGACTTCTGAAACTCCTCGTCCGTGACCCGTTCGCGACACGCTAAGTGCGAAAACTCTCTGAAGTTCTCTCGTGCTGAATTTTTTCCTTAACCCCTGGATGCTCGTTGGACTGGCAGGCGTGTTGCTGCCGGTGATCGCTCATCTATTGAGTCGAAAAAAATACGATGTCGTGGACTGGGGAGCGATGCAGTTTCTGGAGCTGGATCCCAGCGCAAAGCGCAAGATCCGGCTCGAAGAACTGCTTCTGCTAATGCTTCGAATGGGCCTGATCGCGCTTGTCGCACTGGCGTTCGCTCGACCTTGGATCGGAAGCGGCTGGCTGATGGGATTGGCGGCAGTGGAATCTCGCGACATCGTCCTGATTGTGGATCAATCCTACAGTCTGGGTTGGGAAAGTGACGGCAATGGCCAGTCGATCCATTCCCGTGCCATCCAGATGGGGCGGGAGATCCTTCAGGGTCTGACGCCCGGAGATGTCGTTCAAATCATCGAGGCGCGGGAACAACCGCTGGTCCTGCTTCCCCATTCGACACGGGACCATTATCTCGCAAAAGAAGCACTGAACGACTTACTTCCCCCGTCAGGAACGGCAGATCTCGTGGCGGCCATTCAAAAAGGAATCCAGTTGCTGGCCGCCAGTTCCAACCTGCGGCGAGAGATTATCATTCTGACCGATCTTCAGGCGCGCGGCTGGAACAGCGCGGACACCGGCTTGTGGGCGAGGCTGGACGATAGCCTGCATCAATCCTCGATCGCTCCACGCATCTGGATCGTGGATGCCGCCGCAGGCGAGGAGATCACCGCGGCAAATTTCACGATTGAACGCCTGCAATTGCTGCGTGAGGTGGCCTTCGTCAACAGCCCCATCAATGTCACGACGAAGGTGAGGTATACGGGTGGAGAAGGGCCGGTCACCCGTCAGGTACACCTCGAAATCGATGGGGTGCGAGTCGACGAGAAAACCATTCAGGTCAAACTGCAGCCGGGGGGCGAAATGACCGTCGACTTCGAGCATCGGTTCGAAACGGTCGGCTCCCACGTCCTCAGTCTGGTACTGGATCATGATCCCCTGCCGGGCGACAACCGGGCCGAGGCGGTCGTCAGCGTCAGGGAGGCGATTCCCGTGCTGCTCGTCGACGGTGATCGTCAACCCGACCCCACGCGATGTGAGACATATTTCGCTCAGGCCGCTTTTCTGGCGGGCGGAGCCGAGCACCCCTGGATCATTCCAACCGTGATCGGGGCAGAGGAATTGACTATTGATCGCGTGAAACCTTTTGGCATTGTGATTCTGGCCAACGTTCCCATCCTGGATGAAGCAATGGTGGAAGGACTGAAGAAGTTTGTGGCCAGCGGACACACCGTGCTCGTCACGCTCGGAGATCGAGTCCATCGCGAAGACTATCGTACGACGTTGTACGACGCCGGACTGGGGTTGCTGCCATGCCGGATCGAATCCATCGCGAACGAAGCAGAGCAGCAGAAGCGCGGTGTGCGCATTCAAAACAGCCGCCTCGATCTCCCCTGGCTCAAACCGTTTCGCGCCGAGCGAGGGGGAACCCTGGCAGACGCCCGCTGGTCACACTGGTGGCAGGTGACCCTCCCCGCGGCCCCCTTAATCCTACAGGGATCCCCCGACGCCCCCGTGCCATCCGATCAGCCCCAACCCGACGAAGGAGAAGCTCCCGATTCTGCAGAGACTCCGAACGTGGGGACCTCGATTACCGAGTTATCATTGACGACCGGCGATCCGTTGCTTGTGACACGCCGCTACGGGCGGGGAACCGCCGCCCTTCTGACCTCGTCGCTCGATGCCGACTGGAACACCCTGCCGGCAAAGCAGGATTACGTCCCTTTTCTGCACGAGTTGCTGTTCTCATTGCTTTCACAGTCCGAGGGACGCAATGTGAATGTGGGCACTCCACTCATCCTGAACATCCCCGCAGGCCTGAATGTGGACGAGTATGAATTCCGTAATCCTGCTGACAAGGTGGCCCCCTTCGACAAGCTGACGGACCCCTTCCAGACTGCAACGCGATTGCGTAATCCCGTTGTTCCGGGTGTCTATCGGTTCCTTCGAAAAGTCCCGAAACCACAGGAGCAATCGCTTTCTGAAGAATTCGTAGTCAACGTCGACCGACTGGAATCCACTCTGACTCGACTGACAGCTGACGAGCGGGACACCCTCAGTGGCGACGATCGGATGAAATTCGTGGCGAGCGTTCCCGAACTGAGAAAACAGCTTCTGTCCGATGCGGCCCGCGCTGAAATCTGGTGGCTCATCCTCTACGTCTTCGTGGCAAGCCTGGGGATCGAAACCTGGCTCACGCGAAGAATGATACGGCCCCTGTAGCGGCGCTACTCGCGTTCCTGCGGAGCCTTTTCGAGACGGATAGGTCCCGTCCTGCCACTCCGCCCCCCTCCGCCACCTCTTCCATTGATTCCATTGACGTTCTGCTCTGCGATGAATGGCTTGAGCTGACATTGCTGCGCAAGAGAAGATGCACGACAGAAACCAAATCTCAACAGGTTGTTCAGCTCCCTGCGGAGTCACGCCAACCGGTGCCACGTTCCTGCACTGCGACACCCGTTTCCTTAACTGATTTCTTCTCAAAAACTTACACACATCAACAGATCAGAAATCTGGGAGAAAAATCACGAATCAGCCCGGTCGCTTGAAATTTCAGGATAAAAACCTGACATTATCTTTTGTTGCGACTGAGATTCAGTTTCAACTTTTCCCACCCACCACGCATCCTCTGCGGCGAAACGAAGCCCACCAGGAGAGAAGACCTTGCCATCAACGCCTGCCTCGAAGCACCGCGGATTTACGTTGATTGAACTGCTCGTCGTGATTGCCATTATCGCCGTGCTGATCGCCCTCCTTCTCCCCGCCGTTCAGCAGGCTCGTGAAGCGGCACGCCGGACGCAGTGCAAGAACAACCTGAAGCAGCTCGGACTGGCGATGCACAACTACCTGAGCACGCACAACGCGTTTCCACCCAACGGAGTCAGCAACTCGACCGGCTCGCAGACCTGGTCTGCTCAAGCCTTCCTGCTCCCCTACGTCGACGGCGGCAACCTCTATAACATCATCGACTTCAACGTCGGATACGGACAGGGGGCCAACGCCGCGAACAATATCAAAGCCATGCGAATCCCCGTACTTCTTTGCCCATCAGACCCCAAGGATCGGCAGCGAGTCTCCTCGGCGGGGGCTCCTGAACACTATCCGCTCAGCTACGCCGTTGGACGGGGTGTCTACGAGACACATCGGCTGAACATGAGCTTCGATGGGGGAGCGGCGTTCGCCTACAATCGTTCAACACGCGAAAGCGATTTCACCGACGGGATGAGCAACACGGTGGGAATGTCAGAAGTCAAATGCTTCACTCCACGATTCCACGACAACTGCAGCCTGCCACCCACCGTTACCTTTGACGAGGACGACCTGGGGAGCATGCTGGGAACCAGCGGCTGGAGTACCGAAAACGGCCACACGGAATGGGTCTCGGGTAACACCATTCACACCGGTTTCACCACAACTTTTACACCCAACACCAAGGTGCTGCATGTTGTTGGCGGTGCCACCTATGACATTGATGCAACGAGCAAACGTGAAGCGGTCACGACACCTCCCTCCGGCTGCGACGGCTCAACCTTCGCTGTCGTCACCTCCCGCAGCTACCACGTTGGAACGGTCAACTCACTGTTGATGGACGGATCAACCCGCTCCATCAGCAGCAACATCGATCTCGGTGTCTGGCGAAACCTGGGCCAGCGAGCCGACGGCAACGTCGTTGGCGAATTCTGATCCCCGCCGAAAGAAACGAAGAACCAGAATCAGAAAAGTAAGTCCAGCCCCATGACACTCTTGTCATCGGACTGGACTTCTTTCATTTCCCCACTTTTTCTCTACCCACTACTGGACCTCAAGCAACTCGGTGTCGCACGAATCCGTTCAAGCTGTCGGTGCAGGGAACACAGCAACAGACTTCTGCCGAGAAGCACCGACGCGGAACCCACACTTCTTCTCATGCCGGTCGCTCGCGCCACGGGCAGCCTCCGCCGGCAGGGCAGGGCCGATTACTTCGCATGTGCGGCGTCAGCCAGCGTCTTCGAAAACTCACCAATCTGCGCCAGCACCGCGTCGGTTTTCGCTGGGTTTTCCGCCAGTGATTCCAACATTCTCACGATGGCAGAACCGACGATGACACCATCGGCCTGTCCCCGCAAATGGTGAATCTGATCGGGAGCACTGATTCCGAAACCTACCGCCAAAGGGAGCGTGGTCTGGGTCTTCAGAGACTTCAGCATTTCCGCCAGATGAGGCGCCAGCTCCGTCCGGGCACCGGTCGTACCGGACACGGCGATACAGTACACGAAACCGGTAGCGTGCTTGAGGATCTTTGCAGCCCGTTCAACGGGAGTTGTGGGAGCCACCAGTTGAATCAGATCAAGCTGATGCGACGCCATCAACGTCGCGAAGCCTGACGTTTCGTCGCCGGGCAGATCAGGCACAATCAATCCGGCAAACCCGGCTGCCTGAGCCTCTTCCACAAACTTTTCGACACCGTGCCGAAAAATGATGGCGTAAGAGACCATCCCCACCAGCGGCGCTGCGATCTCACGACTGACACCGGCGATCAACTCGAAAATTTCGCGCAGCTTGACTTTCCTGGCCAGCGCCCGAGTGTAAGAGGCCTGGATCACAGGACCATCAGCAATGGGGTCACTGTAGGGGAAGCCGACTTCAATCAGATCCGCCCCTGACGCAGCCAGCTGCTTCAGCAATCGACCGGTTGTTGCCAGATCCGGATCGCCGACGGCGATAAATGGCATAAAAGCCATCTTTTGTGACGCTTTCAGTGCAGAGAACGTGGCTGTAATGCGAGAGGCTTGCGGCACGATGATCTTTCAGCTGTTGAACGGATTGAACTGAGGTTATAACAACTTGAGGCGAGTCACGGCAGAAGTCGATAGACGAGAATCTTCATAAACTGGAAATCGGTTATCCACAACTCGACCAAATCAGTCGAACTTTCGTCCGTTGCATCTTTTCGCTCAGACGATAAACTGTACCCGATTTCATAGAGTGTGGAAAACTGAAGGATCGACCGCGTGACATGAACTCATGTCGTTGCCGTGACAGCGAATGTCAGCGTGCGGCCGATCGAAGGATGAAACTTAGGCAAGGTTGAGCTATGTCGATTACGAAAGAACGCAAGTCGGAAGTCATGCAGCAGTACCAGCGGTCTGATGCTGATACAGGGTCTCCAGAAGTTCAAGTTGCGGTTCTCTCACACCGCATCACTCAGCTTACCGAGCATTTCAAGCTGCACAACAAGGATCACGCTAGTCGTCGCGGTCTGCTGATGCTGGTCAGCAAGCGACGTCGCCTGCTGAAGTATCTCGAAGCAACCGATGCCAACCGCTATGCCGATGTGATCAAGAAGATCGGTCTGCGCAAGTAGGCAGACAGGCTGTGGGCATTTCCACAGCTTCATCGACGCTGATCCAGATTTTCGGACCGGGTCCGATCAACTTTCTATCTCGATTGTGAAGTCGCTCCACGCGCGGTTCGCCGCTGCGCGTGTGAGTTCGACCCGTCGACGTGTTGGGGGAGTTGGAAATTGAATAAATCTTTGCAGGAACATTGCCGTGAAAGTTGTAGTAGAACGCGAATTTGCAGGTAGAACGATCAGTCTGACGACTGGTGAGATGGCCAAACAGGCAGCCGGAGCCGTTTTGGTCCAGTTTGGCGATACGGTTGTGTTTGTTGCGGCTCAGAATGGTCCTTCGCGACCTGGTACCGACTTCTTCCCGCTGACCTGCGACTATCGTGAACGATCGGCCGCGGCAGGGAAGTTCCCAGGTGGCTTCATCAAGCGAGAAGGTCGGCCAACCCAGAAAGAAATCCTGACCAGCCGACTCACCGATCGTCCCATTCGCCCCCTGTTCCCCGATGGGTACTTCGAAGAAGTGCAGGTGATGTCGAATGTGCTGTCGGTCGACTCTGAAAATGATCCCGACGTACTGTCGATTATCGGAGCGAGTGCAGCCCTGGGCCTCGCTCCGGTTCCATTTAATGGCCCGATTGCCGCCGTGCGAGTCGGCCTGATCGGCGAAGAACTGATCCTGATGCCGACCCGTACCCAGATGGTCGACAGCCGCCTTGATCTGATCGTCGCAGGCAGCAAGGACTCGGTCCTGATGATCGAAGGGTTCGCACAACAGTTGCCCGAAGCCGAAATGGCCGACGCAATCATGTTTGCTCACCGAGCCATCGTCGAACTCTGTGCGCTGCAGGACGAACTCAAGCAGAAGGTTGGTCGCGCTGACACCCCGACCCCGGAAGTTCCCGTCAACCCGTTTGACGCCGCTCTGCGCGATGCTGCTTACAATCGCCTGCGTGAAGCCAAAGTGGCCAGCGTCAAAGCAGACCGTCGCGGCGCGACGAAAGAACTCAAGGACGAACTTTTCAAGTCGTACTTCCCTGACGATGCCGCTACAACCGCCAACGGCTGGACCCGCGATCAGTTCAGCGCCGCCTTCGAAAACCTGCAGCACCGCGTCGTTCGCGATCTGATCCTTGAAGACAAGCGTCTGGACGGTCGCAGTTCTCAGGACTTGCGTGCCGTTTCCTGTCAGGTAGGCCTCCTGCCGATCGTTCACGGTTCAGCACTCTTTACCCGTGGTGAAACGCAGTCGCTGGCAACGATCACCTTGGGAACGATTCGCGACGCACAACGGGTCGAAGGATTGTTCGACGAAGTCCAGAAGCGGTTCATGCTGGACTACAACTTCCCGTCCTATTCGGTTGGTGAATGCCGTCCGATCCGTGGACCCGGTCGACGCGAAATCGGCCATGGTGCCCTGGCCGAGCGATCGGTGCAGTCGGTCATCCCATCGGAAGAGAAATTCCCTTATACGATCCGCATCATCTCCGACATCATGGAATCGAACGGCAGCAGTTCGATGGCGTCGGTCTGTAGCGCCACGCTGTCGCTGATGGACGCCGGTGTCCCCATCACCCAGCCCGTCGCAGGGATCTCGATCGGTCTGGTCAAAGAGAAGGACAAATACGTTCTGCTGACCGACATCATGGGTGACGAAGATCACCACGGTGATATGGACTTTAAGGTCGCCGGCACGCAGAAGGGGGTCACAGGGATCCAACTGGACCTCAAGATCGACGGCATCAATGAAGAAATCATCCGCGCGACGCTGGAACAGGCTCGCAAGGCCCGTATCGAGTTGCTCAAGACGATGTTGACTTCGATTCGTCGCCCTCGAGCCGAGATCTCGACGAACGCTCCTCGACTGCTCCGCACCAAGATCGATCCCGCCAAGATCGGCCTGCTGATTGGCCCCGGCGGCAAGACGATCCGCGCGATTCAGGAAGAAACGGGAGCCACAATCGATATCGCCGACGATGGGACGGTGATGATCGCCTGCTCGAAGAGCGACGGGGCAGAAGATGCTCTGGCACGTGTCGAAGCGATGACCGAAGAAATCAAGGTTGGTCGCATCTACAACGGAACCGTCAGTTCGGTCAAAGACTTCGGTGCGTTCATCGAAATCGCCCCCGGTAAAGACGGACTGTGTCACATCAGCGAACTGTCGACAGGCTATGTGAAGTCGGTCGATGAAATCTGCAAGGCAGGGGACAAGTTGCAGGTGAAGGTAATCGCCATTGATGACCAGAACCGCGTCAAGTTGTCTCGCAAAGCGGTGCTGATTGAGCAGGGTGAAGGCCAGGAAGAGGCTCCACCAAAGCCCGAATCGGAACCCGAAGACGCCGAAGACTAATCGTCGTTGAATTGATTCGAGACTCACCAGGCTTCTCACGAGGCCTGGTGAGTTGTTATTTTGGCGGAAGAATCGTCGCTCAGGTTCCTCATCAGGGAAGACTGCGGTGGCGACCGCATTCTAAAAAGCGAAAAAGCCCTTCCAGCCTCAGATACGCCGTGTTTGTGATGAGACGTGTGATGGATTCAACACAATCACCATGTGATCATCAGGACCTGGCTCGCGACCATGTGCGGTTGCAGACGCAGTACGCGGAAATCGCCTTGCTGGCAGGCGGGCTGGCTCACGAGATTCGAAACCCTCTTTCGACGATCGCACTCAATCTCGACCTGCTGTCAGAAGATCTCGCCGCCGGAGATTCACCGCGTGAGCGCAGGATCCTGCAGAAAGTCATCGCGGTCCGCAAGCAGTGCGTGAACCTCGAACGCCTTCTGAATGACTTTCTTCAGTTCGCCCGCGTCGGGGCTCTCGAACAACATCCGGCCGATCTGAATGCGATGGTCGAGGAATTCATCGAGTTCTATCAGCCACAGGCCAAAGACCTGGGGATCGAAATCAGTCCGCATCTGGCCGCGAACCTGCCGCAAGTCAACATTGACGCTCGCCTGTTTCGTCAGGTGTTGAACAATCTTTCCCGTAATGCACAGCAGGCCATGCCTCGCGGCGGCGTGCTGGAACTGCAGACGTACGAGCGGGACGGTCGGGTGATTCTGGAAATCATCGATAACGGCGAAGGGATGTCTCCCGAGACCCAGGCGAAAATGTTCGACACTTTCTACTCCACCAAGCGGGAAGGGAGTGGACTGGGATTACCGACCGTTCGGAAGATTGTCGAAGTCCACGGCGGAACCATTCATTGCGACAGCGAACCTCATCGTGGCACCCGATTCAGCATCAGCCTGCCAATCGCTGATAAAACGGAATGATTCATTGGGTAGAGCGTGCCTTGGCGACTGAACCGCGACACCACCGCCACTTCGACTCCACTAAGTCTTCCGCCAAGCTTCTCTGCTGCAGGATCATTCAATCATCCTACCAAGCTCATCAGGAAGTCCCCAGCACTTGGGAGGATCCGGCGTACAGTCCTGTGAAACACCGCGGGTGAAGGGGGTATTCTTGTTGTGAGGCAGTTTTCGTCATGGCAGGTGCCATCGACAAACGGTCTTCAAACCACATGAACACGAGGAAACCTGCAAAGTCTGACAATCATGCGGCCGATTATGAGTCGTCTCATACACATCAATGAAGTCCTGTTCAAAAAGGAAAGAAATCTCGAGAAAGGTGTTGCATATTCCGAAGTCGTGACAGTATCCTCACTAACCTCATTCAGGAGTTCTCAGTGCGCCCCATCGACACGAGTCGCGAGCAGCTCAACGGTCGTCGGTCACGACGACTGGGATGCTTCGTTTTCTCGGTCATGGTGATGATCGGAATGTCGCTGGCGTCGCCAGCTTCGGTCGAGGCGACTTGTGGTGATTATTTATCTCATCACCACATGCATGGTGCTGGAACTCTCGACCTGCACGATGTTTCCGCTATTGGGATGCCCGACCAGCAGGATGTCTGGGCCCATTTTGGCCCTGGCCAGTCGAACTCAAACAAGCCTTTTCCGCTTCGACGTTGCAATGGCCCTTCCTGTCAGCAGGCCCCTCTGGAATCACCGCTGTCAGTCCCCGTGGTAGCACCCGAACCACAAGATCGATGGGGCTGGATGTTCTCCATCCCTCTCCCGTCGTCTGACGAGTTCAAGTTCCGAGCGGCGTTCTCAGAACCAGTCCGCTCCTTGACCCTCTCGTTTCGCCTTGAGCGTCCTCCCAGGCGCTGATCCTCCTTCTGCGGACGAGGTCTCTTCGTGTCGTGAGAGAACGGACATTCCGGATCGTGAATCTCCACGATCATTGAAAGATCCTTCTCTGCAGACACTCCGAACAGCAGACTGCTTCGATCCCGAAGCGGTTCCTGGCGCAGGATTTCACACTGTGCCGCGTTTCTGTGCTGTCTGGAAGAGCACCTGTACCCGATCATCTCGATGTCTGTACGTGCGAATTGAACTCTGTGAACTCCGCTACCGCGGTTTCGCCAGCTTCGCGCGTCCTCGCCCATCATTGCAACCGTCGATTTTTGATGGCCCGCGATGATGTCGAACTGATTTGCAATCGACTTAGTATCGTACTCGCCAATAAGTCTTTTGTTTTTTTGTCGCCTGTTGCATTTCTTGTATATTTTGTTTTCGGTCTTGGAGGATTTGTTCTATGTCTCTTCGTTCTGAGCTGCGCCGTCGGGCCTTTACTTTGATCGAGCTACTGGTCGTCATCGCGATTATTGCTGTTTTGATTGCGCTCCTACTTCCTGCCGTCCAACAGGCACGGGAAGCGGCCCGTCGCACACAATGCAAAAACAACCTCAAGCAACTCGGTCTTGCCATGCACAATTACAGTGACACCTATGGGGGCTTTCCGATGGGAAAGAACACAACCGTTTCGGGTGTTTCGGCAACAAACCTGCCTGCTCAGGCTCGTATTCTTCCTTACATTGATCAGGCCAATCTGTACGCCCTGATCAACTTCAATGTCTCAGGCAACAACCCACTGAACGTTGTCGCCTACAACACGAACGTGCCAGCCTATCGTTGCCCTTCGGATCCCGATTCGCTGCCGGGAGTCGTTGGTGGTCGAAACAACTACTACACCAACACCGGCACCAGCGTCTTGAATGGGATTCCGTCTCAAGCGGTGGGGGGCAACGGTTATGGATGGCCCTCACACAACGGTGTCATCTTCCAGGATAGTTTCATTCGGTTTGGTGACATCATCGACGGCACCAGTAACACGGCACTGATGTCGGAACGCATGCTCGGAGACGGCAGCAACGGTGTCAGCACGCCACGGACAGACACCTTCCAGCCCGGAACCTATCCCGAAAACGCGGATGAAGCATGGCAGTTGTGTCATAACTTCGACGTGAACGACCTGTCCAAACAAGGAAAGTCGAACGGTGGGGTCCCCTGGCTGCAACCTGACCACACGACGACCTATTACTATCACATCATGGTTCCCAACGACCTTTCATGTATGTTCCCACCCGGCCGCATCGCCACCACGGCGAACAGTCGGCACGTGGGGGGCGTTCATCTTCTGCTTTGCGATGGGTCGGTCCGATTTTCATCGTCGAACGTCGATCTGCAGGTTTGGCGAGGCGTTGGCACCCGGAACGGAAGCGAAATCGCTTCTGATTTCTAATTGTCCTGAACGAACATCACTGCACAGTACTCAGCAGCCAGACAGGGAACAAACATGTGCCTGATGCCCGTTCCTTGAGAAGGGGCATCTCGTCCCTCGCACAGCAAGAGCAGCAAACAGCGTAGAAATCGAGCCCCTTGGGATTCGTTTTCTACGTTGCCTGACTTGAGCAGACACGAAGGCTGATTCCCGAGACGCTGGTGCTGTTCGTCTGAATGTTGGTTTGGCCTGACCCGGGAACTTCCGTCCCCAGGGGCGGTGTTTTTGAAGACGCCGGGGCAGTCCAATTCTGGAGATTCGTAACCCGGGGCACGCGGGCGATTCCAGGACCGAAGTGAGAGTCAAAGCCTCACCCGGCCTGAAACTCCCGGTAGCGCCATGTGGTATCGAGTCATGACATCCTGCATTTTCAAATTTGGTGTTGCTTCTCAATGAAACTGTTTTCGTACGCTCCGTGGTTCATGACTTGTCTGTTACTGGTCGCCTTGAATGGCTGTTCCAGATCCGCTGGAAGTATTCCGGTGAATGAATCTGCCGCCACGCAGGCCTGTGAGGAATTCCTCGAGGCATGGAAAGAGGGCATGACTCCGGAGGATCTGGTTCCCAGGATCCACGGATCCGATTACGACTGGGCCTCGGGTTATAAGCTGATTGATTACGAACTTCTGCCAGAGGAAAAGAACAATGGCACCAGTCTGGAAATTTCAGCCAATCTGACGCTCGAAGACGGCAAAGGAAGCAAAAAGAAATCCATCGCAACCTATACCGTAGGGACTTCGCCCGCCGTGACAGTCATTCGAATCGAACCGCAGTAGCCCCTTCGAAAATCAGGGGTTCGACTGCTGATGAGCCTGACGAATGACTGATGACGGGCTGGAGGACGGACCAGAAAGGCTTAACGAAATGAACCACGGTCATCTGCCCCATGAAACAGAGGAATATTACGAGGCGGAAACTGCCGTTTTACCGAGGTGCGGCAATGAGCTGGGAGGGATGCTCACTGCAACGGCATCCGAGACACACACAGCGGTCCAATCCTCCACGACTCACTATTTTCAAGATGTCATTCCTGAGCTGGAGATCTATCACGCGGGGGAATTGACCGTGCTGGGATTCGGTGGCCGCGAAATCGTGGACCAGCTGAACTTCGCTCAATGCTCCGAAGAATTCATGAATCTGGTCCGGGACTACCAATGCCAGACGCTGGCACTGGACATGACGGGAGTACGACTGATCCCCAGCGGGTTGCTCGGAGTCCTCGTCACGGTTCACCTCCAGCAGATCGATATTCATCTGTTTAATCCCTCCCGGGATATTCGCGAGGTGCTCGAGATCACCAAACTCGATCGAGTCTGGCACCTGCATGAGATCGACGTTTGAACGAACGAAATGTTCCACCTGATTTTTCGGAATCAGACCACATGATGCGGAGCAGAGGCCTCATTGCGATTCGATGCATCCAGCGCGGTGGCTTTGCCATCGCGTATCTGGCTGTTTTTGTCATCGTCAATAGCCACTCCGCGTCCGCCACCTGCGGCAGCTATCTGCTGTCGCAGGTCAGCCATCTCGCAAGCGATTCCACGGACCTCGATCCGTTTGCAGAATCCCCCGTCCGCGCGGCTCCCCCTGCGGGCCAGCCGCGCTGTTCGGGACCGAACTGTCACCGACAGGATCCCCCACCACTCGCCCCCGGTCCACGACTGCTCATGCTGAGGGCAAATGGAGATGCCCTGATTGTTCAAAGCGTCAGGTGGACCGAACTCCCGCAGCACGTTTTGCGCTGCCCCTCTGAGAACGACGTCTTGTCCTTGAATGAGTTGGCCGACCGTATCTACCGGCCCCCCAGAGCGCATGAACTGCATTCTCAACTCTGACTCCATTTATTCGGCCAGATTCTCTTCTGGAGTCTTGCTCATGCACGTCATGCCAAACTCTTCTCATTTCAGAACGAAGTTCACACGCATCTGCGGTGACTTCGAAAGGACATATCTATGTCGCGTACAACTCCTAAATCACGACGCATTGCCTTCACATTGATTGAACTGCTGGTGGTGATCGCCATTATTGCGGTCTTGATCGCACTCCTGTTGCCTGCGGTGCAACAAGCACGTGAGGCTGCCCGTCGGACGCAGTGTAAGAACAATCTCAAACAACTGGGCCTGGCCCTGCATAACTATCACGGCAGCCATAACTGTTTTCCCTTCGGTCAGGAAAACAGCGGGACCGCCCCCCGGGATAATT
Organism: Schlesneria sphaerica; assembly: GCF_044336245.1. Lineage (NCBI taxonomy): Bacteria > Pseudomonadati > Planctomycetota > Planctomycetia > Planctomycetales > Planctomycetaceae > Schlesneria > Schlesneria sphaerica. The sequence continues at coordinate 5,987,998 of NZ_CP172346.1, read as the reverse complement.
GCTGGTCGGCAATCAGCCAGCTCTTGCCCTACTTCGACCAGGCAAACGTCTACAACATGATTAACTTTTCCACAGGGGTCAGCGACCCTGTGAATGCGATTCCACGGGCGATCGAACTACCGGGATTGCGCTGTCCGAGCGACCCACAGCAGAATCTGAGCGGGCAGGGGGGAGGAACAAGCTACTTCGCCAACAAAGGGAACGGAGTCATCTGGACTGCGCCGACAGGACCGAATGCCGCTTTCCCCGCTCAGAATGGCGTCATGTATTTCCAAAGTTCCGTCCGCATCGCCGACATCACGGATGGCACCAGTAACACAGCCTCGTTCAGTGAACGCATCATGGCAGATGGGAATAATGGCATGGTCAGCCCTGTCGCGGACGTCTTCTTCAGCCCCGCCTCGCCCGCGAGTGCTGATGAGGCAGTTGAGATCTGTAACGCCCTCGACATCACCAATCTCGCCAATCAGTTTCCCCTGTTTATGGGGGCTCCGTGGATGAACGGGCAGCATACCTACCTCCACACGAATGTCCCGAACTCCCGCTCGTGCGGCTTCTTTCTCATCAACCGGGCGAGCATGCCTCCCAGCAGCCGCCACGTCGGAGGTGTCCATCTTCAACTGGCTGACGGATCGGTCCGGTTTGTGACCCAGAACATCGACCTTGCACTCTGGAGAGCGATTGGGTCGAGAAACGGGGGTGAACTGGTGGGCGATTTCTAACGATTCGCCGCGATGAACTTCGCCTCTGCGACAGCTTCGCCAAAGAACACTGCGGAATTATTCACACACAAAGTGCCTCCGCAGTGCAGAAAGCATCGACTTCACGGCACAGTCTGAACCTCAGGCAACGACCGCAGTTTCCCGTGTGAGCCGGTAGAGAGTCTGCACGTTCAGTCACGCTGCGTTGGATTCGATAGACCCGTTTGTCTTGTATCTAGCTCTGATGAGAGCACTTCGACAGAATCTGAGTTTCACTTCAACCGAGAAGCTTTTATGCGCCATACGCGTTCTTTTTTCTATCAACGCCTGACGGCATCCCGTGGAATCTGTCTGTCCATGTCATTGTTCGGCCTTTTGGTTCTGTCCGGCTGCAGCGGTAAAAACGCACCCGTCAATGTGGATGTTGCACAGCAGACACTGACTTCGACACTGGAATTCTGGAAAGACGGAGAAACTCCAGAATCGGTTGCCGAACAGAAGCCGTCCATCATCGTCCAGGACATCGACTGGACCAGTGGAGCGAAGTTGATTGATTACGAAATTATTGACGACGGTAATCCCGTCGATGCCAATCTGATCGCAAAGGTCAAACTGAAGCTGCAGGCAACCGACGGCAAGGAAACAGAGAAAACGGTGACGTACGTTGTCGGGACCAGTCCGGTACTGACCGTTTTCCGCGACTTGATGAACTAACCAATAACTCACGATCCCGCGTCAGTCGTAAACGGTGATGCGTTCAACTGGGAACCTTTAACGCATCATGATTCGCACGGCGACACCGAGCTTGATCGAACAACGACAGGATAGGATTATGAAGCATCTGCTAGCGGCGATCTCCAGGAGTTTCGTGATGGCATCCGCACTGACATCAGCGACGATCTTTGCTGACGACACCATCCCCTCGACCCCCACTCCTTCGTCAACCACGTTAACCGATTACAAAGTCGGTCCTGAACTTCAAAAGATTCCCGTCGAAGAGATTGAAAAGGCATACGAGGGGCGTTCAGTCCCCGAAGCCATCCGGATGTATCTGGCCATCGTGAAAGGTTCCCGCATGGGAGCGGGGGAAGGATGGTTCGGTCCCGCACTGTCGCGGCACAACTGGGAATGGCTGGTAAAGCACTGCGGTGCGGAATCCGCTACCGGGATCACTCAAGAACAGTTTTCCGGACCACCTTCCTGGTTCGCTCGACTCGACCGCAATCGCGATGGGAAGATCACTGCCGAAGATTTGAACTGGTCTGACCGTAACCCCTGGGTTCAGCAGGCCTACCTAATCAATCGACTCTTCAGGCGAATCGATCCGAATGGCGATGGAAAACTGTCACGTGAAGAGTGGCTCGCCTATTATGATCAGGTCTCACAGGGCAAAGACGAGATTACATCAGAAGAGCTGCGTGAGACGTGGCTCGCAGGACTGACATCGGGATTCCTGCCGGGGGACGCCCCCACCCCTGAAATCCTTTTGAAAGGGCTTTTCATCGGAGAAGTCGGGTCACTGCAGGAAGGCCCTGGCCTCGATGAACAGGCTCCTGACTTTGCGTTGAAGACACATGATCAAAGTCAGACGGTCCGGCTCTCCGAAGTCATCGGCAAAAAACCGGTCGTACTCGTGTTCGGAAACTTTACGTGCGGACCGTTCCGCTCGATGTATTCCGGTGTCGAGGACATCTATCACCGTTTCAAAGACGATGCGGTCTTTCTTGGAGTCTATGTCCGCGAGGCTCATCCCACCGATGGCTGGAAGATGGAATCGAACGCCACTGTCGGTGTGAGTGTCGCTCAGCCGAAGTCCTATTCCGAGCGGACGGCGGTCGCGACACAGTGCCATGCCCTGCTGAAACCTTCAATCCCGCTGCTCGTGGATGAAATCGAGGATCCTGCAGGGAACGCTTACAGCGGGATGCCTGCGCGGCTGTATGTGATCGATACAAAGGGCAAGGTCGCCTACAAGAGCGGGCGCGGCCCGTTCGGATTTAAGACGGGTGAGATGGAACAGGCCCTGATCATGACACTGCTGGACCAGACATCCACAGAGACAACTGCTCAAGGCGGTACTCGCCCCACCCCATAAATGCATTCGTTCGCGAATCACGACCGAATACCACAGGCGCTCGTCCGAGTCTTACCGGGCTGATGGAGTAAGACGATTCACCAAGTGAGTTTCAATTAAAGGATCGAAGTCATGAGCAGTGACGATGTGCTGGCGAACCAGAAGTCAATTCTGGCAAATCAGGAAGAGATTCTGGAGAACCAGGAGAAGATTCTGGCCCGGGTGGCAGCAGTCGAAGAGAACCAGGCTCGACTGGTGAAAATCCTATCCAACCAGGCAGCAATCATTGCGAATCAGGAAAATATCCTGAGCAATCAGACCAAGCTCGAAAAGGTCATCACAAATCAGGCGACCATCGTGGCCAACCAGGACCATATCCTGTGTAACCAGTCGAAACTCGAGAAAATCGTCGCCAATCAGGGGTCCATTCTGGGGAACCAGGAACACATCGTCGACAGCATTTCGAAGGTTCTGACAAACCAGGATTGTATCCTTGGAAATCAAAAGAAGATCATGAAAAAGTGACCCCGCTCGGGTCCGTTAAAAGGTCAACCCGTGACCCTCTGGTTCCGGCTTCCAGGAACCTGAACGGACGATGACTTTTGCGAGCTGATCAGAAGATTCACCCACCGATGGTGCCAGCGCTCGGCACCATGCTGGCTGGCGGGATGACCCCGAACGTCAGCCGTCTGAGCCGACTAACGCCCACGCATCGCCACGCAACTCGCGGGGATGATCTATTGATCAGGACCACGAGGTGATGAACCGGCACTGAGCGTGGCCGAGATTGCTGACGAAGTTTTATGCACTTTGCGAGAACAATATGGCTCACATCCGTCTTCCTGAAGGGGTCCCCGGCATTGTCGGACTCCTCAACCAGTTTCCCGATTCTGCTCAGCATCTGAGCGGACTGGCGCAGTCGGTCCTGCGTGGCCCCTCCTCGTTAAGTGAAGCGGAGAGGGAAGTCATCGCGTCGTACGTTTCAGCCGGGAATGAGTGCCGCTTCTGTACGAGTTCCCATGCAGCGGCTGCGCGGCATTTACTGGGTGATCGGAGTGAGATCGTCGACGCCGTCATCGCAGACCTGGAGAACGCTCCCGTCGACGCGAAGCTCAAGGCCCTGTTAACCATCGCGGGCAAAGTTCGACGCGATGGTCGAACCGTGACCCCTGACGATGTCCATACGGCGCGGCTGGCAGGTGCCGATGACAAAGCGATTCATGACACCGTTCTGATTGCAGCGATGTTCTGCATGTACAACCGATACGTCGATGGCCTCGCCACCCTCACGCCCCAGGATCCTGAACTCTACAGAGAAATGGGGAAGCGATTGGCGACGCAGGGTTACGTCGGCTGAAACACCTTCACCCCAGTTAATCGAGGTCAACACGATCCGCTTCCGCGCAGCTTCTGCTCTGGAGCCACAAAGCAATGTCGACCAATCGGAACGACGGACAGACATGGAAACATGCGTACTACCGCCCAGTCGACCTCAATCGAAAAACCTCCTTTCTCGCATCATCTCTTCTGGTGTTCTCACGGCTGAGTTTTGAAGGACCGAACTATGAATGAACAGGCGTCGGCTTCCGTTTCCTGGTTTTCAGCACTCTCAGGCATCATGTTGGGAACCGCTTCTTCGGTGGTCCTCGCCGGGCCAGAAGTGGCCCCCGTTGTGGGATTAACACCTCGCTTCGCGATTCTGTCGGATGCCGAAGCCTGGAAGCGCCTCCCGGCAGCGCTCCACGGCGGCAACCAGCCATTGCCCTCGTGGGCAAGAATGCTCGCGTCAGAACTTCCCAAAACGACGGCCGCATTTCTGCAGCTTGATCTGGCCCAGCGTACGAAATCTCCCGTCGATCCGGGCCTGCGAGCCGGGATGCGGTGGATCTCTGCTCGAGCGAACCGATGCGGCTACGCCGAAGCGAATGCGGCGGCGGACGCACTGCGCGCGGGAGTCGAACCAGAAAAGATCATCGGCCTGGCGAAAGAGGGGTACCCCGGGTGGTCCAGCGGCGAGAAAGCGGCCCTCGAATTTGCACGCAAGATGAGCGTCGATTCCGATTCCGTTACCGACGAAGAATTTGCCGCACTGGTCCAGCATTTTGGGCCCAATCAGGCCTCATCGATGGTCCTGCACATGGCCTACTCTAACTTTCAGGACCGTCTGCTGCTCAGTCTGGGAGCGCCACTGGAACCCGATGGCCCCCTGGCTGCCGTCGACGTCGCATTCCCACCGGAAGCGTTCGTCACCAAGACGACACCGCCGCCCCCCTTGAAGAAGTCGTCGCTGCCAAAGCCCAATGGCGCAGATCTGGTGCAAGACGATCCGCAATGGAAACGGTTCACGTACGAACAACTGCAAGAGCGTCTTGAAGCGCAAAGACAAAAACCGACGCGTCTGCCGATACCCTCGTGGGACGAAGTCAGCCGTAATCTGCCCGAAGGGCTGATGAAGACGCCGAGCGACATTGTCTGGTACCGAATCGTGTTCGGCTATGCCCCCGAACTGGCCGTCCCTTTTGAGATCTTCATGAGGACCGCCGGGGCAGAGATCGGTCCCCGCTGGGACCGCATTTTCGGGCAGGGACTCTTCTGGGTCACGACTCGAGCAGTTGTCTGCCCCTATTGCATGGGTCACTGTGAAATGAACTGGGAAGTGGCAGGACTGAATGCAGAGGAAATTGCCGAGCGCAGTCGCCTGCTGGCGAGTGACGACTGGTCCAGCTTTCCCCCGGCAGAACAGCATGCCTTTGCATTTGCTCGCAAGTTGACCAGAACTCCGTGGGCAGTCTCCGATGATGACGTGGCCGAACTCTCCCGCGACTTCGGAACGGATCGGGCGCTGTTTGTGCTGCTTAACGCCAGCCGTTACCACTACATGACGAGAATCTCGAACGGCTTCCAACTGACCCTGGAGCGAACCAATGTCTTTTACGACTACTACAACGTGAAGACAGCAGAACATTCCCAAGAGGGTTCCCCCGCAGTCCCCCTGCTCAGTAACGAGGATGCCTGGAAGAAGTTACCAGAAGTCGTTAGCCGGGACGGAGCGGAACTTCCCGTCTGGGTCCGCGCTGTCGCATCACATCTTCCCCGCACTGCCGCCGCCATGCTGCAACTGGACTACGCGCACCGGATGCAGAGTCCGCTCGACCCGATACTGCGTGCGAAGATACGGTGGGTGATTGCTCATGCCAATCGTTGCCGTTATTCCGAAGCGTACGCACTCGCAGACCTTGAGCGAGCCGGACTGTCTCAAGCGGCCCGCAAGGTGTTGACCGGTGAACCTGCCGTCTGGCCGGCGGATGATCGGGCCCCCCTGGAGTTTGCTCGCCTCCTCACCGTGGCGGCTCCCACGATACCGGACGAGCTGTTCGAAACCTTGCGTCAACGCTACGGCGATAAGCGGGTCGCCTCAATGGTCCTGCTCGCCGCCTACGGTAACTTCCAGGATCGAATCGTTCTGGGGCTGAACCTTCCGATGGAGGATCAGGGTCCCCTTCCTCCACTCTCGGTGACGTTTGCGGAAGGGGCTCTGCAGCTCGCCCCGATCATGCCGCCTCATACAACGGCAGAAGCGCTCGTCGAGTCGGGAACCTCGGTCGTCAGCCACGATCCCAAATGGTCACAGCTCTCCTACGATGACTTGCAGGGACGTCTGGAACGCCAGCGCGATCGGAAGCCGCGGCTTCCGATCCCCAGTTGGGACGAAGTGAAGAAGAATCTGCCCCCTGCGATGGCTGCTCGCCCGACACGCATCATCTGGAACCTGGTCTGTTCCGGGTACGTTCCCGAGCTGGCCGTTCCCTGGGGAATTTCAACCCGAACGATGTGGGCTGAGACCAAGCCAGACCGCATCTTCGAAGAAAGTCTGTTCTGGATCCAGACTCGCAGCATCGAATGCAACTATTGCATGGGGCACTGTGAAATGCTGCTGGAAGTGGCGGGACTGGATAAAAACGCGGTCGCAGAACGAACACGTCGACTGGCCAGTGCAGACTGGTCGGCATTTCCTCCGGCCGAGCAACGAGCCTATGCGTACGCTCGCAAGCTGAGCAAGACCCCCTGGGAGCTCACGCCAGAAGACTATCGCACACTCGTCGAGGACCTGGGTCCTGAACAGGCGATGGCGACCTTCTGGTGGTTGTGCCGAGGTCTCTACATGACGCGAATCTCTGATGGATTCCAGCTTCCGCTGGAGCGTGAAAACGTTTTCCAGAGCCCTCCAGCCCCCGCACAAACTGGAACCACGCCCGTTACGCCCAAGCAGGAAAAATAGCCGATCAGCGGTCGATCTCTGTCCGAAACGAAACTGTCCGAATTCTCATCTCATCTGCATCACGTCTGCCTAAGGAAGCATCTATGAAGAAAAAGTTCTCACTGATCGCCGCGGGATTGGTCCTCTCATCGTCCGGGTTCACCTACGGCATCGATTCCAAAACAACACCCCGTCCCGTTCCGCTGACACGCCCCGAGATGAAAGAGTATCTGGAGGATATGAAGTCGCGGACTCCACGAATCCCTCTTCCTGAACTGACCGAAGAAGACAAAGAAAAACTGGGTGAACGGGGCGGCAGCTACGAAGGACGTCTGCGATATCACTACATGCCCGGCGGGGACTTGCGTGGAACGGGCACTGGTAACGCAGGACGCCCCGGCACCGGATTACCCGGTGGTGGACAAGGTTTCGGTGGCGGTGGTGGAGGAGGACGGGATAACGATCCCGACAATACGCTCAGTTACAAATTCAAGGTGCAGCTCTTCTGGATTGTTTCCCGCACCAACAACTGTCAGTACTGCCTGGGCCATCAGGAATCCAAGCTGCTGGCTGCCGGGATGACGGAAGACGAAATCGCGGCGCTGGACAGTGAATGGGAGGCTTTCCCGGAAGCCGAGCAGGCCGCGTTTGCCTTCGCTCGCAAATTCACATACGAACCTCACCTGCTGGGTGATGCCGATATTGCGAAACTGCGAGCCCATTTTACAGATCAGCAAATCCTGGAAATGATCCTCTCGATGGCAGGCAACAACTCCATCAACCGCTGGAAGGAAGGGGCCGGAGTTCCTCAGTCAGCTAACGGGGGCGGATTCGGCAGGCGGCAGGAAGCAGCCGGGCAGGGGGGAACGACCCAGGCAGCGGCGGCCAGTCCTCGACACGAATCGTACCTGACGCCGACCGCGGCTCGATTCCAGAACAAAGTGACGAAGGTCGCCCCGCTGTTGATCGATCTGACAACCAGTCAGCCCACCCGGCAGACGGTCTCTGATCGTCCTCCCCTGGAAACGCGCTCCGAAGTTGAAACGGGGCTTGAGGCCGCAAAGCAGCGCACACCCCGGCTGCCACTGGTCGAAGAGGCAAAGGCACGGGAATTCGTCTCAAGCGACTGGCCGGAAGGTCCACTGCCACAGTGGGTGCGACTGCTGGCAAACTTCCCCAACAGTGCAAAAAACCGGATTGCCGGTATTCAATCCGCAGAAACGCGAGGGGACCTTACCCCGCTGATAAAAGCACAGGTGAGCTGGATAATCGCACGTCAGGATCGTGCCTGGTACGCAACGGGACTGGCAAAGCAGCGACTGAAAGAACTGGGCCAGTCGGAGGATCAGATCTATGCACTCGATGGGGACTGGAGCGAGTTCACGCCGACAGAACGCTCGCTCTTCAACGTCGCGAAGAAACTGGCTACGACACCCGTCGTGCTGACAGACGAAGATGTCGACGCGGCGGTCAAGCTTGCCGGCCCGAGAGACGTCGTTCAACTGATCAGCTACACCACCAACCGGGCTTCATTCGATCGTATTACCGAAGCGGCAGGGTTGGCGCTGGAGTGACCCCGGCACGCGTCCTCTGACTCACTCGTCCAGGGAGGCAAGAACGAACACGGCATCGCACCAGTTGGCATAGTCACCGACGTCAGCGTACTCGCCAAACTCAACGGTCAATGTCAGCTTTTTGCCTCCCTCAAGACTGAGATTCTGTGTACTTCTCACGGGAGCTTTGCCGGTCATTTCGGGACTGGACCAGATCCGGCGACCGTCGAGTTCCACCGTGAAACGCACACTTCCCAGATCCGTCGCAACATCATCGATTCCCACCAGGGCACGAAAGGCTTTCTCATCACCTCGCAGCGCGTAAGTGGCAGACATCCGGCTGTGCATTCCCAGTCCCGTCACATATTCGGTCTCCTGGACCGTCAGGGGACCGTGCAGGACATTCGCATTGCGGACCAGTGACCATCTGCCGGAAAGATAAGGGGTGTACTCGACCTTCTCAGGTTCATAGTCTGCGACGGGAACGATTCCATCACCAAAGAAATGGCAGCCGACGACCGCGGCAACCGGCAAAGCAAAGCTGCCGAGGTGAGTCGATTTTGCCTTCAGAAACTCCTCTTCGATCTCCAGTCCGGTGACGGTGAGCTGACTTCCATCGACGAGCATCAGGACGACTCGTTTCCCCTGCGGACGTGTTAAGGTTGCAAGTTCAGGATCCAGCCGGATCGCACGTACGCGGCTGCGATCGAGCTTCAGTGTCTTACCAGCCACCTTCAGTTCGACAAACGCAGCATCCAGTCGCTGAAACTCGCCGAACGTTCGATCACCATTCGAGAGCATCACCAGATCACTCCCTGCCGAGAGGGTTTCCAGATCGGCAATCAATCGCAGTCGCTCCTGAACCGCATGGGGCCAGTCAAAAATGATCGCGGTGATATCTTCGAGGGGAATCGAGGACAGTTCCTTGTCGCTCCGAACCGTCCATGACAAAGAGAGAACCTCTTTTTCGACAGTGAGGGACCGCGCCGCCAGACGATCACCATTTGTCAGCCAGATGGAAGGTGACGTATGACTGCGAGTCGGGTTGGAACGCTCAAACCTGACAGACTGCAGCCGGGAATGCTGGAACAGACGTTCTTCAGGAGATGCCAGGACCAGTTGGTCCGTCGACCAGGATTTCAAACTCCCCTCGAATTGTTCCCCGGCGATGTCGGTTAAGCGGACAAGATCCTGCGCCTGCAACGGCCTTGCTGACCCAGCGAGAAGGAAAACAAGCACCAGCAAGCACCTGCCTGCTGTTTGACGAAAGCAAATTGGATCGGTCACTTGGAATTTTCCTTCGCGAGTCTGCGTCTGTCGGAATGATCTCGGTGGTACCGACTTGAGTGGGGTGCCTGAAGTTCCCGGCCTTGCTGCGGCAAATTTGCAACGACCGGGCCGACGGCCATGGTTCTCAGTACGGCGATTCACTCCTGTTGAAACAGGTCTTGCTCATCTCGTACCAGCAGACTTTTTCCTACGTCGGCCCACTTCCTTGCAATACGCTTGCCGAGTCTGGCTCATGCCGGGCGACTGATTTCATCGCTGAAAAATCGGAAGCAGATTGTTCGGCATCTGAAGGATCAGGCAGGCCATGCTGGTTCCGTACACATCATTAATTTGCAGATCGGTCCACCCTCCATCGGGACCTTGGCGAGCGAGGAGTTCATCACGAATGGCGGGATACCATTGTCGCCAGTTTTCCTCACCAGCGTGCCACATTGCCTGAACGGCGTAGTAATGTCCGTAAAAGTAGTGATTGTTGGTGGGAATCAAATCCTGACGTGGCGGAAACCTCAGCAGATAGCCCAGTCCCCTTTCCAGATCCCGTCCATCGGTGACGCCTGCGTTATAGAGGACGACAACACCTGCAGCCGACCGGGGAAACTCGCTCATCGGTCTATCACCCAATCGATACCGGAATCCTCCGTCCGCGTTCTGGCATTTGCGGACATATTCGACACAGTTGTCGACCGTGGTTTTCGGAACGGCGATCCCGCAATTTCTTGCCGCGCGCAAGGCCATCATCTGGCAAACGGTGACAGAGACGTCGGCGTCTCGCCCGTCGGGCTTGTAGCGCCAGCCCCCTTCTTTGTTCTGCGAATTGATGATGAGTTGAGTGGCCGACTTCAGCGATTCGCGAATCTCGGGCTTGGGGCTCATTCCGTAGACTTCCGCCAGAAACAGCGTGGCGAAACCGTGCCCATACATGGGACCATGCTCAGGGCTGTCGTCCCGCTTGATGAAGCCCGACGGGCTGACGCACGAGAGAATGTACTCAACCGACTTATCAACCTTTTTGCCGTAGGGTCCGCGGTCGGGAACGTGCCCCGCCGAAAGAAAGGCCATACCTGCCAGTGAGGTGACGGCTACGTTTCGCTTGTAGCTGTTGGCGAAGTACCAGCCTTCGTCATGCTGGCGGTTCGCCAGAAAGACCAGTCCCCGGTCGATCGCTTTCTGCGTCTCGGGAGTAATGAATTCGTGACCCCGCGCTTCGAAGGATCGCGCATTGGGGGACGGGACCGTTGTCTGAGTTTGTGCGGAGGCGACCTGGCAGTGACTCAACGATCCGACGAAGCAGGCTGCGATGAACAGAAACCAGAGGGCACTAAGGAGATTACCGCGTAGATTACCAGGCCGGGACCGTAACGATGGGGGACTGGAGCTGAGGATCTCTCCAAAGTGGGGCTTCATTCCGGACGGTGCGCGCCGGCGCAGGAGAGTCCAGCACCGAATACCGCTGTTGTGGAAATCCATTGGCCGCCTTGAGGAATCGGAGATCGTAATCTTTCCGAGTATCCGTCCGAGGCTCAATGAAGGTACGCGGACGGGTGAAAGTGTTAGGCCCGGCAGATTCATCCGGAAACGGATCATGAATATTGTACGACCTCGCTTCAACGGCAGCCGGCCGGGGAATCCAACTCAGAAATCGAGTCTCCTGAGTTCCACAGCAGCCTGACGCCATGACCAATATCAGTAAAGCTGTCACGCATTCCTTTGCGCGGTCCATATCCATCGCTCCTTCGTTTCGGAGATTCACCGATCCATCGGCAAACTCCGCCGGAGTTGGATTATAGTCAAGATTCGAATTCGCCGGATAGGCCGACTCGATCCGCCAACGGGCACCCCATCCTCAATTTCGCCGTAAAGTATTTCACTGCTGAAATTTATCTCGAACCATCTACTTTGCGCGATTGACCGCCGGGGCCGCTGGAACAAATTTCAGGAGCCTTTCATCTGGCCATTTATTTTTCATGTACTCGTGCATAGATTGTACCTACGTGCTCTGGGGGACGGAACGGCGCAAATTGGACCAGGTCACTGCGAATGATGCAGTGGCACAGGAGTAGTGCTGAGCATGAATTCAGTCAGGCCGACAGCAAAGGACTTAAGCGATGGCTGAATTCCGTGATAGCCATGACCAGTTGACGTTTCTCGACTCCTCCAACGACGTTCACCACAGTCACCCCACTTTATTCACGACATCACGAGTGAGTTCCAATTCGTCACCCGTACTGATTCGGGAAGTCATCGCGCTGGTCCTGTTGGTCGTGCTGTCCGATCTGACACTCTATCGATCGGTTGGATACGCCGGGCCGGCTGTCATGTTCGTTCTTGGACCGCTGCTGCTGTGTCTGGGAACTGTCCGCCTCGTGGGGGATCTGAGCCTCTGGATTCTCAGCCCAATGCTGGCCCTGCTGTCGCTTCGCTTGCTGTGGTGCGGATCTCATCTGACTGTGATCACGGGATTTGTCCTGCTGTGCTGCTTCACGATGAGCCTCGCCGGCTTGCGACCGTATCTGACGCAAGTCGTCGTATTTACGTCGAAATGGATCGAAGCGGGCTACCGGGGACTACATCATTACTTTAGGACCCTTTCCCGTTTGAGCCCCGTCGTATTGCGGACGCAATCGTTTTCCATCGCACTCCCCATCCTCACCTTCGTGGTATTTTCGTCGATTTTTGTGATGGCGAACCCGCATCTGGTACGCTCGCTCGGGCGGAAGTTCAGCCGGTTGGTGGTGAATCTCGACCTCTGGATGCAGCAGCTTCACTTTTCCGAAGTCCTGTTCTGTCTGGTCGCGACCTGGCTCGCAGTCGGAATGCTGAGACCCGCCGTCCGACAGTTTGAATTGTCAGACCGTGAGCCATACCAGAAACAGCAGATCACCAAATCTCCCTACTACGAACCCTATCGCAACTCGCTCGTGGTCGTGATTGGTCTGTTCACGCTGTACCTGATCTTTGAATTTCAGACGCTCTGGTTCCGGACCTTTCCGCCGGGATTTCATTACTCCGGATATGCCCACGAAGGGGCGATCTGGCTGACAATCGCGTTGGGCCTGGCCACCATCATGCTGTCGCTGATCTTCCGCGGCACAATTCTAAGAGACCCCCGATTGGCGCGTCTGAAGACGCTTTCGTGGGTCTGGTCTCTGCAGAACATGATTCTGGCGCTGGCCGTGTTCAACAGGCTGTTTATTTACATCGGATTCAACGGCATGACCCGCATGAGGGTCATCGGAATTCTCGGAGCCGCGTCCGTGGTCTGCGGCTTTCTGCTGGTGCTTCAAAAGATCGCACGGGGTCACAGTTTCACCTGGTTGATTCGACGCCAGTTGTGGACCGTCTCCGTCGCGATCTATTTGTACGCAGTTCTCCCCGTAGATGCTTTCGTTAACCAGTACAACGTCAATCGAGTACTCGAAGGGGACCTGCGGCCCTCAGTCCAGATCAGTGCACATCCCACGAGCGATGAAGGGTTGCTCTGCCTCAGATCCCTGACGGAACTTCCCAATGACTTCATTCGGGAAGGTATTCGGGCGATGCTGACCGAACGCTGGATCGAATTAACCGAAAAAAGTCCCGTGCCAGCGCCCCGGCACTGGACCGCAAAACAATTCGCCAGCGATCGATTGAAGAAGCAACTGTCGCGAATCGCTCCTCGATGGCAAAACTCCTCTGAAGTCGCCGAGACCGATGAATCGAGCCATTTGCGACGCCTGAGCAAGATCGAGGAATTCCGCGTCTACGCTTACCAGTGGTACTGATCGCTCCGTGGTGTAGATGACCAGGGGGGGCGCGGGAGCGGCCACGAAGATCTGCGGATTGTTCATCGCGGCCAGACTTCCGTGCCCCGTTCAATAGTTGAAATTGAAGAAAACATCGCGGCCGTCGTCAGAACTTCTTCGAGCGAGAAAATGTCTTCGGGGATTGCGAACCGACTGCGGCTCACTGCGCCGTATAGCCGCCGTCGACCATCAAGAGCGACCCGGTCACGAATGACGCTTCTTCCGAGGCCAGGAACAAAATCGGGTAAGCGATCTCGCGAGGTTCAGCAATTCTTTTCAGCAGATGAGCGCCTCCCCACGCGGGATCCGCTTCCGCCGCCTTGCGGTCCAATCCTGCTTCGGAGGTCAATCGTTCCACAATTTGCGTCCAGACGACACCGGGCGCCACGGAATTGACGCGAATGTTATCCGGCGCCAGGTCCATCGCCATGCAGCGGGTCATACTGGCAATCGCCGCTTTCGTGGCGTTGTACGTCACCATTTCCTTTTGGGCGATCACGCTCGAAATCGAAGCGAGGTTCACGATCGAACCGCCCCCTCCCTTCCGCATCAGCGGAACGCAGTACTTGGCACAAAGGGAAGGCCCGACGACATTGACGTCCAGAATTTCGCGCCATTCCTGAACAGTGGCATCGATCCCTTTGAGCACGAACACGGCGGCATTATTCACGAGAATATCGAGCTTTCCGAACGCATCTTCGATAGCCGCAGCCATGCGTTGAATGCTCGATTCGTCTCCCACGTCGGTGGGCACGAACAGAGCCTGCCCGCCCCTCTGGGTAATCGCCGCAGCCACCTCGCGGCCACTCGCTTCGTCGCGTTCCGCAATCACGACCCGGGCGCCTTCTTCGGCGAACAATTCGCACGTTGCGCGACCGATTCCTGCTCCCCCACCGGTTACGACAGCAACTTTGTTTTTCAGACGGTCCATGCGGATGGGCTTCCTGCAACGAGAGATAACGGGAGAAACACATCAGCCATTATGCATATCGAAATTCGCAGCTGCCACTGATTTCGAACGTTCTGCACGGGATTCCCTTCCGCCCGAGCGTCGAACCAGCGAAGATGCAAGGCTCGCCCGGGCCGCGTTCACGGAACGATTGATCTGCGGGTGTGCGCAGGAATTATGCTGAATTGACTGACGACGAACGTGCGAATCGCAGAGATTTTTCATTCGATCCAGGGAGAAGGGGAGTTTTCAGGAACGCCGTCGGTCTTCGTGCGCACGACCGGTTGCAATCTTCGGTGCTGGTTCTGTGATACGCCCTACGCTTCATTTCGTCCCGAAGGGGCGCGCCGCGACAGTGCCGAGGTTTTGAACGAAATCCTGAGCGTTGACTGCGAGCATGTCGTCATCACGGGCGGAGAACCATTGCTCCAGCCCGAGGTCGTGCCTCTGGCACGGACCCTTCGAGAACAGGGGAAGATCGTTACGCTGGAAACGGCGGGAACCGTTTTCCGTCCCATTGAGGTCGATCTGATGTCGATCAGCCCGAAGCTCTCAAACTCGTCCCCGCGTGATTCGGTTCGCTGGAAAGAACGCCATCAGCGTGACCGCCATCGCCCCGGTGTGATTCAGCAGTTGCTCGAAACGTCCCGGTACCAGCTGAAGTTCGTGGTGGATCAGCCGGAGGATCTGGATGAGATCGTCGCCTACCTGACCGGTTTTCCCACCGTCTCTCCGGAATGCGTCTGGCTGATGCCGCAAGGAGTAAAACAGGAGGAACTGGTTCAGAAAGAAGGCTGGCTGGCCCCGGCTGCGGCGAGGTTAGGATTTCGCTTCTGCCCTCGTAAGCAGATCGAAATGTTTGGGAATGTCCGGGGAACCTGAGACGGACGCGGACCGATGTTGCGTTAAGACCAAACCTCGATCGCGCGAACGCAGCTTCGGTCGTGTCTCATCTCGCGGCTGTAAGAGGGCTGGTATAAACAAAGCATCACCCCGGTCTGCCGATCGCTGGCGATGGGGCAGACCGGGGTGGCGAATCCTCTGAATAATGCAGCGCACCAAATCATCGCAGTCAGTTTTTTGACGGGGCGATGCTGCTGGTCTGTTTTTGAATCGCAACTACAAGCCGGTTCGAGTTGAAGTCGCTTGAGGCGGTCGTCATCCACGGGGAAGTGACGTAGGGCACGATCCGTTGGTCCTGCTGGAAGTCCATCCCGCGGTAAGCCCAGCATTCGACATCCGGCAGGGAATCGACGAGCGACGCCAGTTCGGTAGGGGTAGGAGCAACGTACCGACCTGCGAAGCGATCAATCGTCTTCTGAACAATCGGATTGCTCTTGTTAGGAACAACAACCACAATCCGGCCACCACTGCTGACGCGATTCCAGAGTGTTTTGAGTGTCTGCTGCCAGCCGACGAGTTGCAGCAGTTCGATGCAGAAGATCAGATCAAAGCGTCCGAGCGATCGGCAGAACTCCTCATCTTCCGGGGTGCCGACTTCCCAGCGTACGTGGGGATGCCTGACACGACACTCGGAAATGGATTCTTCAATGATATCAACCCCGACCACCTCGCGGGCCTGCAAGGCTGCCAGGACCAGCGAAAGCTGACCACGCCCGCAGCCGACATCCAGACAACGCTTACCGCAGACGGGCCCGGCCGCTTCAAGGGCGATCCCAAACGTCTGGCCTTGAACGTGAGCGTTTGAATAGTCGAGCCACGTGGTCTCGTTCGCGTAGATCTTGTGGTAGTAATCGACCCATGAGGCGGAAGATGACGTTGTCATTGGGCGGGCTCCAATAAAAGATGTAGCGACGAACGCTCCAAAGTCGGGAACAGCTCTGGCAGCGATAGCAAGTTGCCAAGACTCTGTTACCAGCCCTGATCTCAACAGACGCGTGGACGAGGCAACTCGTACTACAGCCATTGACTGCTGTTACAAACCCTACAACTGTAAAGGTCGACCAAAAGCCCACAAACTCACGACCTTTTTCAAGGAAAATTAAGGAAAAGTATCAAGAACGATTTGGTCGGCGACTGTCGGTCGGTGACATTGAGAAACCGGACAGCAAATCCCCGAAAGTCCGGCAGAATCAGCCGGAGATTGGTCGCACCAATTCTCGACCACAGGAGCTCCCCCTCACGGACCGAGGGGGGAGACGTTCATGCGGGCCGCGGGAAAAAGATGTGTGGGCGCCGAGAGTGAGACTGTTTCCTGTCGCAGATCAAAGCCGGGAAGGTGGGCGACTGCGACGAAAATGAATGACGAGCAACTCGTTATCAGACGGTATTTACGCACCACGAAGGATCGAAGGCGGGCGATGAGTACGAATACTCACGAATGCAAAGTCGGTATGACGGTGGATCCCGCCGAGACCTGCTCGCAGACTTCGGTCTCAAGCGTTTGAGTCCACAGCTCCAGACTGCTTTTGAAGGACGATCACCATCCGGTTGGAGGAAAACTCTTTCACGACCGTGCTTGCCCAGGGAGACGTGACATACGGAACAAGTCGCTGGTCCTGTTGAAAATCCATGCCCCGATAGCCCCAGCAGTCCAGGTCAGGCAGTTCTGCCACCAGCGCCGCGATTTCAGCGGGATTAGGTGGCGCATATCGTCCCTCGAACCGGGCGATTGTCTTCTGCACAATCGCATTGTCCTTATTCGGCACGATTGCCACGATCCTTCCGCCGGCATTGAGCTGCTTCCATAGCAAATGCAGACACCTTCGCCAGTCCACGTAGTGCAGCATTTCAATCAGGAAGATGACGTCAAAGTTTCCGAGCGACTGGACAAACTGTTCGTCTTCCGGCGTCCCGACTTCCCACTGCACATGGGGATGCTGATTGCGGCAGGCGGCAATCGATTCCGCCACGATATCAACGCCAACGACCCGACTTGCCTGCAATCCGGCGAGCGCCAGCGAGAGGTGGCCTCGTCCGCAGCCCACATCGAGACACTGCTTCCCATTGATGGGGCCGGCAGATTCAATGGCCACGCCGAAGGTCTGCCCCTGCACGTGCGCATTTGAGTAGTCGAGCCAGGGACTGCCACCGGCAAAGACTCGCTGATAGTACTCGCCCCACGACTCTTGCTGCGATTCAACCATGTTTGCAACTCTCGGGAAACGGAGACGTGCCAGAAAAGGATACCGTGATGGCAATCACAGAACGGCTGTGGGTGACTAGGCCTTGAAGATCTTCTCGCGGCCGTCCTTAACGTTCTTTGTGGCATTCCGCGTGTCGAGCACCATGCGACTGTGCTTGATAATAAAGTCGTGGTCGTACGCTGAGTGATCAGTCGAAATCAGGACACAGTCCTGTTCAGCCAGGAACTCAGGTGTCAACGGCTGGCTATCCATCGCCGGCAGGTCGGGATAGTGCCGCATCTTTGGAAGAGAGGGGACGTGGGGATCGTTGTAGGTGAGCAGGGCCCCTCGCTTGAGCAAGAGCTTCATCAATTCAAATGAGGGACTCTCGCGCGGGTCATCGACGTCCTTCTTGTAGGCCGCGCCGAGGATACAAATGCGGCTCCCTTTAATCGGCTTACCCGCGTCGTTCAGGAATTCCGCCAATTGGGAAATCACGTATTGCGGCATGTGGGTATTGATTTCCCCTGCCAGTTCGATGAACCGGGTCTGTTCGCCCCACTTGCGTGCCAGCCATGTCAGATAGAACGGATCGATCGGAATACAGTGTCCACCCAGTCCGGGGCCGGGGTAGAACGCCTGGAAACCGAACGGCTTCGTCTTCGCCGCATCGATGACTTCCCAGACGTCGATGCCCATCTTGTCGTAGAGCATTTTCAGCTCGTTCACCATCGCAATGTTCACGGCGCGATAGGTGTTTTCCAGAATCTTGGCCGCTTCCGCCACTTCCATGCTCGAAACCCGAACCACTTTCACGACGGCGTGACCGTACATGGCACAGGCGAGATCCCCGCTGAGGGTGTCATATCCCCCCACAACCTTGGGAATTGTCGACGCTTCAAAGTTCGGATTACCCGGATCCTCACGTTCGGGGCTGAACGCCAGAAAGAAGTCCTTGCCAGCCGTCAGACCCGTGGCGTTCAGGACCGGCAAGACGTTCTCGCGGGTCGTCGTCGGGTGAGTCGTACTCTCGAGCACGACGAGTTGACCAGGACGGAGAGTTGCCGCGATCGACCGCGCCGTCCCCTCGATATAGCTCAAATCAGGGTCACGACTCTCGTTCAATGGCGTCGGAACGCAAATGATGATGCAGTCGGCTTCTCGCAGTCGCTGCATATCCGATGTCGGTTCGAATTGCTTTTCCTGAATCAGGCGGGCGATCGCCGCGCTATCGATATGTTTGATGTAACTTTGGCCGGACTTCAGCTTGTCGACCTTCGACTGGTCGACATCAAATCCCATGGTCCGGAAACCCGCGCGGGCGAAGGCTCGAATCAAGGGTAGACCGACATAGCCGAGGCCAATCACGCCAACGATCGCCGTTTTGTCTGCAATTTTTTCAGCAAGTCCGTGTGTTGACATCGTCAATCCATTTTCGAGCAAACCGGATAACTATCGCGCCTATTAAGAAAAAGTGGCCTGACACCGCAGCCGTGCAGTCCGGGTGGCGATTTTCCGTTAACAGATAGGCGATTGGAGTTTACGAAATATCCCAATCAGAGCAATGCCATCTGTCAAAATTGGCGTCTTCCAACACCCTGGCCGTGCAGCCCTCAAGAGCTGGCTTGCCTGTCGTCAAGACGGCGGGCGATGCGTCTGAAAAAGGGGAAGGGCCGTGAGTCACGTGATTCCCGAACCACTCTGCACGTGAAAAGCTCTCACAAGACCAGGCGACCGCGACTGAGTTGCTGCAGTCGCGGCGCATCGCTCAATAAAGAAACGCGAACCGGATCCGGTTCGCGTTCACAATCATCGGTCTGTCGATCGTGACCGATTCAGGATTGTCAGTCCCCGACTAGGCAGCGCGTGGAGTACCATTGGTGCCTTGTATGACGGCTGCGACCGAGGCAGCTTCGCCGGTCTCAGGCCATACGTCTCGGGAAACTCCGTGAAGTGGGATAAGAATGGGTTGCATGTCCGACGGTACGACACGGCTTTGCGGGGCCGTTTCCGTCAGGAAGCGACGTTCTACCAGAACATGGAAGATATAACCCATCGAGATGGACAACAGCAGGACTAACGGGATGCAGACCAGAACAAGTGACAGATCATCGCTGAATCCCGCCGCAATCAGTTGCTGGCTCAAAAATTTGACCGGAAACAGATGAGTCAGATAAATGCTATACGACATGACTCCGCACGACTTGAGCCAGCGAAGTCCTTTCATCCGAGCGATCCGGTCGTCATAGCGTTTGAGACCGAGAAGAAGACCGGCAAACGCAACCGCTTCGATGATTCTCCACGCGGAAAATTGGGAATTGATACCGAACAAACTGGTCGTTAACGCCAGAGTCGCCAGTCCCGCCATTGCAAGTGCGAGCGCGATGCGGCAGCGAATCGCCTGAGCGGCCGTCGCTTGATTCAAGTCCCAGAACAGGCCAATCCCGACAGCGAACATAAACCAGTGCTCATCGAAAAACAGACCGCGAATACGAACGTGATAGTTCAGGAGGAGCAGGTCGATGACAACAATCGCGAGTGTGAAAAGCGCTGTCGTGCGAAAAAAACGGTGGCCTGAACATGCCAGCAACACACCAAATACGACATAGAATTGCAGCTCGTAACAGAGTGTCCAGGCTTGGATAGGAAAGTATTCGGGAGATGTCTGTAAGGCATAACTTACCCAGGCTTCAGTTAACGTGATGCTGCTGACCCATTGAATGGGTGACAGGTTCCACGGCATGGTCAACGACCAAGGCAGCTGCTGGAGTACTCCCGGGTTGATAGATTCAATCACGAAACAAGCGAGGACGGAGCCGAGTAACGCGACCCAGTAGGCAGGCAGTATCCGGACCAGGCGGCGCCGGAAATAACTCTTGATCGGCGCCCCCTGATTCACCAGCGACCAGGCTGTCGCAGCAATGCAATACCCGCTGATGACAAAAAAGAACTGAACACCGACCCTCAACCGGGCAACCAGCCAGTTACGCACTTTGGATGCGTTCGTGTGACTCACTGATGAAGCACCAGCAGGGGCTGGCATTATTGATGAAGCGGCCTCAGCACCATTCGTCGACGAAGCGGTCGAGACAGCAGCGACTTCACTGATGCTATAGTCGCACATAGGTAATAGTGCATGATGGATTACAATAATGAGGCATGCCAGCCCTCTCCAGTGATCCAGTGTCTGGTAACGAGTCGACTTCGTCTTCCCAAGACCATCCGCGGATCGCGTCGAAGCCAGAAGCTCCGAGTGAGATGTCATTCCGTAATCCATTGCAGACGTCCTGTCCAACATGACCAGCCGATAGGCTACTTACTCCTAATTATCGGTTTCTCTTAACATTCCTGACCAAGATCCTTGATTGCGACTGCAACTTTTTTTCCACGCAAAGAAAAAACTCGCTCACTCTTACGGAGACATCCTGTTCTCCGCAGACTGCCATGCGCATGGCGAGCGGGGGAGGGGATGCGTTATTTCTTCCCGCGCGACGACGAGGGCTGACAGAGGATGGCAACGTCAGGAGCGCCGAGGAGGGCTCGCGGATTCGACTCGGGGCGAAGTCGAGAGGTACTGTCTCAGCGAGATCGGGCCTCTTCCGTCGTGCCACCCGGCAGCAGATGACGAATGAAACCGCGCAAGTGGAGAGCACATCCGCGCAGTCAGAGACATGCGCGCTTCGGCGCTGCAATCGAGAGGAGTACGTCTACCGCGTTCAGAAGTTCAGGGGCTTGGGCGCTGAACTGCGGATCTTCGCTGCCGCAGCGATTCAGAAGCGGGAAAGCGCCCACGAAATCGCGAATCCGCTTTCCGGTCAGACGGCGACAGTCCGACGGTGAAGACGCACGATTCATGGAGCCCTGTCAGAACTTAACGGGTATTCGCAGCAGCATGGCTCCCCAGGAATAACCGACTCCGAAGCCAACCAGCATGACTTGCATGCCCGGCTTCAGCCGACCGTCGGCGAGCACCGTTTGCAGTGCGATTGGAATCGTCGACGAAACGGTGTTTCCGTACTCTTTGAGAGCCAGCACGAAGCGGTCATCCGGAATCTGCAGCTTCGACTTCAGTCGATTCAACATGAATTCATTGGCCTGATGAAAGACAAACAGGTCAATATCGTGCAGGGCTAACTGCGCCCGACTTAAGAGTTCATTCACTGCACGCGGAACGGCATCGAGAGCGAAACTGAAGATCTCGGGGCCGTTCATATGCAGAAAATTTTCGGATCCGGAGCTGTCAGTCGCGGTTGCAGCTCCGGAATCCAACGCCACCGTTTCCACCACCTGGGCTCCACAGGCTGTCCCCTGCGGCAAGTCTCCTGCGGTGCGGAGTGAGTGGCGTTTGAGAATCAGGTTTTCGGCCCCTTTTCCATCAGTCCCATACACATAGGGACCGAAAAGAGGGCGATCGCTTTCCACCGCGCGAATCAACGTGGCCGAGCCCGCATCGCCGAACAGCGAACGAACTCCCACGTCTCCCTCGCGCAGAAATTTGCTGTAAGTCTCTCCCGTCAGGAATAAAACCGTCTTCGCCTGACCTGTTTCAATCAGCCCCTGAGCCAGTCCCAGACCGTAGATGTAGCCGGAACAACCAAGATTGAAGTCAAGCGCCCCAATGCCGGTTCGCAGCTTCAATCGGTCCTGCAACAGACACGCGGAAGTCGGAAGCAGGTAGTCCGGCGACTGTGTGCAGAA
Source organism: Schlesneria sphaerica (assembly GCF_044336245.1). Taxonomy (NCBI): domain Bacteria; kingdom Pseudomonadati; phylum Planctomycetota; class Planctomycetia; order Planctomycetales; family Planctomycetaceae; genus Schlesneria; species Schlesneria sphaerica. The sequence goes on along the minus strand of NZ_CP172346.1, from coordinate 5,965,607 downwards.
GAGAATAAAGTCGATTTCTTCGCGGCTGCAGACCCCGGACTGAAACAGTTTTTCCGCGGCGTGAAATGCAAGGTCAGAAGAACATTCTGTGTCTGCGGCGACGTGACGCTCGGCAATCCCCGTTTTTTGGAGAATTTTGTCTGCAGTCCAGTTCGGGGCCAATTGGGCGACTTCATCATTCCCGATGACATGACCGGGAAGATGGTACTCGACAGCGACAATCGACGCGTACATGAGCAGAACTCTCAATTTTCTCGACGTTGCTGGAGAGCTAGCTCGCCAGCAATTCTTCGTCGTCGTTTTTCATCCAGTTAATTCGCTTGGCAGGAACACCCATCATGCTGACACCAGCCCGGACATTACTGATGACGACGCTTCCCGCTCCAATCCGTGAAAATTCCCCCACTCGAGTGTTGGGAACGATCACGGTCTGACAGCCGAGAAAAACACCGCGTTCGAGTTGAACTTGTCCCGCCACATCGGAATGAGGCGACAGCGTACAGCCGTCCCCGATGACCGAATCGTGTCCGGCGAGCGAGCCGACGTTCATCAGCACGAAGTCCCCCAGACGGACATTACAGCATGTGACAGCAAATGGACATATCACACAGCCGACGCCGATCTGCACATCCTGCGCGATAATGGCAGAGGGATGGACATACGAGGCAAAGACGGCCCCTCGCGATTGCAGAGTTTTTCCGATGCTGAGTTTCGCTGCGGGGTCACCCAGGGCCATCAACAGACGATCACCTGGAAGAGGCGAGTAGTCGGAAATCCTCCCACTCCAGCACGATTTCAGCCGTGGGAATGGGTCCAGTGCGTGCGGGTTATCATCCAGAAAAGCGACATGATGGTCCGATGCGGTTGACCAAAGTCGCCCGAACGTCCATGAATAGACCTCGCGTCCGAACCCCCCGGCCCCCACAATCAACCACCGAGTTGCCTGAGCCCCCTGGGGTGTCAAATTGCGGCCATCGACGATGAGTGGAACCGACGCATTGGGTTCCAACTCGTCAGGTTCCTCGCTCACTACGCGAAACGTCATCGCCACCTCCAAAGATGAGGGATTCGCAGAACTCATTCCGTACGGGGATCAAAATCCCTTACCTGCCAGATCTTCCGTCACCCGGTCTGCGGGGACGGAAAGTGACGATCCATACGGTAGTTGGCAGCACCGGCATGAACTGCGGGCCTGTGATCCATGTCGATGGTCAAGTCACGACAGAACTGGAATAACGCGTTTCCAGGTACGAGTAGAGCTCGCCGAATGTCGCGTGCTGCATCAGTTGTCGTGGCTTGATCGCGGTCTGATACGCTTCATCGACGAGCGCGATCAGCCCGAGAAATGTCAACGAACTCCAACCGGGTGTCTCTTCAATCACACAGGATAAATCCAGAGTGCCCGGTTCGAGATCGAACAGTTCGTCCATTTGCTGAAGAAAGACGGATTCGTCCATCTTGGGCCCCCCCAAAAAAATCGCGTGAAATGCAGTGAGAGAAAATCAGTAGCTGCCCATACTTGATCTCGAGAGAGACCGACATGTTGGTCTCTTCGGACTGGTGCTGAACAGCTTCGCGAAACCTCAGTCGAAGCCGTTGAAATCTGTGACGATCGAAGCGACTTTGCCGGGCGTTACGCTTAGATAAGTTCGACCATCCCCCATCGAAACTTGAATCCGACGAACCCAATGGTTCACAACCGTGTCAACGCCAATAGACAATTAAGAATCCGTAAGGATTCCACTTCCTCTGCTGCACATCATAAAATCTGCTGTTAAGCAAACCCCCTTTTGAATCGAGGAAACCCATGCGCGGCATCCGTTGCTGGCAAGTTGACGCCTTCACCGACAGACCTTTCGGCGGCAATCCCGCGGCCGTCTGCTGGCTCGAGACTGACCGCGAGACCGAGTGGATGCAATCCGTCGCGGCAGAAATGAACCTTTCAGAGACGGCATTCGTGCGTCCCCACGACGGGTCGCTTGAGCTACGATGGTTTACTCCCACAATGGAAGTGGACCTTTGCGGACATGCCACACTGGCCACGGCGCATGCACTGTGGTCCGATGGTCTCTGCTCGCTGGACCAGCCGCTGGAATTCCAGACTCGAAGTGGACTTTTGAAGTGTTCTCGCGCGGACCAGTTCATTGAGATGGACTTTCCCGCGACCCCGGCGACGGTCGTCACCCCGAGCGAGAACTTGCTGCCGGCGTTGGGAATCGACTCAGCGATCGTTGCCCGTTCCCGGTTTTACATGCTCGTTGTGGTGGATACTCCAACGACTGTCCGAAATCTGCAACCGGATTTTGCCCGCCTTATTCATGAGCAGACGCTGGGAATCATTGTCACGGCCCCTTCCGATGACTCCCGGTACGACTTCATTTCCCGTTTTTTTGCTCCGGCAATGGGAGTGAATGAAGATCCTGTCTGCGGTTCGGCGCACTGCTGCCTGACACCCTACTGGGCGGGCCGGTTGGGAAAAACAGCCCTGTCGGCCTATCAGGCGTCGTCACGCGGGGGTGTGCTTCGACTCCGTCTGAACGATGACCGAGTTGTACTCGGAGGTCAGGCGGTCGTTGTCTGGAAGGGTGAGTGCTTCTGTTAGTCTGCCGTTGCGTGCAGGCCGTAATGCTCGGACCTGCGAGGGTCATGAAACCCGCGCGATAGACCAGCGTGAGGACGAACCTCATCAGCGGAAACACTCTCTTTCGCCCTGAGGGGACTCATTCCCCAGATCATGTTCCCCAAATTGCTCATTCTCTTAAGGAATTGTGAACTTTCCGCCAAAAAACGGGTCCCTTGTCGGCTCCGGACCCGAAATGAAAGAACGCGAGCGAAAAGTTATTTCGTATTCCCAGTCAAATAGCGCGGACACGTTCAGGGTCTGCCAGTATAATCCCCGCGCCTTGCGACAGTTACGCCGTTTGGGCCAGAAGAGAGACTAACAAGGAGCCACATCGATGAAAGCCGCCTTTATCCGCCAGACTGGTGCTCCTGATGTCATCGAATATGGTGACCTGCCAACCCCAGAGCCACGACCCACGGAGGTTCTGGTGAAAGTGGGGGCCGTCGCCGTGAACCCCATCGACACTTACATTCGAGCGGGCGTCGTATCGATGATCTCGCACTTTCCTTACATCATCGGTTGTGACCTGGCAGGAACGGTCGAGAAAGTCGGCAGCGAAGTCAAACGATTCAAGGCGGGTGACCGAGTCTGGGGTAGCAACCAGGGCCTGTTCGGCCGCCGAGGCTCTTTCGCGGAGTATGCATCAGTCGACGAACGCTGGCTGTACGCGACCCCCGCTAAGCAATCTGACGAAGAGGCTGCGGCCGGCGCGCTCGTCGGATTGACCGCACACATGGGGCTTTTCCTGCACGCTGAATTGAGCCCGGGCGAAGTGGTCTTCGTCAACGGTGGTTCAGGGGGCGTGGGTTCCTCGGTCGTTCAACTGGCCAAAGCGGCGGGAGCATTCGTCATTACAACCGGCGGTAGCGAGCAGAGCATGGACATCTGCCGTAAGCTGGGTGCTGATCTGGTCCTCGATTACAACTCCCATAACCTCGACGATCAGATTCGGGCCTTCAGCCTCCCTCATGGAGGCATCCACGTCTGGTTCGAAACTCAGCGGGAGCCCACCTTGGATCGGACCGTCTCGTCGATGGCTCCCCGCGGACGCATCATACTCATGGCCGGTCGTGCCGCCCGACCTGAATTTCCCGTCGGTCCTTTCTACGTCAAGGACTTAAGGATGATTGGCTTCGCCATGTTCAATGGGTCACCGGAAGAACAGCGAGCGGCCGCAGACAAGCTGAACACGCTTTATGAGTTCAAACGCTGGAAGCCGATGATCGGAAAAGTCCTGCCGCTGAGCGACGCCGCTTTGGCACATCAGATGCAGGAAGATAATACCCTGCAGAAGCAAGGGACCATCCACGGCAAAATCGTCCTGACGCCATAGCCAATCGGTCGTCTCCTCGATACTGCAAAGGACACCGCAAGGGGTTGGGGCGAACGTAGCGAGTCGCTGCCGTGTCAGCTTACTGCCACGGTAGCTTTGCCGGGCCCCTTGTCGGGAATGCGTTGGTAACAATCGACCAGAACGGAATTTCACTTGGCTGAACCCATTCGAGAAGACCTGAAAGTTCAAAACCAGACTGCAGTGCTTGTTTCCGTGCCGGATCCGAGTCGCAACCTGGGCAAAGAACAAGCACTGGATGAATTGAAGGGGCTGGTAAAGACAGCAGGCGTCAAAGTCGTTGGTGAACTGGTTCAACGACGCGGACGTCCTCATCCGGGCACCTGCCTCGGAAGTGGTAAGATCGAGGAACTGAAAGACCTCGTCGACGCGACCGGTGCGAAACTGATTATCTTCGACAACAATCTGACTCCCGCCCAGGGTCGGTACCTGGAACAGGCCACCAAGCGCATCATCGTCGACCGTAGTGAGTTGATTCTCGACATCTTCGCGACACATGCCCGCACAGCCGAATCGCGGCTTCAGGTGGAACTGGCTCAGCTTCAGTACACCCGTACCCGACTGAAACGGATGTGGACTCACCTTGAGCGAATCGAGGGGGGGATTGGTGCCAGTCGAGGTCCCGGTGAAAAGCAAATCGAAACCGACCGCCGGATCATCGATCAACGGATTGATGAGCTGAAGACCAAACTGGCCGAAGTGGAGATCCGCCGCGAACGAATGGTTCGCCAGCGCGAGTCTCATCCTCTGGTGTCTCTCGTCGGTTATACAAACGCCGGAAAAAGCACCCTGATGAACGCCCTGACCGGGGCGGACGTCTATGTCGCCGACCAGTTGTTTGCCACGCTGGATACGCGAACCCGGAAATGGTCGATTCCTGCCTGGGGAGATGTCCTCCTGAGCGATACCGTCGGATTCGTGCGCGACCTGCCGCACTCGTTGATCGCCTCGTTCAAATCGACACTCGAAGAAGCCCGCCAGGCCGACCTCCTGATGCATGTCGTCGATGTTTCGAACCCCGAAGCCGAAGATCAGGTGGAAACGGTGGAGCGGGTGCTGGACGAAATCGGTGTCGAACGACGCAACTTCATCCTGGTCTTGAACAAGATCGATGCGGTACGCGACCGGGGCTTGATCGACGTTCTACGAGCCAAGTACGAGCACTCTGTCACTGTTTCGGCCCGGACACGGGAAGGCTTCGACAAGCTCGGAACGCTTGTCGGCGAACTGCTGGGTGAAGGCTACGTCGATGCCGAGATCGTCACATCGGCCGGAAACGGGAAGCTTTTCGCCTTCCTGGCCGAGCATGCCGAAGTGACCGACACCCGCTACGAAGATTCCACCGCGATCTTGCGTTGCCGGATTGCGAGAAACATTCTCTGGCGCGTCAGCGGCGAGGGAACGACCGTACGGGTTCTCTCGGACACTGCGCAGCCACAACCTGCTTCTACTGCCGCTGAAGGAACTTTATGAGCCTCTCGAAGAAAGTCGCGATCGTCACAGGGGGTGGAACCGGCGTCGGACGGTGCACCGCACTGCGACTCGCCGATCTCGGCTATGATGTCGCGGTCATTTACTCCCGGTCGATTGAAGAGGCAGAACAAACAGCTGCAGAAATTACCCAGCGTGGTGTTCGCGGTACCGCCTATCGGGTGGATGTCGCAGACGATCTCGCGGTTCGCAAGATGGTGGACACCGTCGTGGCGACGTGGGGACGCATTGATGTGCTGATCAACTGCGCCGGAACGACCGAGTTCATTCCTTTCGATGATCTCGAACAGGTGACTGACGATGTCTGGGAACGACTGTTTAAAGTCAACGTCGTCGGTGCGTTTCACTGTGCTCGCGCGGTGCGCGAGCCGATGGAGCGGTCGGGCGGCGGTACCATTATCAATGTCTCCAGCGTAGCCGCATTGCTGGGACAGGGGAGTTCAATCCCTTATTGCTGCTCAAAAGCGGCCCTCGACAACCTGACCGTTTCCCTTTCGCGCACGTTCGCCCCGCGAATCCGCGTCAACGGCGTTGCCCCCGGCTTCATCGCGGGACGCTGGACCGAAGGAGGACTGGGGCCAAACTACGATCGAGTCAAGGCCTCGTTCGAACAAGCCCTGCCACTTGGGCGGGTGTGTGAGCCGGATGATGTCGCGGAATGCATCCTGAGCCTTGTCACAGGAAGCAAGCTGGTGACGGGTCAGACCCTGACGGTCGATAGCGGCATGATGATCTCGGGATTCCAGGTAAAGCTCTGCGAATGAGCAGGGACTGAGGGACGGCCTGGTCGCGATCACCTGCGAACATCGGATCTCGGCCGGCCCACGTCCACCTTCCCGTACTTCGAGGGTCGCACGCCCAGAAGACCTCGAAGGATCCGCCCCTGTTTATAATTGAAGACGCCGCAGGACTTCTTCCCGTCCCATAAGTTCGTCGCACAGCCTTCGAAGCGCGATGCGAGTCGGAACCTGAGACCGCGGAATCTTGACGGAACTGCTGTCACTGACGGGAAGCAGATAGGTCGTCTGGCCCAGTTGCGTCGGCTCAATTGACTTCCATTCTGCTGAGTCACTTCCTTTGACGTGCGGGGCCGCTCGATCTCGATATTTGACCCCCAGCCGACAGAACCTGACACCGAGTGTCGCCAGAGCGGATGTCACCTGCCGATGAGAATCACTGGTCACCGGAATAATCGTCCGTGCATCGACACCCAGATCCAAATCGTGTGCAAGGTTACCTAACCACGTTTTTGCGATCTGACGAGACTCCTCAAGTTTCAGCTGCTCACGCTGTTCCAGGTCGACCTTCATCCCCAGGTCTTCTGCCGAGAATGCGTAACAGCCGTAGAATAGAAGTTTCAGTTCCTGCAGTTCTTGAATCAGCGGTAAAGACCGCTTGCCGGTCTCGGAATGACCGTAAAGCTGCATCAACTGAGGTTCGGCAATGAGTTGTCGCAATGTCTGTTCGAGGAACTCGTAAGATCGCGCCATACGGAGATAGTAGGTGGGGGCGGGCTCAAGACGCAGGTTCGGCAGGAAGAGAGCTGCGTCTTGGCCATTGGCCTGTGCGGTCGCCAGGAATTGCTCCTCGTGAGTCTGGATGACTTCAAACTTCTTCATGGTCGCCTCGAGGACTTCCAGTCGACGGCGTGCATACCGACCTGTGAAGGCCAGAGAGCGTGCTTCATCCCCCAGTTGGGGAACAAGCAGTGCGGTCAGTGCGTAGGCCTGGTAGTCGCACCATCCACTTTCTTTGGTCGGACGGACGTCCACATGCTCCGAATGAATCGTTCGCACCATGGCCCCGATGAGATCTTCGTCATCCGGGCAACCAAGTGGAAACACCCGCCGAGCTAATTCCGATTCTCGCTGAGACTGTGGCGGAAACAGCGATACCGCACTCGACGTGATGTCTCGATCACGGCGAAGACGAACCAGTTCGATTGCGTCCGCTGTGTCTACCAGGTCGAGAATGGTGAGTCGTGTCGATGGTGTCACGACCCGGCTCCAGCGCGTCAGTATCTGACGATACTCGGCGGCGAGCGAAGGATCGGATTTCAGAACCTGAACGACCGGGTGCATCCAGTCATTGTCATCCAGATCAAACTCCATCTGGAAATAGCGATAAACCCGATCACATTTCTGGAGCACTTCACTGGCTTTGAGAAAGCCCGCGGCTTCGGAATGAGCTACCTCAGACGAATAACGCCTCACGAAGTACTCTTTGGCAGACTCATTGGTCATGGGGAGATGGATCTCAGCGAGATCGAGTCCCGCCGCGAAATAGGCCGCTGCCCGACTGTCGGGGGGCAGGGCATTCCCAATCCGCTGCAGAAATCCAAGATCTCCTTGCGTGGCTCCAGGAACTCCCAGAAACCAGAATTCTGCCAGTGCGGTGATCAACCCGGCATCGAACTGCCGGGACTTTGCGTCAATGAGATCGACGGAGGGGAGGATTGGAATTCCGTGCGATTGCACGCTTGCTAACGCATCACGAAAGTTGGAATGGACCTTAAGCAGGTTCTGGTCCTGATCGGGCTTCAACGCGGATAGATCCAGCTCCGTCACGCAGGCGCTGAGGTTAACCCCCATATCCTTATTCACTCGCGGAGAGACGCGCGCCGGATCGAACGACGGAGCGGATCGGGGGGCCCAGCCATCATCCGGCCCACTGGTTTCATCCGCTTCAGGAAGATGGTACTCGGTCGTTTCCACCACGATGAAATCAGGTCCTGAACATCCCGCCAGGAGACATGAGAAGAGACTGAAAACGGCCAGTGACGAACGTGAGCAGCAACACCGACGATGAATCCAATTCATGACAACCTCCTGGGATACTGCCCTGGTCTGGTCCAGGGACGCCTCACTCGAGATCGGAACCCATCGGTAAACGGCGTTGCCTGATGAAAGTAATCACGACATGGCTCATAAGATAATGATGTGGAAGTTTCATTCAATGTCAGATTTGCAGCATAATGCGAACTTTGTCATAAGTTTTCTCCGGCAATTACACACAAAGAATACACCACGTGAAACAATGGACACTAATTTCATTCCCATCATCTTCCGGAGACAGATCTGGACATCAGCGCAGTTCTCTCACCGGATATAATTTACATACAAACGCTCAGCATGCCCCCTCTGAAGATCGTCGTAGCGATATCCCGACTCATCTACCCCACTCTGCCTGACCGACAACGCCAGATAGAGAAAAATGATGTACAAGGGACCAGATCAGTTCGACATTGACGACCCGCTCAGCGACAATGTCCCGGCTCACGCTGTTAAGCGGTGAGCATTCTCACATTTCCACCTCGGCCCTGTGCGACAGGATTGCCCATGACTGATTGGAATCCAAACCAGTACATGCAATTTTCGGATGACCGAACACGAGCGGCAATTGACCTCTGCAATCGCGTTCCGCTGGAAAATCCTTGCAACATCATCGACCTCGGCTGCGGCCCAGGTAACAGTACCCGGATTCTCCACAATCGCTGGTCGAAATCGGAATTGACAGGAATCGACAGCTCTACGGAAATGATTGCTGCGGCCCGCAAGTTACCGCTTCCTTGTGAATGGTTGCTGGCGGATATAGCCCAGTGGGAACCACTCAACAAAGTCGATTTGATATTTTCTAATGCTGTGCTTCAGTGGCTTCCTAACCATGACGTATTAGTTCCACGGCTGATGAGCTACGTCAGTCCTGGTGGTGTATTGGCATTTCAAATTCCCAGCCACCACTTCCCTGCGGTACGAAAATTAATCTTCGACATTTCACGCAGGCCGGTGTGGAACGATCGATTACGAGGTGCTCGCAACGCGTTATCCCGCCGACCGCCACACGATTACTATGATCTTCTTTGTCTTCAGGCAGATCACCTGGATGTCTGGGAAGCCGAGTACTATCACATCATGGATTCGGCCGAATCCGTGATTCAGTGGATCTCAAGCACCGGTCTGCGACCGTTTCTGGCCGATCTGAACTCCGATACCGATCGCGCCACCTTTCTTGCCGAATTACGCGAGCAGACCACCTTCGCTTATCCGAAACGACTCGATGGGAAAGTCCTCTTTCCGTTTCGTCGAACCTTCGTGGTCGCCCGTCGCCGTCCCTGAAGATCCCTCGCGACAGACGCCTTCCCCTCGCCCCCGCCATTTGGTCAAGAGAACGATCATCATGTCTCGCCTGTGCGGACGAGTACCTGACGCGCGGAGCAGAGTGAACTGGCAGCCATCACGGTCAGTGAATCAATCCCGGTACGACGCTTTTCGCAGGTTCGTTGAGGCCCCGACCGGCGTAACGCCGCCTCACGGAAGCAGTAACCCGTCATACTGCCTCCGTCGCCGCGCACAAATGGCTCTCTGACCCGGCCCTGGTCCTTGTGTGAGTTCTGTCGCTGTGAGATTATGCCAGTCTCAAATTTATTCAGGAGAACCCATGTCTCAGACAGATCATCTTTATTCAGAATTGTGCCGTTTACTCAAGGATGCCGCGCTCTTGGGATCCTGCGCGAGTGTCCTGAGCTGGGATGAACAGACCTTTATGCCCAAACACGGGGCGACCCACCGGGCCGACCAGTTGGGTTTGCTGGCAGGTTTAGCACACGAGAGAGCGACTTCGCCTCGGATTGGCGAACTCTTGTCACAACTGGAAAAGAGTGGTGAGCTGGGTGACCCCGACGGCGATGTGGCCGTAAACGTGCGAGAAGCCCGGCGCACTTACGATCGGCAGACGAAGTTGCCACGCAGACTGGTAGAAGAGCTGTCTCGAACCACGACGCTGTCGCAGCAGGCCTGGATTTCGGCTCGTGAAGACTCTGACTTCGCCCGGTTCCTCCCCTGGCTCGACAAGATGATCGGGCTGAAGCGGGAAGAAGCACAGGCCGTCGGCTACGGTCAGGGAATTCCCTACGATGCTCTGCTGGATGACTACGAACCCGGAATGACAGCCGCAGAAGTCGAGAAAGTCTTCTCTCCCTTGAGAGACGAACTGGTCACGCTGGTGGCAGCCCTTCAGCAATCGTCGAAACGTCCGCACGTCGAGATTCTTTCACGACACTATCCCAAGACACCGCAGATTGTGCTCGCCGAAGGTGCCTCAAAAGCCATTGGCTTTGATTTCGAGGCAGGGCGCGTCGATGAGTCGGCCCATCCCTTCTGCAGTGGATTTGGTCCCGGTGACTGCCGACTGACCACCCGTTACCACGATCACCATTTCAACTCTGCCTTTTTCGGAGTGCTGCACGAATCGGGACACGGGATCTACGAGCAGGGACTGCCACGCGACAGCTTTGGGCTTGGGATCGGCCAGTCGACCTCCCTGGGAATTCATGAATCCCAGTCACGTCTGTGGGAAAACTTCATCGGACGCAGTCGCTCGTTCTGGCAGTATCTTTACCCCACGGCTCAGATGGCATTTCCCCAGGCGCTGGGTGACGTTTCCCTGGAAGAGTTCTACTTCGCGATCAACGACGTCCGCCCCTCACTGATTCGTGTAGAAGCGGACGAAGTGACATATAACCTGCATATCATGCTGCGGTTCGAGATCGAGCAATTGCTCATCGCGGGTGACCTGAAACCGGCAGACGTCCCCGGTGTCTGGAATGAAAAGTTCAAGAGCTACTTCGGTTTGACCGTCCCCGATGACTCCAACGGATGTTTGCAGGACATTCACTGGAGTGCTGGACTGCTGGGTTACTTCCCCACGTACGCCCTGGGGAACATGTATGCCGCTCAGATTTTTGCTGCTGCAAACCGCGACTTAGGAGCCATCGACGAGCTTTCTGCCACCGGGAAACTGAAAACTCTGAAGAACTGGCTGAACGAAAAGATTCACCGACACGGGAAACGATATCCAGCGAAGACGCTTGTCGAGAAAGTCACCGGCGAAACACTATCGCATCAGCCATTGATCGCCCACCTGAAGTCCAAATACTCCGAACTCTATGGATTGTGATCCCTCATGAATGACGATCTATCCCCCCCCGATGGTCCCCGAGGTTTTCCCAAAGGGATCCTCGTTGCAGGGGCAATCGCGCTGATAGTTGCCTGGATGCTCCGACTGGTGATCACCCCTGACAGTTCGGCCCAGATCGGGAAGCCATTTCCACCGATCGAGGCAGGGGGGTGGATCAACGAGCCAGGGCCAAGCCCTGAGGACTTGAAGGGGCAGATCCTTGTCGTTGATGCCTGGGCCTTCTGGTGCATTCCCTGTCAGGCCATTGCTCCGTATCTGATCGACCTGCATGATCGGTATCAGAGCAAGGGAGTCAAATTCCTGGGACTGACTTCAGAAGGAGGGGACCGGAAGGGGTTGGAGATGAGTCGCATGTTTGTCGACAAGTTAAAAATCCCCTGGCCGAATGCCTATCTGGCGATCGAACCCCTGAAGGCACTTGAAGTCGAAGCAATTCCCCAGCTTTGGATCGTCGACCGCGACAACCGCATTATTTTCCACGAAGTCGGCTTCCATCAGGGGTCAATCGCCTCGATGGAGAAGGTGCTGGATGAAGCCCTGAGCCGTACTCCCTGAGGCCGTTGAGAGAATGTCGGGACCGTCCGGAAGTGACGCTTTCCCGGGGGGCCTCCCGAACTCCCGGCAATCCGCCACTCCCCACTCCTGCCAAGCAGAAGGCCCCGCACTGAATGAACAGCGCGGGGCCTCTTTGATTCTCAGCTCAATCGCTTGATCGAGAATTAGAGAACTCGTGTCAGCCCTGGTACCGCGATCGGGTAGTAACCTTCCGCGTTCGCCTTGACGGGTGGCTCGGCATCCCAGGTGTAGCTCTTGGGGGCCAGGCTGATGTTCGACTTGATGGCGTCGTTCCAGGTGATCTCTTTACCGGAGTAAGTACACATCCGGCCAAGAACAGCCGTCATCGAACTGTAGGCTCCATTGTCCGCTTCGTTGAACTCGGTTCCATTCCGAATGGCTGCGAACAGGTTGTCATGCTCGACTTCGTACGGGTTCTTGGATTTCTCCTTGAACCGCCATTCCATTCCCTCGGCATTGATCGAGCCGGCGGGATTAGAGGTTCCCTTTGATCCGTGGACGAACTCAGAGACACGATTAAAGCATCCGGGCATCTGACGGCACTGGCTGAACATACAGGTTCCGTCAGCATACTCGTATTCGACGAAGTGATGGTCGAAGATTTCACCATACTTCTTATCGGTACGAACCTGTCGGCCCCCCATGCCGCTCGCCTTGACCGGATATTCCGCCTCTTTGTCCGCCCCACCTTTGACCCAGTTACAGACGTCCAGATTGTGGATGTGCTGTTCACAAATGTGGTCGCCGCTCAGCCAGTTGTAGTAGTACCAGTTGACAATCTGATACTCCATTTCTGACCGACACTGCTCGCGCGTCTTGCGGGGATCCCAAGGGGTGGTCCCGTTCCAGTAGGCTCGCAAGGCGATGATCTTGCCGATCGCCCCGTCCTTAATCCGCTTGATCGTTTCGAGGTAACCCGCGTCGTGATGTCGCTGAAGACCAACACCAACCTTCAGCTTCTTTTCCTTGGCGATCTTGTTCGCTTCGATCACCTGCCGAACACCAGGAGCGTCAACAGCGACGGGCTTTTCCATGAAGACGTGCTTGCCAGCTTTGACCGCATATTCGAAGTGAATCGGGCGGAAGCCAGGGGGAGTTGCCAGAATCACCAGATCGACACCGCTGTCGATCACTTTCTGGTAAGCGTCCAGACCATCAAAGATCTTCTCTGCGGGAACCTGAACCCGCTCACCTTTGGGACCCAGGCCATTCTTGATGCTGTCGACGGCATTGCGTCCATTTTCAGGAAAAGCATCCCCAACAGCGGTCAGTTTGACGTTCCCGTTTGTCGAGAGTGCCTGTCCTGCTGCACCCGTACCTCGTCCACCGCAGCCGACCAACCCCACCTTGATTGTATCGTCACCCCCAGCAAACAGAGTGCTGCTGAAACCGGCAGGGACAACCAAAGATGCACCAACACCCGCCAGTGTGGATGTCTTTAGAAAATCGCGCCGTGATGCGACGTCATGAGATTGATCTGATGGATTCATGCTCGACTCCTGGTGTGATGTACTGCTCAGCGAAAACGTACGACCTGCTCACTCAATGGAAAGAGACGCGAAGACACCTCTGACTTTTCAAGATCTCATACTGAATCGGTAACCCGAACGGACCCGCTTCACTCGATCGTGATTCGCGGCTTGACACCCTTAGGAACGACAGCGTCCAGACGCAGATTCTTGCGTTCTTCTTCGCTGGGGGTCCGCAATGGTCGAACAACACGGAAGCCAACCCACAGGGCGTCGGTCATATACCATGCACTCTTGGGGTTTTGTGGATCCTGCTGTTTCCACTCAGGATCAGACGCCAGTCGTGCGGCGCTGCGGGCCTGTAACGCACCACGATCCCATGCCCCCCCTCGAGCCACGCGAGGATACTCGTCATCAGCCAGGCACAGAGGGAATTTCACAGCTTCGTTTGGCTTGAATTTGCCGTAGAAATCAGGCTCGTACTTATCCTGGACCCACTCTGCCACGTTGCCGTGCATGTCGTACAGGCCCCATTGATTCGGCTTCTTTTTTCCGACTTTATGATACTTGGCCGATCCCTTCTCGGCACTGTTCTCTTCGTACCAGGCATACTCTCCGAGCTGCGAGGAATCATCGCCAAAGTGGTAAGCCGTTGTCGTACCGGCGCGGCAGGCATATTCCCATTCCGCCTCGGTTGGCAGACGGTAATAGCGTCCGGTCTTTGCGCTCAGCCACTCGCAATAGGTCTTCGCGGCATGCTGGGTCATGCAGATCGCGGGATATCCGCCGTCTTTGCCCATTTCGAATGACATGTCGGTATACGGATTGGTCGGCTTGGTGATCGCGTCGGCAGCTTTTTCCAGAGGACCGGTTTCAGCGCCACCGAAATCACGAAGAGCACGCTCCAAACGGATTGACCAGAGTTCAAATTCGTCCCAGGTCACTTCGGTGCTGCCCATCCAGAACGGCTCCAGCTTCACCTTATGCTGTGGGCCTTCGTCTTCGTTACGGCCCTCTTCACCTTCGGGGCTGCCCATCAGGAACTCGCCACCGGGGATGGGAACCATCTTGAAATTGACTTCGGTATTGCGGATCGTCTGGGTATATTCCTTCATCTCCGCTTCGGTTTTGGCATCGCCCGGGTCATCCTGCCCGAACAGAATACCGAATGTCGCCAGCAGGCTGACAGAGAAGACAATGGCCTGCTTGACGCACCGCGAAGGATTGAAGTTGTCGATGGAAGATCGACGCACACCGACGGACGAACATCGCCCCTCGTTCGTCTGGCGCTGCGAGAGACTGTTTTGAAGAATCCCGCCCACGTGACTGGCTGAATTCATGATTGAAGAAATAGACAACATGGCAACTCAAATCTGGAAACTATTCGGAACGGTGATCGTGAGCGTGGTCTGCTCTGTCACTCTCGCACCGCTTCAGGCGGACGAGAAGTACTCTTTTGCAGAACCACATCTGGGTACGATTGTTGAGATCACACTATATGCTGCCGACGAAAACGGAGCAAACCAAGCCGCTCAAGCCGCATTCCGGCGAGTCAAAGACTTGGATCACATTTTCAGTGACTACAAACCCGACAGTGAAGTCATGAGACTTTGCGCACGGGCGGGCGAGGACGAAGCCGTCGCTGTCAGCCCTGAACTGTTTCACCTGCTCAAACGGTCGATCGAGATTTCGAACCAGACCAATGGTGCCTTTGATGTCACGATTGGTCCCCTTGTTCAATTGTGGCGACAGTCTCGAAAACGCAAGGTCCTCCCCACCCAGGACGAAATTCAGCAAGCCCGATCATCGGTCGGATGGAAGTTCCTCGTTCTGGACGACGCCCAGCAGACGGTGAAACTGACAAAGCGAGGAATGCGGCTTGATTTTGGGGGTATCGCCAAAGGATACGTTGCCCAGGAAATGAGCCGCATCTTGCGTGAGCAGGGCTTCGACCAGAGCCTGGTCGCGGTCGCCGGCGACATCGTGGCGGGAAATTCCCCCCCCGGCGCCGCAGGCTGGAAAGTCGGTGTAGCACCCCTGGATCGCCCCAATGGAGCGGTCAGCCGACTGCTCTCGCTGCGGAACTGTGCCGTGTCAACTTCGGGCGATGCCTTCCAGTTCGTGGAAATCGCTGGCGTCCGCTACTCACACATCGTCGATCCGCAGACCGGACTGGGGCTGACCTACCGCAGCAGCGTCACAGTCGTGGCTCCTGAGGGAGCGATTGCAGACTCACTGGCAACAGCCATTTGCATTCTGGGACCGGAACGAGGACTGCCGCTGCTTGACCTGCACGATCAAACAGCGGCTCTCGTAGTTCACGCCTCAAGCGATGGACCTCAGGTGGTCGAATCGAAGTCGTTCGCCACGTTTGAAGCCCGATAACCGACGGGAATTATTCCCATTCAATCGTGCTGGGGGGCTTGGAACTGATGTCGTAAACGACTCGATTCACACCCCGGACTTCGTTAATGATGCGAGTCGAGATCCGCTGCAGCACGTCGTAGGGCAGGGGATACCAGTCCGCCGTCATGAAGTCATCGGTCGAAACGGCACGGACCGCAATCACCTCTTCATAAGTCCTGCCGTCCCCCATGACGCCGACCGACTGAACGGGCAGTAGAACGGCAAAGGCCTGCTGGATCTGTCGATAAAGACTGGCCAGACGCAGTTCTTCCATGACGATGGCGTCCGCTTCGCGAAGCTTTGCCAGTCGCGGTGCCGTCAATTCTCCCAGGCATCGGACACCGAGGCCCGGGCCGGGGAACGGATGCCGCCAGACGAGTTCGTCGGTCAGGCCGAGTTCCAGCCCCATCCGGCGAACCTCGTCCTTGAACAGATCTCGCAATGGCTCGATCAGTTCAAATCCAAGTTGTTCGGGCAGCCCTCCCACGTTGTGGTGGGCCTTGATCGTGGCAGCGGGACCATCGATGTCGGCCCCGGATTCGATGACGTCTGGATACAATGTTCCCTGCGCCAGGAAGTGCGCGTCAGGGATTGATTCGGCTTCTTTCCGGAAGACTTCGATGAACACGCGGCCGATGATTTTTCGCTTTTCCTGAGGGTCAGTCACCCCGGCAAGTTCCGTCAGAAAGCGATCTTTCGCATCAACCACATGCAGATCTGTCTTGAAGTGGTTCTGGAACCGGTCACGCACCTTGTCGGCTTCGCCCTTGCGCAACAGACCGTTGTCCACGAAAATACAAGACAGCTGGTCTCCAATCGCCTTGTAAAGAATGGCCGCCACGACGGACGAATCGACGCCGCCGGACAGACCGCAGATCACTCGCTTGTTACCCACTCGTGCGCGAATCGCGAGAACTTCCCGGTCGATCAGTGAGCTGATTTTCCAGGTTCCCCGGCAGCCGCAGACACCTTTGACGAAGTTCGACAGCAACTGGCCACCGTATTCGGTGTGCGTCACTTCGGGGTGAAACTGCAATCCGTAAACCGGCTTCTGCCGATGCTTTACTGCGGCATAAGCACAGGAGGAAGTGTCCATCAGCGGAAGGAAGTGTGCGTCGACATCTTCAACATGATCACCGTGACTCATCCAGACGGTGCTGAGTTCCGGCAGCCCGGCCATGAGCGTGTCTGATCTCAGCACACGACATTCCGTCCTTCCAAACTCACGTTTGGAACCGGGCGACACTTTCCCTCCCAGGTGCTGACTGGCCAGATGCAAACCATAGCAGATCCCCAGGACCGGAATTCCCAGGTCAAACAGGGCAGGATCCACTTTCGGCGCATTCGGCTCGTAAACACTGGCAGGGCCCCCCGACAGAATCAGCCCTTTCGGATTCAGTTCGCGAATCCGGCTGACAGGTAAGTCGTGTCGAACCAGTTGACAGAAAACGTGCTGATCCCGAATCCGGCGAGCAATCAGTTGCGCCGTCTGTCCGCCAAAATCGAGGACAAGGATCAGTTCTTCCTGGGTCGAATTGGAGTCGTGAGAATCAGCCGCAGAAGTCATTGAGAAAAGCCATTTGAGTGAAACGACGCTCCCCTGAGTCGGTTCAGGGGGAAGGGGCAATTGTATCGTCGTGGGCGCCAGTGGCAAATCGAACGCCCCTGATCAGATGTCAGGCCTTCGGTTTGTGGGGTGGTGCAAACTTGATTTTTTCCACGTAGCGCGTCACCTGTTTCGACGCGGGATCATAGCGACCGGTGCATTTTGAGATCGCTTTCACGACGTATTTGTACTGCGTTTCGTAGTCCGCATCGATCTCCACTTCCACATCTTTCGTCAGTGGATTACCCGGACGACCGATAATCTGCAGGATCTCACGGTTCAGCCGATCGAAAGCGGCGTCATCATTCCCCAGATTCTTTGACCCCAGGACCAGTTGGGTCAGATTCCCGCTGCGATCGGAGACCAGACTGACTTTGATATCAGGCAGGTTCTGTTCACTTGCGGCGGCCTGCGGTGCCGCGATCGGCATGTTGATATTGAAATTTCCCTCAGGTGCGACAATTTTCAGGTTCAACATGAAAAAAATCAGCAACTGAAAGACGATGTCGATCATCGGTGCCATGGGGATTTCGACTTTCGTCGGTCCGCTCGAGCGATTTCGCAATTTCATCTCAAACGTCCTCCGCAGTGGCACGCAGCGAGAATTTCGTGAAGCCCGCTTCCTGGCATTTTTTGATCAGTTCCTGAACCAGACCAGCGGGAACCTCGGAATCCGCGCGAATCAGGACCGTCACGTCTTTGATCACTTCCTTGCCATGGATCAGTTCCATGACTCGGCGTTCCTGTTCCAGATCGGGACCGATGTTACGAACTTCTACAAATCGTTCATTGTAGAAAACTTCCGGGACCGATTTGGCCACTTCTCCCGAGGGAAGCCGCTGAAATCCGAAATTGAGAACGAGTTCATGCTCGGGTTTGACGACCGGCGGCTTGGCCAGCATGTCTTTCGGGAGCTTGACCCGTTCGTCCGCCTTCGTGTTCTCAAAATTGATCGCGATCATGAAGAATGTGAGCAACTGAAACACGATGTCGATCATCGGCGTCATATCGGGTTCCGTAAAACCCATCTCGACTTTACGCATCTTCATAACATCGCTCCGACTTCCCTGAATGGATGACGCCCTCGTGGTTGAGGCGGGCGAAGTCGGGGGATCGCCCCGCTGGATTTTCACCCCACACTCAACTTACGAACCAAGGCGTTCACCGCAACGAACGCGCGAATTCTCGAATCAACTACTCGTTTCGAGGAACCGACGGAGCTGCCGCAGGGGCTGCTCCACCTGCACGACTCGCCGCGGCAGGAGCCGTTGTTTTCCCTGCGTTCTGGAAGTTTTTCATCAGATTTTCTGCCACGAATCCACATTCCATCAGGAATCGGGCCAAACGGTTCTTGTAGAGCGAATAGAAGATGATCGCGGGGATTGCGACGGTCAGCCCTTCCAGAGTCGTGAACAACGCGGTGGCAATCCCGTCCGCGAGTTCCGACGGTTTGGGCGAGGTCGCGGAATTGGCAATCACCTGGAAGCTCATGACCATCCCTTGCACGGTACCGAGCAGCCCCAGCATGGGGGCGATCGAACCAATCAGCGCGAGGTACCCGATCTTGTGTTCCATCGCCATCGTTTCGTCTTCAGCGACCTGCTGCATCTGCTCGACAGCTTCGTCATAACCACGGGTCAGACGCCCCATCCCCTCAGCCATGATCCGACCGATAAAGGAATCACTGGACTTCGCCGTTTCGTAAGCCCCCTGATAGTCCTTGGACTGCAATCGCTGTTCGAACTCTTCAATAAAGGCTGTCGGCAGATAGTTATCCCGGCGAAGCTGAAGGGCAATCATCATGATGATGGCAACCATTGCGAACGAGACCAGCATGATCAGAAAGCCGAAGATCCCCGAAGCGCGGATCATCCACATCAGAAATGTTTCCTGAGGCTTCTTCGCTTCCCCAGCTTTCGCGTCCCCACCGGACCGGTCGTCCACTGAGACCGCTTTCTCGTCATCCTGGGCAAAGGAGGTTGAAGTCTGTTGAGCGAAAGACAGTCCTCCCACCAGCAAGGCGAGAACCAAACACCACAAGCGGCTGCGAACGACCGTCTGGTTCATTTCAATCCCCTTCACTTGTTTCATTCCTTTTTCTTGGCAGGCGTCTTGTGGCCCGATGACTTGTTCGAGATGTGCGGAGCGATTCTAAGTTCCCGGTCCCCATGTTGCCAGAGGGACCCACTGTATGCCTGTTTTTCTCTTCGTTCACTCAATTCTGCAATCAGGGCCCCAATTCCACGCTGGGGTCGCCCAGTACGAGCGAAGGGGCTACCCTCCCAAAATTGCGGTTCCCATCGGTTACTGTCCCGCCATTGGTTACTGTCCGGCGAGCTTTTTCCGCCACTCACTGTTGGGATACATCTGCACCAGTTTTCCCGCCGCTTCCGCACTGCGATCCGGATGCTGGACAAGTTTCCAGAGAATACTCATCTGGTACAGCGATTCGGCATGGTAGGCGGTTTCTCGCGGGAACAGGATATCGACGTGCAGGTAGGCGAGGGCTGCTTCCTTGGTTCGGCCCAGCCCCTGATAGGCATGCCCCTGCAGGGTATAGGCTTCTGCCTGCACGGTCGAATCGTCGGCAGGGCCTTTCTCTGTCACTTCATCCAGAATCTTCAGGGCCTCTTCAAACTTCGACTGTTCGATCAGACCTCGAGACAGCCCCAGCATCGCTTCATACTTCCGTGACGCATCGGCCGGCGAATCACCTGCCGCATCGGCCACGGCTTGAAATGCCTTGATCGCCTCGTCGGGTTTTCCTTCCGCCATCAGAGCCCGTGCCTCCACGATCCGGGCGGCGAGTTTCACGTCATCCCAGGGGGCCTGCGTCAGCTTTTCCAGATTCGTGCGGACCGCATCGAAATCTTTTGCGGCAAGATAAAGCTGACTGAGCAGCATCTGCGATTCATAAAATCGCACGTGGTCAGGAAATGCTTTCTGTGCCGCCAGAATCTTCTGGATTGCCTGTTCTCGTTGATCAGGATCGCTCAATGCCTGCTTCGCCGCGACACGTGCCAGAACGTATTCCAGTTCCCCCTTCAGAAATTCGCTGGGAGACTTGATGTCGGACTTCGCCTTCATGAGCCGTTGAGTCGCGGATTCGTAGCGCCCCCCCAATTCGTCGCTGTAACCCAGCTTCAGGTCTCCGCCCCCTCCTTCCCATTCGATGGCGGCGATGTTGTTGGCGGCGACGATCTCAGGATCTCCCTGATTCTTCTTCAGCGTCAACTCTGTCTTTGTCATGGCAGAGATGGTCCCGTTGACCCGCTTGCCGTCGTTCTTTTTGGTGATGATGTCAATCGCACAGAGCGGGCTCGCCGCCAGACAAACGACGGTGCCTGCGATCAAAAGCAATGCCGGAATTTTGAGAGTCATTCGATGTCCTTGTGACTTGCTCGATTGTCTTAGATTGTCTTATTCGTCTTTGCGAGGTTCCGTCGGCCTTGGTCGTGGCTTGGGGGAAGGGGGTGCGCCTGACTCGGTCCTGGACTGAGTCCGCGTCGTTCCTTTGGCAGGAGCTTGAGCAGTCGGGGCCGCCCCCGGTGCTGTCGCCGTCCCCTTCGGGACTGGATTCCTGGGTCGAACCTTGCCCGGGGCAGGGGCCGCAAACGCAGCGGGGGGCCCTGAATCCACGGAAACCCCTGAAAAGGAAACAGGGACGTCCTTGCGGCCAAACGATTTTGGTTTCTTTGCCTTACCCTTGCCGCTGAACAAAACCCAGCCAATCAGTCCGATCCCGGCCACCACACAACCAAGGAAAATGACCCAGGTTGTCGTGTCGATGGACTTGGAAGCCTCTGCCGTGCCTGCCGTTCCCTGACCCGTCGCTGCGGTCGCGTCAGCCTCCTTATTCGGCTCACTGGCGGCCTCTGCGGATTTCGTCGGCCGCGACGTTTCCAGCGGAATCTCTTCATTTCTTGGGAGATCGACGACTGGTTGCCCGGATTCCTTGAGCACTTCGCGGTAGAGCTCATTGAGCTTCGCACGTTTTTCTTCCGGAAGGACCTTCATGATCGACGAGGTCCCGACGAGTTCCATCGCACAGGCATCCAGCGCTTTCTGCTTCTCTTTCGGGGCGAGTTCCATGCCATAGCGGAACCGGCAGAGGGAGACCGCGTAACGGGCATCCAGAAAATGATCCACCAGATCCGGACGATCTGCGAAATTCTTCTGCTGCTGAATCCTGCGCGCAATACCGCCCCAACCCCAGACACCCAGATTGGGCTCTCCGTTGATCGCAATGGCGAACTTGCTTTTGTCCCCCGATGATCCCCAGTCCTGATAGACGGAGGCTCCTTCAACTTGCGTTCTCAGGTCATTCCCACGGACCTTGAGAATGTCGCCCAGTAGCTGCTGAGCTCCTGCAAAATCCTTTTTCAGCCGGTTACAACGGACCAGGCGCACCTTGACATTCAGCAATTGATCGGGTGTCGCGAAACCGGGATCCGATGCCGCTCGCGTCAAAATTCCGTTGAACGCGGAAGCAGCCCGGTCATAGTAGCTGGCCGTCTTGGATCCATCCGTCGAAATTTCACCAAGGGCAAAGTAGGTCTCGCCGATCCAGCTAAGCGAACCGAGCGTCTGCCCCTCCTGCTTCTTGTACATGTCATCGAGGAAGGTCTCAAACGCCTCCATCAGCTTGTTAAAGCGTTCCGTCTCGCCATTGCTCTGAAAGCGTTCCAGTTCGGTCTTCAGCATTCGCCCAAGACCGACATACAGATCCGTCAGATCGGAACTGGGATCACCCGCCGCGATCGCCTCCAGCGTCCTCATTGCGGCACGCGCATCATCGATCCGGTCCGGCCCCAGGCCGATGTAAGCCCGCAGCAGCAGTGTGTACACACTCTTGGCAACACTGCGGCTTTGAATTCCCTTTTCGGGTCGCTGTGACTCGTCAGTCACCGTGATCGCCTTGACGATCGACTGCGGATCGTCCTGCAGCAGCGCAATCGACTCTGCCTCTTTTCCCTGGCTGAGCAGAATTTCTGCCAGGTAGATCTTGGCACTGACGAGTTCCTGGGGCAGGGAGCCTTCTTTCGGCAACGTGGCCGTCAGCTTCTGAATCCCCGTTCGCAGGAATTGTTCGGCAGAGGCTTTCCATTCCGCCTGCTTTTCCGGGGTCGGCCGCTCTTCAGGTGCCATCCGCGACGCCGATCCGTAGGCGATCCAGTAGGCCTGACCCGCGGCGAGTTGGGCCTCGGGATACTTCGGATCGCTTTCTGGAACCTTGCTGAACCATTCCGCCGCGTCGACGGGCTTTTTCGCCGACGAGTACATCCGCCCCAGGATTAACCGGGCTTCATTGGCTTTATCACTTTCCGGCCAGCGCTGGGCGATCAGATTTGCGGCTTTGATGATCATCCGCATTTCGTCCTGCTTGGAATCAGGCTCGGCCTTATTGTCGTTGTACGCCTGAACGAACGCCGCCATGGCCATGTAGGCCGCGTCCAGCGCCACACTTCCTTCTTCATCACTGGTCGTCCGGGCGACGAACTGAGCCAGCACCGCCGCTTCGTAGTTCCGGCGGAGATAGAAGTTCGTGTAGGCCAGCAGCAGCCTTGCGGTGGCCACGTCCTTCACATTGTCCCGCTTGTTCATCAGCCGCATGGCCAGATCGAAGTTCTGAGCCGCATCATTCAGTTCGTTCGTCCAGTCCTGTCTCAGCCGAGTCACTTCCTCGGCCGGTTTCTGATTCTTGATCGCGGCATCGAGTTCTTTTTTGATCTCTTGTGACGAGTTGAAGTTCTGGCGTCCCAGACCATAGGCCGTTTCGAAGTCATCCGGCTTCCGCTCACGCCCCCCCAGGTTGACCTGCGTCCGCTGCATCATCGACAGCGAGACATCTTTGTATTCGCCCGGATATTTATTGATCTGCT
This sequence comes from Schlesneria sphaerica, assembly GCF_044336245.1. NCBI lineage: Bacteria > Pseudomonadati > Planctomycetota > Planctomycetia > Planctomycetales > Planctomycetaceae > Schlesneria > Schlesneria sphaerica. The sequence goes on along the minus strand of NZ_CP172346.1, from coordinate 5,942,227 downwards.
GAGCGACCGTACGAGCCTGTCGCCAGAAGCGTTCCTGATCCGCCTTGGGCAGATTGCGATTATTCCCCAGTGCTTCGTAGGCGCGCGCCTGTTCCCACTGAATCCCCAGACCGACCGGGGTCTTGGCGTCGTCACCGCTCTTCTTCAACCATTCCTCCGCCAGATCCACGACGAGCTGATAATCGTTTCGCAGATGCAGACAGATCAGTTTGAATTGCAGGACCTGTGCCTTCAGACTTTGCAGCGGCCCATCATCGCCCGGATGATCCAGCAGTTCATTGTAGATACCGAGCGCCTTCTGCAGGTCACCCTGTTCTTCAAAGGCCTTCCCCTGCCAGGCCCGCGCATGCAGACCGCCGATCTGGCTGCGGTGACGCTGATGCATCTTTTCAAACTCGTCCGCCGCCTGACTGAGCAACTGTTTGAACTCAGGCGCCGTCGGGTCATAAGTCTGAGCTTCCAGATAAGTGCACTTGGCCAGACTCAGCGTTTCCAGAATCAGATTTCGTTCGATGCGGGACCGCTCTGCATACTGAGCCGGTTCTTTCTGGGCATCTATATACGTGGGAAACTTCTTGAACGCCGCATCGTGCTGATCGAAAGCCAGCTTCAGAACGTCTCGCGCTTTCTGAACCAGTTCGCGGCCACGTCGCTGGAATTCCGATTTGCTTCCCTGATTCGACGGGGCCTTCGATTGAAAGATTTCGACGCCGGCTTTCTGCAGCAGCATCTGAGCCCGTTCGGCATTGGCATCACCGCTCGAGGGGTGGTCGGGGTTTTCCCGGATAAACTGATCCAGGTAGGCCAGCGCCTGATCAAGCTGCTCAAACTGCTTTTCAGGACTGCGCAGCGTCTTCGCATATTCCCGCAGCGTGATCGCCTTCTCGTAGGGGATCAACTTCTGAATTTCGGCCGGGACGGAAGGACGCTGAGCCAACTGGTCCAGATAAAGCAGTGCATAGTCGAAATAATTTCGGTTACGCAGCCCCTGCAAAAATTCGAGGTACGGTTCTTCAGCGGTCAGCCGTGGCGAGAAAACAGCCAACAGCACAAACCACAGTGCACATATCCGCAACCGGCATTTCATCGGTTGATCCTCAAGATTCAATGGAAACTGTCATCAGCGAAGGGATGCGACAGACTGGCAATCATATTTCCAACTGCTCACGTTATCAGTATCGGATGGTTCGCATGATTCGGCAAGTAACGTCACCGCATCACTCGCATGACCTGAGAAGGATTCTTGTCGTACAATCACTCGATCTCCCGACGGGTGAGAATTCCCGCCCCATCGCGTCAGCCCTGTGCGCGAGCGAAGGGACCCACAATGACGTCCAAAGCATTCACAGAATCGAACGAGGAGCATCAAGATGGTACGTGGCTGGTTCGGGAGTGCATCGTCGTTCCTCACCCTGGTCTTCCTCGCGGGCGCATGTCTGGGCGGGGCCCCCGCCAGATGCCAGGGTGACGAAGTCACTGCGCAACCGGGTGACGGAGTCACCAATCGTCCGGGTGACGAAGTCACGAAAACTTCCGGCGAGGAACTCGACTACCACGTCACCGATCCCGACCTCAAGGTCGTACGGCTTGATACCTCACCCGATGACTCATTCCTCTCTGTCCGCACCGATTCCACCGGCCGCATCTTCGTAGGAGGCCGCAGAAATCTGTTCGCTTACGACCTGGACGCAGAAGGTCGCTACAAACCTCGAGTCCTGCTGTACGAATTCCCCGATCATACCTGGCTGAACGATATCGAAGTTCGCGGCGACGACCTGTACGTCGTCACTGTCAGCGCCGTCTATCGGATCCCGGGGGGACGAGTGAACCGGTCAGGACTGAAACCCGAGCGGCTGCTCTGGGGTGTCCCCAACGGACACGTCCACCAGTGCCTGCATGCCTGTGCGTGGGGCCCCGAAGGTGATCTTTACGTCTCGATGGGTGATCCACTGTGGTACTACGGCGATTTCACCCGCCCCGATCACTGGGGTCACTGGACCATGTTCTTCCGGCGATCCCCCACCGAGGGAACGGCAGCCAAAGCGGCGGCTCGAACGCTCAACCGATCGCAGACTCCTGCAACAGAAACAAGCAGAACTCACGACACCGAATTCCATCAGAAGTGGGATTCCATGCCCTACAACGGTGTCGGAGCCATCTTCCGCATTCGCCCCGACGGCACACACCTCCAGTCATTCGCACGAGGTCTCCGAAATCCCTGCGGTCTCTGCTTCGACAAAGACGGCAATCTGTTCACGAATGACAACGATCATGAAGGGATCCCTTCCCAGTTCGCACCGGGACGACTGATGCACGTCACCCCCGATTCGTACTGGAGCTGGCCGCGGGGCTGGATGCAGAGCAAGACGCCCGACCGCGCTGACATTCTCCCCATGGTCAACAACGAGATGGGAAGGGCGGTTCCCGTCCTGCAGACCTACTACGCCGATGGATATCTCCCCGACAAATACCATCACAGCCTGCTCGTCGCGCGCTGGTGTCGCCGGACCGTCTCCTATTTCCCGCTCGAACAACAGGGCGAAACATTCACCGCCACCGAAAAAATCCTGCTCGAAGGTCGCGATCAGGCGCGGCCTGTCGGCGTCTGCGTCGGTCGCGGGGGACGTGTCTTCGTCACACTCTGTTACATGGCGCAGAACGAAGGGTCCCCCACCTATCGCAGCGATCTCGCCGTCATCACGCGAAAAGACGACCCCGAGCAGATGCCCTTCGATCCGTATGACACGACGAGTGCTTCTGAGGAAAAACTGCTCGCCGAACTCAACAACCCGGCTCACTGGCGATCCTCCACCGCCCGGCAGGAATTGCTCCGGCGAAAGGTGACCGTCCCCTCCGCCAACCGGATCACAGAGAGATCACCAGCAAAGAAATCCGCGAACTCGCTCGCTTCGCTCCTCAGCCCCCGCGCCGATCAGCAATCCGCCGGTAAAAAAACCAGAGGGGAAGGGGAGGAACTGCTGAAATCGATCGAACGTGAGCCGCACGCCTACCTGCAGCGTCGACGTGAGGGAAAGTACCACCACTTCACATCGGCAACGGACCTGAACGCCGCCGATGCCGTCCCGAATCAGGCCGACCCGCTGGCTCTGGCGCGGTTCCCCCTGCCGAATCTGACTGCCGAACTGTGCCATGCCCCTGAAACGGTCTTACGGATGGCGGGCGTCCTGACAGCCGGTTTCCGCTTAACAATCCCCCCGGTCGATGCGCCACTCTCACCCGCAGCGCCGCTCGCTCCGCAGCAGAAAGAGGAAGCCAATATCATCCTGTACGCCGATGAGCCGGCTCCGATCGATCTGCGAACCCTCGGCCGAGTCGGGAACTACACCACGGCCGAACACTGGAACGCTCTGCCGCACACCCCGGAACAGGAACGACTCTTCGCGCTGCTGGTGGAACGCCTGCACGATGACAACGACCGGATCCGGCTTCAGGCCGCCCACTTTCTTTCACTGCTGAATGATCCTCGCAGTGAACCGCAGATCGCCCGCGTCGTCAGCGGAGTACAGGATCGCCGACTCGACGTGGCGAAACTGGAACACGTCAAGCCCGAGATCTGGACACTCGGCCCGATCCCCGATGCCGACGGTTTTCCAAAGACCGTCCATCCCGTGGAAACCACCGCGATCGACCTCAGCAGCCCGCTCACAATTGCGGGCAAAGAGTACGAATGGAAGAAGACGAAGCCCACAAGCCCTGATCGCCCGCTGTATGACTTCAACCTGCTGTTCGGCCCCTCCCCCAATTCGTCTGTCTACAGTCTGTTCCGGTTCGAAAGCCCGACCGCCAAGCGGATGCAGTTGCTGGTGGGGAGCGAGGATGGCGTCAAAGTCTGGCAGAACGGCAAACTGATCCACGAAAACGACATCGTCCGGCCTCTGATCCAACTGGACGACGTCGTGCCGCTCGACCTTGAACCGGGCAGCAACGACATCCTCGTCCGCGTCGGGATGAGGCAAGGGATCGGCGGCCAGTACCTGCATTTCCGCCATCTCGGCGATGTCCGCTTCTCACTTCCCGAAAAGCCGGACGGCCTGTCGCTGGCCGAGCGCCTGAAGTCACAAACCGAAGGAGGGACCCAAGCCGCTCTCGACCCCAAGTTCGTCCAATACGACTGGGCCGAGGAGATCAAGCAAGGAGACCCCGTCCGAGGCCGCAAGCTGTTTGGTGCCGAATCACTCGGCTGCGTCAAATGCCACGCCGTGACGGCATCGCAGGCAGGAGGAGGCGGCCCGAGCCTCGCGGACGCCGGAAAACGCTTCACGTTACCCTACCTGGTCGAATCCGTCCTCGTCCCCAGCAAGAACATCTCCCCCGTCTTCCGTTCAACGGTGGTCACGACCCACGAAGGAAAAGTCATCACCGGCCTCGTCGTCTCCGAAACCGGCGAAAAGGTCGAGGTGCTGTTACCCGACACCAAACGCATCACGGTCGAAAAGACACAAATCGACGAACGCCAGTTCGGCGAAGCCTCAGCCATGCCGCTCGGCCTGGTAAAAACCCCCGAAGAACTCCGCGACGTCCTGGCCTATCTCCTGAGTAACCCAACTGAGTAGTGCGTGCTCCGACTGAGCAATGAGGGCTCACGATGGCGAGCATTGACGACTCATCGAAAAGGGGGAGATTCGAGTATCAGAAGTCCCATTGTTCTGACAGTTTTTTCAGGGATGCCGCGATTGCGGACAACTGATCACGTATTTGGATGTATTCCCTTTCCTCATCAAGATACGGAGAGCGATGCCAGCATCATTGACACGTAACGAATTTTACTGGATCACTGATCGTCTCATTCAGGAGATGAACCATCGGGCGAGCGTGTACAGCCGCTGGTGCCTTCGTAGGCCCAGAAAGGACTTGGTCGCTACGATTGAGGATCGGGGGAAGTCCAAGAAGATCGAGCATGGTCCGGTTGCAACCTCTTCACGAATTGCACATGCGCTGTTGCGAGACGAGCGGCTTCATGCTGATCCTGATACGCCCGACATTGGGATTGAGGTTCCCCAAGAATTAATTGAGCGTGGTACAGCAGTCGTTGAAAGTGCCATCGCCGAGATCACACGACAGTTCAGCCGATTGGCAAAGGAGGAACGCGTCACGGGCGCGTTGCAATATGATCTCAATCGATTTGGAACAATCGAACAGGACGGCTGGCAATTAACGATCATTCTTCAAGGTTTCACTGAAAAGCCCAAAGAGAAAACAACCGGTGCCGACTTTGGTGTCATTGTCGATCTCAAACACGCGGGCAGACAGGTATCGAAGGCTTTTTGGGCACAAGCGAAGCTGGCGGATGCGGTTCCCAATGATCCGCTGACATTACCCGATCTCAAAGGGCAAATCGCAAAAATGCTCAAGCGGACCCGCGAGGCCTATGGTGTCATCTATACCCCAAACGGAATCGAAGTGTTTCAGGGGCGGGAAAGTCAGAAAAGGAGTACACTGTCACAAGTCATCGGCGACGTGGCCGCGTGCCGTCGTGGCGACCGACGCCCGCAGTTCCTCGCCGACACGGTTCATCGAGACTATTTGATCGAGATGGTGTTTGAATCAACCGGTACTGCAAGTCCTCCCAAAGTCAACATTGACTGGGCGACGGAGGGATTCTGATGCCGTGTGGCGAAACCAGAGTGGAGAATGCCACTGGGGACGATTCATAACATGAACCCGCGAGCAACAAGTATGAATGTGTTGAGAGTAATTTCCGCACGGGCGCGAAGTTTTCTCTGAAGTTCAGTGTCCTCCCGGTTGCCGTTCCCATTGGCATTCAGGAGGATGTCGTCACACCCGACGCCTTCACGCCCGTACTCGCAATTTCAGGGGGCTGGAGACGTTGTTCCGTTGATTCGCATCACCACCCACCACCCCTTCGCGTCTGGTTGAGCAATTTTGCGATATAATCGGAGTATTGCTTAAATTGCACGGAGACAGGCGACTTCAGAGGCGTGCGATTTCGTAGTCGGGATGGCCATTCATTGCTAGACTCAACCCCTCGGTGGTGTCAGCGAATGCATTGGCCAGTCAGCTCAACCCGACTCCTTAATGCTCTCCCCGGGGCCTTCCTTCTCGTCCGGGCATGCTCCAGCAGTAAACGGGGTCCAGCTGAACTGGTAGGGCTGGTTTTTCTGTGAATGTGATCCAATTGTGAGGAATGTTGAGCGGACATGAATGCAGTTGAAATTGAACAAGCCGTCTCCAGCCTTGCAGAAGCCCCGTTCGATCCGGCTGAATTTCCGTATGCATTCCTGGAGGCCTTTGGCAACAAAGCCACGACGATCAAGATCCTGAAGAGCGGAAAGTCCAACAAGTCGGATGTGGATGGGGCGGTTCTTCAACGCAACAACATCCACATCAAAGTTTGCGACGAAGGTCAGGTTTCAGATACGCTGAAAGCCTTGCGGGACAGTCCAGCGACGACCCGCCAAAAGGTCAAATACATCCTGGCGACCGATGGCGTCACGCTGGAATCCGAACGGCTCATCGATGGCGAGACGCTCGCCTGCGAATACACCCGCTTTCCCGATCGGTTCACGTTCTTTCTGCCATTGGCTGGGATCTCGACTGTCCGGCAGATTGATGAGAGCGCCTTCGATATACGGGCAACCAGCCGACTCAATCGCCTTTATGTCGAATTGCTGAAAACCAATCCCGACTGGGACACCGACGAGCGACGCGAGGAAATGAATCATTTCTTCGCCCGACTGATTTTCTGCTTCTTCGCAGAAGATACGAACATCTTCCTCGCTCCCAGGCTCTTCACCGCGACTGTTGAGCAGTTCAGTGACAGGGAATCGTCCAACACGCACGAAGTGATCTCTGAAATCTTTCGGGCAATGCATGTCAAATCAAATCAACAGAGCCGAAACGCGGCCAGGCTTCCCACTTGGGCCAACCAGTTTCCGTATGTGAACGGCGGGCTATTCTCCGGCAGGCTGGACGTCCCCCAATTCAGCAAGATTGCCCGGTCTTATCTGCTGCATGTCGGCAATCTCGACTGGACGAGAATCAATCCCGATATCTTTGGCTCGATGATTCAGGCGGTCGCCGATGATGAGGAGCGGGGTGCATTGGGGATGCACTACACCAGTGTTCCCAACATCCTCAAGGTACTCAATCCGCTGTTTCTGGATGACCTGCGGGAGAAACTGGAAGAAGCGGGGAATAATGCCCGGAAACTGCTCAATCTGCGGAACCGGATGGCCCGGATTCGTGTTTTTGACCCCGCCTGCGGCAGCGGGAACTTTCTGGTGATCGCCTACAAGGAAATGCGGGCGATTGAAGCAGAGATCAACAAGCGTCGCGGCGAAACGAACAGGCGTTCGGACATCCCGCTGACGAATTTCCGGGGAATCGAGATCCGGCACTTCTCCTGCGAAATCGCCCGATTGGCGTTAATCATTGCGGAGTACCAGTGCGATGTATTGTATCGTGGAGAAAAGCTCGCCATGGCGGAGTTTCTGCCGCTGGAAGCGGACAACTGGATCACCTGCGGAAACGCTCTGCGGTTAGACTGGCTCAGTATCTGCCCGCCGGCCGGGATTGCAGTGAAGTACCACGCCGATGACTTGTTTAGCACGCCACTGCAGCAGCCGGAGATTGATTTTGAAAACATTGGTGGCGAGACATATATTTGTGGCAATCCGCCGTATCTGGGCAGCAAATGGCAATCTAACGAGCAGAAATCAGAACTTAAGTTGATTTTCGAAAATCGATGTCCTGGATGGAAGTCACTGGACTATGTGGCTGCTTGGTTTATCAAAGCGTGTGACTACGCAAAACATACCTGTTCTGCTACTGCATTTGTGGCCACTAATTCAATTGTTCAAGGACAACAAGTCCCAATTCTTTGGCCAGCGATTCTGGAGTCAGGCAATGAGGTGTTCTTCGCTCATACATCATTCAAATGGTCTAATTTGGCTAGTCAAAAAGCCGGTGTCACCGTAGTGATTGTTGGTATCTCGAATTCACCACCGAGATCTCGACGACTGTATTCTGATTCTGACCGGAATGACGACAATATTGCCGTTAAAGAAGTCAAGAATATTAACCCTTATTTGATTCCTGGCTCGAATGCAATAGTTAGTCCGAAGTCAAGCCAACTAAGTAATTTGCCTGAAATGTATCGCGGCAACTCTCCAACTGATGGAGGCCATCTTTTGTTTGATTGGGGTGACCTCGAATTGACTAACCTCGATGAATCGACACGTGCTTTTATTAAGCCATTTCTCGGTTCTCGGGAACTCATTGCTGGCTACCACAGGTATTGCATTTGGATTGAAGATGACCAGATCGAAACAGCGTTCAGGAATCCTTTCATTTCTAACAGAATTGAACATGTGCGGAGTTTTCGTCTATCTAGCAAGAAAGGGGCTACCGTAAGGGCAGCAAATTGGCCACACCGTTTTGATGAGCGCAAGCCTCTGCCTCGTTCATCGATCCTTTGCATACCAGTTATAAGTTCAGAAAATCGCCCTTATCTTCCAGTCGCGATTTTACCTCCGGGTACAGTTGTTTCAAACAAAGCATTTTTAATGCCGGGGGATCGACTATGGCCCTTTGCGATCATTGTTTCTAGGATGAATTTGACATGGGTGGCTACGGTTTGCGCACGCATGCGGACAGATTTCTCATACACTAACACCCTCGGGTGGAACACCTTCCCGGTTCCCACACTCACCGATCAAAACAAGGCCGATCTCGCGCGCTGCGCGGAAGAGATTTTGCTGGCCCGTGAATCGCACTTTCCGGCTACGATTGCTGATCTCTACGACCCTGAAAAGATGCCGGAGAATTTGCGCGAAGCCCATGACCGGAACGATGAGACGCTAGAAAGGATCTACATCGGTCGAAAGTTCAAGAACGACACCGAACGACTGGAAAAGCTGTTCGAGATGTACACCCAGATGACTGCTAAAGAGGCTGCCGAGAAAGGGCCTAAGCAGCCTGCTGGTCAGAAGCAGACCGGGGCTGATGCATGAGCGACCTGATCCTCTACACCTCTGAAGACGGTCAGGCTCGGTTCGAACTCCGGGTGAAGGACGGCACCATCTGGTTGACGCAACTGGAGATTGCAGAACTGTTTCAGACGACGAAGAATAACATCTCGCTGCACACGAAAAGCATTTGCGAGGAGGGGGAACTCACTCCTGAGGCAACTGTTAAGGATCACTTAACAGTTCAATCCGAGGGCAAAAGGACCGTCAAGCGGAGGATTTCCTACTACAACCTGGACCTGATTCTGGCGATCGGCTACCGAGTCCGCTCCCCGCGTGGAACGCAGTTCCGCCAATGGGCAACCACCCACTTGCGGGAATTTATCGTCAAGGGGTTCGTCATGGATGATGAACGCCTCAAAAATCCCGGCGGCTGGGATCACTTCGATGAGCTACTGGCCCGGATTCGGGAAATTCGGGCGTCCGAGAAACGGTTCTATCAAAAAGTCCGGGATCTGTTCGCCCTGAGTTCGGATTACAAAATCCGCGAACAGGAAACGATGCTTCTCTTTGCAGAAGTTCAGAATAAACTCATTTTCACAGTGACAGGGCACACGGCAGCGGAGCTGGTTACAAATCGAGCCGATCCAAACGCCGCCAACATGGGCCTGACCAACTGGAGCGGATTACGCGTCAGCAAACAGGATGTCATCACCGCCGAAAATTACTTGAACCAGGACGAAATCGATACGCTCAACCGGCTGGTGGTGATCTTTCTCGAACAGGCCGAGTTGCGGGTGAAACAACGAAACGATCTGACACTCGAATTTTGGCGAGACAACGTCGACAAACTACTGCAATTCAACAACCGGCCAGTCCTGTCCGGAGCAGGCAACGTGAGCCACGGCGACATAAAGCGGATTGTTCATGACCGTTTCGAGACATTCGCCCAGAACCGGAGGGAAGCGGAAGCTCTGGCAGCCGAGGCGGAAGATCTGAAGGAGATTGAACAACTGGACGATGAGTTGAAGAAGAACCAGCAGAAGGGCCGTGACGATGAGTAGTAAATCCATTCCCTCCGTCTCCGTGAAATACGCTCAGGATGGACGGTCCACCAAATCGAACGCGCTCGGCATGCGGCCGATGCAGGAACGTGTCTGGCAAATGCGAGGGGAGCAGTATCTGCTGATCAAATCCCCACCCGCTTCGGGCAAGAGCCGGGCTTTGATGTTTGTGGCACTCGATAAGCTGCACAAACAGGGACTGAAGCAGGCGATTATCGTCGTGCCGGAACGCTCCATCGGTTCGAGTTTCAATAACGAGCCGCTCAGTCAGTTCGGGTTCTTTGCAGACTGGGTGGTGAAGCCGAACTGGAATCTCTGCAACGCGCCCGGTGACGACAACGGGGGCAAAGTCGATTCGGTGAAAGCGTTTCTGGAGAGTGGCGATCAGGTGCTGGTCTGCACCCATGCGACGTTCCGGTTTGCGGTGGAACGATTCGGCGTGGAAGCGTTCGATCACCGGCTGATCGCCGTTGACGAATTCCACCATGTTTCGGCCAGCCCGGACAACCGGCTGGGGGAACACGTCCGCCAATTCGTTGCCAGAGACAAAGCGCATCTCGTGGCAATGACGGGTTCCTATTTCCGAGGGGACACCGAGGCGGTGCTGCACCCGGACGATGAGTCAAAGTTCCAGACGGTGACCTACACCTATTATGAACAGCTCAATGGCTATCAATACCTGAAACAGCTCGATATCGGCTATTTCTTTTACTCCGGCAGCTACACTGATGAGATTCCGAATGTCTTGAACCCCGGCGAGAAAACGATTCTGCACATCCCGAATGTGAACTCGAAGGAGAGCAGCAAGGATAAAATCCGGGAAGTGGAACACATCATTGAGGAACTTGGGGACTGGCAGGGAACTGATCCTCAAACCGGTTTTCAGTTAGTGAAGACGAAAGATGGGAAGGTTCTCAGGATTGCGGACCTGGTCGATGACGACGCCGCCAAGCGGGACAGGGTTTCCTCTGCCCTAAAAGATTCGGCCCAGAAAAACAACCGGGACCATGTGGATATCATCATTGCTCTGGGGATGGCCAAGGAAGGCTTCGACTGGATCTGGTGCGAACATGCCCTGACAGTCGGATACCGTTCCAGCCTGACAGAGATCGTTCAGATCATTGGCCGGTCGACCCGTGACGCCCCTGGAAAGACGAGGGCACGGTTTACGAACCTGATCGCAGAACCAGACGCGACGGAAGCGGCCGTCGTCGAAGCAGTGAATGATACGCTGAAGGCGATCGCCGCCAGTCTGCTGATGGAACAGGTCCTGGCGCCCCGTTTCGAGTTCCGGCCCAAGAATCCGACCAACACCGCGACTCCCGGACTGGACTACGGTGACGGTGGATATGACCCCAACAAATCCAATGTTGGGGTCGATCCCACGACTGGAACGGTTCAACTGGAAATCAAAGGGCTGGCCGAACCCAAAAGCGAAGAAGCAGAACGCATCTGCCGCGAAGATTTGACGGAACTGGTGACAGCATTCGTCCAGGACAAACAGGCCATCGAGCGCGGTCTCTTCGATGAAGAACTGGTGCCGGAGGAACTGACTCAGGTCCGCATGGGGAAGATCATCAAAGAAAAATTCCCCAATCTGGATGATGAGGACCAGGAAGCGGTTCGCCAGCATGCCGTCGCGGCCCTGAACTTCGTACAGCAGGCCAAGAAGGTCCTTGACGACGCAGGCAATAGCGATGCCCGGAACACGTCGCTGATCGACGGGGTGCGGAAATTCGCGTTATCGGTCAAAGAACTGGATATCGATCTGATCGACCGTATCAATCCATTCGGTGAAGCCTATGCCATTCTGGCCAAATCCATGAGCGAGGAACGGCTTCGGCAGGTGGCCGAGATTGTTACTGCCAAGAAAATCACAATGACGTTGGAGGAAGCTCGCGATCTAGCGAAACGGGCCTTGAGATTCAAAGCGGAAAAATCCCGGCTTCCTTCATTGACCGCTGCTGATCCATGGGAAAAGCGAATGGCAGAGGGAATTGCATTTCTCCAGCGGGAAGCGAGGGCGAGCAAAAATGGCTAAGAAAAAACAACAGGTCACCGATGACGATTTGGATCTGCTGGAGGAATTGGGAGTCGAATCCGAACCGGTCCAAACGGGCGGTCGCACTCCTAGAGAGCAACGCATCATCGCCGGTTTCGAGGAAATTGAACGGTTCATCGAAGAACGCGGTAGACATCCTCAACATGGCGACGACCGAGACATTTTCGAGCGATTATACGCCGTTCGTCTCGACCGGATCAGAGAATCGTCAGAATGTCGCGAAGTTTTGAAAGACTTGGACGCACGGGGGTTGCTGGGGGACAAGGGCAACTCGTCCATTGGTGGCGATGACCTGCAGGATGACGAAGACCTTTTGGCAGCATTGGGCGTTGATAAGTCTTCCGGCGGTGACATCACGAGCCTGGTTCATGTCCGACCGAGATCGGAGATCAGCGCGGCCGAAGAGGTTGCGCAACGCACACCGTGCTCTGATTTTCACCTCTTTAAACCTCTTTTCGAGACGGTTCAGCAGGATTTGGATGCAGGCAAACGCAAGACCGTGAAATTCGGAGAGAAGGCAGCCATTAGAGAAGGGCATCTCTTTATTCTTGACGGGCAAAAGGCGTTCGTCGCGAAGGCTGGCGAAGTGTTTACTAATGACTACGGACATGAGAACTGCAGGCTCCGTGTCATTTATGATAACGGAACAGAGAGCGATTTACTGCTTCGCTCGCTACAAAGCGCTTTATATAAGGACAAGCACAGTCGCCGAATCCTTGACCGTGACCAAGTGGGACCATTGTTTCTCGATAACGAGGAAGAGGGGGATCAGGCGACAGGATACGTTTACGTTCTGCGTAGCCTGTCCGATCACCCGTTCGTCGCGGAACATCGTAAGGCGATTCACAAAATCGGTGTTACGGGCGGCAACGTAACGAAGCGGATAGCCAACGCAAAGAAAGACCCGACGTACTTGCTGGCGGAAGTGGAGGTCGTGGCCGAATACAAGCTGGCCAATATCAACCGCAAAGCCCTCGAAGTTTTAATTCACAAGTTCTTTGCTAACGCCCGCCTGGACCTTGAGTTGAAGGATCGCTTCGGTTCTCAGGTTGAACCCAGAGAATGGTTCCTCGTCCCTCTACCTGCGATCGATGAAGCTATGCAGAAAATCAAAGAGGGTACGATCGGAGAATTCCAGTATGACCGTGAGAGCGCACGGCTCGTTTGACGACACGACTTCCTTTTCAAAGAGCACGCTGGAATTTTTGGTAGAAGAATCTGAAGAAGCAATGATCTTTGGGCCTGATGAGGACGCCGAAGAGGGGAGAAGTCCCATTTCAGAAGCATCGTGATGTTCCCGTGCCGTCATGGACGTGTGAGCGGCACGTTGAACAGATCATTGGAGTTATGCCTCTTTCCTTCTACCAAGCAGGTGAGGGTCGGCAAATGAAAATCGATGACGCCTGAGTCAATCTCGCGTCTGTTGCCCCACGTTCTTCGCTGTGGCAAAGCCCTTCGGCGCTTTCTGGAAAAATGGCAAAAATTGCCAACGATGCTATCCTGAGCGGAAGTACGCAGAGCAAGGAAAACGCCATGCCGACCCGAAACATCAATTTGACCGGGCATTTCGACCGATTCGTGGAAGAGCAGGTGGGCGCCGGACGGTACAAGAACGCCAGCGAAGTGCTCAGGGCCGGTCTGCGACTCCTGGAGCAGCAGAGGCAGATCGAAGGCCAGAAACTGGAGGCCCTGAGAAAACTTGCCGCCTAGGGATTTCGTGAACTCGATCAGGGCCAGGGGTCGACCTTAACCAGCGAAAGTAGTGTCCGAAGCGCGATTGCAATAATCAGTCGCCGGTCAGCGGAGGCGAGTAATTACCCGCAGGCCGGCGGGTAGATGAGTTAGAGATGTCGGCGACGACTTTCGTCACTCGATCTCTTCCTGCTCGAAATAGTTGGCCAATCCCTGTTCCAGTGTCGCCATTGCTTCGGCCAGCGTCTCTGCCTTGTCATCTTCGAAGACGACGCCGCCATCGTCGATGGCTCGAACTGTGAACCCATAGCTTTCCTGATCGCCGATCTCAATATGGCCGCAACCCTGGACCCAATTGGCGATCGCGGGAAACAGGTTCTCGACTATTGCCTGCTGCTTGCTCGGTCTGACCATCTCTGACCGGCGAGCCTCCCGTATCCGCTCCAGCTCTCGTTGGAAAGCGGTTTTCGCTTTGGGAAGCTCTTTCCTTACCGACACTTGGATGCCGAGTTCCTCCAGCGGCGGAATGAGTTCCTGCCATTGCCGATGCCCACGGACATGCAAGCGGCGAGGACAGCGTCCCTTGCCGACGAGCGGTCGCAGCATCGCGACGGTCAGCAAGGCCGAAAGATCACCCACTTTGGGCCTGCCCTCAACCTGCGATTGCACCAGCAGTGAACCATCATCCTTGTTGACGACAAGGCCGAGATATTGGGTTTCCGATTGGCTGAGTGATTCGGGCAAAGCTCGGACGTCGATTTCCCAAGTTTGATCCACTTGCCCCAGCGATTGGATCCCTTGGTCGAGAATGGTCCCCGCATCCAGTTTCTTCCTGGCCTTCGCCACGATCACTTCCTCCTGCGGCGTTGTTCCATCTTTCTTGCCACAAACTGCGAATCTTCACCGTTATGAAAGAAGATCTTCCCGTGAAGCTTGTCATCTTTCATCACGGCCCATCCACGCCCTTGGGCCGGATCCATTTCGTCATTGCCGTCCCAAGTCCACTCGACCGCCGGTCCACCGTCCCGCACCGTCAACCTGCAATCCATTTGCCCATGAACGTAGCCGAAGTGGAACTCGCCTTCACTCTTGCCCCTGAACTCGATGTAGCCTTCTTCCTCTTCGTCGATGAACTCCTGATCCCAGGCACTCATCGAGACGATCCGCCAGCGCCCAGTGAATGGCGATTTCGTTGCCATGAGATGCCCTCAAATTTCTGCTGACGGGATCAGTCACCTGCGCGACTCTACGCACTTCGCTTCAGGATGGAGTTTCATCAGTTCACGAAGGTAAATCACTGCGGACACTCCATACCGAGGGTCAGCGCGAGCAACTAGTTTGAGTCCGTTGAGGTGAATTTGCAAAGGTGAGCGCAGTTCGCCCGGTAGTGTTGCTGAACGGAGGGGCGAATCTGTGGAGGCTTGATTTTAAGTCTTTGCCCTAGGCTGATCTCTGGTGGCCTTTCAGGCCAAGGAGGATGGTCCATTGTCCTCACGAGAGGCTTATTCCAAACGTCTGGATGTTTGGGCTCGTCGGTTTGCTGTCGGTGGTTGAGACTACACGCATTCCAAATCTTGCGTGGAATGGTGACGAGACCAGAGCAAGGGGATTCTCAATTGAAGAGCTTTTTCGGTCCGCGAGTAGGGGGCGAAGCCCAGCGAGGCTTGGTTTGTCTGGCGGACGCTGCCAAGTGTGGGGCACTCAGGGAGACGATTCGGGGTGCTGCCGGGGGGACTGGCCAGCCCTTGGCCAGTCGGTGGCCAGTCCCATGTGTCATCGAGATCACGAGTTACGTATTTTTGAGGGACTGGCCCGGCTGGCCACGTGATTTTCGCTGAGGGCCTTTCCGTTCGGGCCGCTTCACGCCTTGATGCCTCGTCACGCGCGAAGCGGCAGAGACGTTGATGTGCGGTGCCTTGCGGCACACAGCGACATTCTGAGAGCCGCTGACGGACTCAAGGAATTCACCGTTATTTGACAATTGGAAACAAGAATACGTCGTGCTGCCTGCGGGTCTTCACGTGGAACCGGCGTCCCGCCGGTTTCTGGGATTTGGCAGGTTTCGCTGGCAGGCGGGTGTGGCAGAATGAGGGGGCTGCGTGAATGCAGAACCTGAATCCAGTACGACTTGATCTATGACTTGATCAAGGGTCGTTTGAAATTTGAACCGGCAGGATGCCGGTTCCACATTGGCAGTACCGGTGCGTTCGCTGGGAACGCACCGGCATGCTCCGTTTGAGATTTCTTACTTGCGGGACCTGGGGGTCGATCAGGCTTCCAGCTTGCCACGGAAGTAGGCGGCACCGGCGAGCAGGGCTTCGTCGATCTTCGCAGGATCTTTTCCGCCTGCTTCTGCCATCTCGGGTCGACCGCCACCGCCGCCGCCACAAATCTTTGCGGCGGTTTTGACGCAGTCGGACGCGGACGCTCCCTTCGAAACCAGCACGTCTTTGCTGACCGACGCGATGAAGGCGACCTTATCCTCGACCACCAGACCGAGCAGAATCGCCACCGAAGGAGCCTTCTCCCGGATTCGGTCGATAAAATCCTTCAGCGATTCACGTGGACAACCCGCGGCATTGTGGACGATCAACTTCACTCCGTTAATCGTTTCGGCCTTGGCCACCAATTGCTCGGCGGCGTCCGCCAGCGACGCGACCGTGTGCTTGGAAAGCTCTTTCCGCGCCTCGCGCAGTTCCGCCTGCAGCGACTCAATCTTGCGGGACAGCTCTTCCGGCTGTGACTTCAGCAGGGCAGAGGCCTCTTTGACCAGTTCTTCCGTTGCACGAATCCGTGACAGCGCTTTCGGGCCGGTGTAACAGGTGATGCGGCGAACGCCAGCCGCGACCAGTTCATCGCGGACGACACGGCACAGCCCCACTTGTCCGGTGTTCTTCAGGTGAGTTCCCCCGCACAGTTCGCGACTGAATTCCCCCATGCTGACGACGCGGACGTTATCGGGATACTTTTCCCCGAACAGCGCCATCGCCCCCAGAGCCCGTGCATCCGCAATCGGCATCAGGCGGGTCGAGACAGGGGCCCCCTCGGCGATCCGACCGTTGATCTCATCTTCGATGTGGATCAGTTCCTCGTGCGTCAGGCCCTTGGAATGCGCGAAGTCAAACCGCAGTTCGTCCTGCTGCACCTTGGAGCCTCGCTGGGTTGCGTTGTCCCCCAGATATTTCCGCAAGGCATGATGCAGGATATGCGTGGCCGAGTGAGCTCGCAGAATCCCGGCGCGTCGACTGGCATCGACTTCGGCGTGGACCTTCGCTCCAACGGCCATCTTCCCCGATTTCAACGCCCCGATATGGACGAGAAGTTCGCCATCACGCTGGGTGTCCTGGACTTCGAATGTCACTCCGTCACCGAAGATCTTGCCGGTGTCCCCGACCTGTCCCCCCGCTTCACCGTAGAAAGGGGACTGATTCAGGACTACGGCAATCTGCACGCCGGTTTTGTCGAACGCGGTCGCGAGTTGCCCATCGGCAATGATCCCCAGCACTTCCGCGTCCGCCGTGGTGGTATCGTAACCCAGGAACTGCGTGCCACCCGATTTTCGCAGTGCGTCGAGCGGGCCTGCGGACATGACCGAGTTGGCGAAGGCGCCACGACCGCTGGTCTGCTTGTGCTGTTCCTTGCATTCCGCGAAACGGGTCATGTCGACCGTCAGGCCTTCGTTGGCGGCCAGTGACTCGGTCAGCTCAATCAGGAAGCCGTCGGTCTGATGCAGGTCGAATGCGGCATCACCCGAAATGACGAGTGATCCTTCCTTCTTGGCATGTGCGACCAGTTTCTGGAATCGGCCAATCCCGGTTTCGACGACGCGCAGGAACTGCTTTTCTTCTTCGCGAATCGCGTTCTGCACCGCTTCGACCGTCTGGCCGAATTCGGGATAGGGGACCTTCATCATGTCCGCCACGACCGGAACCAGTTGCGACATGAACGGTTCCTGTTTTCCCAGCAGGAAGCCTTCCATCGATGCTCGGCGGAGCAGCAACCGGACGATGTAGTTTTCTTTTTCGGGACCGGGGCCGCAGCCTTCGTGCAGTGCGAACGAGCAGGCTCGGACGTGGTCGGCGATTCGCCGGAGTGCCCGGCCTTCCGGAGCGCCGTAGTCGTACTTCACCCCGACGATTTCACCGGCCGCCTGACAGATCGGCTTGAGGATGTCGATTTCAAAGTTGCTGAGCACCCCCTGAAGCGTCGATGCACAACGCTCCAGCCCCATCCCGGTATCGATGTTCTTCTTGGGAAGTGGTTGCAGATTGTTTGGCGGCGCACCGACCCGGTTGAACTGGGTGAAGACGAGATTCCAGATTTCGACAGGCTTCGTGGAGCCGGGTGGCAGGTAATAGATTTCGCTGCACGGTCCACAAACGCCATCGGGCCCCTGAGAAGGAGATGACGCAGGCCAGAAGTTTTCCCCTTCGTCTTCGCGCGAGATCCGGTTCGCGGGGAGTTTAATCTCCTTGTTCCAGATGTCGAACGCCTCCTGATCGTCGAGGTAGACGGTGACCGTCAGGCGGGTGGGATCCAGCCCGAGCCACGATTTCGTGGTCAAAAATTCCCAGGCCCAGTGGATCGCTTCGCGTTTGAAGTAGTCACCGAACGAAAAGTTCCCCAGCATTTCGAAGAACGTGTGGTGGTAGGCGGTAACACCGACGTTACCGATGTCCCCGGTGCGGAGACACTTCTGTGAGGTCGTGGCCCGGGTGAAATCAATCGGGCCGATCCCCAGAAACTGATTTTTGAACTGGTTCATCCCGGCCGGTGTGAACAGCACGGTTGGATCATCTTTGGGAACCAGCACATCGGTAGGACGACGTACGCACCCTTTGGATTCGAAGAACGAAAGGTACTTTTCGCGAAGTTCATCTGTTTTCATAGAAATTCCGTCCGTCGTCCCTGACTCCGACCTGGTGAAGACCCTGGCCGGCCAATTTGGTAATGTTTTTCGTACTTTCCGGGAAATCAAGCTGATGTTCAACAGCAAAGAGACCACCGCGTTTCGAGCGCAGGGACTGGGTGGAAAAGATAGCACAAGCCGGGAATGACAGCGACCATTCGAGGGGGTAATGGCCCGGGACCGCAAAACCGGCCCTCGGCGTTCCTTCTCAGAGCTCCCCGGTTGAGATTTCGATCCCGCGACGTTTCCGGCTGTCCGTTCACGACGAAACCGCTGACCAATATGATGGGGGGATCCCCATGACGCCGGACGGACCGGCCCATCGACTCGACACGCTGGTCTTAAATCAGCATGATCAAATGACACCCGTTGACACCCCAAACAGGCGACCTGAGGAGATTTCATGCGAGCTTTCCTGCTGACTCTGGCTTTCGTGCTGGCCCCGCTTGGTTCCTTTGCTCACGACACGTGGGTGGAAACGAATACGGCTCTCGTCCGCCAGGGGGACGTGGTCTTTGTCGATCTGAAATTGGGGAACCATGGCAATGACCACCGCGACTTCAAACTGGCCAGCAAGATCGCCCTTGCTCCGTGCAATCTGGCGGTGATTGGTCCCGATGGAACGCGCGTCGATCTGAAGCCGGGACTGTTCGATAACGGCTTCGGCCCCAAAGAAGGGTACTGGAGCGGTCGTTTCGTGACGAAAGAGGCAGGACTGCACGTCGTCTCGCACACACTCGAAACGCTGCATGGCACGACGAGGACCATCAAGAGCGGCAAGACGTATTTCGTGACCAGCCCGAAACTCGATGAGGTTTCCTCGAACAGCGCCAACTTTGACAAGCCGCTGGGACACGCCATGGAACTTGTCCCGCTCACCAATCCCGTCACGGGACTTGCACCGGACACGCCCATTCGTGTGCGGCTGATTTACCAGTCAAAGCCGTTGCCCGGTGCCCGTGTCAGCTTTATCCCACGTGGAACGACGCTGGCAGAAGGGTTTGACAAGGATTACGAGGCGATCACGGACGCCCACGGGACCGCTTCATTCACTCCCAAAGAAGGGAATGTCGTTCTGGTCGTCGTCCATCACCCGGTTGCGGATCAGAAGGGGACCGGCTACGAAAAGACGCAGTACTCGGCCACCTTGACCCTCTCGGTCCCTCAGCAAAGTCGACTAAGGGGTAGCGACGTGAAATTGCAGTAACCAAGAGGAGATCAAGACGTTTTCTGTGTTGTGCCACGTCGAGTTCAGTGCGACGCAGAAACAATCAATCACTCAGGTTTGCCGTCGTCATTGTCCTCCGCCAGGTGAAACGAGTGCA
Organism: Schlesneria sphaerica; assembly: GCF_044336245.1. Taxonomy (NCBI): domain Bacteria; kingdom Pseudomonadati; phylum Planctomycetota; class Planctomycetia; order Planctomycetales; family Planctomycetaceae; genus Schlesneria; species Schlesneria sphaerica. Next base: position 5,922,227 of record NZ_CP172346.1, on the reverse strand, counting down.
GGAAGCGGTGGTAAACCGGGGTGAGAAGAATCGCCAGCAGCGTGAGAAAAATGATGCCGCTGAACAGGCAATAACCTGTTGCGAACAGTTTTCCCGAGACAGTTGATAACGGGTCGACGGGTCCCATCCCCGTCAGGATCATCGCCGCGTTCAGCAAAGCGTCGACCCAGTCCAGCTCACCGAAGTAGTGGTAACCGATCGCACCGACCAGCAACGAAAACGCCGTGACCGCGAGCGCTAAACTCGCACTGAGCAGCACGCGTCGCAGAAAAACCCAACGCGACGCCAAAGCGTCCGACCTGTTCTCGAACATTGATCTTTCCCGTTAGCAATTCAGGATTCCGCACTACGGCCTCGACGCAATCTTGTGGAAAACGACGCCGCAGCCATAGAATCCTGCTGATATGTTGATGCGTACTGAACAAACCTCAGGTTGCGTGCTATGCGATGGTCCACCTCGTTCGTCGTCACTGCGGGCATGCTCGTCCTCTTCAGTCAGCACACGCAGAATCTGGTTGCGACCGAGCGAACGATCTCGATCAGCCCGCCCGCCATTGTGCTTGACCGGCCCGAGTCCTCCGAGCAGATCCTCATCACCGAACGGGTCGGCACACGGCAGTTCGATCGGACGCGCGAGTTTCAGTACAGTGTAGCGGACCCGGCAATCATTGAAATTCGCGCTGATGGACTCGTCCATCCCCGCGCGGAAGGAACGACGCAACTCATCATCACCCAGGGGGAAGACCGGTTGACAGTGCCGGTGACGGTGTCAGGACTCAACGATCCCCGGCCCGTTTCGTTCCCCTCTGAAATTCAACCACTGCTGACCAAAGCGCGATGTAACTCGGGGGGATGCCATGGGAAAGCCGAAGGGCAGAACGGTTTCAAGCTGAGCCTGCTGGGGTTTGATAATGAGTCTGATTTCGACGCATTGGTGAAAGAGTCCGGCGGCCGACGATTGGATTTCGCCCGCCCGGAGACGAGTCTGATTCTGCAGAAGGGGACCGCTCGCATGCCCCATGGCGGGGGAGCCAAAATTGACCGGTCCGGTCCGGGCTACAACCTGATGCTGCGCTGGATTCGGGAAGGGGCCCCGTTTGATTCGCCGTCCATTCTCCCCACCGTCCGGATTGAGATCGAGCCGGCTGAACTGATCATGGATCCCAAGTCCTCTCAGCAGATCAAGGTCACGGCAATCGACGCGGCAGGAAAACGCCAGTGCGTCACGACGGCAGCGGAGTTCATCTCGAATGCCGCTTCACTGGTCGAGACGACCTCCAGCGGACTGATACACTCGCGTGAGATCCCAGGGGAAGCGGCGATTCTGGTCCGATATCTGGATCAGGTGGCGGTCTGTCGCGTGACACTTCCCCGTCCGCATCCAGAAGCGATTCGGCCCCAGGAAAACAACTTCATCGATCGACACGTTGGCGACAAGCTGGTCCGACTGGGAATCCCGGCGAGTTCCCCCGCAGACGACTCCACGTTTCTCCGTCGGGTTTTCCTCGACACGATCGGGACGCTGCCGACCAGTGCTGAGGCTCGTGCGTTTCTGTCAGACAACCATCCCGAGAAGCGAATTCGGATCATCGACTCGCTTCTCACGCGTCCCGAATACGCCGAATTCTGGGCGATGAAGTGGTCTGACATTTTGCGAGCTGACAAGATCAAGATCACGCCGCAGGGAACCGTGGGGGTGACCCGCTGGTTGCGAAAATGCTTCGCCGAGAACCTGCCCTATGACGAATTCGCCCGACAGATTCTGACCTCACAAGGATCGATTCAGCAAGAGGGCCCCGCCGCCTTCTTTAAGTCACTCGAGACTCCCGAAGCGACGGCCCGATCGGTCAGCCAGTTGTTCCTGGGTGTTCGGATCGAGTGTGCGCAGTGTCATCATCATCCGAGTGAGAAATGGAGTCAGGACGATTACGCCGGTCTGGTGGGCTTCTTCACCGGTGTCGCTTTCAAGAAGTTACCCAACGGAACGGAGTCGGTCATTTCTCGAAAAGGGACCGACTACAATCACCCCCGCACGGGACTTCCGGTGGCGACACGAGGACTCGGTGCACCTCCCGCCGACTTGCGTGCCGTTGCCGACCGACGTCAGGCATTTGCGGCCTGGATGACCGACGTGGAAAATCCCTTCTTTACACGGGCAATTGTCAATCGCCTCTGGGCTCACTACCTGGGACGAGGTCTGGTGGAGCCGATTGACGATCTGCGAGCCACGAACCCTTCGACCAATGAACCCCTGATGGATCATCTGGTGACGCACTTGAAGGAACTGCGTTACGACCTGAAGGCGTTCACGAAAACCATTCTCAGCTCGCAAACGTACCAACTCGCTTCCGCCACGAAGGAAGGGAATCGCGACGATTTTCAGCACTACTCCCACGCATTAACCAAGTCGATGCCAGCCGAGGTCTTACTCGATGCGGTCTGTCATGTGACGCTGGTCCCCGAAAAGTTCAATGGCTGGCCCGAGGGTTACCGTGCGATCCAGGTGTGGGACAATCGCATGCCGTCGTACTTCTTCCGCATCTTCGGGCGACCTGTGAGGGCCAGTGTTTGCGAATGTGAACGGAGTAATGAACCGAGCATCTCACAGGCATTGCATCTTTTGAACTCACCTGAAATTCACGAAAAGATCACCCACCCACACGGCCGGGCCCGGCAACTGGCCGAATCTTCGCTCGCCAATGCGGAACTGCTCGAAGAACTGTTTCTCTGCACGCTGACCCGCTTCCCCTCGGAATCAGAAAAGGACCTGCTGCTGTCGGAACTGGAGACAGCACAAGCGGATCGACGCGCGGTTGTCGAAGACATCTTCTGGTCGATCCTGAACACCAAAGAATTCCTCTTCAATAACGAATAGAGACCAGACATACATTGAACTGTTCGAGGGCCTCGGGATTTCGATGATCCGGGCCATGAAGGAGTATCCATGTTTGAAATTCCCTACGGACCGTATGCCAACCGTCGTTGTGATGGCATCTCGCGGCGACACATGTTCCGCGTTGGGTCAACCGGTCTGTTCGGTGCACTGAGCCTGCCGCAACTGTTACGCGCCAACGACGCGGTACCAGGTCTAGAGGCGTCGATTCGCACCCGGGCGAAAGCCACCTCGTGCATCTTCATCTTTCTGGAAGGGGGCCCGCCTCAACAGGATATGTGGGATCCCAAGCCCGAAGCTCCTGCGGAAATTCGAGGCGCGTTCCAGACGATTGCGACAAAGACCCCGGGTGTCTTCTTTTCCGAGCACTGCCGGAAATCGGCAGAGATCACAGACAAGTTCACCGTCGTCCGCAGTCATTCCCATACCGATAACGGGCACAGCACCGGGTATTACTACCTGATGACGGGACACAAGCCGACGTTCCCCGACGGTGAGCATCCGATTCCCACCAATACCGTATTTCCCTCATTGGGATCTTACGTCAGTAAGGAACTGGGGTCGAATGGCAAGGTCCCAGCGTACGTCAATCTGCCTCACCCGATGTCTGCCGGGGGATCGGGATTCCTGGGTGCGGAATTTTCACCGTTCGTGATCGAAGCCGACCCGAGTGAGCCCGATTTTGAAGTGAAGGATCTGGGTCGCGTCGAAGGACTTTCCGACAGCCGCGTCGCCCTGCGACAGCGGTTATTGTCAGGGCTGGAACAAGGTCGGCAGCGCATCGGTCGAGCCGCTGCCATGTCCACCTACTACGCCAAGGCGAACACGCTGATGAATTCCCCCGAGGCGCGGAGGGCGTTTCAAATTCAAGCCGAACCCGCCTCCGTCCGTGAAAACTATGGAATGACGCAGATTGGCCAGTGTGCGCTGCTGGCACGTCGAATGGTCGAAGCAGGCTGCCGCTTTGTCGGATTGGATGCACCGGGCTGGGATGTGCATTTTAACTGCTTCCCCAGTCTCGCCAACGACCTGATTCCACCGGCCGATCGTGCGTTCGCCGCGCTCATCAATGATCTGGAAGAGAGAGGACTGCTCGACAGCACCTTGGTCGTGATGATGGGAGAAATGGGACGAACACCACGCGTCAACGCTCAGGCGGGCCGTGACCACTGGTCGATGGCCCAATCGATTATCTTCGCGGGTGGGGGAGTGAAACCCGGTCAGATCATCGGAGCGACCGACGCACAAGCAGCGGCTCCGCTCTCGGATCCCGTCAGCGTCGCAGATGTGCTCCGTACAATTCACACGCTACTGGGGATCGACTCCACCAAAGAATATCCCGATCCGCTGGGGCGTCCGGTTCCTATCGTGAACGGGGGAAACGTCATTCCCGGTCTGATCGCCTGATCCCACACCGGCGACGATTCCGCTTCCTTTCCTTGTCCGTCGCTGCCTGTTGCCGACTCCCTTTTCGAGCCTGTCATGAACACCCTCCGCTGGATCGCACTGACGCTTACCACCGGGTTAGGCCCCTTCGGTGCTGCAGCCGTTGCGCAGCTCGCGCCGGAAATTGGTTACGTTCACCCTGCGGGTGGTCAGGTCGGCTCCACGGTCGAGGTGGTGCTGGGAGGTTACGACTGGACTCCGGACATGCAGCTTTTCGTGCATGACTCGCGCGTGCAGATTGAACTGTTTGGGCCCCCGTCACCGGTCCTGATCACCGAGCCACCTTACTGGTTCGGGGCGAAAGCGCGTGGCTACGCCTGGCCACTTCCCAGAGAATTTCGTGCTCGGCTGACCATTCCCGCCGATGTCGAACCGGGATTCGTACGATGGCAGGTGGCCAATGCAAACGGGGTCTCTCCGACTGGAGTTCTTCACCTGACCCGAACGCCGGAAGTGATCGAAGACCTTCGCCGTACCACTGCGCAGGAACTTCCCGATCTGCCGGTCATTGTCTCGGGACAGATCCGGCGTATCGAAGAGATCGACCACTACACGATTCGTCCACGGCACAACGGGATGGTGACGGTGGAATTACTCGCTCATGCACTCACCTCACCAACGAACCCAATGTCTCTTCACGGTGTGCTTCAGGTCCATCATGAGCAGGACCAGAAAGTCGCCGACTGCACGGCCTCTGAAGGGAACGACCTCACAACAAGCTTTCGGGTTGAAGCGGGCAGGGGATATCGGATCAGTCTGCACGACCTCGATTTCGCCGGGGACCGTTCATACGTCTACCGTCTGCTGATCCACCCCGGTCCCCGAGTAATGGCAGCTTATCCTGCAGGGGGAAAACGAGGCGAACGACGGATGGTCGAGTTTGTTGGCCGGGGAATCGAGACAGGCGCAGATGCGATGGAAACCGTGACCCGGGAAATTACTTTTCCAGCAGACGAAGCGAACAGCACCTTCGAGTATGTGCTTGAGACTCCACAGGGACCTTCGCGCCCTTACCAGTTTTTCCTCTCGGATTACCCCGAGCATGTCGGCGGGCAGACCATTACCGAGCTACCCGCAGCCGTGACCGGAAGACTGGACAAACCATTCCAGACCGACCGGTACGCGGTCACCATGAAGCAGGGGGAGGTCTGGCAGATCAACGCCAGATCGCAGACCAGCGGTCCGGCACTCGATCTGGATCTGACGATCATCAGTCCTGATGGTACGGAGCTCGCGGGCATTGATGATGTTCCCGGATCAACCGATCCGGAACTTCTCTTCACAGCACCGGCAGACGGAGTGTACCGAATCGACATCTCGGATCGCTCTTCGCATAGTGGTCATCAAGCCGCTGCGTACCGCATCAGCTTCGAGCGACCGGAGGAAGGTTTCTCACTGAGACTCCCCGAGTCGCTCAGTATTCCCCTGGGAACGACGGTCAAGCTCCCCGTCGCAGTGACTCGCCGGGGAAGTTTTCAAGGGCCCGTTCCGCTGCAGATCGAAGGGTTTCCCAGCGGCGTCACGACCGCGTCGAACCTCGTCATCCCGGAAATGCAGAATGAGCTCGTGATTGATCTTGTTTGTGCCCCGGACGTCGCTGTCTCGGCAAGTCTGGCTCGCATCACAGCACGAGCAGCGGGACGCAATGCCAAGCCTTTGACCAGCAGCAAGCCGATGGTGATGGCCATCACCATGAAGCCGCGCATTAAGATCACACCGGAAGGGCTCGACGATGTCAGCAAGGTTCGCCGTGGCAGCACGCATCTCTTCCCCCTGAACATCCAGCGCACAGAGGGGTTCGATGGGGAAATCACTCTGGAAATGACGGCGAAACAACAGCGTCATCGACAAGGTCTGGCGAGCGACGAAATGATCGTCCCCAGTTCAGTCACGCGTGTGGAATATCCGATTTTCGTCCCGGAGTGGATGGAGACGACGAAAACGAGTCGCATGATTCTCAACGGCGCAATCCGCGTTCCCGACCCACAGGGAAACATTCGAACGCTACTTCAACGCATGGAACTGCGGCTTGGGATTCTGCCCGAAGGGGCCATTCTGAAGTTGGGATCCAAACCGGCAGAGTATTCCGTCCCGATCGGTGGGCAACTCTCGATTCCATTGACGGTCTCCTGCCTCCCCGAATTTCGCGAGCCGATTCGAATCGAACTGGTTCCGCAAGAATTCCAACAGGGCCTGGTCTCTGCGGACAGCATCACACTTCGACAAGGCGAAAGCAGTACATCACTGTCCGTATGGGTGACCGACGATCCGGGTCTGATCGGACCGCAGGATCTCTTGTTTCGAGCAACCGCGTATCAGGAGGGCAAATGGCTGGTGAAGTCAGAGACAACAGTCGTGCTCGAAGTCACCGCCAAAGCTCCCGCGACAGCGGCGACTGCGCGATGAGTCGGAACAGGGTCCGTGCAAGAACGACGCTGCTACCCATCACAGTTCAGGATGAAAGCCCCCTTACAAACGACGTTACTAACAGCGACTCTCGCAACAAAGTTTATGGAATGTGTTTCTTTTCCAGACTCGGTTCAGGGACGCGAGACAAAGATCGATGATATACTCTCGCCATGAAAATCCTGCTGTCTCGACTCGGTCTCGATTTGAGTGAACGCCGGCTCCAGCCCGAATGGATGGACCAGCCGGGCCTGGATGCTGATTTTCATCGAACGGCGCTACTGGCTCTGGGGCGTATCAATGCGATGACTTCCGTCCATCGCTCGTTCTGGCCTGTCATCCGCCGAATGGCTGCTGAGGATCCAACACGGGAACTGAGGGTCCTTGATGTTGCCTGCGGAGGAGGCGATCTCGCCGTACGGCTCGCACTTTGTGCTCGTCGCGAAAACCTGCGGGTGACTGTCGATGGCTGCGACATCAGTCCGACAGCGATCGGGCTGGCTCAGGAAAGAGCCAGAACGGCAGGAGTGAATTGCCACTTCTTTCCATTCGACGTGAACCAAGGGGCATGGCCAACGGACTATGACGTCATCGGCACATCTTTGTTCCTCCATCATCTCACCAATGAAGATGCCGTTCGTCTCTTAAGGACCATGGCTACAGCGACGAAACGAGGTGTTATCGTGCACGATCTGGTCCGTGGCTATTACGGATATCTGATGGCGCGCTATGCCGTGTGGCTGGTGACGTTCTCACCGATTGTTCATTCTGATGGTCCTGATTCGGTTGAAGGGGCGTTTACTGCAAATGAACTGCAGGACATGGCTCAGCGCGCGGGACTGCACGGTGCCACAATCAGTCGCAGCTGGCCCGCCCGCATGCAGCTCGAATGGAAAAAGCCTTGAAGCCGCTGGAGCCATTCACGGCGAGAGACATACAGCAGAAGCTCTGGGATGTCGTGGTCATCGGTGCGGGAGTGGCCGGATCCGTGGCAGCACTGCAGGCGGCCCGCCTGGGAATGCAAGTTCTGCTGATCGACAAACGTCGTTTCCCGCGGCGTAAGGTATGTGGTGCCTGCCTCAATAATTTGGCACTGGGTGTGCTCCGTCAACTTGGTCTCACCAAGGTAGTCCAGGGCCTTGGGGGAACGGACATCAATGACTTCTCGTTCCACGTCGGCAGACAGGTACTTCATGTTCCGCTGCCGGGCGGAATCGCGGTTTCCCGTGAGGCTCTGGACGACGCGCTGGTGAAGGAGGCGATTTCTGCGGGGGTTTGGTTCCTGCCCGAAAAGCTTGCAAAGCTGGGCCCTTTAGTAGGCGATTGCCGCGAGGTCACGATTCAGCAGGAGGGGACTGAAATCAGTGTCAGGGGACGGTGTGTCATTGTGGCTTCGGGTCTGGAATCAGTCGGTCCCACGGAATCGAGTGAATGGAAGACTGAGGTTGTCGCGTCGTCCCGAGTTGGAGTAGGCTGCCTGATCGACGAACCAGAAGGTCATTTCGCTAACGGGACAATCTGGATGGGAGCAGGGGCAGGAGGATACGCCGGGCTGGTCCGTGTCGAAGGAGGACGACTGAATATCGCAGCAGCCCTCGATCGTGATTTCCTGCGTCAACAGAGGTCACCTGCCACGGCGATCAGGGCGATATTGGAACAATCAAAGATGCCGGTCCCCGCGAGCCTCATGGCAGCAGAATGGCAGGGAACCTTGCAATTGACGCGTACCACCAGACCCGTTGCCAGCGATCGCGTCTTCCTCATTGGGGATGCTGCAGGCTACGTTGAACCGTTCACGGGTGAGGGTATGGCATGGGGATTGTTAACGGCACAACAGGTCATGCCCTGGATTCAGCAGGCGGTCGCTCGGACGGATTGGTCACCGCAGGTCGGCCAGGGATGGGAGCAGGAGTATCAAACGCTGATCGCACATCGACAGAATCTGTGCCAGCGGTTTGCCTGGTTTTTACGCTCACCGACGCTGCTTTCGACGTCACTGTTCGTCGCAACGGTATGGCCGGGATTTGCAAAGCTTCTTGTAAACCGTTTGAACGCTGCTCCCAACCTGACTCCTCAGAGATAGGCCGAACCCGAGCGGCACTCCCTGTTCGTCAGCTCAATCGATAAAGAAACAACAGTCGCCTGCCAGGTGAGCACCACAAGCGGGAATATCACTGGCGATTCCCTTCGTGACACCAACGGGCTGCTTGTAAGACGGACGCTGATCGGGATTGCGGGACTTATTTGCCGGGCGGCGAATCCTGAACGATGACGATCCGTCCCTTTCGGATTTCTGGAACGATAGAACGGGGATCTCCATCCAGTCGAATGGTGACGGGTCCCGAAAGGTTTCTCACGGCCGCGTGAAATTCGGCCGGCGTGTGGACCGGTGTCTTGTTTACGTGGGTAATGAAATTCCCGACTTGCAGGCGCGCGGTGTCTCCCGGAGAGTCCGGGTCAACCCTGGTCACCAGCACCCGTCGCATGTCGACCATGGGGTCACGGAGACGATCGATCCCGGTCGGATAATCAACTGTGATTCCGCGCCACGGTTCATGCCGGGGATTGGTTTCAATGATTCCCTCGTCATCCAGGACTGGCCACTTGCCGAGCTTGACCTTCACGTCGAACCGATTGGGGCGGGTCCCCTCACGCCAGATCGAGACATCGATCTCGGTTCCCGGTGCATAGAGTCCGACCAGCCGAAAGAGGTCCGTCCGGGACAGGACTGGTTGCCCGTTCACGGCGAGGATAACGTCATTAACACTGATTCCGGCGAGTTCGGCAGGCGAGCTATGAGCACACTCGACCACGATCGCGGCAGACTGTTGCGGCATGTCCGTATTCAGCCGTTGAAACTCGTTGCCGTTAATTTCGCCGGGGACAATCCCGATCATGCCGTATTCAACGGCCTGCCCGTCAAGCAGTGTGCGAACGATTCGACGGATGTGCTCATCCAGCGGCAAAGCAAATCCGACAGATTGTTCATAGCCTTCAATGGCCGCGAGGGAGGTGCTGATGCCGATCAGGTCGCCCTTCAAGTTCAAGACCGGCCCACCACTCAGCCCCAGATTCATGCGAGCATCAAGTTGCATGACCGCACCGAGACGATAAAGCATCGAAACTTTGGCTCGTTCTTCCATGTCAAACAATTGCTGACGACCAAACGAAATCGGTTGCCGTGTCAGATTGCTGACCATTCCCCAACTGACGCTCGGCGAACCATCGCGAGCGATGGCATAGGGATTACCGAGCAGAATGACGAACTGACCTTTACGGGGCGGGGGAGCCAACTCCCAGTTCAGGCTTTTAAAATCCTCGGGATTGATATTCGCCCCTTCCCAGTCAAGTCGCAGAACGGCCAGGTCACTGCGAGGATCTGCGGCAATAATTGCCGCGCGACACGACCGACGGTCTGCAAAATTGACCAGCAATTCCGTTTTGTCCGCCGCTTTGACATTGGGGTACACCGGGCCACCCCGGACAACGTGAAAGTTCGTCAGGACCAGTCGCTCGTCAGATTCCGTGGGACTCACGATACAGCCCGCACCAAAGTCATTTGGTCGCACGTCAACGTCACGCAATTCCCGCTGAACGCGCGGCAGTGGAAAGATCCTCTGGTCTTCCGCCGCCGCTTCAAACGGAGCGGGCTTGAATCGGGCGATGCTGACGACCGAACGTTCCCATTGTTCGACCACCTTGATGATCGAATCTTCCAACGCGACTGCGGGGTCCTGGGCGAGAAGGGACGTCGAGGAAATCACGACGCAGACGATCACGGCAAGACCAGACCGCAAGCGGGAACGATGGCTGTTCGAAACGTTGATTTCCTGACGCATCATCATCCGCTTCGCTCACTGGAGAAGAGGCATGGGGACGGAATGTCCATCCGAGACGACAGTGGCCATCGTGCACTCCGCAGATCTCGCCAGCCAGTCTCGTTGTCCTGGCTGTGCAGGTTGAACATATCCAGCGTTTGGCCGGGCCGAGCGACGACGAGTCTTCCTTCCCCACCGTTTGCGAAGCGGGGATTGATTCTGTTCGGTGTTGCAATCAAGTCCTGGTCTGACATTGGAGTTGAACGCCTCAAGAAGCAGGAGGAAGAGCCCGTCGCCGTCTCATGTTCGATCTCGATCAGTCCTCGCCCGCTCCTGCCAGCTTCTGGCCACTGGCGTAAAACGCGGCCATGACTTTTTCCCGCAGTTCTGCCGTGACTTCAGGATGCTCTTCCAGGTAAGTCCTTGCCTTGTCACGTCCCTGACCGAGCTTCGTGGCACCGTAGACATACCAGCTTCCACTACGGTCGACGACATTATACACCGCCGCCATATCGAGGACATCACCTTCCAGGCTGATTCCCCGGGTCCCCAGCATGTCGAACTCGGCCACGCGGAATGGAGGAGCCACCTTATTCTTGACGATTTTGACCTTCATGCGGATGCCGATCATGTTGTCGCCATCCTTCAGCACTGCCAGCTTGCGAACATCAACTCGGCACGAGCTGTAGAACTTCAGTGCGCGGCCCCCCGGTGTCGTTTCCGGTGAACCGAACATGACGCCGATTTTCTCGCGAATCTGGTTGATGAAGATGACTGTCGTCTTGGCTTTAGAGATACAGCCGGTCAACTTCCGCATCGCCTGACTCATCATGCGTGCCTGCAGACCGACGTGCGAGTCACCGATCTCTCCCTCTAATTCTGCGCGAGGAACCAGAGCGGCGACCGAGTCGACGACGATGATGTCCACCGCATTGGACTTGATCAGCATTTCAGCAATTTGAAGTGCCTCTTCCCCGGAAGAGGGCTGGCTCACCAGCAGTTCTTCCAGATTGACACCCAGTCGCTTGGCCCAGGCGGGATCGAGGGCGTGTTCGGCATCGATAAACGCCGCAACACCACCTTCTTTCTGGGCATTCGCCACGGCGTGCAGTGCGAGCGTCGTCTTGCCGCTCGATTCCGGTCCGTAGACTTCAATTATGCGACCGCGAGGGAATCCCATTCCCCCCAAGGCGAGATCGAGAGATAACGAACCGGTTCCAATTCCAGAAACGGTCATCGACGCGTTGTCAGAGAGCTTCATGATGGAGCCCTTGCCAAACGCTTTCTCAATCTGGCCCAAAGCATTTCCGAGCATCTTCTGTTCATCGGACTCGGAAGGGTCGGAATCGTGATACGATTTGGCCGATTTAGCCTTGGCCATAGCAGACATCCTTGGAGAAATGACCCGGGATTTGAAATCGCCTGTGCGACATTGATCACTCAGAGTAGTCGAAAGTAGGCATTCCTTCCATCATCCGCAAGCCCCCAATTCGCTGCTTTTCCGCATGAAATGCAGGAAATCGTCCACTGTTTGCCTCAGCGGCAACCGGACGTATTTACACTCACGGACAGAGGCGACTCGTACAGCCCAATTAACCCGGTGCGCAGGGAAAAGGCCACGCGACATCTAAATGCCGGTGGCCTCCATTCACTGAGATTTCATTTAACTGATGAATGCTCGACGATTCGCGTCGCTCTCATCCTGAACTCAGTCGATCGACTTGCGGGTGGAGACAGGCGGGGGAGGGAGTTCCAGCAGGGGCTGCGTCGTCGATACGGCCTGTGCGTATTCACGCAGTTGCTCGAACGTGTTCTGGAATTCGGGTCGGACAGTCAACCGCCGATACTCGGGCGAAGAACTGATCTTGGTGAAGTGCGCAATCGCTGTGGAGAGTGAATCCTGTGAGGGATACACGCCCGATTCTCGCAGCTCTTTCGGAATCGCCAGATAAGGCCGCCATTCCGGGCTGAGAATGGCTTGAAGCTGGTCCGAGTTCCGTACGAGCGAGCGTCGCAAGCTTTCGATCAATCTCGGAGAAACGGTCGCTGGTGCTGGTTCTTCCGTGGGAACGACAGGAGTGGCGGGGGGCGCACCGGGAGCAACGACGATGGGGGGCGGAGTCAGATCTGTCATGAGCTGTCGCAGGTCATTTGCTTCGTTGGGAACGCGCTTCGGCAGAGTCCCCGATGGGGTTCCGTAGTAGAACGCATGAGCATCGTGATCAATTTCAAGAGCGGATCCGTCGAGTGAAACACCGACGAAAAGTCCCCGGCTGCGCGAGTACGACAGAATTTCGGACCTGAGCGTCGCATCCGTTCCCGCCGCCGCTTCGCGCCCCACCGGCCCGGCCGAAGCGGAAGCATCGACCCCCACGGTAAACTTCCCTTGCAGCAGTCCGTCGACTCCCTTACGTGTCGTGAACACCAGAACGACGTCTGTTCCCTGAATCCCTGCCTGCCAGCCGACACTCCCGCCCGTGAGCGTCAGAAACTGGGGAAGACTCCATTCACCATCGTGATCCCGCACCAGAACCACGCCGTGCCCACGACGCGCACCGGCAATAAACCCGATCTTGATGACGTTGGGGATAATGGCGATCCCTTGAGCGTCCTGGAGCAGTTTCTGAGGAATCTGTTTCCCGGGAATGGCCATCAGTTCCGAGATGACCTGCTCCGCAGCAACCATCGTTTCGGCCGGTCCGTTCGCCATCAGGGGCCGGGAAACACCTGTTGTCAGGCCGCACGAGCAAAAGATGAGCGCAAGAATCAAATACCGTCGCATGATTGAACTCCATTTCCGATACGAGGCAGAACACCGTTCAGGGACAAATCGCCGTACTCAGCCGGAGACCCGATTCCAATCGCTCGTCATTCCCAATCCATCTTCTCAACGCAGCGAAACAACAAGAAACACTGGCCTCGCGAACCCCTGCCGTTCCCTTTTGCGGCCTGACGGCGAAGACACCTGAACTTCTGCAAACCAGTCTAACCTAATATTGCGGCTTGCGAAGTGTCCGCAGGAGAATCACGCAACGAAAGTGCCAAACCTTCAACTCCCCGATTCGGTTCCGCAAAGCGTCGCGCGGGTGGAACAGCACGTTTCTCACTTGGCTCACGCTTCGCCGGGCGGAATGGGCGGAAAATTCGCTGCTCTTGGAAAGAAAGCTCGATCCGAGCCGGTTGTGACCCGGCCGTGCGCAGTTATGATAGGCGGTCAAGAGTTGGGAATGGATCTTCGTCGCACATCCGACGAACGATCGGTTCCTCTGTAAGGAATGAATGGAAGATGGCTTCGCCTCGCGTTTGTGTGCTGCGTGCACCGGGTACAAATTGTGACATTGAAACGGCTTACGCTTTCGACACTTGCGGTGCACGGGCCGACCGGGTGCATCTGTTCCGGCTGATCGAACAACCCCAACTGCTCGATGACTACCAGATTCTGTGTATCCCTGGCGGATTCAGCTACGGCGACGACATCGGTGCAGGTGTGGTCTTTTCAAGCCAATTGCGAGGCCATCTCGGCGAATCCGTCAAGCGCTTTCTGTCGTCTGACAAGCTGGTTCTGGGAATCTGCAATGGTTTCCAGACGCTGCTGAAAGCTGGCGTATTACCCTACGGGGCCGAGGGATGGGGCACCTCCGAACGCAGCGACGCTGACGCCACTCTTACCTGGAACCACAACGGAAAATACACAGCCCGCTGGGTTCACCTGAAAGTCGGTCAGTCGAACAATGTCTTCCTCCGCGGAATCGAGTCCCTCGATCTTCCCATCGCCCATGCCGAAGGACGACTGGTTCCGAAAGATCCGAGTGTTGTTCAGCAGTGGCAGGAGAAAGGACAAATCGCAGTCCAGTACGCGGACTGGGTTCAGGGTGATCCCTCACGCCCTGTCAACGCGCGCTGGAGCGCCAATCCGAATGGTGCTGTCGCTGATATCGCCGGACTCAGTGACCCTACCGGAAGAATTCTGGGACTGATGCCACACCCGGAACGCTTCCTGTTCGCCACCCAACATCCCCACTGGACACGACTGAAGCTGGAAGGGGACGGCGCGGGTTTGAAATTGTTCCAGAACGGCGTCGCCTACTTCGGCTGAGAAGGGATCTCATGCGGGTCGCTCAGTCAATGTCCTGGGCGACCCCGAAAGCGTCTCAGTCCAGATTCCGCCAAGGCTGAATTTTCAGCTCGCTGGCGCGCAGATTACACCACGAGATCTGCTCGATGCCGCTGGCAAAGTGGGGAAAATACGAGTCAACCAGCTCGTCTCGGGCAGCAGCCTGCAGCGTTACACCGTCTGGAATCCCCACCGACTTGAGAAGGATCAGTTCTTCTGCAGGCCAGAGTCGCGCGGTCCAGGCCGCCAGAGAATCACTCGTCACGTCCCAGTGATGGGGAAGGGGTAAGCCCGAAATCGGCTCTTCCTCACGCACAAACTGGTGGAAGTCCAAAAGCAGAGGAGCAGCTCTCTGCTTCCAGTGTTGATCGGCAGCAGCGCGCGAAGCAACGGTCGTCCACGGCAGGAGTGCCTCCAATAGTTTGCGATTGAGGTCGAGGCTGGAAATTGCCAGCCAATGAGCGACTTCCTGAGTCAGATGATGAGTCTTGCTCCAGCTCCGTACGACGTCCGTCGTCGCTCCCCCCCCAATCAGAATCAGACAGCGCTCGCCGGGTCGCTGGGCCAGGACTGCCAGCAGGCGTTCGGCAAGTCCCGGGAGCGTCAGCAGACTCCCCCCGAGTTTCAAGATGACTGTCATCGTGATTCACCCGCCACCAGGGCCATCTGCAGATCCATGACGTTGGTGTGAGTGGGACCAGTCTTGAGCAGTCCACCGACCTGATTGAAGAAGGTATACGAATCGTTAATCGCCAGGAATGTTCGAGGATCAAGCCCCTTGTCCTGTGCGGACTGTTGCACCGTCGCGTCGAAGAACGCCCCCGCTGCGTCAGTAGGCCCATCTTCGCCGTCGGTACCGCCTGACAGCACAATCAGACGACTCAGATCCCGATTCCCCCAATGACATCCCGCCGCCAGAGCCACTTCCTGATTCCGCCCCCCAACTCGGGGCAAATCCGTTTCGGCGAGCTTCACGACGGGTTCTCCCCCACCCAGGAAACAGATGCTGCGGGACGAAGCCTCTCTTAGTGCGGTCGAAGAAAGTTCCGCCAGTTCCACCCCAATTTCCGAGGCAACTCCCTGTCGGTCCGTTCCCAGAAGACGAACCTCAAAGCCCCGACGACGGGCTTCGGCCGCAGCCGCATTGACTGCGGTCTGATTGTTCCCAATCACAAAATTGTGACACTCGATCGTCGATTTCTCGTCCGCGACCGGCTTGCCAATCTGCTGGCGCAGGGCATTCCACACGGAGGCAGGGACGGAACTATGGGCTGAATCAGTCCCCGCAAACCGCTCCAGCACGGCCAGAGCGTCTTGAGCGGAGTCACAATTGGCCACTGTCGGCCCTGAGGCAATGATGCCGAGCGGGTCACCCGGCACGTCCGAGATGATCAGGGCGATCATGCGTCCTGCCGGAGCCGCGCGCAACAGGCCCCCCCCTTTGACGCGTGACAATCGCTTGCGAACCGTATTCAGTTCGTGAATTGTCGCCCCTGAACGCATCAGCAGCCGCGTCACGGTGAGCTTGTCTGCGAGGCTAACACCCTCAATCGGAGCAGGGAGCAGAGCGCTACCTCCACCAGAGATCAGCACGAGACAAAGGTCGTCCGGCGTCAGAGAGTGGACAAGTTCCAGAATCTGCTGGCATCCGTGGACACCCGCCTCGGTCGGCTCGTTTACTCCAGCGGGCCTTGCCGGATGCAGATGGATCTTTTCCAAGGAACGAACGCAATCCGCAGGGACATTCACCCAGCCAGTGAGTTTGTCCAGGAAGCGACTTCCCAATGCGTCTTCCACACCCGCAGCCATTCCGGCTCCGGCTTTCCCGGCACCGACGACCACAAGACGCCGCAGCGAATCAAGGGAAATTGTCTCACCACAAATCGTGAGACATGAGCGGTCGGCGGAAATCGCATGACGTACCAGCGCGGTCGAATCAACGGCGGCAACTCCCGCTCGCCAGATTGCCTCTGCCTGTTGCTGCAGAGTCACACCAGTTCCCCTCTGAATGGAGAGCGAACTGGTGCCCCATGCTCCAGGGGCTCATCGTACGTTTCGACGGCCCCGTCCAATCGCAACGACTGGATTCCGGCAGGCACGGGGAAATCGCTCTCGACCTGCTGGAAGAATAATGCGTTCACGCGCCGGGACGCAATCGCATGTAGGCAGACAGAATTTCGTAGAGATCGGTGGAAACCTGGATCTCATCATCCGCAAAGTCGCTCACCCAGGTCCGATTCCAGCGGGTCGCGTCAATGAGGGCGCGAGAGATGTCTCCCAGGCGGACAGTGACATTTTCGGGGACATCTGGAGTGGATTCTTCTTGACCTGTAAAAATCCGAAGGCGATGGCGCATGATTTCATCCCTGATGTCATACCGACAGAAGATTTTTGACCGGCCTCGAATTTGGGCCACGCGGTCAGCTAAGAATTCGACATTGTCGGTTAGGCAACTTGACCGAATCTGCGGAAAAATCCGACAGGACTATCTGTGCTCATTATTCCGCTCGTACAGAGCTTCAAGGACACTTGTCCAGACTCGCTTCACCCGCGCAGAACTTGCCTGTTTGGAACGAAAAACCGATCCATTGATGGGGTCAACCGGCAGAAATTGGCGACAGCTTCCTGCTGACACTCGGACTGAGTCACGTCGAATTCCCGTCCGGCGGGGACTGCGCATTCTCCCCGTTGCGACCAATCAGCAAACGCCTCCTCTGGAGACGTTACGACAAGTTAATGAGACGTATTCCGGAGAAGGGATATCTCTGACGTGCAAACCCCCAGCTCGATCGAGCAGCAGGGGGAACCACTGGTGTAGAGAACGAAAGATGGCGCCATCGACTCAAGTCAGTTGATGTAACCGCGCTGGCAGAGTTCCGCGAGTAATTGACTCCCGGCATGATCGAGGTCACTGTCATTGAGGACGGTAAAATCGGCCCCCCTTTGCTTGCGATCCAGGCTCCACTGACTCGCCTCACGCCGATGCAGTTCGTCAGCCGTCCATCCCCGGTTGTCCCGCACTCGCTGCAAACGGATCTCATCGGGGGTTTGCACGTAGACCACCAGGTCGCATTCCTGATTCCAGCCCGCCTCGAGCAGGATCGCGGCATCCAGCAGGACAGCAGCCATGCCCGATGCAGCCGCCCGCCCGAATTCCTCGACGGCCTTTCTTATGATTTCCGGATGAACGACTCGTTCCAGCTCGTGCCGGGCATTCAGGTGGTCCGGGGTCGAGCCAAAAACCTTCTTCGCCAGTGCCGGCCGCGAAATTCTTCCGTCTGCGCCGAGAATCTCGGAACCAAACATCGCACGCAGCGCTTCGACAACGTGTGGTTCGAGTAGTGCTTCATGCCCTAAGGCATCTGCATCAATCACACTCACGGGGGCATGCGCAGCGACCCATTTTGCCACGGAACTCTTGCCCGATCCGATGCCTCCGATAATGCCGACAATGGGAATACCATGCCGAAACACCCCGGGTCGCCCAGCGGGGACAGTTCGTGCTTCATCGCGAGGCTTTGCTGCGTTTGGATCGTTCATGGTTTGTGTGCGGAGGGCCGCTGGTCCTGTAACACGCTGCAAACGCGGGACGGGCACACGCCCCCACTGCACAATCCACTGATCGACAGCTCAATCGAACAGATAACTGACCGATTCATTTCTGTGAATGCGTCGAATCGCTTCACCCAGAAGTGGAGCCACCGAGATGACGCGAAGGTTGGGGAGCATTTGCTCGGGTTTCAGGGCCAGACTGTTCGAGACCACGATCTCAACAATGGGAGCTTCCCGTAACCGTTTGACGGCTTCGCCGCAGAAAACGGCATGCGTCGCCCCGACATAAATCTTGCTGGCGCCGAACTGGGCCACAGTCCTGACAGCACCGACCATTGACCCCCCGGTGGTGATCATGTCATCAAAAATGATGGCCGTTTTGCCTTCGATCGGCCCGCCGATCAAGTTTTCCTGCCGGGTCTCGAACGCGTTCGCGCGACGTTTATCGACGATGGCAAAACTTCCCCCCAGATGGTCAACGTGCTGGAGCGACCGTTTGATGCTCCCTTCGTCAGGGCTGACGATGACCAGATTTTCCGTGGGCAGATTCAGAGACCGGAAGTAATCGTCCAGAATCGGTGACGCGTACAGGTGATCCACAGGGCAGTCGAAAAAACCCTGAATCTGCGCGGCGTGCAGGTCCATCGCCAGTACCCGGTCCGCACCGGCTTTGGTAATCAGGTTGGCAACCAGTTTGGCAGTGATGGGAACGCGTCCCATATCCTTGCGATCCTGACGTGCGTAGCCGTAGTAGGGGATGACGGCGGTGATGCGTTCAGCGCTGGCACGCTTACACGTATCAATCATCACCAGCAGTTCCATCAGGTTCTCATTGACCGAGGGGCCTGTTGGCTGAACCAGGAAGACGTCACGACCTCGGACATTGGTATCCAGACGGACCGAAATTTCCCCATCAGGAAAATTATCGAGTACCACAGAACCCAGTCCAATACTGAGGTACGACGCGATCTCGGACGCGAGCTTCGGATTGGCGCGACCACTCAGGATGCAAAGTTCTTCATACATGAAAATTCGGGTGTTCGGCTGAAGGCGTGTGGCGGCGTCACCCCGTCGGGGTTTCAATTACCCTGTCAGGTTTCCATCCCTGCCAGATTCTCATAAAGCCGCCGCATTCTGAGAGAAGCCTCCTGCGGAAGCAAGCCCGATCGCCATCCAGAATGAAATCGTCTTGACGCTTTCGGGTGAATCAAGGACAAGTCCGACGCCATCGGGTTTGCGTTTCGATCGCAGGGAGGCGTTCGTGCGTCACGCGAGTACTTTTCCATGTGCCGTCAGTTTAAGGCGGCTACTGCCTCAGGCGACCTTCGTGGGATGCACGAATCTGTGCGTCATCGATGCCGTCGAAAACAGCTCGGATGTCCGTGAAGGGACACTTTTTGCCGTCATCCGCGGTACACGCGTTGATGCCCATCAATATATCAACGAGGCCTACATTCGTGGTGCCGCGGGACTGCTCGTCGATCGGCCACATCCCGAAATTCCGTTGCCTCAATGTGTTGTACCGGACGTCCGATCGGCCTTCTCCCGTATCTGTGAATCCCTGTCAGGAAATCCGACGCGCCTTCTCAACATCGCGGGCGTAACCGGAACGAACGGGAAAACCACCACCGCATGGCTGATCCGCAGTCTGCTGGAAAAGTCGGGACGGCGAACAGGCCTCCTGGGAACAGTCGAGTATTCGGACGGCCAGCAGAGCGAACCGGCCACACTGACGACTCCCGATTCTCGATCACTCGCACAATGGTTCGGCCGCATGGTTGCGGCGGGAACAACCCATGCCGCAATCGAACTTTCCAGTCATGCACTCCACCAGGGCCGTGCCGCCGGAGTCGAACTCGGTGCGGCCGTCGTGACCAATATCACGCAGGATCACTTCGACTATCACAGCACGTTCGAGGCCTACCGCAGCGCAAAAACCCGTATTGTGGAACTGGTCCAGCCGGGGGGGATGGTCGCCCTGAACGTCGATGATCCCGCCGGTGCCTGGTCCGTTCGCAACCACGTCTGCGAATCCTTGTCCGCCGTCAGCTACGGTTTGAGCACACTCGCCGACGTGAGTCTTCAGATTCGCGACGAATCGTTGTCTGGCACCCGCTTTCGCCTGGGTCTGCATGGACGCCATATTGAGTGTGCGACACGACTTATTGGACGCCATAACCTCTCTAACATACTTGCCGCTTCCGCTGTGGCCTTCCACTTTGGACTGACACCTGAAGAAATCGCCGAAGGAATCGAAACCTTCCATCGAGTTCCCGGCCGCATGGAGCAGATCGACTGCGGACAGCCCTTCGATGTCTTCGTCGATTTTGCTCATACCGACGATGCTCTGCAGCGTTGCTTGAACAGCCTGAAAAGCCTCACAGCAGGCCGAGTCATTGTCGTCTTCGGAGCAGGGGGGGATCGCGACCGCGGCAAGCGTCCTAAACTGGGCAAGGCCGCAATGCTGGCGGACGTCGCCGTCGTCACCAGCGACAACCCTCGTACAGAAGATCCAGCCAAGATTATCGACGAAATTCTGGCGGGGATGCAGAACGACGGCACCGTCACGATCGTCGAGCAGGACCGGCGGGAAGCCATTTGCAAAAGCCTGCAAATGGCCGCCCCGGGAGACTGCGTCCTGATCGCCGGAAAAGGACATGAGAACGAACAAGTCATCGGTCGCGAACGATTCTCATTTGATGATCGAAAGATCGCGCGTGAATTTCTGCGAGAGCGGTGGCAACCACTTGCTCGCCCACCCGAGAGAGTGAGCGCTTAATATGCAGCGGTTTAGCCTCCGAGACCTGACACGGGCAACAGGCGGTCGGCTTCGGGACGTCAGTAACATTGACGCTTGTTTCGACCGAGTCTTCATCGACTCACGCGAAGTCCAGCCAGGAAGTATCTTCTGGGCACTCAAGGGGGAACATCTTGACGGGCATCACTTCACCGGTGAAGCTCACCAGCGCGGTGCTCACCTGTCCGTAGTCGCTGCCGAATCTGCATCGGCTGTCTCTGGGGCCGTTCTGATCGTGGATAATCCACTGACCGCATTAGGTCGGTTCGCCGCATGGCATCGCCATCGACTGGACCCGCTGGTCATCGGCATCACTGGAAGCGTAGGAAAAACGACAACGCGTGAGCTGACTTACGCGGCCCTGGGCTGTCAGTTTCAAGGGATCCGCAGCCGCAAAAACTACAATAACCTGATCGGACTGCCGCTCAGCCTGCTCGAGCTGAATTCGTCGCACGAATTTGCCGTCATAGAAATGGGTGCCTCACGCGTCGGGGATATCCGCGAACTTTGCGATATTGCCTGCCCCGAAATTGGTATTGTCACCGCAGTGGGCCCAGCCCACCTCGAGTCTTTTGGCTCACTTGCCGCAGTCTTTCAGGCCAAAGGAGAGTTACTTGAGCAACTGCCGACAACCGGCTTTGCCGTGCTTCCGGGTGATGATCCCGATCTGCGCCAAATGGCTGATCGGGCACCGTGTCCTGTCATTTTTGTCGGCCAGGGTGATGACAATCACATCCAGGCCACTCAAATCGAACCCCGTCCCGGCAATTTGCGTTTCCACTGCGAAGGAACCCGATTTGACGTTCCCGTCAACGGGCGACACGCGGTCTCCAATGCACTTTGCGCGATCGGAGTCGGTCTTGAAATCGGCATCCCGATCGAGCAGCTCGCGAGCGGTCTCGCCCGGTTTTCACCCCCTCCAGGACGTGGCGGACTTCAGAAAATTGGTCCGTGGACGGTGCTTGACGACACGTATAACGCCAGTCCGCTTTCCGTCGCCGCCGCGTGCCACGCGTTAAATGAACTGGCGATTCCCGGTGTTCAGAAACGGATGCTGGTGCTGGGCGACATGCGAGAGCTCGGCTCGACCTCGAAAATGGAACACGAACGAATTGGCCGCCTGGCGGCTCAGTTGCAGATTGATCGAATACTGGTCTGTGGTGAGTTTGCAGACGATGTTGCGCGGGGAGCGATCCAGTCAGGGATGAACCCCGAACAGGTTGCGGCGGCGACCCATGTCGAAAGCCTTTTGGCAGTCCTGAACCGCTGGCTGGAACCTAACGACATCCTGCTGGTGAAAGGATCGCGATCAACGCGAATGGAACGAGTCATCGAGTGGCTGAACTCATGTGCAGAATTTGCATTCACTGCCGAACGACAACAAAAAGCCTGCGCCTGAAAGTCACGTCGGCAAAATCTTGACGTTTTGGGATTGCAGCGAATCCCACTGGAATGTATCGAACCTCTTACATGTTGATGACACTTCGCAGGAAGTTTTCACTAAGGATCTACGTCTCGTTTTCGATGCAGTCGGTTCCGTCACAAATCGATCGATTTGCGGAAATCGGTCGTTCGTCCGGGTCGCGCCGGATACCCAAGCTTCGGTGGCATTGCAATCTCTGGGTCGATGGCTTTGTCATCATGTCGTGACGGAACCAAACCCGGGCGCTGAGACTGTCCTCTCAGCGCCCGGAACCTTTTTTATAGCCTGCAATTCGCCTTCTCGTTCGGAATAAGCTCCATGACTCGTCCGCAATCTGTACTGGGAGTCTTCCTGCTTGTCGTGACCGTCTTCTCTCTGACCTGGCAATCCACTCGGGCAGGGGATGAGGACCAAGCGCAAACGACAACGAAGTCATCTGCGGGACTCACTGAAGCGGAATTACTGGAACGAATTGATGCCCTGGAACTGAGAGTGAGCCAGCTTGAATGTACTGAGACAGGAGTCCGCCAGATCGAGAATTCTGCCAGCACTGCGGCATCCGTCCCTCGCAAATTATCTGAAACTCATTCCGAGCCATCACCCTATCAGTCGCAGAACACCAATGGGACATCATGGAGTTTCCGAACACTCAGCCATCGTGGAGCGGCCCGAATTGTCAGGTGACCTGAATCACCGTGTGCGACTCTTCTCGTCCTGACCTGCCAAGCCTTCGTGGCAAACGGCGGAACCCGTCATCATCAGGTTCTTCGAGAATAATCGCGCGCGGTCATTTCTCAGGTTGCCGATGGCAATCACCCTCTTTCCAGAAGAATCCTCACGATGGATCAGTTGCTGACGGGCATCCACCAGTTCCACACAAACGTCTTTCAAAACGAGCGAGAATTCTTCGAGACGCTCGTCTCGGGGCAACACCCCAGTGCCTTGTTTATCGGCTGTTCTGACTCGCGGGTTGACCCCTCGATTATTATGCAGGCCCAGCCGGGCGAGTTGTTCGTTCTGAGGAACGCAGGAAACATCGTCCCCTCTCACGGAGCATCGAATGGAGGCGAACCCGCCACCATCGAATATGCGGTGACGGCTCTCGGCGTTAAGGACATCATCATCTGCGGTCACTCTGGCTGCGGGGCAATCTCAGCCATGCTTCAGCCCGACAGCATGAAGAAGCTGCCACTGGTGCGGGGCTGGCTGTCGCACGCAGAGGCAACTCGCCTGATCGTCGAAGAAAATTACTCAAAGTACCACGGACGGGAACTGCTCGAAATCGCGATCCGCGAGCACGTGCTTGTGCAGATCGAAAATCTCCAGACTCATCCCGCTGTCGCCGTCAAGCTGCAACGAGGTGAACTGCAACTGCATGCCTGGATCTATCAGATGGAAACGGGTGAAGTTCACGCCTACTCGACCAAAGACGGCGGTTTCGCGCCGCTCAACGGCCTCGCCCCTCACGAAGCCAGCAAGCGCAACGTCGCCAATCCTCGCAAGGCCCCCGCGCAGCCCGCTCGCTCGCGTGCCAGGAAGAAATCGTAATTCGAGCAGAACGTGTGGCACAGTCTGGCCGCGTCAGACAGCGCGGCCGGCCTTTCGGCGGCGACGTTTTACTCTCAGATCGTTTCATGTCCACGGATTGCAGGCGCAGTGGCGGCCGAGCATAGTGGCGCGATCGACGAAGCCTGCTCAAGAATCGCGCGACATCAGAGAGCAACCATGCGGTCTCAGTCGCAGGGGGTTTGAACGCACCTCGGGAGTGTCAGGCTTGAGGTTCCACTCCCAAGCATGAGCCAGCCGCGCGAAGTCGCAGAGAGAAGTCGCAGATGGGTGTAAAAAAACTCCCCGGGACGAATCACGGGGAGCTGTTGCCAATCAAGGATATCGAGCGGCATGCGGAAAAATGCGAGAGGGGGGAGTCGAACCCCCACACCGATTAAGGTACAGGATCCTAAATCCAGCGCGTCTGCCAGTTTCGCCACTCTCGCGGGAAACTGAATCATAGCAATCGTCTGGGGTGGCGGCAAACGTGCCCTGTACCAGAAGTGGCTCCGCTTTCCGCCCTGGGCGACTCAACCGCCGATCGCCAATCGCAGTGCCGCCGGAGGATGAAGTCGGGTCCCCCCGTTATCAGGGCCGACTTACGGGAATCAAAGACACGCCTCACTCAGGACAAAACGCAACGTGTTGGCACTTCATCTTTACTGACCTGAAAAGTCCCCCTATCTTCGCGGGTTTCGGACTGGGAGTCAGGAAAGATTGGCGTGAAGAACTCGCCAGAAACAGTGAAGATGAATCGGAACGGCAAACTCTCAGGGGTTCGCCCACAAAGCGAAGCTGGAGAGCTCATGCCATCCGATGAATTCCCGGACCGGGTAATACAAGGATGAATGCCGGAAACAATGGACTGTCAGACGCGATCGGTTAACGCCGCAGCGCTCGCAAGTCGGCCCGCGACGACGGGATACCGGACGAGTCGTTCACGCGCTTGGCTTGCCGTATTCCTCTGCCTCTCCCTCGCAACCTCGTCGGGATGCGCGACTGGCAGGTCGGCCGTTTGGCGGTCGCCACCGATCCCTTCGACCACTTCTGTCACGGGAAACCCGGCAGAGATCGCTCTGGCGACAGCGGCTCATGCGGAGCAACTCGGCCAGGCAAACGCCACGGACTTGTATTACCACACCGCCATCCTCGCCTGGCAGCAGATGACGTCAGGCCAGCCTGGGAACGTTCAGCCACCGTCGCCGCACCTGCAGGCCATCTACAAACATGCTATCGGCCGCTGGCTGGAAACAGCCCAGCATTACGGTCGCTGGATTCCTGGCCAAGGAATCGATGTCTCCACCGAGGTCGGAATGGTACGAATTCCGATTGCTCCCACGGGCTTTCCATGGGAACCCGAAGAGTTTGAAGAACTCCATCCCATTGGCGAATACGAGTCTCCCTCATTGTCGCGATACCACCGGCAGGATGGACTCGGCTCCCCGCTGGTGGTCCGCAAGTGCAATCGAACAGAATTACGTCCCGGCGATCGCTTTCTACCTCGCCACGTTTCGTTCAGCGCAACAGCCCTTCTCAGACCTCAAGTCAATGACGGGACGGGGGGCCAGCCAGCCGTGCTCGAGTTGTGGAACCCCTACACGACTCATGCAGTTCCGGGTCCGTCCGGCACGGCCGGTCTCGCAACAGATACATCAGCGGTCTTCGCTTTTCGAGAGCTGAGCCTGGGTTCGGTTCCCACCCCCTTCGAAATGTTCGTCCGCCCCGACGAACACCGCGATTCCGAAGGGCTGTACTTCTTTGAACCCCATCAACCGGGAAAGATTCCAGTCCTATTCGTCCATGGATTAATGTCGAGCCCCCGTACGTGGATCGATATGGCGAATGAACTCCGCGCAAATCCCGAGTTCAACGCGCGGTACCAGATCTGGGCATTCGATTATGCCACAGGCAAAAACTTTCTCCGTGCAGCAGCCGAACTGCGACAAGCCCTTTGCGAAGCCGATGCCGAACTGGCAGCCTACGGCGATGATCCTTCCCGACATCAGATGGTGCTGGTCGGCCATAGCATGGGAGGGTTGGTGTCTAAAATGCAGGTCACCCGCAGCGGAACTCATCTTTGGGATTCCATCGCCAACCTCCCTCTGGACCAGGTCCAGATGAACGATCAGTACCGCCGGCAGCTCGCTAAGGTCTTCTTCTTCGAGCCGTTACCGCAGGTTCAACGCGTCGTCTTCATCGCCACGCCCCATCGGGGCTCGGCATTGGCATCCCGGCTCACGGGACGATGGAGTTCTGCGCTGATCCGACGATCGCCATTTGAGAATGGACTGCATCAGCAACTGATCGTTTCGAACCCGGGCGTCTTCCGCTGGTCAGTCTTCTGGCGATTTCCCAACAGTATCGACATGCTGGAGCCAGAACATCCGCTCGCGCAAGCCGTCGACGACCTGCCCATCAGTGACCACGTGAAAGTTCACACCATTGCCGGAACAGGTTACATGACCACCGGATTCGAAACAGGGGATCGCGTCGTTCCACTCTCCAGTGCCGTTCACTGCCGTGCAGAGACCGAGCTGCAGATCAAGGCCACACACACGCACATTCACCGAACCCCGGAAGCGGTGAACGAGTTGCTTCGAATCCTGGCCGAACATCCGTACTGAACGGCGCGTCGATAGGTGGGACTGCCGACGTCGGAAGCACTTCCGCAAGGAATCTCCGCACCATGCGCATGCCGGATGATCGGGGTTCCGGTTGAGCCCCCCCTTGCAGTGACGTACAATCCCCACGTCCTGCGACAGTCGAGTCTTCTCCCAAGGCGTTCAAAATGCGACGAGTTCGAACCGGCGGTGGTTGGCCAGCGGTGCGGTACACCTTCAGTAAGGCACGCGAAGCAGGGGGCCTCTTGAAACTCTGGAAGGCCATGCGGTCGAAGAATGCCTGTAAGACCTGCGCACTGGGAATGGGTGGACAACAAGGAGGAATGGCCAACGAGCTTGGCGTCTTTCCCGAAGTCTGCAAGAAATCGTTGCAGGCCATGGTCGCTGACATGCAGGGAGCGATCAAACCCGAGTTTTTCAAAACCTACTCGATCCCGCAATTGCAGACGTTCTCGCCGCGTGAACTGGAGACCAGCGGACGTCTCACCCAACCGCTCCTTCATCGGCAGGGTGAAAACTACTATCAGCCGATCTCCTGGGAAGAGGCCTTCTCCCGGATTATCTCAAAGCTGAAGCCTGCGGCCTCGGTCGACGTCCCCACCGCACCAGGGCCAAATACAGTCTCGTCTAACGGCGAACACCCCGCTAAAGCCGCGACCAGCTCTGATCCCTCATCTCCCTTGCCGACGGACAGCCAGGGGAGAGCCGTTTCTTCATCCCTGAAGTCCGGAGCGGATTCATCCCATGTCGTCTCACCAAATGAAACGTTCTGGTATTTCAGTGGCCGCAGTTCAAACGAAGCAGGTTTTCTGCTCCAGGTTTTCGCGCGTGTCTTCGGAACGAATAACGTCAACAACTGTTCGTTTTACTGTCATCAGGCCAGCGGTGTGGGCTTAGGTAGCGTGCTCGGCACCGGCACTGCCACCCTGGTTCTTGACGATCTCGAACATTCCGATCTGGTTTTCATTATTGGCGGCAACCCCGCAAGCAACCATCCTCGATTGATGTCGACCCTGAAGCACCTGCGGCGTCGGGGCGGGCACGTCGTCGTCATCAACCCGATTGTAGAAACCGGATTGGTCAACTTCAGTATCCCCAGCGATCCGCTCAGCCTCATGTTCGGGACAAAAATCGCTTCGCTCTATGTGCAGCCGCACATTGGGGGGGACCTGGCGCTGCTCTCTGGCATTGCCAAGCGGATTGTCGAGATGGGAGCGCATGACGAAGAATTTCTGAAGAATTACTGTGATCAGTGGCCTCAACTGAAAGACCATCTGCAGAAGCTGGACTGGAACGAGATCTACACTCGTTCCGGCGTGGACGCACCGGCGATTCAAGCGATTGCCACCCGTTACGCGGCTGCCGAAAACGTCGTCTTCACCTGGACGATGGGAATCACACATCACACCTATGGGGTGGAGAACGTCGAAGCGATCGCCAACCTCGCCCTCTTGCGCGGGATGGTCGGACGCCCCAATGCAGGACTGCTGCCGATTCGGGGGCATTCGAACGTGCAGGGGATTGGTTCGATGGGTGTGACCCCGCAATTGAAACAGGCGATATTCGACAAGCTGCAGTCGCACTTCGGCATGGAGCTTCCCACCACCCCAGGCCTCGACACTCTGGCCTGTATGGAGGGGGCAGATCGTGGTGAACTGAAATTCGGCTTCTGTCTGGGAGGCAACCTCTATGGGTCCAATCCGGATGCGGCCTTCGCCAGACAGGCTCTGTCGAAACTGGACATGCTGGTGTACCTCAATACGACGCTCAACACGGGCCATGCACATGGACTGGCGAAAGAAACAATCATTCTTCCCGTGCTGGCGAGAGATGAAGAGCCGCAGTCCACAACGCAGGAATCGATGTTCAACTTCATTCGCCTGAGTGACGGCGGCCCATCACGTCACGTGGGGCTCAAGAGCGAGATTGAGATCATCGCGACGATTGCCAGCGGCGTTCTCGGCAACGAGGGTCCCATCGACTGGGAATCGATGCGGAACACGAATCGAATTCGTGAAGCAATCGCCAAGGTGGTCCCCGGCTTTGAACAGATCAAGGATATTGGCGAGACGAAGAAAGAATTCCAGCTCGACGGCCGCACGTTCCACACTCCTCAGTTTCCGACAAAGACCGGTCGAGCCCAATTGCGGGTCCATCCGCTGCCGGAACTGGTCGGCGGACCGAACGAACTGCGATTGATGACGATTCGCAGTGAAGGGCAGTTCAATACCGTCGTCTATGAAGACTACGACCTCTACCGAGGCATTGAAGGCCGGTACGTGATCCTGCTGCACCCGGAAGACCTGGATCGATTCCACCTCAAGCCGGGTCAGAAGACGACCGTCCGAAGCAACGCAGGAGAAATGGTCGACATCATCGCCACCCCCTTCGAAAAAATTCGTCCTGGTAATGCCGCGATGTACTACCCCGAATGTAACGTACTGGTACCACGCACGTCGGATCCCCGATCGCGAACGCCTGCCTTCAAGTCGGTCATCATCTCGATCGAACCGAGCAGGGCCGGGCGTTTCCCCGTGCAGGTCCCTGTGCTGCGGTGATTCCGCCTCTCTCGCTCTGTCCATCTGGAAGGTGGGCGATCGAAAACGCGAGAGAGTCCATTTCCCCGCCGTCGAAGCGGACGTTATGACGGGTAGCGACGGTAAGAGTTTCGCTGGTCAACTCGCCGAGCCCGCGCCGTTCCGCGTCCGATCCACATTCCAGAACTCCCACCGTCACGTAGTTCCGAGGCAATTCATTCCATGACGATCGTTGGACTTGATATCGGCGGAGCTAATATCAAAGCGGCTGATCAGCAGGGGCAAACACTCAGTCGCCCCTTCGCCATCTGGCGCCACCCGGAACGCCTGGCCGCAGAAGTGGCATCAATCCTTCGGTCCTTTCCAGGGTGCGACGGAGTTGCCTTGACGATGACTGCCGAACTGGCTGACTGCTTCACAACGAAAGCCGAAGGAGTGACCTCGATCCTCGACTCTGTCGAAGCGGGAATGCGTGATCTCAGCAACGCGACCACTTCGCATGACTTGGCGACTCCGGCTGCAAAACTGTCCGTCTGGACGACGCGAGGCCGGTTCGTCGACGCCCAAACGGCACGCGAACAGACGGAAGCGGTCGCCGCCGCGAACTGGCACGCGTTGGCCACCTGGTGTGGGCAATTCTCGCCAGCCGGTTCCGGTCTGCTTGTCGACATTGGCACCACGACGACCGATCTGATTCCCCTGCATGAGGGAAGGCCGGTCTCACTGGGACTGACGGACCTGAGCCGACTGCAGAGCGGCGAATTGTGTTATTCGGGCATTCGACGCACACCCATTTGCGCCTTAGCTCATAGCGTCCCTTTTCGTGATGGCTATTGCCCACTCGCCGCCGAGATTTTTGCGACAACTCTCGACCTCTACTTATTACTTGGTGACCTCGCGGAAGATGCGAATGATCTGGAGACGGCCAACGGCAAACCGGCCACCCGAGCAGAAGCCCGGCACCGCATCGTGAGAACGTTATGCAGTGATGGGAACGCGATTTCTCAGAATGAAGCAATCGAGATGGCGAGATTTCTGGCAGATGTTCAGCGACAGAGGCTCGCAGGATCGCTGGAACGGGTCTTGGCACGACAATCTTCGCCCTGCCAGACTGTATTGGTCTCAGGCTCAGGCGAGTTCCTGGCTCGGCGGCTGGTCAAGGAGAACCGCAAAACAGCGACTGCCAAAATCATTTCGCTCAAGGAGAAGTTCTCGGACGGGATCGCCGAGGCGGCCTGTGCGTACGCAGTCGCGCAGCTCTGCCATCGCGGGGACCGCACCAGCGTTCCCGCGTGATGCGCCCCTCGAACGACGGTCGTTCCAGAGGCACCCCCGTTCCGCTCCCGCGCCACCTGAACTGCTCCGCCCCCCGAGACCACATCAGGGAATCAATTCTCTTGACTGATGTAGTTTGAATGCGCGTGTAGTTTGAATGCGCGGTTAAAAAACAAAGTCCAGCTCGATGAGCTGGACTTTGCGATAATCACTCCGACCCTGATGAGCACAGGTCAGTCGCCGACTTCAAATGAATGTCGTACGGAATACTGACCACAGCCTCAGGTCCGAATTAGTAGCGGTAGTGGTCGGGCTTGAAGGGGCCATTGATCGGCAAGCCCAGGTACTTGGCCTGCTTTTCCGACAGCTTCGACAGCTTGACACCGATCTTTTCCAGGTGCAGCCGGGCGACTTCTTCGTCCAGTTCTTTCGGCAGACGGTGGACACCGACTGCGTAGCGGCTGGTGTCGTTCCACAGAGCCAACTGAGCCAGGACCTGGTTGGTGAAGCTGTTTGACATCACGAACGAGGGATGGCCGGTGGCACAACCGAGGTTCACGAGCCGTCCCTGAGCCAGCAGGATCACGCTGTGCCCTGTGGACTTAAAGGTATAACGATCAACAGCACCGACTTCGCTTGGCTTGACGTTAACCTTGGTCGCTTTGCCGTTCTTGACCTGCTCTTCCAGCCAGGCGACATCGATTTCGAGGTCGAAGTGCCCGATGTTACAGATGATGGCGTCGTTCGGCATCTTCTCGATGTGCTCGCCGCGAACAATGTCACAGCAACCGGTGGTCGTGACGAAAATGTTTCCTTGCGCAGCGGCTTCTTCCATCGTCGTGACTTCGAAACCTTCCATTGCTGCCTGAAGAGCGCAAATCGGA
Organism: Schlesneria sphaerica; assembly: GCF_044336245.1. Classification (NCBI taxonomy): domain Bacteria; kingdom Pseudomonadati; phylum Planctomycetota; class Planctomycetia; order Planctomycetales; family Planctomycetaceae; genus Schlesneria; species Schlesneria sphaerica. Next base: position 5,890,913 of record NZ_CP172346.1, on the reverse strand, counting down.
TCGATTTCCGTCACGATAACGCGAGCGCCGTAACGCTGCATCGAGATGGCACAGCCTTTACCGACATCGCCATAACCAGCCACGACGCAGACCTTGCCGGCGAGCATCACGTCGGTTGCTCGCTTGATCCCGTCTGCGAGCGATTCGCGACATCCATACAGGTTGTCGAATTTGCTCTTGGTAACCGAGTCATTGATATTGATAGCTGGAACCTTCAGCTCGCCACGTTCGTGCATCTGAACGAGTCGATGAACCCCGGTAGTGGTTTCTTCGCTGAGGCCCTTGATGCCCTTAAGCAACTCGGGAAACTTTTGATGAACCATCGACGTGAGGTCACCGCCGTCGTCGAGGATCATGTTGAGTGGCTGACCGTCCGGGAAGTAGAGGGTCTGTTCAATGCACCAGTCGAATTCTTCGTTGGTCATCCCCTTCCAGGCGTAAACCGGAATCCCGGCAGCAGCGATTGCCGCGGCAGCATGGTCCTGGGTCGAGAAGATGTTGCAACTGCTCCAGGTGACGTCCGCACCCAGTTCAACCAGTGTTTCGATCAGCACTGCAGTCTGAATGGTCATGTGCAGACAGCCGGCAATTCGAGCTCCCTTGAGGGGCTTGGTCTTGCCATAGCGCTCACGAAGTGCCATCAAACCCGGCATTTCGTTTTCAGCGATTTCAATTTCCTTGCGACCAAAATCGGCAAGCCCAATGTCCTTTACCTTGTAGGGAAGACGCGCGCTCGACGCGCTCTTGGTGGAATCGGCTGTCTTGGACTTTGTCGCTTCAGCGGTCGACATATCGACGTTCCTTCTGAACATTCTGAGTTTAGGGGGTATCCAACGTTGAACGCCCCAACAATATCTTATCGAGACGGTCCGCTTCGCCCACAGCCGCCGCCCACCCTGATGAAGGATGACCATTCAAGCATGTTGGTGTCAACGTGGTTGGTCCAAGTAGTATAGCTACTTCGGTATCTACTGTCTCGCGATTAAACCAGGGAAAGTGATATCCGAAAAATCTCCATCGCTGCAGATCACAAATGTACAAGCTCCTCGACCGGCCTTCCTAAACCGGCAACCCCGACTACGCATCAACAGAAAATTGTGCGTGCAGGCACCGTCAACATCGAGCCTGTCATCCCCGCACGACCGGTCTCACTCTTGAATCAACCCTATGATCCACGGAGCAGGTGACGACAGCGATTTTCAGATTTCGCACCCGGCACCTGCCTTTGGAGATCTTCCGAAGTTTGAGACAAAAATGATGGTGGCAGCCAGGCGAGTGATCGCATAATCTGCTGCATCGATATCTTACAAGCAGGAGCAATCTGGGTATGACGAGCGGTGCAATGCGAATCAAAGACGTGTATGCCGGTGGCCGCTTTGGGCTGTCCATTGAAGTCTTTCCCCCGAAGACGGCGGAAGGGGATGACTCGCTGCGTCAGACCCTGGCAGAAATGGTCCCGTTCCGCCCCGCCTTCGTTTCGTGTACCTACGGTGCGGGGGGTTCGACAAGCAAGCGAACGGTCGAATGGTGCCGCGAGATCCAGGAGAAGTTCAAAACATCCGCCACAGCCCACTTCACCTGCGTGGGTAGTACCCGCGAGCAGTTAACGGAATGGCTGCATTATGCCTGGGCCGAGGGACTGCGCAACATTATGGCTCTGCGGGGTGATGCTCCTGCAGGACAAGCCTCTTTTCAGGCAATTGAAGGGGGATTGCGATATGCTAACGAACTCGTCAGCTTGATTCGCGAAAGCTTTCCCGAGATGGGGATCGGTGTCGCTGGCTACCCGGAAAAGCATCCGGAAGCGCCCAACCTGGACGTTGATTTCGAAAACCTGGTTCGGAAAGTCAGGAATGGTGCAGATGCAATCTTCACACAGTTGTTCTTCGACAACGACAGCTTCTTTCGATTCCGTGACAGGTTGAATCGAGCCCACATCAACGTACCATTGATCCCGGGGATTATGCCGATCACGGAATTTGCTCGAATTCAGCGAATTACCGCCATGTGCGGAGCCGGAATTCCCGCCGACCTGACGTCCCGTCTGGAAGCAGTGAAAGAAGACAAACAGGCACAACACGAGATTGGTGTTGAATTTGCCATCGCACAATGTCGCGAATTGATCGACCAGGGGGTGAATGGAATCCACTTCTACATCCTCAACAAGAGTCAAGCCGGTCGAGAGATTCTCAACGGTCTAGGGTTTTCATGTCCATCCTCCCAGTAATTGCGGATCGCCCCTTCCAGACGCGCCTTTATGAGCTCGACGCCGCAGGGCTGGCAGACTGGTGTGTGGCTCACGGTTTTCCCGCCTACCGGGCCGGACAGATCCGCCGCTGGATCTTCGGACGCCGGGTGAGTGACTTCGCAGAGATGCACGATGTTCCGGCCACGTTGCGCGCGGCGCTGGCTGACGAATTTTCCTTGTTTCCGGCGCGCCAGGCGCAGCATCAGGTCTCGCGCGACGGAACAGAAAAGCTGCTGCTCGAGCTGCACGATGGCCAGTTCATCGAATGCGTGCTGATGCGAGAGCCCGATCGACGGACAATCTGCATCTCTACTCAGGTCGGCTGCGCCATGGGGTGCGTCTTTTGCGCGAGCGGCCTGCTGGGACTCAAGCGCAGTCTGACGACAGGGGAAATTCTGGAGCAGGTACTGAGGCTCGACCGCTTGCTGAAGAAAGGGGAGCAGATCACGAATCTGGTCGTCATGGGAATCGGCGAGCCCCTGGCGAACCTGAAGTCGTTAATTCCCGCTCTGGATACCCTGAATGAAAAAGGGGGGCTGGGACTTGGGGCCCGCAGAATCACGATCTCGACCGTCGGCTTGCCCGAGAAAATTCGAGAACTCGCCCGTTCGGGAAAGCAGTATAACCTGGCCGTCTCTCTGCACGCCCCGGACAACGAACTGCGAACTCGACTTGTTCCCGTCAATGACAAGATCGGTATCGACGCAGTCCTCCAGGCCGCGGATGACTATTTCGAAATTACCGGACGTCGCGTCACGTACGAGTACGTACTTCTTTCGGGCGTCAACGACGATCCACTGCATGCACGGCAACTTGCGAAGCGACTCCAGTCGCGCATCGCCCACGTCAATCTGATCCCGATGAACGGTGTGACCGAGCTGGAATTTGTTGCCCCGACGGCTCCCCGAACCGGCGAGTTCGTTCAAGTCCTCGAGTCATTCGGCATTCCCGCAACAGTCCGCAAACGCAAGGGGGCCGACATTGACGCGGCCTGCGGACAACTGCGGCTCGCACGCGAAAAGCTGGCAGAGCAGGGGAATCAGGCCAGTACGTGCAGTTCATCAGACTGAGCGGCATGGCCCCCGTTGCCTGAGTCCCGACGGCAGCGAGGAACAGCCGAACTGCCGCCGCATCAGGCGATCCAAGTCTCAGGATCGCGCGGTCCTAATACCCGCCAGGGGGAAAGCTCTGCGCTGTGGGCTCCCGGGGGTGGGTTCTCGCATAGGTGCTTGTTGATTTCTATCACAAGTGATTTCTATGATGTCGCCCTGAAGTTGCAGCCCATGGAATTCCTACGGAGACGCCCCTTGAGCGATACCCCAAAAATCGATCGTCGTACCATTCTCAAATTTGCCGCAGCCTCCGTGGCTGTCGCTAACGCAGTCGGTGTCCGACAGGTGGCCCAGGGCGCTGCCCCCCGTGTCCTTCCCGCAGACACGCTGCCAAACGACGTGAGACTTGGGGGACTGAAAGACCTCAACGCCTACTTCCCCTGGACTCCGAGTGCCAGCGTCGAGGAATGGAAGCAGCGTTCCGAATACGTCCGTCGGCAGTTGCAGGTTGCACTGGGGCTTTGGCCGATGCCAACGAGAAAACCTCTGAACGCGGTTGTGCACGGAAAAGTCGAACGCGACGACTTCACGGTCGAACGCGTCATCCTCGAAACAGGTGACGGCCTCTATTGCACAGGAAGCCTCTACCGGCCGAAGAATCCCAAGCCCGGGAAGTTGCCCGCCGTATTGTGTCCGCACGGTCACTGGGCCAACGGAAGGTTCTACGAACACAACGACGCCACATTCGAACAGGAACTGAAGAGCAAGGCCGAGTCGATTCCCAGTGGCAGATTCCCTCTGCAAGCGCGCTGTGTCCAACTGGCACGGATGGGATGCATCGTTTTTCTTTACGACATGCTGGGATACCCGGATTCTGGGCCGATCCCGTTCGAGATCGCTCACGGATTCGCCAAACAGCGTCCTGAACTCAGTCAGCCGGATCGCTGGGGCATCTTCAGTGCTCAATCTGAGCTGCGGTGTCTGAATATTGTGGGCCTTCAAGCCTGGAACTCAATCCGGGCGCTGGACTGGATCAGCTCGCTCAGCGATGTGGATACGAGTCGCATCGGTGTGACTGGCGCCAGCGGTGGGGGAACCCAGACGTTCCTTCTGGGAAGTCTCGATCCACGTCCCGCTGCCTTCTTCCCCGCCGTGATGGTTTCGACTTCGATGCAGGGTGGATGTACCTGTGAAAACGCCAGCTATCTGCGCGTGAACACGGGAAATATCGAATTCGCCGCGATGATCGCTCCGCGTCCTCTGGGAATGACCGCAGCCGACGACTGGACGCGAGAGCTGGAAACGAAGGGACTGCCGCAACTGAAACAGCATTACAGCATGCTGGGAGCCCCCGACAATGTGGAAGGGAAGTACATGGCCTTCCCGCACAACTACAACCAGCCCAGCCGGCTGATGATGTATGAATTCTTTAACAAGCACCTGAAGCTGGGGCAGACCAGTCCGATCATGGAACGTGACTTCGTTCCGCTGACCAAGGAAGAATTAACCGTCTGGAACGGCGAACACCCCGCTCCTGCCCGCTCGGTGGAAAACGAATTGCGGATCCTCCGGGGATTGGCTGCGGATCAGGACGCGCAATTCGCGGCCCTTGTTCCCTCTTCTCCCGAATCGCTTCGTAAGTACCGCGAAGTCATAGGTGGCGCGTGGGACGTCATGATTGGCCGCAAGCTCCCTGCAAAAGAGGAATTCGTGCAGGAGAACAAGCACAAGGTCGAAGGGGAAGAACTTCTCAGCTTCCGCTCGGTGATTCGCCTGAAGGGCCAGAACGAAGAGGTTCCAACCTACTTCTTCCTGCCACGGAACTGGAACAAGCAAGTCGCCCTGTGGATCACTGATGAAGGCAAGAGTTCGCTCGTCAAGGATGATGGCTCTCCCAAACCTGAGGTACAATTGCTGCTTGACGCGGGTGTCGCCGTGGCCATTCCTGACCTGCTCTATCAGGGGGAATTCCTTGCTGATCAGAAGTCACTGGCCTCGGCACGCAAAGTCGAGAATCCGCGCGAATTCGTGGGATACACGCTCGGGTACAATCACCCCTTGTTCGCGCAGCGAGTCCACGATGTCCTGACGATGATCGCCTTCTGCCGGTTCAGTAAGTACGAGCCGGAAGCGGTTCACGTGATTGGGAGCGGGCGTACGGCGGGCCCCATCGCCGCAGCAGCCGCGTTTCAGGCAGGCTCGGCGGTCAATAAGGTCGCTATCGGGACAGGGGGTTTCCGATTCGCTTTGATCACAGAAGCTTACGACCCGATGCTGCTGCCGGGCGCGGTCAGGTATGGTGACATCCCGGGGCTGCTGGCACTAGTTGCACCGCACCCGCTCTGGGTCTCCGGGGAAGGGGATCAGCTTCCGGCGGTCGTTACCAAAGCCTACTCTGCGGCACAGTCCACTTCGGTCACGGCCTACTCGGGTTCCACCGATGGCGAACTTGCTGCTGCGGCGAAATGGCTCCTTTCGTAGTTGATTCCGCTGGACCAGAGCGTTTACGAAGACGCTTTCGCTAGCGATAAATGCGAGAGTGGGGATTGCTTCATCACGAGCAATCCCCACTTTTTTTACCGACACGTTTCGTACATTACGTTCGCTTGTTCCTGGCCAGGTAAACCGGCCTGACTTAAGGAAACAGCCCGACCTGGAGAACCAGGCCGGGCTGTGATTTGTAGACTTTTCAGAGCGGGCTACCGTTACTTCTGGGCAGCTCGTTCTGCTTTGTCCTTCTTTCGCTTCTCGACGACTTCGTCCATCAGGCCTCGAGGCAGCATCGAGTACTTCGCGAATTCCATCGTGAAGGTTCCCTTACCCTGCGTCATCGAACGAAGTTCGTTGGCGTAGTCGAACATGCTGGCCAGCGGGACTTCTGCCACGATCGTAGCAATCCCCATGTTGGTTTCGGTCGCACCAACCAGACCTCGCTTGCTGGAGATATGGCCCGTGACGTTCCCCTGGAACTCTTCCGGAACTTCCACTTCCAGCTTCATGATCGGCTCGAGAAGACCAATGTTGGCCTTCTTGAGGGTTTCTCGCATACAGTCGAACGCACAGATGCCGAACGCCATTTCGGACGAGTCGACGTCGTGATAGCTACCGTCCTGCAGAATCATCTGGACGTTCACAACTTCACACTCACACAGCGGGCCTTTGACGAGAGCTCGCCGGAAGCCTTCATCGATTGGCTTGATGTATTCTTTCGGAATGCGTCCACCGGTAACGTCGTTGACGAATTCGTAGGGGATAGCACTGTCTTCGGGCAGCGGAACCAGCTTCCCGACCACGTGACCGTACTGTCCGGAACCCCCGGTCTGCTTCTTGTGCTTGTAGTTGAACTCGACTTCGCGGGTCGGAGTTTCACGGTAAGCAACGCGAGGCTGACCGATGACACACTCAACACCATACTCTCGCTTGATTCGCTCGACGTAAATGTCCAGGTGCAACTGGCCCATCCCGGCGATCAACGTCTGGCCGGTTTCTTCGTCGGTCAGCACGCGGAAGGTCGGATCTTCACGGCGGAATCGCTCAAGCGCCTTGCTCAGCTTGTCAGCACCGTCTCGCTTAACCGGTTCAATGCTCAACCGGATCACAGCGTCAGGAACGTAGATACTTTCCAGAGAGTAGCTCACACCATCACCGCAGAACGTATCCCCCGAAGCGCAGTCGACACCGACCAGAGCCACGATATCACCGGCTTCGGCGACATCAACGTCCTGCCGATCGTTGGCGTGCATGCGCACGAGACGACCGAATCGAACCTTTTTACCGGTTCGAGTGTTGATGTAGCTGTCCCCCTTGACGATCTTCCCCTGGTAAATACGGGTGTACGTCAACTGGCCGTATTCTTCCACGACCGTCTTGAATGCCATACAGACGAGTGGCTTCTTGACGTCCGAATCGAGAGTGACGCGGTTCCAGTTCGGATCCTGAGTTTCTTCATCAGACTGTGGCTTCTTCGCCTGATCAATCGCCGTCATTTTGCGATCGAGCGGTGAAGGGAGGTAATACGTCACAGCGTCCAGAGCTTCCTGAACACCCTTGTTCTTGTACGCCGACCCCATCATCACCGGAGTGATCTGCTGAGCAAGCGTGGCCGAACGAATGATCTTCCGGATTTCATCGACCGGAGGATCTTTCTCTTCGAGCAGCATCTCCATCAGAGGATCGCTGTAAAGTGAAAGTTGTTCGAGCATGTGCGTACGAGCAGCGACTGCCTTTTCCTTGTATTCTTCAGGAATGGCTTCACGTCGAATGTCTTCGCCGTCTTCCCCATCGAAGTAAACCGCCTTCATGGTGACCAGGTCGATCACACCCTGGAAGGCCTGCTCACGTCCCATCGGAATCTGGAGCGGTACCGGGGTCACGTGCAGTTTCTCTTCGATCTGCTTGATAACCTTGTCCGGATTGGCTCCCGTGCGGTCCATCTTGTTGATGAACGCAATACGGGGAACCTTGTATCGCTTCATCTGGCGGTCAACGGTCAGCGACTGGCTCTGAACGCCACCCACCGAGCAGAGGACCAGGATTGCCCCGTCAAGCACGCGCAGCGAACGCTCCACTTCAACGGTAAAGTCCACGTGGCCCGGGGTGTCGATCACGTTGACGGTGTAGTCGTCGATACCACCACCGGCTTCCTCTGGCAACTTCACTTCCCACTTCACCTGCGTGGCAGCAGAAGCAATGGTGATTCCTTTTTCACGTTCCAGATCCATGAAGTCCATCGTCGCGCCGACGTTGTCCTTCCCCTTCACTTCGTGGATGGCGTGAATTCGTCCTGAGTAGAACAGAATTCGTTCGGTGAGAGTTGTTTTTCCCGAGTCAATGTGAGCCGAGATACCGATGTTGCGGACTTTTTCGAGGTTCATGGTGATGCTATTGAAACACAGTCAGGGAACAGTGCGATCTCGGAGACGGTCTACCGAGACCTATCGGGGGAAACGAGCGATCCTGCGCAATCAAAGCCGGGGGATTTGATCGAAAGAACCTGCTGCAAGAACGCTGCGAAGAAAACGAGTAGAGATGCCTCGTGAGACGCCCAGAAGGAACAGAAACGCCGAGAGGTCCACCCCAGAGAGGCCACTGAGATGAACCCTAGCGAACTGAGCGAATCGTGCATTCCCGGAGCATCTAAGAGTCCTTTATTTTCGTCGTTGAATTGCGATCAAATCGTAAGTGTACGACGAACTTCCCTAGTTAACTCAAAGATGCCACATCGGGTGAAACATGCGTAATCGCACGTGACAACGTACTTGCTGCGTAAGACAGTCGCGACGTTTCGCCGTAAAAGTTCCCGAATAGTAGCAATCTTCGGACCTTGCGGGAAGTGCGATTCGCTCTATTCGTCGTTTTTTTGCATCCTCAGCCCAACACAGCACAGAACACGCGTATATCGTTCGCCAATAACCCGAAGGGGAAGCATAGACTCGAGCAAAACCGAAAGACTCCCCAGACAAAGCAATAAAAAACGCCTTCCGGTCGGGACGGAAGGCGTTTCTAATTTTGTCAAATCAATTGACAGGACGGAGCAACTGAGTCGCGAATCGGCTTAGTAACGACCACCACCGCCGTTACCGCCGTATCCACCACTGCTGCGGCCACCGCCGCCGCCACCGTAACCACCACCACCGCTGCGGCCGCCGCCGTAACCGCCACCACCACCGCTGCGACCACCGCCACCGCTTTCACGGGGACGAGCTTCATTCACTGTCAGCGTACGGCCCTGGAACTCCGCTCCGTTCAGTGCACCGATCGCCGCTTCTCCACCGTCCGACATCTCTACGAAACCAAAGCCACGTGATCGGCCGGTTTCGCGGTCTGAAACGACCTGTGCCGACGAAACGTTGCCGTGCTGACTGAACAACTCACGCAGATCGTCAGCTGTACAATTGTAAGACAAATTACCCACATACAGATTCTTGCTCATCGTCGTCCTTTGCGAGCCATACAGGCTCTCTGAAACAGGTCATAGGCTGCCGCTTACTGCGACAGGGAAGATCAAAGCCAAATCAGCGACTACAAAACCGCGGCATCGAGAGCAACATCAAAAACTTCCCGACAGTTTTTTTGTTCCACGAGAGCAAACGGACATGACGGTTGCCGAGGAGCGTCACCCGACTTGACTTACTTGGACGCGGCGAGAGAAAACTCGGACAGCGGGCAAGAAGAAACATCGGTGGGCGAGGAGGCATTCATCTTCCTACCCCGGCAAGCCCCTGCCCGCCGGAGATAGAAAGTGTTATTGCACGTTGCGTCAAAAAAGGAAACGCCGATTCGATAGTTTTTCATAGAAAAATTAGACCGGAAGACGGAAATTCGTTCAGGGCCAGTCGACGTAACTCTCCTTAAAATTTTCCCGGACTCGCTATTCCGCAATCTACCCTTCGCAGCGGCCGCCTCTCGAAACGTGCTAAGTCCATAGGCACCTAGGAAAAACGACGCAGAATACTTCACACAGGCTGAAAAGCCACGAAACAGTCGGTGCGTTTTCCAACAACTCGGCCTCAAATATGCTCACGCCGCAAGTGCGCAATCAGGATTCGTGATTGATCGCCATCAAGCATCCGGCTTCACCCGCGATGCGACCTCATTCACGCAATCTTGTTGCCGATTTCACCACCCCGTTCACCCCTATGGGGCGAGATCCGCACGGCACTCCATCGAGCACTCCGACGACCCTCAGAATGGGGTTCGCGCGAACATGCGACCGACCTGAATGACCACTCGCCAATTCCTTCAATTGGTCGATGGGGCATTGCAAAACGCAACCCGACGGCGGGGGGGCACACGACCGCGAATGACACCGCGTCCGTACATCCCTAGCGATTAAAAGCAGCAGACATTGACTGCCGGCAGAGTGACGCCCCGGTCACCAGGGCAGGGCCGTGGCAGCCCTGCCGAAAACCTCAGACAAAACCCATCAACCTGAGGTGATTCGAGTGCAAACATGCGACGGAAAGAGCTACGTTTTCAGGTAGATCGGGTCGCAGCAATTCTATCGGTTCTCTTGAAGTTCGACCGTTCGATCGCTAATTTTCGGCCTCGTCAACAAGGGGGTTGCATGAGCGATGAAAGTTCGCGCCGCAGTTGTCCCGCTCAGTCGACCCGAATCCGGGTCGCTATCTACCATGTCTGAGGTCGCATTAGCGGCCTGCATTTGAAGGACTTCGCATGTCGACCAAGTACGTGTATTTTTTCGGCGACGGTCAGGCCGACGGTGACTCATCAATGAAAACCCTGCTGGGAGGCAAGGGTGCGAATCTGGCCGAAATGGTTCGTATCGGCCTGCCCGTTCCCGCTGGTTTCACCCTGACCACCGAAGTCTGCACCTACTACTACGCGAACAACAGGACGTTTCCACCCGAGCTGAAGCAGCAGGTCCTGGACGCTCTCAAGAAAGTCGAAAAATCCATGGGTGCAGAGTTCGGCTCTGCCACTAACCCATTGCTGTTCTCATGCCGCTCCGGTGCCCGGGAATCGATGCCAGGGATGATGGACACGGTGTTGAACATCGGCCTCAACGACACGACCGTTGTCGCTCTGGCCAAGCAGACCGGCAACGAACGATCCGCCTGGGACAGCTACCGTCGCTTCGTACAGATGTACGGCGACGTCGTGCTCGAGCTGAAGCCAAAAGACAAGACCGAAGGGGATCCGTTTGAAGTCGCTCTCGAACACAAGCGAGAAAAGGCCGGCGTCAAGGAAGATTCACAGTTGTCGGTCGAACAGCTCAAAGAGTTGGTCGCTGAATTCAAGCAACTGATCAAGACCCGCGCTGGCAAAGACTTCCCCACCGATCCGATGGAACAGGTCTGGGGTGCGATCGGTGCCGTGTTTGGCAGCTGGATGAACGATCGCGCCATGGTGTATCGCCGAACATACGGCATCCCTCACGAATGGGGTACGGCCGCCAACGTTCAAGCGATGGTCTTCGGTAACCTGGGTGACGATTGCGCTACCGGCGTCGGACTGACCCGCGACTGTGCTCTGGGAACCCCCGGCTTCTGCGGTGACTATCTGATCAACGCACAGGGCGAAGACGTTGTCGCAGGGATTCGTACTCCAAAGCGAATCGAAGAAACCCTCGCCAGCGATATGCCAGAGTCGTACAAGCAATTGAACGAAATCGGCAAGAAGCTCGAAAAGCACTACAAAGAAGTGCAGGACATCGAGTTCACCATTCAGCGTGGCAAGGTCTACATGCTTCAGACCCGAAACGCCAAGCGAACCGGTTTCGCAGCGGTTCGTATCGCTGTTGACCTCGTCAACGAAGGTCTGATCACCGAGCAGGAAGCACTGCAGAAACGCCGTATTCCCGCTGACGACCTTGCACAGCTGCTGCAGCCCATCTTCGATCCCGCCTCGAAGGCCACGGCCACCAAGGAAGGCCGCTTCCTGGCGAAGGGAATCAACGCCGGTCCTGGCGCTGCTTCCGGGGTGATCTGCCTGTTCGCAGACGAAGCCGAACAGTTCCACGAGAAGAACCCGAACACGGACATCATTCTCGTCCGTAAAGAAACCAGCCCCGAAGATTTGCGCGGGATGAAGGCCGCGAAGGGGATTTTGACTGCAACCGGTGGTGCCAGCTCACACGCTGCACTGGTCAGCCGTCAGATGGGTAAGGCCTGTATCGTCGGCTGCTCGGCCATTGAAGTGGATTACACCACCAACACGATCAACGTTGGCGGCAAGACCCTGAAATCGGGCGACTTCATCTCGATGGACGGCTTCACCGGCGAAGTCTTCGAAGGCAAGGTGCAAACCAAGCCAAGCGAAGTAATTCAGGTACTCGTCCAGAAGACACTGAAGCCAGAAGAATCCGAAACCTACCAGCGGTACGCACAGCTCATGGGCTGGGTCGACAAGCACCGCAAGCTGCGAGTGCGAACCAATGCCGATACCCCCAACCAGGCCGACGAAGCCATCGCCTTCGGTGCCGAAGGGATTGGACTTTGCCGTACGGAGCACATGTTCTTCGATCACCTTGACGAAATCCGTCACATGATCGTGGCAGAAACCAAGGAATCCCGCGAAGAAGCTCTCGCCAAGCTGCTGCCATTCCAGCGGGAAGACTTCGCCGGATTGTTCCGCAGCATGAACGGTCGTCCCGTGACGATCCGTCTGCTCGATCCTCCACTGCACGAGTTCCTCTCTGACCGTCACCTGGAAGAACAGCCCGACCTGGCTCAGAAACTGGCGAGCTGGACCAACAGCACGGTCGACGCTGTAAAGCGACGCGTGGGCGAGTTGCACGAAGCCAACCCGATGCTGGGTCACCGCGGTTGCCGTCTGGGAATCGTCTATCCGGAAATCACCGCGATGCAGGCTCGGGCGATCTTCGAAGCCGCTGTCAAGGTGAAGAAGGAAGGCATCAACGTTGTTCCCGAAGTCATGGTTCCGCTCGCCGGTTTCCTGACCGAGTTCAAGCACCAGGAAAAGATCATCCGCGCTGCCGCAGAAGCGGTCTTCAAGGAAACCGGCACCACGCTGGAATACCTCGTCGGCACGATGATCGAAGTTCCACGAGCTGCCGTTCGGGCCGATCAGATCGCTTCCGCTGCTGAGTTCTTCAGCTTTGGAACCAACGACCTGACCCAGACCACTCTGGCAATCAGCCGCGATGACTACGGCCCGTTCATCGGTTACTATCGTGAACACGACATCATTCCAAGCGATCCGTTCCAGACGATCGACCAGGAAGGTGTCGGCGACATCATGAAGATTGGTGTCGAACGCGGTCGTTCGTCACGAGCAGACCTGAAGATTGGTATCTGTGGTGAACACGGTGGTGATCCCGCTTCCGTAATGTTCTGCCACGATATCGGTTTGAACTATGTCAGTTGCTCGCCACGTCGCGTTCCCGTCGCGAAGCTGGCTGCCGCTCAACAAGCTCTCGCTGCCGGAAAGTAATCCGCACAGACGCTTGAAGAGCCTCGCCCGAAGCTCCGCCCTCACAGCGGAAATCGGACGATGACAGATCTTCCGAGAGCCCGACGTTCCCCAGGAACGTCGGGCTCTTCGCTTTTATGGATGCGTAAACGGCCTGCAATCGAGTCACAAATGGCCTGCGGGCGGGCACAGAGCGTGACCAATACGGTGAAGATCCGTACCCGGCATCAGCGACGTGGGACGAAATTACGCAGCCAGGAAGACGCAGTCGGGTGTCAATTGCTCCAACGGCGTCAGACCCGGCTCAGGCAGCCTCGTATCGAGCCATACCGCATACTCTTTGGAAAACCGCGGGTGCTGCAGATGATGTTCACGAGCACGAAGGGATGAGGACTCGCTTCCCGTCCAGAATGATCCGCCGAGTCGAATCGTGCTTGAGAGATTTCTGCTGCTTCACAGGGCAGGGTACGACCGTCCAAACACGTACACCCACGGCAACCGCCTCATCACCGGTAATGAGGTGTAATCGGCCGTAAGGGGTCTAGCCAGAAGCCGCCCCTTTCCGTCCCGATCGCTTGCCGAAGAACAATCAAATCAGGGTGCTACGGGATGTGAACCGTGAGGACCGTGGCTTGTGGGAGAAACTTCGGGTTCTGCGATCACCTTCGGGGGCCCTGACATCAACTGAATGACGTAGAAGAAGACAGGGGTCAGGAAGATCCCGAACAGGGTGACGCCGAGCATCCCTGCGAACACGGCGATCCCCAGTGTCTGCCGCATTTCAAAACCGGCACCACTGCCGATCATCAGCGGAACGACCCCCAGAATGAACGCGAACGATGTCATGATGATCGGGCGCAATCGCAGCCGACACGCCTCCAGTGTTGCTTCACGAGGGGAAAGTCCGGCGAGGCAGCGAGCCCGGGCAAACTCCACAATCAGAATCGCGTTCTTACAGGCCAGACCGACCAGCACCACGAAGCCAATTTGCGTGAAGATGTTGATATCCATGTTGGCCATCAGCACGCCGACAACCGAACAGAGCAAACACATCGGCACCACCAGAATTACAGCCAGCGGCAGCGACCAGCTTTCATACTGGGCCGCCAGCACCAGGAAGACCAGTACCACCGCCAGCAGGAAGGCGAACATTGCGGTATTACCTGCTTCGAGCTGAAGCAGTGCCAGTTCTGTCCATTCTGCCCGCATCGACGGAAGCAGGACATTTTGGGAAAGTTCATTCATTCGGTCGATCACCTGACCCGAACTCGTTCCCGCAGCCCCGTTGACGTTCACGATGGCCGACGGGTACAGGTTGTAGCGAATCACCATGACGGGCCCCGTGATTTCTCGCACTGAAGCGACCGCCGCCAGGGGAACGAGTTCGTGATTTTCGCTTCGAACCAGAACGCGTTTCAGGTCTTTGGGGGCCATGCGGAACTGGGCGTCCGACTGGACATTCACCTGCCAGGTACGACCGAAACGGTTAAAGTCGTTGACGTAAAGTGAACCAAATCCGACCTGAAGAGCTTCAAACAATGAGGAAAGCGAGACCCCTTTGCTGCGGGCGGCCCGCCGATCGATATCGATGAACAACCACGGTGTGTCTGCCCGGAAACTGGAAAACAGCCCGGTCAGCCCCGGAATCGCGGATCCTTCATCAACGATTTGCTGACTGACGGTCTGAAGTGCGGTCGCACTGCTGTCACCGCGGTCCTCAACAACCATTTTGAAACCCCCGGCAGTTCCCAGCCCATCCACTGGTGGAGCACCGAACAGGTTGATCAACGCATCCGGAACTTCTTTCTCGAGAGAGGCTTTTAGCGTGTCGGCGATCTGATCCGCGGTCAAATCACCTCGATGGTGGAAGTCATCCAGCATGAGATAAACCGTGCCGAAGTTTGGTGCGTTGGCACCGAGCACAATCGATTGACCGGCGATTCCCATCGTGTCTTTCACGCCATGGGTTTGCTTCGCCAGTTTTTCAATGCTTTTCATCACCGTGTTGGTTCTGTCCAGTGATGCCGAGTCAGGCAACTGGACGTTGACCAGAAGATATCCCTTATCCTGTGAGGGAATGAACCCTGAAGGAGCAATCGTAAACAGGTGGTAGGTGAGATAGATGAAACCAGCATACCCCAGCAGCACAACGAAGCTTGCGCGGAGCAGAAGCCCCACGATTGCGACATAGCCTTCGGTGACCAGATTGAATCCGAGGTTGAACCAGCGGAAGAACCACCCCAGCAGGCGATTTACCAGCCCGCAAGCGATCTGCGCGACAATGATACCCACAATCGCGGTCAGCAACTGCGGTGAGATGTAAGCAAAGATCGGCTCACCCGCCTTTCCGAGTTGCTCAGCAACCCAGGAACCCGAAGCGTATCCGATCCAGGCACCAATCATCAGAATGAGCAGTCGGGGCAGGGCCTCTCCTGACGCGTGACCGCCACCGGCAGTCGCATGACCATGAGCCCCCTCTGCATGTTCACCGGCATGAGGAGATCGGGGCTTGAGCAGCAGCACAGCCAACGCCGGACTGAGCGTCAACGAGTTAAACGCCGAGATCACTGTCGAAATTGCGATCGTCAATGCAAACTGCTGGAAGAACCGACCTACGATCCCCGTGATGAAAATACAGGGGATGAACACCGCACTCAGCACCAGACCGACTGCAATAACGGGTCCCGCCACTTCATCCATGGCGCGAATTGCGGCCTCGCGCGAGGTGGCTCCTTCCTCCAGATGCCGCTCGATTGCTTCAACCACAACGATGGCATCATCGACGACGATCCCGATCGCCAGCACCAGGCCGAACAGGGTCAGGGTATTGAGGCTGAAGCCGAACGCGGCCATCGCCGCGAACGTACCGACGACAGCAACCGGAACCGCGACCAGCGGGATCACCGCAGCACGCCATCCCTGCAGAAACACAAGAACCACCACGGCCACGAGGATCACGGCGTCCCGCAACGAGTTGAACACTTCGTTGACAGACTCCTGAATGAACGGCGTCGTGTCGTAGACGATGTCGTAATCAATGCCGCCAGGAAACCGTTCTTTCAGCTCCTCCATTTTGCGGCGAACAAGCTGTGCCGTTCCGAGAGCATTCGATCCCGGCAATTGATAGACGGATAACGCGACCGACGGCTGCGAATTCAGAGTACACATCTGGTCGTAGCCTAGCGCACCCAGCTCTGTCCGTGCGACGTCCTTCAATCGGATCAAAGAACCATCCGCTTCGGTTCTCAGAACCATGTCCGAGAATTGTTCGTCTTCAGACAATCGTCCCAGCGTTGTCATGGTGAATTGAAAGACCTGGTCTTTCGCCGCAGGGGGCTGGCCGATCTGTCCCGCAGCGACCTGGATGTTCTGCTGTTCGATCGCGTGGACGACGTCATCGGTCGTTAACCCACTACTCGCCAGTCGCTCGGGATCAATCCAGACGCGCATGCTGTAATCGCGCTGTCCGAGGAATGTGATATCCCCCACCCCGGGCAGTCGTGAAAGCTCGTCTCGCAACTGAATGGTCGCGTAGTTACTGAGATACAAGTTGTCGCGACTGTCGTCAGGCGAAAACAGATTGACGATCATCAGCACGCTGGGAGACTTCTTCTTCACAGTGACGCCGCGTCGCTGGACCAGCCCTGGAAGAATCGGCTGTGCCAGCGCAACACGATTTTGCACCAGAACCTGTGCCAGATTCAGGTCAGTTCCCTGTCGAAATGTCACGGTCAGCGAATACGCCCCGTCGTTGGTGCATTGGGATGACATGTACATCATCCCTTCCACACCATTCACCTGCTGCTCAATGGGGGCGGCGACCGTATCCGAAACAACCCGGGCATTTGCTCCCGGGTAGATTGCCGAGACTTCGACCGTCGGGGGCGTGATCTCGGGATACTGCGTCACGGGAAGAGTGAAAAGAGCGATTCCACCGCACAGCGTAATGACGATCGAGAGGACCGAAGCAAAAATCGGTCGATCGATAAAAAATCGCGAGAACATGCAGGCCGCTCTTTTAAACTGGGGGGGCGGGAACGGGGCTGGCGGAACGATTTCCGGGTCTGGCAGGGCAGTCTGAACCAGTCTCTGCGACGCCGCTCGACTCTCTCCCCTGACTAACACCGCATCCCTCAGAAACAGGAAGAAGCGGGGAGCCAATCAGCTTGCGCACGTGGGAGGATTGTAGCGAGTCGTCAAGTCATCATGTGAGTGAACAAGTGACACGTCAATCCTCACAGCCCCTTAGCAGAGCTTTTCACCCCTCGTTGAGACTTGAAGGGAACCACGCTAGCATCACGGCCGCTGAGTGACCTATTCCGGGCATCGCTGCCCGCTCTTGATAACGCCCGCAGGGAGGCCGTCTGATGCTCGCCTTAAATACGATCCATTCTCTTGATTGCATCGAAGCAATGAAGGGGCTGGAGGCGGGGTGCGTCGACCTTGTCTTTGCGGATCCCCCATTCAATATCGGGTACTCTTACGATGTCTATAAGGATCGTCAGGCACCTCCACAGTATCTGGACTGGTCCCGAAAGTGGATCTCGGGCGTCCACCATGTCCTCAAACCAAATGGAACATTCTGGCTGGCCATTGGCGACGACTATGCAGCAGAACTGAAGCTCCTCAGTCAGGAGATCGGGTTTCATTGCCGTAGCTGGGTGATCTGGTACTACACGTTCGGCGTGAATTGCAAACTCAAATTCAGTCGCTCCCATACGCACATCTTCCACTTTGTGAAGAACGCTAAGAACTTCACCTTTAATGGATCTGAAATCGCAGTCCCCTCTGCACGGCAAACTGTCTATGGGGACGCCCGTGCCAACAAGAGCGGACGCCTTCCAGACGATACGTGGATTCTGCGTCCTCAGGATCTCGTCGAAGGGCTGACCCCTGAAGAAGATACCTGGTACTTTCCGCGTGTGGCGGGCACGTTCAAAGAGCGTGAAGGTTTCCACGGTTGTCAGATGCCGGAGCAGTTGCTGGGACGGATCATCAAAGTCAGCTCAAACCCCGGCGAACTGGTACTGGACCCGTTCAGCGGCAGTGCCACGACCGCCGCGGTCGCTAAGAAATTGCATCGCAATTTTCTCGCCTTTGACATCAGCGAAGAATACATCGCACGAGGGCTGACACGTCTCGCCAAAATCAACCCGGGGGATGTACTGGACGGAGCCCCCGAACCCAAAGTCAGCGCTCCCGCCACTCCCACAGTGCCAGTCAAACGTGCTCGCGCTGTGAAGAAACAGGAACCCAAAAACGATTCACGACTGTTCAATTAGCGAATCTGGTTTGTCGCCCCGCCGCTTGCTGGCCGGCTCAATCCAAACGCCCCCCCCGTACAAAACGATCTTGGAGAACTTGTCGAGAGTGGGGTCAGTCGCCGGGAGTGCGACGACCAACCCCATCTGTTGGCAGAACAGCGCTATGCCTGGTAGGTCGGATTGACCAGATTATCCGGTCGCTCACCCCGCAGGGCTTGAACAACCTGATTCATCGCCTGCGTCCGCATCTGATCAAGTGACTCCTGCGACACAAATGCGGCGTGGGGTGTGACAATCACCCGCTCGTCCTGATAGAGGGGATCGTTGAGATCCGGTGGCTCGGGCTCGAATACGTCAAGTGCCGCTCCGGCGATGACATTCTTCTGCAGGGCTTCCCCGAGTGCTGCGGGGTCGATCAATCCGCCGCGCGACGTGTTGATGAGATAGGCTGTTGGCTTCATCCACCTCAGCCGCTCGGCATTGAACAGATGCCGCGTTTCGGGGACGAGTGGAGCATGGATTGAAATGTAATCGCTCTGTTCGCAAAGCTCCTTCAACGAAACGATGCGACAGCCCGTGCCGTAGTCCGCCCCCGATCGTGTGTGAGACAGTACCGTCAGCCCCAACGCGCGCAACTTGGGAACGAGTTCTCTGGCGGTATTTCCCAGGCCGATCAGCCCCACGGTCTGACCCGAGAGTCGCCGCATCGGTCCGGCAGCACTCAGATCGTATTCTCCCCGCTTTGTTCGCAGATGGAAGAAGCCGATCTGCCGTGCACATGCCAGCAGCAGCCCCAGTGCGTGGTCGGAAACCTCTGATACGCAGTAATCGGGACAGTTCGTGACCGGAATTCCCAGTTCGGTTGCCGTAGAAACGTCGATGTTGTCGATGCCGATCCCCAGCCGGGCGACGATGCGGCAACGAGGTGCACTTCGAATAACCGTTTCGGTCACGTGAGCCCAGTTCGTCGCAATGGCGTCAACGTCTTTTGCCAGGCCAATGAGTGTCGCTTCATCCGTGGCAGTTGCTTCAACCAGTTCAGCCCTGGCGGCTCCCAGGATCTTCTTTTCAATCTCGGCATCAGGCCAGGCACGGTCCGTCAGCAGCACACGTAAAGCACTCGACATTGTCATCCTTTCACCCGACTCAACACCCCCGCCACGCAGATGCGTGCAGGATTCACTCCATTGATTCAGACAGTATTGATTCAGACAGTCTCAGAGAGACCCTGACCCGTTCCTGCCAGCGACAGATTACCAGACACCCCACCCGCCGAAACCCGTGTTTCCGTAGATCACAGGGCTCATAAAACCGGGGGCCCCAAATCCGAACCCGCCGTAATTGACGACTCCCCAGCCCAACCCGCCGACACCGAACGAATTGTACCCGTAGGCCCCATTCGACATCAGCATCACCTGCTGGCTGTTGATCAGGTTCTGTCTCACCAGATTCTGTGTCATCTGCCCTTCAAGCAGACGTCGGTTGTACTCCCGTTTCAGATGGTCCCGGTAGGCTTCGGCCTGCTGCAGATCCAGCATTGCCTGGTCCATCGCCAGTTGTTCGCCGGTCTCTATTTGAACACGTGGTTTCTGCTCTTTTTGAGCAGCTCGCTCTCGATAAGCCGCGACCAGAGCGCGGACCTGTCGTTCATTCATGCGCCCCAGCATCCGTTCCACTTCCGCAGACTTCTGAGGATCGAACGACATATCGACGATCAGCTGAGCCAGTAACCACGCCCGTAAATCTTCGACTTGTTCGGCTGTCGCGGGGGAGGGAGCTGCCGCAGCGACCGGGGCGGGGGCGGGAGGAAGGGGAAGTTTGTCCAATTCGGCCTGCCCAAACAACGCCAGACTGATCATGAGAGCGTGCATCGCAGTTCTCCGCCGACAGTAAGAAGGACCCGCATTTTCCGAATTTCACGGGCCATAACAAAAAGTATACGCAAACGATTCTCTGAAACAATAACGTCATCGGAAGCACCACCGTTCCGGGATTCCAACTCGCTTCTGTGATCTGCTGCGGAAAAGGAGCAGTTGATGATGGCGCAGAGAACGATCATTCGACGGAGTGACTTGCCTCCCACAGAGCACCATCCCCCCGTGAAGCCGCAGCCAGCCCGTTGCTTCTGACTAGTGGCAATTTGAATAGCGGGCCATTATCGTCGCGAAGAGTGACTCACTGACTGCCATGCTCACTCTGTATTCCCTCTCTTTCACGGACAACCTGAATGGGTTCAGCCACCGACTTTCCGATTGACTGGTGCCGAAATCAGTTTCCTGCACTTCGCCGCACAGTCTCCGGCCACCCTGCGGCCTATTTTGATGGACCGGGGGGAAGCCAGGTCCCATCACGCGTCGCCGAATCGATTGGAAATTACCTTCTCCACACCAACGCCAATCGGGGCGGACAGTACGCAACTGCCCGAGAGAGTGACGAGTTGCTGGAGTCGGCGCACGAGACGCTGGCAGTCTTTCTCAACGCGGCTCATCCTGAATCCATCATCTTCGGCGCGAATATGACGACGCTCACCTTCGCCCTCAGCCGCGCCCTCAGTCGAACATGGCAGGCCGGTGACGAAATCGTCGTGACTCGTCTGGACCATGATGGCAATGTCACTCCGTGGGTGCTCGCGGCACAAGACGCGGGAGCCGTTGTCCGGTATGTCGATTTTCACAAATCCGATTGC
Source organism: Schlesneria sphaerica (assembly GCF_044336245.1). NCBI lineage: Bacteria > Pseudomonadati > Planctomycetota > Planctomycetia > Planctomycetales > Planctomycetaceae > Schlesneria > Schlesneria sphaerica. The sequence goes on along the minus strand of NZ_CP172346.1, from coordinate 5,869,769 downwards.
ACACTCGACCTGGCAGACCTGTATTCGAAACTTTCCGACAGGACCCGATTGGTCGCCGTGGGCTGCGCATCGAATCTCGTCGGAACCCTGAATCCAGTTCAGGAAATCTGTAAGCGAGCACACTCCGTTGGAGCCCAGGTCTTTCTGGATGCCGTCCACTATGCCCCGCACAGTCTTCCCGACGTCGAAGAGTGGGGCTGCGACTGGCTGGCCTGTTCGGCCTATAAGTTCTTCGGCCCCCACGTCGGCGTCCTGTACGGAAAACGGGACCTGTTAACGTCGCTGACTCCGTACAAGCTGCGGCCCGTCACCGAAACGCTGCCCGGTCGGTGGATGACGGGAACCCAGAACTTCGAAGGAATCGCAGGAACGAAGAGTGCCGTCGAATACCTGGCAGCCCTGGGACAGCAGGTCGACAATTCCGCCACATCACTCAGAGATCGATTACGCTCAGCGTATGCGGCCATCGGCACCTACGAGCGTAATCTGAGTGCAAAGTTGATTAATGGGTTGCTGACAATTCCCGAACTGAAGGTCTTTGGACTGACGAGCCCTGATCGTCTCGCCGATCGCACCCCCACGGTCAGTTTTGTGCACGACCGGTTTAAAGCGATTGACGTCGCTGACCGACTGGGGCAGGAGGGACTGTTCGTCGGCCACGGTAACTTCTACGCGCTTCAAGTGACCGAAAACCTGGGACTCGAACCTGACGGCGTCATTCGTGTCGGATTGATGCACTACAACACGTCTGGCGAAATTGACAGACTGCTTAACGCATTGCAATCGCTGTCGGTCTCAGCGGAAATTTTCCGCGGGGGACGACGAGTTCCTGCGGCGCGCTCCTGAATTGTGTAGTCGCCCCCCATTCGGTGAGAGGACCGACCGAACCAGACCCGTGACGTGAGGTTTCACGGGGCATTTTCAAATCGGCACACCCGTTCCGGCATGACAACGTACTCCCCCGTGTGGCATCTCCGCTGTGGGTGGAGATACGGCGAGGTTCGCTTTCCGCCTTGCACAGATGACGAAAAATCCCCCCCCATGCTAAGATTCGACCGTCTGGCTTCCTTCACAATTCAGGATTGAACTATGTCACGCAACTGGCTATGCCTGATTCTTCTCACTTCCACCGTCGCTCGTGCAGACGACTGGCCGCAGTGGATGGGTCCTCAACGAGACAACGTCTGGCGTGAAACAGGCCTCGTCGAAACGTTGCCGGAAACGCCTAAAATTGTCTGGCGAGCCCCGGTGGCTGGGGGATACTCAGGTCCTGCCGTAGCGAACGGAAAAGTCTATGTGACCGACTATGTCACTGATGACGATGTCAAAATCGACAATTTTGACCGCAAGGCTTCGACCGGGACCGAGCGCCTGCTGTGCCTGGACGAAAAGACGGGCAAATTGCTGTGGTCACAGCCTCACCCTGAAACCTATTCCATTTCTTACCCTGCTGGACCCCGCAGTACCCCCACGGTTCATGAGGGGAAGGTGTACGCCCAAGGGGCCGAAGGGCAACTTGCCTGCCTGAACGCAGACGATGGGAAAGTGCTTTGGGCAAAGAACCTCAAAGAAACATACAAGACGAAAGCGGCACTCTGGGGATACGCCAGCCAGCCGTTGATCGACGGTGATAAGTTTATTGTGATCGCGGGAGGTGAAGGTTCCCACTGCGTCGCTCTGAACAAGAACACGGGCGAAGAGATCTGGAGAACCGGGACCGCGAGTGAGCAAGGCTATTCCCCCCCGCTGATCATCCAGCAGGCTGGTGTCCGTCAGCTTGTGCTGTGCAGTCCCGATTCGATTTACGCTGTTGATCCAGAAACTGGCAAGCAACTGTGGAAACAGGACTACCAGGGTGACAACGGCTCGATCATCATGACGCCGATTCACCATGGAAACCACCTGTTCGTCGGCGGATATAACAACAAGAACATCCTGATCGAATTAGCGGCCGATAAACCCGGCGCGAAAACGGTGTGGCGAGATCAGGCGAAACGGGGAATTTCTCCCGTGAACGTACAGCCATTCCTGATGGACGGAAAGGTTTACGGCCTCGATCAAAGCGGTGATTTACGATGCTTTGAAATCCCGAGCGGCAAGATCACCTGGACCACTCCGCAGCCTCTGGGAGAACGCAAAGTGGGCAGCGGGACAGTCTTCCTGGTTCGTTCAGGTTCCACCGACAAGTTCTGGATGTTTGCAGAAACCGGAGACCTGATTATCGGTCAATTGACCCCGAAAGGCTTCACCGAGCTCTCTCGATCGCATGTGATCGATGCCACCAACACGGCGTTCGGTCGTGACGTCGTCTGGTGTGCTCCTGCTTTCGCCAACAAGCGAATGTACGTTCGCAATGACAAGGAACTGCTTTGCGTCGACCTGGCGAAATGATGATCGATGTGCCCGGGATCGGACGTAGCCACCCCTGATATCACCTGCCGGCCGGCTCAGAAGTGCGGCGGCCGACAGGTCGAATCTTGAATTCCGCACGTTCGATTCTCACATCGGTGGTCCTCCCGCCTACAATTCCTCGCAATGATGCTTCCCACTTTCCGTTTTTTCGGCAAATGCAAATGACGATCGACGCCTCTTCGACTTCCGATCCCTTTTCCAGCATTGATGATGCGCTCGACGCGATCAAATCAGGACGTCTGGTCATTGTCGTCGATTCGGAAGAACGAGAGAACGAAGGTGACTTCGTCTGCGCAGCGGAGAAGATCACTCCTGAGCTCGTCAGTTTCATGTTGCGCTACGGTGCAGGGCTGTTGTGTGTTTCTGTCTTGCAGGAAACCGCGGATCGGCTGGGGTTGTCACCCATCGTCGATAGTCAGAAGAACACCGCTCCCAACCAGACACTGTTTATGACTCCCGTTGATCATCGGGATGCCGGCAGCGGAGTCAGTGCCGATAATCGCGCAAAGACGATCCTGGCGATGAGCGATCCGACTTGCCAGGCTGCCGACTTTGTTCGGCCCGGCCACCTGAATCCGCTGCTGGCAAAGGATGGAGGCGTTTTAAGGCGGACCGGACACACGGAAGCTACCGTCGACCTGATGCGGTTGGCAGGCATGAAGCCGGTCGGTGCCCTGATCGAAATCCTGAGCGAACAGGGTGGAGGGATGGCCGACTTTGAAGAACTTTCGTCGCTGTCTCGCAAGTTCAACATCCCGCTGATTTCGATTGACCAGATCATCCGCTACCGCCGCCGGCGTGAGCAACTGGTGACGCGCGAGGTCGAAACGCCCTTCGAAACGCGTGACTACGGCAAATTTAAGGTGATTGCCTACAGCGTGCAGCACGAAGATCAACAACCCCTCGCGATTGTCTGGGGTGATCTTCAGTCCGTTCCAGCGCCCCTGGTACGAGTCCACTCTTCCTGCTTCACCGGTGACGTCCTCGATTCGCTCCGGTGCGATTGCGGCGACCAGCTGCACATGGCCATGCGAATGATCAACTCGGAAGGAACCGGCGCGGTCATCTACCTTCCCCAGGAAGGGCGGGGAATTGGCCTGCTGGCGAAACTGAAAGCGTACCAGTTACAGGACCAGGGTTATGACACCGTAGAAGCGAACCACAAGCTGGGCTTCAAAGCCGACTCGCGCGATTACGGGGTTGGGCTGCAAATTCTGAAGGATCTGGGCCTGTCGTCCGTTCGACTTTTGACCAACAACCCGCAAAAGATCAATGCCTTCCCGGGTTTTGACCTGACGGTGGTCGAGCAGATTCCGATTATCGCCCCGACGGAAAAACAGCGGGAATTCTACCTCGCCACAAAACGGGACAAGCTCGGGCACAAGTTGCCGGGCGGTGCTGGGCTGACAAAGTAACCCTTTTGTTTCCAAACCATTCCGCGAATAAACCGTTTCTCCTGCATTGTAGCGTCCGGAAAAACTGATTGACCTGTCGAAATGTTCCGATACCTTGGTCAATGAGGAACGTAGATGAAGACCACGACCAACATCCCCAAAAATCTGTCGATGGAATCGTGGGAACGAGCTGCCGAGTGCCTCAAGACGCTTGCCCACCCGCATCGCCTCTTGATCGTTCAGATGTTGCTGCATGGACGCTATACGGTTGGGGAACTCGCCGAAGCATGCGGAATCCCCAGTCACATGGCGTCTGAACACCTGCGATTGATGCAGCGTTGCGGATTTATGGTCAGCGAAAAAGAAGGACGGAAAACGTACTACAAAGTCATTGAGTCTCATCTTTCAGACCTGATGGCATGCATCGAAGGGCGGTTTGGCAGCGAATCGGAATAACTCCGTCTCCTCTCGCGATGAGGAACGACGCGAGGCTTCCGTTCTGCGTGATGTCAGGAAACTACAGGAGCTTACCATGGGTGCATCGAGTATCTCTCCGGCCAGATTTGCGGAACTTCGTCAGCAGGGGAAAAGCGTCGAACTGATCGATGTCAGAACGCCTGTTGAGTTTCGTGAAGTCCATGTCGACATCGCCCGAAACGTGCCTCTCGACCAGCTTGATCCCGCCGCTCTGATGAAGTCGCGGAAGGGATCGGGGGACGAACCCCTCTATGTCGTGTGTAAGTCCGGAAGCAGGGGTCAGCAGGCATGTGACAAGTTCGTGAAAGCCGGATTTTCCAACGTGGTCAATGTCGAAGGGGGAACGACCGCCTGTGTCGCAGCCGGGCTTCCCGTCGTGCGTGGCAAGAAAGCCATGTCGCTTGAACGGCAGGTCCGAATCGCGGCCGGTTCGCTCGTTCTCACCGGGGTCGTGCTCGGCTGGTTCGTGCATCCCTATTTCTACGGACTGTCTGCGTTCGTTGGTGCCGGACTCGTTTTTGCCGGAATCACGGACACTTGCGGAATGGGAATGATTCTGGCCAGGATGCCTTGGAATCAATGTCAATCCGATTCGGGCACGTGCCAGACAAACTGAGCCAACAGAACGGACGATCCATGAAACTGCTGATTGTCGGTGGTGTCGCCGGGGGAGCCTCGGCCGCAGCCCGTGCCCGTAGACTTTCCGAATCTGCTGAGATCATCGTCTTTGAGCGAGGCCCCGATGTCTCGTTCGCGAACTGCGGTCTTCCCTACTATGTCGGCGGAACCATCGCCGACCGGGACAAGTTGCTGGTCACGACCAGTGAACGGTTGAAAAGCCGATTCCGTCTCGATGTACGGACCAGCTCTAACGTCGAAAAAATCAATCGAGCGGCGAAGACGATCGTCGTTCGTGAACAGGCGTCAGGACGTGTTTACGAAGAGTCCTACGACAAACTCATCCTCGCTCCCGGGGCCGCCCCCATGAAACCACCCATCCCGGGGGTGGACTTGCCGGGAATCCTCACTCTTCGCAACCTGCAGGATGTGGACCGGATTAAAGCTGCGGTCGACGCGGGAGTTCGGCACGTTGTCGTTGTCGGCGGTGGGTTCATTGGGCTGGAACTTGTGGAAAACTTCGTCCACAATGGGATTCCCACCACCGTCGTCCAGTCCCAGGATCAGTTGTTGTCACCTTACGACAAAGAGATGACTGCACCCCTCGAACAGGTACTGAAAGAGAAGGGTGTGACGCTGCTGCTGAACAATACGGCGGAAGGATTCGAGCAGCAGTCCGAAGGCCTGATGATTCATCTGAAATCGGGGCAGCACCTTACCGCTGACCTCGTTGTGCTGGGAATTGGTGTTCGCCCCGAAAACCAGCTTGCGATCGATGCGGGACTACACGTCGGTCCTCGCGGCGGAATCCAGGTCAACGACACACTGCTGACCAGCGATCCAGATATCTATGCAGTGGGAGATGCCATCGAAGTCAAAGACTTTGGAAGTGGCGAGCCGACTCAAGTTCCGCTCGCCGGTCCTGCCAACCGTCAGGGCCGCATCGCCGCTGAGAATGTCTTCGGACGTTCGAGTCGCTATCGGGGAACACAGGGAACAGCCATTATTGGCTTCTTCGGCAAAACCATTGCCATGACGGGTGCCTCTGAGAAAACTCTGCGATTCACCAATCGCTCGTTCCGCAAGATCTACGTCCATCCCGCTCATCACGCTGGCTACTACCCTGGCGCTCAGCCAATGACGATCAAGCTCCTGTTCGACCCGAAGGATGGCCTCATCCTGGGAGCTCAGGCCGTGGGTGGTGAGGGGGTCGATAAACGGATTGATGTGCTGGCTGTGGCGATTCAGGCACGGATGACGGTATTCGACCTCGAAGAGATGGAACTGGCCTACGCGCCTCAGTTCGGCTCGGCAAAAGACCCGGTCAATATGGCGGGATTCGTGGCCAGCGGATTGATCCGAGGGGACCATCCCCAGACGGACGTGGAATCGCTGCTGGCCACTGCGTCTGATCAACGTCCCTACCTGATCGATGTCCGCACGCCGCAGGAATTCTCACAAGGAGCGATTCCGGGAGCCGTCAATATTCCGGTCGACGACCTGCGCGAGCGATTGAAAGAACTGCCAGCGAACAAGCCGATCGCCGTGTACTGTCAGGTAGGTCAACGAGGCTATCTGGCGACCCGGATCCTGCTGCAATCCGGGTTCACCGACGTGGTCAATATCGGCGGCGGATACAAGACTTACAAGCTGTTCTCTCCCGGATAACGGCGACCTTCAGCACGATCGAGCGTCTTGCCTTGCGACCGCAGAGCAAATTCATTCGACGCGGCATCCGACCAGGTTTGATTGACGAGAGCAGGGAAGGGGGGCCGCGAGATCCGACGTGGACCTATCCTCGCTCGCGGACCATCTCGCCAGGAAATGTCGCAGCTTCGTTGCACGTTTACGACAAAGAGGGCGATGCCGGCAACGGCACCGCCCTCAAATTGTCTCGTCCCCGGTCGAGTCAGCTCACGAACGCAGACGGATGCGACGGGCGATAATCGTGCTCATCCTGTCCACCTGCCTCGGAACCAGAACTTTTCCGTCAGACCTCATGCCAGGCCGCGACGTTTCAGTTCTGCTACGACCGCGTGAACGATCGTGGAAACTTCGCCCGGATTGGACGAACCTCCCAGCCCCGTGGAACAACCGGAAAGCGGTTCGTCCGTGAAGCCGTGTTGTGAGAGCATGCACTGAAGTTTGTCGGCAAGTTTGGCCAGATCAGCCTGCTGATCGTCGCTGAGAGGCTGACGTCCGACACCCGTTTCAAAGCCACGCAAGCGGACTGCCGTACGGAATCCATCAGGAAACTCGGCCGAGAACAGCATCGCATCGAACAAGGTGACGATGTCGTACTGCAATTCGCGGGCTTCGTCGATCCGGTACGCGAGCGTCAGATCGTACAGCTTTCGCATCAGCTCAGGGACAACACCCGAACTGGCGTTGGTCCCCCCGTCGCAGCCAATCAGCAGCATGGGCATCAGAGCGGCGTCCCATCCGGTCAGGAAACTGAATTCCGGACGTGAAGGACGAACCGCCTGAATCATGCGGATCATGTTCGGGATATCGCCGGAAGAATCCTTGATCCCGACAACCTTGGGGCAGTCTTCGGCGAGTCGCTTGACGGTTGGCACGTCGATGGGGCTGGCAAACATGGGGATGTTGTACAGCGTCACGTCGATCGGCGTGTTATCCGCAATTTCCTTGAAGTAGGCGTAAACCGCGCGAGGGCTCGACTTGTAGTAGAAGGGAGCCACGATCGCGACTGCGGTGGCACCCAGCTCGTAGTACTTCTCACAGGCCCGAACGGTTTCCTTCACATTGGCTTCGGCCGCCCCGGCGAGCACCGGAACCCGTCCACGGACCTGATCGCAGATGATCTCCATGATCCGAATTCGCTCTTCCACCGTGAATCGCGTGAACTCACCCGTCGAGCCGTTCGGATAGAGGCCATGCACCCCTTTTTCGATCAGCCAGTCGACATACCGTCGCAGTTCACTCTCATGGATTTCACCTCTCGAGTTCAGAGGGACGATGTTTGGTGTGAAGATCCCCTGCAGCTTGCCGCGTGATGGCATTTGAAGACTCTCAATGTTTGGCAATTTGGCGAAGTTTAAAAACTTGTGTCAACTACACAGAATTTAACGGGTCTTGGGCCAGCGGTCACCGCTGGCTCCGCCGAAAATAATGATCGGCGTTGGTCACGAGAAATCACCACTAGTTTCGATTGGTGGGACCTCCAGAACAACCTATCAACCCTGTCCGGGACCGAAAATCGGATTAATCGCTGGCACGGATCGCTACGTGTGTCAAAAATCGACGCATTTCTTCCACGTGATGACGAAAATGGCTCACATTTTTTCGGCACACGGCCAGAGGATTCTCACGGTCGTCGGTCCCCCGGGATCTGACATAATCTCGATCTGCCCTCGATGCTGGTCCACGATTCGCCAGCATTTGCACAGGCCGAAACCGAGTCCTCTCCCTGCCTGTCGACCAGAAAAGAACGGGTCGAATGCGTGCTGACGTTCGATCTCCGTAAAGCCTTTCCCACAGTCAGTGATTTCGATCACCGCCTGAGACAATTGAGCCTGGGCCGAAATTTCGATGACACCGCCCTCCGGATGCATCGCCTGGACAGCATTTCGCATCAATTCGGAAACGACGATGGCCAGTTGTGTCGGATCGGCGTGCAGAGACAGGGACTCCGGGACCTTGTTCACGACCTGACATCTGCCACTGGCGAGCAACTCGGCCTGCCTGGTGATGGCCTGTGCCACGATCTCGCTCAGCAGGACGGCCCGTGGCTCAGGCTGAGGAGGCCTTCCAAACAACATCGCGTCACCGATCATGTCCCGAACGCGATACGCCTGGGCGCCGATGGACATGAGCATTTGTCGTCGTTGAGGATCCCGTTCCTCTTTCAACAGCATCTGGGCCCGTCCGATGATGGTCGCCAGCGGATTGTTAATCTCGTGGCCTGCCCCCGCGGCGAATTCCGCCAGGGCCTCAAGTCGGTCCCTGTCGGGCAGCACGAAGATTTTCTGCGCGTCGATCGGCGTCTCGGGTCTCTCCGCTGGTTCGGCCATCAATCAGAGCCTCGTTTTCTCAGTCGCGTGTGGCATACGTCTGGAGGGGGGCAGACATTACAATAGCACTCTTCATCGAAGTGAATTTTGGGAAGACGCTTGGACCAACCGACAGTCACCGACCACGTACTGGACTGAGCCCAGTCATAAAATGAGATTGAGGACGATGGCGCGCCATCGTCCTCAACCTCATCAATATTCAAACATCCGATCGAGCTTATGCCTCAACCGGTTCGACATCCAGCAATTTGCACATCCGTTCCACCAGAGCTTCGATTTCGAATGGCTTCTGCATGAAGTCGTTCGCTCCAGAGAGTTTCAGGTCCGCAATCTTGTCTTGCTCGACCATCCCGCTGATACAGATGATCTTTGTCCCGTCGAGGGCCGAGTCCATACGAACCCGCTGGCAAACTTCCTTGCCGTTAATATCGGGCAGCATCACGTCGAGAACGATGATGTCAGGACGGTATTCCTTGACCATCATACCTGCATCGAAGCCGTTGTTGGCGACGCGAATCTCGAATCGGCCGTCTGCTTCCAGCGCATCCCGGATCAGTTCGACCAGTTCCACGTCGTCGTCAACGATCAAGGCCTTGCGCCGACCACTTTCGAGGGCATCCGTAGGGATGCTGTTCTCTTTCATGAACCGATAGAGAATATCGCGAGGAATCCGGCGAAAACGTGAACCGGGGACGCGAAAGCCGCGCAGCTGTCCCGAGTCAAAACAGCGAATGATTGTCTGCTGACTGACTTTGCAGATCTTGGCGGCTTCGCCGGTTGTAAAAACAGTTTTCATACGGCAGCTCCTCCATCCTTTGCAGGGGCGCGCCCGCGGATGTCCCCGGGCTGAAAGAGATCTCCCGACACCTCGTGAGAGACCCGCTTCCACAGTTTGTCGAACAAGAAGGTGGCGAATTCGCGATCCATGAATTCACCCGTTCACTATCCACTATGCCGATTCTTCGTCATCCGTTGATAGTGCGGAACCTTCCGAATCTTCCGTGAGTACCGATTGTAACTATTCTGACAATTCGGTCAACATTCGTTTGCCTGTCTAAAGCTCCGGGGGGGCAAACTCGACCGAGATTACCCAGTAACGCGTTTCCTCGCCATCGACCTCACACCCCCGAAGGCCCGTCCTGACTAAGTGTCCAAACGTGGATGCCATCCGATCGATCGTGCTTAGCAATGTCGATTCGTGTCAGCCTTCGCTGGCCAACCGCTCAGGCTCTTTCAAATAGAGAAGCAAAATCGTGAGATCAGCAGGTGTAATTCCGCTGATGCGTCCCGCCTGTCCCAGATCCCGCGGGCGAACGCGAGCCAGCTTCTCCTTGGCCTCGCGGCGCAGTTGAGCGACCGCCTGAAAGTTGAATGTCTCCGGAATCTTCACGACCTGAATCTGGTTTTGACGCTGGATATCTGCAGATTGTCGGCGGATGTAACCAGCATATTTGGTTTCAATCTCCACTTGCTGCCGGGCAAGTTGCCCGATCGCTAGTGATGCTAATTCGCTGCTGCGAAAAGTCAGTTCCGTCCAGGTGACCTCCGGTCGCCGCAACCACTCTTCCAGCGTGCTCCCTTCATGTCGCAATCGCTGAATCAAGTCGCTGGCCCGTTCGATCTCCTGTTCATGCTGCTGGAACCGCTGCCAGCGTTCTTCCGTCACCAGACCGATCCGTCGTCCGATGGGGGTCAGTCGGCGATCGGCGTTGTCCTGGCGAAGCAGCAACCGATACTCGGAGCGAGAAGTAAACATGCGGTAGGGCTCATCGACCCCTTTTGTCACCAGATCATCGATCAGGACCCCCAGGTAACCCTGGCTGCGATCAATGATCAAGGGAGGTTGATTCGCCAGCTTGAGCGCCGCGTTCGCACCGGCAATCAATCCCTGACCTGCCGCTTCTTCGTACCCGGTTGTTCCGTTGATCTGACCTGCGAAGTAAAGGCCCTCGACGCGCTTGGTTTCAAGAGTGGCTCTTAACTGAGTCGGCGGTGCGAAATCATATTCCACTGCGTAGCCGTAGCGCATGATCTCGGCCCGTTCCAGTCCTCGAATTGACCGAACGAGTTCGTCCTGCACATCCCGGGGAAGACTGGTCGAAATGCCATTGCAGTAGTACTCCCACGTGTTCCGCCCTTCGGGCTCGAGGAAGATATGATGCGACGGCTTTTCCGCGAAACGGACGACTTTATCTTCGATTGACGGACAATAGCGGGGACCTGTCGACTGAATCTGTCCGCTGTACATCGGGGCCCGATGAAGGTTGGCCCGAATCAGTTCGTGCACCCCTTCATTGGTCTCGGTCAACCAGCAGGGAATCTGCGGCTGCGAGATCGAGTCGGTCAGATAAGAAAACGGTTGAGGCAGGGGATCCCCCGGCTGCTCGGAACAGGCCGAGAAATCAATCGTCCGGCCGTTCAGTCGACAGGGAGTTCCCGTTTTAAACCGCTGGAGTTCAAAACCGAGGCTCCTCAGCGAATCGGACATGGTTCCCGTTGTCCCGTCCCCCGCACGTCCCCCCGCTGTCTTGGCTTCCCCCGTGTGCATGATCGCCTGCAGGAATGTTCCGGTCGTGACGATCACACTGCGGCAGTGATAGACACCTCCCCCACGTACCCGGACGCCCGTAATGCGGTAGGGTGCGGAACCCGATTCCGCTTGATCCGCCGTGGCGTCGCCTGGTTCCGAAAGGAGTTCTTCGACCATTTCTTGTCGGAGGGTCAGTCCCGGCTGAGACTCGATCCGGTACTTCATCGCGAATTGATAGGCTTTTTTGTCTGCCTGGGCACGAGGGCTATGCATCGCAGCCCCCTTGCTGCGATTGAGCATCCGGAACTGAATGCCGGTCTCGTCAATCACCCGGCCCATCTCGCCCCCCAGAGCGTCGATTTCTCGGACGATCTGGCCTTTCGCCACGCCACCGATGGCTGGATTGCAGCTCATCTGGCCCACGCTGTCGCAGTTCATGGTGAGCAGTACGGTCTTGGCGCCCATTCGCGCCGCTGCCAGTGCAGCCTCACATCCGGCATGGCCTGCGCCGATCACGGCGACATCAAAATGATAGTAGCTGGTGTTCATAGTACGCAGATTAGCAGAACGGTGAGCGGACTACAGCATTCGACGGAAACGAATTGTCACCGGAGCAGGGGAGAGGTGAAGCCCCGTGAGCAAGCCACAAACAGAATCTGTCGCCACCAAGTCAAAAGAAATGTCCCCCGGAACGCCCGGCTGACACTCCCGACGTCGCTCCCTGATTCACGGGGAATTTCGTGACCCGCTCGCAGCTCAACTAGCCGAATGCACTTGAACGGATTAAAATTTTGGCCGTCGGACACGCCGAACGCGCATCAGGACACTTCACCTCTCGGCTGCCTATCCCCCGGTCTCAATGGAAGCAGGATCGATTCATGAAATCACACGCGAAAGAACGTCAGCTTGTCTGGTTGGGATTCGGCGTCATTGCCGGTCTTTGCCTTGCCTATCTGTGGCCGCATGAGCAGGTTCTTGCCAGCGCAACCGACCGCGATGCCAAGTTCGCCATTTGTACGGTCGAAGTCGGTCCAGGACTTCCCGATGCGGTCTTTGTACTGGATTTCTCGACGGGCCGACTGCAGGGGGCGTTGCTGAACCCACAGTCGCAGTCCTTCACAAACTTCTGGTTTGCCAACGTCGCTCAGGATTTCAAAGTCCGCTCGAACGGCAAATACACGATCATCCCCGGACAAGGCTTCCTGAACGCGGGTGCTGCCAATCAGGGGACCGGTCAGGCCGTCGCCACGGGAGTGCTGTACGTCGCTGAAGTCACGTCAGGGATGGTCGGCTGCTACCGGTTCGGATACGTCAACTCCCCCAACCCACTGCCACCCAGCGCCCTGCAGCCCGTGGACGTGTTCCCCTTCCGCGAATCTCAGACGAAATAGCCCAATGGCGTGTCATCCCATCCGGGAATCGCAGACAGCGAGTTTCCTGGATGAGATCTCGCATTCGGGAGCTTTGCGAACTCTCGCCTGACTCGGTGAGCTTGCAGACTCGGAATCAAAAGATCAGGGAGCCTCTCATTCAGAGGCTCCTTTCTTTTTGCGCTTCCGGCAGTCGAGTAACACCCTCCCACGTGGCCGCAGATGTGAACCCCCGAGAACAACACCGCAGCTCGGCGAGCGTGCTCGATGGTGCTCAGTCTCGGAAACACGGATTGAATCCAGGGTCAAAGTCATGGTGTTCAGCGTGTCACAGCGGCTGCACCGACTGCCCGACCCCGGACTCGCGATGAGCGCAGCAGAAGGGATTTTCCACCCAGCAGATTCGTGCGCGGCAATGGAGCCGTGAAACAGCTTCTTGACCTGTCATTACCGCTTTGCCGACATGCTTGAAGCGGACGCAGGACTGAGATTGTAAAGAGAGTAGAACCCCCAGCGGCTGAAAATCCGCAGGCCGCTTTCGCCCGGTTCGACCTCGTTCCAACTCCAGTGCGAGGGAAGATCCGGCACATCAATTTCCAGTAGCGGCGAAGCTGTGGATGAAAACTGAGCGGCGGCCATGAATTTCTCATGTCCGCGACTGAGTCCCAGCAGTTCCCCCGTTGAGAGGCTCCACCGGGCAACGCGGCCTTGCCAGTCACCGCTGACGAGTGAATCACCATCTGCGTGAAACGCCACCACTGCCGCAGGTGAGTTCCAGTTCATCGAGATCACCTCGCTCCAGTCGCGTGAATCGACCAGTGCGATTCTGCCTGTTCGAGGAGACATCCAGTCCCCCGTCGCAACCGCCAGCAAGGCAGAGTAGGGTGAGAACCGCACGCAGTTGATCGGAGCGAGTTCGCGAGGAAATTCCTGCATCACTTTGTCTGCAGACCGATTCCAGATCCGTACAACCCCATCGCGACCACCCGTTGCGATCCAGGAACTGTCGGCAGAAAGATCAACCGTCTTGACGTCCCCCCCGGGGACCTTCCATTCACGGTCAATCTTTAGCGTCTGTGTGTTCCACAATCGAAGCATTCCATCACGACTGACGGACACGAACTCACGTGAGCCCTGGCCGAAAGCCATCGCCTCGATCGAGAAATCGATCAGCTCGATTTCTCGACCCGACTCCAAGTCCAGGAGCGTGCGAAATCCTTCGTTTCCTACGACAACCAGGCGACCATCAGACGACTGTGCCTGCACCTCAGACCCGCTCCATCGCGTTACATTGCCGGGCTCACCTTCCGCCGAATCCGTGTTCTTCGTCCCCTCCGTAACAGGGGAGGCCCCCGGATCCCCGGCCATTGGCGCGACGGACGAAATCGCGTTCCACGGGACGGATAACTGAGCCATCGGCGATACCGTCGCCGGAAGCAAGGTCCCCTGTGCACCAACCCACGAGGGCTGCAGGGGCAGCAGACAGACCAGCAATGCACACAGTCCCCATCCGCACAAGCCAATGTCCTGGCGGCGGGGGCCACTCATGATCCAGGTGAGACGTTGTCGCAGGAAGGGGACCTGGCCGATGCCGGTCGCCAGGGCGGGCATTCTCAATTCCTGCTCGGCGAGAAAATCGACCACGTCGAGAATGGCCTGGGCATACCGCCTGGGGACGGATGGAGCAATCGACACAACCATCGCGTCGCAGCATTCTTCTTCCGCCGCTTCGATCTCGCGACGTGCCCACCAGACACCGGGATGCCACCAGAAGAGTCCCGTCGTTACCAGGGCGAGAACGCGAACCCAATGATCGCGACGACGGAAGTGGGACAGTTCATGAGTCAGCAGCGTTGCCGTCGCTTCCTCATCCAGCCGATCCAGCAGCAGTTCAGGGAAGACTAATAACGGTGATCGTCCGCACCCCCAGAGCATGGGGGACATGACCCCCGGCATCAGCCAGACGGTTGGTGCTTGAGCCAGCCCCATCCTTTGAGCGATGACGTCGGCAGTGCGCTGGAGTTTCGTGCCGGCTGCACATCCCTGCTGTAGCGCCAGACGGAATCGAATGCATCGCATCCCCTGCACGACAAACCAGGTCAACGCCCCCAGAGCCCAGACATTCAGAAGTACGGCCAGAGCATAAAGACGCAGATTCTGGCTGCGCAGCGATCGAGTGACGTACGACTGAATGGTCTCGTCCCGGGCCGCCATCCGACGGTCCTGATCCGCCAGACTGCGAGGTCGGGGTCGAGGGCTGGGTTGGGACTGCGACTCGTGAATCGAATCCTCGCTCAGACCTGCCAGACGTTGCCGCAGTTCGATGGTATCCACGTCCGCCAGCACAGGGGGAATTAACTGCTGACCAACCGTGACCAGCCATTCACGGTCGATCAACGGAACTTGCCACAGCGGAGGTGTCACGAGCTTGACAAGAATGAGAACCCATAAGAGATGCGTCAGAGTGGGACGACGAAAAGTCCGCCCGGCAATCTCAGAGAGAATGGCGAGCGGAACAATCATCATCGCGTTGATAAGTGCAAACTCGAGATACGTCAGCACTGCGCGCTCCTGCCGGAAGTCCTGCGCTCCAGATCCGCCAGGGATCCCACTCCGATCTGGCCTCAGGCCAGACGTCTACCGTGACAAGCTTTTCTACAGTGAAAAGCTTCGGTCTATCGACCTTTTTCCTTGTCGAGATCGTCCAGCAAATCACGCAGCGAACCGATCTGATCGGGACTGAGCTTTGCCTTCACCAGATGGGAGAGCAGGGGGGCGAGCGAACCTTCACACAACTTGTCCGCAGTAGCCTGCAGACGGCGACCGATCAGCTCGTCACGATCAATTTTCGGCTCGAACATGTGAGGCCAGGGCTTGCGGTCCCGCTTCACAAATTTCTTCAGTTCCAGCCGTTCAAGCAGCTTCTGCACCGTGGCGTAATGCGCACCGGTGCCACCGGGATAGAGCGTATCCGTCAGGTCGCGAACCGTTGTTCGCCCTCGTTCCCATAAGAGATTAATCACCGCCAATTCAGCGTCAGTGATGTCCTGGGGTGTTCGTGCCATGAGTACCTTCGTCTTCGATGAAAAAAATAAAATTTAACACTCAAGAATAAGACGCTATGTCTACTGATGTCAATCACCAACGTTAAAAACTTTGATCACAGTCTACCCCTGTGCAACAGCGATAGGCCTCTTGCACAGCATGCGTTCGCTGATGACTCAGCGAACGCATGCGATCTGTTCCGACAATCATTGATTGGCTAGCGGGAATGTCGAATTCGTTTCACGGACTCCTTGGGCTCAGCCATGACAACCGCGAATTTTCGCTCGGACAGACGAATTCAAAGGGACTGATAAGCCGACGTCTATTTGACCGGAGGGAGGTTCTTGATACAAGCCAGGGCCACCTTGATCTGCTCGTACTGCACTTGCTGATCCAAAGCCTCAAAAATCGGTCTCAGTCGATCCGTTCCGACTCGGGAAACCGCTGCCCGGACCTTTTCAAAAGTGGACTCATTCACCCAGGGTGCGGGGTCACACTGCTGAATCGTACTGATAAATTCGATCAGATAATCCGAGACCGTCGACGATGTGCGCTCGGTCAATGCTGCAACGTCTTCCACCGACTTGCCTTGGCGGAAGAGGTCGAAGGCCAGTTGCTTCGTCGGTGACAACGTCACAGCTTCGGTGGATTGGGTGACACGTGGAACCAGAGTCGTACTTCCGGGAGTGTCCAGATCACGCGCCACCTGGTGCCGATCGCAATATTCACGAATGGCGTCGGTGAACAAACTCCCAAAGTCAGCCGTTTTTTTATCCCCGACCCCGTGCACAAGTCGAAAGTTTGCCAGGTTGGTTGGTCGCCGCCGGGCCAGGTCACGAAGGGTCGTATCCGCGAAGATCACAAACGGAGCGACGCCGTGACCTTCTGCAATCCGCCGACGAAGCCCCCGCAGTTCGTCGAACAGTTCACGATCAACACCTTCCCACGATGCCGCTTCGACTTTGGACGAACTTCCCGATCCCGATCCCGATTTTTTCTTCGCTGGCTGCAGCAGCTTGAGCGTGGCCTGCCCCTTCAAAAGCTTCCAGCCCGCGTCGGTCACCTTGAGCGTGTTGTATTCCCCCTCTCGCTCCAGAAATCCCTGCGAGGCTAACTGCTCAATCCAGTCGCGGACAGCCTCTTTCCTCTCTGATTTCAGCAATCCGTACGTCGAAAGCTGATCGTGCTCATTCGCCAGAATGCGGGCATCTCGTGATCCGACCAGGACCTGTGCCACGTAGTCCGCCCCGTAACTTTCATTCACCCGCACAACACAGGAAAGAATCTTCTGCCCCATCACCAAGGGGTCCGCCACCAGATCAAGCTGATCAAGGCAAACATCACACGCACGGCAGTTGAACGATTCAAACGCCTGATTGAAATGCTCCACCAGCACCTTGTGGCGGCACGACACCCCCGTGCAGAAGCGTTCGATCCCTTTCAGGCTTTCCAGGGCCTGCGCTTTGGCAGGGGGGGGAAGTTCCTCCTGCATCTTTCGCCAGATAATAAAATTCGCGGACGACCAGAGGAGCCAGCATTCGGCTTCCAGGCCGTCACGGCCTGCACGCCCTGTCTCCTGCTGATAGTGTTCGAGCGACTTCGGCGCCCCTGTGTGAATCACGTACCTGATATTGGACTTGTCGATCCCCATCCCGAAGGCAACCGTGGCGACAATAATTTGGGTCTTGTCGTTGAGAAATTCGTCCTGATGCCGATTGCGATCTTCGTCCGACAACCCCGCATGGTAGGGCCGCGTCTTGTATCCCGCCTGCTTCAACGACTGTGCCAGTTCGTCCACTTCACGGCGCGAGATACAGTAGACAATCCCCGATTCTTCAGGATGTGCATCAATCACGCTACGCACCTGCTTCAGGACATCCCCTTTTTTCAGCACCCGGTAGATCAGGTTGGGACGATCAAATGAACCAATCAGCCATTCCGGATCACGCAGTCCCAACTGGTCTGAAATATCCTGCCGCACGGTTTCTGTTGCAGTGGCAGTGAAGGCATGGACGCCGATCCCGGGGAACCGCGTGCGAAGTTGCTGCAGCATCCGATATTCAGGCCGAAAGTCGTGCCCCCAGGCGCTGATACAGTGTGCTTCATCGATGGCGAAGAACGAAACCTGACTGGTCTCAAGGAAGTCGAGCATCTTGTCGCTGCACAGCCGCTCGGGGGCGACATACAGCAGCTTCAACTCCCCTCGCCGAATGGAATCAGCCACCTTGAACCGTTCCGCGTTGGTCATTGAACTGTTGACGCAAGCCGCGGGGATACCATACTCCGTCAGTGCATCGACCTGATCTTTCATCAGCGAGATCAGCGGCGAAACAACGACCGCCAATCCGGGCATCGCCACCGCCGGAGCCTGAAAACAGATCGACTTTCCGCCCCCTGTCGGCAGGACAACGACCGAGTCTCGCCGCTCGATGATCGTCCGCATCGCTTCCGCCTGCAGTGGCCGAAACGAATCGTATCCCCAGTATTTCTGCAGAACATCTCTCAGCGCCGACATCGTATCCGTAACATTGGTCATCGCTGAAATTCGAACCTTTTCGCCGAAAGAAACATCTGACCGACAGAAACAGCCTCAGGTAGCGGTATTCACTGCAGGGATTGCTCAATCCCAGAATTAGCCTGAGATCTTTCCCCATCTGCAGACCACACCAGTGAGTGAGGTGGCCTTGAGATCTACGGAAAAGAAGGCACAGTCCCCTGAGGTCATCGAGCCCCCCAATCTGCAGCGGATCATACAAACGGGGTCTCGGATTTGACAATCACCCCACGTAGCCCCAAATCGTCAAACAGACGAGAGCGGTTCGAACTGACAAGCGCAGGCAACAACGACCGTGAATGAAATGGCTCGATTCCATCATCACATTCTGGACATCTGCTCAAAATGAATTACGTCCCGCGACGAGCGATGTTTGGGATCGTCTTCCTGGTGTCAGGAGTCATCCTGCCAGCGACAACTCGCGGCCTGGAGAGCATCACCGCACAGGTTCTCATTGCATGGACTTCGTTCAACTTGCTGTTTGTCGGATTTGCCTTCGTGATGGATTGGCGGGGCGTCTTCGGCAAGGGCGCGAGCGGACGAATCGGCCCACGGAACCGTGTCGTTCTCACACCCTACTTTTTGTTCCAGGAAGCTGCCTGTTATGGCCAGAACTTACTCTGGCCTACCCCCACCTTCAGCCAGATCCTACCGGATCTGTATGTTGGCCGACTTTGTGAACTCAAACATCTACCAAATGACGTAAGCCTGGTGATTGATCTCACCGCCGAACTTGAGACTCCCGCCTCCATCCGCTGTGGACTTCCCATTATTTGTCTTCCGACACTGGACGGCGGAATCCCCTCTGAAGACCAATGTCAGCGGGCGATCGAAGCCTTTGAAAGCCCTCATGACCGAATTTACATTTGCTGCGCCAACGGTCACGGACGAAGCGTCACGCTCGCCGCGATCGTGTTAGGCTACAAACGCTGTTGTCTCACGGCGGAACAAGCTTTCGACTTCATCAAGCAAGCTCGACCAGCCGCGACCCCGAACCCTGATCAAAGGAGGTTCGCCCACAGGGCCAGCGCGCACTCGGCGGTAAATAGGTAAGATGGGGTAACTTGCGCCAGGGGCCTAATCATCATACCTTGATGCGATTGTTTGCGACAAGAAGCGAGCTGCGGCATTGAGGTGGATCATGGCGAAGAAAGACTCTGGTAGCGTTCGTCTGAGCTTGGAGGAAATCATTCCGTATTTCGCGGAACTCGAGGATCCTCGTTCTTCCATCAATCAGAAGCATCCCCTCGTGAGTGTCATCGTGATCTCCATCATGGCCGTGCTGGGTGGTTGCAGTGGCCCTACGGGAATCGCGGAATGGGCAGAACTGAAGAAAGACTTTCTGCTGGGGTTGCTCGACTTGCCTCAGGGAATTCCTCGCAAGGATGTCTTTCGTCGAGTGCTGATGTCGTTGAACCCCGGCGCCTTTCAGGCGTGCTTCACGCAATGGCTGGAGGCCTTACGGGCCGCAGCGGCGGAGGTTCTGGATCATGATCAATTGCTGCTGGCGATTGACGGGAAAACATTACGCCGCAGCCATGACCGGAAGAAGGGGTTGGGGGCTCTGCATTCTGTCAGCATCTGGGCCAGCGAAATGGGCTTGAGCCTTGGGCAAGTCGCGACTGACGAGAAATCCAATGAAATCACGGCGATTCCCGAGGTATTGAAACTCGTCGATCTCCGAGGCGCGATCATTACG
The DNA here is from genome assembly GCF_044336245.1 of Schlesneria sphaerica. Taxonomy (NCBI): domain Bacteria; kingdom Pseudomonadati; phylum Planctomycetota; class Planctomycetia; order Planctomycetales; family Planctomycetaceae; genus Schlesneria; species Schlesneria sphaerica. Next base: position 5,849,636 of record NZ_CP172346.1, on the reverse strand, counting down.
ATTGACGCCATGGGAACTCAGACAGCGATCGCCAAACAGATCATTGAGGCGAAGGCCGACTATGTTCTCGCTCTGAAAGGGAATCAAGGATCCCTGTACCAGGCAGCAACGGATTATCTCGAAGAACAGATGCAAACGGATTTCGCCGATGTGGACGCTCGTCGGCACACAACAACGGAGACCGGGCATGGTCGCACCGAGACACACCTATGTGCAACTCCCCATTCCAGATGTCCTTGCGGGTGCTGATCGCTGGGCGTCACTGAAGACGTTAGGCGCGGTCATCTCGATGGTCGATCGTGGAGGCAAGGAAACCGTCGACATTCGGTATTTTATCAGTAGCCTCCCCTTGGGGGTGAAGTGCTTTGCCAAGGCCGTTCGCAGTCATTGGTCGATTGAAAACAGTTGCCATTGGACCTTGGATGTCACGTATCGAGAAGACGAGTCCCGCATCCGAGAAAAGCAACTTCGGGAGAACATGGCGTGGCTGAACCGACATACTCTTTCGCTGCTCAAACAACAGCAAAACAAGAAAAGCGTCGCCATGAACCGCAGAAGATGTGGCTGGGATGATAACGTGATGCTCAAAACACTAATGGGAATCAATAGTTAGTACGCGCTGGCCCTGAGTGTTCCCTTTTTTTGGGATCACATCACGCAGTTTCCTTCTGTCTACCATGGTTGAAAGACGCGTTTACGCCACCTCGAAGCAGATCCACTTTGGGACACGCTCGTGCGACAACAGGCGCAACCACCTGCAGCATGAGCAAGCGAGGAGAATCGTCATTGGCACCATAGGGAGTCGACTGGCACAGCAGCAGGGGCTTTGCCGGGGATTTGTGATCATGCCAGATCACGTCGATGCTCTCATCTGGTTCCCTGAAACGTGGCAATTGAGCCCGTGCCTGAACAAGTGGAAGGAACAGACTTCGAAATCATTGAAAACCGTGTTGCCCCAGCGCTTCCAGAGCGACTGGCCCCAGATTGACTCCACCGAACCCATCTGGCAGGCACGCTACTACGGATTCAACATTGGGTCGCGGGCCAAGGTGGAAGAAAAACTGGACGACATGCACAGGAATCCCGTTCGGGCCGGGTTGGTGGAACGAGCCAGCGACTGGCCGTGGAGTTCGGCTCGCTGGTACGTTGAACAGAAATCTGCTGGTTTACCGATTCGGTGGCCGCCAGGCTTGGAAGCGGATGATGAATTCACCACGGATCCGTCATGGCCAGCCGACGAGATTGCATCTTGTGCCTACGGCACCCGACCGCCCTCAACAGGCGGTCGGGCCACCTAGCGTATCACGAAACACACCGGGATGCTGCCGAAATGGCTTCTTGCGACGATCCTGCTTCTTGCTTCCTGCGGGTGGCTTGCGATTCGGCTTTGGTTTGTAACCCTGACGGCGGACCCGTTCCAGTTCTGCTTCCAATTCCGAGATCTGAGCATCACGCTCCGCAACTTGGGCTTCCAACTCCACCACACGATGTAGCAAAGCCGCTACCTGCTCTTTGAGTAACGCAACATCATCCATGATGCAGAAAATTTACCGAATCCCGGCAGCTTGAGAAGCCCAAAATGGCTTAACAGTTACCGTCGAACAGCACATAATCGCACACAGGGAATTAGCGACTCGCGATTGGGCTTTCCCTGACGGTTATCACAATAGTATCAGCCAAAATGTCACCCAGACGTTGTGACCTCGGCGTGAGGAACATCACGAGTAATGCAGGCCACCACATCGTCAACAAAAACGTATCAACCGTCAATAACACCTCCCGCAATACGAGCCGACCGAACTCGCACCGACGGAGAGTTGGCCTTACAATCCTAATCCCGCAAAGCTTCTTCCCAATTGATTGTCCGTATCTGCCCATCATGATGAGTTGACACAGACTAAGAAAAAGCACAACCGTCACCATTCGCCACTCCACCTGTACTTCGAACAACAGTGCCAGCACTTTCACTGACGCGTCCTTCATTTCATCAATGACCGTAAAATGAAAAATATCAAAAACACTTTGTATCGAACTAACGAACCGCTGACACTCCCTAGCAAAGAGAAGCCACCAACCAATGAAATCAGGATGATATGCAACTGCGCCAACTGCAAAAGGCAACATCAAGCCTAGGTCAATCGCCCGCGCTATACCCCGCTGGACAATGCAAGGTGCCATGGCGTTCCGGTCCGCATCGCGACGAATTCGCCGCATTTGTGTGAATTGATCGATCCAAGCAACTGCCATGAGCGGGAGCAATGGAGCGCAGAATGCCAGTAGTACAAAACAACCGATATCCTGGAGTAGCCATCTCACCTTCGGACTTCCCCTCTGGCCGACAAGCTTAGGCTGTCCGTCGGTTACTTTGAAGACATGCAATCGTCCGTCTATGCCGTTTAGAGCAGCTGCTAGGGCAGTGCCATCGGAATCGGGTATGATGTGCATACAACCACCATTCTCGCCATACTGAAACGAGAGCTGCTCGTCTTGGAGCCATCGAATCGGACACAGAAATGCCTGCGTATAAACTCTACCGTTATTCAAGTAACGGCGATACACAAACCTAAAGGATTCGGATTCAGTCGACTCGATCTCCAAGCTGCAGGGCTGGTCGCTCTTGAACCAGTACGCAAGTGGTACCCTTGAAAACTCCTCAGAGTCATCGTCTATCGGTATGTAGTTCCACCCTCCCGGCATGTCGCCTTCGCCCAAGATCTCATCATTATTCTCTGGCTTTCGACCGACATCTTTCTCATCGATCGGTCGCAGATTCCTTTGATAGTAGAGGCCATCTATGGCGCCCTGAAACCAAAAACTGTGCTCCCCCTGCATTCCGATATATGTATCATTTCCCATCCGAAATGCAGGTGACTCGATAACCCGGCCTGTATCCCGCCAGTGAGGATCGATGTACTGAACCACTGTTCGATGCGAACAAACGCCTTTCCGCTTTGCACGTCTAAGAATCGCCCAAGCAGTCCCTTCACACACAAATGGCGATGTCCCTTTGGCGACATCCGGCAGAAGCCATAACTTGCCCCCACCGTAAACAGCATAACGAACGCCGTCCGGTCCTTTGGAGGTAGAGATGGCCCCGCTATTCAAGTCAACGTCGACAAGTTCAGTTGGCCACGCAGAAGTGGGCGTCACGGTGCCCAAATGCTCTCGCACCAACAACAGGAGACGCTGGTCTCCTGTCTTCACTCCGGAAATCGTCACTCTCTGCTGGCGAGTCAAGTTCGACGAATCAATCAAAGTCTCGAAGCGAAGGGGAGATCGCCAATCTCGCTTCGTGTGCGATCGTTCCCCAGAGGGCTTAAAGACGCTGCAAGACCAATACGGAAGGCAAACCTGAGTCGCTGTCGAGAGCAACACAATGCTGATGACACCATATAATCCGCGAGTCCTGACGGGTGTTGATCCCTTGTTGCACATACTACAGCTCCCTCTGCTTCTCACCTTCAACATAGCCCATTCTGCTAGCTTTTGTGATCTCATTGCCGCAAGAATCGCTGCGCCAATCGATCTCCACTGTCGAGACCCATGGAGCAGGGGCTACCGGAAGATTGGGTACTAACGGGAACACAGCATTTGCAGTTGTGCGTGGTATTAATCGTCTTGCGAGAACTGCGACGAAAGATATTGCTTCTCCGTGTCATCAAGCGCCAGCTTCCATTTGGGTGATGCGAGCAACGTTTGCAATGCTTTGGATTTTACGGCTGGACTCCTTGCTCTGAACTCAAATCGGGACCATTCACATTCATCAAGGCAGTACTCGAGGTACGCGTCTGGGGATTCGGCACATCCAAATAATGTGTAACCACGGACAATCACAACTGGTATGCCATCGACAATATCAATTGGCGAATTCGGCCAGTCCCCATGACGTGTTCCCCCAAGCAACTCCGGAGTACCGATCATCGGAGCCCGAAAGATTCGCTCATTCTTTGACACAAATAACATTCTACACAGGACAAAAACCGAATTCTCGCTCTGTTCAGGATCGCTCGCAGCAACGCGTAAGATGCGAACCGCTTTGTTTTTGCCCATTGCTTGCAGCTTTACTGCGGCCGAAATGTATGGATCGACGCGATAGCTCTGGCTTACCAGCTCGAAATTGAGCGGAGGAAGTTCCCTAAGCGAGACGTCATCAGGCTGCGCCCCCGCCGTATGTAGATGGAGTCCGAATGTCAATAGACCAACAAAGACGCGGAGCAAACTAATTCGTTCTGCCATTTTGGAGAATCCTCAGTGGTGAGTGGCTGGAGGCAGCCCATGGGGACACAGTGCGCCGGCGCAAGCCGGAGGAAGGTAGCGAATGCAAGTTTCGTACAAGGTAGGATTTAGCCAATCGCATTGGCCCCGAGTGATGCGTTGTGTCGGGCAACCGGCAGAGCGAAGCGTTCACAGGGAAAAGTCCAGGCTGTCTATTGAGTTCCGAGATCACAACTTTGCGAAGGCCGACCCTGTTGTGTCAAGGGGAAGGCAATTGTGGTATCGAACGCTAATGGCGAGTCCGATTTCACCAGCACGGAGTCCCAGACCACACGCATGGACGGAAACTTTCCTCACGGAAGCCGGGAGATCCCGGGTACATCCATTTCCTCGGAAACGGATCGGTCGGAAAAGGCGCGATGCCACAATGCCGACATGCACGTGCCCGGGAAGTCAGACAGTTTCGTAGTACCAAAGAAGCAGGTGAACAACGCAGTACAACCCACTGCAGCGGAACCTGTGGAGGAAAGGAGACTGACCGAGGAGAACGCCTCTCAGCCGCTACTGGTCCGGACACAGAGCCGGGAAGCCAGGTCGCGTGGGCTGCTGGGCGTACGAGAGATGGCAGGAAAAGACAAGAAGGTGCGGTTCAACAATCTGCTGAACCACGTGACTCCTGAGTTGCTGCAAGCGAGTTTCTTTGACTTGAAGAAACAAGCGGCACCGGGCATCGACGGAGAGACGTGGGTCGAGTACGCCGAAAACTTCCAAGCGAGGATCGTTGATCTTCACGCACGGATTCATCGGGGAACGTATCGTGCCAAACCATCGAAACGAGCTTGGATTCCCAAGCTTGACGGCAAGCTGCGGCCCTTAGGGATCGCAGCCCTGGAAGACAAGATCGTCCAACAGGCCGTGCGGGTGGTCTTGGAGTGTATCTACGAAGAGGACTTCCTGGGTTTCAGTTTCGGCTTTCGTCCTGGACGAGGCTGTCACCGGGCTCTGGATGCACTCAGCGTAGGTATCGAACATCAGAAAGTGAACTGGATACTTGATGCGGATATCCGTGGCTACTTTGACAACATCAGCCATGAATGGCTGCTGAAGTTTCTGGAGCACGGATTGCCGACCGCCGACTACTACGGCTGCTGAAGAAATGGCTTCGAGCTGGCGTTTCGGAGGACGGCGAATGGTTCCCAAGCACAGTAGGAACGCCCCAAGGCGCGGTGATCTCACCGTTGTTCTCGAATGTGTTCCTGCATTATGTGCTGGACCTATGGGTGGTTGCGTGGCGGAAACGGCACGCGAAAGGCGAGGTGATCATCGTTCGCTATGCCGATGATTTTGTTCTTGGATTCCGTGAGGAGATCGATGCAAAGCGCTGCCTCGCAGCACTCACTGACCGGTTTACCAAGTTTGGCTTGGAGCTGCATCCCGAGAAAACGCGGTTGATCGAGTTTGGCCGCTATGCGGCCGAGCGGCGCTCAAAGCGCGGTGAGGGCCCCCCTGAAAACTTCGACTTTCTCGGCTTCACGCATGTTTGCGGGACGACGCGGAAGGGCGGCTTCACCATCCGCCGCATCTCGGCGATGAAGAAAGTTCGAGCGAAGCTGCAAGACGTGAAAGACAAGCTGAAACGAATGATGCACAACGATCTGGCGACAGTCGGATCTTGGCTCTCCCGTGTCTATCAGGGGTGGTGTAATTACCACGCAGTCCCTGGCAACTGGAAACGCCTGAATCAATTCCGGACAGCCCTCCAAGACCTCTGGTACCGTGTGTTGCGACGTCGGTCACAACGTGCCTGCCGGTTGACCTGGGTCAAGTTTACGCGGCTAAGCCGACGCTGGCTTACTAAACCGAAAATCTCCACCCTTATCTTGAAGTGCGTTTCGCTCGTCTTTATCCACGGTAAGAGCCGTATGCGGTAGTGCCGCACGTACGGATCTGTGGGGAGGGCGGTCAGCAATGGCCGTCCCTACCGCGATGCTTGTGTTGTTGAAACCAACACCTGGGTATCGCTCGTCCGAAAGTTCGGCAAACTGTTCTACAACGTCGCCGGTCGCCCGCAGACAATCGAGCTGACGCGCAGTCGCATCGGCCAGCACCGACACTACGTCCGCAGCGAAACCCGCGAGATCTTCTCCTGACATCGGTCCTTCGCCTGGCACGTTCGTTGACAAGAAGTGTTCGTCACCCGCAGACGCAGAGTCCCCAGTGCTGCAGCGTGTGTGCGGAAGAGCTGCATCCCGACGATGCCCCCGGTGAGATCTCGCTTTGACGAGGCAATCGTTGGTTCCTCTCGGACGAAAAATCGCAATCGAAAGCCTTTCTGCTGTTCACTCTCGTGGTCTCCTCGTTGCTCTTAACCCGCTCTCTCACGGCCCTGCAGTATCGTGGTCAATTTTCTCGGACACCGTCGTTGGGGGGGGCGCATCATCACGGTCACTCGAACGGGATATTCCAAGGGTTTGGATGTTTGGGCTCGCAGTGCTGGTCCTCACTGATGACACTCTCCTCGCGGGAGGTTTTCCGAGGGCGTGCGAGACTTCAGGAGCGAGTCGATTCAGGTCTCAGCCTTCGGAGTTCGGAGTTCGGCGATGGTCGTTCGATCGGAACTTTTAATAGAGCGGTTCGTGTGCCTGAGAGTGAGCGGGCCGGGGGTTAAGTCGTTTTTGTTGCTGGCTGCATTGATGGAGTTGAGTGTTGGCGGTCTTGAGGATCGTCGGATGATCTGCCTGCGGGGAGAAATGTTCTACGTACGGGTGACAGCATGAATTGACTGGCTCCTCCGGTATCGAAAGTTCACCGGGGGAAGGGGGGATGTCGCTGTGGCGGTGACGCGCGTTATGCGGGTGAGGTTGGAGAGCGGAGGGGACAATCGCCTGGGGCCGGGGTCGGGAACGGGACGTGAGAGCAGGGGGGGGCGGTGCTTGACTCCCTGCCGATCGGTGCGATGGATGTTGTATGGACGGGCTACAGCGGCAGGATGCCGCTGACACGGGCTTTGACGATGCCGAATATTGGACGAGTTTTGGTGAACTGGGAGCGGCGAGTAGCTCACGGGCTGGCCAGCTGGCCAAGATTTGGCCAGGCGGTGGCCAGTCCCATGTGCTTGAGTGACTGCTGGTTATGCATTCTGGGCCGGCTGGCCCAACTGGCCAGCGGGAAATGCAAAGGGGACATCTCACTTTGCGGGGTCAGCAAGGGATTAGGGGATCTGTGCGATGGATGTTGTACGGATGAGCTACAGCGGCAGGATGCCGTACTAGCAGTTGTTGTTTGATCAGCTTTTTACGTGGCCAACTGATCAACCACCGCACGCCACCCGGACGTCGCCAATCCAGTCGAATCCGATCGCCCCCGAGGTCCTCCTTCGGCCGAATTGGTGAGATTGATCCAGTCTTGAACTTGGCGTTCGAACAGCCTGACTTCGTCTCACAGCAACGACCAATCGATGATGGACTGCCAAAATCCTATCGGGCTGCGAGTTTCCCTCAAGACGGTGAAACATTTCGAGGAGGAATTTCGGATTGGTTTTGTGGGGTGATGGTCAATTGAGCTGGGATTGGGTAGGAATCCTGGCGGGATCTGGTTCGGGTTTCCTGTCGCAGAGCGACAGGTCTACTTTGGGGAAGAACTGCTCTCTGGCGGCAGCTTTCCCCGTGTTGCTTCCAGTGAACCAACCTGCGACATCTCCACTCTGAATGGGTCACAAAACCCACTCAGACTAAAGCACGGCTCAAGATGCACTTCACCGTGCGCTTACCATCATAAACTCTGCTACCCCATCCCCCCGCAAATGCTGCTCATCGGAGAAGAGGAGAAGAGTTGTCTTTCGGGCAGCGCATGCGGTTACCAGCCGGAGGGCTTTGAGTTATACTCATGAGTGTTGATGTGTGCCTGGAATGGGACTCGTTCCGGGAGGGAGCAGGGGACGAACTGCAGTTGACGTCGTTGCTGGCATTGATTCTTCCGTCCGGGGCGAACTGAGCGAGACGAACAGATGAAGTTGAGTTTTGTTGTCAGCCGTCTAAGACGAACTGGTGGAGTTGACGGTGGTCGTGGTGTGAAGGGGCGGATATGGCCTGGCAGCTCCCACGTCGCCACGTTCGTGACCGTATTTGCGATCTGCTTCGGACGACAGGTTCCCGCTCTGGCCGATCAGGCAGAAGATCATTTTGAAGCCAAGATTCGCCCTGTCTTGCTGACCGTCTGTTTTGACTGTCATGGTGAGTTGAAATCCGGGGGGACGTTACGGGTCGATTCTCGTGAGTCACTGCTTCGAGGGGGCGAGTCGGGACCGGCCGTTATTCCGGGGCAACCCGAGGCAAGCTTGCTGATCCAGGCGATCCAGCGGCACGAGGGTGTTTCTGCGATGCCTCCCGATAAAGAGAAGCGGCTTCGTCCTGATCAGATTGCCGATTTCGTCAGTTGGGTGAGCAATGGCGCTGTCTGGCCCGCTGGGTCCGCCAGGTTTGAGTCGGTTCAGCACTGGGCATTTCAGCCCGTCGAAGCGCCGGTTCCTCCCGCCGTTCAGGATGAGGGGTGGATCCGGTCGGATCTCGACCGCTTCATCCGCGCACGTCAGGAAGCGCTGGGGGTCGTTCCTGCAAAACCCGCCTCGCGGTTGTCACTCATTCGTCGCATCACCTACGATCTGACCGGGCTCCCTCCGAAACCCGAGGAAATCGACGCGTTCGAACAGGACGAATCGCCCACGGCGCTGGAAACGGTGGTTGATCGACTGCTGGACTCACCTGCCTATGGCGAGCGTTGGGGACGTCACTGGCTGGATGTGGTCCGTTATGCCGATACCGCGGGAGAAACAGCGGACTATCCGGTCACGGATGCCTGGCGCTACCGTAATTATGTGGTCAGCTCTTTCAATGCAGACAAGCCCTACGACGAGTTCCTGCGGGAACAGATTGCCGGGGATATTCTGGCGGTGAAGGGATCTGCCGATCGTTATTCGGACAGGGTCACGGCAACGGGCTATCTCGCTGTTTCCCGTCGATTCGGGTTTGATTCGGAAAACTACCATCATCTGACGATTCAGGACACAATCGATAATCTGGGCCAGACGGTGCTTGGTTTGACCCTCGGCTGTGCCCGTTGTCACGATCACAAATTCGACCCGATCTCGATTCAGGACTATTACGCGCTTTACGGGATTTTTGACAGCAGTCGATATGCCTTCCCAGGATCTGAGCAAAAGCAGAAGGTGCGGGCCATGGTACCGCTTCTGCCGCCGACCGAGTCGATTCCGCAGTGGCGCGCATACGATGCTCGCGTGGGGGCAATCACTGCCAGTCTTGAGCGACAGAAGCAAGCCGTTCCGTCGGCCATTTTACGATCGCTGAATGATCTGGACGGGGATTTTGAACTGCAGGCGGCGGCAGCGGGGGGAAGTAATGGTGTTCTGGTGCCGCCATGGCTTTACTCGGGAAAAATTGCCGTGACGAATGCGGCCCAAAGCCCATTCAAAAACCTGTTCTCGCGTGGCAGGGTTGGTGCGAGCATCTCGGCCGGAGCCGGTGAGTACAAGATTTCTCAAGCCCTCTATCCGCAGCGAACCAGCCAGAATTGTGATGTACTGCACGTGAACCTGGATTTTCGCATTGCGCTGCCGGACTGGTCGTTTCCTGGGACTCACCGGTTCTGGGTGGGGGCTCACCCCGACGCACCTGCCGCAGAAGTGCTGATCTCTTCAGAATCGGTCATGCTGCGACAAGGGAACGAGTATGAAGTGATTACTCCCGTAATTCCTTCCGCCGAATCCGGAGCTGCGGCCTCCAGTCGGTGGTACAACGTGCAACTGACGCTGGATCTGCGAAGTGGTACGGTGTCGGGTGCGGTGGGCTATCCTGGAGCGGTATCGGAGTTCAGTGGAAAGCGTTTGTCGCCTGCGGCCGAGGGAGTGATTAACTTTGTCCAGTTCGACACGAACGGAAATTCTGGCTCAGTCATTCCGATGATCGAATTCGACAATCTGGGGGTGCAGGAATCGCCGATTGCTCCTGTTTCCACTGAGATCCCTTCCAGTGCTGATCAGAAAGAGGGCGTTGATCCGGTCGCTCTCGCAAAAGAACTGGAGACGTTGACGGGGTTCGACGGGGATTTTGAGCTTCAGACCTTGGAGGCAGCTCCGGCAACGCCGTGGGGACCGGGGCCCAACAGCGTTGTCGTACTCAAGAAAGAGAGTCAAAGCCCGTTTCTCAATTCGTATCAGCCAGGGGAATTGGGCATTCATCTGCCCAACCGGGCGGAATACGACGGGTTCGCGCGATCGCTGACTCAGGTGAAGATCAGTGCTGACGGAAAGCTGTACGCCAGCTTTGATTTTCGATGTGCCAGCACTGAAAGAGGGGGCGACGGTTCCTGGAGATACTATCTTGGCCATGGACCCGGAAATTCTGCTGCAATCGAACTGTTCTTCAATGGGCGCGAGTTCTTCCGGCGAAGTGCGGACGCGCGCGAGCCCGTCTGTTCGCTCGTCGTTGGTGAGTGGTACCAGGTTCAACTGACGCTGGATGTCAACAACCGAAGTTTCGTGGGGCAACTGTTGTCGCGGCGGCAATCCGTCCCGTTCAACGGGGAGTTCGCCAGTGGCTGGGATGGCACGATCGACTACACGTTTATCGACAGCTACGGCCACCTGGGAGGTGTCCGGCCGGCTCTGGATGCCGACAATTTTGTTCTATCGGATATGCCGCTCTCCTCACTCGATGTTCCCTCATCCATCCCACAAAGTGACTCGAAGGAAGCCAGACGCACGCGTCTGAAGGAGATACGTCAGCAACTTGCGGCGACACAGGCGGATGCCGAGATTTCCCGGCAGGAGCTGAACCGCTTACTGGCCGAGGGGCCCTGCGCGATGACATATGGAATGGCTGAAGGGACACCGCACAATGTGCGGATTCAAGTACGGGGTGAACCTGATCAACCCGGGGCAGAGGTTCCGCGTGGCTTTCTGAAAGTCCTCGGTGGCGAATCTCTGCCGCCGGGAACAAGTGGAAGCGGACGGTGGGAACTGGCCCAGTGGCTGACTCGCCCGGACAATCCATTGACCGCGCGGGTGATGGTGAACCGGATCTGGCAGTACCATTTCGGCCGGGGGCTGGTGAAGACTCCGAACGATTTCGGACTCAGGGGAATGCGTCCCACGCATCCGGAACTGCTGGACTTCCTCGCGACTCAATTTGTGCGCGAGGGATGGTCGATCAAACGGATGCACAAGCACATTCTGCTGAGCGCGACTTATCAACAGTCCACAATCCCCGAGCCTGTTCCTGCGACAGCCACGGCTCCGGCTGATACACGTGATCTCTATGTCTCATTCAGTCGGCGGCGGTTAAGTGCTGAAGAAATTCGCGATTCCATCCTGTTCGTCAGCGGTGAACTGGATCCCGCTCCCGCACAGGGACATCCGTTTCCTACGCCGATCAACTGGGGCTACTCGCAGCATGGTCCGTTCAGCGCGGTCTATGAACACAATAAGCGAAGTATCTACCTCATGACGCAGCGTTTGAAGCGTCATCCATTCCTTGCGTTGTTCGATGGTGCAGATCCCAACGCGTCGACGGCCGAACGACTGGGGACCACCGTCCCGACTCAGGCGCTCTTCTTTCTGAATGACCCGTTCCTGCATACAAAATCAGAAAAACTGGCGTCGCGGCTGTTAAGCCGTTCATCCCAGATCGAAGAGCAAATCAATCTGGCCAGTCAACTGACGGTTGGTCGAAGTCCCACAGCAACCGAAGGGGCAGAAGCGATTCAGTTCGTCCAGGAGTATGGGGCCGAACTGGCCAGTTTGGGCCAACAGGAAAATGCAGAACTGAAGAGGCTGGCGGCTTATCTCCGCACACTCTTCGGATCGAACGAATTTCTCCATTTAGACTGATCACTCGAGAGATTGAAGAACCGATGAAACATCAGAATCACTTCGACCCATCTCGACGCGGCGTCCTCCGATCGATGATCGGGAGTTCCCTGCTGCTACCCGGGATCGTTTCTGAATTGCTCGCCGAAGAGACCGGCCGGTCGGTATCCGTTGATCCGCTGGCACCGAAGTCGACGCACTTTCCTGCCAAAGCCAAACGAGTCATCTTCCTGTATATGAGCGGTGGAGTCTCGCATGTCGATTCCTGGGATCCGAAGCCCAAGCTGTTCGAAGATGCGGGTAAGACGGTGTCGGTAAATGAATTTCAGGGGCGGAAGGGGGACTTCAGCATGTTCCTCAAGCGTCCCCAGTGGGAATTCGCACCGCACGGCCAGTCGGGCATTCAGGTCAGTTCACTGTTTCCTCATATGGCCGAATGCGTCGACGATCTGTGCGTGATCCGTTCGATGAAATCGGATCACACAAATCACTATGAAGCGACACTGGGGATCCACACAGGATCCTTCACATTCGCGAGACCCAGTATCGGAGCGTGGTTGAGCTACGGTCTGGGGACGGACAATCGTAATCTTCCCTCGTTCGTCGTCATTGCACCCCACTCACCCTACGCGGGGGGGCAGGTCTGGGGAAGCGACTTCCTGCCGGGGTCCCATCAGGGGACTCTGGTGGTCCCGGGGCCTGAGCCGGTCGCGAACATTCATCGGCGGTCGCCCAGCAGTCGATTGCAGGAATTAGAACTGGCCGCGCTGGCGCGACGGAACCAGCGGCACCTGCAATCCAGTGACCATGATCCGCTGCTGGCAGCACGAATCAAGTCCTTTGAGACTGCCTTCGGTATGCAGGCAGAGATGCCGGAAGTGTTTGATCTGTCGAAGGAAAGCGACGCCACTCTCAAGCTGTATGGCCTTGAACGGGGCAGTACGAAGGGGTTCGCCTGGCAGTGTCTCGTCGCACGTCGACTGGCGGAACGGGGAGTCCGTTTTGTGGAATTGATCGACGTGGGATCATCATCCAACTGGGACGCACATGGGGATATGCTGACGCATGCGCCGCTTGCTGCCAATGTTGATCAGCCGATCGCCGGTCTGCTGAAAGACCTGAAACAGCGGGGGATGCTGGAGGATACCCTGGTTGTCTGGACAACCGAATTCGGCAGAACATCGTTTAATTCGGCTGCGGGAGCGGCAGGCCGCGAACATCACCACTGGGTCTTTTCATCGTGGCTGGCCGGAGCAGGGGTTCGAGCGGGAACAACGTACGGTGAATCGGACGAATTCGGAATCAACGTCGCCAGCGATCCCGTTCACATCCATGATTTTCACGCCACGATCCTGCACCTCATGGGCCTCGATCATGAGAAGTTGACGTACCGTCACACGGGACGTGACTACCGGCTGACCGATGTCCACGGAAACGTGATTCAGGGCCTGCTTGCCTGAGGTCACGTGACGTCGATCTCCGGTTTGGATGCTGCGGAGACCGAATCGAAGTGCTGCAGCAATGCCTCTCACCCCTCCGGTACAGAGGGGTGACCATACCGGCGAGGGGGCAGAGACAATTTCCGCGACAGGTGTCAGGAAACGCCGGCGAGTTCGGTCGCGTGAGCAACGCGGCCGATCCCCAGAATGTAGGCAGCCGTTCGGAGTGGAACTTTTCGCTCTTCCGCGATTTTCCAGACGGCGTCAAAGGCCGAGTTCATCCGCTGTTCCAGGCGGTTCCGAATCTCATCAAGCGGCCAGCGGACGACGGAACGGTTTTGGACCCACTCAAGGTAGCTGACGGTCACCCCACCCGCGTTGGCGAGAATGTCCGGGACGACGACAATTCCCTTCTCATGGAAGACCTGGTCACCTTCGGGAGTCGTCGGATCGTTCGCTGCTTCCACAACATATTTGGCTTGTACGAGCGAAGCCGTTTCGCCCGTTAACTGCCCTCCCAGAGCCGCCGGAATCAGCAGATCGCACTTTGTTGCAAACAGTTGTTCGTTCGTGATCGGCTCGGTCTCCGGGAAACCCTGAACGCCGTTGTGGGCTTTGGCGTAGTCGAACAGGTGGGGGATATCGATCCCTTTCGGATTAGCGCACCCACCGCGCACATCGGTGATGGCGACGACATGAGCACCTCGCTCATGCAGAAAACGTGCGGTGTATGTACCGACGTTACCAAATCCCTGCAGTGCGACTTTCTTGCCTTTTAGCGATTTACCCAAGTGATGCATCAGGCGTTCCGCAACGATGACCACGCCGCGCCCAGTCGCTTCTTCGCGACCTTCAGAGCCGTGCAGCTCCAGCGGCTTACCAGTGACGCAGGCGGGCTGAAAGCCGTGGTATTGCTGATACTGGTTCATGAACCAGGCCATGACCTGCGCGTTCGTCCCCATATCGGGGGCCGGGATATCGGTGTCAGGGCCGACCATATCGTGGATCTTGTCCACGAATTTGCGTGTCAGTCGTTCGAGTTCCCCGGTACTGAGTGTCTTGGGATCAACGGCGACTCCTCCCTTCGCACCCCCGTAAGGAAGGTCGACGACCGCGGTTTTCCAGGTCATCAACTGCGCCAGTGTCAGAACCTCTGCGTCGTCGACTTCGGGATGGTAACGCAGGCCCCCCTTCATTGGTCCTCGCGCACAGTCGTGCTGTACGCGGTAGCCGACGAATGTTTCGATTTCACCACTATCCAGACGGATCGCGAGCTGAACTTTGACATCCCGTTCAGGGATCAGCAGCAAGGTGCGCATCCGATCGTTCAGCTTTAGATAATCAGCGGCGGAATGGAAGTAGATCTCGGCTTTACTCTGTTGGTTCATGTTCTCTTCCAGGGGAAGTGGGACGACGGGTGAATGCGAGATTGGATGAAAATGAGTTTAGGCTTGCCCGTCGAGTCCGTGAAGCCACTGACCGGACGGAGCCGTCTAGCGAAGTTCTCGTGCCGGGCGGCGCGTCCGCGGTTCCGGAGCGACCTTGATTTCACTGATCCGCTGAATGGGATACTCTTGCGTGAAATCGCGACTGATAGGTTGTTCCTGGTCTCTGAGATAAGGTGCGTTCCAGGGGCCGCCAACTTTTTCTACCAGGCAACCCGCAACCAGTTCAGCCATACGTTGATGTCCCGTATGAGACCATCGTGGGGCGAACTGAAGGAAGTTACTTTCGGCGTCGGCCCCGGGGGCCAGGACCATGGAACCGTCTGCGAACGGGATATTCATCCGTTCTGCGAATCTGGCCAGTTGATCAAATGGGGCGTGATTCGAGAAGCATGCATCCTGCGCGACACCGGCGGCAAGACGAACCCCTTCGCCTCGACTGCATTTGGTTGATACTTGCCAGGGTTTGGGAGAAGTCATGAGGACGAACGGCACTTGCGAAGTACGGCACAGTTGGGCCAGGTCGGCGATGGGCCGTGCCGACTGGCGGAAGGCGAGATTGCTTTCGGGATGCTCTTCCCGCAGCCATGCGTAAGGGTTAGTGTCGATATCGCGGCTGACTGCCTTCTGATGGGCAATCTGCTGCTTCCACTCAGCGCAGAAATAAGTCATTCCCCAGTCGAGCAGTCGGAAGTTTTCGCGCCAGGCCTGATGGGGACGAACCTTACGAGCCGGAAGCAGCGACGTATGCGAGCACAACTGCGGGAGACCCTCAGAGTCGCAGCGGGTGGTCCGTCGGATCTGGCGATCATCGGCGACGTCTGACCAGTCGAAATGCATGATGACCAGATCGGGCTGAAGTCCCATCAGCCGCTGTTTGAAAAACAGAAACTCCGTCAGTGGGCACTGACCGGGGACGCCAGCGTTGACGACCTGAATCCGGGTCCGCGAGTTCTTGGGGAGCTGTTCCTGCAGCATCTCTGTCAGCAATGTACAGAAGTGGTTCTCGTCGGCAGTCTCGGGGGCGTAAATCGTTTCATCGCCCAGAACGATAATTCGATAAGTGTTCTGAGGCTTGGGAATCTCGAGTTCCGGTCCGCGCAGTCCGTAGCTGTTGGTCTGAACCTCCACCAGCGAATCGGTATCGCGGCATTCCACTTGGGCGGAAGCCATTGGCTTCAGTTCGTACTGGCAAGACAGCGACGGAATCGCAAGACCCGACTTGTCGACACAGTGGCTGGCGATCGAGTCACAGACGCAATTGCCGGTCGAGACCTCGTAAATGCGCACCCCAACCTCGGCCCCACAAACTAATAAGACAAGTAGTGAAGCTGCTGTGAATACTCTACGGATTAAAATCAGCCCAGCACTGAACATCAGCGTCTCGCGGACAAGTTCGGGGCGTACATCACCAGTCCCTTTTCGCGTCGCATGCGCGATTTAGCCTCCCCACTTCGACGTGCGCGAATGCTAGTCAGATGGGAAAAACCGGACAAGACGGATTTAGCGGCAGATGAATCTCTCAAAACGATCCGCAAGATCCTTCATTTCGGGGGCAAAAAAGCGGTCAAAGTCATGGTCAGAAAGTTGCGTATTGTCATGCAAGCCTCCTGATTTCAGGGCAATTTGCAGGCAACTGGCCCGCAGGATCCATCCGGCGTCTCGCCCCACAGATGTGCCGGGTGAGCCAGGCCGTTCCCGACGGCGACACCTTAGGCCAACATGAATTCCTCAGGTCAACGGTTGCTCCTTATTGCACAGTGTGCTGCATCAGGCCGGCGTGGATCTGATCGCGAAGTCGCAGCGCCTCCGTGTCTCCCTTGTTTTCGCGCAAGGAAGCATGGATCTGCAGATGGGCCTTGACGAGGTTCCCGCTCTGGTACTCTGCACAGGCGCGCTCGTAATGAGCCCTTGCGAGCTGCTGTCGGCTGTGGCGGCTGCGACTGTCTCGGAATTCGGCCGCCCGGGATTCTGCAACCTGTTGCAGGTAGGGACCCTCGACTTCGTTTTCGCAGTCGACCAGAATGCGTGGAGTTACCAGCACGATCAACTCGGTTCGCTGCAATCGATCGCGTTTATGCCGGAATGGTGCTCCGATGATGGGCAGGGAACCCACTTTGGGGATCCGATGTCCGGAATCGACGACCTGTTCCGAGATCAGACCACCAATCGCCACGGTTGCCCCGTTACGGATCAGTACTTGTGTTGTCAGTTCGGTTGTGTTCTGTACGGGAGCTTTCAGTTTCTTGTTGACGGTGGCTGAGCTGTATTCAGGGTGGATATCGAGCCGAATCAACCCGTCCGCTGAAACGGACGGCCGCAGGATCAGTCGCGTTCCCGCTTCCATAAACCGGATCTCTCCTCCGGCCTGGGACTGGTACCCGATGCGGTCTCCAATCAGCATTTCAGCGCGATGCTTGTTGGAAACCTGAATCCGCTGTGACGAAATCACGCTCGTGTCGGCCAGTCGTTCCATCGACTTGATGAAGGTCGGCACATTGCAGGAGAGTCGACCTTGTTTGAGTCCTCCTTCGGCGTACATCGTCCCCAGGTCCTGCTGACAGGGAAGCAGCGACAGATCGACGCCGTGTTGCAGGCTCTCGGAGAGTCGCACTCGCAGGATCTTGGCTTCGATCCCCACTTGTAACGGCGGGACATCCACATCCACCAGAACCTGGTCGATCTGTGCGAGCACTTCCGGGTAATCCTGCACAACGACCAGATCATTCTGGCCGCTGGTATCGGCGAGGGGAGAAGTGTTCGTCTCACCCAGTCCCTCGGCAGCGGGTGGTGCAACGGACTGTCGTCCCTCGCTCGACAGTAGCGGGACGATCAGTCGGTTCAGTTCACTGGCGCTGATGTAGTTAGGCTGGTAGATCTTCATCACCACCTTGCGGGTTTCCTGTCGCGCCCGCGCCATTTCATCGGGGGTACGGATGAAATAGATCTGAGCGTCCTGCTCGATGATGTAATGGCGTGATTTGATGATCGCGTTGAGTGCTGTGTGAATTGGGACGTCACGCAGGTGGAGCGTGATCAGTCCCTGTATGTCGGCACTGGGACAGAGACTGATCTGGGCTTCGCCGCTGAGCCTGGCAAAGACCTGACGGATGTCTGCGTTTTCGATGTCAATCGTATAGACGGGGTAGGGACCGGTACTGTCAGTTCGTCGGATGCGGATCGGTCCCTCGTCGACGGGAGGTGAGTTGTCAGCGAACTTTGGTGAGGCCGGGGCAGGTTCCCGGAAAGGCTCATCCGATCCTCGGGTTGGTCTTGATTCCGGGATACTTCGTGAGGGAGCCTTCAGTTCTGGTGTTTTCAGTTCTGGTGTTTTTGGAGTGGATGTTTTCGGCTCGGTCACAGAAGGAGCAGGGGGGGCCGACTCCGTTGTTTCAGGTTCGAACTCTGGCTCATGATCACGTGCCGGTGCAGGTTCAGCGGCAGGTTCGGCAGCGGGCTTTTCCGCAGGTTCGGATGGCGTCTCAAACGGCGGTTCAAACTCGACTTCCGGTTCTTTCGCCGGCTCAACGACCGGTTCGTCATCCATTTCTGCTTCTGGTACGAAGGATGGAGCGGGCTCGGGAGACAAGTCTTCGTCATCCGTCGGTGGTGCAGGCGCGGGAGGACCCGAGAATTCATCCTCGTCTGGCAGTGGAAGCTGCGCGAGCCGTGTTTCCGGCACATCGAAGCGTTTTCGTGTTTGCTTTTGATCGTTGAGCTTTGCCAGGGCATCCAGTAACTGGGTCTCGCGCTGGCGGTCTTCGAGTTGTCGCTCATGCTGCCGACTGGTCAATTGACGGAGCTGCTGCCGGACTTCGGCGAGTTGAATTTCCAGTCGCTGAGTTGCCTCAGCCGTGGGAGTTTCTGGTTTCGGATAGGAATCTTCGTCGAGTGGACGAAATACGATGGGTGGTAACTCTTCAATTTCCGAATTCGAATGTCCCCGCACCGCCTCGGCGACTGCCGGCGGAATGGGGTGGGAGCTGACCGGGGAATCGATTGAGTGACGTCCGGTGACAGAGCCTGTAAAGACCGTCTGCGGAAGTTTCTGAGCCGTTGGCACCGACGAGTGCAGGTCTACGTCGTTGCGGTCCCGAAAGGGGACGGACGCACTGCTGTGGCCGGGACGCTGAGCAACGTGTTGGGATTCTGGTTTGGAAGCAGGTGGAGACTGGACCTCTTCACGCTGCTGCGCCTGGAAATCTCTCGCGAACGTGGCCCAGCGTGGATTGGCAACCGACTGCAACTGCCGCACACGAATCATGCCAAACATGAATGCCACGGCGGGCAGTCCGAGGGCCAGCGCAACGCACCAGAATGCCGTCTGGAAGGGACGGATTGAACCTGACTGACTTGGCATGAAAGATTTCCCCCCGATCGGCCCCGCCATTCGGTTGTTAGCACATCGGAATTCGGGTCGGCATCGATCAGAGGCCGGTAGAAACCGAATACGCGAACCTGAAGGGCTGTATCAGTTGATCGGATGAAGCCGGGCGCGACTTGTGAAAATCTTCGCAGCGGACTGCCGCACCCCGACGCATGACAAGGGGAGGGCGGGGGGAAACCGTGGCATTCACTTGGGAATTCAGAAGTGCGGCACAGTGTGCTCGCAGGCCATCTCGTCCTCTGGAGGCCGCGATCGATCCAGACGCAACCTGATGACAGGATTAGCGTAAGAGAAATTTTCGTGAGAGTACGAACCGTTCAGGCAGAGCGATTGAAAAAGAAAAACGCGGCAAGGTCCCCTCGAAGCTCCCTGCTCCGTCCTTGCCGCGTTAAGAACATTTGACCCCTGGAGAAGTCAAATGTTGTGTTGCATCAGTGTGACGACTGACTCTTTAAACATACTTCAACTTTTTCTGAAGTCAAATGGAAATTCTGCGCAGATTGAAGAAGATGCGGATCATGGGGTGATTTGTGAGCGAAGGCAATTACTGGAGGTCTCACGCGTGGTGAGTCCGTCGGACGGACGACGGGGTATCTTCGCTCCCCGGATCCAAAGCGAGGGAGCTCTGTCTGGTTGGCCGTCCTCGGGCCAAACCGCATGCTCTGGCATCCCTCGTCGTGACTTGAGCTTCCCTTCTTCTGAAGTGCAGGAACTGAACACCTTGAACAAACGAAGTTGCCTTGCCGGTCAAGCCAGTGCAGACAGGATTGACTGGCCGTGTGTGGGGAGGAACAGGTGCGGATCACTGATTCCGTCATGGTCGTCTGAGGCGGTTATTGACAGTTTACGTACGTGGAGGTCATGATGCTCGGCTTCCGCATTCTGCGGTCTACCGAACCCTCCGCTCTCATTCCTGCGTTGGAGAATACGTCGTGCCCGAAGCAACCGGCTCTTCAAATATCCCTGAAAACGAGCGTTCGATGGCGAACCTGCAAATGCAGCAGGTGATTGAGTCAGAGGGGTTGGAACCGCTGTACGCCAATTTTGCTCGCGTTTCGGGGCTGCCAGAAGAACTGGTCCTGGATTTCGGATTAAACTCCCAGGCTCCTGGAGCCCAGAACCAACCTGTTAAGGTGACACAGCGTCTGGTGGTTAACTATTTCACCGCGAAGCGACTCTGGATGGCCTTGGGCGCATCGCTGCAGCGGCACGAGCAGGCCTTTGGAGAAGTGCAGATTGACGTCAACAAGCGGCTGATTCCACAGCGGAACGTCAAATCCTGACGTGGCAACACAGGATCGTGAGGAACGATGAACAAGCACGACTCCCATTGAAAAGAGTCCCTGCCGTCATTGTAACACCGAGAGTCGTTGAAAGGTTGTGCCAGAGCCATTCTCGGGAGGTGACTTTTCCGAAATGGTTGGCCGGTCTGTCGCTGCTCTGGAATGACCACTCAGGTGACGGGCCGACCGATGGATGATCCTTTTTTACCCTGGTGGTTAGTGCTGCTGCTCGGGATGTGGGCGGTGGCGCTGACGCTGTGGCACAGCCCCCAGGTTCATCGCGAAATTCGCCTGTGGGCGGGGCTTGCCACGCTCGTTTACTGCGTCATGATTTTTCTGGCGCTGGGGGGTGGCCAAGCAGGTGCGGTGTCTCCCCTCAAAGCGGGCGATCTGATTCCCTTCAGCCTGATGGCGATCGGTATCACGGCGGCGGTGGCGGTCATGAGTCGATTGCTGTTCGAAGGTCGGCAGCTTGCCTATGTGCTGCTGGCGGTGGCCAATGCGCTGCTCTGCTTCTACTGGAAACAGTTCGAAGCTGGGTTGGGGCTGCTGGCGATTGGCACCATCCGGTCTGTTTCGCTCGTCCAAATCTTTGCGCGACAGGAACGTCAGTCCGTCCGGGAACATCTGGTTCAACTGACGACCATCCAGCCCGGATCTTCCAGCGATGACAACCGGGGCGATTACCTGCTGATCGGTAGCCTGACGGTAGTCGTCGCGCTGCTGCTGATCGGGACGCTGGCGTATGCCGTACGGACAGAGACCGCCCGTGCGATCTCCAGCCCGCGACATGCGATTCTTCCTCCTGCGGAACTACTGTCGGAGGTGTTTGCTCCGCAGCCGCCCACGCAGGATCGACCCCGATTAAGTGAACTGCTTGTCGGGGCACGCGCGGACATCATTGTCCTGCTTACCGTCGTCGTGTTTCTGCACCTGGCGATGACGAGGATGGCTGATCGGCCGGGGCAGAATCCATCGCCTGATCTGTCCGACGACGATTCGCCCGCGGAGATCCCGGGAGACATTGATGAATCCTGAACACCGCCTCTGGGTCGTCCGACTGCTTTACGTGCTGTTACTTCTGGTGATCGGAATCCCGGGAGTCGTCTCGGCGCGGGGAACTCGTGAGCGCAGTCTCTTGCGGGGACTGCTGGGGCAGGGGATCCTGATGACGATCGTCGTCAGTGCTGTCAGCTTCCCGGAACGGACAGAATTAAAACTGGCAGGAATGGTCGCCGTGACATTGCTCATCATTCAGGAGTGCGGGGCAGTGGCGCGGTGTGACGAGGACACGACTCACGAGCAGGAGCATCAACCATCCTGACCTCTGTTCAATTCCTTCTGATTGCTACGGTGGCATTCGCAGTGATGGGAGCAATCGCATCACTGACCTGCTTTATGCTGGGGCGGAACGCATGGAGCCTCGTAGCCACCCATCTGGGGGTGCTGGGTGGGACTCTTTGTGCTGCGATCCTGGCCGTGCTGCTGACGGGTGGGAACAGTTCCGAACCCGCGCTGGTGACGTTACCGAAATTCACCTGGCTGACGGTTCCCAATCCCCGTCAATTCTCGCTGGAATTCGGGGCTGAGGCGACGCTGATCAAGGCACTCCTGGTCACTCTGATCGGTGGTGGAATCCTGCTGACCGCCTGGTCTATCTCGTTGCGAAAATGTCCCCCCTTGCCAGAGAACGTGCAGGTGACCTGCTCGCTGCTTTTTGCCTCTGCCATGGGCTTTCTGTTCTCACCGAATCTGCCCCAATCGCTCTTGTCTTGGGGAGTTGTCAGCCTGCTGCTCAGTGTCCTGATCCGAATCCTCAGTGGCCCGGCCGTTTCCTCCTCGCCCGGCAAAACGACAGCCCGTTTGCGGGGGCTGACCCACGGGCTGCAGTGGATCGGGGAAAAACTCTGTAAGCCCGTTGGACGAGGAGCGATGATCTCTCTTCCGAACTGGATCAGCGAGCAATTCGAAGTGATCGAAGCGAGTCCCATTTCTGTGCAGCTACTCGCGGTCGTTCTAGGCGCCGCGGCGGTGCTGCTCACCTGGCTGATTGTCATCTGACGTCGTGCCGCACGAGACCCTCAGACGAAGGATCTCGTGCAGTCGTTCCGCGAGAATCTTCCTGCGCCGTTATCAGGGACTGCGCAGGTGATTGCTGAGTTTATGGGGCGACACACGGGGCAGCGTGATCAAGGCGTGGGAATCGGTTCGGTGGAGACTCCTTCGACCGCTTTCTGGATTTCGCCTTTGGATGCGAAGTAATAGACGATTCCGACGGCACCCCAGACCATCATCGTCAGTCGATATCCCAATGCGGTGAGGACTCCATTCGAGAAGGCCAGTGAAAGCTGCTGGGGCGTACTCTGCGGATCCACCGCGAGCTGGTGCTGCTGATAGAACCAGGCTACCGCTCCTTCGAGGGCTCCAACTCCTCCGGGCGAGGGAATCGCGGCACTGAGGGCTTCTGGAAGGGGCAATCCCACCACATGGTCGATATAGCCGGGATAAGTCTGGCCACTATGAATCGCCTGGGCACAGAAAAAGAACGATGTCAGAAATCCAAAATGGCCCAGCAGGCCTAGCAGGGCGGCTCCGATGACGATCTGGGGTTTTCCCTGGTAGAGCGCGATTGAGTCCATCAGTTCCTTTACAATCCGACCGACGAATTTCCAGGTGGTCAGCCAGTGCATCAGCCGTGAGTGGGTGAATGCGGGAACAAACATCAGGCCGATGCCGATCAGTCCGGCGATCGATCCACCCCACAGCACCCAGACCGCCCACTGCAATTCAGGGCCCGGTTTCGTTCCCGCAGGACTCAGCGAGGCGACCGCCCCCAGGACGAATAACGCCCACATCCCCAGAACTCGATCCAGAAAGACGGTAGCCATGACAGATGCAATCCTGCGGGGATGGTCTTTGGCGAGCAGTGCGGCTTTCACGAGGTCTCCCCCCACGGCCCCGGGGCCCATCAGGTTGCACGCTTCGCCCAGCATTCCCAGGCGAAAGGTCTCGCGGAGTGAGAGCGGAAGGTCGATCCCGCGGACCAGCAATCGCCACCGGCTGAATGTCGCCATCAGCGAGGCGAACCGAATGGCTAGTGCCATGAGGAAAACTCCCCAGAGGATCCGGCGACTGCTGAGCTGAGCCAGGTTGTCACGGGAAAACCAGAGCAGAGCCGAGAGCAGTCCAATGGCGAGCAGCCACTTGAGCGCAACGATCAGAATTGCGCGGTTCGGGTTGGGTGTGGCGGTCGTCACGGGGCAGACTCACTCTGTTGGGTTTCAAATAATCGGACAATCTGAGGAATTAGACGTTCAAAGGCTTTCGCGCGATGGCTGATATGACGCTTCACGACGGGCGACAACTGACCGAAGGTCTGATGAAATTCCTGGACGAGAAACAGCGGGTCATAACCGAAGCCGTGGCTACCCTGAAATTCTCTCAGGATTCGCCCGCCGCAGCGTCCTTCCGCTGACAGTCTGATCTGACCCTGAGGGTCAGACAGCACGGCGTAACAAACGTAGTAAGCGGTCCGTTTTTCGGTAGGGACACTCGCCAGCTCGTTCAGGAGCTTTTCGTTATTCCTGGCATCGGCTCCCTGTTCGCCGGCGTAGCGGGCCGAATGGATACCGGGGGCTCCGCCCAGTGCATCGACGCACAGTCCGCTATCTTCGGCGATGACCCAACGATTGAGCAGTCGCGCGACTTCAGTCGCTTTTTTCGCTGCGTTGGCCGCGAAGCTGTCGCCGTCCTCGACGACGTCCGGGACGTTTTCAAAGTCGGTGACCCCGATCAGGCCGATTCCGTGGGGTGCAAACAGTTCTTCGATCTCGCCGATTTTCTTTCGATTACGGCTGCTGAGCACAATTTCAGGGAAGGTTGTCATGATCTTCGGGCCGTTCAGATGAATTGAACTGAGGGGGGATTTTGACGGAAAGCACGATTTTGGGAAGCCGACTTTCTCCGCAGGTCGCTTGAACGCCGAACGTCTTGGCGAAACAATCGTGTCCGGACGCATGAGTGTATCTTGTTGTGCCTGGAAGGATTGCCTCGGCCAGAGGCTTTTCGGCGGCATTTCTCTTAAGTAGTGGATTCGATATGAATTGGTTGCGGTGGTCCTGTCGCGGGTGGATATTCGCACTATCGGTATCGTGTTGTTCGACGGGATTTGCCCAGCGGGAACTGACCGATATTCCCATTCCCGACGCGGAAGAAGAACGCAAGACGTTCGTTCTGCCCGAGGGATTCGAAGTCAACCTCTTCGCCGCAGATCCCGCGATTCATAAACCGATCCAGATGAATTTTGATCCGCAGGGACGATTGTGGATTGCTGCATCTGAGGTCTATCCCCAGATTGCCCCAGGCCAGCCCGCGACCGACAAGATTCTGGTACTGGAAGACACGGATGGTGACGGTGTCTCGGACAAGACGACCGTCTTCGCCGACGGATTGCTGATTCCCACCGGTGTCGAACCGGGGGATGGAGGAGCCTACGTTGCCAACAGCACTGAGCTGCTTCACCTGACGGACACCGACGGAGACGGTAAGGCGGATCAGTCCCGAATCGTGCTCAGCGGATTCGGTACCGAAGATACGCATCACATCCTGCACACGTTCCGGTGGGGGATGGATGGTCAGCTCTACATGAATCAGTCCATCTACATTCACAGCCACGTCGAAACCCCGTTCGGTGTCCGGCGTTTGAACGCGGGGGGAATCTGGCGTTTCCGACCGGAAACCATGCGGCTGGACGTCTTCGCTCGGGGCTGGGTGAATACCTGGGGGCACGCCTTCGATCGATGGGGACAATCCTTCGTCACGGACGGAGCAGGGGGGGAAGGAATCAACTATGCTGTCCCCGGTGCTGCTTATCCCACGGTCTACGGCGTAAACCGGATTCTCCATGGTTTGAATCCCGGCAGTCCCAAGTACTGCGGCCTCGAAATGGTCGATGGGCGTCACCTTCCGGATGACTGGCAGGGAAACCTGATCACCCATGACTTCCGTGGCCATCGCGTCTGTCGATTTGTGCTGAGCGAAGACGGGGCCGGATTTGCCGCGCGTCAGCAGCCCGATTTGATCAGTTCCGAACACGTCGCGTTTCGACCGATTGACGTCAAGCAGGGCCCGGACGGCGCGATTTACATTGCCGACTGGTACAACCCGATCATTCAGCATGGTGAAGTCGACTTCCGTGATCCGCGCCGCGATCACACCCATGGCCGTATCTGGCGAGTCACTGCGAAAGGACGCAAGCTGGTCGATCGTCCGCAATTCGCCGGAAAGTCGGCTGCGACCCTGCTGGACTCTCTCAAGTCTCCCGAAAGTTATGAGCGTCACCACGCCAAACGCGTGCTGAAAGAACAGGGGGAGGAAAAGGTGGTTCCAGCGCTGGCGGCGTGGGTGAAAAAGCTGGATTCCAAAGACCCCAACTTCGAACATCATCGGCTGGAAGCCTTGTGGATGTATCAGAGTCTCGACGTGCCCGAGCCTGCACTGCTGAAGGCCGTGCTGGATTCAAAGACACCTCAGGCTCGCGCTGCTGCGGTTCGCGTGGTCCCACAGTGGAAAGAACATCTTCCGGCCGCACTGGATTGGCTGGAAGTGGCCATTCAGGACGAACATCCCCGCGTCCAGATGGAAACCGTCCGGGCCTTGTCGGAATTTCCCGAGCTGCGAGCAGCGGCGATTGCGCTACGGGCTGCAGACCGCTTCCAGGACCAGTTCGGCGACTATGCGCTATGGCAGACCAGTCGGGAACTGGCTCCTGTCTGGCTACCCGAAGTTGTTTCCGGCAAGTTCGACTTTGAAGGAAGCGTTGCACGGCTGCTGTTCGCGATTCGCTCTGCCGAAGCGGGTTCGGCAATTCCTGTACTTGTTCAAAAGCTGCGAGAAGGCAAAGTCCCTGCTGAGCTGACGAACTCGCTCATGGAAACACTCGGCCAGTTGGGCGGGGCAGAAGACCTGCGACTGGTTTTTGATCTGGCGCTCACCAAATCGACTCCCGCTGCACAATCCGCAACGATGCTGACAACACTGGCCGAGGCCAAGCGGAAGCGGGACATTCAACCTGCAGGTGATTTGGCTCCTGTCATCGAAGCATTGAAGTCGAAAGACGGGACGCTGCAGACTGCTGCGGTGGATTGTATCGGCGCCTGGCGGCTGGAATCCCTGCGAGCACCCGTCACGGCAATCGTGACCGATTCCCAATCGGAAACGGGCGTACGCCTGGCCGCGATTCGCGGGGTCTCACAACTGGGGGGCGACGCGAGCAAACAACTTCTCGGGAAACTGGCGTCGACGGACAAGTCCGAGACGATTCGGGCGGCGGCCATCACCTCTCTAATCCAGATTGATACCCCCGCGGCTGCGGCGCTTGCAGTCAAACTGCTGGAACAGTCTGAAGATGTTTCAGCACAGTCCGCCATCATCAATGCCTTTCTACAGCATAAAGGAGGCCCGGACGTCCTTGCTGCGGCGTTCGCGGATCAGAAGCTGTCTGAGGACGTTGCCAAGATCGCCTTGAGAATCATCACCGGATCGGGTCGTCAGGAACCGAAGCTGACCGAAGCGATCAGCAAGGCGGGAAATATTGTGAATGCCGCAAAGGTACTCTCAAAAGAAGAGATGGCGGCTCTGGTCGCGACCATCAGGGAAAGCGGTAATGCTGCACGCGGCGAGCAAATCTTCCGACGGGCGGAACTGAATTGCCTCAAATGTCACGCCGTTGGCGGGGCAGGTGGGAAAGTCGGGCCTGACCTGGTCAGCGTCGGTTCCAGTGCCCAGATTGATTACCTGGTGGATTCGATTCTGGACCCCAACAAGAACGTGAAAGAAGGCTATCAGTCGCTGGTTGTTGCGACAGATGAAGGGAAAGTCTTCACCGGTATCAAGGTGCGTGAGACCGATACGGACCTGCTCCTGCGGGATGTGGAAGATCGTGAGTTCGCTGTTCCGCTGAAGTCGATCGATGATCAGCAATCCGGTTCGTCCCTGATGCCCGTCGGTCTGGTTGACAAGTTGACCCGGGCCGAACTGATCGATCTCGTGCGCTTCATGTCAGAACTCGGTAAGCCTGGTCCCTACGCCGCGGTCACTGCTCGCGTTGTCCGTCGCTGGGAAACGCTGCAGCCGACGAAGGAAAGTTATACGCGGTTGTCCCGCACCAGTGATGCACAGGTTGTCGCTGACGATGCCGGACTGAACTGGGTTCCCGTCTACAGCACTGTCTCTGGTGCGCTCCCGCTGAGTGACGTCATGGACTTCACCATGCGTGGGCTGGGGGACCGGAAATTCGGATTCGCCCGGTGTACTGTGAACGTGACCACGGCAGGAGTCGTCGGGTTCCTCGTGAATGATACGACAGGATTAGAAGTCTGGGTGGACGGCAAGCCGGTTGATCCGGCGATGCAGTTATCGGTTCCGCTGGACGTCGGGACCCACCAGGTGACATTTGGCGTGAACCTGCTGACCCGTACCAAGCCACTGCGAGTTGAGTTGAACGACGTCAAAGACTCAAAGGCGCAGGCCCAGTTCGTCGGTGGCAAGTAACTGACACTGAATAGAACCATCCCGCCCAGCAGAGTCAGTCACATCCGTGGCTGACTCTGCTGGGCGATTTTTTCTTCCCCACCTCGCCGCCTCTCCTTTCTGCACTCTGCGGGTCACTTTCAGTCCCTCTCGGCCCTTCGTTTGGCGGTCTTGACCCAAAATCAAGATTCTCTTAAAAACCCGCCCGCTTCGCAGGGGTAACCGTTCAAGACGAGCGATTGCTGCCGAAGCCCCATCTTTTCACTTCCCTAGATTCACATCATCGCTTTCAGACCTCGTCTTTCAGGTAGGAAGGTTTTCATGCCCCGATCATCGTTCGGACTGGCCTCGCTGTCGGCTAGCCTCACCGTGCTGAGTTTTTGTGGAACGGCGTCCGCGCAATGGTTCTCAGGATCGGGGGCGGGCTGTGGCTGCTCGGCTCCGTCGTACCTGGGAGCTCCTCCCATTATGCAACAATCGGCCGTATATAGTGCGGCCTCCATGTCGACTGCCTCCTACGCCTATGGCGACGGTATTCAGTCGGGACCGGCGATCTGCCATATCGAGCAGCCTGTCGCTGTGATGCAGGTCCAGGTCGCACAGCCTGTTGTGCAGACGGTGGCCGTTCAGCAACTGCAGCCAGTCGTTCATCCTGTCATTCAGAATGTGCAGGTGACGGAGTATCAACCCGAAAAGCAGACCATTTCAAAACCGGTCGTGCGCACCGAGTGGGTTGATCAGGTCGTCACCGAAATGCGTCCTGTGACCGAACAGAAAACCGTGAATGTATCGACCGTCGATTATCAGAATGTGACGGAATACAAGACCGAGCGTAAGCAGGTCGGTTACTGGGTCACTAAGAACACTCCCACGGGTAAAGTCCCGTCATGGCAGTATGATAATCGTCCTAACATTGCCGGGTTTATTAATCGGACCGGGTACGATATGCGGAACGCATTCACACCGCAGTACCGCCAGGAACGTCAGTTCGTACCTCAGACCATGACCTGTACGGTTCCTTACACCAAGAAGGTTGCTGTTCCAGGGATGAAGCAGGTCACCTATAACGTGACACGCATGGAACCGACCCAGACCACCCGCAAAGTGGCAGTAAACAAGGTCGACTATGTTCCTACGGAAATCACCGTGATGAAGCCTGTTCAGGTGGTTCGTCAGATGCAGACCGGAACTCGTATCTCGTACGCACCGATCGGGTCGCCCGCACTCGGCGCTGCACCAGGGGCGAACGGAGCACCTGCGACCTCCCTCAAGCCAACTCCCGATGCAAACTCGTCTCAGCAGCGAGCACCTCGCTCTGCCGACAAGAGTGGGGATAACAATCCCTACGATAAGAATGATACCAGCATGCGTGGCGAAGACTCATCCGGAGTCCGCATGACGGAATCTGTTGTTCCCGCCAAGAAGTTTACTGCTCCCTCCGTTGTTCGTGTTAATCAGTGGGTCGCTCGGACCCCATCCAAGTCTGCTCCGCAACCGGGCGGTAAGTCCGCGGCGATCTCCATCGCCGACTCTTCCCGGTAAAACACTGCTTTCTTTCACATCTCACGTCGACTGTTTTTCCCCACGCGGTGCCGGTTTCCTGCCGGCACCCTTTTTCTTTCTTTGGATGCTCTACTCCCAGGGCAATGGCTGGCAATCAGAAAAGATTAAGTTAGCATGAAATCGCCGGGTCCCTGATTCTGCTGACCTGGAGCCGCCGCAATTCAACGACGGATCGGTGCCAGATGTCATGACGGGAGTGATCTCATGTTTCGCCGGATTGATTTGGGTGTCTGGGTACGTCTGCTCTTCGTCACCACCCTGCTGACCGTGAACGCGTTACCGCGGGAACTCTGCTCTGCCGCGGAAAAAGTGGATTCCGAGACCGATTTTCCCTTGATGGTATTTAATGTCGCCAGTTTGCAGCGACTGCGTGATCATGCGGATCTGATGTTTGAATCGGCCGAGCGAGCGGATCTGACGGAACGTGTCGATCAATGGACGGTTGAGACATTGAAAGAGACCAAGGGGATTGATCGACGTCGTCCCTTCGGCATGATGACGTACCTCAATACCGACGAATTCATCCGCCCCATGGGCATTTCCTACATTCCGATCGAGAATCTGGACGAGGCGCTCCAGACTCTGGCCTATGATTCCGGGACGATTTCTCCGGTTGAGGGAGAGCCTGATCGGTTTGATATCCGCTACGGCGAATCGTTTACACTGCGGACTCGCTACCTGAATGAATATCTCTTCATGGTCGGCCCGGACGGAAGCAAGTCCGCCCTGGATCTAAGATTTCCTGACCCCGCTAAGTTAACTGCCAAGCTGTCAGATCGTTATGACATCGCTGCGTCTGTCCTGATTAAGACGATTCCCCCCGGGATGAAATTACTGGGGCTCGAAGCGGTCAAAAATCAGGCGATTGCGAATCTGCAGCAGCGGGATGACGAACCCGAGTCCGTTTATCGGCTTCGTCGCGCAAACGGGGAAGCCTGGGTCGATATCCTGGACAAAGTTGTCAATTACGGGGAAGAGTTCACGATCGGGGGCCAGCTTGATCCTGCAACAAAGCACGCTGTCATTGAGCTGGATATTTCGGGGACCAGTGACAGTAAGCTTGCCAAGCTATTTCAGAACATGACGGGAAAGCGGACCTACTTCGGAAATCTGGTCGCAAATCCATCGACATTCACAATGTCTGTCTCATGGCAGATGGAAGAAAAGCAACGAAAACAGTTTGTCACTTATTTTGAAGCGGCGCAGCGAGATCTGGTGAAGAATGCCAGCTCTGATCAGGCAGATGAGTTAGCGAAACTTCTCGACCCGATCTTTCAAACATTGATGGCATCAGCCGAAACGGGCCATATTGATGCTTTTGCGCAGTTGACAGGGATGGAGCAGGAAAACTTTGTTCTGATGGCCGGGATCAAGGTTTCCACGTCTCGCAATTTGCCCTCCCAGATTACTCAATTGCTTGAGTTTCTGCAGGAAAACTCGAACGGAAACGAGATCCTTCTGAAACTTGACCCGGATGCAGAGCGGATCGAGTCACTTCCCGTCCATCGTCTCCCCGTCGAATCCCCGAATGAGGAGAGCCAGCGACTGTTCGGTGAATCGCCTCAGCTTTACATCTACACGACACCACAGGCCTTGTGGCTCTCGTTTGGTGGTGAACTGGCTCTGGATGCTTTGAAAGAGGCTGTGGCTCAAGTGGCGTTGCCGCAAACCTCTCAGAAGGGGCGAAATCGAATCCCCTTTCAGTTCGTGACCCACGCAAAGAACTGGCTGACGGCGGCCGACAGCGAAAACCCCTCCGGATTTACCGAGCGGGCCGAGGCATCATTCGATTCCGACAACGACGCCATGACGCTGGAATTCCGCCCGACTGATCGGGGAGTTAAGCTCAGGCTAGAATTGGAAAGTGGATTTCTCGGCCTGATGGGGCGAGGGATCTCAAACGGAATGGAAAATGGCTTCTTTCGCCCGCCACGTCGTGGGAATCAGGAGCAGCTTCCCGTAGAGACCGCGCCCGAGCCGCCCGCTGTAACCAAGTGACTCGTTCGGCAATTTCTGCCGGGTTGAGAAATTTTACCGTTTTGTCAGTAAAGACGTTTTCTCTATGACGACAAGTGAAGTGACGGCAAGCGAGATTTACCTGATTCGTTATGGCGTCGTCTCGGAAGTCGCCCGGTTCGTCAATGAAGGTCCCGAAATTCCTGCCCGGGGGACCCCTGTGGTGGTCGAAACCGACCGGGGGCTTCAGATCGGGACCGTGCTGGAGCAGTTGAAACCGCACTACAGCAAAGCGGACGAGTCCCCGACGGAATTCAAACTGGTACGTTCAGCCACGGACCGCGACCTGCAGACCGCCCGTGAGCTGATCCGCGAGTGTGAAGCGGACTTTCCAGAGTGGTGTGCCCGAATTTGTCAGTGGGAACTGAATCTGGAACTGGTCGACCTTGAACGGACCCTGGACCGGGAAAAGCTGATTCTCTATGTCCTGTGCGACCGTGGTCCCGATACCACGAAGCTGGCGCTCCAAGCCGCGGCCGGGGGATTCGGTGTTATTGAGGTTCAGCCTGTTTCTTCAACCGGGCTTGTGCCACTGCCCCGCGCGTCTTGCGGCAGTGGAGGGGGAGGCTGCGGCTGCGACCATTAACGAGTCGTGCCCGTAGCTCGTTTCGATGCTCTACAGGCCCCGGCTGATTTTTGAGATCCCTGTCCCGTCCGGCAAGAGAATTGCAGATGGAATCCCTCAAGGGAACGGGACTTAGGGCGATTGAACCGAGGGGCTGTTTCGTCCGGCTGCGATATTAGACCTCTCGAATCGGGGCTCGCTGTTCCGGGGAAACCGACAGGCGGCGTCGAGTGGAACTTGATCAGGACATGTAAGATGAAGAGTCCCCTTTCTGCATCCCGCGCAGGCAGAGCGGCTGCCGGGGTCGCAGGGTGTACAATTCGGGCTCGCCTTTCATAACATTCTCGCGCTGCGGGTATGTGGCAGAGCGCTCTGTCTCAACTTGTGATTCCCCGCCCGGGCAGGGCAACATTCAAGAGATTCACGCACGATGAAATTTAGATTTCCGATCGTCATCATCGACGAGGATTTTCGGTCCGAGAACACGTCCGGATTGGGCATTCGGGCCTTGGCCAATGCCATCGAGGGAGAAGGCATTGAGGTGCTGGGGGTCACCAGCTATGGCGACCTGTCCCAGTTCGCCCAGCAGCAGAGCCGCGCTTCGGCATTTATTCTGTCGATCGATGACGAGGAATTTACACCCGGCCCGGAACTTGATCCTGCGGTGGTGAATCTCAGAATTTTCATCGACGAGATTCGACGACGTAATGCAGAGATCCCGATCTACCTCTATGGGGAAACAAGGACCTCGCATCACATTCCGAATGACATCCTGCGCGAACTGCATGGCTTTATCCATATGTTTGAGGATACGCCCGAGTTTGTGGCGCGACATATTATTCGCGAAGCGAAGGCGTATACAGACAGCCTGGCCCCTCCGTTCTTCCGGGCCCTCGTTCACTACGCACAGGATGGTTCGTATTCCTGGCACTGCCCGGGGCACTCAGGTGGCGTGGCCTTCCTTAAAAGTCCCGTCGGTCAGATGTTTCATCAGTTTTTTGGTGAGAACATGTTGCGGGCGGACGTCTGCAACGCTGTCGAAGAACTGGGGCAACTGCTGGATCATACAGGCCCCGTCGCCGCATCCGAGCGGAACGCTGCACGGATCTTTAATGCCGACCACTGTTTTTTCGTGACCAACGGGACCTCCACGTCCAACAAGATGGTCTGGCACTCCACGGTCGCCTCTGGCGATATCGTGGTCGTCGACCGGAACTGTCACAAATCGATTCTGCACTCCATCATCATGACCGGTGCAGTCCCGGTTTTTCTTACACCCACGCGCAACCATCTGGGGATCATCGGCCCCATTCCTCTCGAAGAGTTTCTTCCCGAGAATATTCAGAAGAAGATCGAGGCGAATCCGTTTGCGAAAGCGGCTCAGGCTAAGCATCCGCATCGCAAGCCGCGCATCCTCACGATCACGCAAAGCACCTATGACGGCATTATCTACAATGTTGAAACGCTGAAGGGATTGCTCGACGGAAAGATCGGGACCCTGCATTTTGATGAGGCCTGGTTGCCGCACGCCACATTCCATGAGTTCTATCGGGACATGCACGCGATCGGTAAGGACCGACCTCGTCCAAAATCCTCGATGATGTTTGCCACGCATTCGACGCACAAACTCCTGGCCGGGATCTCGCAGGCGTCACAGATTCTGGTCAGAGAGTCGGAGACGGAAAAACTCGACCGCAGCGTCTTCAACGAAGCGTATCTGATGCATACGTCGACCTCGCCGCAATATGCGATTATCGCCTCCTGCGACGTTGCTGCGGCCATGATGGAACCACCGGGGGGAACCGCGCTGGTTGAAGAATCGATCGTCGAAGCACTTAACTTCCGTAGAGCCATGCGAAAAGTGGCGGGAGAATGGGGCAGCAAGGATTGGTGGTTTACGGTCTGGGGACCGGAAAACCTGGCAGAGGAGGGGATCGGTCATCGCGACGACTGGCTGCTGAAGGCTAACGAAGACTGGCATGGCTTCGGTAACATCGCGCCGAACTTCAACATGCTGGACCCCATCAAGGCGACCGTGATCACTCCGGGTCTGAATGTCAGTGGCCAGTTCGCCGAGTCCGGAATTCCTGCATCCATCGTCACCCGCTATCTGGTGGAGCACGGTGTTATCGTAGAGAAGACGGGGCTCTACTCATTCTTCATCATGTTCACCATCGGGATCACCAAGGGACGCTGGAATACTCTGGTGAGTGCTCTGCAGCAGTTTAAGGATGACTACGATAAGAATCAGCCGATGTGGCGGATCTTGCCTGAGTTCTGTCAGCATTATCCCCGCTATGAGGGGATCGGTCTGAAGGATCTGTGTAAGCAGATTCACCAGACCTACAGAGATCATGACGTCGCACGAGTCACCACCGAGATGTACCTGTCGGACATGCTGCCGGCCATGAAGCCGTCCGATGCCTTCGATATGATGGCGCATCGAGAAATCGATCGCGTTGAGATCGACCATCTGGAAGGTCGGGCGACGGCCGTTCTGCTGACCCCGTACCCGCCAGGGATACCGCTGCTCATCCCTGGGGAGCGGTTCAATCGCACGATTGTCGAGTACCTCAAATTCGCGCGAATGTTCAACGAAAAGTTTCCCGGATTCGATACCGACATCCACGGTTTGGTTGGGGAAGACGTCGACGGGGTCCGTCGGTACTACGTCGACTGTGTCCGACAAAAGCCTCTTAACGGAAACGGACATTAGAATTCTGCGTGGGCGGAGTGGGTCTCGTGTCGCGACACGAGACCCACTCAACTCCAGCCAGCGGAACGAGTTCTGGTTCCAGGTGTGGTCTGTCGCCTAAGATGTTGGGATCCTCGGCTGGGCCTGCTGATTTCGAACGTACAACTTCGTGGGTAACGCCATCGCGCGGCCCGTACGCTCTCAGAAGTGCAGGGGACCCTCGCGAGTGGACGCTGAATCCGATGTGTGTGATTCCGTAAAAACGGGTAATTCCCGAATAGCTGTCACTTGCTGGTCCGGTCGGTTAGAATCCCGGTCGAAAATTTGTACTCGTGAAAATGAATAAGCCCATGCATTTGCCGATTATCTCGTCCGTTGATCCCGTCCCCTCGTTTCAGCCCGAGGATGGCCCGCCATCGATCGCGAAGGGGACCTACGCCTTCGTGTCGCTGGGATGTCCCAAAAACCTGGTCGACAGCGAGAAAATGCTGGGAACACTGGCTCTCGACGGTTACTCGCTCGTCAGCGAACCGGACGGAGCAGACTTCGTCATTGTCAACACCTGCGGATTCATCGACAGTTCCCGTGCCGAATCCAAGGCTGTGATCCGTGAAATGCTCGATTTGAAGCGAGCAGGCAAAACCAAGGGGGTCATCGTGGCAGGCTGTCTGCCTCAACGACTGGGCCCCGCGCTGCTCGACGAGCTACCCGAAATCGATCACATCGTCGGGGTCTTCGGACGTGACGAGATTAATCGTGTCGCCGATCACCTGATCGGCATGGCACGCGAACAGCGGGAACTTTTCCGTCCTGCTCCGCTGAAAGCGATGGATGACAGGGCTCGTCTGCGAATCACGCCGCAGCACTATGCCTACCTGAAGATTTCCGAAGGGTGTGACCGGACCTGCACATTCTGTTCGATCCCGAAGATGCGCGGAAAGCACATCACAAAGCCGATCGAAATGGTAATCGCAGAAGCGCAGGAACTGGCCAAAGATGGTGTTCGCGAACTGAATCTCGTCGCCCAGGACACCACGTACTACGGACTGGATCTCTACGGCAAAGTCCGGCTGGCGGATCTGATCAAGGAACTGGATCAGGTCGACGGAGTCGACTGGATCCGCCTGATGTATCTGTATCCGATTCATTTCACCGATGAACTGATCGACGCCATCAACAATTCACCGAAAGTGATCCCTTATCTCGATATGCCCTTGCAGCATATCAATGATCAGGTGTTGCGACGGATGCAGCGTCGAGTCAATCGCAGCCAGACGGAAGAACTGGTGCGCAAGCTGCGTGATCGCGTTGACGGTCTGGTCATGCGAACGACCTTCGTTGTCGGTTTCCCGGGTGAGACCGATGCCCAGTTCGAAGAGCTGAAGCAGTTTGTCGAAGAAGCCCAGTTTGAACGAATGGGCGTCTTCCCTTACTCATTCGAACCTGATACGCCGGCCACTAAACTGGACGGGCACCTTCCTGAAGACGTTAAGAACGCTCGTCGCGATGAACTGATGGCGATTCAGCAGCAGATCGCGTTTGAATACGGCGATTCACTTGTCGGCAGCGAAATCGATGTGCTGATTGACGAGCAACTGGAAGACGGGATCTGGGTCGGTCGCGGCTATATGGACGCCCCGGAAATCGACGGAGCTGTCTTCGTGAGTGGGGAAGACCTTCAACCGGGCATGTTTGTTCCCGTCGAAATCGTCCAGCGCAAAGACTATGACCTTGTCGGGGTCGCCGTCGACGATTCCGAACAGCCCTGATGCCTTCCGGCCAGATGAGGCGTAAGGTCGCACAGAAGCAGGAACGTAGTCTTAATCCATACTGCGGAAGTTGGTTTGAAGCGTCCGCGCGGTCGTGAGGCTGGCGGAGGGCAGGGGGCTGCGTCACGTCGATTTCGACGTCTCTTCCAGGTTTTTCATCAGGTGTTGCGATCTATGAATTACGCCAGGCTGGGTTGTGCCGTTGTTCTATTTGCTGTGGTGGCCGTTGAAGCAGGTGAGAAATTGAAATACCCCACGACACGCCAGGTAGATCAGATCGACAATCTGCACGGAGTCGATGTTCGTGACCCTTACCGATGGCTCGAAGAGGATGTTCGCGAATCCCGCGACGTGGCTGGATGGGTCGAAGAGCAGAACAAGGTGACGTTCGGCTACCTCGCTGCGATTCCTCAACGTGACGCCATCAAGAAGCGACTGACAGAACTTTGGAATTACGAGAAGTACGGCACGCCGTTTAAGGCGGGGGGACTGTATTTCTATTTCAAAAACGACGGACTTCAGAACCAGTCGGTCCTCTATAAACTCGAATCGCTGGACTCCGAACCGGTCGTGCTTATCGACCCGAACTCCTGGTCGAAAGATGGCACCGTCGCACTGGGAGGAATGTCATTCAGTCCCGATGGACGGTACGTCGCCTATAGTGTTGCCGAAGCGGGGTCGGACTGGAATACGTGGCGAATTCTGGAAGTAAGCTCGGGGAGGGTCCTGGGGGACGAACTCAAGTGGGTCAAGTTCAGTGGCGCCGCCTGGACAGCAGACAGCAAAGGTTTCTTCTATAGCCGATACGACGAACCTCCCGCGGGGGCTGCATTTCAGAAGACGAATCTGAATCAGAAAGTCTACTACCACCGCATCGGTGCCTTGCAGTCGGACGACGTGCTGGTCTACCAGCGACCGGATGAGCCCACCTGGGGATTCGGCTGTGACGTCAGCGAGGACGGTAAATACCTGGTGATCCAGATTTGGAAGGGGACCGATCACAAGTACCAGATCGTCTATAAGGATCTGACCGAACCCTACGGGATGCCCGTTGGCCTCATCACGAACTTCGATCATGAATACCGGTTCCTGGGGAATGAGGGGAGTGTCTCAATACTGTTCGGCACGCCATTTGCGCATGGCCAAGATACTGATTGCAAGATGCCAGAGGGGCATTTTTGCCCGTCATTTGGTCAGTTTATCTGCCATGTCAGCGTGCCCGGATGCCAAAAGAGCAAGCTCCCGACTCGGATGACGAACCAGCGCCGAAGATCTCGGCCAAGAATATTCATGGTCTGAAGTACTTTCGGGTGCTGAGGCCCTTCCTGAAGCGTTTACATGCGGTTGGAACCGCACGGGATACAGCGGGAAATCGACAGCTGCACATGGACCAGTATTGCACGCTGGTGCTGCTCTGGTTCTATTCTCCCATCGTCGACTCGCTGCGTGGCCTGCAGCAGGTGTCGCAGCTGAAGAAGATCCAGCAGAGACTCAAGATCCCTCGAACGTCATTGGGCTCCCTCTCCGAATCGGTGAAGCTCTTTGATCCTGAACCGCTCAAAAAGATTGCTCGCGAGTTGGCTGACCAGTTGCCCGACGCACCAGCCCCGGAGCGCTTCCGAGGGCTGGGTAAGACTCTGGTCGCTGTGGATGGTTCAGTGATTCCCACCTTGGCACGGATCGCCCGACTCGCCTGGATCACCAACTGTTCCGAGAAACCAACGTGCGGCTATCGCCTGCATACACATTTTGAAATCCTGCGTGGTCTTCCGAAGCGGATTGAAGCCACCTCAGCCAACCCGAAGGGAGATGCGGACGAACGAAAAGTTTTGGAGCGGACAATCGAACCAGACCACTGCTATGTTATCGATCGTGGTTACATGACGTTCCGACTCTGGAATAAGATCCATAACGCTGGAAGCAGTTATGTCTGTCGAGTCCGTGACAGGCTGGCGTATGAGACAATTGAAGAACGACCGCTCACGCCCGAAGCGACGGCTGCTGGAGTTCAGGCTGACCAAATCATCGAATTGCGACACAAGAAGACACGAACCAACCATACCTTGAGGCTGATCTCCGTCCGCTGCTCCGCTCACACCAGCCGCGGTCGACGCCGGGGACGCAAGTTCTCCAGTACAGCCCCCAGCAGCGATGGAACCCTGAGAATCGCCACGGATCTGCTGGACGTCCCCGCAGAACTGATCGCAGAGATGTATCAGCTTCGCTGGACGATCGAGCTCTTCTTCCGCATGTTCAAGCACCTGCTGGGCTGCCGCCACCTGCTGAGTACCCGACAGCAAGGTGTCGAGATTCAGATTTACTCCGCGCTCATCGCCTGCCTCTTGATTCTGCTTTACACCGGACGCATGCCGACCAAGCGGACGTTTGAGCTGTTGTGCTTTTACCTGATCGGCTGGGTCGACTTCGATGAGATCCAAGGACACATCGATAAGCTTAAGACCGCGTCTTCCTGACGTGAGTCTTTGATAAGAGATCCGTTCCGCGTGAACTACATTCCGCGATGAGAACGGGTGCGCGCCTATATAAACATCCTAATCGACAACCACTAAATACTAGTCTCACGTCGCGCCGAACTCCTTGCTTCGCGGGATTGACCGGGCGTGAACAGCTACAGAAAGAACGAATCCAGGATACAGACGAGCCACATCAATTCTCGTGCCGAACAGTATTGGGAGTGTCTTCTTCTTCCAGACGGATCTGGATGCCCCGCTGAAGCGGGTCATTTCGATTGACGTTCGTCGGCCGAGCGAAGTTCGCGAGCTCGTGCCGCAGGCGGCAGAAACACTCGCGGGAGTGGATCTTGTCGCAAATATGTTCGTTGCGACCTATCTGAAAGATGCCAAAACACAGGTCAAGATGTTCGGCCTGGATGGGACTCTGGTCCGTGAAGTCGATTTTCCGGGAATCGGATCCGCCAGTGGATTCAGTGGCAAGCGGACCGACACCGAGACGTTTTACTCGTTTTCGAGTTTTGCGACGCCGCCGACGATCTTCCGTTATGACCTGTTGACCGGCAAAAGTACGAAGCTGCGGCAGGCTGCGGTCAAGTTCAATCCAGAGGACTACCAGGTCGCGCAGGTGTTCTACACCAGCAAAGATGGGACGCGAGTGCCCATGTTCATTACCCATAAAAAGGGAATGAAACTGGATGGCACCAATCCAACACTGCTGTACGGCTATGGGGGATTCTCAATTTCACTCCCCCCCAGTTTCTCCATTTCACGCGTCGCCTGGCTGGAGCAGGGGGGAGTCTTCGCGATGCCTAACCTGCGTGGGGGTGGTGAATACGGGGAAGACTGGCACAAAGCAGGAACGAAGCTCAACAAGCAGAACGTGTTCGATGACTTCATCGCCGCAGCAGAGTGGTTGATCGAACACAAATATACCTCTCCCTCGAAGCTGGCAATCCAGGGGGGAAGCAATGGAGGACTGCTGGTCGGTGCCTGTCTGACGCAGCGCCCGGAGTTATTCGGTGCCTGCCTGCCCGCGGTCGGTGTGATGGACATGCTTCGTTTCCAGAAGTTTACCGCTGGCCGATTCTGGGTCGATGACTATGGCAGTGCCGATCATTCCGATGAATTTCGCGCGCTATATGCTTATTCGCCTTACCACAATTTGAAGCCCGGGACCAAGTACCCCGCGACGCTCGTCACGACCGCCGACACAGATGATCGTGTTGTCCCGAGCCACAGTTTCAAGTTTGCTGCCCGGTTGCAGGAATGTCAGGCGGGCGAGGCTCCGACACTGATTCGAATCGAAACGCGGGCAGGGCATGGTGCTGGAAAACCGACTGACAAAATGATCGAAGAGGTCGCGGATCAGTGGGCCTTTTTGGTGAAAAACCTGGGATTGGATCGCTGAGATCAGTGCTCCGTCCGAGTGACAGCAGTTCCACCAACCGGGAAAGGCGATGTCTGGATCAACCCCCGTTCCCGAAGCGGACCCGTCTTCGCTCCGCCGCATTCTGATCATCGGAACGAGTTGCGCCGGAAAATCGACCTTGGGGAGCGAAGCAGGACGGATTCTGGGAGTTCCCCATACCGAGCTGGATTCACTCCACTGGGGTGCAGAATGGACACCGGTGCCTGTTGACGTATTCCGTGAGCGGGTCGCGACTGTCACTGCAGGGGATCGGTGGGTGATCGACGGAAACTACCATGCCGTCCGTGACTTGATCTGGCCGGAAGCCACATGCATCGTCTGGCTCGACTATTCCTTTCCGCTGGTTCTCTGGAGGTCCGTGTATCGCTCCTGGAGACGGATCTTCAGAGGGGAAACCTGCTGTAGTGGCAATCGCGAATCGCTGAGGCTGCTTCTGTCTCGTGATTCGATCATCTGGTGGGTGATCACAACCTATCATGAGCGCCGACGCGAATTTTCAGAAATCCTGCCCCAGTGGGCGCAGCAGGGGCGGGTCATCAGGGTCTTTCGTCGTCCGAGTGAAGCGACGCAGTGGCTGGAAAGTCTCCCAGCAGGCAGGGACCGTTTTGAGAGGTCAACACCGAGACAAGATCAGGGTCGAGACGAATCAGAGCAACGTTAGATAAGTAGGCCGCCAGAGTCTTCGGTATGCAGATCTGGCCCGTTCCAGATGCGACACGCCTGCGGAAGAGAATCTTTTCCGGACCTCGCCGCAGCAGAAACGTCCTACCTCAGCGGCTGATTCAGGGGAAGGGTCGATGTGCAATCTTTTTGCGAACCGCGTTTACAGGGGCTCGATGGACCATTGACGCGGAGCGGCCTGATGCGAATATGGTCAACGGTGCTTTGTG
The DNA here is from genome assembly GCF_044336245.1 of Schlesneria sphaerica. Lineage (NCBI taxonomy): Bacteria > Pseudomonadati > Planctomycetota > Planctomycetia > Planctomycetales > Planctomycetaceae > Schlesneria > Schlesneria sphaerica. The sequence continues at coordinate 5,808,054 of NZ_CP172346.1, read as the reverse complement.
ATGCCGTGTGAGCAAGGAAATCCCATGTGGTCCCTATTCGTCGCCTGTACGTTCGCATGTTGTGGTCCGAGTGCTGACGCGACAACACCCACACCGCCACAAGACCTCGTCTCAGAAATCTCACAGAACCTGCAGACGGGATCTTTAATCTTCAGTCAGGGAGACTGTCTGGCCGTTAAGGTCTTCTCACGTAGCAGCTACACACACGTGGGGGGCGTCGTGGCTAAGGACGGACAGTTCATTGTCTATGACAGCATGAACGGAGCAGGGGTCGGTAAGACGTCGCTGGAGGAATACATCCGCCGTCAGACACCCAGCACGCTTCATGTTGTTCACCCCACCGCTCCGTTCTCGTCCTCAAAGGCTGCCGCATTCGAGCAACACCTCGAGAGTCAGCTTGGGCGCAAGTACTCGGTCAAGCACCATCTGACGGGGAAACGATGTGACGGACTCCACTGTGCTGAGTACATGACGGATGCATTAATGAACGCGGAAGTGCTGTTCGCGAAACAACCGCCGCGAGTTTCTCCGGGAAGCCTCTTCGAAGGCGTGACAGCGACGAAAGCCTACCAGGAGGGGGACCACTTCGAATTGAAGGTGAGCGATCCACCTCCCCCACTGGATCGACCGTGGTACGAACGGGCCTGGAACTGTACTTCGACAACGTGTCGCAAAAGTGCATCCCAGATGCGCCGCTGGTTCGTCTGTCGCTAGTGCTGTGTCACGATGCGATCATCGGTGCTCATGCCACCGCTTTAGAGTGCTTGAAGTAGCAGCCTTTTCGCTTTGATGAGGGTGTGCAGCGCACTGCATGCCCGAAGAGGGTCATACAGTGGCATTCTCATGTTGACTTGAAACAATGCACCTGCAGATGGGGTACGTTGCAGACGCCGGTTCGGATGCTGCTTCTTCGGAGTTCCCGGAGAACCAGCGGCGCTGGTTGATTAATTTCAGTCAAATCCCGGGCAGGCCTATTTTCCTTTCTGACGCCGGATCGCTTCGATCACTGCATCGTCGAGTTGTTTTAAGCCTTCGTCAGGCTTGATGTCATAAAAGCCCGTATGGTGGTGCGCGACTTTTCCGTCATGGCCAATGACGATCCAAAGGGGCAGTGGGGCACCTGTGGCGCGAGGATCACCGAATTCGGAGAGTGCCGTTTCATCATCGATGGCCATGTCATAGCCAACATTCATAAATTCCAGCAACTTCTTCATGGAACGGAGGGCGGTATTCTTCTGATCGGGATTAGCGAACCGTTCGTCGACGTTTACTCCGATGACGCGGACGCCAAGTTTCTTCCGTTTGTTATTCAGAAAATCGAGGTAGCCAATCTGGCCGTACGGCTCATTCAGTGGTTCACCACGGTACTGCCAGAAGTGCAGAACGACGACTTTGTCTTTGGCGTCGTCGCTGGTGAAGGTCGATCCGTCGGTCAGTTTCAGAGTCCACTCAGGAGCAGGGCGGCCAACGAGTTTTTTCTCCAGACCAGCAACTCCGTCCAGACGCTTTTTCTGCTGTTTCAAATCCAGGCCGATGGAGGCGACGAGTCGAGACCACCCGGTCCCTTCGGCTTCTTTTTCGTACTGAGGGAGATTGGACTGGAGCGACTTCAGTTGGTCCCGTGTCAGTTCGACGACTTTTTGATCGCCCGTCCGCCCCAGTTCTGCCTGCACGCTGAGCAGTGACATGAGAGACGCACGGTTTCGATCAAGATCAGAGCTTGGGATTTGTTTTTGTGATTGCAGATCCAGTTTGAGTTGGAACTCGTCCCCCCGGCCGATGATGATTTTCTCTTCGAGCGACAAGAGGATTCCCGTTGCCGGTTCAATGACCATCGTCTGAACCGGGCCGAAGTTCGATGAGACCTCGACCACCAGGCCTTCACGCCCTTTCACGTTCTTCTTGCGTGTGACCACGTAGGTGTAACGACCTTCTGTCCAGGTGGCCTGTGGGGTGAGCTTGTCAGCAAACTCACAGAGCGGCGAACGCACCGGCAGGGGATACTGCTGATCGTTGTGAGTGTACTGCAGACGAATCGGCCGGGGCTTTGCGGACGCGGTGCCAGCGAGGGGGAGCAAGCCGAAACGTTCAGGCCAGCCGAAACTTCCGCCACCACGTTCTTCCAGATAGTAAGCGAGTTGAGGGTCACCTTTTTCATCGTCAATGGTCACGGCGTAGAGGCTGAATGATTTAACCTCAGACTCACCCGTTTTCGCCTGCTGACTCAGCGAGCCAACGTATTGCAGTTCCGTTCCTGGTTGAAGATTTGCAACCGATAACCAGGCGACCAAACCGATCAGAGCCCCATTCACAAGCCACGTCCTTTCGACTGCATTTCAGCAGCGCTTGATTGTTCTACGAGATCGACTGCAAAGTGATGCCGCCAGAGTCGACGAGGGAGCGAGACGAGGACTCACGCGGGAGTGCGCCACTGCGTGCACAGCGAACCCCTCCGTTGAAGAGCGACTGCGTCCGGGCCCGGATGAGTGCGGTGACCGTTGTGTTGTCGGCAATTCTCGCAGTCGACTCCTTTCCAGTTCCCGCAGTTTCTTCACGCTTAAGTTCTACGGAATCGGAATTCGATTTCCTGGCCCGGTGAACGAGCACTCAGCAGGGCCGTTTGAGTTCAACAACCCTCAAATGATCCCACAAGCGTATCTTGATCGATGCGAGAATCGTCCACAAGCACCGGGCACGGAATCCAGGGACGAGATTGTGTTCCTGTAAGCGAAATTTGGACGGAGGCGAATGAATGCACAGAGCCTGACAACTCTTCCCCCTCGTTGACACCGTTGAACGACGCTCGTAGCTTTTATCTCACCGTCAACCGAAATAATCTGCATACCCGTCAAACCCTTCATCCCGAAGGAATGAATGATGATTCGATTTCAAAAGTTCCTCTGCACAAGCGGAATCGTGCTATCCGGAATCATGTTTTCGTCAGAGCAGGGATTCTCTCAGGCGAACCTCCCGCTGGCGACGACGGGGGAGCAGGTCGTGATTAAGCGCGAAGCGACTCGCGTCATCGATCCCCACAAGTATCGTGTCCCTCTGGCCGTCGAAGCGAATCAGACAGTCGCGCTGGTGGCTCCGTTCGATGGACTCGTCAAACAAATCGCAGCGAAGACAAATTCCAGGATACAGGCTCAGGGTGAGGTCGTTCGGCTGGATAATTCCGTCCAGAAACTTCGTCTGGCGCATGCCCAGGCGATGCTGAAAAAAGCGATTGCCGAACAAAAAGCAGCGGGGAAGGAAGAGATTCCTGCAGAGTTGGCTCAGGCGGGGGTCGACATCGCAAAGATCGATGTGGAGCTTGCGCAATCACTATTGGATCTCGCCACGATTCGGGCACCCTTCGCTGGCGAAGTGCAGCGGGTGCTGGTCACTGAAGGCCAATTTCTGCGTGCCGGTGATCCCGTCGCAATCGTGGCGGACAGCAGTAAGGTGAAAGTCGAAATTCCGGTTGAGCGAGCACAGGCGGAAAATGGCAAGAGTTTTCCTCTGAAGATCGAAGGGGTTGAGGTTCAGGGGAAAATTGATCAGGTGCTGCCGCTGCCGGCCCGGTTCGATGTGCTGCGGGAACTTTTCGATTCCATCGCGTCAGTGCAGGTCGTGGTGGACAACAACGGTGAGAAGATCAAGGCAGGGCAGACCGTCTTTGTCCCCCTGATTCCACGTCAGCCCGTTACCGAAGTGCCTGTCACCGCGGTGGGGAATCTGCCTGATGGAAATCGAAAAATACAGGTCGTTCGTCAATATGTCGTGCGGGATATTCCTGTCACTGTTCTGGCGCAGGTCGGGGGCTCTCGCGTCTTCGTCAGCGGACCGTTTGCGGAAGGGGATGAGGTGATTTACGAATCGTCTCACCAATTGGGCGATGGTTTTCAATTGAAGCCTTCGTCCGGGACTTCGGTTGCAGGGGGGGCGGCGCCCGAGAAAGGCCCCGCCTCGCCCACCACAGTCAATCCAACGAATACGAACCCCAAGGCCCCCCCGTTCTAAATCGGAACCTTAATCTCGATGAGGATGCGGGATGCAGCGGTTCCTCAAAAACACGTCGGGACAGCGGTTGCAACGATGGTTATACTTGAAACGATAATCGCGAGCGGATTGATGTGCTTGCGCCGCGGCTGAGAGCAAAGAGCGAAACTGAAGTGGGGAGCCGGTCATGGCTAATGAAGAGCAACTCGTCGACGATCAATATCAGCTTGCGGTGTGTATTGCTTCGGGGGGCAGCAGTCAGGTGTGGGAAGTCGTCGAGAAAACTTCCGGACGGCACTTGGCCATGAAGTTGCTCAAAACCGATGTTCCCGACTTCAAAGAAAATAAAGCGCAGATGAAGCGCGAGTCGGAAATTCACAAAACGTTCGAACACCCACTGATTGTGAAATTTGAAAGGTACTCATCGAACCGCGATCATACGTACATTTTGATGGAGTACTTCCGCGCTTCGAACCTCAAGCTTCAGATCAAGGCGGACTCAAACAGTGTTCATTTGAAGATCCGACAGCTGTTTGAAGGAATCTGTTCTGCTCTGTCGCATGTTCACAATAAGGGTTTCATTCACCGTGATATCAAGCCCGACAATGTGCTCATGAATAAAGCGGGTGAGGTACGGTTGTGTGACTTTTCGCTGTCGACGAGGCAGGCAACCGGTCTCAGCAAAATGTTCGGAGGGAAGCTGAAGACGATTCAGGGGACACGAACTTACATTGCCCCCGAAACGATCCGACGCCGTCAGCCCACGATTCAAACCGATCTTTACAGTCTTGGTGTGCTGTTCTTTGAAGTCCTTGCAGGAAAGACTCCATTCCAGGCCCCGACGCCTGAAGAACTTCTGCAGAAGCACCTTGGGGCAGAACCGCCCAATCCCTCCGAATTCAATCCCAATGTCACCCCAGAGATGGATCGAATCGTTGCGAAATTGCTGAAAAAGAAACCGACGGACCGCCCTGCCAGCGTGGATGAAGTGCTGCAGGAGCTGAAACGGATTCGCATTTTCAAGGAGGACATTGTCGATGCCGCAGCGGTGAAAAAGGCGAACGAAGACAAGGACGCCTTGGAAATGCTTTCCGAAGTGCGACTTGATAGCCGCGCGGACGCGAAGCTCAAGGAAATGTTAGCGACAAATCCCGAGTTCGCACAAAAGTTTGCAGAAGAAAAGCTGAATCAGGAGAAAAAGAAGAAAGCTGCCAATCAGTTGCAACTGGACCGCATCAAGTCCGCTGAGACCGAGGATGCAGCCCGGGCAAAAGGCAAGAAGGGGGCGGCGCCCGCTCCGGCGGCCCCACCCGTGCCTCCGCAGGTAGCGATGCCGATGCCCATGCCCGGCTATCCACCCGGCTTTCAGCCGTATCCACCTGGGTACCCGGGGTATCCGCAGGGGCAGATGCCCATGATGCCACCACAAATGATGCCTCCGCAGATGATGCCCCCTCAAATGATGCCTGGAATGCCGCAGCCCATGCCGGGGATGCCGCAATACGCTCCGCAGCCACCCATGGGAAATCCGCAGGCGATGCACCAGCCTCCGCGACCGGGAGCTCCAGTTCCCCCTTCAGGAGGCCAGCCGCCAGCGGTCAAGCAGGGCCCTCCTTCCGCCGTCGCCACCCCACCCGGACCTCAGGGGGTTCCACAGCGGCAACCGACGCACCCGCAAACGCCGCAAGTCCAGCCTGGTATGCCACCTGTGGCGCGACCAAATGCGACTCCACCGGCCGCTCCGGCGCAGCGCGTCAATCCCGTACCGATCACTCCGATGCCACAACCGGGGGCGGGGGCTCCGCCAGCGAATCGCCCCGCCACGCCACCGGCAAAACCACCTGCAGCGAAGACTCCGGCAGGGGGTCCGTACACGGGACCTGCTCCTCGCCCCGTCACTTATCAGACCCCTGCGAGCCCGGAGAACGCCGATCTGGAGTATATGACCGATTTGCCGGATATCCTTTAATCTGCTATAGAAACGGTCTTCGGGGTTAGAGAAATCGCTCTATGTGAGACAGATCTCCGGATCGAACCAATCTCACCAGAAACGATTCCTGTAAGTCCTGTTCCGCATGTCTGCTTCCGGCAGGAAAACCGGTCGCGATGCTCTTGGCAATTTTAACCACAGTGCAACGTCTGCCGAATTTGTAGATCGCGTACTCTGTGATGTGGTGCATTGAATTTGCGTGATTGCGTGAGGATGGCCTGATTCATGAAGCCTCAGTATGTGCTGCCCTTTGAGCGGCCGATTGTCGAACTCGAAGAACAGTTGGCGAGACTTGAAGCTCAGCCAGCTCCTGTCCCCACGACACTGGAAGCCATCCGCAATATGCGGGTCGAAATCGCGAAGTTGAAGCGAGATGTTTTCGAAAACTTGAATCCGTGGGAAACTGTCCAGGTTGCCCGTCATCAGGATCGACCTCAAGCGCGGGACTACATCGAGCTGGTCTGCGATGAATTCATCGAGCTTCACGGCGATCGGGCCTTCGGGGACGACCGGGCCATCAATGCGGGTTTTGCAAAGATCGACGACTGCAAAGTTCTCTTCATCGGGCAGCACAAGGGGCGAAATCTGAAAGAGCGCAACGAGTGTCTTTACGGATGTGCGCATCCCGAAGGCTATCGCAAAGCGCTGCTCAAAATGGAACTCGCCGCCAAGTTTAATCTGCCGATCGTCTGTCTGGTCGACACACCAGGAGCCTATCCGGGGATCGGTGCCGAAGAGCGAGGTCAGGCTTATGCCATCGCAGTCAATTTGCGAGAAATGTCTCAGCTACCCGTACCGATCATCTGCGTCGTCATTGGAGAAGGGGGCTCGGGTGGGGCGCTCGGTCTGGGGATTGGTGACTACGTCGGCATTCTTCAGTTTGCCTATTACTCTGTGATCAGTCCTGAAGGATGTGCGGGGATCATGTGGAAGAGTGTTGAGTTCGCCAGCAAGGCCGCCCACGCTCTCAAGTTCACGGGACCCGACTTGCTCAAATTCGGTGTTGTGGACGAGGTGATTCCAGAACCGATTGGTGGAGCGCACCGAGATCATCGTGCGATGGCCAGTGTTCTTAAATCGACTATCGTCCGGAACCTGCGCGCACTGGAACAGATCCCCAAGGCAGAACTGCTCGAGCGTCGCTATCAGAAGTTCCGCCGCATGGGCGAGTTTGAAGAGTTGGCCGCTGTGAGCGATGCGTAGGCGGGGCAGTCTATCGCGAGGTTTCATCCGGTGATGTGCGTTGTGGCCGCACCGGCTCACCGTCTGAAATTCGGTCCTTCTCGGTCGAATTCAGCCGATATGGAACGTCCGATAATGTCTGTTATGTTTCTTTTTGTTTTTTAAAATCTCAAGAATGCACGGGGTTTGAGCGTCCCACCCTGATCAGCCTTGATTGAGCGAATCTGCGGACGATCGAATTCCTCGCGATGTCCCACCTGTTCTCTGCGGCTTGGCTTCACCATCGCGGAGTGCAAACCGGCGGCGCGTCAGCCGGTACGGCTTCGGGGCGTGTTTGCAGTTGCTGGCTGGTCGAGCACCCGGTTGCGATGGAGCTCTTAAAACTCTTTCTGGCTGTCGACCAGCAGCGTGACTGGGCCGTCGTTGACGAGTTCCACATCCATGTGAGTCTGGAAACGTCCTGTGGCAGTCGTGATGCCTCGGCCCTGGACCTGGGCAACGAAGATGCGATAGAGCGAGTCGGCGATCTCTGGTCGTGCCGCCTTGATGAAGCTCGGGCGCCGCCCCTTCCGGCAATCACCCAGAAGTGTGAACTGGCTGACGACCAGCATCTGGCCTCCCACGTCGGCAAGTGAAAGGTTCATCTTGTCGTCGGGGTCGTTGAAGATTCTGAGCCCCACAATTTTGTCTGCAAGAGCGCTGGCGTCGTCTTCGGTGTCCGTATCAGAGACGCCCAGCAGTACGAGCAACCCCTGCTGGATTTGTCCCGTGATCTCTTCGCCTACCGTGACCTTCGCTCGTTTCACGCGCTGCACGACCGCTCGCATGTCGATAGTTCTCCTGAAATTGAATGAGACGCGCCTCGACGCATCGCTTCGACCAGCCCCCGGTCAATCCGTTCGTCCGTCCGGCAGTGTTACTCGGTGACGGAGTCGGCCAGATTCAGCTCGTCCGGCAGTAGCACTGGCTGGTTTAACAGAACCTGGCGGATCAGGACGGCGGTGATCGAGGACTGTTGCAATCCGTACCGGTAGTGTCCTGCGGCGATCGTTGCGTTCGCGAATTGAGGTAAGCGACCCAGATACGGTCTGCCTCGTGTCGAGAACGGGCGCAGCCCGGCCCAGCATTTCTCGAATGTCGCCCGTTTGAGTGCGGGAACCAGTCGCTGCGCAAAGTTGATCAGCTCACCGACGGCGCCTGCCGTATTTCGTTTATCGAATCCGGATCGTTCTTCCGTCGATCCCACCAGCATTCGACCGTCGGCTCGGGGAACAAGATACTGGCGGCCGACCTGTATCACCGATCGCACGGGAAGAGGCTCTGCTCGCAGTAAGACAATCTGGCCTTTGATGGGTTCGATCTGAACGGTCAGTCCCAGTTGGCTCAGAAGTTGACCCGTCCAGGTTCCGCCGGCAAACACATACTCGGCACCTTGGTGCGTGTCAGAGCCCGTTTGAACCGCCTGGATGCGTTCGCCTTTCATCTGAATTTGTTGCACGGGGCACCCAGCCTGCAACTCGACCCCCCGCATTGCGCAACCCGCCAGAAGAGCCTGTAAGTGTCTGGGGTTGCGAACCTGATGAAAGTCGGGCAGGTAATAAGCGGAAGAGATCTCAGCGCTGATCTCCGGAAACCGCCGACGCACTTCGGAGACATCTTCCGTTTCGATGGTCACGCCTTCGGACTTCAGGGCTGCGAGTTCCAGTTGATAACTGGACTGCGGCCCACCCGCGTCATCCATGCGGAGTTCAATCCCCCCGCAGCGAATAAAGCCGTTGTCGATACCCGTTCTCGATGTCAGTTCGTTCGACCAGTCAGGCCAGAGTGCATGAGCAGCGCCGCGCAACCGGGCTTCGGCGGTCTTTGCGTTCGCCAGATTACCTGGGGGCAACATGCCCGCACCTGCCCAGCTTGCTTCCCGGCCGAATGCTCCTTGCTCCAGCACGCGAACAGAGAGTCCCTTACCCGCAAGTTCCCAGGCGATTGACAGCCCAATCACCCCTCCTCCGATGACAATGACATCAGGCATATGGCGACGCTACTTCTTTCCCTTTTTGACACCGCTTGGCAGAGAACTGGCGTAGCCCATCGCTACCGTCTTCGCATCCGTATTGTAGACGGCTTTAATCGCCGCGTCGGGAGCCGTTCCCGACTGCAATCTTTGAACAAACTGATTGAACTGAGACACGTCACCTCGCTTGAGCAGATACTCGACCAGAGTAAAACCGATCGGTCCGACTTCACCCGGCGCGAATGTCCCATTCGAGAAAATTGTTTCCGGCTCGGTAATCTGCGATTCCTGCAGGATTCCACCCGCCACGCGAGGCAGGGCGATCAGGTAGACATTCCCCGGTGCCTTGCGATGCGCAATCGCCAGCCCCGCACCACGGATCAACCAGTCGGGCAAATTGGAGCCACCCCGCTTGAGGAAAGCCCCTGTTGCATGTTCAACCAGGTTGACCTGCATTCCGGGCGACGAATCCGAGGGTGTGTCGCCGATGTCCTGTAAGGCGATGAAGGCCTCTTCCAGGGTGGGGCTGACTTGCGAATGTCCCGTGACTTCCCGGGGAACTTCACGTCGATGAACCGAGTTGTTGAACTCTTCGTAACCGAATCGTTCCTTGAAAACGAAGACGGCGAGTTTTCCTTTCCAGAGTGGATCATCCTTGACCTTGAAGGTCTGCCTGAGAGCGGCCACCTGTTCGGCGGCCCACTTGTCGAGCTGGCTCAACCGCTCTTCCGAGACATCGCCATAGAACAGGAAGTCATTGGATTCCCGGACATTCGGTTCAATGTTCGGAAAGGTCTTCTTCCAGTCCGCCAGTGAGGCATCTTTTCGCTTCTGCACCCACTGCTCGGGCGTGTATTTCGCCATGGCAGCCGCTTGCCGTTCTTCCTGCGTCGGGAAGTTCTTCTTGGGATCATCTCCGTCAAAGGTGGCTCCCTCAAGAATCCAGGTCTTGAGGTTATCGTACCATTTGCGAGTGATGCCCGTCTGGTTCCCGGCAGGCATCACAGGGGTGTCGTCACCATTGACGAGTCGCCAGAGCCGGCTTTCTTCGAGGTTACCGGCAACGATGACCGCCCCGCTGCTTCCCCCCTTCATCAGCTTCTCGAATGACATGACCGAGAACCCACTTCGTTTGGTGGTGTCGTTGTGACAGCGTCCACAGGTGTCGACCATCTCGGGCATCAGGTCTCGCATGAATTGAACGGTTTCTTTCCCGGTCGACTTCACGATCTCGGCTTTTCGCGGCGCTGTGACTGGTTTGCCAGTCGCAGCTCCCTTTGCGAGTGACGCGAGCGGCGAATCCTTGTCACCTTCGAACTTGGCACCCCCTTCGATCCAGGCTCCGATCGCCAGAATTTCCTGTTCAGAGAGCGGGGGGGCTCCTTTCGGCATGCGCAATTCCGCGTCTGGAGCGACCAGTCGTCTGATCAGCAGACTGTTCTCGGCACTGCCGGGGACCACCACCTTGCCGCTGGCACCCCCCTTCTCCAGATCTGCGAACGTATCAAGGTTCAGGCCTCCCTTGCCGTCTTCGGTATGACAACTGACGCATTTGGCCACGAGGATCGGAGCAATGTTTTTTGCAAAGATGGACCCTCCTTTGGCGGCACCACCTCCACCTCCGGCTTTGGCTGCGGCGCGACTCAAGAGCGTGCGGGCTTTCTCGAGCTGAAGCTGAACGGGTTTGAGTGCGGGGTCGGTCTCATTCAGTCCCGCATCTTTCACGAACTGGGCGACACGCTCTTCGGAAGACTGAATCGCCTCTTCGGCCTCTTCAAATTTCTTCTTGGAAATCAGCGAGGTGATCTTGCTGACCTGGCTTGTGATCTCTTTCAGTTCTTTCCGCTGTTCGGCAGTGAGGGCAGCATCGACAGAGCCGACCATCCATCCCAAAATCAATAAGCAGCAGACGCTGAACGTCGGAATGCTTCGTTGCATCGATATTCATCCGTTTTGAGGAATGCATTCGATCATCGAACAACGGGACTTCTCGAAAGCCTCGTTACGTCAATTCATAAGTGATGTGCTTCGCTGGCTGGCTCGAAGGGAGCCTGTTCAACTGAGCAGTCAGAAGGTTAAACAGCGATTGTTCCAGTGGAGTCGCGTTGCCGTCCGTCGCGAAGGGCGACTTGCCGGTCACTTCGTTCCGTCCATACTCATGTTACAGTCGGATCATATCGCATCATCCTCTCGCAAGACAGACTTCGACTCATTTCCCGAATCCGGACAGGACTTGCGACGGGCAGATTGAGCCTGCGCCGACAAACCGATACTCTCAAACCTCTCAAGACCCGATTTCGTTCGTTTTCTTCCCCGATTTGATCAGTATTTCCAACATGTCGAACACACCGTCCGAGATCGAACAGAAGCGAGACCGACTGCTGGAAATTCTGAAGGGATACCGGCAGGTTGCAGTGGCATTTTCCGCGGGCGTTGACAGCACCGTCGTGGCCCAGGCAGCACATCTCGCTTGCGGGGCTGATGCAGTTGCCGTCACTGCAGTCAGTCTCAGTCTTGCGACGGGGGAACGGGAAGAAGCAGAACAACTCGCCGCTCAGATTGGGATTCGACACGTCATCGTCGAGACGCAGGAGTTTTCCGACCCCGGATACCAGCGGAACGCCTCGAACCGGTGCTATTTCTGCAAGTCAGAACTCTATTCACGTCTGGTCGAACTGGCTCCTTCTCTGGGAGTAAAAGTGCTCGCGAATGGTGCCAATCTGGACGATCAAGGTGATTATCGGCCGGGGATGCAGGCTGCAGCCGAGTTCCAGGTTCGCTCGCCCCTCATCGAAGCGGGGTTCACCAAAAAGGACGTTCGTGAACTTGCTCGGATCTGGAATCTTCCGGTTTGGGACAAACCCGCGACCCCCTGCCTTTCCAGTCGGATTGCCTATGGAGTCGAGGTCACTCCAGAGCGGGTTCGGCGGATCGATGAGGCAGAACAGTTCCTCAAAGAACTGCTGAGTCTCAATGAGCTGCGTGTGCGGTGTGAGGCGAACGAACTGGCTCGAATTGAAGTTCCTTTGGGCCAGCTTCACCAATTGCTGGACCCCGTGGTGCGCGATCAGGTGCGAGGTCGCTTGCGCGAACTGGGCTTTCGCTTCGTCACCGTGGATCTGGATGGGTTTCGAAGTGGCAGTATGAATTCGGCCATTCCCCGCGAGCAACTCTTGAACGTCCAGATTCCCGCCAGATTACTCTCGGAATGAGAATACGAGCGGTCCGGTACCCACTGCCAGCGAATCTGGTAACCTGTGAGTTGGCGAGGCTCGACTCACAGTCTCGTCGAAACGGTTTCACTATCAGAAACGGAGAGTAGCAATGGGCGAATCGGGCAAGAAAGACAAAGGCCGAAAAGAAGTTCAAAAGAAGCCTGCCCTGACGCTGAAGGAAAAGCGTAAGGTGAAGCAGGAAAAGAAGGGCAAATAGACTCATGAAACAGGGGGCGGACAATCTTGCCCGCCCCCTGTCGTCCTAATCGTCGTGTAAATCTATCCCCACTCAGCAACCGAGCGAGGGCCGACGTGGCGGCCCTTCGCCAGGAACTGTTCTGCCCTGGGCTGACGCCGCGCCGTCAGGTTGCGGAATCACGACCATGGCGGTGGACGGGGATCAGGCGATCCCGGGAACGGGGAATGCCTTTGTAAATTCGCCGATCTCACTCTTAACGGCTGCAATTACGGCGGTATCTTCAGGACTCTTGAGCACCCTCAGGATCCACGCCCCGACTCTCTTCATCTCATCCTGACGCATCCCGCGGGTGGTCAGTGCCGCCGTTCCGATGCGAATTCCGCTAGGGTCGAGGGCCTTACGCTGGTCGTAGGGAATCATGTTCTTGTTAACGGTGATTCCAGCGGCATCGAGGGCCTTCTCGGCGATCTTGCCGGTCAGTCCGATCGACGTGACATCACAGAGCATGAGGTGGTTGTCAGTACCACCGCTGGCCAGCTTGATTCCCCCGGACATTAGGGTCTCTGCCAGTGCTTTCGCGTTGGCGATAATCTGCTTGCCGTATTCCTTAAAGGACGGCTGCATTGCTTCCTGGAAGCAGATCGCCTTGGCGGCGATGATGTGCATGAGGGGCCCCCCCTGCAGACCTGGGAAGACGGCCTTGTCGATGTCCTTGCCGTATTCTTCCTTACAAAGCACGAAGCCCGAGCGTGGGCCACGCAGCGTCTTGTGCGAGGTACTGGTGACGAAATCTGCCACGGGGACGGGGCTGTTGTGAAGTCCCGCAGCGACGAGGCCGGCGTAGTGAGCCATGTCGACCCAGAGCTTGGCTCCGACTTCCCTGGCGATTTCGGCAAACTTGGCGTGGTCGATTTCCCGTGGATAGGCGCTGGCACCCGCGACGATCAACTTGGGACGATGCTCCCGCGCCAGCTTGGCAACCTGATCAAAGTCGATCCGGTGATCTGACTCGCGAACCCCGTAGGCGATGGGCTGGTAAAGCTGGCCAGAAAAATTGAGGCCCATCCCGTGGGTCAGATGGCCACCCATCGCCAGATTCATCGCCAGGAACGTATCTCCTGGTTTCAGGACCGTCTGGTAGACCGACATATTCGCCTGAGAACCGGCGTGGGGTTGCACGTTGGCATACTGAGCCCCGAAGAGCTGCTTGGCACGCTCAATGGCCAGGCTTTCGACAATGTCGACATATTCACAGCCACCGTAATAGCGGCGACCGGGGTATCCCTCGGCGTATTTATTCGTCAGGATTGTTCCTGCCGCTTCCAGAATAGCTGCACTGGTGTAATTTTCCGAAGCGATCAGTTCGAGACCTTCTTGCTGTCGCGTCCGTTCCTTCTGGAGGGCAGACCAAAGGGCAGGATCGGCGGTTTGCAACGCGGACATTTTCAATAGACTCCGAGGAAAAATAGGCGAAGTTGAAAGGCTGGGGTTGATGCTGAATGGTAGACACTTCGATCTGATCGCCGAGTCGTCGCAAGAGGTTGAATTTCCCCCGTAAGGCATTTTCTCGCTGGCTCGTACCCCTTTCGGGCGAAACATTTGTCGTGGAGATTTTTCCCGTGCTGAGGCTTCTCGCTGTTGGGGATGACCTCAGCGGTTGTGCGTCCTGCACGTCTCATCTCGCGGAAAAAATGCCCGCAGGCAACGGCATTGACCCACCAACCGGTAAATACCGGTGAAGGTGATGATCCTGGACCGTTCCCCCCCTGCTCGATTCCGTCGAAGCGGAAATTGGTGCTGATAAAGGCTGTCCGGTTCGCGAATCAATCACTCCACCATGCGGCGAAGCGACACGAATGCCTGCCTTACGTTATAATCGGGATCGATGTCAACTTGCTACTCTTTCAGTTGGATACCTGCGACCTACGATGCCAGATCCATCGGCCGAAGTTGTTCCGTCCCTGCAAAGTTCACCCATTTTAAGTGGTGAGCGTGTCGCGTTCACCGGAACGCTTGCTTCCATGACGCATCGCCAGGCGATGGAAATGGTTGAGCAGCACGGTGGTACGGCGATGCAGCATGTGGGTCAGCAAACCTCAATTCTTGTGGTGGGTGAAGAGGGATGGCCGCTGGAACCCGACGGCCTCCCTTCTGTGAAGCTCGAACAGGCTCGACAACTGCACGATAAGGGCGAGCCCATTCGAATTGTCTCAGAATCGGAATGGCTCAAGCTGCTGGGAATCGAACCCGTCGAGCGAAAAACGCATCAGCTCTACACTCCCGCCATGTTGTGTCAGCTCCTGAATGTCTCTGTGCATGACATCCGTCGGTGGGAGCGTGCGGGGCTCATCACTTCCGTGAAAAAAGTCTATCGCCTCCCCTACTTCGATTTTGAAGAAGTCGCCAATGCCCGGCGACTCAGCAAACTCGCAGCGTCAGGGGTTCGGTCAGAACAGATCGTGGCAAGTCTGCAGCGGTTGCACACCCTGTGGCCTGATGTCGTTAAGCCACTCGCCCAACTGGAAGTGATGTCCCGTGGGATGGGAGGACTTGTCTTTCGGGACGATTCGGGATTGGTCGAGACGACCGGGCAGCGAATTTTTGATTTTGATCCCCCTTCCCCGGAAGATGAGCCCTCTGACGAGCACTCGATTCTGCCGCTCCACCCTGCTCCCGTGGTCGGAAATGTTGATCGGCAGCATTGGACCGTCGATGAATGGTTCTACGAAGGCTGTCGTCTGGCCGAGGCGAACGAGCTGGAATCGGCTCTTGAGGCCTTGCGAATGGCCACGATTGGAGAGGCGAACAATCCCCTGTTTCATTTTCATATCGCCGATGTTTTGTATCGCCTAAAAAAGCCGGACGGGGCGATTGAACGCTATTACATGGCGGTTGAGATTGACCACGACTTCCTCGAGGCCTGGACGCAGCTCGGTTGTGTGCTGTCAGAAATCGGGGATCTCACCGGTGCACAGGCGGCCTTCCAGATTGCCCTGGACCTGCATCCCGACTGCCCGGAAGTTCACTTCCATCTGGCGGGGGTTCTGGAGCAACTGGGCCAGCCCGAAGCCGCCGTACAGCACTGGCGACGGTATCTCGACTTCGACGATCGAGGTCCCTGGGCAGAAATCGCTCGCGAACATGTATCGCCCGACGCCCAATGAGGTCCGTTCCAGTCGCTAAGCAAGCGATCGGAATTTCCCGCCGAGAATCTCGTTGAAAGAGCGCGGGCGTGTCCTGCTCGGGGAAGAACCGGCCCTCTGCACTGCCCTGATACTCCATGCCAGCTCACTTGGGGATGCGTTCGGATGCCGGATAAGAGTCAGGTTCACCGCAGGTCTCTGTTGAGCACGCATCTGCCACGGTGCCAAGTAGAACTTCCGCGGTGCGGGCAAAATTTCGACGAGTAAAATTTCGTGTTGACGACAGTTTTGGGACTGAGGGGGGGGCAAATCGCGTAGAAAAAGCCTCCCTATGAAGAGAGGCTATGCGGTGGAACCAGCTTCCTCTATTGGTCTAGTGCTGTGGAGCTGCGTGCTGTTCGCCTGATTCGCTGTTGATGAATGCCTGTGGATCGGTGTCATGGATCGTCGAACTGTTGGACATCATCCAGATGTTGACACCCGTCATCAGGAAAAGCAGGATGCAGAACAGCAATCCCAGCAGTTTTCCCATCATCTGGCCTGCTGCCTTGTCTGCCGCTTCAAAGTCGTGCAATTCAGAGGGTTCGAACTTCAACGCTGCCGCAATGGCAAGACGGGGATCAGAGCTGCCGGTCAGGTGGGTCGATTCAGGAGCGTGGTGTTCAGCATGTGCGGTCATCGACAAGTCTCTCCCATTCGAAGTCGGCAGCGACGCCAACATTGCAGTAGTTGAGCCACCTACAAGAATCTGGCCCGTGCATTTTGAGCAGAAGCCGAGCACGTGTCGAGTCTGACTGAGGCGGTAACGGGCTCCGGAAGCAACATTCCCGAAAACGAGAGAGCGATTCCTCAGTCCACAGGTTGATAAGGTCCCTTTCTCGTCACCCCGGGTCTGGTCTCGCCGAGGGAAAAAGTCCTGGAAGAAGGGTAGTATGGCTGCTTGAGATCGGACAACGGGGGCTGGATGTCCTCGCTCTGTAACTGGTTCTCTCCTTTTCGCACTCGCTTCTGAAGGAATCTGCTGATGAGACGTACGTGGATCGTTCGCCTGCTGGGACTGTTTCTCGTTGCTGGCACCCCGGTTCTGGCAGCTCCCCCTGTTCCCGACACCGTAGTCTGGGAAGAAGGGATCGAATACTCAAATCCTGACAATCAGCACCTGCAGCTCAATCTCGCCCGGCCCAAATCGGGGGAAGGCCCCTTCCCTGCCGTCATCTGCATTCATGGGGGCGGATTTCGTGCGGGTAAAAGAGATGGCTACGACACACTCTGTGTACGACTTTCCGAACGGGGATATGTGGCAGCGACAATCACGTATCGTCTCGCACCGAAGTACCAGTTCCCCGCCGCCGTCCATGATACCAAGGCGGCTGTTCGCTGGATGCGGGCCAACGCCAAAAAGTACCATGTTGATCCCGAGCGGATTGGGATGACGGGAGGCTCGGCGGGGGGGCACCTCGCTCAGTTCCTGGCGGTGACAGCCCATGTCCCCCAGTTCGAAGGAGACGGCGGGAATCCTGAGCAATCAAGTACTGTCGCGTGCGTGGTCAATGTTTACGGTCCGAGCGATTTCACCCAATCCTACGGCAAGAGTGTCGATGCACATGAGGTGCTGCCATTATGGTTCGGTGGTAACCTCGAAACAAAACGAGCTCTGCACATTCACGGCAGCCCGCTCTACTGGGTAACTCCGAATGCGGCGCCGACCCTGTGTATTCATGGCACCGAAGACAAGTATGTCGCCCACGAACAGGCGGTGTGGCTGGTCGACAGGCTTAATGCCGCTGCAGTCGAAGCGGAACTGCTCACACTCGAAGGTGCCGGTCACGGTTTCAAAGGAGCCGATGCCGAGAAAGCAGACCAGGCACTGTTTGATTACTTTGACAAGAAGTTGAAGAAGTAAGCCGGATGAGGTGGAGGTTCTTGCCGGTGGAAAAGCAAGAATCGCCACCCCTCTGAACTCAGCACGATTCGGGCGGGTTCCAGAAAACGATTCCACAAGCACGGGGGGCGGTCGCGCAGAAGCAGGCTGCTCCCCTACCCTGCCCCAAAGCATAAACACCGATGCAAGGTCTCTCGTCAAGGTGGCCCTGTCGGTCCCCGACAGGAAAGCCGACTCGGCAACACGCCAGGATTTTAAATATCCCCCACGACGAAAGCGTTCACGGAAAAATTACGAAGCGGCAGCCTGCGCAATAGCCGTCGCGGAAGTTTGTAATTGAATTAAATTCCAAGTTTACCGCAGCCACCGGTGTACTGCCCGCGACACGCGCGAACGCGTGGAAATAAATCTTTACGATCCGCGATAGCAGGCCCCGGTTTCATCACCAGCGCCTGAGATGATGATCCGCTTGGATAGGTTTCGAAGCGGCTTCTGATTTGTACTGTGCGAAGAGCGATCGTTGTTGACGAATGGGATCTGATGTAATAACAGGACTCGCGATGCGATCCTTATTGTTTCGATATCAATCCTAACTGGAATCGGATCCATACTGCGCTGAGTCCACAGAGTGTGCAGCCCCACGCCAGATCGACTAACGCCATCTTGAGGCTCCGTTTCTCGATGACGGCGAGGTTGGTGAAATCGTAAACGCCATACATAATCAGCCCGAAAGCTGCTCCCCAGCCGAACGCCTGAAGATAGGGTGTTGTGCCGGACAACAATGGCTGCACGAACAGGACGGTCCCGGCAGGAATCAAGAGATAGACGATGATCGCGGCACTCCATCGCGGCGACATTGCCCCGTCGCTGCGGCGAGCAAGTGATCCGATTTCCGCGTCGTAAAACGAGTGCATCAGCAGACCAAGCCAAACGAGGTCAAGTACCAGGATAATTGGTAGCAGCGTCAAAAAATTCTTCAACGACAAGCTCATTGCAAGATTCCTTTGTGTCCCTGATCGGGTCAGGGAAATTGTTGTGCGGAAGTCATTCGGCCGCGGATTTCTGCGATGTCATCCGGAAAATGCTGGCAACGAGCGACTTGAGGCTTCTCATCGAGTCGCAGTGGGCCGTGTAAGTCAGTCTTTGGCGAATCAATGGCTCTGTCAGCGCCCGTCCGCCAAGAATTAATGCGACATTACATTGGACGCATGCAGACCATATCTCCTGCAGGCCTGGAATGAATTGAGATTCATCTTGAATATGTGAGACGCTGATCCACAAGATCTGAGGCTGCAAGTCGTGCACCGCCCGAACGAATGAGGAAGCAGGCAACGAGGTTCCCAAATTCTCCGTACGATATCTTTCTGCACTGAGTACGAGGTCGACCATGGCTGTCGGGATGGAGTAATAGTCGTGAGAAAGTGTGCCCCCGATTGCCATTCGATTGGGAAGTGGAGATTGCTGAAACCCTCGTATTTCATGCATGATCTTCGTCACGATTTCGCAACTCCGACGTTCCTGATAGACGTCAATGCTATCGCATGACCAGCGGTCGCCAATGATATGAAACGCAGCTGCAATGACGTTGTCGCAAATCTCGCTGACTTCCATTCCTGAGTTGAAGAGCTCCATCAAGAACCGGCGAGCCGCCAGGCTGTCGGTGGAAAGGAGTGCATCAGCAAACAAGCTGGCCCAAGTTTCTGGGGGGGTGTCTCGAGTCGCACTCACTTGCAACGAGACTTCGGCGGGCGACAGACTCAGCCCCTTGCTCCGGGCGAACTGCACAATTTCGCGGATGGGAATCTTACGATGCCCGCCGGCTGTTCGGACGATTTCCAGCAGCCCTTGATCACACCATCGCCTGAGGGACGACTCGCTCACCTGCAGCGCACTTGCGGCTTGTTTCGGAGAAAGAAATTGATCGTCCATGCCAATCCGCTCGTGATGGTTTTGATGGTTTGTATCGCAAAGTCTGGGGCAGAATCAAGTTCGGGGTCGGACTTGCCTGTTATCAAAGCCTCTCGATCGAATTCGAGTTGAAGTTGTTTTACGACCTGCCTACACTCCCGATGGAAGTTTTGACAGTTTTTGGGGTGGCCAATGCGAGTCGCAGTGATCGGAGCAGGAATTTCAGGTCTCGTCGTGGCTGACCGCCTGCATCATCAACACCAGGTGACGCTTTTTGAATCAAACGACTACTTCGGCGGACATACAAACACGGTGGAAGTCGCCATAGGAGATGAAACCCACGCCGTCGACACAGGGTTTATCGTATTCAACGATTGGACTTATCCAAAATTCATCGAGTTATTGGATGATCTCGGTGTCTCTTCTCAGCCCACGACGATGGGGTTCAGCGTACGTGACGACAGAACGGGCGTCGAATACTCTGGTGAGTCGATCGGGGGTTTGTTCGCTCAACCTGCCAATTTCTTCTCCCCTTCATTTCATCGACTCGTTTTCGATATTCTCAAATTCAACCGGCTCGCATTGCAACAAATCGTTTCGCTTGACGACCGATCGACGGTTCGCAGTTTCTTGGACCGAAATCGTTTCTCAGAGCAGTTCGCGGAACA
This sequence comes from Schlesneria sphaerica, assembly GCF_044336245.1. Taxonomy (NCBI): domain Bacteria; kingdom Pseudomonadati; phylum Planctomycetota; class Planctomycetia; order Planctomycetales; family Planctomycetaceae; genus Schlesneria; species Schlesneria sphaerica. Next base: position 5,787,875 of record NZ_CP172346.1, on the reverse strand, counting down.
GTACCTTCTGCCGATGGGCTCGGCCATCTGGTCTTGTCCCATGGGGCGATTTAACGATTTTCCAATTCGATTTATCCTCGAATTCTATCGAAATCACGGATTATTAAGCATTTGGCAGAGGCCGGTCTGGCGCGTGATCAGCGGTGGTTCGCAGGTCTATGTCAGAGCGCTGCTGAATCGCTTTCGAGGGATCCGTCGTCCGAATACACCGGTGCTCGGTCTACAGCGGGATGCCGAAGGGGTCGAGCTCGTCATTCGGGACTATCCCCCCCAACGATTCGATCACGTCATCTTCGCCTGTCACAGCGATCAGGCGTTGCAGATTATTGGTCCTCAAGCGACGGTTGCCGAGCGTGAAATCCTGTCCGCTTTTCCTTATCAAAGGAACGAAGTGGTATTGCACACGGATGATTCCGTGCTTCCCCGTCAGCGACGCGCCTGGGCCAGTTGGAACTATCGCATCATACAGGCCGCTGAGGAGCAAGCAACGCTAACTTATAATATGAACATCCTTCAGGGGATCAAATCCCGCCAGACGTTCTGCGTCTCGCTGAATCAGCAGTCAGCGATCGATCCGACGAAGATCTTGCGACAGTTCGTCTATCACCATCCTGTATTCACCGAAGGAAGAGGGGCAGCACAAGCTCGGCACCAGGAACTATTAAATGCAAACCATACTTCATTTTGCGGGGCTTACTGGGGTAACGGATTTCATGAGGATGGCGTTGTGAGCGCACTGCGAGTTGCCGAATCACTCAAAAAGGGCTCGAATGCAGCAGATCTTGTGTCTTCAGGGGGAGCACATGCACGATGAGCTACGCCAGTTGCATCTATGAAGGCCGGGTTGCCCATGTCCGTCATAGACCGGTGGTACACCGCTTCCAGTATCCGCTGTTCATGCTGCTGCTTGACCTGGACGAACTGCCTGAGGTGTTCCGAGGGAGATGGTTGTGGTCAACTGCCCGAAGAAGCATTGCATCATTTGTTCGAAGCGATCATCTCGGTCCCGCGAATCAACCTCTGAAACAGACCATTATCGAGCTTGTTAACTCAAGTCTGGGTTTCAGTCCCCTTGGGCCAGTGCGACTGCTGACCCACCTGCGATACTTCGGCTTCCAGATGAATCCTGTCAGTTTTTATTACTGTTACGACAAAGATTGTGAGAACGTCGAATCCATCATCGCGGAAGTCAACAACACTCCGTGGGGTGAGCGTCACTGCTACGTCCTGGATACTCGCGGCCAGATGTTTCCTGAGCGTGGACTCTGTCCTGTCGCTGGCGACACGCAGAAAGAATTCCACGTTTCGCCATTCATGGGGATGGAAATGTCATACGGTTGGCAGTTTTCGACTCCAGGCGAAAAGCTCCAGATTCGGATCGAAAATCAGTGCGATGGTGTCAAGTTGTTCGATGCGAACCTGGCAATGAATCGGTGTACGATTAACGGTTGGACGCTCAATCGTATGCTGTTGCGTTACCCTCTCATGACCTTACAGGTGTTTATCGCTATTTACTGGCAAGCGCTCAAACTGTGGTTAAAGCGGGTGCCCTACGTGCCGCACCCGTAAGCGATTCTGTTCCGATGAACCTGCCAGATGAACTTCAGCTTCACCTTTTTTCCTTTCCGAAATCTTGAGAATGGGCCAATGAATTCGACGGAAGATGAACTAACGATTGAAGCAACCAACACACCAAATTGGATTGACCGAGCGGCGAAGAAAATCCTCTTCAATCGGCTGCGGGGAATGAACCGTGGTGAGGTCACTGTTGAGGATGGCTCCGCAAAGGAAACGCTTGGGGTCAAGAATCACCTGAGTGCGGTGCTTCATATCCATCGGTGTCGTTTTTATCGAGATGCCGTCTGTGGGGGGGCCTTGTCTGTTGCCGAATCCTACTTGCGCGGCGACTGGGACTGCGATCAGTTGACGAGCCTGTTTCGGATCCTGATCCGCAATGCGGATGCAACCGCTCGCCTGTCCGGAGGACTGGCTCACCTTACTGGAGTCTTTCAGCGGCTTTATCATCGCTGGCATTACAACAGCAAATCGGGCAGTCGCAGGAATATCGCGGCGCACTATGATCTGGGTAACGACTTTTTCAAGCTTTGTCTTGATGAGTCGATGGCCTATTCAAGTGGCATATTTCTTGCGCCGAACGAGTCCATGAAAGACGCGTCGATTGAGAAGATTGATCGACTTTGTCGCAAACTCGATTTACGGCCTCAAGATCATCTTCTGGAAATTGGTAGTGGCTGGGGTGGATTAGCCATTCACGCTGCTCATAACTACGGTTGTCGAGTGACGACGACCACAATTTCACATGAGCAGTTTCGACTTACCCGGAATCGAATCGACCAGCACAACCTCTCCGACAAAGTCACCGTTATTGAACAGGATTACCGAGATGTCACTGGTACGTTTGACAAACTTGTCTCTGTCGAAATGATCGAAGCGGTTGGATATGCGTACTTTGATGCCTATTTCAAAAAATGTGCTTCACTGTTGAAACCCTCGGGGACAATGGCCATTCAGGCGATTGTGCTTCCTGAGAGAGATTACGAAACATATCTGCGAAACACCGATTTCATTCAGCGCTATATCTTTCCGGGCGGATGTCTGCCCAGCCTCGGTGCGATGCTGGAGTCGGTGGGGCGTGTCACGGACTTGCGATTCGTCCACGCCGAAGACTTTGCTCCTCACTATGCGGAAACCCTGAGGCAATGGCGTCGCGTCTTTCATGAGCAATTGCCCGAAATTCGGCGGCAAGGGTTCCCTGAACGCTTCCTGCGGATGTGGCACTATTACTTTTGCTACTGCGAAGCGGTGTTTGAAGAACGTGCGGCAGGTGTGATTCAGGTTCAATTCGACAAGCCAGATTGTCGTCGCGATCCCCTGCTCCTCAGTACCTGGGCCGCGGAAACCAGTCACATGGCAGCGCGGTTCAAGCGTCAATCGAATTCGTTCGCGGTCCCGATCGAGCAGGAACAATCATGAGTATACTCGCTTGGGGTGTCGAGGCGTTGGAACGCGGATGGATTCCCGATCCCTTCACTCGAATGATTATCCGCCAATTGTGCCGGACAACTCTTCATGCAGGTTCTGACTCCCATTCAGTCGCAGCAAGGGACGAGAAGTTTCTTGATTCACTTCGTTCGGGGCCGATCGCACTCTCGACGCACGAAGCCAATCAGCAGCACTATGAATTGCCCGCAAAGTTTTTCGAAATCGTGCTTGGCCCTTATCGCAAGTACAGTTGCTGTTTCTTCGAGAATGAAGACTCGACACTTGAGCAGGCTGAGAAGGCTGCGATCGAAATCACGTGTGACCGCGCTGACTTAAAAGACGGCCAGGAAATTCTCGAGCTCGGCTGCGGATGGGGATCTCTGACGCTCTGGTTGTGCGAACATTACCCGCAGAGCAACGTCGTAGCCGTGTCCAATTCGCAACGACAGCGGGAGTATATCGAAGGCCAGGCAAGACGGCGGGGTCTGAATCGACTGAAGGTGATCACCGCCGACATGAATGAATTCTCGCCAGCAGCCTGCCAGCTTGGCCAGTTTGATCGGATAGTCTCCGTTGAGATGTTTGAGCATCTTCACAATTTTGAGGAAGTTTTGCGCCGAATCTCGAGTTGGCTCGTTCCCGAGGGAAAGCTGCTTGTGCATCACTTCTGTCATAAGGAAAGATGTTACCCTTACGAGACGAGCGGAGAACTCAACTGGATGGGCCGCCATTTCTTCACGGGCGGCATAATGCCCAATGAAAAGCTCCTTGACGGGTTTAGGAATGATCTGAAGGTTGTCAATCGCTGGAACTGGAACGGCAAACACTACCAGAAAACGTCGAATGCCTGGCTACAAAATCTGGATCGCAATCGACGCGCGGTGATTGAAGTTTTCGCCGATGTGTACGGAGTCGATTCAGCAGAACGCTGGTACCATCGATGGCGGATGTTCTTTCTCGCCGTGGCGGAATTGTTTGGGTATTCGGACGGTGAAGAGTGGTATGTGACTCAATCACTCCTTGAACAGGTACAGCACCCTCAGTCGACAGTGCGAGGCCGTGCATGAATCCTCTGTTAACGACGATGTGGATGAGTCTCGTGATCGTGCTGGTGAGCATGACGATCTTGTGGATCATCGGTACGGTTCGACGCGATGTCAGTCTCGTGGACCTCTTCTGGGGAATGGGGTTTGTCATCATCGCCTGGACAGCGTGGGGATTGAATAGTCCAGCGAGTTCTCGAACGTGGCTTCTCGTTCTATTGACGACCATTTGGGGTTTGCGTCTTTCGTCGTTTCTGGCCTGGCGCAACTGGGGCAAGGACGAAGATCACCGATATGCAGCGATGCGCAACTATCATGGACAACGTTTCGGGTGGGTGAGCCTCGTCACCGTTTTTCTCCTGCAAGGAGTGTTGATGTGGTTCATCTCATTGCCCCAACAGGTCGCGATCACAACCCCGATCGCACCACCATTAGGAGTTTGGGACGCGATGGGAATTGCGATCTGGTCCCTCGGGTTCATTTTCGAAACCGTGGGAGACTGGCAACTGGCCAGGTTTAAGTCCATTCCGTCGAACTCGAACCGAGTCATGCGGACTGGGTTGTGGCGTTTCACACGACATCCAAATTACTTCGGAGATTTTTGCGTCTGGTGGGGAATCTACTTGATTGCAGCGGCGGGAGGTGCCTGGTGGACAATCGGCAGCCCCCTTTTGATGTCAGTCTTATTGCTCAAGGTATCCGGTGTGACCTTGCTCGAAAGCACGATCGGTGATCGCCGCCCGGATTACGCAGCTTATCAAGCCCAGACAAACGCATTCTTTCCCTGGTTTCCAGCCTCCGAGAAGGGCCGTCACGAACCTCCTGTTCGTGATCAGGATCATTGATACAGCGAAATCAGGTACAGCGAAATCAGAGCAACGGAACGCAATATCGAGGTTCCGTGCGACCAGTGGTGTTGGACCGGAGTCTGAAAAATGGTCTCTCAAAGGAAGTGAATCAGGACATCTGAAGACGAATCGGTCGATCAGCGCAGAATGTCTCTGGTAAGTTTGACCCAGCTAACTTTGACCCAGCGCTATTGAAGCTGCTGGGTTTGCCTGTCTAACTTGCCCGGGTCGGAATGGAAAATTTCCGTGAACGGATCGGCTTGCACAAGCATCTTCGCAAAAGTGAAATTCGTGGTACAGCGTCGATGTGGAACGATGATCTTGTTAGCGCGGCAGTGCAGAGACTACTCGCTGCTCTTGAGGTACTTGTCGAACCACGCCTGCTCCCATGTCATCTTGGCGAGGCGGTGTTGATAGGAATTCAGGGTGTGGCCCGCTCCGGGATAGGTCACCAGTTCCGCGGGGGAGTTCAGGTAGCGTCGGGCGACTCTGTAGAGAGCCCTGCTGTTGATTGGGGGGACGCGTGTGTCTGCACCGGGAGCGTGCAGGAGGAGCGGTGTTTTGAACGACGTGCTCTGAATCTGGCGTAGCGGGGATGACCGGTCATACTGATCGCCTGATGTCCAGGGAAGTCCTCGCTGGTAATTCACCACGTGGCCCGGGGTTTCCCCTTCGCTCCACTGAATCGTCATGTCGGACATTCCGGCACCTGAACTGGCAGCACGAAATCGGTCGCTATGGGTGATGAGGCAGTTTGTCAGATAGCCACCGTTGCTCCATCCCATGACTCCCAGTCGTTCAGGGTCGGCAATCTGTTCGGCGATCAAGTGATCAATACCCCTCATAATGTCCTCAACTTCGATCTGGTTTTCTCGTCCGATCAGATTCGTGAGAAAGTCGTCGCCGTAGCCGGTCGAGCCCCGGTAGTTGGGACAGAATACAGCGTAGCCGCTCGTTGAGAGCTGTGTACGGCCGTAAATCCAGAACTGGAAGCCGTAGTAGTCACATGCCGTGGGGCCTCCGTGCAGGCAGACAACCATCGGCAGAAGGGTCCCCGGTTTGTGGTCGGGGGGAAGTTCGAGAATTCCTTCGACCTCATCACCCTCCGCCCCTTTCCACTTCACTCGTGAAATGGTGGGGAGCTTCCAGGTGTCGATTTGTGGATTGACTGTGGTCAATCGTTCGGCGGGTTTTCCGTTTTGGCGGTCCCACAGGAAGACATCCCGGCTGTAATCGAGTTCTGTCTGCAACAGTGCCAGATGCGTTCCATCCGGCGAAATTCCATAGGCGTCGATATTCACGTTTTCGGCAGTCAACGTCTTTGTTGTCAGCTTGTCGGTGCCGAGTCCCGTGACGCTCATCAGACGCGCCACGGCGTGATCATCGACGAGGTAGCAGAATTCGTCGCCGGTTCCTCTTTGAATACCACCGCGAATAAATTCGCCAGCGAGACGGGGTGTCTTTCTCACGTTCACGTCATCAGTCTTCACATCTGCCATGATCAGTTCACTCGGATAGCCGTCGTAGTAGACGGCGAACGCCAGTTGTTCTCCTGAGGACGACCAGCAGGGTGATTCAAGCCAGCCATAGGGTGAAGGTCCGTTAGCCCGCCAGACAGAATCGGGGATCTGAATCACGTGACCGGACTTGACGGTCAGTATGTCAACCTGGCTGCTTCCTTCATGCGTGACGTCGAAGCTGTCGGGCGTCGTGATGAGAGCGATTCTGGTTTCATCCGGACTGACACTCATGGAGTGAATGTATCGATTCTGGTCGTAGAGCGTCTCGACTCGCCAATTTGTTAAATTCACTTTGCACAGGCGACTGCATTCGGAGGCACCTTCACCATAGACGAGGTTCTTGAAATCCTTCTTCAGTTTTGCCCATTCGGCGTGCGGCTGGGGGACCGATTCGACGTAGTAGACAGAATCCCCTCCAGAGCCGACCTCAAAGGCACTGATCCCATCCGAGCAGAATGTGACGGGAGTGATCCGAGTGGACTCGATATGAAGTCTCCACACTTGAGCTTTGTCGTTGTAGGGAGGACTTGTCTCATTCGGTCGTTTAAACGTTCCCCGAAAGAACAGCGATTTCCCGTCAGGAGCCCACTTGACCATCATTTGCGGGCCCGGATCGAATGTCAGTCTTTCCGTTCTTTTCGTGGCACTGTCGACCAGCCAGATGTCGACATTGCCGGGGACGTCGGACTCGCCCCACCGTCGTTCGACGTAGGCGACGTGTTGGCCATTCGGTGAGATTTCGCACTCCGTAATGTGACCTTGCGTGAAGTAATCAGCGATCGTGACCGAGTGAGTTCGCTTTGTTTCTTCGCCGGCCGAAGGAGTCGCTGTCGTGAAGATCAAAGCGAACGGTATCACCAGCAGGATAAGGATCAGTCGTTGACTACGTTGCATCTTGAGTTCCTTGTGAGTTGGCATAACGGTGCAATCGTGCTGTCGCTTCCGCCGGAAACACTTCTTGCAAGACTCATCGGAGGAGGGGGAAAGTAACTCCCTGACCAGTTGCCGCTGTAGAGCGTTAACTAACGTAATCGTCGTTCGAGGTGAGGTGCAGATTATAGGGGTGTGTGTACGAGTGTACAAACGCAGGGTGATAATTCATGTAAAGCGAACATTGTCCGAGTCCTGCTTTAATATGGTGGTCGCTTCCTCGTGACTCGTCTGGATAAATCAGGTCAGAGCGAGTCACGATCTCGTCTCTGATTAAACGATCTCGTCTCTGATTAAAGAGGTGAGGCTGCGGCGTGTGACCGCCATCTCTTCATGAGGGCTACCGGCTGGCAATCTGTGCAGCGAAGTTCAGGGCGACCCGAAGCTGCCCGCTTTTTGACGGTGAGGATGCCATAGTCCAGGGAAGGCAATGTGCGGTCATGCAGGGTTCTGCAAGGGTGGGGCTTGAAGAGTGTCGGTTGACGGACACTGCAAAGCGGTCGAACAATTCAGGGTTGCTGTGATTTCTTTTGATCGGGGAATACAGTTCTTCTCTCTTTCTGGAGGGTCCCTTGGAGTCGAGCCGGTGGCAACGCAGAGATCGAGACGGATTGGATGGATACTGGGTGCGGTTCTGGGCGTAATAGTCGTCGTCGGACTCTACCGCTACTTTCAGCCTGAAGAAGAATTCACCGACGAAGATTGGTCTCGGGCTGTCAGTTCCGTTGAGAAACTGGCAGAGCAGCAACGGGCCGATGAACTGTCCCCCCTGCTCCGTGATCTCGCGCGACGAAAGCCGACTCGCGAAAAGTTGATGCTCCGGCTTGCGCTCGTCAGTATCAATCTCGACGACGCTGACATGGCGGCGACATTCCTTGGTCAGTTGCCCGAGACGGAACCGAGTCCCGGGCGACAATTGCTGCAGGGAATTGTTGCGGCCATGAAACATCGCGCGGCCGATGCAGAGCGATACTGGATCGACGCTGTCACTCTGAATCCCAAGCTGGGAGCCGCCTGGGAGCGACTGGCGCAGCTCTATTTGTCCCAGATCCGCAGTAGTGACGTCCGCAAGGCATTTGAGGGGCTGCAGACGTGCCGTCCTCTTTCGGTTGAAGAGCTTTCAGCGTACTCGTCCGCGAATGAGCAATTTTACTCCGCTGGCGAGCGACTCGCTCTGATGGAGCAGTACTCCACCGCCGATCCGCAAGACGCGGAGAGTCACACGGCAGCGGCGCGTTACCTGTTGCTCGACGATCGGTATCCCGAGGTTCTTGCTTTACTGCAATCTCGGCCCCTGCGGCCGGAGGATGTTCGTCTGGCTGTCGAGGCGCAACTGCGACTTGGCAGGCTGGCTGATGCCGAGCAAACGCTGAAGCCCTGGGCACAGAATGAAGATCCTCCTTCACCGATCGCCCGCGCCCGGGGAATGTATGCGGCGGCGACGTCCCACTGGGCGGAAGCCGCCTGGTTTCTTCGTCTGGTTGTCACTCATGATCCCGCTGACACTCCGGCCATCTATCAATTGGGGCAGGCTCTGGATCGTCTGGGACATGCGGAACCGGCCGCAGCCGCATTGAGGCTGGCAGCGAAGGGGGAACAGCTCAGTAACCTGATTCATCGCATTCGCCGAACGACTCATTTGCCAGTGCGGGGATTGTCGCCGCTGATTATTGATGCGTGTCAGTTGATGACGGAACTGGGGCGACGGCGTGAAGCGGCGTCATGGCTGCGGTTGCTGATGACGGAAGGAGTCGAATCGCCTCGAGTTGACGAGTTGCGCGCGGCCCTTTCCGCAGGTCGCTCTGAGAATGTGTTGCCTCCCGAACTCGAGTTAGTGGCCGCGGTCACGCTGTCCAAACCGGGCACCGATCGGTCGATCAACAAGCCGGCCACGTCTGTCATGTTGGAGCCCGGTCCGTCGGCGCTGGCGTCCCTGCCGAAGTTTGAGGATGTGCATCAGTCTGCGGGTATCGACTTCACGTTTGAGGTGGGGGGGATCGGACAAAAATGGATCGTGGAGACACTGGGCGGCGGGGTGGCTGCGTTTGATTACGACAACGATGGTTGGACGGACCTCTATTTCGCTCAGGGTGGTGAGCTTGAAAGTCAATTTCGAGGGAGCGGTGTTATCGCGGGAAAAACGTGGCCCGCCCCTGCGGGAAAGTTGTTTCGTAACCTGGGTAACGGGCAGTTTCGTGATGCGACGGAGTCTGCGGGGATCGATCGTCAGGTGTATGGTCAAGGATGTTCCGCAGGTGACTTTGACAATGACGGCGATGCCGACCTGTTCGTTGCGGGTTTTGGCCGGAATGTTTTCTACAGGAACAACGGGGATGGAAGCTTCACCGAGATTTCTGATGCTGCGCAGGTCGTGGGGACAGAATGGCAAACGAGTGCTGCCTTCTGTGATTTGAATCTGGATGGCAATCTTGACCTTTACGTGACGGCCTATGTTCGCGACCCGTTCAAGGTCTGCAGGAAGCCGGACGGCACGTACACGATTTGCAGCCCGGCAAACTACATCGCGGCGGACGACACCCTGTATTTGAACCGAGGGGATGGCACGTTTGAGGATATCTCGCAGGAGAGCGGAATTCGGGTCCCGTTAGGAAAGGGATTGGGCGTTGTCGTGGCGGATTTCACTGGGGATCGACGTCCTGATATCTACGTGGCCAACGACGGAACTCCCAATTTTCTCTTTATGAACGAAGGGAATGATGCACAGGGGCGATGCCGGTTTACCGAGATCGGAATGCGATCAGGCTGTGCGGTCAATAACCGGGGAATGGCTCAGGCCGGGATGGGAATTGTCTGTGAGGATTTCGACGGCAACGGATGGCTCGACCTGATCGTCACCAACTTTTTCAACGAAGGGGCGACGCTCTACCTCAATCAAGGTGAAGGGTATTTCGAGGACCAGTCTGCAACAGCAGGGCTATTGTCCGCCACCAAACAGTTGCTGGGTTTCGGAATTCAAAGCATTGACTATTCGCTGTCGGGGGCCCTGGGGTTATTTATTGCCAATGGTCACATTGGCGATTTCGGTGAGCGAAATGAGCCCTGGAAGATGCCGCCACAGGCTTTCTCGGGCGATCAACGAGGGCATTTCGTTGACTGCTCCAAGACGGCGGGGGACTTTTTCCAGGCGCCGGCACTCGCACGCGCGGTGGCACGCCTGGATTTCGATCGCGACGGCAGGCCCGATCTTGCCGTGACGTATCTCGACCGCCCTGCTGCTTTGCTGCGTAATCTGTTCGAGAAGGCGGGAAACCACATTCAATTGCAACTTGTCGGTACCCGCTCGAATCGGGACGGTCGAGGCTGTCGAATTGAGATGGAGGTGGGCGGGCAGACCCGAATCTTTGAGGCCAGTTCGGGTGATGGCTTCATGAGCTGCAATGAGAGGTCTTTTCTGCTCGGCCTCGGTTCAGCCCAGCAGATCGACGAACTAAGAATTTTTTGGCCGTCTGGCGCAGTATCTGCTTTGAATGCGGTGGCTGCGAACACGGATTCTGTCGTAATTGAACGCGCAGACTGAGCTCGTGTTCATGTTCTCGATTCGCACTGTTCTGTTGATGCGCCGCATCTTGTTGCGTGTAGCATTTTTGTCAGGTCACTTTGCTACTTAATGTATTAATAACAGTTAATCTGAGGAACCATAAAAAGCCGTGATTTTGAAGGGTTGCACCTTGAAGTTTGTGTTTATAGCAGTGATACTTCCCGAGATCTCCTTTCACAAAAACTGACTTATGAACCGATGTTTCGGTGGTAAATCCGTGAGCAGGCCCAACAGGTGCGTGCATCGCCCGGGCTTTCTGCTGTTCCGTTCCCGGTAATCTTTGTTTCGCAAAAGATTTGCGAACTCTCTTCGTTTCTACCGTTTGAAAAAGGTGGCTCATGAAAAGGAAGACTGTTCTTCAACGTCTGCGATTTGCGCGCGGGTTCACGCTGATTGAACTCCTCGTGGTTATCGCGATCATCGCGGTGCTGATCGCATTGCTCCTGCCTGCTGTCCAGCAGGCTCGTGAAGCAGCCCGTCGCACCCAATGCCGAAACAATCTGAAGCAGATTGGTCTGGCACTTCACAACTACCACGACACAGCTCTGCGGTTTCCGCAAAGCGTGATCTGGGGCTACCGTGTGCCTGGTACGACCACCATGCTCCCCTATCATCACACATGGATGACAGGGATCCTGCCGTACATCGATCAGGCTCCCCTGTACAATCAGGTCAACTTCATGTTGCCCGCCATCTCGGGCGGCGTGAATCAGCCTCACCTGGCGATTCAGCTACCTGCTTTTGTTTGTCCTTCGGATGCGGCCAGTATCTCCCCCGTCGGTGGGACACATGGATTTGCAACCACGGACTACTCTGCCTGTAACGGGTTCGACTGGTGGAGCCGTCCCCCAGCAACGGACACGGTTAATAACTTCTACGGTGGGGTATTCAACCCACTGCAGAGCGTGAAAATCAGTGACATCGTCGATGGGACATCGAACACCATCGCTGTTGCAGAAACAGATCGCGGTGGATTTGAAGCTGGCCCTCCTTCGACCTCGGGGACTGGACGCCGCCGAATTGCGAACAACGGTGTTTTCCGTGCCGCATTCATCGGTGGACAGTTTACAACCGAAATGAACGAAGGTGGAAAAGACTTTAACACCGCAATTGCCTTCCCGTTCCCGGATGGATCAGCAAACAGTGGTGGCTGGTGGAAGCCTGCTCCTTATCTGTACGCGCCTTCCTTCATCGCTCAGTACGGTCCCAACGCGGAATGGCCAGGGACTTCCAGTTACCACACCGGTGGAATTCATGCGCTGATGGCAGACGGCTCCGTTCGCTTCATCAGTCAAAACATTTCGTGGAATGTTTACTACGCGACCAGCACGATTTCGGGCAACGAAATCGTCGGCGAGTTCTGATCTTGGTGAATGGCAATTTGCAGCGAATGTGATGTTTTGAAGTACTGAATTGCTGCGGGTGTCATCGCGATGCCCGCAGCAAGTTCATTAGTTGTTACCTCTTCCTGCGAAGGAGTGAAATATGTTCTCTAGCAGAATCTTTTTAAGCTGGATCGTATGTGTGACCGCGCTGGCGGTGACGGGTTGCGGTTCAGGAAATCCGAAAGTTCATAAAGCATCCGCCGTTGTACGACTGGACGGTGAGCCATTCGGTCCTTGCCAACTCTTACTGGCTCCGCTGTCCAAGGAGAAAGACGCCCGGACTGCCGTGGGGATGGTGGACAAAGAGGGGAATGTCGAGTTCACCACCTATAAGATTGGGGATGGTCTGCCGCTTGGCGAATTCAAGGTGATGGTCCGATCTGCGATCAGTGCGGCGCCCCCTAAGCCAATTCCTGCGGTGTATCAGAGCGAAGGCAGAACTCCCTTGCGGATTACCGTTCGTGACTTGGGGGCCAACGAAATCGCTCTCGACATGGAAGATGACAAAAAGAAGTCCCAGTCTAGCCCCAACGATATCTCTGCCAAGATGAACGCGGTCTTCCAATCGGATGCATTCCGCGCTGGCTCGAGCTCAAACGCTGAGTGAAGCTCTGAGAGTTGCTGACGTCATCGCGCGACATCGTGGATGATTGAGAGTAGCCGTGGCTGAGCCAATTTGCGGGCTGAGAAAAAGAGAGTTCCCGCAGTGCTCGTTTGCCGTCCGTTTCGTCAGGTTCCACCGACGGCAGTACTGGCCAGTCCATCGACGGGCCAGTGCTGCCTGGCGGGAGGTGCAATGGGAGTGGGAAGGCCACTTTCACGGTGCACGAGTTTCTTCCATTGCCTCAGTCGTTCTTGGCTGGAATTTTTCCTTCCTTGATGAGGTCGAGAAACACCTTTCCGTCGGCGTTCTTTTCGATGACCGATTTTTCCCACGCGGCCTTGAAGACCTTCATTGCTTCTTCGGTATTCTTGGCCTTGTCCGCTGCGGTGTAATCGCGGTGTTTGAACCGGTCATGGAAGACTTTGCCGAAGTCGTTCAGACCGTGTCCTTTGGCCTTCTTGTCAGCGCCTGGCTTGTGGCAGACATCGCACTTCGACTTCAGCGAATCGAGCGTTTCCAGGAACGGTTTGTATTCGCCGTCGTCCTTGTAACCCTCCTTGATGTATCCGGGAATCGACGGGAACGCGTCGACAGTCCCGATGCATGTCAGGCACAGCGCCGCTGAAAAGAGAATCCCTGGGAGTTTCATTCAACATTCCTTTACTGGGTTAAAACAATCGCTCATCGTTGCGATGAGATTATCCATATCGGTATTTGATCAACGCCACGAAATTGAACGCGGGAAAAATTTCGTTTCTGCTCAGGACTCACCCGTCTTGGCAATTGCCACGGGTGCGTTACCGTTCTGTCCAAAATGGCAGCATACAGGACGGTTTCAAAAGGCCCGATGAAACCCACTGCGACCATGATCGCTCCCCTGCCCCGTCTCGTTCAACGTTACACGTCCAGGTCGTCGACCAGATTGGCATCGCTCATAATGATGCGATACCGTTCGCTGGCGTCCTTTCCAAGCAGTTGTGAGAACGTCTTGTCGGCGTCGACCAGGCTATCGATGTCGACGGCGAGCAACGTCCGTGTCTTGGGGTCGAGGGTCGTTTCTTTCAACTGGTTGGCAGTCATTTCACCCAGTCCTTTGAACCGGCCGATTTCCGGTTTTCGGTTGGCAGGCAGTCCGGCCAGAATTTCTTCTTTGTGGGCGTCGTCCTGAGCGTACATGATCTGGGTGCCGACCTGAATCTTGTAGAGCGGTGGCTGTGCCAAGTAGAGCTTGCGATTCGTGATCAGGTCGCGCATGTGCCTGAAGAAGAACGTCAGCAGCAGCGTACTGATGTGGTATCCGTCGCTGTCGGCATCCATCATCAGGATGATTTTGTCATATCTCAGTTGTCGTATGTCGAAGTGGGGGCCAACGCCGGTTCCCAGCGTCTCGACCAGGTCCTTGATTTCCTGGCTTTCCAGAATTTTGCTGGTGGCGAGAGATTCCGTGTTCAGGATCTTGCCGCGTAATGGCAGGATTGCCTGTGTGCGGCTGTCCCGTCCCATACCCGCCGTTCCACCTGCAGACTGACCTTCCACGATGAAGAGTTCTGCTTCGGACGGGTTGGTTGCTCGGCAGTCGAGTAGCTTTCCGGGAAGACTGGTTCGTCTCGAGGTCGGGGACTTGCGACGCACTTCCGTGGCGGCTTCGCGACTGGCCTGACGGGCCCTTGCTGCCAGAACAATCCGGCCGACAACGGCGTCGGCGATGGTCGGATTGGTGTTGAGCCACGTTTCCAGGGCGGGACGGACCACCCCTTCAACCGCAGCGCTCATCTCGGGGTTGTTGAGTTTCTCTTTTGTTTGACCCTGGAACATCGGATTCGAAAGAAACACCGACAGAATTCCCAGCACCCCTTCACGGATGTCGGAATTCTCGATGGTCACCCCCTTGATCTTGATGTCATGAACTTCCATGTAGTTTCGGACGGCTTTGGCGACGGCCGAGCGGAAGCCCGACTCGTGCGTCCCACCAGCGTGGGTCCGAATTCCATTGACGTAACTGCGGACCTGTTCGTCGGTCGCCTCGGTCCAGCGAAGGACCGCTTCAATCTTGACCGAACCATCTTCGCGCGAGGCCGAGAAAGCCTGTTCATGAATCGATTTCTTCTGGCCTTCTTTCAGAATCTTTTCCAGATACGACACGATGCCGTCAGGATGCAGGAACTCGTGTTTCTCTTTCTTGGCCTCATCCGTGAACGTCAGTTTCAGTCCCGCGTGGATGTAGGCAATATCCTCCAGATGCTGCCGGATCGTTTCCGAGTTAAAAGTCGTCTTGGTGAAGATCTCTTCGTCCGGACGAAAATAGATCGTAGTCCCGTGGCCCCGGAAGGGTCTGACCTGTTTGACCGGCGTCGTCGGGCGACCTCGCTTGTAACGCTGTGTGTACTCGAAACCGTCGCGGTAAACGGTCGCAGCCATTTCGCTCGACAAGGCGTTCGTCACGGAGGAACCAACCCCGTGTAGACCGCCGCTGCGGGCGTACGCCTGGCTATTGAACTTGCCCCCGGCGTTCAGCGTCGTCAGCACCGTTTCCAGTGTCGACTTTTTTGTTTTGGGATGAACATCGACGGGGATCCCCCGGCCATTATCTTCGACCGTACACGAGGCACCGTCCTTGTGCAGTGTCACCGAGATCTCGGTGCAGTGGCCGGCCAGGTGTTCGTCGACGCAGTTATCGACGATTTCCCACATGAGGTGATGCAGTCCGCGCGTGTCGGTTCCGCCGATGTACATCGATGGGCGCATGCGGACGTGATCCAGTCCCTCCAGGACTTCGATATCTTTTGATGTATAGTCAGCGCTGGACATAAACACTTCCGTGTTGGTTTGACTTGAACAGGTTTCGGGACCTTTGCCCAACTCGCTCGAGAAAGGGCGTCAGGTGTCGTGACGGCACGAGCGGTGTTCGTGCCGGATCAGTTTGAATGGCCTTGTTGCGCACAGACCCGTCGCGCGGGAATGCACGGGTGACGAGTTGGAGACCGGCGTGAGCTGATTCAAGGCATGAGGAGTGTCGCCTCATGTCGAACAGTCTGCTGGCCCGCCTTGTCGCCCGCGTCATGCGTTCTATCCCTTCTCTGCCTCGATCGCCGCCCAATCGACCAGAGCGATTTCAGGACGAATGACATGCGTGAAGGAACTTCGCAAGGCTGCGCGGATCCCCTTGCCTCCCCGCGCGGTGGGTTCGTATTTCATCTGTCCAAAAACCAGGACCTTATCGCCCGAGGTCTGCACTCGCAGGCAGTCGCTGGGACGTGACATCTGTGCTGCGCCGAGCACCTCGTCTTTGTCGTCAGACAGCTTGATCCCGCGAACCCCCTTCCCTGCACCGGACAGGATCGGAACATCGTCCATGGAAAAATGGATGATTCGAGCCTGCTTCGTTGCGACGAACAGCGATGTCGCGTCACGGACGAGTTCGACCCAGACAACCCGGTCACCCTCAACGGGACGGCAGTATTTGCGACCGGATTTCGTCGAAGGGACTCGAAACGGTGCCAGCGGCAGTCGCATGATCTGCCCCTGTGCGGTGAGTGCCAGGAAGTATGGTGCCGGAGGGAGTCCTTCGCCCATATCCTGGTCTGACGGTGTGAAGCGTGCATCGGTGGTCAGAGCCGCTACGATACTCACGCCGTCGCCAATTTTGACGTGCTTGGAGATTGGTTCTCCGTAACCGGACGATACGGGAACGGCCTCGATCGGCAGCGTGTACGCGGTGCCGTCGCTCGCAAAGTAAATGACGTTATCCACGGTACTGCCCGGAATCACGTCCAGCACGGAATCCCCTTCTCTCACCCGTGTCGTTTCCACGCTTTGCAGGCGTCCGACACGTTTGACCCAGCCTTCGCGAGTCAGCACGACATTGGTGTTTTCGCGGACGATGTAGGCCGAAGCATCAAATTCAACGATCTCCTCGCTGCTGCCGATCGACGTTCGCCGTTTATCGGCAAACTCGTTCGACAGATCTTCCAGTTCCGCGCGAACGACGCCCCAGAGTTTTTTTTCCGAGGAAAGCAGCTTGCGAATCTTCTCGGCGGCGGCTCGTTTTTCGTTCAGTTCACCGACGATCGAGTCAATTTCGAGTTGCGAGATTTTGTAAAGCTGCATTTCCAGAATCGACATCGTTTGCTCTTCATCGAGCAGTGGAAACGCTTTCAGCAACTTGTCGCAGGCATCGCGCTTCCCCGAGCTGTTGCGGATGATCTTCAATGCCTTATCGAGGTC
Organism: Schlesneria sphaerica; assembly: GCF_044336245.1. NCBI lineage: Bacteria > Pseudomonadati > Planctomycetota > Planctomycetia > Planctomycetales > Planctomycetaceae > Schlesneria > Schlesneria sphaerica. The sequence continues at coordinate 5,770,759 of NZ_CP172346.1, read as the reverse complement.
ATTGAAGATGATGGCAAATCCTTCCAGCAGGTGGATACGCTGCTCGAGCTGCCTCAAATCAAATTCCAGCCGCTTCCGCAGGGTCGCCAGGCGGAACTTGAGGAATTCCTGCAGGATCTGCACCAGACTCAGGCGAGCCGGCACCATCGAACCGGTCTCGTCCGGCACCAGGCAGGTCGCGTTGTAGCCGAAGTTCTGCTCAAGTGACGAATGCTTGTAGAGATACGTCATCACCTGTGCGGGGTCGGAACCGGGCTTCAGATCGAGGACGATCCGCAGGTCGTGCTTGTTGTCGGTTTCGTCATTGGAGTCGAGCAGTTGGGGCAACTTGCGGGACGTGACAATCGCACCGATTTCGGCGGCGAGCGGTCCCGATTCCACGCCATAGGGGATGGAGTAGATGATGACGCGATTGCTGGTCTCACCTTTCTTGGTTTTTTCCATCATCCATTCGCCACGCACCTTGATCGCACCGCGGCCTTCTTCGTAAATGACCCGCAGGTCTTTACGGTCGGTGACGATTCGCCCGCCGAGCGGAAAATCGGGGCCTTTGATCAGCTTCAGCAGATCCTTCGTCTCGGCATCCGGGTTGTCGATCAGGTGAATACACGCCGCGATCAGTTCTCCCAGGTTATGGGGGGGGATGTTGGTCGCCATACCGACCGCGATGCCGGATGCGCCGTTGGCCAGCAGGTTGGGGTATCGTGCGGGCAGGACGACCGGTTCTTCTTCCCGTGCGTCGTAGTTGGGCCGCATTTCGACGGTCTGGAACTTCAGCTCTTGATTCAGGTGTTCGGCGAGCTTCGTGAGTTTGGCTTCGGTGTAACGGGACGCAGCGGCGGGAAGTCCCATGATCGAGCCGAAGTTCCCCTGTCCGTGGACGAGCGGATATCGCAGCATGAAATTCTGCGCCATACGGACCAGAGCATCGTAGATGGCCCCTTCACCGTGAGGGTGGTAATCCCCCATGGTGGCCCCGCAGATCTTGGCACACTTGAGCGTCTTGCTGTCTGCGGTCAGTCGCAGGTCTTCGTACATTGCGTACAGAATTCGCCGCTGCACAGGTTTGAGCCCGTCGCGGACGTCCGGCAGCGCCCGCGACATGATGACCGACATCGCGTAGTTCAGGTACCGCTTCCGCGTTTCCTGGCTGAGCAACACATACTCGATACGATCACCGTTCTCGGATCGCTGCTCTCCATTTCCGTTGTCTGACGTACGTTTCGCCAATTTCAACTCCGTTTAACTGCACTGCTTCGCTCGATTGCGGCAGGTCGATTCTCTGTGGGGTGAGGACAAATTGCCGGGGCTCCGAAGGGGTATCCGGATACGGCAGTGGGAGTGATGCTAAAGCATTGCGGATTTTTTGCGAACGATCGGATGGGTCGGGCTGACTTTTCCGGCTTTGACGAGTCTGCTGTAACTAACAGTTACACCGGTTGAAGCGAATCTGCAACCGATTGTAAGCCGTTAAATCGTAAACCTTTGCAAAAATCGTCGCTGTCGCTTCGATGCGTCCGGAATGACTCATTTTCGCGATCGATCCCAACCGAAATTGAGAGGGGTTCTATCGTCCGAACAGGTCGGATGAACAGGGAGTCTTGCCCGGCACCCGTTGCTGAAGGCGACCCAAGGAGGGGGATTCGATGATTGGTTCTAAGTTGTCCGCCGTGTGGCCGGTGGTTCTTTCCGCGTTAATGATGCCTTCGATCCATGCCCAGGATCAAGAGATTGATCCGTTCGGAGCGGATCTGATGCCCGTGACGTCCGCGACGGACGAAGCGGCACCTGCGCTCTCCAGTCAACCCGCTTCTTACCGCAAAGGTCAGTTCGATGGACAGGCCCCGATGGCCATCGATGCCAATCTGGGTGGGGGCGGCGGTGTGGCCCCGCAGCAGCAACCTGGGTACGCCTACCTGGGAGCACCCATGTATCCCTGCCCACGGCCGAACATCCCGATCTGGACCGGATCGACGATGATCACCAACCAGGCACTTGCCCCGCACGAGATGCTGTATCCACACACTTACCGCGCGATGTACCCACCGTACTACCACCGGGTCAAGGGGCACTGGCTCCTGACCCCGCTGGGTGTCCGGTCGCATGAGAAGTGGGAACTGCAGGGGACCATGGTTCAGGTCAAGTACCGTTCCGCTTACCCCGGCCTGCTGAGCGGAGCCGGGTGGCACCCACCAGCAACGTCGTACATGCACGGAGCGTGGCGATAATCGGTCGAGGCTGATCCCGTTCGAGAAAGGAATCTCATCATGCACTGGCAGTTCAAACTGGGAACTCCACTGCTACTGACGGTGGTCGGGTTTGTGACGGTCTCGCCGGCCTGGTCGGCAGAGAAAGTGACTCCGAAAGCCCCGGCCAAAATCCGGCTACGTAGCAGTGAACCGCGGTCGGCTGCCAGGGCGCCCGCCGCACCGGCGAAGGTCGAGACCCCCTCTGTGGAGGCCGAGGCCGAGGCCGCGGAATCCGACTCAAAAGTGACTCAGGCGAGCTTCAGTTCGACAGTGGTGCTGATGGATACCACGGTCGATCCGAACGTAGGGAACGACGGGCAAGTCATTCCCAATCAGCTTCCTGATCCGCATGCCGCCAAGCTGCGTGCGAAATCCCGGGATTGTTACTACGCCCGGCTTCATCGAGCGAGTTGTGACGTCGTCAATACGGAAAAAGAAAATGCCCGCGACTGGTTTAACTATATCCGAGGTTACGGACCGGTTGTCTGGGTGCGGAATGGACCGGAATTGAGCTGCCACCCCCCTTCAATTCCCTTTGCAAAACGAATCGGCGGAGCGACTGCGCCTCAGTGGGGGGGCGTGACAGGTGTCCCAGTGCAGAGAGAAATCTCACCACACACGGTTTACGTCATTCAAGCTGAGGACCTGCAGTATCGCGTTTTCAAAGTCGCCAAGTAATGGCGAACGCACGGAATTCGGCAGAACACCGGTTCCGCATTCAGTTTCGAACACCGTTTGTTAACACCGTATGGATCAGAGGTTGAACCAATCCATCCGAGGGAATGGAAGGATTTTTGATATGAAGTCGTTATGCAAAAATGTTGTCTGGAGTACGCTCGTCCTGGGACTTGCCGCTGCTCCTGCAGGGACGCTGCTGGCCGATGAGTCCAGCCCGGTGGGCGTCGTACGAATTACCAAGGCCAAAGCGGGGACCCCTGCCAGCGACCAGGTGACCCCCGTCAGCGCTTTCCACGAAGCCAACTGCAACACGACGGCCGCACCAGGATGCACATCGGGAACTCAGGTTCCTGCGTTCTCGGGATCGGCCACCTCGGGAGGACTGGGGTCCGGTTACGGAAACGGATCTGGTGCCGGAGCAGGTACTGGCGGAGCAGCAGGTGCAGGCGTTGGTGTCGGATCAGGCGCAGGTGCTGGTTCGGGTTTTGGAGATGGGTCGGGCGCCGGGGCCGGAACGGGTTTCGGTGCAGGTGCGGTTGCAGGGGTTGGGGCGGGGCAGGGATATGGACCTGGTCCTGTCGAATTCCACGACAGTGCCCGCGGTTACCGCAAGTATGCTCGTCAGGACTGGCGTTATTCCGACTGGGGTAATGACAACAGTTGGGGAGCCTCGGTGCACCGCCGCACTCAACGACACAGTCTGGCCTTAGAAAACGCCTACGGCCGGTCCACGGGTCACACACCATCGATGTACTACCACGACCCCTCGGGTCAGGACATGTGTGACTACTTCAAGGCGAAGTTTGGCTACTTCATTCCCACGGGTGGTGGTGGAGCGGGACTTCCCTGGGTCGGACACTACGGCCGGGTCTATCCCGTCAATCCTTATCACACTGACTCGCGCGATGGTCAGGTCTGGGCGGCCCAGGGATACGGCATTCCGATGGCTGTTCCGCTGGCTCCCGTGGTCGGTCATACCTACGAATACGGTTGGGGAGTCCCCTCAAGTCGACTCGTCCCCGTTTCGCACCCCGCGTACTGAGTTTATTCACAATCACCCTCTTTAGCCGCCGCGGATCGCGGCATTCAAGTACCGCCTCCGCCACGGACTGGCTCCGACCGGCGATGATAAGGAAACTACGATGAGGTTCACAAAATCGAATCGATTGATAGCGGCCGCGTTTGTGCTGGTCCTCGGCTCGGCTGACCGGGGATTCTCACAGCAGGGGCCGAATAATGCAGGGTATGTCCGGATTACCGACGGACGTCCCCGGACGACCGTTCAACCTGCCAGCGCCCGCAACGCTCAAGGGGTGCAGCAGGTCGGTGGCCATCACCTGAGGTCAACCCCCTGCCCGACCGGCAACTGCGAACCGGTGACCGGCTATATCGACGGTAGCTGTCCGACAGGAAATTGCCCACCAGGAGGGGCCTGCCCACCCGGTCACCACTGCCACGGATGTCTGCACGGCAAGTTCGGCGAACACTACTGCAAGCATTCGCCTGACTATGGGTATTCACCCCCAGCCAAGTACCCCCTGCAGCGACGGGGTGTCGAGTATAAGCACTACTTCCCCGCCCAGTGGTACGGGGCCGGTGCTGACTACAGTCAGTCGACCGCGCCGATGGTTTATCAGCCGACCGATACGACACAGCTCGGCTATAAATATCAGCACGTTCCCTTCTGGCAGCCTGACCCCAGCCGATTGCCACCCCGACCAGTTCCCGCACAGTGGCACATCCATGCCCCTGCTGTACAGGCCTCACGGTTCTGCAATGGTCAGTGGGCTGGATATATGGGACCCTACACAGGAGGCCATTTCGGACACCACGGTCATTTCGGACGCGGCGTCAACTCGTACTACACGAATGGTGCGATCGACGGGAACTGCCCGCCGAATACGGTTCCCTCAGCGGTTCCCCAGCCGATTCCGCAAGGAAGCGATGTCGTCCCCCCAATCCAGTCCGCTCCTGGCAGCATCGAAGCGGCTCCACAGCCACTCGATTCTGTCGGCATCGAAGGCGCGAATGACGATTTTGGATCGGACTCCGACTTAAGTCTCGATCTGGACGAAGTCCCAGACCCCGCCTAGACAGCCTCCAGCGGAGAACAACCGCGAAAGGGATCTCAGCCCAAACGCTGATCCCCCGAAAACAGGACCAGGGTTAACACCCCATAAGCAGAGGTCGGAAGCTCACCCCCGAGTTTCCGACCTTTTTCCGTTCCCGCCCCGTCCTTCCACCAGGCCACACGGCCAAATTCAAATCGATGCCACTGCTTGCCCGCTTCGTGCAAGCAGTGCTCTTGGGCCTTGGTTTGCTGCATCGTCGCATCAAGTGCTTTCCCAAAATCTTCGAGATCCTCTCACCGGACGAGGTTTCAAAACAAATTCAGTTGATGTACCGTGTGGACAGATGTGCGCATCTTCTTCTCATTCAGTCCGACTATTGCCCCACGATCTGCTCAGCGAGATTCACTGACTTTCTCCAGATGAGATTTGGAAAAACTTAGTGCGGAGCAACTTTGGCTCGATGACACCGGAGCAATTAAAGCAACGAGTACGCCAAATTGTGGTTTGGAAGCGGGGAGATCAACGCGCGCCACACAAACCTTTACTGCTGCTTTACGCGCTCGGTCGATTGGTGAATTCCAACCAGCGAAGAATTCCTTATTCTGAGGTCGACCGTGATTTGCGGTTACTACTTTTAGAATTCGGACCTGAACGGAAGTCGTGCCATCCAGAATACCCCTTCTGGCGACTTCAGAACGATGGTATTTGGGAACTCAGTAACGCCGATCAGGCCGAGTTACGTGCCGGGCAGACGGATGCCAAGAAATCTGAACTGTTAAAATACGGCGTCTATGGTGGATTTACTGAGGAAGTCTACACCCTTCTGGTGACGCAGCCGCGGCTCATTTCTGAACTCGCCATCGAGATCCTGTCGCAGCATTTTCCGGCCTCCATATTTGGAGATATTCTTCTCGCGGTTGGACTCGAAATTGAGTTTGAACAATCGATTCGACGTAAGCGCGACCCCGCGTTTCGAGAGCGAATCCTGATTGCCTATCAATACCGATGCGCGGTCTGCGGTTATGACGTTCGGATTGGGAACCATCACGTTGCCCTTGAGGCGGCGCACATCAAATGGCACCAGGCGGGGGGACCGGACGCCGAAACAAACGGACTTGCGTTGTGCAGCATGCATCACAAGCTGTTTGATCGAGGTGCCTTTACGATCAGCGATGATCTTGCACTGTGTGTGTCGCAGAAAGCAAACGGCACCAGTGGTCTAAGCGAATGGCTCATGGCATTCCACGGCCGACCGTTGAGGGAATCCCAATCCCCGACGTGGCGACCATCCCGCGAATATCTCAACTGGCATCGGGAAGAAGTCTTTCACGGGCCGTTCTTATGCCAATGAGCCCGAAAGAATCACGGGCCCCGTCAGCTCAGTCCCCCAGAACCAGAGCTCCCCGGACTCACGGTCGAACTGACCCCCTGCAGCAGGTCTGGGGTGACTCTGCCGTTGTGTCCCCCCCCCCAGGGCAATCGCATCTGAGTTTGCGGTAAATCACACGAAGATCCGCCGATGACGCAGAGCGACGCAGATTTCGAGGTCAGGGAAACCTCTGCGAAAATCCGTGCAATCTGCGGATCAAAGCATTCTATGTTGTGCACGGGGCCACTGCTTCGGAGAAGACGGTCGAAGCAGTGGCATGGCGAGGGGGGGAGATGGAGACCGTAACGGGAACTTCGTAGAGTGGCCGTTCTTGAATGGGGTACTTGCGACAAAAAATCTTGACGTTATGATGTGGTTGTGTTATGTTGCGGAGAACTGGTTTCGGGTTTCTTCGGGATGTGACGCATGCGCAGGTTTTCCAATTCGCCCCCTGACTGGGCTTTTCCGGACCGGGTTGCTGCTGACCCGGTGAAGTTGGACGATGGTCTTCGGGAAAATCGTTCGGGACGAATTCCCGAGCGGTTTTCGGCGGGGGCTGCGGGGAGTTGGAATTCGGTCGGGGACGACCGGCAACCGAAGGTCGGGTTGCGGTCCCTGGCGGATCTGGTGGCGGAACCGACGGAGTGGGTTATTGAGGGGCTGATTCCGCGTGGGGCGGTGACCTTGCTCGCGGGAAATGCGGGGGTGGGGAAAAGCCGGCTTGCCGTAGGACTGATGGTCTCTGTGCTGCGCGGCTTACCAGGGCCTCGGGCGAGGGGTTTTTCTGCTGCTGGTGAGATCGAAGCGGGAGTCGACCGGGAGAACAATACCCCCGCTGATTTGATCGCTAACTCGCGGGCTGCCCTCAGCAACTGGGCGGATAAGGACGCAAATGCCATCAGCCGATCGCACGTGGCGGGATGTTCGGTCAGCGACGCAATCGCTCCATCGACTGACGAGGAGAATACCCCCTGCTCTGGTGGTTCCGAGCCAGTTGTAGATTGTCGGATAGACTCGCTTCCGCCAGATGACGATCCTCTGGTAGCCCGGCCTGCGGTGGTGGTCTTTTCTTCGGCGCAACTGCTGACGGAGGTGATTCGGCCGCGACTGGCGGAAGCGGGAGCGGATCTGGCTCGCGTGTATGCGCTGTGCGGTTGCGACGATCTCTTGGCGAGTGATCCCGGTGCCGATGCGGACGTGTCTGCGGTGACCGAGTCGGCAGGCGTCCCTTTTCCACAGGAGATTCGCCCCTGGTCGTTTCAGTTGCGGCGTGATTTGCCTGTGCTGGCGACGGAATTGAAGCGGTTGCAGAACGAGGGGGTCGACATCCGGATGATCGTCATTGATCCCGTCGATATCTATCTCGAATCGCACCGCGGCCGATCACAGGTGGAGGCTGACGTCGCTCAACTTGCGGAACTGGCCCGGCGGGCCGGAGTCGCGATTCTTGCTGTTTCGGACTCAGGGGGGGCGGACACTGTCCGGGCCCTTCGGAGACGGGGTGGATCTGGATTGGCGGCTCTCGCGGGGGTGGCTCGCTCGGCCTGGATGATCGTGCGGGAGTTGGACGAAGGGAATCGACGGATGCTGATTCCTCTTAAAGCTCTTTCCCAGAGGGACCGTCGCGGGTTTGGTTACTCGCTGCGTGACGGTGCACAGAAAGACGGTGCACAGCAAAAGGACGCGCCAGCGGATGGGCTGATTCACTGGGATCCGGAACCTGTCACGATCACCGGGGATGACTATCTCGACGAAGCGACCGTGCAGCCTCAAAAGCCGCTGGAGCGGGAGCACCGGTACGAACGGGACCGGGCCGCCCGGTGGCTCTATGAGCGATTGAGTGGCGGACGGGTTCTCTCGACCATCGTCCGCGAGGATGCGGCGGAAAACGAGATCTGCTGGTCAACGCTCCGTCGAGCGTTTAAGAGCCTGGGTTGTAGGACCAATCGGGAAAAGGGGAAAGGCCGGAGCAGTCAGTGGTACTGGCGACTGCCGGGGGAGGGATTTTTCTACCGCGCGGGGTCTCCTCGATTAGTTGCTCAAGATGCTCAAGATGCTCAACGTGAGCATCTAATCGAAACGCCTGAAAAATAGGGGTTTTGTCAATTAGGTGCTCAAGGTGCTCAACAACGTGCAGCGCGCATTTCGAAATGCCATAACGAAGGGGACCTGGATGAAGTTGCTGTACGAATTGCTGTGAATGAAGGTGCGAAAGATGTCTGGAAAGTCCGTTGAAACGGAGTGCCGTGGGGACGGAGACTTGTTCGTTATCGTTCCTTCGACAGTACGGGGGTGGCCCAGACGTCGCTTTGGACGTCTGGGTTGCGGAGCAACGGGAGGCTCGGGAGCGGGACTCCAGAAACTGGAATCGTATCAGGCGAATCGCATGAGGGGATTGACGAGGGGGACTAGGGATTCATGTGAGGAAACCTCTTGCGGCTCTCGCCGCCCCGGTAGCCGCGAAGACGCGACAACCCGGTCTACCCAGGAGTCTGGAACGAGGACGCTTGCGCTGGAGATTGGGAGCTCTCGGTACTCTGCGGAAAATGCTTACCGGCGTTGAGTTTCCAGGCGACACGAGGGGGGGGGGCCCAGACGTCGCTTTGGACGTCTGGGTTGCGGAGCAACGGGAGGCTTGGGGGTCGGCGAGGGACTGGAACCGGGACACCAGAAAACAGGGATCGTATTGGGGGATTGCAGAGGGGATTGACGAGGGGACTGGGGGGATTGGTGTGAGGAAACCTCTTGCGGCTGTCGCCGCCGCGGTCGCCGCGAAGACGCGGCAACCGCGGCTACCCAGGAGTCTGGAACGAGGACGCTTGCGCTGGAAATTGGGAACTCTCGATACTCTGCGGGAAACGCTCACCGGCGTTGAGTTTTCATGCTCCATAATCGCCGTAATTTGACTCGCCTTACCGATGAACCCTACATTACAGAGCAATAACAAAAATGGTCGATACGTTCGGATCATCCTTTTTCTGAGCCAGCATCCATGTCAGGCGGGTCGCGAGTCGGGTCATTCGCAGGTTCGGGGCTCATTACCTCGATCCTCTGGCTGCTGGCATTGATCGGGCTGACGCTTGTCGGGGATTCTGCCTGGGCCACGTGTGGTGATTACCTTCACACCGGTCGGGTGCATTTGAGCTTTCACTCGTTAGACGATGCGGTGAATCAAGTTCTGGCGAGCTACGATGGGCCAGACCACCATGAGGACGTCACAGAGGTGTTTCTGTCTCGACGTTTACCCAGGTCAGGGCCTTCGGTACCGGCCTGTACCGGGCCATTGTGCCGCAAGTCGGCCCCAGCTCCTCTGCGACGATCGGAATCCAGCAGTCGGGATCAGACAGTGAAGAAATCCTGCCTGTGCCTGATTCCTCCCCTTCTGGCAGAGCATCCCTGGGTTCATCCGGACCCTGAGTCAGAACGTTGTTTGATCGAACAACGTCAGGGGGGGATTGATCGCCCCCCGAAATTCGCTTGATGAATGACTGCGCGTTGGCGAGGTCGCCCGGCTTGTCCTTCGTGTGTCCCCTGCGGAACGGTGTTCCCTTCCCCTTCCTGGTGGCCTCTGTCGGCAGTGTGACGACTGCATCAGTCGGTGCTCTCACATTTGAGTACCGGTGACCTTGTCGAAAGTGCGTTGAAGTATGAAATCATACTGTTCACGTCCATTCATCAGCGATTTTTGACGGAGTTTTCTGAATGTCGACCCCTGCTCCTTCCTCGAGACCCCTGCCGCGTCCGGCCCGGGCCATCGTGATTCCCGCCGTCGGTCCCCGGTTGCGGGTGTTGATGTGGTTTATCTACGGGCTGATCGCCCTGTTGGGAGCGAACTCAGTCTATCTGGCGACGGTGACGTTCCTCAGTTGGAACTCGGACCGGACGTATGAGAACTGGTTCTACATGTTGATGTTCGGCGGTCACCTGCTGCTTGGTCTGGTGATGCTCGTTCCGTTTCTGGTCTTCGTCTTTATTCACTTATTCAATACACGACTGCGGAAGAACAAGCGGGCGATTCGTGTGGGCTATGCTCTGCTGGTCGGTTCGCTATTTCTGCTGGTCAGCGGCATTCTGCTCATGCGGATCGACTTCGGGGGTGGTGGTTCGGTCTTCGTCATCAAAAATGCGTCTACGCGATCGCTGATTTACTGGGCTCACGTCCTGTCGCCTCTCTTCTGCTTGTGGCTTTACTGGCTGCATCGGCTGGCTGGCCCCAAAATTCGCTGGAAATTGGGGTTGGGGTATGTCGTGGGCGTCGGTGCGACAGCGGCAGTTCTGATCTCATTGCACAACCAGGATCCCCGTCAGTGGAATCAGGCGGGACCGAAGGAGGGAGCGGACAAGTATTTCTTCCCGTCGCTTGCCCGGACCTCAACCGGGAATTTTATTCCGGCCGAGTCCATGATGCGGGACGACTACTGTCTGAAGTGTCATAAGGATGCGTACGAGGGCTGGTTCCACAGCTCGCATCATCTCAGTTCGTTCAACAATCCGGCGTACCTGGCCAGTGTGCGGGAGACACGCGAAGTATCGTTCAAACGGGACGGAGATGTTCGAGGGGCGCGCTGGTGTGCCGGTTGTCACGACCCGGTCCCCTTCTTCAGCGGGGCGTTCGACGATCCCAAGTTTGATGACGTCAATCATCCGACGGCTCAGGCCGGGATTACCTGCACGGTTTGCCATTCGATCACGCACGTCAACAGCACCCGTGGCAATGCCGATTACACGATTGAAGAACCGGAACATTATCCCTTCGCTTTCAGCGATAACGCAGTGCTGCAATGGGTCAATAACCAGTTGGTGAAAGCCAAGCCCGCGCTGCACAAGAAGACCTTCCTGAAAGACTTTCACAAGTCGGCGGATTTCTGTTCGACGTGCCACAAGGTGCATTTGCCTTATGCCCTGAACCACTACAAGGAATTCCTGCGTGGTCAGAATCACCATGACACGTACCTGTTGAGTGGTGTTTCGGGCCACGGCGCCCGCAGTTTCTACTATCCCGATAAGGCCGTGCAGAACTGCAATGGCTGTCATATGCCACTGCAGGAGTCCCAGGACTTTGGGGCACGGCTGTTTGCCGGAGCAAAGCAGCCGAGTATTCACAATCATCTCTTTCCAGCGGCCAATACCGGGCTTGCCTGGCTGAAGGATGACGACGCGACGGTCAAGGCTCATCAGGATTTTCTCAAAGAGAAACTCCGGGTCGATATCTTCGGAGTGAAAGAGGGTGGCGAGGTGGATGGGGAATTGATCGCTCCGCTTCGCCCCGAAGTGCCCACGCTCAAGCCGGGGAAAACGTATCTGCTGGAGACGGTCGTCCGGACGCTGAAGATGGGGCATCCCTTTACGCAGGGGACGGTCGATTCCAACGAGGTGTGGCTGGACGTCATCGCCACGAGCGGCGGCAGGGTGATTGGCCGCAGTGGGGGTCTGGACGAACAACGCGAAGTCGATCCGTGGTCACACTTCATCAATGTGTTCATGCTGGACAAAGACGGGAATCGAATCGACCGTCGAAATCCGCAGGATATTTTTACACCACTTTACAACAATCAGATTCCGCCGGGGGCTGCCAGTACAGTGCACTACAGCCTGCCGGTTCCTGAGGATGTGACCGAACCGATCACGGTGGAAGTGAAGCTTCAATATCGCAAGTTCGACAAAATCTTCACTGATTTCTTCACCCGGACGGCGAAACCTGGGGACCTGCCGATCCGCGGGCACAAGCCGGGGGAACCCTACCTGAACGAACTGCCGATCACGACACTGGCGGTGGACAAGATCACCTTCCCCGTAGATGGCAGTGATGCCGTTGTCGAGAACGCCAAGGTTGACATTCCCGTCTGGCAACGGTGGAACGACTACGGGATCGGCCTGTTCTTGAAAGGCCGTGCGGAGCTCAAGCAGGCGGATGAAGCGTTTACCAGGCTGGAACAGTTGAAAGACAACAAGCGGTATGACGGGGCTCTCAATATTGCCCGTTCCTACTTTGAGGAAGGACTGCTTGATGAGGCGACGGCGGCCATTGCCCGTGCGTCCGAGTTCACAGATCCGCCAGCACCGCCGTGGACGATTGCCTGGCTGACGGGGATGATCAATCTCCAGCAAGGTGACCTTGAAGGTGCAGAAAAGGCGTTTCGTTCGGTTCTTTACGACAAGACGCCGGAACGGACTGAACGGGGTTTCGATTTCAGTATGGATTACGAAGTGATTAACCTGCTCGCTCAAACGCTGTTTGAGCAGGCCAAGCAGATTCGCAGCCCCGCAGAAACGGAGGCTCGCCAGGTGCTGCTGGAACAGGCCGCCACTGAGTACGAAAAAACTTTGAAGCTGGATTCCGAGAACGTCGCGGCGCATTACGGACTGCGACAGATCCATGCCGAGTTGAAGTTGATTGCCGACGCGCGAGGGGATCAGGCAGCGGTCGACAGGCACGACGCCCTTGCCAAAGAGCACGGCAGGCTGCATGAGCGATACAAACAGGATGATAATGCCCGCGATGTGGCTCAGCAGAAGGCAAAAGTGAAATATCCTGCCGCTGCGAAAGCATCCGAGCCGATCGTGATCTATCAACTTCATCGCGCCGGTGCTCCGGGGCTTGCAGCGCAGCAGGTCTCAGCGGATGCGACACAAGTGGCAGACAAGGAAGATAAGTGATGAATCAACCTCAAAACGGAGAAGAGCAGGATGATGCCGTGGTGGGCCGGGCCTTTGTCTGGTCTGCCAGTGCCATTGCTCTGACGGCGATTGTCGTCGGAGGCTTCTTCTACTGGAAATCGCTGCAGAAACCCCCGAAAGTCGAGATCACGACCCAGGTGGCTCCGCCAGAACGACGTAAGTTACCGACCGTCGAAATTCCGGAGATGCCATTCGTCGATATCACCGAATCGGCCGGTCTGCGGTTCCAGCACTACAGCGGCGCCACGGGAGAAAAACTGCTGCCGGAAACGATGGGCGGGGGGTGTGCGTTCCTCGACTACGACAATGACGGCGACCAGGACATTCTCTTCGTCAACTCGACTCAGTGGCCATGGGACGATCAGCCGCTGGATCCTGTCCCCACGCAGAAGCTGTTCCGGAATGACGGCGAGTGTCGATTCACGGACGTCACTGACGAGGTTGGGCTGAATGTGGCCTTCTACGGACAAGGGGTTGCAATCGGCGATTACGACTCTGATGGCGACCTCGATATTTTCTTTTCGGCGGTGGGGCCCAATCGGCTGTTTCGGAATGAGGGTGGGAAGTTCGTTGATGTCAGCGAAGAGGTCGGGGTTGGTGGAGACCAACTGGAGTGGAGCACCAGTTGCGGCTTTCTGGATTATGACAACGACGGCGACCTGGACCTGTTTGTGGCCAATTACGTGAAGTGGGACCGTGAGTTTGATAAGGCCCAGCCCTTCACTTTGACGGGACGTGAGCGTGCCTACGGCCGTCCCCAAAACTTCCCCGGAACGTTTCCGTATCTCTATCGCAATGATCAAGGCAAGTTCACAGAAGTTGGCAAGTCTGCCGGACTGCACGTCACGAACCCGGCCCGAAAGGATGTCGCTGTCGCGAAGTCGCTGGGGGTCACCTTCGTGGATGCGGATCGTGACGGGTTCATGGACATTATTGTCGCAAACGATACCGTCCAGAATTTTCTGTTCCACAACCTGCGGGATGGAACATTCGAAGAAGTTGCCATTCTGCACAACGTCGCGTTTGACCAGCAGGGAAACGCCCGTGGGGCCATGGGGATCGACTCGGCCCGCTTCCGCAATGGCGAACATCTGGCCGTAGTGATTGGAAATTTTTCTAACGAGATGACTGCGTTCTATGTGACACGCGGTGATTCGATGGATTTTGTGGACGAGGCGAATGCGACCGGGATCGGTCCGCAATCGCGACTGGAACTCAAGTTTGGAACACTGTTCCTCGACATCGATCTGGACGGACGCCCGGACATTATTGGAGCGAACGGTCATCTCGAGAATGAGATCAGCAAGGTGCAGTTGAGCCAGCAGTATGCCCAGTCGCCGCATTTCTTCTGGAACTGCGGGCCTGAGTCTCCGACGGAATTTGTGGCAGTGCCCAAGGCGAAGTCCGGCGTCGATTTCTACCAGCGGATGGTCGGACGGGGATCGGCTGCGGCGGATATCGATGGCGACGGGGATCTGGACCTGTTGTTCGCGGCGGTGAATTCGGCACCGCGACTGTTGCGCAATGATCAGAAGCTGGGACATCACTGGTTACGCGTGGATGCACGGGGGCCACATGCCTGTCGGTCCGCAATCGGTGCCCAGATCGAAGTTGAACTGGACTCAGAGAAGATGAATGCTCAGGTGATGCCGACTCGCAGTTATCTTTCTCAAAGTGAGTTGCCAGTGACGTTCGGTCTGGGCAAGAAGGATTCCATCAAGCAGGTGACGGTAACCTGGCCTGGTGGACAGCGCAAGGTCATCCTGGCTCCTCACGTCGATCAGGTGCTGACAGTGACACCGGACTCCTGAACTGGGCTGTGCCGTGGTATTTTGAACGTGTGCTTCCCATACCCCTACCACGAGAGGACAAGGCATCATGACAGAAGAAGTCGTCGAACAGCGTCTCTCGCAGATTGGCCATCAGTTGCCGAGTGCGCTAGAGGCGGTCGGTTTCTATGTGCCGGTCCTGCGGACAGGCAATCTGGTCATCACCAGCGGCCAGTTGCCGATGGTGGGCAAGGAACTGATGTTCAAAGGGAAAGTAGGGACCGAACTTCACGAGGAACAGGCATTTCACGCCGCCCGGATGTGTGCCCTCAATGCACTGGCGCAGATCAAGAAGTGCGTAGGAAGCCTTGATCGGGTGACTCGCATCGTCCGCGTCGAAGGCTACGTCCAATCAGCCCCCGGCTTCACCCGTCAGCCTCAAGTGATCAATGGGGCTTCGGAACTGCTCATTCAAGTTTTTGGCGAAGCGGGAAAACATACACGTATTGCGGTGGGATCGAATGAACTGCCGATGAACGCGGCAGTGGAGTTGGCGATCTGGGCCGAAGTGGTTGACTAGAGGCACGACCCACGGGAAGTCGACCTTTAGGGGCCCGCTCCCGTCGGACCATAAAAGTGATGAGCAGAGAGGTGACAGGGAAGCTGGTTGCTGCTTCGTTCGTCGGGGCTTGTCGGTCGGCGGGTTTGAAGGGAGAGCGCAGAGCGAGGAGCAGTCTCGTGTGGGTGGTACGCGGGTCTCATGGGGTGGGAGCAGTGTGTCAAGATCCGGAGCGACGTGACGCGTCACACTTCCTCTGGATTCGTCGAGGTCACCGGGCCCTTTCCTGTTGAGTCCTGTTAACCCTGCTCAGAAAACAAACCTATCTGTGCTTTAGCTTGCGCAAATCTCAGGATTGAGTGTTCCCGGCATCACGTTCCAATGCATAGGAAGGATGGGAAGATGGACGTCCAATTGAGTGTTGCTCCCTACGAGGGATGAGCTCCGCACGCGAAAAGAAGGTGTTTTCGGGGAGTTTCGGCTAGCAACACTTCCCAATTTCAGACAACACAGTTATACCGCTTATTCCTTGTCTTTTGTCACTCTGGAAGACCGAATCAGAATCTATGCCAAGTACGTTCCGCGACCTGCTTTCGACTCTTCAGGAACGACTGCTCGATTCAGCGCGATTCGTCATCCAGAAACGGCAGCTGCGGGAAATTCGCAATCTGGCTCTCATCGTGCTCGGGGCACTTTCTGCGGCAATGGGCTTACATGGCTTCCTGATGCCGAGCGATTTCATCGACGGTGGGGTGACCGGTATCTCGATGCTGCTGGCGAAGTCGACCGGACAATCACTTTCCGTTCTGTTGCCCGTCATCAATTTCCCGTTCATCGCAATGGGGTATCGTCAGGTCGGACTCGCCTTCGCGTTTCGAAGTACGTGTGCGATCGGTCTACTCGCATTGATGTTGCAGGTAGTGCATTTTCCTGATGTCACAGAAGACCATCTGCTGACGGCCGTGTTTGGCGGATTCTTCATCGGGGCAGGAATTGGTCTGGCGATTCGCGGTGGCGCGGTCCTGGACGGAACCGAAATCGCGGCCCTGCTGATCAGTAAGAAGAGTCACCTGTTCCGGGTGGGGGACATTATTCTGGCGATCAATGTCGTCATCTTTTTCGTGGCGATGTTTGTGCTGGGGGTTGAGAAGGCGCTCTTCTCGATTCTGACGTATGTCTCAGCAGCGAAGACGCTGGATTTCATTATTTACGGCATCGAGCAATACACCGCCTTAACGATTGTGTCTGAGCAGAGTTCGCCGATTCGTATCCGGATCATGGATGAACTTGGACGTGGGGTGACGATCTATAAGGCCCGCGGAGGGAAGAGCGGTGCTGATCAGGAAATCCTTTATTGCGTGGTGACGCGACTTGAGATTGGTAAGGTGAAGGCCATCATATTCGATGTCGATCCGTCGGCATTCGTGGTGACGACATCCCTGTCTGATGTTCAGGGAGGAATGGTCAAGCGGTCGGGGCTGCACTGAGTACGTGGCCGGTTACGTGCGTCGGACAATAGCCAACTCTTCCGGACCTTTGGTCGCCATCGCGGTCCGCGGGCAGCTCCCGTCAGACCGACGCCCCGGCAATGTCAGTACAGGACCAGCGAAGAGCAGGAGCGGATCTGGTTGGGGATTGTTGTCAGACGGCTGGGCCCGTTAGCGCAGCCCGTTAATGCCTGAATAGGCGTTTGCAGCAGTCGTCCCATAGTGCCCTTGGTCGACTGACAGCTGACGCAAACGGACAAAACGCGAGGGGCATTTAATAATAAACAAGCCCATCTTCTCTGACTGTTCTGTCAAAGCAGATGAACAAACAGGGCCGGTATTGACGGCCTCATCGCCAAGGGGCGCTGGCAGTGAGGCTGAGGCGCGTTACCTGACGATGTGCTGAGTACTGACGGCACAGTTGCGGTCGTCGAACAGGTTCAGGTAGTAGACTTTTGCCTCGGCAGGAATTTGGGCAAAGACACGGCCGGTGGTGGTATCGATTTCTGCGGCGAGCGTCTCCCATTTTCGGTCCTGCCACCGTCCTGTATCGACGGAATAGTTTAATTCGGCTTTGGTGATTGGAACATCGGACTTGTAGGTCGCCCAGATCTCATTATTGTTGGCCTGACCCTGGGCAGTGATGCGGGCCAGTGGTTGGCCATGTTTTAGAATGGAATTGGCGAAGACGTGAATCTCTTCGGGGTTTTCGCCTGCCGGGCCGTGACCATGCGGCATTCGCACGCGAAGGGACAGATCACGGTTTCCTTTTGGCAGGCGGTAAGACTTCTGCCATGAATCCATCGGGTAAGCAAAATCATTGGTTCCATTCACCCACAGCATCGGCATTTCTGCCTGGGGAAGGTAGACCGAGGGGTCCCATTGTCGCAGCCAGAGTCCCGCTTTTTCAGGACCGAGCTTTTCAAAGGCGGGTAGCCAGGCTGAATTTTCCCCGAGGAAACCACAGCCGTAGACGGGAGCAGCAAATTTGAAGCGGGAGTCGACCCCTGCCACGATGCAGGTCAAATAGCCACCCCACGAGATCCCGGTGACCCCAATTCGATCCGGGTCCACTTCAGGGAACGAGCGGAGCAGCGAGTGAGCAAGGACGACCGCGCTGGTCGCCTGATAAGTCCATTGATCTTCGACGGGCGTTTCTAACTGGTTGAAACTGGCATCCCATCCTGCAGGACCACCATCGTCATGACGTTTCCAGTTGCCATAGGTTCCAACCGGAACACATCCGCACAGATCCATCGCGATGGCAGCGTAACCGCGCGAGTTCCAGAGTTTCACCCAGCGGTCGAAGGCGGTGCCCCCTCCTCCATGGATCAAAACGATGGCGGGCAACCGACTGTCATGCGAATCCTCCCTTTTCGCGGGGACGCCGTAGTAGGCGAACACGCGTGTCGGTCGCTGGTTGTAGTTCAACCCCTGATAGTAGAAGGCTTTGACCCCCTCGACCTGAAGGTCGTCAGCGGGAAAAACAGCAGGAGGATTCGCCAACGCCTGCAGGTCAAATCGGATGGGTGCCGAAGGGGTCTCTGTCGCAGGAGCAACCGCCGCAGGAGCGGTCTCTTGAGCCAGGGCCACGGCGGATAACATCAACCCGCACATTGCCCCCAGACAAGTCGAGATCATGACTGATGGATGCGTGTTCGACACGGATAACATTCCCCCGCAGATCTGGCACAAACAAATATCGATATGGGAACTTCTAACCATTTTTTGAGCGAACTTCGACTGAGTCACCCCCCCGGCCCGGTTTTTCAGGCTGGGTGGGTATGACTCACCGGTTGGCTCCTATTCGACTTGCCTGAATTGCCTTTGTCAGGGACCAGTCGTCGTGGCAATGCTGCCTTAACGGGCCTTCGATCAAGGTTCTTCGTCTCTTCCGACGTCCTTATCATACATTGTTGATGCGACGATGAGACGCGTCGGATCCTAAATTTAGACAAGTTCTTCCTGTTCAAGAAAGGGTACCGGTTCTGTTGTTCGGTCGGAAACTGCGCCCTTTTGATAGACGAGCGCAGTCCTGCAGCGCGGACAGCGGACGCTACGGCCGGCGAGCAGATGCAAAACCCGGGGCGAAACGGATTCCTGCTGCAATTTTTCTGCCAGAATCGGGAGATCGCCAAAAACAAAGCGGCCCAATGTCCTGAGTCTGGCCGCCAGCGGCTCAGGATCTGCCTTGTAGCTCCAGGTCTGATTACCGACACAAAGGTGATAACCGATAAGATTGTCATAACCCGTAGGGGGATTCTTTGAATACCGCAGATCGGGGCCCCCGTCTTTGCGCTGGTAAGTCCATCCTGTCTGAACGAATTGATACTTCTTTTGCACTGTGACATCTGGACGATTCGTAAATCGCCGGTCTCTGAATATCAGTTCATTAGGGCATAACAACACTGCATCATGATCGGATGAGCGCCCGACAAGTTCCGTTCTCGCCAGCAGATTGGGGTATTCTGTGAGGACATCCCTGCTGCCTGGTTTCAGCTTTCTCGCAGGGATCAGCCCAAGGGGCAATTTGCCTACTTTTTCCATTTCGGTAAGGGCGACAAAATACGCAAGCTCGTGGGGGCGAATGGTGAGCCGGGTCAACAATGCTGTCAGAGTGGTCGAGTTCTGGCACAACTCGATGAGGTCCACGGCATTCAGACCGACCGCGCGGGCTTTAATGATGAAATGCCACAATCCCCCAACAAGTACTTCGACGTTGAGTCGGGAAATCAGTCGCTTTGCTCGCGCATCAAGCTGGACTGGCAGGTCGCCTTTCACCATTTCTGCCAGCATCTCATTCAGAACAGATTCAACTTCCCCGGAGTGCCGTTTCTGATGCAGCGCATCTTCCAACCGAAGTGTCCACAATTCGACGAGGTGGGAGATCGGCAGACTCCCCTTCCTTACCTGCGACCGGATCAACTCGATTGCCCGGACCAAGGTCTTCTGTCGAAGCTGCGGAGTCCCTTGATCGACACTCGCCCGGCAAAGATCTGCGATGAAGGTCGAGTGGGCCGGGTTGATCGATTCAGTCTCGGAGTCCAGCAATGCAGGGACAACGTACTCCCAAGCCACATCCAGTGGTATCGACGATCGAGGTCGATAGAACAACAGTACGGCCATGGCACTGATCAATCCTGCGATCCCCGTCAACATCGCGGGCAATCGGGCGGACGCGTTACCCCACAGAACCAGCAGCCCGCACAACCCCGCAGGGATCAGGAACAGCAGTCCCACGGCCATCGCTGCAGCCAGTTTTGTGAGGGACCAGTGAGGGATCGGTCCGTTCCACGGAGTGATCTCCACGCTTCCCCAGATGCCCGGGACACCAAGTTGATAGAGCGAAATGAGATTCGATTTGAGATCGCCTCGCGGATCGATCTGGAGTTCACTTCCGCCCGTCTCGCCGGAAGAAAGCGTTTCCCAACATTCCGGACAGAGGCTGTCGTTTGTTCTGCTAACCGAGTCGAGCAACTGTTGACGATAGTGTGCGGGCGCGATCCCCCTTCGCAACGCCTCGCGCCATAAACGGACGCGGCCTTTTCGAGGGGACATAAAGTCAGCGAGTTCTTCGGCACGCTCGAGTGAATCAGGATTCGAGTGCTCTGCATATTCATCCAGGCATTCCAGGATCACTGACCAGGGCTGACGAACGGATCGTCCCTCGAGAATCATACCGTGCTCTGTGCGGACGTGACGCTCGAGGTCGGGGGGAGTCATGACGACATCACATCGCGGGCACCTCATCCGAATATTTGAGGCCAGTTCGTGACAGACAGCGTCGACGGCTTTGGACGGACCAACCCATTGTTCCAACGTACGCAGGAGTTCGATCCTCTTCAGACCGTCGTCCGCTCGAGAGGCGAAAGCCATGAGAGCTTTGCGTATCGCAGGGGAATCGACGCCGGTTGTTTTGAGTAACCGGATTGCAGCCTGCTGCCCGATGGTGAACGGAATTTTCCTGTCGCCAATCCGGCTGGTGGCCAGGGAGACGAGGGGACCCGGCGGATCATCATGCAGGCTGGAGAAGATGGCCAGGCCCGCTATCTGACTGGTGAGGTTCGTCTCGTTGAGGAAGTCGTGGGAAAGGTGTGATGCGGTGGACAGGCCACCAAGCGCTGTCGCGGCTCCGGATATGAGTTCGCGGAGTTCAGCGGCTGATCGGGATTTATGGAGTTGATCATGCAGGCTTTGATGGAGTTGGCTCGAGGCGTCGTTACCATATTTTTCAAGGAAGACTTCGGCGAGCGTTCGGGCAGCAAATGCGTCCCCTTCCACTGCGACTGTCCGGTTCAGCAAGACTGGCACCAGCGTTTCCCACTGATACCGTGTTCCTTCCCATTCATAGACCTGGTGCACCTGCCGCCGGTGACTTGCCAGATCTCTTTTGGGAAACGAAGTTCCACATTCAGGGCAGTCGATCAGGCGTTCCAGTTCGAGTTCTTTTTCGCACTGTTCTCCGGCGAATTGATTGGCTCCCAGTTCCATCAGCTGGCGGCAAGCGTCGATTCGCTCGTGGACCGCAGGGAGCGGAACGAGTCCGTCGACCGTGGCACGAAAAGCCGCAGGGGTCACATGCTCACCGACCAGCCGCGTCACGGCAGACAAGACCACCGTACTGCGGGCCAGTTCGCGAATTCGGGCATCATCGTGCGCCAACAAGGTCCAGCAGGCCGACCGTGCGATTTGATTGAGATGAAGACATTGACTCAGTCGGCCGAGCCATGTCTGTCTCTGTTCCTGCATTTGCAGCGCGGCCTGCGCCTGCAGCATGAATACCACCTGCTGCGTTAATGCCGTGGCAAAGGCCGCAACGACATTGTGTGTCTGCCGCTGTTGCAAGTGGCTGGTAAGCTCATTGAGAGCAACCTCATCGAACTGCTGCATCACACGAGACCAAAGACGGGTGAGTGCCTGGCCAAAGGGGAGCAACTTACCATCGATGGGGAGATATCGATGTTCCGAGATCAGATGCTGATCGAGTTCTCGTGTTCGCAGGTCATGATGGCAGACCGGGCAGACAACGAGCCGGTGTTGTTGCTCGAGAAGTTCGATGGTCGTCTCGATGATCTTGTGATCAACACCGATGGAGGCGAATCCCCGGGCTGCTCGGATCATGTCGTCCACCGCGTTGCCACCCATTCGCTGGGCCAGATCGACCGTGGTTTCAACGGTGACTTTGCCGAAGTAACGCAACAGCAGACCGGCGGCGAGCTGACGGATCTCATTCTCTTCGTCGAGCAGAGCGCGGTCCCTCAGGAAGGCACGAGTTGCGGGTGGGACCGGCCCGGTCCGGAATCGGCCTTCCAGAATCTCCAGACTCCATCGGCGGACGTGTTCCAGCGGGGAATCGAACAATTCGTCGATGAGGCTTTCGAAGGGCTCCACCTGGGCGAGAAGAGTGACGGCTTCGGGTAATGACTTGGTTTGAGCGGCGTAGGACTCCGCGAATTTGCTCCGGAATCCCGCCAGGGTTCCATCGATGGCAATCGCGGGGGTCGGTCGGGAATGGGAGGTTGATCCAGCGACAGTTTCTGTCGTGACGATGTTAAAAAGCCAATCGGCTGCAGACGCACCGCCAGGCTTCGACACCCCCTGAGGGAGCGGCATGCGCAGTTCAATCCGCTGGTTATCGGTCCCACTCCAGATCACTTCTCGATCGCCCTGAGTGGAAGAGCCCCTGGGGGGCTCACGCGTGATCTGAAACTGAAGACCGGGCCGTAGTCTGGTCGTTGAAAGGAGGAAACGAATCGCGCCGCCGGGTTGCCTGATGGCGAGGAACAGGGGGACTGGTGGTGGGGGAGGATTGCTCCAGCAGGCTCGTAAGTCTGCTACTGACGGGGGACGAAATGAGGGCCTGCGCTCCAGGCAACTCCAAAGTCCTTCCAGAAAACTGTCAGGCCATTGCAACTCGAAACGGCTGCCCGTGACACCGAGTTCCTGCTTGACGACCGCCACCTGTTGGGGCGTCAGCTTGGAGAGTTCGCGGCGGAGTTGATCGCGATGCATGGGTTCAAACCGCGCGATCCGTTGGTGTTGAACTGTCGCTAATCGGGCCGGGTGCTCTCCCGTGAGGACGAGCCATGCCAGAGCGGCCCACCCGTAGAGGTCACTTTGGGGTGATGGAGGAACATCAGGATTAAGCAATTCCGGAGCAATGAACCCTTGAGCATAGCGTTCGCTGGGAAAGAGGCCTCGCCAGGTCCGGGCCCGCCGTTCGTCAACGATGTGCTCGGTCCCTAGGCAGTGAATCTGATGTAAGCCATCGATCCAGAACGAGTACGGCGTGACCACATTCAGTAAGAGTCGAGATGTGTGCAGAGTCGACAGAAATTCCAGGATCTGACTGAGAACTCGCAATCCAAGGGGGATGTCAAAGTGCTTCGAATTTCGCCATTGCTCCATGTCCTGACCGTCGATTGTTTCAAAGACAAGGACCGGTTCCGACTTGGGGATTTTTCCTGGGCGAGGGAATGTAAACGCGTCCTGGTCATTACGAATCTCCAGGTAGTCAAGCGGCTCTGCAATCAGGTTGGTTTTGCGGAATCCCATGACGTGCTTCAGTTCAAACCACGCATGCTCACGACGTGCCTTGATGTATTCCCGGTTGTCCGTTTTGGGATAGGCCAGGGTTCGGATAAAGACGTCGAGGCATTCCTCGTCTGTGGCTTCTGTCAGGACCGACCTGGAGAATTCAAAGTTACGGAAGATCTTCTTCCCGCGGTAAAGACAGGACCAGGGGGTTTCGTGCAGGACGTGTGTAATCCGGTAGATGGCCCGATTGCGCTGCACAATTTCGGGCTCATTCGCAGGAATGTCCGCGAAGTCGTGCGGGAGTCGTGCCCCGATTGGCAACTTCATGTCGGAGCACTTCCCTTCAACAGGTGTTCAATTTCCGCGACGAGTGCACGGCCGTCGGCAGGACGTTCGGAAGGAGTGGGAGAGAGACACCTCCTGATGAATTCCTGGGTCTCGCGCCGGGCGGTTTGTTCGAGCCGTGGCCAGTCCCAGTTGCGGAATGAGACAGATTGCGGCCCCCCCACAGCTGCATTGGATCCGAGAAATTCTTCAGGGCGGCGACCGGTCAGCATATGAAACAAGGTACTTCCCACCGTGTACGAATCGGCCGTCGGCGTCAGTGTGTCGCCCGTCTGACATTCGGGTGGACAATACCCCGGGGTGAACGCCCCCTTGTTCCCAACCGTGGTTCCCACGGTGAGTCGACAACCTCCCAGATCCAGGAGGGCTACACTGTTCTGTTCGCCGATCAGAATGTTGTCAGGTTTGAGGTCCTGATAAACCAGCTTCCATTCACGACCCTCGCGCTGTGTCGGCTGATGGAGAACCGCCAGCACGTGGCAGACGTGTGCCAGGATCTGTAACGAGGTTCGTTCGGGCATTCCTTTTTTGATCACCTCAGTCAGTGGCCGACCTTCCATCCGTTCCATGATCAGGTAGTGTTCTGAGGAAAGGAGTTCAATGTCTTGATACTGCCATCCGCCCCCCTGCGATTGAAAGAGTTCTTCCAGTTGAGGGTTCCAGTCAAAGACGTAGTCATTGGGGTTGGGAATCCCGTTGCAGCCTCGATTCTTCAGCAGGACCATGACGCGTCGCTCGGTCTGCAACAGCTTGCGGTTTTCGGTGAGTCGCCGCTTGATCCCCTCTTCATCCCTGCTTTGGGCGTAGGTAACAATCCCGTCGAACCGTAGTGTCGTCTTAATCAGGACATTGGCTTCGGTGCAGAGGTCGCGTCCTTCGAGTAGTAGTCCACAGCCTCCGGAAGCAAAGAATTTACGAACCTCGTACCGTTCGGCGAGACGCTTGGCGATGACAAAGGGAAGTCCCGCATTGATTCCATGAGGCACCGTCGCTCTGACGAAATCGCGACCGCGATACGAAAATTCATTCCATACGGCGGCTGTTTTGAATGGGGGAGAAGAAGACATGTCACGGAACCGGCCAACAAAGATGAGCTGCCAGAAGGATCACTTGATCGTTTCAAACTTCATCCACACCGCACCACCCAGAACGATCGGAGTGCCGTCGGTGAGTGGATAATGCTGGCCGGGGGATGCGAGTTCCTTGCCGACTTGCGTCCCCGTATTGCCGGGCAGCGGTCTGAGTGAAAATGACTGAGAATCGCGAGCACGCAGCAGTTCTGCATGACGTCGTGAAACTTTCTTCGCGGCTGCCGGATCAAGTAGCGATGCCAGATCAAGATCCGGGAAATCACCCCGGACCGGATCCTCCCGACCAATCAGGACAACATCCTTGACGATCGGAACATACCGGATCGGCTGTCGAGGTTTGGTGTCCGAGTAAACAACAATACAGACCGTTCCCGCCACCGGGCGAATGGGGCCCGCAGGTTCAACAGGGGGCGATGGGGGCATTGGAGGAAGAGGAGACTCGGGGCTGATGGAATCCGTCGGAGCCCCTTCTCTGCCGAGCGTTACACGGGGGCGTAGTTCTGTCCCACACGGACAGAACTCGTCCTGATAAAGTGAATCGAAAATGTTGCCACAGGCAGGACATTCCCGCTCGCCGGATGGGGTTTTCTCCTCGACACCACTGGATTCCGGCAGTGGTGATGGAGCACTTGAAAGGGGCAACGGAGGCGTGAGGGACGCTCCCGAAGGAGAAACATCACTCGTTGCCGAACCGCAGACGTGGCAGGTCTTTTGTTGCGGTTGAAGTTCGATATCGCATACAGCACAGTTCGGCATAGAGGATTCCTGCGAACAAGTCGACATCAATCGTACATATGTAAAGTCTACCAGAATCGAGTTGATGACTGCACTCGTCCACGATCATGGGGACTTAGCATCCAAAGTAGCGATGATAGTTCATAGATACGAATGAGTGCTCATTATCTCTGGTTGCTGGGTATTTCACGACCAGACGTTGCTGGTGCGTAGCCTCGAGAGCGTGACTCGCGTCCCGTCAAGATAAAGTCCTGCTCGACGGTGCGAGAGATCGCGATGGGCGACGGGATCAGCGGACGAAGTCGATTGTTCTTTGAAAACTTGATACCGAAGTTGTTTCGCATGGATCGACTTTGGGTGAGTAGGTTCGGGGAGCGTTCTCAGAAGTCGTCTACCTCCTGCAGAGCGATGGCTCCTTCGACTTTGGAGGACGCGGCGAGGGATCTGTTCATCATCTCCTGGGTGATGAGTCCCTTCGTCTGGAACTCACTTTGCATTTGTCGATACATGTTGAGATTTGCCTGGTCCCCCTGCTCTTCAAATTTCTTGATCAGTGCTTCGAGGAGCTTGGCGACAATGTCCTTATCCTTTGCTGTTGCCTGACCTCGTTCGATCAAGTCTCGCTTGCCTTGCAGGAACAGGACTTGCCGCTGTGTTTCTGCCTGTGTGATGACTC
This sequence comes from Schlesneria sphaerica, assembly GCF_044336245.1. Lineage (NCBI taxonomy): Bacteria > Pseudomonadati > Planctomycetota > Planctomycetia > Planctomycetales > Planctomycetaceae > Schlesneria > Schlesneria sphaerica. Next base: position 5,744,514 of record NZ_CP172346.1, on the reverse strand, counting down.
GACGGACATCGCCAGTACGAACGAGTGTCCGATTTTCGTCGGGTGTTGATTCGACGGCGATGTTTGCTTCGACGCGACCACCAGTGACTCCCAATCCGGGGACGTCGTAGGTCAACGTCGCCTTGGCCAGTCGCAACCGGCCGGCATCGCGTGCGGGGACTGTGCTGCGGAACAGCAGTTCGTAGATTTTACCTCGTTCCATGTACTCCAGTGGAATGTCCACGGAATTGCCGGAATCGGGCTGCATGTCCCCGACGTACAAAACTTCAGGTTTGGTACGGTACAGTTCTCGCACAAAGATTTCGGGTGAAAGCCATAGTTTCAGTGAAACATTCGTGGCCAGGATATTCTTCTGACCGGTGAAGAAACGCTGGAAGCAGTCCTCCGCCTCACGTTCATTTCGAATGTTATCGAAAGACCCGCCCAGTGTGGTTCGGCAGACTTCCAACAGAAAGTCGGCGCGTGAATCGCCCGTGCCGAAGGCACAGATCGGCAGGTGAAAATCTTCACCCAATTGCTTGGCCTCTCTGAGGGCGAGGTCCGGATCGCTGTCTTCTCCGTCGGTCAGGAGAACGATGCGCTGGGTTTCGGTCTCTGAAGCCGTTCCCGTCCCGGAGCGACTCAGGATCTTCCGGACTTCGCCGAAGGCCTTGGAGAGCGACGTTCCTCCGCCCCCGACATCAATCAGTTCGCGAACGGCATCATCAAGTTGAGGACCTTTGGCTAAAGCCCTTGCGAGGGTGTGTGGCTGGTCGTCGAATCCGATGAGCGTCATCCGGTCGATCGGGGCCATCCGTTCTACCAGGTGCCGTACCACGTTGACGGCGACGGCGCGGCGAGATGGAACGGTTGCTTCCACCTCGGACATCATGATCCATTCGACCATCGATCTGCCAACCACTTTGGTATTGGAATCAGGTTCGATGAGCGTCAGCATCGAACCACTGACATCAACCAGCACGATCAGGTGAGCGGGCAGACTACTTCCCTGCCCCGATTCCATCAGCGCCCCCAGGCGGACCGGGTTGGGTTTAATTGTCACAAGACTATAAACGTCAGCGGAACGTCCGCTTAAAACGGCGGGCTGATCGAGTCGGCATTCCAGCAAGAATTCTTCAGCCAAGGTTAGCCCTTTCCAGAGAGGACGACTTGAGACGGTCCGTGAGCCGATCTGATGACGATGCAAGTGATGTTGTCGCCGTAGCCTGCGGGCTCGGCTTCAGAGGGAAGTCGCTGCCGCGAGTTCGCACTTTCCACCATCGCTTCCGCGATTGCTTGTGTACTCCCGCTGCTGTTGGCCTCGGCAATCGTGACGAGGTCTTCTGGATTGAGGAAGACTCGCTCTTCCACAAGTCCATCCGAGCAGAGAACGTAAATTTCATCCGGATTGATCCGCCATTGACTGAGTTGGGGACGTGCTCGTTCCAGGTCGGCGACGAGCTGCCCGCCGGCCAGTTCACGACAAGCACCCAGACAATAACGAAGCGCTTTCCCCGCAGCTCCCATTTCCTGTACCTGCTCGGGCGGGACCCCTTCTCTCAATAGCGATGTGGCGACATCACCATCGACGGTCAATTGTTCGGCTCGCCCCTGTGAAATCAGGTACGCTCGACTGTCACCGACGTTTGCGAGGTAGAGATCTCGACCGTCAATCAGTGCGACCAGTGCAGTGCTGCTCATCAGATCATTATCGTGCACAACTTCCGGACGGTCCGGAATGGACAGGGCGTCGTTGACGATCGCCTGGCTGGCCGATTGACAGGCGATTTCCAGGATTGTGTTCCAATCGGGCTTGGCCAGAGGTGCGAGACCGAGAATCTGTTCGCGGACAGTCGCGACCAGTGTGTCGCAGCCCAGCTTACTGGCCCGCTCGCCCGATCCCACACGCGAATGCGTCACTCCATCTGCCACGATCAACAGCTGAATTTCGCTTTGATGCACGGGGATCGTATGGACGACGGCCTGATCCTGATTGACGGTCCCCGCGGACAACTTTGCTCGCCCGGTTTCACATTGCCAGCCAATTTCGAGAGTGGTTGACGGGACAATGGGGTCGAACACCTCGACGGGGGGGGGCGATTTTTTCCGCCCGAACAGACGCTGTAACACGTTCCGCTCCTCGGAGGGAGTCGGGGGCGCTGCCGATGGGAGATAATGTGACCGCAAATGATCGCCAGCGGCTCGCTCCAGTTGCTGGATCAGTTCGAGGGGTGAAGCGTGTCGCTGGCTGGCATTTTTTGACAATGCCTGACTCAACGCAGGCCAGATTCCTGTGGGAAGTTCAGGACGGTAAATTCGCAAGGGGGGGAAGTCGAACCCAAATGCTTCCAGTCCAAGGTCCGAGAAGCCGTGTCGTTCGAGTCCTGCCAACCGGTAATACGCAGCAAGTGCCAGGTGGAAGACGTCTGTTTGTGGACCAACCTGGTCATCCCGGAACTGGCACACTTCCGGTGGAGAGAACCTTTTCGAGATTTTGGCCAGATGACTGGGACATTTCCCAGCAGGAAACAATCGCCAGTCCAGATTCGTGATGCGGACGTGGTTGCCCCGGAATTCCACTGCCTCCGGGTCGAAATCGAGCCACACATGTCCTGATTGGTGCAACGCATCCATCGCCGTTGCGAGCTTCCTGCACCAGACAAGTGTCTCGGTGACGAGGTTCTCGATAGTGATTTCGGTGGTGTCTGAACTAGCGTAACGTTCCGCTGGCCAGGCCTCGGCGAAGATCAGGGCTCCTCCCCCCGTCTCAAGTACATGGATGGGGGGTAAGATCTCGAGGACCACGGCCTGGCGCGTCTTCAGGTCGGCAGCGAGTTCGGTCCAAAGCTCTGGACGGATGCCGTGAATGCGAAGTCCGTTCAAGTTTGAGCTGATCAGAAAAGAGCCGTCCGGGTTGTTCGGCCAGTTGACGCTGAAACAACCAGGGCCCCAGGTCTCTTCGGGAACATTCTCCTGCCCAGGAGAGGTAGGAAGCGGCAGCTCGAACTGACAATGTTCACAGAATGATTCGTCCCGGGAATGTCGTCCACAACGCGGACACATCGTTCCCTCAATGGAAGTTTCTATCACTTGAGGGAATTCAGAGGTGTCCTGGAAATCCGGAGTCTGTGTCATCAATCCGGACCTGTCTTAGATGAATTAACTTCGGTAATGGAATGATAACTCTCAATACTCAGCGCAGTCGCAATTTGCAATTCGTTATCTGGTCTTGATGCTGCTGCTCGCCCAGTTTTTGAGCGATGACGAACTGATGTTCAAGAGGGCCGCCCCCTGTCCCTCGTGAAGAGGAACCAGGGGGATGGCTTCCGAATCAGCTGCACGATTACGACAAACTCATCGTTACGGTCTTCAATTCGGTGTAGTTGGCGAGAGCGATTTCGCCATTTTCGCGTCCCATACCGCTCATTTTAAAACCACCGAATGGGGCTGCAGCATCGAAGACATCGTAACAGTTGACCCATACGGTCCCTGCTCTCACTCGTGCGGCAAACTGATGAGCTCTGGTGACATCACGCGTCCAGATAGCCGCAGCGAGGCCGTAATAAGTACTGTTAGCGCGTTCGATGATATCGTCCGTATCCTTGAAGGGGAGAATGCTGAGGACGGGGCCGAAGATTTCATCGCGGGCAATCGCCATGTTATCTGTGACGTTCGCGAAGACGGTGGGTTCAATGAAGTAACCCTTATCCCCGAACCTGTTCCCCCCCGTCAGGCATTGTGCCCCTTCCGATTTGCCCTTGTCGATGTAGCCCATGATTTTCTCAAACTGGTCCGCATCGACCTGAGGACCCTGCGTCGTCTGAGTATCGAATGGATCACCCAGCTTCCTGGCGCGAGCCCGAGCGACGACTTTCTCGACGAACTTGTCATAAATCGACTGCTCAACGAACAGGCGAGAGCCGGCGCAACAGCACTGACCCTGGTTGAAGAACAGTCCGAACTCGGCACCGGCGACAGCGGCATCAAGATCCGCATCGGCGAAGACGACGTTGGGACTTTTACCTCCCAGTTCGAACGTAAGCCGCTTGAGAGTCCCTGCGGCATCCACCATGATCTTCTGGGCGGTTTCGTAGTGTCCGGTGAACGCGATTTTGTCGACGCCGGGATGCTTAACGATGGCTGCACCGGTCTGGCCGAATCCCGTTACGACGTTAATGACCCCGTCGGGAATCCCTGCCTCTTGAGCCAGTTCCGCCATCCGCAGACAGGTCAGCGGGGTCTGCTCAGCCGGCTTCATGACAATGGTACACCCGGCAGCGAGCGCGGGTCCCCACTTCCAGGCGGCCATCAGGATGGGGAAATTCCAGGGGATAATCTGTCCCGCGACTCCGACGGGTTCACGGCGTGTGTAGCAGAAGTAATTGCCGCGAATGGGAATCGTGTCCCCTGTCAGCTTGTCTGCCCAACCGGCAAAGTATCGCAGGCAATCGATGGCCAGTGGAAGGTCGGCTGCTTTTGAGTCGCTGATCGGCTTTCCATTATCGAGCGTTTCCAGTGCGGCGAGTTCTTCGAGGTTTTTCTCCATGAGATCGGCCAATTTGTTCATCAGCCGACCCCGGTCGCGTGCGTCCATCTTGTGCCAGGGGCCCGATTCGAAGGCGGCACGGGCGCTCTTTACAGCGGCGTCCACATCGGCGGCGTCACCTTCAGGAACTTCCGCGATGACGCTTTCATTGACGGGATTGAGAGTGGAAAACCGCTTGCCGCTGCGGGACTCCTGCCACTTCCCACCGATCAACATATTCGTTTGGCGGATCTTTGGTACCGGGACTGTTGTGGAAGCCATGCCAGATCTCCTGAGTTTAAAATGAATGGAACGCAATCCATACTCGGTGAAGGGTTCTTGCGCGAGTCTGTCTGATAGCGGCCTCTCGTAGAAAGAGAGGAACTGTTTCTATTGTATCTCCTTCTCGCCTGTTGCGGGGAGAAGTGACCTCACATTCACGCAGTTTCGTCTAGACTACCGCCGGAGCGATGGTCTCTCCAGCAACCGCTGGAGTACCTCTGCATTGATCGATTCCCCTGATGGAAATTTGGCCGAGAAAGTGATTCGATGCCTGCTGTAAATCAATTCGGACAGCCCGTAGGAGACGAGGTCCCCCACTGGTGTCCCCGCCCCCTGCCCCAGCGAGTCGCCATACAGGGCCGGTTCAGCCGCTTGGAACCGCTGGATTCAGCGAAGCACGGGGGTGATCTGTACCAGGCAAATTCACTCGATGCTGAGGGGCGAAACTGGACGTATCTGCCATACGGCCCCTTTCCAACCTATGACGAATACATCCTCTGGTTGACACAGTCCGCATCGACAGCGGACCCACTCTATTTCGCAATTATCGATCAGCAGACGGAGAAGGCGGTCGGTGTCTGCAGTTATCTGCGGATTGATCCCAGCCACGGGTCAATCGAAGTGGGCCATCTGAATTTCTCTCCCTTGCTCCAGGGGAGGCCCACTGCCACCGATGCGATGTACCAGATGATGAAGTATGCGTTTGAACTGGGATATCGACGCTACGAATGGAAATGTCATTCGATGAATGGCCCTTCCCGCCGTGCTGCGCAACGGTTGGGGCTGTCTTACGAAGGGACCTTTCGTCAGGCGGCCGTCTTGAAAGGACGAAACCGCGATACTGCGTGGTTTGCCGCGATCGATTCCGAATGGCCTGACCTTCAGAAGGCGTTCCTCACATGGCTCGACCCGATTAATTTCGACGAACAAGGGAGGCAGAAATTCTCGCTGACTCAACTGACTTCTGGCATTCTCAAGACGAAAGACCCACTCGTGCCAAACTGAGCGGGGCCCTTCAAGCTTTTTAAGCATGATCACGGCCGTTCTCACGTTGAATGCGAAGCCAACCTGCAGTTCGTTTGCTTCGTTGTACGGATCGGTCGATACTGTTCGCCCCACGCCTGATTCTATGCATGGTTCATGCTTTGCGATGTGGGCCGGTGTCGGATCGAGCTCGTCAGTCATTTCGGGAATCGGCATTCGACTTTCGCCCTTTGAATCATCCTGGGGCGTTCCTCAAACACGGAAGTGATTAACTTGTCATACAGGAAAAGTAGTTGCATGTTCTATTCGAGGCTGGCCCTTTGCGCATTGATCTCTGTCTCGTTTCTGGCACCCGCGGTGTTGAACGCTGAGTCCGAGATTCAGCCGTCATGGCCGAACTGGATGGGCCCAAATCGGGACGGAATTTCCCACGAGACGGGTTGGAAAACAGAGTGGCCCGATGAGGGATTGCCGGTTAACTGGTCGCGTGAGATTGGAATTGGCTTCAGTTCGGTTTCTATCGCTCAGGGGCGTCTGCTTACGATGGGGCATGTCGAGGGTGAAGAGATCGTGTGGTGCCTGGATGCAAATACCGGCGAAGAGCTGTGGACGCATCGCTATCCGTGCGAACTCAATAACAACCTTCACGAAGGGGGACCCGGTGCGACACCGACGATTGACGGCGAGCGCGTCTACACCCTTGGAAAATCAGGCCAGCTCTATTGCCTCAATCTGAAATCCGGTGAAGTTCACTGGAGCGTGATGCTGCAGGATGATCTGAAGGTTCCCAATCCTGAGTGGGGCTTTTCAAGTTCTGCCGTGATCGAAGGGAACCAGGTCATTCTTGAGGGAGGTCGCGTCGTTTCCTATGACAAGATTACGGGCGCGAAAAACTGGGAGACGAAACCTCACGAAGCGGGATATGGGTCTGCGGCGGTCTTTCGTCGAGATACCGAGACACCTCTGGTTGCGACGCTGGACTGTGCAGGGTTACGGATTACCGAGCTGATGACGGGCAAAGCGGTTGCCTTCAAGTCGTGGTCCTCTCCGTTTCGCACGAATGCGACGACTCCCATCATCCAGGGCGATCTGATCTCAATCTCGACCGCCTACAACGTCGGCTGCGGCCTGTTTGAGTGGGACGCGGAAAGCTCCACACTCAAGGAAATCTATACCAATAAAGAGATGCGGAACCACTTCAACAACAGCATTCTGCTCGACGGATATCTCTACGGGTTTGATGGCAATTCGAACCAGGGTCGTGTCGTTCAATTGACATGCATGAAGTTTGATACTGGAAAAGTTGCCTGGAAGCAGCGAGGGATGGGGTGTGGTTCGCTGATGATCGTCGATGGCAAACTGCTGATCTTGAGTGAAAGCGGGACGCTGATCCTGGCGAAGGCGAGCCCCGTGGGATTTGAAGAACTCGCCCAGTCACCGATGCTGACCGGTCGCTGCTGGACTGTACCAGTCTTTCTGAACAAGAAAGTCTACGGCAGAAACGCAGCCGGAAAACTGGTCTGCCTCGATCTGGCTCCGTGAGAGCAAACCATCAGCAGCACGAAGATTGAGTGATTCGAGATCGGGGCCAGCCGAGGTCCCGCAAGCTGAGGTCCTGCATGCTGGGATCGAGAGGGATGGGAAATCCCTCTTTGGAAATCTGGCAGGGTCCGACGCCCTCATGAGGTTCCCACCGCCCGGCGTGTTCTAACCGGGTCTAGCGGAGCCGGAATCCAAAGGTGGAAGCCCGGTTATTCAGATCAATTCAGGAATTGGTCGTCCCCCTTCGACGACGATCGGAATCGGGCGACCTTGGGGATTAACCCAGTGAGACCCAAGATCAATGTCCAGGTAGCGGAAGACGGTTGCGGCGAGATCTTGAGGGCGGACCAGCCCTTCTTTCACATCGTAACCTTTGTCATCCGTGGCACCGACAGCCTGACCATGCCTCAGTCCGCCGCCAGCGACGACCATCGACATCACATTGGTCCAATGGTCGCGGCCGGCATCTTTATTGATGACGGGAGCGCGACCAAACTCGCCCATCATCAGGATCAGCGTCGAATCCAGCAAACCCCGTTGTTCGAGATCCATCACCAGGCCATAGAGTGCTCGGTCGACGTGCGGCAGAAGCGGGGTTAATCCTTTCTCGATCCCTCCCCAGTTCACCGAATCACCGTGATGATCGAAGTAGCCCCATGCACCGCTGACCAGCGTAAAGGTCACCCCAGCTTCGACAAGTCGTCGGGCCAGGATTGCCTTTTCGCCGATACTGTTGCGGCCATACAGGTCACGCGTGGCGTCAGTTTCAGATTGCAGATCAAACGCTCGTTGAACGTGGCCACTCGCCACCATTTCGAATGCCTGTGCGTTGTAGCGATCGATGTGTTCCAGTGTTCGATTGGTATCCAAGTCTTTACGGAACCGATCGAACGATTGACGCAATCGATCGCGGTCCTGCAGGCGATCCAGTTGAATGCCCTTGGGGAGTCCAAACTTGCCTGATAGTTCGAGCCCTTTGACCGGGTTATACGCAGATCCCATATGGCCCGATTCCCAGACATCCGCAACCCAGGATGGAGCCAGACCTACGAACGGGGGCAGATCAGGATGATTTGAGCCTCGGAACTTGGCCACGACGGAACCCATTGACGGGTAGCCACCACCGTCCTTGTTGTCGTCGGTTCGACGGGCCAGTGGATTCCCCGCCTGCATTGTGATCGGCGTGTGATTGCTTGCCTTGCAATCGACGGCCCTGAGGAAGGAAAGCTTATCAGCGATACTGGCCTGGAGCGGTAAATGCTCACACAGTGATAATCCAGGGATTTTCGTAGAGATCGTGGAATAGGGGCCGCGGATTTCGCGAGGGGCGTTGGGTTTGGGATCCCACATATCGATATGGCTGGGCCCCCCGGAAAGCCAGAAGAGAATCACAGACTTCTTGCGCTGCGGCGTGACTGATCCTTCTGCACGGGCGGACTGTGCTTGCAGGTTCATCATGGCAGGAAGTGATAATCCGCCGATACCCGCCATTCCGGTCTGCAGGAACCAGCGGCGGGAACGGCCAATCTGAATCAGATCCGAGCGGGGAGGAGCGAATTGCGGAATTGTTGCGACTGAACCGGAGCTGGCAGTACCGTGGTTGGAACCCTGTAATTCAATCGCCATCCGAATTCCCCTGGCTGCGCAGAATCGATTTGCTAAACATTCGCATTTTCTGATGCGTTCAAGATAATTGCAAGCCGAGGAAACCGGAAGCCCATTTGCGATGGGCCTACCAGCGGCTTTCCGAAGCCCTGATGCCAGATTTTCGATGCGTGGAGCTTCAAAATGACTCCCGCTGGGCGTTACCGTTTGTCCAGATAACGAACGTACTCAGTCGGTCGGTCCCGATCTCATGCGACCGTCATACTTCCATCCGAAGGAATCGCGATGAATTGGAGTCAGCTGTTTGCCCGCAAAGATCTGAACGAGCTATTAGTCGACATGAAAGGGGATCAGCGTCTGAAGCGGTGCCTCGGGCCGGTCAATCTGACATCCCTGGGGGTCGGTGCGGTGATCGGTGCAGGAATCTTTGTCGCGACCGGTAAAGCCGCCAGTGAAACGGCGGGACCAGCCTTGATGATTTCGTACATCGTGGCAGGCATGACCTGTATCTTTGCAGCCCTCTGTTACGCCGAGTTCGCCTCGATGGCACCGGTCGCTGGCAGTGCCTACACCTACGCCTATATCACGATGGGGGAGCTCTTCGCCTGGATCATTGGCTGGGATCTGGTTCTGGAGTACGCGGTGGGAGCCGCCACCGTCGCCAACGGGTGGTCTGGCTATTTTCAGACAGTGATATCTAAAGCGGGACTGCACTTTCCCTCGTCATTTAACAGGGCGACGGTGGTTTTTGAGAATGACCAGTTTGTTCTGACAGGATCGTATTTCAATCTTCCTGCGGTCCTGATTGTTGCAATCATGACATTCATCCTCGTCAAGGGAATCTCCGAGAGTGCGGGATTCAACGCCTTGATGGTCTTTATTAAAGTCGCTGCGGTGGTTTTTGTGATCCTGGTCGGCTCGTTCTACATTCACCCGGAGAATTGGACTCCCTTTGCTCCGTATGGTTGGACTGGTTTGAACATCTTCGGGTATCACATTGCCGGAGAGACCAACGCGGCACATGAGCCCGTCGGAATGTTGGCCGGTGCCGCGATCATCTTTTTTGCTTACATCGGTTTTGACTCTGTATCGACCCACGCAGAGGAGGCTCGAAACCCTCAACGTGACGTTCCCATTGCGATCATCGCTTCGCTGCTAATTTGCACTATTCTGTACGTCGCCGTGGTTGCTGTACTGACAGGGATGGTGAAATATGACCAGATCGACAAAGACTCGGGAATTTCGTCTGCATTCAAAAATGCAGGAATTCCTTGGGCCGAAGTGATCATCGCGACTGCCGGCGTGGCGGGAATCACGTCAGTTCTTTTGGTGATGATGCTGAGTGCTCCACGCGTTTTTCTGGCAATGGCTCGAGATGGCCTCGTTCCCAAAGCATTCTTCGCTGATGTCCATCCCACCTTTCGCACTCCCTGGAAAAGCACAATCGCGATTGGAGTGTTCGTTGCTTTTCTTGCAGGGTTTCTACCCATCGATGCCCTTCTTCATCTCACAAATATCGGAACATTATTCGCGTTTGTAATCGTTTGCGCTGCCGTTCTCGTCATGCGGTACACAAACCCAGATGCGCCTCGTCCGTTCCGTTGTCCCTTGGTTCCGCTTGTTCCCCTGCTGGGCATCGGGGCTTGTCTCACGTTGATGTTTTCACTCCCCGCAGCAAACTGGCTGCGACTGATCGCCTGGATGGGACTGGGGCTTGCGATTTACTACTTTTACGGGATGAAACACAGCACTCTGAGAAAGGGACCTGCCACTCCGACGATTGAAAGCTGAGCACGTCGCGACGTGACCCTTCGATGGGAGTTATGCCAGGTAGCGGATCATCGAGCTAACCGCCGGTCGTTCTTCGTCCGCTTCCTGGCACTTTGGAATGTGCTTTGGACCTGCCCTACTTCGCAGTTTTTTTGGGGCCGTGGTTGGGGATGCTGTGATCCACGAAAACAGAGTTGAGGTGACAATGAGAGTCTGCATTCCGCTTGTCTGCCATATGGCTCTGCTTTTCGTCAGGCCTCTCTCACTGCACGCCGGTGAACTGGATGTCCGCTGGCTGGGTGAGGTTCAGAAAAGTCCCCAACGGGAGGTCAGTTTCGATGTCGGGTTCATGGAACCCCTCCTGATGCGTAAAAGCGGTGGCGAGGTCCATAACCTGGATGAATGGCATGAGCGGCGTCGGGAATTGATCGAGGCTTGGGACGATTTTCTTGGACCCAGTCCGCAGACACCTGAGGGGACAGCGACGCAACTGCTAAAAAGTGAGTCCGTTGGGGGTGTCATTCGGGACCTGATTCGCTATGAATGTGAACCGAATCTGTTCGTCGAGGCCTATCTGCTGCAACCTGCTCACGTGACGGAGGGGACCTTGCTTCCGGGCATCGTGGCACTGCATCACACAGCCCAGGATACGATCGACGAAATTGCAGGAGTCAGTGGTCCCGACTCCCGCAAGTTAGGACTGAAGCTGGCACAGCGCGGGTTCGTCGTCATCTGTCCCCGCTGTTTCTTGTGGCAGGACGCTCCGAGTCTGACGGCGGCCGTCGACAGATACCGTGCTCGTCATCCCGAGTCGCTGGGCATGCGCAAAATGTTGTTCGATGCACGTCGAGCCGTCGACATCCTGGAGGCTCAACCGCACGTAGACAGAACGAGGATTGGGGCTGTCGGACATTCGCTTGGTGCAAAAGAGGTGCTGTATCTGGCGGCGTTTGACGAGCGGATCAAGGCCGCAGTTGCCAGCGAAGGAGGAATGGCTCTTAAGTCCACAAACTGGGATGCACCGTGGTATCTGGGGCCGCAAATCCATGAGGCCTCGTTTGGCCGGAATCACCATGAACTGGTGGCTCTCATCGCCCCGCGCGCGTTCCTGGTGCTGGGGGGTGAGACTGGGCCTGGAGCCGCTGATGGAGACCGAAGCTGGCCACTGATCGGTGCCGCACTGCCGGTCTATCGATTATTCTCAGATTCTCCCCGTCTCGGCCTTCTCAATCATGGTCAGGGGCATACCATTCCTGACGATATCTACGAACGTCTCGCGGAATGGCTTGAGACGTATCTCTCACAGAAAGCGGTCGCAGCGTTAAAACTCGACGGCATACAGGTCGACACCAAGTAATGAGCGAAGTCATCGAATCGGCTACTCAACCTCCTCCGGCGACTGCGTGGCGCAAGACTCTCCTGCTGCTGACTGCCTATTTGGGGTTTATCAGTCTTGGGCTTCCGGACACGGTGGCGGGAGTCGCCTGGCCGTCTGTCCGTAATTCATTCTCTCTGCCGCAAGATCACTTCGGGCTGGTGTTCATCGCTTTGGGATGCGGGTACTGCACTTCCAGCTTTCTCGGTGGAGGCTTGATGTCACGATGGGGAGTGGGAACACTTCTCACCGGAAGCAGCCTGCTCGTCTGCGTCGCCATGTTCGGTTTTGCTTCGGCTCCTGTCTGGTCTTTGTTCGTTGCATGTGCGGTGATCTGGGGGCTGGGTTCCGGAGGAATCGACAGTGCTCTGAACAGCTATGCCTCGACCTACTTCTCAACGCGCCACGTCAACTGGTTGCACGCGTGTTACAGCGTCGGGGCAACGGTCGGTCCGTTGCTGATGACGGCCATGATCGTCAATCGGGGATCGTGGCGAACGGGCTACGTGCTGGTGGCGGTGGTCCTGCTGCTGATGAGTTGTCTTTTTCTTGCGACGCGCCAGTGGTGGCAACAGCCCGCCACGACAGATAGCGACCCTACAGCGAAACCCGTGGGACTGCTGGGAACACTCCGCGACCCGCTCGTCCAACTGAGTATCGTGGTGTTCTTCCTGTATACCGGCCTGGAATTCACCGTCGGTCAGTGGTGCTACACGATCCTCACAGAATCAAGAAATGTGCCTGCGAAGACAGCGGGAATGTTCGCAGGGGCGTACTTCGGTGCGATTGGCGTGGGACGAGTCGTGCTGGGAATGGTCGCCGATCGAATCGGGTTGGACCGGATGGTGCGGTGCTCGCTCCTCACAGCGTTCTGCGGAACTTTGATGCTGACCGTCAGGTCTCCTGTCGGTGTCGGGCTGGCTGGTGTCCTGCTCACGGGACTGGGCCTTGCCTGCGTCTTTCCCTGCCTGATGGCAAGGACCCCTCAGCGTCTCGGCGCGACCAAGGCAGCACATGCCATCGGATTTCAGGTCAGTGCAGCCATGCTGGGGGTTGCTCTCTTTCCCGGAGCTGCGGGAATCGCGGCGAGGCAATCAGGGTTGGAAACGATTCCACTCATTGCCATTGCGCTGTCGTCGTTACTGTTCCTGATGCACGAATGGCTGATTCGGCGTGGTCTTCGTTCCACTCGGCCCGCAGCAACGGTGAGTTAAGAAGTCGCTGCACCTCATTCCCTTTTGTCTCTACATCGGGAGGTCACTCCGATCAGCAGATCGGGATTGAGTTAACCGAACGTAAAACGAGGCGCGGTGGGAACAGTCCCGCCGCGCCTCGTTTTTGTTGTCATTAGTGAGCCGGAAGTAAACTCAGACGCCTGGCAAAGCTTTCTCCGTTGGACAGTCGCGGAGGACCTTGTTCAACGCCTTCAGATAAGCCAGAGCACTGGCTTCAATGACGTCTGTACTGACTGCCTTGCCGTGATAACGGCGACCGTGATAAACGATCGCGACGGAAGCTTCCCCCTGGGCGTCTTCGCCCCCGGAGACTGCTCGCACCTGATAGTCTTTCAATTCCGCGTTGATGCCGACGATTCGTTCCATGGCTTTGCAGACGGCGTCCACAGGCCCGTCACCGATCGAGGCATCCTTGTGGGTCTTGGGTGTCGTAGTCGATTCGTCGCCTCCATCGAGACCCGCTGGTTTGGTCGACGCCAGATCTCGTAATTCGACGGTCGCCGTGGGAATCGTTCCCGTCCCGGCGGCGATGTGAAAGCGAACGAGTTCCCAGCGATCCGTCGTGACGGTCAACCTGTTATCGATCAGTGCCACGATATCCGCGTCATAGATGTCCTTTTTCTTGTCAGCCAGGGCGATGAAGTCTTTGTAGACGGTCTCGATCTGAGCTTCGTCGAGCTGGTAGCCCAGTTCAATCACGCGTGAGCGGATCGCGGCCCGGCCACTGTGCTTGCCGAGAACAAGGTTCGCGCCGACATAGCCGACATCCTCTGCCCGCATGATCTCGTACGTGCTGCGTTCTTTCAGGATGCCGTCCTGATGGATCCCGGCTTCATGTGCAAAGGCGTTCTGGCCCACGATCGCCTTGTTTCGTTGAACGAGCATCCCGGTGATGCTCGAAACCAGGCGGCTGGCACCACACAGCTTTGGTGTGTTAATACGCGTTTCGACTCCGTAATAGTCTTTGCGCGTTTTCAAGGCCATGACGATTTCCTCAAGCGCGGCATTCCCTGCCCGCTCGCCCAAGCCGTTGATCGTGCATTCCACCTGCCGGGCCCCTGCTTCGACTGCGGCGAGGCTATTGGCGACAGCCAGTCCCAGATCGTTATGGCAGTGAGTGCTGATCACTGCTTTGTCGATGTTGGAGACATGCTGCTTCAGATGCGAAATGACTTTGAAGTAGTGTGTTGGCGTCGCGTATCCAACGGTGTCGGGAATGTTCACCGTGGTCGCTCCCGCCTCGATCGCCTTTTCGACGACTTCGGCCAGGAAATCGAGTTCTGTCCGAGCGGCATCCTCGGGCGAGAATTCGATGTCCTCGAAGAACGACTTTGCCAGCTTCACGTGTTCGACCGCGGTCTTGACGATCTCACGCTCGGCCATCTTCAACTTGAATTCGCGATGGATGGGACTTGTCGCGAGAAAGACGTGAATGCGCGGCTTCGCGATTCCCTTCAATGCTTCTGCAGCCCGCTCGATATCCAGGCGTCGACAGCGAGCCAACCCGCAGATCGTGGCACGGTCGCCGAACTTCTGTCCGATAGCACGAACGGATTCGAAGTCGCCCGGGGAAGTGATGGGGAACCCTGCCTCGATGACATCGACACCCAGTTCCACGAGTGCTTCTGCCACCTTGAGTTTCTCAGGGGGCGTCATGCTGCAACCGGGGGATTGCTCGCCATCGCGAAGGGTCGTGTCAAAGATGATTACATGATCAGGCATGATGTGTTTCACAATGAAAAGTGAAAGGTGACAACATCAATCGGATGATTGATGCTCGATCGTTGTTCCGTGTCGGTTCGAGGTTATTCAGGACCCGGGCATTCGTCGGGATAAATGTCAGTTGATCACTCCACCCTGTGACGATCCAGCGTGAAGCGGGGTTGTAAAAACAAAAAACCCTGAGACCAGGAGGTCTCAGGGTGAACATGTGCATATCGTGCGACCAGACGTTCCCTGAACCTCGCATCTCAGCGAGCTAGCAGGCCCAGTAGCAGGAACGAAAATGGTGTCATGGTACAGTGCAGACAATGAAGACGGAAAATGGTTCGCCGTTATTATCAGTGACCTTTGAAATCGTATCAGTTCTGGTCCCCTCGGTCAACGACGTACGACCTCCGCCGGCGAGTCATGGGCATGGTGCAGATTGGTATTTGCACATTTCGGGAAGTGGAACGGTTCGGGCACTCGCGATACCATTCCACGCAAATATCTGTGCAAGGTTCCCCCCAGATAAAGATACTTCAACTCATGCCCACGACGATCACGCGACTGACGGCATCTGACATCCGCTTTCCGACATCTCGAATGCTCGATGGATCGGACGCGATGAATCCCGATCCAGACTACTCGGCCGCTTATGTCGTGCTGGAGACGGATCGGGCCGACCATGCCGCAGGGCATGGTATGACCTTTACGATTGGTCGGGGGAATGAACTTTGTGTCGCTGCGATTGAGGCGCTGGCGCCGCTCGTTGTGGGCCGGACTCTGGAATCGTTTACGTCAGACATGGCGGGCTTCTGGCGTCATATCACCGGAGACAGCCAGTTGAGGTGGGTCGGTCCGGACAAGGGGGTCATCCATCTGGCGACAGCGGCCGTGGTCAACGCCGTCTGGGATCTCTGGGCCAAGACGGAAGGCAAACCGTTGTGGCAACTGGTCGCCGATCTGACGCCTGAGCAGTTCGTCGCGTGCATCGATTTCCGATATCTCACCGACGTGCTCAGTCCCGCCGAGGCCCTTCAGATTCTCTCGCGGATCGCACCCACCAAGTCGGCGCGAATTGCGCAACTGCAGCGGGAAGGGTATCCCGCCTATACTACCTCGGCAGGATGGCTGGGGTATGACGATGACAAGCTGCGCCGTTTGTGCCGCGACTGCCTCGCTCAAGGGTGGAACGTCTTTAAAATCAAGGTGGGACGCGACCTGAACGACGACATCCGCCGATGCCGGATTATTCGCGAAGAGATTGGTTGGGAACGCCGACTGATGGTTGATGCGAATCAGGTCTGGGAGGTGCCCCAAGCGATTGAATGGATGAAGTCGCTGGCCGAGTTCAAACCATGGTTCATCGAAGAGCCGACCAGTCCTGATGACGTTCTGGGCCATCTAACGATCGCCAAAGCGGTGGCTCCGATTCAGGTCGCGACCGGCGAACACTGTGCGAACCGGATTCTCTTCAAGCAGTTCCTCCAGTCCGGCGCCATCGGAGTTTGCCAGATCGATAGTTGCCGGCTTGGTGGAGTCAACGAGGTGCTCGCCGTTCTGCTGCTCGCGGCCAAGTTTAACGTTCCTGTCTGTCCCCATGCTGGCGGTGTAGGGCTCTGTGAATACGTTCAGCACCTGGCGATGATCGACTACATCTGCGTCAGTGGTTCGCTCGAGAACCGTCTCTGTGAATTTGCTGGACACTTGCACGAGCATTTCGTGGATCCTGTCGAGATGCGGAACGGCCACTATGTCCCTCCCAAAGCAGCCGGTTACAGCATCACGATGAAACCAGAGTCGATTGCAGAGTTTTCCTTTCCGGATGGTGCCGCCTGGACCACCCCCTGAAATCAAAGTGGGCCGAGCCTCAAATGAGGCTCGGCCCACTCCGTATCGTTGTGACATCCGCATGCAGCCGATTCCGCTCACCTCACCGTGGTGAATGGTTGAATCCCCTGCCCCTGAGTTGGACTGGGTACCGTGTGAGTCCTACGTCTGACTGGTGACGCAGATACGATGGAGGCGGTCCCAGGTAAAAAGCCCTGAGCCATGCTGGTCGCTCCAGACGACTTTCAGTGCATAGTTGCCTGAAAAACCCAGTTCGATGGGGTGAATATCATCGGGGATCGATTCCGGACGCAAAAGTCTGACGCCGGTGATTTCGTCGACACATTGAGCACAGGGGCATTCGAAACGGACTAGCTTGAATGGTGGGCGATAGACCCGACCGTCCGCCCAGGTAATTTCAAATACGCCTGCATCCTTCAACGCACGAAGTGATTGCGGCGGACCAATGTCAGTCACGGTTGTTCTTTCAGGGTGAGATCAGTTCGTCCGCCAGGTGTTGGTTTCGATGGCGAACCCCGCTCTTAGGTCTCTGTGCGAGAAGTTCATGAGCGGGCGAGTGTGACTACGTGGAACGGTGTGATGCTGGTTCTGGAAAGTCTAGTCTTTGAAGGGGTGTTTGACCTGGTCCCAGTACTCGTCAAACCGCTCAGGGGTAAACTTGGGGCTGTTGTCGGGGTCATGACATTCGATACACATCGTTTTTCTGGCCTCAGCGAGCGTACGACGAACAAATTGACGGCCAGCGGCCAACTCGTCCATCGACGCGGATCCTTCTTCCAGTCGAACATGCTCACTCCCCGGACCGTGGCAGTTTTCGCATTGTTGTCCCAGCAGGTGTGATGACAACTTCTCTGAGACATAGCCGCTTTCGTAACGCAGCATCTCTTGCGGGTGCCAACCGGTCACGTGGCAGGAGAGACATTCCGGATCGAACTGCCGTTTGATCCAGCCAATTTTCTCTGCGGCGCGATCTTCGTGCCAGGGGCCTTCAACGATTGTCTGAAAGGCAAGCGCGTGGCCGGTCTCCTTCCAGTGTTCGAACGCCTTGGTATGACAGTCGCCGCATTTTTCAGCGCCCACATAGCTGAACCCGGATGGGTGTCGTAGCAGAAGCTCTTCCGATGTCGAGATCCCTTCGTCTTCCAGTTGCTGCTGATAATGCTGCATCATGGTGCGCATCTCTGGGTCATTCTTGAAGCGATCCTTATCCAGTTGAATCAGCTCAAAGCGGAACGGCTGTGCTTTGTTGTCGGGATAGAAGCCGAGCACGCCGACGCGTTTTCCCTTGCTTCCGACATGGAGCACCCATGAGTCCCCGACGGGAATCGGCTTGCCATCGGGTTCCTCAAATCCACCCGCTGCCAGAACGATGCGAAACTGGGGATAAGCTTTGGCGAGCTGCATCGATTCGGCTTCATTGCCGTGGCACAGCAGAACCATGAGATCAGGTTTTGCCTCTTCCAGTGCCTGAATGACAGGTGGCAGTGCGGTTTCAGGTTCCACAATGGTGATATTGGTACTCACTCCCGCCGGGGCGACGCGGTCCCGCAAACTGGGACCAAAGACCGAGGTGACTCCGATCTTCACGCCGTTCTTTTCCACGAGTCGGTAGGGAATTGGCCAACCCAGCTCCGGCTGGTCGAACAAGACCACATTGGCCGAGACGAGTGCTGTCGCCTTCGCCAGTTCGTCCGGATCCCCCGGCATCCGGGTTAGGATAAAATCCGCCCCCAGTCGCAGTTCTTCGAGGCCGACACCGACGGCGGCATAGTGCAGTTTCTGAAACGACTCGAAGAGCTTCTCGAACTTAATCTGATCCTGACGTCGAGAGCGTTTGAGGAGTCCTCCTACGTCCAGACCGACGAGGTCCCAGCCTTTTTCTTCGGTGAGGATCCGAACCAGGTCGGCGCGGCGGGCCATGCCCCCCGACTGAGTTTCCGAGCAGCCACACGGCTCCAGATACCCATGTTGCTCTCCTGTCAGCAGGAAAGCGACAGCAGGTTTATCCCAGCCGTTCAGATAAGGCTCGACGGCAAGGTCTTTCGTCGAATTGGCTGCGATTGTGTCGGAGTTCGAGGTCCCAGACTTGGGGGGCTTTACCGCCGGTTCGTGCTTTGGAGAAGCGGTGACGGCCTCGCTCTGCTCTTTCGTCGGGGTGTCCGCTTTCGGTGCTTCCGATGTCGGTGTGGGACTCGACTGCTCTGGTCCCGAGTTCGGGGGCTGGCATCCTGCAAACAGGACGCTCAACGACATCATCATTGTCCATACGCAAGAACGACAATGTCGTCTGGCCATTGTTTGCATCACATTCCCTCCTGGAACCCGTGGTCAATCACGTGGCGTGATAATCGATAGTAAGATTGAAGTCAGGTGCTTCGGGGTGATTGAACTTCAGTTTGAAGGATTTGGCATCGTTGTCACGATGCTTCCCTGGAGGACCCGGCAAAATTTCCACGTCCGCCTGATAGCTCTTGGATTTCCCGAAGACCTTTCCTTTTTCCGGAAACGTAAACTTGATTCTGGAATCGGAGGGCTCAACGGCCTGCAGCACCAGTTCTTCATCAAAGTTCTTCACGAAGAAGGTTACTTTAGCTTTCTTTCCACTGGAAGCCGGGAATTCCCCGAAGTGCAGGCGGTTGTAGTCAACATTGAAATTGGCACCGTTCACCCCACGAATTTCGATGGGGCCCCCTCGCCGCCCGATCACGCCAAAATTGACGAACAGATCGTCGTTTGCCTGGCTGCTGTCAGTTGGAATAATTTGCAGGCGAATCGTTTCCCGGAAGCGTCCAATGGGAACATCAGGACCTGCTTCCACCTTGATCTTGTATCCACTTTTCGCCTGATGAGGAGCGAGTGTCTCTTCGTCTGCCGGTTCCCACGTAATTTTTGCCCGAGCGTTATCGCGGGGCATTTCCTGGATTGTGAAGCCGGTCAGGCTCTTGGAACCGATATATCCTTCGGCCGTTGAGGGCTCGGTCAACGACATATCGCCAAAGTCCCATTGCCCTTCCGGGAAAATGCGGACCGCCTGGTCAACCATGCCGGTGATTGCCAGTTCGATTTTTCGCTGGTCCGGGTCATCCGTCATGACGGGGACCGTCTGGCGGAATTTCTCCATCTGGTTCTTCATGACCCACTTGACCAGGATGCTGATTGACTCACCCGGAGCAAGCTCGCCCTTCTTCTCAACTGCTTCACCGTTCTTGGTGATCTCGCCCAAAGTACATTGGCAGGTCGGTTTGCCCATTTCGAAGCGAAGCACCCCTTCTCCCACGTTCTTGATGGAAAAGACATGCTCATCAGTGTCGCCGACATTCTTCACACCAAAGTTGAATTCTGACTCAGTCACCTCGGCTTTGCCGAAAGGGCCCGATTTGGGCAAAGGAATTTCTTCTGCCGGTTTCGCCTCGCTGGGGTTCGTTTCCGGCGATGTCGAAGTTGAAACGGGAAGTGCACCACCAAAACGTCCGACCCAGACGATCAGGGCGAGTGCACCCAATCCCAGAACAAGGGACAATACAATCGAAAACGGTTTCACAGATGGGACCTCTTTGATTTTTCGCAGGGCGACTATCTGTCGTGTGCCGCGCGCCTTCAGCGTCGCAATGCGAAGTATAAACGAAAAAGCTCGCGCTGCAATTCGGCGAGTCTCAGGGTGATGCCTTATAGGACTTTACGATGCGGTCTCCCCGATCAGGGATTCGAGCTCACGTTTTCTGGATTCTTCCAGGTACCTGTCCACATGCCCCCACTCGCGGTTGATGGCCTCCTGCCGCAGAGCCTTTTCGGCGACCTCTCTTGCTTGAGCCAGCTTCCCCGCCCGTTGACAGGCAATTGCCAGCTCGGACATCAAAATCGCATTGGTAGGGTAACGATCCCATGCTCGTTCCAAAGCGGCCACCGCCTGAGCGGCATCTTTACTGTTTTGCGACGCCCTCCATCGTTCCATCCACCATTCCGCTAGTCGAACGTCATCTCGAAAATACGTCGGATTTCGCCGTTTGGCGTCATTCAACAGTTGTACGGCGTTCAGAAATGATTCGTTGGACCGGAAATGGTCTGCCGCCGCTTGGCGATATGAGAGTTCCGCACGCCGCCGCGTCGATTCGCTCGACCAGCCATCAGCCTGCTCCCCCTTCCGGTATTCCAGCTCGGCGGCACTCAACTGGCCTTTGGTGACCAGACGATCTCCGCTCATCAGTGCTGCCTGCGTGATACTTATCGGGCGAATTCCCGTCGTTATCAGCCCACACAGGAGAAGCAGGCTGAAAGCGCTCAACGGCAGCCAGCGGATGTCGACTTTCCCCCGCATCGAATTCTGTAAACCGGGACGGTGAACCGTGCCACAATCAATTAACGTCAGCAGCAGCAGGCTGATGGCTGGCATTCCAATCCCCCCCGCCCCGCAGAGATGGCACATCAGCGTAAACGCCGCTGCGTGCCAGCCGGCTCGCAGCAGTGAGGTTTCCGCCTGAATTCCGTCGAGTACACGGCACAGGCCCCAAAACAGACCCATTGCGACAGGCAATACGACCAGCAAACGGTCGTCCGCACCGCTGAGCAATAGCAGCAACCAGGCCACGGCGGCTATTGAGGCGAGGAGGATTCCCCACTGCGGATTAGCGCCGGAGACAGGAGCTTCCGTTTCTGGTTCCGTTCCCAAATCCTTAAACAGGACGACGCCAATCAGCACCAGACCGAGGAACGACGCAATTCCGCCGCTGGCGAAAACGTCCAGAAACAGATTGTGGGGATCGGCGATCTCTTCGCTTGCTTCCGGCAACTTATAGCGGAGGTAGTGACTGCGAAACTGTCCGGGGCCAACACCAAAAAGCAGCTGATCGGCGATCATCCGGGTGGTCGCCTGCCAATACTGCAAACGGTACTGCAGTGACTTGGGAGCTTCGGTGAGCACCTGTCGGTCAAGCCCTCCGAACATCGTCAGTCCCCATCCGAAAAACAGCAGAAACGCTCCGACACCAACGCAATACTGCAGGCCCCGAACGGTCAGGAGGGTGCGGCCGGAAAGCAGCATCAGCAACACCAGGCCAGCCCCCGTGCCCAACCACGCCGTGCGGCTTTTCGTCAGCAGCAGCGCCCAGCCGAGCACAAGGAAGACCACGATCCAGAGAGTAAGTTGCTTTCCGCTCCAGCGATTGCCGGCTCGAATTCGGGACGCGACGACACTCACCGCCAGGATCAGGCTAACGGCGAGGAATCCGCCGAATGAGTTTGCCAGAGCGAAGAAACCGAGTGGTTCTCGGCTGTCCCTCAGCCGTTTCTCGAACAGGATCAGTGCGGGGCCGTCGGTCGGAATATTCTCCGAAGCCAATTCCTTACGAATACTTGCCGCTTTATTTGGATCTGCCTGCTTGAGTCTGTCAAATAAGGGGGCGTACTTTGCTGCCATCTGCGGAAAGTCGACATAGTGCTGGTACAGGCCCAGCCCCGCCGAGGTAACTCCTGTGGCGAGCAGGGCTGCCAGCAGTTCGCGACGGAATTGAAAACTTCCGCAGTGCTGGTGCAGGATGAACCAGGCAATCACGACCCCCAGAGCTTCCCAAGCGAGATTAATGGCCGTTCGCTGATCGCCGGACCCCAGGACGATCTGGAGGGTGGAAATGGCCTCGCCACCGAATAACAGAGCGACACCAACTCCCAGCCAGCCGAGTTGGAACTGTGTGGAGGGCCAGATCCACGATAGCAGGGACCACCCCAGTGCGGCGGTTATCCAGCCCGCAACGATCCACAGGGTGTCTCCCTGATCGGCGGATTCAGCGACGTAGAAAAAGCGACTTAGAAAGAGAACCAGCACCCACCCCGCGAATAGCCAGCGGATTGTCTTTTCCAGGCGAGTCGTTCCCGGGTGTCGTGCTGCCCCCCCCGTTGCGGATCCCGCCGTTCGAACTGCTCGACTGTCTGCCATTCCCATTCCCATGTCCGTTAGGGCTGATCACGTGGTGCCGCTTCCAGAATGGCAATTAATAGCAGGATGCAACCGACACAGGCCACCACAATCACAGCTGCATTCCACGTCGAAACAGCATAGAGAGTCAGCCCCAGCAGTGACGTGATGATCGTCGTCAGATGTACTGTCAAGACGGCTTGCTCTTTGGTAAGTCCCAATGCAACAAGACGATGTGAAAAGTGCTTTTTGTCGGGCTGAAACGGGCTGCGGCCCTCTTTCAAACGAATGAGGACTACCGAAGAGATATCGTACAAAGGAACGGCGAGAACGCAGAGTGGCGCCAGAATCACGTGTTGACTCTCGTCTGCGGGAGTGTAGAAGGTCCCCAGCAGGGTCATGCAGGCGATGCTGAAGCCGATAAAGTAACTGCCGGCGTCTCCCATAAAAATGCGGGCCGGCGACCAGTTATGGCAGAGAAATCCCATCAGTGATCCCGCCACGATCAGAAAAAATCCGCCGACGAACCAGTGAGGGTCCCCCGGTTTCGTCAGCATCATGACCGCCAGAGTTGTGCTGGTGATCAGCCCGATCCCACCCGAAAGACCATCCATGTTGTCAAGGAAATTGAATGAGTTCACCAGGACGACCATCCACATGATCGACAACAAGATCCCCATCCAGGGATAGATCAGGAAAATCGATGCGCGTACGCCTGACATGACGACGGCGGCCGACACTCCGAACTGCAGTGCGATTCGCAGCTTCCACGAGAGAGGGCGAAAGTCGTCGATGAGCCCTGTGATGGAAAGAATTGTTGCTGCTGCAACGACTCCCCATAGCTCGGTAGCGCGATAGGCTGCTCCGCTGAGGTGCTCAGCTAATTCCAGGGGGAGCCATTTAGGTGGTTCATGCAGCCAAAGCTGAATCAAGACTTGTGCCGCAACGAGTGGGATGACAACTCCACACCAGATTC
Source organism: Schlesneria sphaerica (assembly GCF_044336245.1). Classification (NCBI taxonomy): domain Bacteria; kingdom Pseudomonadati; phylum Planctomycetota; class Planctomycetia; order Planctomycetales; family Planctomycetaceae; genus Schlesneria; species Schlesneria sphaerica. The sequence goes on along the minus strand of NZ_CP172346.1, from coordinate 5,720,778 downwards.
CGACGCCTCCCCCGAGAGGCGTCGGAATGACATGGACTTTCCGACTTGCTGGCTTATCAATCAGGCCGATCCGTGGAGCAACCCAACGCATCAAGCCCGTTATGAGGAAAGAGACCGCAAAGGCGGATATCAGGCAACCAGCAATCAACGGCCACATGTGTCAGGTCGTTCCGTAGGCAATAAAAACGGTCGAAGCTCGTTCATTTACGCTGCGTTAAAGTAAATGTTTGAAAGAATTTATTCGCCTTTCAATTTCTGCACGAGGACCAATCACTTGCGCGAGACCGAGAGGTGACGAAGTTGGCCGAAAGCGAGTTCTCGGGCAATTCGTCCGATGGGATCACGCGCTCTTTTTCTTTGTCGAAAATTCAGCGTATTTGAAGGGACTGATCCTTGCGGCACCGCCGTTCGGTGGTCGTCTGAGCAACGCACGGTTAGCATCAATCGGCGTTTGAATATGCTGTTCACGCGTCGGCAGGGAATTGACCGTTCGGATGGTTACAGACTATGGAAACGATACTACCACCCGAAGTGAAACTGGGGCCTCGCATCGCGGTTCTGGTTGTGCTGCTGTTGCCCATCGTATTTGTTCCCCACATGGTCTGGTGGCTTCGACTCGTGGCTTGCATCCTGCCGATGGCGCTCACCGGGACCTACCGGGTGTCGTCGATCAACGGCGACCGATTTCAGACGCAGCTCTATTTTGCCTACTTCCCTTTGAAACCGCAGAAATGCAATCTGCCGGGCGTGGTCTATGTCGAAACGAAATACAGTTCAATCGGTTCCGGGATCTGGACGTTCCTGCTGCTCGGTCCGCTTCAGTACGTTTTTGGTTTCATCTTTGACATGTTGATTCCGGCACTCGGCGGTGCCTACGAGATCTGGCTGATCACGGCAAAAGGTCGCGAGATTCCCGCGTGGCAAGGTTTCAACCAGGAACAATTCGAAGCCAACTTTGCCCTCCTGCAAGCCAGGACAGGTGCCGAGATTCGTGGCCGGTCCCGGTGATTGGCCACCGTTGTTCGAGAATTCGATGAGGGGACTGCCCCGTCGGCAGGCATCGAAAGCCGGAAAAGGCGTGTTGCATGTCGACTTTGTGATGGGACACACGGTGCTTGGCTCAGGAGACCTGCCGTTTCGTGCAAGCCGAGATCGCCAAACGTGCTGTCTTGTGGCTCTCGCAGTTCGTTGGCGTCGGCGAAAACCGTGACGGGGACTCGCCCGTCACGGCCTATCTGGTTCCAGCCTTGTTCTCGAACAGTTTCTGAGCCGACAACTTCCTGGCACTTAACCCACGATGCGACGGGGGAAAAATTTAGCGTCGGCCGAAGACCATAATGGTGATGTCGTCGTTCTGGGGGCGGCTGTTGGCGAACTTGCGAACGTCTCCCAGGATGACTTTGCCCAGAGCGTCGGCGTGGCCCCCTGTACTGGCTTTCATCAATTCCCGCAGTCGGTCTACTCCGTAAAGTTCGTTCTCAGGGTTCATCGCTTCGCTGACCCCGTCGGTATAAATGACGCAGGTTTCGCCCGGTTCGATCGTGCGAGTCAGCACGTCGTAGGGGAAATCTTCCATTACGCCAAGCGGCACTCCGATGGCTTCTTCCCCAAATTCAATGATTGTTCCGTCGGTCTTGCGGATCATGATGGGCATGTGTCCGGCGATGGCAATCGTCATTTCGCCCGAGGTCAGGTCGATGACGCACAATACAAACGTGACAAAGCGTCCCTCTACGGCGCGCGTGCACATCTGATGGTTGATTCGGTGGATCGCCTCGCGAACGTCCCCGACGAAGGTCATGACGTTAGTGACCACAGTCGCGATGCGAGACATCACCAGCGAGGCGGGGACCCCCTTCCCTGCGACATCGCCAAAGGCGAGGCAGACTTTCTTGCCGTCTTCCACAAAAAAGGCGTCGTAGTAGTCGCCGCCGACAGCCTGAGCCGTGTCATACGAGGCGAAAAACTCCCAGCCATCTGCTGCTGGCAACGCCGTGGGGAGCAGCGATCGCTGCACCCCCATGGCGATATCCATTTCCTTGTCCTGTTTCTGCTTCTCGATCGCCGTTACCAGTAGTTTTGCCTGTTCGTAGGACATCGCGGCCTGACCGGCGACCGCCATCAGCAGGTCAAGGTCCTCTTCACGAAACTGGTTGAATGGGTTCTGGGTGTCGATGTTGATCACACCCATCGGTTCGCCCGAGAGACTCAACATCGGAACGCACATCATCGACCGGATCGTCAGGTTGGCAATGGACTCGCTTGCTTCGAAACGCGAGTCATTCGTTGCATCGGACGAAAGGATCCCGGATTTCTCTTCCAGAACTTTGCTGAGAATGGTCCGGCTGAGTTTCACTGTTTCGTCATCACCCGCCCGACGATGCTTCATCGCGCGGGGAATCATCTTTGATTGAGTGTCATCGCGGAGCAGAATGCAGCCCCGATCCGCGTGCGGAAAAATGTTAAACAGTGTGTCCAGAATCTTCGGCAGCAGCGAATCGAGGTCCGAGGTTCCTGCTAAGGCACGGCTGATCTCCAGAACACCTTTCAGCTTGGCTTCCGGCTTCACATCCAGCTTGCCGAAGCCGCTGGCCTTACCCGTCATCAGCGATGATTCATCGTCGTCGTTGAGTTCGACAGTAAATGTTGTTGCCGTGCCGCTCGGATTGCCTGCTCCTGCGCTCGGCATGCGGCTGTTCGCCGGACGCGCAGGCCCGGTTAGAGGTGAAACCGACGCGCCGGAGGGATTTTCGAACCGCAGCAGGACCGGCCCAAGTTTAATGCGGTCTCCATGCTTAATGGCTTTTGGACCGACAAGCTTATTCCCGTTGACGTAGGTGCCGTTCCCGCTGCCCATATCCTCAACGATGTACTCTCCGTCTTGTTTCAGGACACGCGCATGTCGCCGCGAAACCATCCCCGACTTGATTTCCAGTGTGCACTTGGGATCTCGGCCGAGCATCGTTTCGTCAGAGGTGAGTTCCAGCGTTGTCGCTTCACCGTCGAGGAGGAGGATTAATTGTGCCATGTTCCGGCCTTGAAACGTTTTGAGACGGTAGCCTGTTAACGGAATCTCGAGCGGTGAGGATTCTACGTTCGATGCATCGGTAGCGAAAGCAGCGCTCGTTGATTAGGTCCCTTAGACGTTGAAAATTGATTCGACGTTACCGCGAAGAAGCTGTTTTCCGAGCAAAATTGCTTCGTTCTCGCTCCATTTTCGTGCAATTACGAAATCCTGAGCGAGAACTCGTGAGAGGCATTGCCGGTACATCGAGAATTTCGGCCACGCGAATTCCAGCTTGTACATGTCGCTGTAGTAACCAACCTGCTTGTTGCGCGGGACGGCCTGCAGTCGAGCTCGGGTGTCGAGTTCGATGTATGCCGGAATGTTGGAATACCACCAGTGAGCGTTGGTGACCACGTTTGGAAAGATCCAGCTATAGCTGACAAGTTCCTGGTTGCTGGCCTGAGCCAGGACTGAGACAGGGAATGTGACTTGCGGGAAGGCGTTGAAGAGCTCTCTATACTGAATTAACGAGACTCGCTGGTCGAACAGATCCTGCCCCTGATACACCCCCGACGGGTAGACGCGCCTGTTGACCCCGATCATGAGATCAAAAGGAAGTCGATACTCCGCACAGAACTCGGCAATCGTCCAAAAGACGAAGTTTTGACCGACGTCTTTGGTCGTCGAGTCGGGATCCAGGAACGAGGTTAGGAAGTTGGTTTCAGACAAGTCGCCGCGCGAAGGCTGGCGAGGGGCAAAGCTGGGTGGGAGGCTGATTGCGCACGCTTTTGCCCCATGCCGAACGAAGTGTTCGAACAGCTTACCGATGGCCTGTCGGATTCGTTCGGGGTTCGTCGTTTCGATCCCCGTTGCTTTCGTCAGACGTTCTCTCACAGCCGGGTTGGTGAAGTGGAACACAAGATCGTCGGTCCGCAGGCATGGGATGTAGCGAGCTGTGTCAAAGCCGGTCAGAGGATCGTCGAACTCGTTCGTCAGAAAGACCCGCTCGATTCCCGACTGTTTCAGGCACTGGTCCTCCCAGTCAGGCTGTGCCATCACGGTCGCGGCTTTGTCGTAAAGCGATTCCCAGTTTGCGGGAGTAATACGGTTGTCCTGGAAACCGAAAAACTTGCGACAAAGCTCGACCAACCAACTGACTTGGACTGTATTGTCCAGATGATGCAATGATTCCACCAGGCGGCCCACCTTGGTCTTGGGGTCCAGGCCGGGTTCTTCGATCAGAGCTTTGGGCATTCCCGAGGAATGAGCCAGTTCGGTGTAGTAATGATAGCCCATGATGTCCGCGAGCGTCGTGGACGCAGGGGCATGTGGGTTGATGTGCGTGTGAGGGTCGACCAGCACGATCTTTGTCAATTCGGCACAGATCCGACCAACCAGTTCCTCTGACATTTTCACGTTCCAATCACGGCACAAATTTTCAGGCTCCGATGTGCGAACCAGTGTGGCGAGTGCAATCTCAGGATGCAATCACCGCCAGAGACAGACTTTGCCAAGAGCGCAATCCCCGGCAATGTCCAGGTGTCCAGATTGAGTCGCGACCGCATATCAATTCTTGGGGTAAGCGGTTAACTCTAATTGTCCCCTTCCGGCAGGCCGTCTGTGAGTGGCTGTGGAGCAGGATTCTTCGTTCGCGCTCCGTCCTCCGCGTGCCTGGGTCTGTGCCGCGAGTGCGAACGCGGATTGTGGGAACCTGCTCGCGGTCCCAATGGTCAAGGGCTCGAAGAATGGACGTGCCAATTACCCGGCTGATGTTGTCCGTTAAACGTTTTGAACGATTCTCTTCGCTGCCGGTGCGAGTCATGGAGCCTGCTTCTGCGGGTCAGAAGAAGCCGGGATGATGTGTCGATTCCAGGGGCTGGTCTGAATTACTGCGTCCCCTGCACTGTTCCCGATTCTCGAGGCGTTCGCGGGGCCAGGATGTAGCCCAGCGCCACAGATCTGTCGCTTCGTCGCGCGGTTGTGTTTCTGCAGTTTTAGTCTCTGTAAGATGTTTTTTTGTAAAAGTTTATGTGTTTTGGCAAGGCGTTCTCCGCAATTCAGCTTCGACTGAGTTCCGCAGCATAACGGGCATTCCCCGATCGCCATCGGGAATGGTGTTCGGAAGGCCGTAGGGCTGGAGATTGGATGGTAATGCCAAAAACGTTAGATTCGACCTGTTATGATCGCCAAATGTCTAATTCGCACAACCTGAACAGCTTGACAAACAAATCACGGTCGATATGTTGGGTTGTTGACACTCCGCTTGACCGGCCCGCCTTTAATTCCACGACGACGACGCCTTCCTTGCAGTCTGGATCGACACGAAAAACTTGATCGAAACAGGCTGAAAACCGCATCCCTTCCGGGAAAGACCTCATGAGAATGCCATCCACTGTTTGTTGCCGCTGGCTTGCAGGTTCTCTGGCTCTTTGTGCCTTGCTGCTTGCGCCGGGACTCTCTAATGCCGCTCCTCCCAAAGGTCTGGGAGATCCCGGGCAGTTAATCAAACTGCAGCTTGAACCCAACGTGGACTCGAAAGGGATCTTGCTGCGAGGTCGCGACGGGCGGCAGCAGTTGATCACCACCGGAATCTACTCCAGTGGCCAGATGCGCGACTACACCCGTAAAGTGGATTACAAGATCGAACCTGAAGGAATCGTTCAAGTCGATTCGGTCGGGCATATGACTCCACTCAAGGACGGCAAGGCGATCGTCAAGGCGATCGGCTCGGGTCTCACGGCAGAATTGGCTGTCGAAGTAACCGGGCTTGCTAACGATATCCCTGTCAACTTCCCCAACCAGATCACCCCGATCTTCACGAAATTGAACTGCAACAGCGGGGGGTGTCACGGTAAAGCCAGTGGACAGAATGGTTTTAAGCTCTCTCTCCTCGGGTTCTACCCCGAAGACGACCATGAATTCCTGGTCAAGGAAGGCCGCGGCCGCCGAATCTTCCCCTCCTCACCCGGACAAAGCCTGCTGCTCACCAAGCCCGTTGGGAAATCTCCGCACGGCGGCGGCAAGCGGATGGAAGTCGACGGATACGAGTACCGACTGATCTCCCGCTGGATCGAGCAAGGGATGCCGTACGGCAATCCTACCGACCCATTTGTGGTTGGCATTAAGTGTATTCCCGAAAGCCGCGTGATGGATCGCAGCTCCGAGCAGCAGATCACCGTCATGGCTGTCTACAGCGACGGGTCGACCGAAGACGTCACTCGTATGGCGCTGTATGAACCAAATGATCCCGAAATGGCAGAAGTCAACGTCACGGGGTTGGTCAAGACTCTGGATCTGGCGGGTGAAGTCGCCATTATGGCGCGCTACCAGGGACAGGTTGCTGTCTTCCGCTCGACGATTCCTCTCGGTGCCGAAATCGCCGAGAAGCCGCCCGTGAAAAACTTCATCGACGCCGCTGTTGTGGCCAAATTGGACGTGCTCGGCATCCCTGCATCCCCCGTCAGCGACGATGGGACCTTCCTGCGTCGCGTCTACATCGACATCACGGGTACGCTGCCCACGGAATCGGAAGTCTCGGCCTTCCTGGCGAGTACCGATCTTGACAAGCGTGCGAATATCATTGATCAGCTGCTCGATTCGCCAGCCTACGCAGACTACTTCACAAACAAATGGAACCTCGTTCTGCGAAACAAACGACGGGCTAATGACGATCTGGCTCCAACATACGGATTCCACAAGTGGATCTGGTCCAGTCTCTATGAGAATAAGCCGTATGATCAATTCGTACGAGAAATTCTGACCGCTTCCGGCAGTGCGGATGATAGTCCCCCGGTTGCCTGGTATCGCGAAGTCGATCAACCGAATGAACAAGTGGAAGACGTTTCTCAGCTGTTCCTGGGTCTCAGAATTCAATGCGCTCGCTGCCACCATCATCCCTTTGAGAAATGGAGCCAGGACGACTACTACGGTATGGCCGCTTTCTTCAGCCGTATCGGACGGAAAAACATCATCGGTGGCAACAATACGTTGCGCGACAAGCGAATCTTCACCATCGATAACCAGGGACCTGCCCAGGCTCGTAACGAACGAACGGGCAAAATGCTCCCTCCAACCGGTCTTGGTAGCAAGCCGTACAACGTCAGTCCCGAAGACGACCCACGAGCCCTGCTGGCTGACTGGATGGCCGATCCACAGAATCCGTTCTTCGCCAAATCCCTGGTGAATCGCTATTGGAAGCACTTCTTCAGCCGCGGCATCGTCGAGCCTGAAGATGATATGCGTGAAACCAATCCCCCGGCGAACCCGGAACTGCTCAATAACCTTGCTCAGAGCTTCATCGCCAGTAAGTTTGATATTAAGCAACTGGTACGAACGATCTGCAACTCATCCACATACCAGCTGAGCTCTTTACCAAACGAGTACAACCTGAAGGATAAGCAGAACTTCTCTCGGTACTATCCAAAGCGATTGACCGCGGAAGTTCTTTACGATGCCTTCCATCAGGTCACTTCAACGAACCAGGCCTATAACGGACTTCCTTCCGGAACCCGGGCTATCCAACTGCCGGACGCGAGCATTGGACCCTACTTCCTGAAGGTATTCGGACAGCCACAAGCAGACACGGCATGTGAGTGCGAACGGTCGCAAGAAGCGAACCTGGCTCAAAGCCTGCACCTGCTGAACAGCAGCGAAGTTCAGAACAAGATCGCCGACGGGAATGGCCGGGCATCGAAGTTTGCGAACGATAAAGATCTTCCAGCAGAAGCGAAGATCAAAGAACTGTATCGCTGGGTCTACAGCCGCGAGCCTGATCAGGAAGAGATGCAGATCGCACTGGCTCACCTGGAAAAACACAAGGAAAACCCCAAGGTGGCGTTCGAAGACATCGTTTGGGCTTTGATTAACTCGAAGGAATTCCTGTTCAATCACTGATCCCTGATGTCGGCAATGACGGACGGCCGAAGTTGGCGGCCGTCCCGAATCGAACTGCCTCTGTTTATACGAAAGGCGAGATGTGAAAGTCGTCGCCCGGTTTCCTATGCAACGAGTCATCCTCACGTTGATTTGCTTCGTGATTCCCACGACGATCGTCAACGCTCAGCTTCCCTCTACCCGGCTTTCAGCACTGTTCCCTCCCGGAGGTCAGGCTGGCACGGTAACCGATGTCACGCTGACCAGCGGCGTTGATCTGGAAGAAATTACGACTCTCGTCTTCAATCACCCCGGCATCACCGTGGCCCCGAAGACGCACGATGTCGGAGGTAAGCAAGTACCGATCCCGAACCTGTTCCAGGTTTCTGTCGCTGCCGATGTTCCCCCGGGGAAGTATGAAGTCCGGACCGTCGGATTCTTCGGGATCAGCAATCCGAGGACATTCATCGTCGGTGCCTTGAAGGAACTCATCGAGACCGAGCCCAACAACGCACGCGAGCAAGCAATTGCGATTGAAGTGAACCAGACAGTGAATGCTCGTATCACAGGGGCGACCGACATTGACTGGTATAAGTTTCCTGCAAAAGCGGGACAGCGATTGCTGATGGACTGCGTCTCCCGCAGGCTGGATTCCCGTTTGGATGCCGCCCTGGAAATCTATAGCGCTAGCGGAAAGCGACTTGGGTTCGCCCGGAAAAATCTCGTCAGTCAGGACGCACTGATTGATCTAACCGTCCCCGTAGACGGAGAGTATTTTCTGAAAGTCTACGACTTCACTTATGCAGGTGGCGAAGACTTTCCCTATCGATTGACGATCTCAACCGGTCCCTATATCGACTTCGTGATTCCTGCCGCAGGCGTTCCTGGAACGACGAGTCCGTTTACGCTGTACGGGCGAAACTTGCCCGGAGGACAACCCGCCGGTCTTGATCCACAGGGCCGAGCACTGGAAAAGGTGGTCGTCAATATTGCGGTCCCCTCCACTCCTGATGTTCTTGATCCCAAGACCATTCTGGAACCCTTTTCCGCAGGAATTGATGCTTTCCCTTATTCGATCTCCTCTGCAACGGGGCCATCGAATGTGGTCATGATTCAGTTCAGCAACACGGTTCCCACGATAGAAGTCGAGCCGAATGATAATGGATCGATCGCTCAGAAGATTGTCGTCCCCGGTGAAATCTCGGGTCAGTATCAGAAGCGAGGCGACGTCGACTGTTACCAGTTTGATGCGAAGGCCAAAGACGCATTCTGGATCGAAGTGATTGCTCACCGGGCCGGTGCGGCAGTTGATCCTGTGCTGGTCATCGATCAGGTCAAGGTTAACGAAAAAGGTGAAGAGTCGCTCACGCGCATCAGCGCTCTGGACGACGATCCGAACAATCCCCTTGCCAATCTTTTCGACACGCTGAATGATGACAACGTGGTGAAGTTCCTGGCACCTGCCGACGGACAGTACCGCATTACATTGCGAGAGAGATACGGGAATTCCAAGCAAGACATGGGCGTCTATCGGTTGATCCTTCGCAAGGACGCTCCTGATTTCCGTGTTGCGGCAGTTGCAACGACGTTGATTCCTCCAGGTCCTCGTCAGGCTGCTCCGTCAGGGATCAATCTGCGACGCGGAGACAACTTCCCGATTCACGTGATTGCGCTTCGTCGCGATGGTTTTGCTGGTCCGATTACTGTGTCCGCAGAGGGCTTGCCTCCCGGCGTGACATGTCCCGACATCAGTATCGGAGTCGCACCTGCCAGTGGAATTCTGGTCTTCAAATCGGCAGAAGACACACCCGCATGGGCGGGTACCATTCGTCTGGTCGCAAAGGCGACACTCGAAGACTCGGCTGCGGTCGAAGCATTCACCGTTGCTCAGAACGCTGCCAAGCTGGCCGTGGATGAACTTGGTGCGGCGGGCAAGGCATTCGCTAAGCCAGCAGAAGACTTGGCAAAAGCCAATCAGGCGCTCACGGCCGCCAAAGCTGAACTGGCCCAGCAGCCTGACGACGAAGGGCTGAAGAAGAAGGTCGCAGACGCAGAAGGTGTCGTGGCAACGGCAGCCGCGGCAGTTAAGCCATTGGCTGACGCTCAAGCCGCCGCAGAGGCGAAGGTCGCGGTAACAAATGCAGCGTTGGCGAAAGCCGAAGCTGCGAAAGTCGCCGCAGCTCGGGAAATTAGTCATCCGGTCCGATATGGTACCGTCGTCTGGGGAGCACCTCAGCCGAATATCCCCGGGGACGCTCGCCTCGCCCAGTCAATCGAACTGTCGGTGATGGAAGAGCTTGCTCCTTTCCAGCTGACAACGAATGTTCATCGGATCGATGTAAATCACAGTCGGCAGATTCTTGTTCCTGTGGTGGTCACCCGTCGTAATGGCTTCGACCAGCCTGTGAACCTGACCGTTCAGGGGCAGCCGCCGAACGTCCAGATTGAAAATAAGCCCATCCCGAAAGAGAAGTCTGAGGAGGTGTTCCGTTTCTTCGTTCCACCCAATACGCCTGTCGGAACATACGTGACCCACTTGACGGGGCAGGCCGCAGTATCGTACCGGAAAAACCCGCAAAAAGCGGATCGGGCAAAAGAAGAACTCACCGCATTGGAGCAAGCTGCCAACGAAGTCGCAGAGGCGATTAAAGCGGCCACTGCTGCTCGAGATACCGCGGTCCAGAAAGCCACGGATGATGCTGCGAATCTCAAGAAGCTGACCGATGCCCGAGACCAGTCGCTCAAGGCGGTTCAGGACGCAGAGGCCAACGAAAAAGCCGCGGCAGAAACACTGAAAAATGCTGGCGATGACGCCAGTGTAAAAGCGGAAGCTGAGAAAAAGCTGGCAGAAGTTCGGCTAGTGACCAAGGCTGCCCTGGAGGCAAAGACTGCGGCTGAAAAGCAGCGAATCGAAGCGGAAGCCGCAGCAAAAAGTGCAGAAGAGGCCAGAGCCAAAGCAGAAGCCGAGCTGAAGGCTCTGGATGAAAAGAGTAAATCAATTGCGGCGGCGAAAGGAGCAGCGGATCAGAAATTCAAAGCGGCAGATGCGTACGCAAAAGCGGCGAATCTGAACTTCCATCCGACGACGACGCCAATCGTGATTACTGTCAAACCTGCCCCGTACACTCTGTCTGCGGCACCTGCCGACGGCGGAAATGTCAAAGTGGGGGCTAGAAATGAAGTTAAATGCGAGATCAAACGTCAAAACGGATTCGCTGGTCCGGTCACCCTGACTCTGCCACTCCCTCCAAATGTGGGGGGGGTGAAGGCAGAACCAGTGACAATTCCCGCGGATCAGTCTGCCGGGACTCTGGTGATCGAAGCTGCCGCGGATGCTGCTGAGGCTGCATTAGCCAATATGGTTGTTCGGGCGACGTCGCAGTTTGATGGGGAAGCGGCTGTGGATCAGCCAATTACCCTGAAGATTGTCAAGTAGTCTGGCTTGGGTACCCCCCCAGCGGTCATTGAACAAGAGATGAGATAGCGCCTGACTCGTCCCTCCGAATCATCGATCTCACAGGGGATCGGTCCAACGTAAGGCTACGAGAAGCTCTGCAGCAGTGTGAATAGAACAGGTTCTCCTGCGTTGCATCCACGAATCGTAGTACTGACTTCATGAATCGAACTTTATCTGCACAAGGCGTTTTTATGCGCTCTCTACTCACTGCCGCGTCACTTTCTGTCTGTCTCGTGCTGGGATACTCATTGCCGAGTCATGCTGAAGAAGCGGCCAAACCAGGTCAGATTGTCGCTGAAGAAGCCAATCTCGGACGTCCTGTCGACTTCGAAAAAGATGTCCAGCCGATTTTGGATGAGAAGTGCGTCGCCTGTCACAATGTGGCTATTCCTGAAAGCAAACTGGTCCTGGAAGATGTCCCTTCCATTCTGAAGGGGGGAAAACGAGGACCCGCCGTTGTTCCAAAAGATGTTGCGAAGAGCCTGATCTACCAGGTTGCTGCCCGTGCAGCCGAACCTGCAATGCCTCCCCTTCCGAACAAAGTTTCGGCCTCGTCTTTAACCCCGCAAGAGCTGGGAATTCTGAAGAAGTGGATTGAAGAAGGAGCGAGTGCTGGAGATAGCGCTGGGAACGTGACAGTTCCCTGGCAGTCTGTTCCTGCCAATATGAACTCGATCTACAGCGTCGCATTGTCGACTTGGGGGCGCTGGGCGGCATGCGGTCGAGCCAATCAGATCGATCTCTACGATCTCGCTACGGGCGAATATGTCACCCGCTTGCAGGATCCACAATTGCTGACAATCAAGCAGGGAGATAAGCAGTTCTACCCGCATGGGGCCGCTCATCGTGACTTTGTACACGCACTCGCATTTAATCCTCAGGAGAATCTGCTGGCTTCCGCCGGATACCGGGAAGTAAAGCTCTGGCAGCGGCTCCCGAATCAGCAGCGAGGCGCATTCCCTCAGGACCAGGCCGTCGTCTCGATGTCGGTCTCACCCGATGGAAATTGGGTGGCTCTGGGGCGAGCCGACAATTCTCTGATCCTGCAGAGCCTGAAAGATCCGAACACACGTCGAGTTCTGGCGGGTCATACTGGACCAGTTACGGCGACTCAGTTTTCCCCAGACTCAACGAAGCTCTTCAGTGGTTCATCTGACAAGAGCGTTCGCTTGTGGAGCGTTGCGGATGGACAGCAGGCAGGTCTGCTGAATACCCCGCACGAGGTGACTTCGCTCGCCATCAGCCCCGATGGCGCGAAGGTCTATTCGGGACACGCGGGTGATCATTTCATTCGCGGGTGGGCAGTTCCATTCGCCACGGCGAAGCCTGCAGAAGGTGACAAGCCTGCCGAACCGGTCGTCCCTGTTGTTGAACTGAAAGGCCATGGCGGCCCAGTGACGTCGCTTGCCGTTGTCCTTCCCGCAGGTACACAGCTTGTTTCCGCCAGTGCGGATGCAACGTGGCGAGTGTGGGACGCAACAACCGGGGCCCAGGTCACTGCTCCGAACCACGGTGCACCGATTGTTTCGATGTCCGTAAGAAACGACGGTCAGTTTGTTGTCACTGCGGGGGCGAACAACGTCGCACGCATTTGGAAAATTGATGGCAGTCCAGTCGCTGAAATGAAGGGCAATATCGCGGCCCAGCGACACATTCTGAAGCTGACTGATGCTGACACGGTCGCCAAGTCGCGCGTTCAACTCGCGGATGCAAGCTTTAAGGCGGCTGAAAAGAACTTTAAAGAACGTGAAGAAGCCACGAAGAAGGCCATCGAGCAGAAGGATGCGATGGAAAAGGCTCTCGGAGAAGCCAAGGCAAAAGAAACCACCGCTGTAGCAGCAGTCGAAGCTGCGAAAACAGAACTTGCCGGCAAACCGGAAGACGAAGCTCTGAAGAAGAAGGTGGCGGATGCAGAGGCTGCCGCGGCGAAGGAAACTGAGGCAGTCAAGAAGGCTCAAGACGCATTTGATGCTGCGGTTAAGACGGTGGCACAGTCTGAAAAAGGGCAACAGTCTGCTGATGAGCAGCAGAAGCAAGTTAAGGCGGTCTTCGATGCAGAGACGGCTGCTGCCAAGGAAGTCGAAACCGTCTTCAATCAGGCCAAGGCCGACCTCCCTGCCCTCGAAGCCAAACAGATGAAGTCTGTGGCCTATGTCGATGACGGACGCTTGATCGCGATCGCAGGTGAAGATGGCGTCATCCGCCTTTGGAGCGGCACCACGGGTAAACCATTGGAAGAGATTACTGGACATGCCGCAGGCGTCGGTCTGGTCGCATCGGGGCCCGGGAAATTGCTTGTGGCGGCAGGAGATGACAAACAAGTCCTGGCATGGGATGCAAACCCTGACTGGAAGCTGCTGGCTACGCTGGGCCCTGCAGACAATTCACTCGGTCTCGAACGGTCACAGATGATTGATCGAGTTTTGTCGGTGGCATTCAGTCCCGATGGGAAACTGCTCGCAACCGGGGGCGGGGATCCTTCAAGAAGCGGGGAACTGATCCTCTGGAACGTCGAGACCCGAACGATTGCACGACAGTTCCCCGAGGCTCACAGTGATACGGTCTGTGCTCTCGATTTTTCGAGTGACGGGAAGTACCTCGTTTCCGGTGCTGCTGACAAATTCGTCAAGCAATTCGATGTCGCGACGGGCAAGTTGGTTCGCTCGTTTGAAGGGCATACCCACCATGTTCTCGGTGTGAGCTGGAAGGCCGATAGCAGTCGGATTGCCAGTGCAGGTGCTGACAACGCAATCAAGGTCTGGAACGTGGAAACTGGCGAGCAACATCGCACGATCCAGAATTACAGCAAACAAGTCACGACGATTCAGTACATTGGTGCCAGCGACAATCTGATCAGTGGAAGCGGTGATAAGACCGTTAAGATGCACCGGTCGAACGACGGAGGAAACTACCGGAACTTCGCTGGATCGACTGATTACGTCTATTCGGTCGCTGTCACTCGAGACGAAGCCATCGCCATTGCAGGTGGTGAAGATGGTGTCTTGCGGGTCTGGAATGGGACGAACGCGCAGGAACTCTACAAATTCGAGCCCCCGAAGCAACCTGCTGACAACGCACAGGCAATTGTCCGTTAGGTTCGCATCGATTCATGCGAGTCTATTCAAGAGACGAACTTCTGCTGCTAACAAACTTCGTCCCAAGAAGCAGATGATTGAGTTTCACCAGTTCGCTGGTGGGCTCAGAAGTCTAAAGCCGGTCCTTGGGACCGGCTTTCTTCATTGGGGAAAGTTGCGTCCTCTTTTGGGAGGTCAATTCACTTTCCGCCCTGCCGTGGCCTGATTGTCGATGTCTCAAGTGATCGTTGGAGGCTTCGACTCGTCAACCGGCACGGACGGATGTCGTATTGTGTCAGTCCCAGATGACGAACCTGGGGACTGTCCGAACCGGACTGAGCAGGATGACGACTCGTTTGCCGTCCGTATAGTACGGATCTCCCGTCAGGTTATGGCGAGGCGACTGAGGCGTACTGGGTGGTGCGGCGGAAACGTATCCTGCCGCTTCGACCCGTTCGGCATCCAGCATGTCTTCGAGCAGGTAATCTCGTGATTCATCGACATCCGCGTCGATCCTGTGGGTTGTCAGGTTCCATGCCGCAGTAGTGAAACGGACCCCGATATCGCGACTGACCTGACCGATCCAGACCGGTTGACCGTGCAGTGTGAGCGGTGCCAGCCAGAGCCGCAGATGGAGTCGCTGGCTGATCGATTCGCGAATCTGCTGCAGGGCAATGTCCTGGCTGCGACCAAACAGATAGAGCGGACTGACGGGTGAGTACCGATATTCAGAACCCAGCAGGAACGCGCGAGCGGTCTTCCAGCATGTGGCCAGACTGATGACTTCGGTCTCGTCCCAGCGTCCCGCAAACGAGTTCAGCAGCGTTTCAAAGCTGCCAATCAACACCAGATTGATGGGGTCCCCCGAGCCACGATTGTGGCGATTGCAAGTTGCCGTCGAGACACTTTTGAGCCGTTCGACCAGTGTGGAAACGTCGCAATCATGGGCGGCATTTTGGGGAACATGCTCATCGAGTTTGCGGTGCAGGTAATCGGAATTGATACTGGGGACAGCAATCACAAACGTGAGATCGACACCGCGGCCTGCTTCAAATTGGAGGTTCGCCAACTCTTCTGGATCAGCCGAAAGGACTGCAGATTCGACCTTCGCCACGTGCTGTCCGTCGAGCGACTTGCCGATGGAAAGCAGCCGCACGCGAACCATCTTCGTCCCGGCATCGAACGCGGTGAACACAAAGCCTTCGGCTGTTTCTCCGGGCCCGATGGGTCGGCGATGAAAAGCCAATGACTGGAATAACTCGTCGATCTTCTGATTGGCCCAGCCAATCGAGAGTAGCTTCAAGGGGGCCAGAAACAGCAATGGAAGGAAGAACCAGGCAAGAATGCCAAATGAATAGAGCCGCTTCAAGAGCGAAAAATGACAGCGGGCGGCTGCCTCTAAGGGAGGGTAATAATGTGGATCCAGGCTTCGGAAATGGAGCTTTTGTGATTCCGCAGAGCGATTGACCACTCGAACATAGACCGGTTGCAACCCCTTCACCGACAGCGGGACTCCGAAGAGACGGTCGCTTTCTTTGGGGCTGGGAGCCCCGACGGTCACCTCGACGTCAGAACTGATTTGAGTTTGGGCACGAGCCAGAAACCCCATTTCTGAGGAATCTGGCTCGTAAACGACGAGAAAGATCCGCCTGAGCCAATTTTGAGCGGGCATGAAGCGAACTTTCTTAAGGCACCTTACAGCGTTTCTTCCGGTTCATGACTCAGCTTCAGGGTGTTCGCGGGAACCATCTTCTGATTCGCCTTGTCCCATCCCATCATCTGGCTGGAACGCCAGCTTTCGTTGGCCATATTGACGGCGACGACACCTGCCATACCCAGTTCAATCGGGCAGTTCAGTGGTTCGCCGTTACGGATATGGTTATGCAGGTTGGTGTGATGCAGAGACTGATCTTCGCCCCCGGTCTTGGTATGTTCGGCCAGGACCTTGCCATCTTTATCCTTGGCCACCCATCCAGTCGGGGTGAAGAAGAGCGTGCCGCGGTATCCGCGAATGAGGTGATCGATCCCCACTCGGTTGCTCATGGTTCCGAGCACATAGACGGTCATTCCGCGAGGGTACTCACAAATCATTTCGATGTTGTCTGGCAGGTCACGACCATCTGGCCACTGCCAGATTCCCCCCATCCCGACGACACGGCGAGGATACAAGAGGTCACACGCTCGCATGATTCGGGTAATACGGTGAATGAACAGGTCGGTACAGATCCCACCGGAATAGGCTGAATAGCAGCGCCATTCGAAGTAGTGATGCGGATCCCAATCTCGCTTGGGAGCTGAGCCGAGCCAGGCCTGCCAGTCGAGATCCGCTGGCTTGGTGGGATGAGCGGCGATTTCCGCCGGGGTTCGCCATGGCCCTGCCTTGGCGTCGTAACGGCGGACGTATTCAATCTGGGCCTGGATCACCTTGCCGATCACCCCTTTGCGGATCGCGTCGCGTGCAGAAATGTAGCTGTCGTCTGACAACGCCTGCACTCCGATCTGCAGCGGCTGACCCGTCTCCTTCTGCTTCTTCATCACGGCCTGAGCTTCAGGGATCGTGTGCGTCATCGGCTTTTCGCAATAGACCGCTTTGCCGGCGTCCATGGCATCCATCGTCATCGTCGAATGCCAGTGTTCGGGTGTGGCGACGACGACGTAGTCGACTTCCTTCATGTCGAGCAGCTTGCGGTATTCGGTGAGTGCGTGATCGGCACCCACGAGTTCCTTGCCCTGGGCCGCGCGAGTCTTCCAGCAGTCGACCACTGCAATCGGGGCAAGATTGTTCTTTTCTTTGAGCCCATTCAGGACGTTCAGGTGAGCCGTACCGATCACCCCTGCACCAATGATTCCGACCCCGATCCGGTCATTGGCCCCCTTGACGCGAGCATAGCTTTGAGCTGTGAAGGAAGCCGTCGTCGCCAGGGTTGCAGCAAACGTCGTGGCCCCGGCTGTCGACAAGAACGAACGGCGGGTCAGAGGTTCGGTCATTAATGAATTTCCCACATTGAAGTCATTAAAACAGGGATGAATTCCTGCTATCAAAACAGGCCGTCATCGTAATCTCCGCTCGTTATCGGTTCAATCAGCACTGGCGGATGAGGCCATTGTCGCTCACGACCGTAACCGCGGATTCAACAGCAAAACATCGCGAATCACCGGGTTGACTTGAGCCTATTTTGCTCCACCTGGTTTCGGTGACTGATCGACCAGTTCCAGTGAACGCTCAATCAGAATTTCACCCGTCATTTCTCCCAGCGAAGTCCGACTGATGTAATCGTAGCGCGGAAAACTGTGGAAATCGACCTTGGTCAGGATGTAGCCGAAAGCGTCATTCGTCAATCCGAAGAGCAGGTTATGCTCACCCCGCATCTTCCGTTTCAGGTAGAAGCCGATATTGGGAAGTGCCTCGCCGGGAATCGTCAAAACTTGAGCGTTTCCGATATTGATGAGGTTGATCTGTGTGGTGATGCTGTGATCCGGATTGTGCGGATACTTGAGAGGTGACGTGATGATGATGGCCCACATCAGATCCGAATCAACCGGGAAGGTGACGTCGATCGCACGGCAAGTGAGGTCCGGGGCGGCCTGAACAGGAGCTTCTGCGACGATCCGGAGTGCTTCATCGGCCATCGTGTGCCCGATTCGGACACACTCATTCCAGGTTCGGTCATCATGCCAGTATCCACGTTGAGGATCCTTCGGACGGCTCAGATCTCGATTGTCGGCCGTAATCATCCCTCCCTGAGCTCCATTCATGAAGATCCCCGTCCCTCCCGTCTGCTCTTCAATGCGATCGCACAGAGGGCCGATCAGATCAGGGCTGAGCACCCCGATGCCAGAGCCCAGTACCTCGGGGTGGATGGCATAATTGACCAGCGTGACAATCGGCTTCCCGTTTTCGTCCACGGCCTGAATTACGCTCATGCGACGGTCGTATAAGTCAGGAGCATAGTAGTTATAGGCGATCTTCCCCTGGGCTTCGTCCGTGGCAATTTTCAGCCGCGCAGGCTTCAAATCATCAAGCGCTTCATTAATCGCTTCCGCCGCTTTGACGCAGACCAGGTCCATGTACTTCAAGTCGCCTGTGAATCCTCCACGTCCGTCGGCAAAACCGTAGCAGTCGGGTGCACTATGGGTATGCGTCGAACCAATCAGAATGTTCTTCGGGTCGATCCGCGGAACCTTCGCCCGGACACGATGACCGAGAACAGACGGAAACCCCAACAGGTCCAGACTGACTACGGCAACCGCTGTTTCGCCATTCTGAAAGACCACGGCTCGTGCCTTCAGGTCCCCCTGCTTCTCCCGAGCCGGTTTCGTCGGTCCGACTCCGCCCGAGACAGGTAGCAGCGGATCGGGAGTGATCACACGAGTTCCCGTGCCAACTTTGAATTCACCCGCCGTCGCTGCGGTCTGGCAGATCGACAAGACCAGAATCAGAATCAGCCGGAACGATCCGGCCGTCGTGCGGGTTCTCGAAATTTCCTGGCAGCCCGTCGCCCGATCAGCGGTCTTCAAAACGTTCAGCATGGTGTATTCCGCGAAGGATGATGCAGAAGGTGAGAAATGACGCAAAAGTCTACTCTGTTGCGTTCGCCGTCGCACCCGGACGTGCGCGGAGATTTGCTTGAGTCGCTTTTCCCCGCCCGTAACCGCACCGACGTGCAGGGACGTCGACCCGCGAAGGCGCCACGAACGATCCATTCGCTCCGAAGCTTCTGTTGTCGAGGGACTTGGAAGAAATTCATTGTCTCTGGAACGCGTGTGTCTCACCC
Organism: Schlesneria sphaerica; assembly: GCF_044336245.1. NCBI lineage: Bacteria > Pseudomonadati > Planctomycetota > Planctomycetia > Planctomycetales > Planctomycetaceae > Schlesneria > Schlesneria sphaerica. The sequence goes on along the minus strand of NZ_CP172346.1, from coordinate 5,701,593 downwards.
ACTTGTCAGGCGTTTTCCGGTTACGGCGGATTTCCTGCAAGGATTCCCCCGTTCCCTCTCCCGCGGTTCCAGATTTCGCTAAGATTCCGCTCGACCGAATCGCCGACGTTTTGTTGTATCGAAGGATCTGTTCTCGATGGCCGTGTTGTTGCAGATTAAGAAAGCTACGAAGAGTTATGGCAATCAAGTATTGCTTGATGAGGCAGAAGCAACGCTTTCTGAAGATGTGAAGTATGGATTTATTGGCCGAAACGGCGCCGGGAAGAGTACTCTGCTCAGAATCCTGCTTGGTGAGGAGGAACTGGATACCGGCGAAGTGACCCGCCATCCCAAGCTGAGAATCGGCTACCTCCGTCAGCACGATCCCTTTCTGCCCGGTGAGACGGCTCAAGAGTTTCTGATGCGGGACAGTGGCCAGCCCGACTGGAAATGCGGCGAGGTTGCCGGCCAGTTCGAACTCAAAGGGGCCTACCTTGAGGGGCCGATCTCGAAACTGTCGGGGGGATGGCAGACGCGAGTGAAACTCGCCGCCCTGCTCTTGCACGAACCGAATCTGCTGCTGCTGGACGAACCAACCAACTTCCTCGACCTGCGAACCCAGATTCTGCTGGAACACTTTCTGCGCGGATATCGCGAGGGATGTCTGATCGTCTCGCACGATCGTGCATTCCTGGGGGCGACATGCACCCACACCCTCGACCTGAGCCGCGGCAAATTGACCATGTTCCCCGGCAAGGTCGATGCCTTTCTGGAATACCAGCGTGATCAGAGGGAAATTCTGGAACGATCCAACGCGGCCGTGTTGTCCAAGCGAAAACACCTGGAAGAGTTCATCGCCAAGAACAAGGCGCGAGCCAGTACTGCTAACCAGGCCCGTTCCAAGACTAAGCAGCTCGAACGACTCGAACTGGCAGACATCGCCACGGATGATCCGACCGCACGAATTCGTGCCCCACAGGTGGAACCGCGACAGGGACCTGCCCTCCGCGCCCTGAATCTGTCGATCGGTTATCCCGAGAGAACCATCTCCAGTGGAATTGAAGTCGAAATTGACCACGGTTCCCGCGCTGCGATTGTGGGGGACAACGGTCAGGGAAAAACGACGTTCCTGAGAACAATCGTCGATTCGCTGAAGCCGATTGAAGGGGAAGTTCGTTGGGGGTATGGCTGCCAGATCGGTGTCTATGCTCAGCATGTCTACACGAGTCTTTCTGAAAAACAGACGGTGCTCGAGTACCTGGAATCCAACGCCGCCAAAGGGACCAAGTCGCAGGAAATCCTCGGCGTTGCAGGAGCCCTCCTCTTCCGTGACGATCATGTCCAGAAGAAAATCGGCGTTCTGTCCGGGGGCGAACGGGCTCGTCTGTGTCTCGCCGGACTGCTCCTTAGCCAATACAACATCCTCGTCCTCGACGAACCGGGTAACCACCTGGACGTTGATACGGTCGAAGCACTGGCCGATGCACTCGTGGCGTATAAGGGAACGGTGATCTTCACCAGCCACGATCGCCACTTTATGAAACGGGTGGCGACGAACATCATCGAAGTGCGCGACGGTCGTGTGACAAACTATGCGGGGAACTATGATGCGTACCTGTATTATGTGAATAAGGAAATTGACGACGGCGAACGTGAAGAAGCGGCTCGTCGTACAAAGCTCCCTCCCGGCGTTGCCAAACCGAACGACGTAGCGAAACCAGCCGCGAAAGAGGCTCGGAGAAACGAACGGGAAGTTCGCAAAGAACTTTCCACAATCGAAAAAACCATCGCCCGTCTGGACGATCAGAAAAAGGCTTCCAGTGCCAAACTGATGGAGACGACCGACGCAAAGGAGTCTTTGAGGCTGCATAACGAAGTCGAAGCGCTGGCGAAAGAACTGGCCGAAGCGGAAGATCGCTGGTGCCAGTTGCAGGAAGAACTCGGTGAAGATGCGTGGTAAACCGACGCACTCCACACGGCTTTTGTGGGGGAATCTCTCGATTTGAGACTCCCCCCTGTGGCCGCTGTGAAGTACGCCGTTGCACGACAGAATTACGATCGTCGGATAGATCAGAGATTCCCTCCCCTGAAGAGTTGAGCAGCCTGGTAACCAGAGAGCGTCATTACCCCACTGTGTCGGAGACTTTCGATGGTCTTTCGTTGGCTTGTGGTGTGTCTGCTGATCATTCTGCCCTTGGTCAGTTCCGCAGATGATTCCGATCATCCAATCTGGGATGCACGGATCGCTCCGCAACCCTTCGAAAAATCCCCCTTTCACCAGGTCAGGATCCCGGACTGGATCCAGAAAACAGTCGGCTGTGGCTACACGCTGTCGGTCATGGATGCTGCCGCGCGGACGGAAGCCGTCAGGCATGGTGTCACGATCAGCGAGATGGGGTTCGTCGATCCTTTCTACGTCTATTACGACAGCAAACTGCTGAAGCGTCGCAGCCCCCATGTCCCGACCGAGCGGTTGAATCAGGAAATCGCGGAATACAAGCGTCTGGGTGTTCGGATCCTGGGCGTCTACCCCCCTTGCCTGCAGGCGGAGGTCTACGAAGAGCATCCCGACTGGCGCCGTATCGCCACCAACACCACAGCCATTCCTCAAATCGACATGGAAAAATTCTCCCATGGCGGGATGCTCTGTCTGCTGGGCCCCTACGGCGACTTCATGATCGAGATCCTCGCAGAAATCGTCACCCGATTCCCGGATGTTGATGCCTTTAGTTTTGATGGTCTGCACTATGGGGGTGTCTGCTACTGCGAACATTGCCGGACGAACTTTCGAAATGAGACTCAATCAGAAATCCCTGATGCAGACCTCAACAACCCGGCCTTTCGCCGTTATCAGCATTGGGCTGATCGCCGGATGGAAAACCTCGTGCAACGGATGCAGGTTCGACTGAAGGGACTCAAGCCCGATCTCGGTCTGGTGACCTGGACCACCAACGCGGGACGCTGGGGACACTTCCTTTCGATCCCCCGCAATATGCCCGCACGGATGAACCTGCTGCTGGATGCCCCGGATCAGGAGTTCTGGCTCGACGAAACCAATCGAGGAACCACGATCGTTCCCGCCTTTGCAAACGCCTATATCTGGGCGACGACCAATCATCGAGTTGCCTTTAGCGAACCTTATCTCCTCAGTCACGGCAATCCCTATGGAAAAGACTCGTTCCCACCCCACGAGATTGAGCGGCGGATGATGCTGGCGCTGACCTATGGAGCTTCACCCAGCATCGGCGTGATTCAACCAAAGCATCTGCAACAGGAACTTTATGCGGTGATGGATGAGGTCCAGCGACGTAAACCCTGGCTCACCCAAAAGCAGCCCGAGCCCTGGGGGGCGATGGTCATGTCCGACAATACGCGCAATTTCTATGGCCGATCGGCAGGCAAGGTCGAAGAACGCTACATGGCCAATGTGCTTGGTCAGTTCCGTGCCGCACAGGAGGAACATCTGCCTGTGACCGTCATCAACGATTGGAACCTGAATCCAACGGATTTGTCCCGTTATCGTGTGCTGATCCTCCCTAACTGTGCCAGTCTTGACGAGACGCAGACAGCCGCGATCGACGAGTTTGTCCGAGAGGGAGGAGGTCTCGTTGCGAGTCTCGATACGTCTCTGTTCGATGAATACGGCGATCCCCGCAGCCGGTTCTCGCTGGCGGAGGTTCTGGGGGTGGAGTACCTCGGGTTGCCCGAAGCAGGGCCTGCTCCCGCCACCGCCGAGCTGGATGTGAATTTTTCCATTTCCATCGGTCCTGATTACTGGGAAAAACGAAAAAGTGTGTTTGATTTCCGGCAGGAGACGGATTCCTTTCTGAATCAGGGAAAGATGAAGACCTACGTCGGTCCCGATCCGGTGACCTTCAAAGGGCCCGCGGTCAAAGTCAAAGTGCACGATCCTGCGGCCAGTGTGATCGCAGCCATTACTGACAAATCGGCAGCCGGTTCACCTGCACTTCCCGCCGTCGTCACGCGGACTCACGGAAAAGGCCGGGTTGTCTACTTCGCGGCGGGACTTGATGCCGGCTATTACCTGTATGCTTATCCTTATCAACGTCTCGCCTTAGCCCATGCAATCCAGTGGGCCGCCTCCGCTCCTCAACCTGTGACGATTAAAGCACCGATGTGCATCCATTCCACGGTCATGCGGCAACAGGATGAAAATCGGAATCGACTGATCGTGCATCTTTACAATGATCTCAACACCACAGCGGCACATGCCTTTCCTAATGACGATGTGCCGCTGCGGGAAGAAGTGGTTCCCATTCATGACATCACAGTGACGTTATCACCTCAGTACCAGGTCCGCCGAATCCACCTGGAACCGGAGGGGCTTGATCTCAAACCCGAACAAACGCCTGAAGGAGTAACCGTCACGGTTCCCCGCCTCGACGTTCACTCAATGGTCGTGGTTGAACTGCCTTGAAACGCCAGTGATGGATTAGTTTATGAGATCTTAAGATCCTCAATGAAATGAGAATCAAGATAAATCGAGTCGGGATCAATCTGTGTTGTTTCGTGAATGATTCCCTTCATTTCGTCAAAGATTTCCTGGTCGGTTTTCGAGTTGAGATTTTTGTATGTTGCAACTGTTCCTGTCAGCTTCCGCGTGACCTCGCCATAGGTCATCCAGCCAACGGGCGGAATCGATCTGGCAAATGAAGTCAGGTACAAAGCCGCCATGATGAACAACGAGTTCAACAAGACGCCCAGCGGCAATAATAAGGGTTCCGTTCTTGCGACATAGGCCAAGGTTCCAAAGCTACTGGAAAAGAACAGCAGAGCGAGAAATCGGCGCATGAGTCGAGGCCTTCGCAAGGCCGGTGGCGTCGCGCCAAATACGTCCGAAAGCTTCCGCCAAAGCTCGCGACGTTCCTCTTTCGACAGCGACACCAGCAATAACTCTTTGGGACGAGCACGGAGTTGGGGCCGACCTGTTATCACGCGCACCAACCGTCGCAGTCGATGGAACTGAACCAGCGTCGGACAGGGGAAGGCACTCGCAGCAGTAATGCGGGAGCGGATCGCTCTGACAAAATCCCCTACAGTGTTAACGGATTGGAGCTCATCGAACTGCCAGGTGATTCCGAAGTGGTCTTCTACTTCCATTACAATTTCCACGTAATCAAGCCCCATTTCACATCATTCCTCAGCGATTCGTCTTCACGACATCTTTCTTTGGATTCCATCGTTCGTTCAAAAGAGTGGTCAGTTGCTCAACCCGCTCCGGAAACCTGGCGGCCTCATCCCGCTTTTCATGAGGATCTTCCGTCACGTGGTAGAGTTCCGGGGCCGCATCCGGGTGAGTGGGAACAATCAGCTTCCATTCAGCCTGTCGAATCCAGCGGTGTGTCACACTCAGTCCCGGTTTGCCTAACTCGACACAGTCGTGCAGGTAAATCTCGCCATAAACGTCGCTCCGATTAATGGGCTGACCTTCACGAATCAGCGGCAGCAGGTTCAGTCCGGGCAGTGACTCGGCAGGCAACACGTGGCAGGCGGCCAGAATCGTCGGGGCGAGATCAATGGTCGAGACTAGTTCCGTTCGGCGACCGGGGGTAATCCAGCCGGGCCGCCGGAAGATGATGGGAGTCCGCACGCCATCTTCATAGGGCGTATTCTTACTGCGTGTCAGAAACTGGTCCCCCTGTCTGACGGGACCGTTCGTCTGCAGCCAGCCATTATCGACCACATAGATGATGAGTGTATTCTCCTTGTATCCATGCACATCCAGCCAGTTCACCAGTTGGCCGCAGGTCTCATCAAACCACTCGCACATCGCCCAGTACTTCGCCTTTCTCAGATCCCGATCAGGCGACAGGTACTTTTCCAGGATGCGCTGCGGTGGATTGTGCGGCTCATGAGGCAGCATCGGTGCGTACCAGACGAAAAAGGGCTTCTCACCACACGCCGTGATGAAGTCATAAATCGGCTGCATGGTCTGTCTGCCGATCACCAGACCGTCGTCGCCGTGTCGCCCTTTGGTCGTCATTCCCTGAGTGAACCCGCCGTTCGAGAAATGCCCCTCCCAGAACTTCCCCGTTTGCAGGCTCTCATACCCCCGCTCTTTCAATCGCCGCGGAATTGTCGCGGCCTTGCCGAGGAACGGCAGCATCTCGCTGCGGTCAATCCCCTGCGGTGGATCGTTACAGCAGATCTTGTGCTGGCTGGCGTACAGGCCCGTCAGCAACGTCGCCAGACTGGCGCGACACAGGGATGTCGGCACGTATCCGTTAGGAAATAACGCTCCTTCTTCTGCAAGCCGATCGATATGCGGGGTCTTGACGACCTCATGTCCCATAAACCCATAGTCGGTCCAGCCCATGTCGTCACCGATCAGCATGACCACATTTGGCGGACGTTCCGCCGCATGGGCGATGTTTGTCGCAACAAACCAGACACAAGCGACAGCACCCGTGACAATCCAGGATGCGAATCGGTTTCGGACTAAACTCATGGGCAGCACCTCTGACAGAGCGTATCGGACAGAAATCTCTCGCGGGCGACTCGACCTGATCATCTTTCAGTTTACAATCCAGTATGCAAAATCACTCGACGGAATCTACGACGCCCGTTGTCTCAGATCGGACCACCGCTTCCACGAACGAAGCGAATTCGCTGGGAGGAAGCCGATCCCGCTTTGAGCTTTACCGGCGACAGGTCAAAGACAAACAATTGCCCAGCGGAGGAATTCATTCCTCCGGTCATGAGCGAAGTGCAAAAGACCGCGTCCGCTCAGCTCCGCAACTCGTCTGGGAGTTTTTCAAACTCCTCAAACCGTTCCGGTGGCAACTCATCTGGATCCTGGTTTCCGTGACGATTGCGACACTCATCGGCTTGCTCCCCCCTGCCGGGACAAAATTTATCATCGACTACGGCCTCACCGGCAGACGGCTGCCCGACTGGGTGCTGCAGCGGGTTCCCTCACTGGAAAATCCTCGCCGGTTGCTGTTACTGACCGTCGTGGCCGTTGCCGCTGTCTCGTTGATGAAGATCGCTGTGCATGTCTGGGGGCGCTGGTACGCCACCAAAATCTCGAAGCAGATCCAGCTCAACCTGCGACGACAGGTCTTCGAGCATGCGATTCGTCTCCCCCTGCATCGCATTCAGGAAATTCGGTCAGGTGGAGTCGCCTCGATCCTGCGGGAAGATGGAGGCAGTGTCGGGGAACTCGTTTTCGGAATGTTGTTTAATCCCTGGCGAGCCATCATCCAACTGGCCGGCAGTCTGTTCATTCTCGCATGGGTGGACTGGACTTTACTGCTGGGGGCCTTTGTTCTACTTCCCACGGTCTATTTCACCCACCGGGCCTGGATCAACAGTATCCGACCCCAGTTCCGCGTGATTCGCAAACAGCGTGAGCAGATCGATGCTGGCGCCACCGAAGCGTTCGCCGGAATGAGGATCGTTCGCGCCTTCAGCCGGCAGAAGCGGGAAGCCGCCCGCTTCACCACGGAAAACAATCTGATGGCCCGGCAGGAACTGTATGCGTGGTGGTGGATGCGGTTCATTGAAATGGTCTGGGAAACACTGATCCCGATCTCCAGCGCGGGTCTGCTGTTCTACGGTGGCTGGCGAGTTCTCGATGGACACATGACCGTCGGTGACCTGATGATGTTTCTGGTCTACCTGCTGATGCTGCTCGAGCCACTCGCCACACTCGCCCAAAGCGCTACACAATTTCAGAATAGCCTCAGCGGACTCGATCGCGTTCTCGACCTGCTGCAGGAGCCGCGCGAGATGCCCGCGTCGTCCCATTCTGTAAAAGCGGACCGCCAGCAGATTGCGGGTGAGGTCGAGTTCAAGAATGTCTCATTCACATACCCCGGTACGGAAGCTCCTGCACTGAGTGATGTCAATCTGCGGGTTCGTGCGGGACAGACCGTGGCTCTGGTCGGCCCGAGCGGTGCGGGCAAAACAACTCTCAGTAATCTGGTCGCCCGCTTCTATGATCCGACTTCGGGACAGGTCACACTCGATGGACGGGACCTGCGTGACTACGACGTCGAATCGTTTCGGTCGCTGCTCGGGGTCGTTGAACAGGACGTCTTCCTGTTCGACGGAACCATCAGCCAGAACATTTCGTACGCGCGACGCGATGCGACCCCTCAGGAAATTCGTGCCGCGGCCGAAGCCGCAAACGCCGCAGAATTTATTGACCGACAGCATGACGGTATGCAGACCGTGATTGGCGAACGAGGCGTTCGCCTCAGTGGCGGACAACGCCAGCGGCTGGCGATCGCTCGAGCAATTCTCGCGGACCCTAAACTGCTGATTCTGGACGAAGCGACCAGCAATCTCGACACCGAGAGCGAACGCCTGATTCAGGAAAGTCTGGCCAAACTGATGCAAGGCCGCACCAGCTTCGTCATCGCTCACCGCCTCAGCACCATTTCCAGTGCGGATCTGATCGTCGTTATGGAAAACGGCCGGATCAGTCAGACTGGCAGCCACGCGGAGCTGATGAGTCAGGGGGGAAAATATCGTGCGATGGTCGAGCAGCAGATCCACATGACGCTCGGCACAATCTCGTCAGACTCACCCCGAGCGGTGTCGGCAGTCTCTCATCATGAAATTGCCAAAGAACATTCCGCGCACCGACGGCCGTGAGGGAGCCGAAACCTCCCAGTCCCCCTCCACAGCCGCATTTGACCACGCAAAGCAGAAATGAAATGCGCGCTGCGCGCGAGTGAGCATCTTGAGCACCTAATCACGAAACCCCTGTTTTTCAGGGGCTTGGATTAGATGCTCAAGGTTGAGCAACTTGAGCACCTTGAGCATCTAATCGGGAGTCCAAAAGTAGTCCCGCATTCTCCCCGGACGAAGGTCTGCGTACCGTGATTCCACGCACGTTTTCTCATTTCTGGTCCCCCCTTCCCGTCACACAACAAAGATCAGTCCCATTCGGCGAAACCAGCGCGTCTCGCTCGTCACCGGATTTTCATGCCCGTCATTCGGGTGAAACCGGATCAGGCGTTGCAGGCAGCACGAATCTCGCCCTCCCTGCCAAGGACTCGATCTGTTTATGTTACAGTATCTATAAAAGACGTCACGAGAAATTGTCGCATGTTCGGTTGTAATGCGAGCAACAATAGCAGTCTTCCCGATGGGGGCGTGCGCTGATTAAAGGGTAAGAAACTGATTGCATGCGGTGTGGCGGGGTGACGATGACCGGGTGGCCCAGACGTCGCTTTGGACGTCTGGGTTGTCATGCAACAAGAGGGATCGAAGCTGGTCGCCTGCTACAAGTCGCATCTCGCCTCCCATGAACCTGCCGGGCGGCAGGAAAGCGTTGTTCGGAGCGAGGTTGCGGACATCATCTGATGATGCCGTAGGTGCTCGCGCCTCTTGTCGCACGAGAACGTCACGAAGTGGATCTGCTTCTCAGCGGCGTAAACGCATCTTTCAACCATGGTGGGCAGAGGAAATTTGCGTGCGGTGATCCTAAAAAGGGAACGCTCATGGCGTCACATCATGTCGCTCCGCGACCCAACCGCTCTGAACAGGCGGTCGGGACACCCTGCGTTTAAAGCTATCTCTATCGGGGTTTAAACCTAATTCACAAATTCTCTGTACCGAGTTGCTCACGCATTTTTCTGAAAGCAGCGATCTCCTCATCTGATCTGCGGTAATAGTGCGCAATAGTTCCGTCCAGCAACTCCCTCGTGTCTATAAAAGCGATCTCTATCGGCAATTTCCAATAGGCCATACACTCGCGAATGCGTTGCAAGATTCTCTCTCGACGCCTCTTTCCGATCTCGGGATGCTTAAATTCGAACTTGCCGAAGTCGATATCAACTGGCCTACTCATCAAATCCGCTAGTATTTCTACACGGAATCCGTTGTCTTCTTTGTATGATAGCGCATGTACACATATCATGGTTATGCTAAATCCTTGAATCGGTTCTTATAGACTGGTTCTATTGAGCGATTCCTCCTTTGCATTCCCTCAGTTTTCTATTGTAACCACGTTCGCTGGGTGGCCCGACCGCCTGTTGAGGACGGTCGGGTGCCGGAGGCACAAGGTGCAATATCGTCGGCTGCCCACTACAGATCCGTGGTGAATTCATCATCCGCTTCCAAACCAGGCGGCCACCGAATCGGTGAACCAACAGATTTCTGTTCAAAGTACCAGCGAGCCGAACTCCACGGCCTGTCCCTGGCTTGTTCCAACAACCCGGCCCGAACGGGATTCATGTGAATTGAGTCCAGCTTTTCTTCCACCTTGGCCCGCGACCCATTGTTGAATCCGCAGTCGCATGCCTGCCAGCTTGGTTCGGTGGAGTCAATCTGGGACCAGTCGCTCTGGAAACGCTGGGGCAAGACGGTTTTTAATGATTTCGAAGTCAGTTCCTTCCACTTGCTCGTGAATGGACTCAATCGCTACGTTTCCGGGAACCAGATGAGAACATGAACGTGATCCGGCATGATCACGAATCCCCAGGCAAAGCCCCTGATGCTGTGCCCGTCGACTGCTCATGTTGCCAATGATGATTTTCTTCGCTTGATCATGCTGCAAGTGCTTGCGCCTCTTGTCGCACGAGAACCTCACGAAGTGGATCTGCTGCTCAGTGTCGTAAACGCGTCTTTCAACCATGGTGGACAGAGGAAAACTTCGTGCGGTGATCCCAAAAAGGGAACGCTCATGGCGTCACATCATGTCGCTCCGCGACCCAACCGCCCTGAACAGGCGGTCGGGCCACCCCGCGTGGCGAAATCACGGATCCCGCGTGAGGTTCGGTGCTCACTCAAGCCGATCTTCATCGATGCACTGTCCCCGTGACCGGATCACCATTGCTGCATTAGCTTACTCAGCAGCTTTTGCTTGTTTGATTAACGTGATAATATCAGCACATCAAACATAGCTTCCAGCCGACCACTCTCATCAATAAAGTTCCCCGTGTCAATTCGCGCAGGCATGCGCTTTTCATAGTTCACGCGTAGCGCTTCCATATCCTTGAGTACCGAGTCTTCAATTACCTTGTGTCGCAAATGCTGGAGCTTCTTGGCATTTTCCGCATCTCCCATCTCCGCCGCCAGTATGGACAGACGATCGATCTGCCCCGGATTTCTCCATTCTGACAATCGACATGCGGCCTCCACCTTCTCAAACGTGCGAGCCCATTCATCACGACCAGGCTCACGCACATCAACTTCGGCAGAAATTCTGTCGATCAGTTCACAACGTCCCTCCAACAGACGGGTGAATTGTTCTTTGGCTGCCCTGATCGCTTTCTTCTGAAGCCGTTCAGCTTCATCAAACTCTTGCAATTCCGCTTTAGCCGCCGCGAGGATATCGTTAGGAATAAATTTGACACCCCCCGGCAGGTTTATCGCCAGTTTCGCGTGCTTATACGCAAGACTTCCGTCTCTTTTCTCGTCACAAGTCGTTGTAGACAGGAACTGTGAGAGCGCCATATGTGCACGGGCTTCTTGCGGCCTTTCTTCAGCCCACGCCGTCAAATCCTGAAGCTGCTTCTCATACTCTCCTAGAGAAGCCCACAGCTTGGCCCTTTCTCCCAAGACCATGGAGTCCGTCAACCCCTGAGAGATGGCCTCGTCCAACTGATCCAGTGCCTCCTTGATTCGCCCGAGGTAGAACAGTCCCCGTGATCGTTGTGTATATGCAAAATCCAACTTAGCCTTCCTTTGTATCAGGTGCTCCGTATCGGTGAGCAATTCTTCGTAGCTTTCGTTCTTCAGATGCATACGGCAACGAGACATGCGACACTCTGGACTATCTTCCAGTGAAATTGCGCGAGACAACTCTGCGATACCCCTGTCGCTTCGCCCTAATATTCCATGGCTCAGCCCAAGAAACCTCCATGCCTCGGACGAGCTTGGATTGAGCTCAACCGCCTTAATTAGAAACTCCGTTGCTTCATTATACCTGTCTTTTCCAGCCAGCATCGCTCCGCAATTCATGTAGGCATCAAAGTAACCTGGACGCAGATCGACGGCATTACGATATTTCTTCAGCGCCTCGTCAGGCTTATTAAAAAACCACAGGATATCGCCATGATTCTTTATATATGTTGCATTTGTTGGATCCAACTTCTGCGCTTCAACGATATCATCGAGCGCACGTTCGTATTTCTGATTGTGCCAGAAAGCGAATGCGCGACACCGAAACGCCTCGGCACTTCGTGAATCGGACTCGATGGCTGAGGTGTAATACTCGAGTGCTTCCTCGATTAATACAACATCGTCAGTATTAACCGTGCCTCGGTTTGTTGTGAGCGTGCGTCCGTCCACAGCGAGCACCGTAAACGGCAGGGAAAAACTCTCTGCCCCGATCACTTTTCCTTCAGACGACACCTTACAGCCAATACGTGGCATCACTGGTTTACCAACCAGCGTTTCTTCGCCGACGGTTGATCTCGCCATAAGTACGACGACGATAATGTGCACCATGCCACGGTGAACTGAGCGATACATCTTCAATCCTTTGAAAGAAGTGTTGAGTCGCGACCCAACCGCCCTGAACAGGCGGTCGTGTCACCCTGCGTTGAGACCGGCGATGTTCTACCGTTTCTCCATGTCCTCGATCAACAATCGCGCGCGTTGCTTTTCTGCACGAATCGATGTACCAGTTCGAAGATTTGGTCACCTTCTCTTCCCCCTTCGCATCCGTAAACGTCACTCAATTGGCTGATGAGGACGTGCTGTTTCTTCGTGAGTGAGTCGAGTTGTTGAACTCGCGTTCCCCAGTCTTTGGAGATGTGCCGATTGGGAAAAAGCGAGTGCAGAGCGCGGACGACGCAGGCAGAAACGATCGCTTCGACGCGTTCCAGGGAAATGAGTGTTTCGTAGGCATAGTCTCCGGTTGGGTTCCTGAGCCATTGATCAAGCCCGCCATTGATTACTTCTCCATCAAACTGATTTATCAACCAGATGGCTTGTTCCGCTTTTGAGAGTTCTGGCAGGAAGTCTTCCTGGGTGATCTGGGGGATTCGGTGATCGCAAATTCGAATATATTCTTCAAGAACAAAATCGTCGTACGGTATGTATGACATGTTGGTATCAATCCCAAATTGCCAGTTTGGTCACACTCTGCGCTGGGTGGCCCGATCGCCTCTTGAGGGCGGTCGGGTGCCGGAGGCACAAGATGCAATATCGTCGGCTGGCCATTACAAATCCGTGGTGAATACCTCATCCGCTTCCAAACCAGGCTGCCACCGAATCGGTAAACCAACAGACTTCTGTTCAAGGTGCCAGTGATCCGAACTCCACGGCCAGTCCTTGGCTGGTTCCACCAACCCCGGCCCGAACGGGATTCATGTGCCTGTCGTCCCGTTTTTCTTCCACCTTGGCCCGCGACCAAATATTGAAACCGTAGTCGCGTGCCTGCCAGATGGTTCGGTAAATCAATCGACAACTGGCTGATTGCAGATCAAAGCTTGCAACTGTCCCCAAGCGAATCCTCATAAGCGGCGCAGCTGAAAACATGCTCCTTTCAGCATTTATCAATGCCTGTGGGAATTGGTGGTTGACGAGCGTCTTTCAAAAGGCGGCATTGTTCCGAATGCCGAACTTCGTCAAGAACTTCCTTCACGTTCCCCCTCTGAAGAGCCTCTTGAATTGCGTTTACGGCCCGAAATCGTTCTTCGAAATAATCGGGCAAGTCCTTTCCGTTGTGCGTAAGTCGTCTGAATATATCCAGAAACTTTTGTGCCGAAGCTAATCTGCCTAAGTAGGCATTTAGTGCAACAAGTGTGTGCGCATCCGGAATTGTGTCAATAGCAGACTTTTCACAAAAATGACAAACTTCGATCGCGTTCAGTGGAGAAGCAATTGAAGGGACAAACTGTTCCCGCATCGCTTTACAAACTCTCTCAGATTTCGAATCGTGATCACGGGGAAACACTTCTCTCAATGGATAGTCAAGAAAGCTGAACAGCATACCTGAATGTTTCGCGACCAAAACAGATACCGCCGTGGCAGGTCTGTAAGCTCCACCTGACAGCCTCTCGAACCAAACTTGTTGTGCAACCGGCCCCGAGATTCTTAAGAAGCCTTCCCCTCCCACTTCGGTCCATCCTTCGAAGAGTGGTCTATACGCTTGAAGATATGGACGCAGCTCTTTTTTGGTCATTGTTTTTAAATTGAGCGCCATTATGGTCTCACCTCTATAACGCGAAGTGTAGATGCATTTTTAAGACCTGATTGTTGCAAGAACTACTCTGGCAGGAAATTTGCGCACCGATAAGGGAGAAAAGAATCCTTTACATGCGAGTTATCCTGTCCATGTGGCCCCAGCGATGGCCGCCGAATACGAAAGGGTCCAGGATGTTGCCCAGCCATTTCTCGATGATGCCCAGTGGATCAGAGTTTATTCCAAACCTGTCTTATCGAGTAAGTTGTTCTACATACACAATGTCGTCGCCGTCATCACCCAAGCATGCTTGAAATTCGCTGTCGATTTCGAGGGTTTTGACGCCATCAGGCTTAAGGAACTCCTTGAGAATTTCCTTGTCTCCTATTCGTCGCGTAATCATACGTGTCTGAAGATCAATGACCTCGTACATCGCTACTCGACCACGATCAGAGATCCACCTGTTCGGTACATCATCAAGATCGTCGTAACCGATTCCCAGGTAGCGGCCATCTGCAGACGATTCGATCCGGCACAACACTCCGCTCAAATTCTGTCTTTGCACTTCTCCGATCAGCCGATGAGGTGGTTTGCTTGTAATCTGGTAGGTTCTAAATTGATCGGCGGCAATGAAGCCGAGAGTTCCCGAGCGACTATCGACAGTAAAGTTGAAAACTCCCAGGGTTGACCACGGCTCCGTTGAGCGCGCAAGGGCGCCGGTGGGAAGCAGAAAATTACCGTGGATGGACTCATCACCTGTTTCTAAATCGATCCGTCGAAGCGACTGGTCTTTGAAGAGGACCCACATTTGATCGGCAGCATCTAAGAAATAGAAGTGTACCGGCGGGTTGTCGTTGTTTGAGCGACAACAATGGAACTGAGACTTTGCCGTTAGACGAAGCACATGGATTCCATGTGCTTCGTCTAACGCAATGAAGTATCTTGAGTTGGGAGAAAATCCAATTCGGCATCCTCGATACATGACCGGGTGCTGACCAGTTGCCCACCACGGGAACGTCAGCTTGGCGTAAGAATTCCACGGTCGCTCGAACTTTGCATTCGCACCATCTTCCGTGGACGTTCCGTAGAACTGCATCTCCCATAGCGGAATTGCTTCACTTGCGTCCCAGATCGAGTACCTCAAGGTTCCACGGCTGACGTCGTATAGCCCTTGGGTGGCTTCGTCAGGATCGAGCCGTGCCCCGTTGCGGTGAGTGTCGATAGGAATTGACGCAGCGCGAGCCCTCGAAGGAGTCCACCCGTTCTCGCTTGCCATTGCCGCGTATTTCCCGTCAGGCGAAGTGATAATGTGTTCTGGACGCGGTGTGTGGTAGCAAGTTCGCTCAACGTTTCCAGTGCTGGGTTTAAGGAAGATAACGCAGTCTCCGGGATCCTTTCCAGGTCGATGCATTATACTTGACTTCCCCATGACCCCTGCTCCCACCGAACAAATTATGCGAGCACCTTCAGTTGAGGTCCTCGCTATAGCGACACCTCCGATGGTTTGATCCGTGGCAATATGGGGGAGATCAAACTGACGGCCACGGTAGTGTACTGTAATACCGCCAGAGAAGTCGCCAGGAGGCAGTGCGTCTTGTGCTGTCGAGTCGAGCCCCCCAGCAGCATAAGCCACGATACAAAATAAGATCCGGGATATGACGGGCGCAATGGCACCTCGTTTATGCGGACGAAAATACCTACTGTCCTCACTACGGCAGCATTTTGTGGACACTTCTGGACAGGATGGGTAGGCAATGGTGAATCTGTTCAATCTGAGCCGAGCAACTGTCAACATGCTGTGTCCCTGTTAGTTCTTTATGAAACCGCCTCGAGACCTATCACCGTGTCCCTCGAAGTCTCTCAATAGCGTTAACTTGAGTTTTCTCATTAGCCATATCTAGTTCTATCGCTTCGATTGCAGGCAAGGCAGACTTTGCCGCGGGTCCATATTTACTCAATCGGTCCAGAGCATGACAGACTAAAGACTCGTTATCACTGTAAAGGTTGTCGATGAGCAATTTGATCGAGACCTGTTCGTATTCTTTGCTCCCGTGTTGCAGAATTCGACTGGAGAGAACGCCGAAGACGAAGCACAGAAGACAAACCAAAGGAAAGGTATGCTTACGTGACATTTCTGCGCCATCCATTAACGCGGTGGAGAATCGGGTAAGGCGGGACAATGGTTTTCAAAGCAAAGTCCACAGATGCATCTTGATCCGTTCAAGAGGAACTTTGGTTCAATGCCATCGAAGTGATTCACAGTAAGGAAGAGCGCGGGGACACTGCACATCAGGGTAAATGACAGGCGTGGGTAAGTCGAGGGGCCGAAGAGCGCATTGCGATTGCCAGCCATTCTAGAATCAACGGACTCGCGTCGGGCAGCTGGGTGGCCCGATCGCCTGTTGAGGGCGGTCGGGTGCCGGAGGCACAAGATGCAATATCGTCGGTTGGCCATTACAAATCCTTGGTGAATTCATCATCCGCTTCCAAACCAGGCGGCCACCGAATCGGTATTCCAACAGATTTCTGTTCAAGGTACCAGCGAGCGGAACTCCACGGCCGGTCCCTGGCTCGTTCCACCAACCCCTGCCCGAACGGGATTGATGTGCCTGTCGTCCCGTTTTTCTTCCACCTTGGCCCGCGACCCAATATTGAATCCGTAGTCGCGTGCCTGCCAGATGGGTTCGGTGGAGTCAATCTGGGACCAGTCGCTCTGGAAACCCCGGTGCAACACGGTTTTCAATGATTTCGAAGTCAGTTCCTTCCACTTGTTCATGAACGGGCTCAACTGCCACGTTTCCGGGAACCAGATGAGAGCATGGACGAGATCCGGCATGATCACAAATCCCAGGCAAGGCCCCTGATGCTGTGCCAATCGACTCCCCATGGTGCCAATGACGATTCTCTTCGCTTGATCATGCGGTAGGTGCTTGCGTCTCTGGTAGCACGAGAACGTCCCAAAGTGAATCTGCTTCTCAGTGTCGTAAATGCATCTTTCAACCATGGTAGACAGAAGGAAACTGCGTGCGGTGATCCCAAAAAAGGAACACCCATGGTATCACATCATGTCGCTCCGCGAGCCAACCGCCCTGAACAGGCGGTCGGGCCACCCTGCGATCTGTGTTCGTACACCGCCGTGTTCTCCTCCCCCCTCATTGAAGTTCAAAAACCGGTGCATCAAGAAGAAAGGTCACTAAATCAAAGTCACGGGCAATCTTCTCGTAACCGTTCACAGTCCGTTCAGGTTGCTGGCAGGAGTTTGGGTGCTGGTTTGTTGCTGAAGGCAGCTGCGACGGCGGTGGCAACGTAGTCGAGGGGGCGTTTTCCGAGCCGACGGCAGGTTTCGGCAACAGACAGTATCACGGCCAGGTTGGGGCTGCCGGTTTTCTCTTCCGTGCCGAAGCTCAGTTTACGGAAGATCACCGACTTCCGCAGAGCCTGTTCGGCCGCGTTGTTTGTGGGAGAGACGCCCGGGTGATGCACGAATACGAACAGGCTGTAACACTCGTTGCTGAGGCGCCGACACGTTTCCGCGGTCTTCGCCTCGTCGGATTGCGTGCCGTCCAGCAGTGCATCAAGGATTGCACTGCGAAGGCGCCGGTAGTGACCATCGAACGTGGTCCGCTGAATCTGCCGCGACCGCAATCGATTCCAGTGGTGAATCAGTTCCTGCCCCGCATCCTTCAGCCGGGTTCCCGCATCGGCCGCGGTGCCGCCGCGGTCAATCATGGCCTGAAAGTCCCGAAGCAGGTGCGCCCAGCAGAACTGACGGCGGTGGTCTTCCAGATGGTTGTACGCCGAATAGCGGTCACACACCACGATGCCGTTGAAATCCGCGCCGAGCAGCGCGTGCAGTTCATCACGCGACCGCGACGGGCGCACGGAGAACAGCGTGCCGAGCCGTCCGACCAGTGTCCACAGCCATGCCTTCTTTCCGTCCTGTCGCCAGCCGGTCTCATCAATGTTCAGGACGGCCGAGTTCCGGACATCCGCCTCAATGTCGTCATGTCCCGCCTGCAGAGCCTTTCGTCCGGCGCTCTGCAGACGGCTGATCTGTCCGGTCGCGACTTCCAGACTGAACAGATCCCGCAGCAGCGAAGCAATCATTCTCTGACTGAGCCGGCCCAGACTGCTCAGCAGCGTCACAGTCGCCACAACTCGGGGACCGAAGCAGCCGCGAGGCACTGTCGCTGGCAGTTGTCCGCGACAATGATGCCCGCAGTCAGGGCACTGGAGCGTATGAATCTGATGTTCGGTGATGGTGGGCTTCACAACCGGCAGTTCCGTGACCTGATGCCGGGACGGGCTTGGATCATGACCACGCAGTCGTGTTCCGCAGTTCCTGCAGGCCGTCGGTCGATGATGTTCGACTCGATCACATCGTTCCGTGGGAATCAACGGACGGGTCCGCTTCGGATGACCAAACTGACCTCCCCGTTTTCGGTTCGACTTCGGCTTCGGGGTAGCGACCGGCTGCTGCCCCGGCCCGTTGCTCGAAGGAGGCAGTGAGGAATTCCCCGAATTCATTCCCAGCCGGCGTTCGAGTTCCTCAACTCGGCTTCGCAGCGCAGCATTCTCAGCAAGGAGAGCCTCGACAAACGCCCGTACGGCAGGCGTCATCTCGTCCAGAAGTTCCCGCGGAATTTGCGAAATCCGTGTCATGCACGTGGTATCGCAAATCTCCTCAGTTTCTCAAAGACCAATTCCCGACTGTGAACGGTTACATCTTCTCCTCGATCGCTTTATCTTTTGCTTGCACGAAATGAAAGTCCCCGTCAAAAAGACCAAAGCAGATTCTATCGTCCCCGCAGATTAGTAGAAACAACAGCTCGGTTTTGTCTGCTAGTAGGGTTAACAATGTGCCAATCGTTGTATGTGGAATTTTGGAATTCTCGAGCTCATTCTCGAACTCTAATTCGAGAGCATATATTTTTTCAGAATATCCGCCAATTCGATTAACCTGGATCTGGTCGTCACGCTTAAGATGGGAATGCCGTAAGACACTTAGTGATAGTAATTCAGTTAATTGGGTGCCGACAGCAGAATAACGCGGAAAGGAAATCATGATAGTGCTTTCATGGATTCTGAAGTGGTTGAGCACCGTCGCGCGATAGGCCTTTGCACGCCACCCTGTCTTTCTTTTGCCCGTCAACTTCGTGTGTGCCGCGCCCCAAGAAATACGTCTGGGCCACCCCGGCTAATGCAAACCATTCGCTGTCGTGGAGGCAATCTGCGCGACCGATGCCATACGCCTTACGAATACGTTCGCGGAAGTCGGTGGTTCGCCTGAATGCGTTGTGGAACATCGCTTCGTTCTGCTGGGACGAACTTCATGGTCTCAGGCGGGTGGGACAGGTTGTCGGAAAAACTCGATTCCCTGTGGTGCCGTGATCATCGGGCCGTTTGAGGGCTCTGGTGCGGCACTGTTTCATGTTTGGCGGCGGCGATTTTAGTTCCGGGGTTGGTCCTTCGACTGTTTGTTCCGCAGCAGGGATTCGTGGAGGCGGCCGACTTGCCACATGTAGTGGGGGCCGTAGCCGGAGGTGGGGCTCCAGGTATTGCGGGTGGCGAGTGACAGGTGTTTTCGCGCTTGTTCATCCTCGCCTTCCACGGCATGGTTCAGACCGATGTAGAGGTGAGCATAGAAGAGACGTTTTTCGCGTTCTGTTTTGGAAATTTTCGCCGTGTTGATCTGCTCGAGAATTTCATCCGGGGTCATCGTGCCGGCAAATAATTTGTATACGGCCGGGAACGGTTCGCGATCATCTTTCTGGTACTTCAGCAGCCCTTCTCTGGCTTTCGCCTGCCCGTGAGCGCGGTGTTGGGAGAGGTACCGCCAGATTCCATTTTCCCTGTCGATCTGATCAAACGAGTGATAGCTTTCGAACTGGGCGGCGGCGTCTTCGAATTGTTCGGCGTAAAACAACGCGATCCCTCGCCGCCAGTGCGACGCCTTTTCTTTGGGTTCCAGTTCGATCATCTGATCGTAATCGGCGACTGCTTCCTTGAAACGTCCGAGGAAGAATAGCGCGTCGCCATGTTCGGAGTACCCTCGGAGAGACTGGGGGTTCCGGGCAATGGCGGCTGCCGATTCGTCCAGCAGGCTCTGAAAGTCTTTTTCCAGTTCGGCCAGGCGTTCCTCGGAAAGAGGATTCGTTCCGTCCCCTGCACCCGGTTCCTGTGCAAGGCTGAGGCTGGTCAGCAGAGTGATCGCAATGCAGGTCAAAATTCTGAGCATAGCAGCTTTCACCGTCTGTTTAGAGGGGACGAATTCGGGCTGGGAAGCAGTTGTGCCGGGTGTCGATGATGACTCGGGAAATGAGTGCGGCGACTCCGGGAGGAACTGTCTTTGTTGAGAATTGTCATCGTCGGCAATGTTTGCAAGTGGTGACGCGGATCTGCGAAAAAATCGAGACGTTTCTGATGGATTTTTGGTTTTGACAGGATTTTCGGTTCGCATTACAAACCGCTCCCGCTGCAAGACAGCCATCAGTTGGTTGTCGTTGCAGCAAGATGAAGCATGACTGCCAGCCAGGGAAGGACGGCGGAGTGAATTCAGCACCTCATGTGTTGGTGGTAGATGGGATTACGGACACAGAAGCCGTTTTAAAAGCGGTTCTGGAGCCCCGTGGGACCCATGTCGAACGGACTCGCGGTTCGTTATTGAATCAGCGCGATGACGAGAAGTCGCCACATGTCGTGGTGATTGATCTCGACGAGGTCACGGCGGCGGAGACAGCCTCGTGCTTCGAGGAATCGCACCGGATTCTGATTGGTTCTGTCAAAACTCAGGTGGATGGACGAGACCGCTTCCTCTCGAAACCGTTCCAGTATCCGGAACTCCTGAAGACGATCGAAGATCTGCTGGCCCTGCCCCCTGCCGCTTAAAATTCTTGCTCGGTCTGAGTCCAGGAGCTGCCACGGGTGTTGACCGCCTGTTGAAAGTGCGAGACAGGCATCGCGGGCACCATGCGTTCCTCGTTGACTTCGGGACGATTTCACCCAGAGTCCCCTGCCCTCCCCCGCAGCCAGCTCGCCCCACTGCGGCCAGCACCTCGCTGGCAATCCCCGTGCTGATCGTCGATGGGCTGTCAGGCAAGGCAGCGGCCTCTTGTCGCGTATGAATCGTGCGCGGGAGTTCTGGGCCGGTAGACACCGTGATCGAGACGGCGTTGGACCACAGTGGTCACCGCGAGGACGTAGCAACCCAGGGTGTCGCAACCCGGACGGTCCTGATCGTCACATGCGTGGCTTGGCTGCCTGTTGAAAATGTGGGACAGGCACCTTGAGCCATGGGTATTCCTCATTGATTTCGAGCGGACTGCGGAGCCAG
Source organism: Schlesneria sphaerica (assembly GCF_044336245.1). NCBI lineage: Bacteria > Pseudomonadati > Planctomycetota > Planctomycetia > Planctomycetales > Planctomycetaceae > Schlesneria > Schlesneria sphaerica. The sequence continues at coordinate 5,680,174 of NZ_CP172346.1, read as the reverse complement.
TTTCCCATTTTCAACAGCCTGTTCGGGTCCCGGATTGCAAATGGGGGGCGTGGTGGCGCTGCAGGGGCTGAGTTAGACGTACTCCCCGTTCGTGGATTGGTGGAGTGCCAGTTTTTTCGGATTCGTCTCACGAACTTGATCCCTGTTTGCGGCCCTGTTCGATATGATGGGGCATGCCACTGCGAAGTGCATTGGATTCGAGGACGGTATCGAAAAAATTGTCGATCGGGGTGCTGACGTCGTGAAGAATGCCTCGTTGCTCGTGGTTCAGGGCGTCGAACAAGGCGCTCGCTTCGAGTTGGGAGACCGCCCGCTGGCGATGGGGCGCGATGCGCGCAATGACATTCGCATTCTCGACAACGAAGTTTCCCGGAATCACTGTACGATCCAGCGCGTCAAAGACGAGTTCGTTCTGACGGATCGCAACAGTTCCAACGGAACGCTCGTCAACGGTGTAGCGATCCGTTCGCACATGCTCGTCGATGGCGACCAGATACAGCTTGGCAACACGCTGCTGCTGTTCAGCAACGCTTCCCGCGACAGTTGGAAAGACAATGCGGCAGAGCGGGTGAACCTGCTGCGTCGCCACGATCCGGCGGACCGGTCCAGCATTGTTACTCACATGGGCCAGGAGATTGTCGAGACGAGTTCACCGACTCGCGATGAGGCGGCCGATTCCCCCAACAGTCTGTCGGTCCTGTACCGGATTGCGGAGGAGGTGGCTCGCCCCTCTTCGTCGCTGGAGCAATCGCTGCAACGGACACTGGATCTGACGGTCTCGGCGGTGTTCGCGGATCGGGGATGCGTGCTGTTGTCGGATCCTCAGTCCGGAGAAATCCAGCCACAGGTTACGAGTCAGCGAGTGGCTGGCGTTCCAGGGGCACGCATGCCGATCTCGAGAACGATCGTCGATTACGTGCTGAAGACGTGCCAGGGGGTCCGGACAACCGACGCTCAGCACGATACCCGGTTTGACCCGACGGACAGTATTTTCCGGGCGGGGATCCGTGAGGCGATGTGTGTCCCCATGCAGGGGCGACATCAGTTGATGGGTGTGATCTACGTGGATATCACGACTCCGGCCGACTCGTTCCTGATGCCGCGGGAAAAGTCGGGTGGCTTTCGGGAAGATCAACTGAGGCTGCTCATCGCGATTGGTCGGCATACGGCACTGGCTGTGGAGAACAATCGTTATCAGCATGCCTTCGTCAAAGCCGAACGGATGGCGGCGATGGGGCAGACGATTGCGACCCTCAGCCACCACATCAAGAACATTCTGCAAGGTGTGCGGGGTGGAAGTTACCTGATCGATATGGGGCTGAATGGTCACAACGAAGAGCTGGTCCGCAAGGGCTGGCACGTTGTCGAGAAGAACCAGAATCGCATCTACAACCTTGTGATGGACATGCTGACGTTCAGTAAAGAACGAAAGCCGGCGTACCAGCAGTCACAGCTCAACGACACGGTCCATGACGTGTTCGAACTGATGCAGGCGCGGGCGAATGAGTTTGCCGTGGAGCTGCGGTTTGAGCCAGCGACGAACCTCCCTCTGTGCACCTTTGATCCCGAGGGGATTCATCGGGCCGTCCTCAACATTGTGACCAACGCGATCGACGCGGTGGAGGGGTCTGACCGGGCACTGGTGAAGATTGAAACGGGGCTGGATCCCGTGACCGACATGTTCTGGGTCTGCGTCACCGACAATGGACCGGGGATCGTGGAAGACCAGCTCCAGCGAATCTTCAATGTCTTTGAGTCGACCAAGGGGGCGCGGGGAACCGGTCTGGGGCTGGCCGTCAGCCAGAAGATCATTCGTGAGCACGGAGGGGAGATCACCGTGAAAAGCCGGCTGGGCGAGGGGTCTCGCTTCATGCTGGCCTGGCCGCGACTGGAAGACTCGGGATCCGCAGGATCGCGAACGACGATCTGATTCGTTTCGTAGCCGCGTCCCGGAGATGCATCTGACTTCACGAGCGTGCCGGGTGGTTCTCCCTTACTCTTGTACGTTCTCCCGCCGAACGGAGATCTGCGTGTGCCGGAAGCGCGGAAACTCGCCGGTAGTCAGAAGTGGACAGGATCGGTTGCTGGATTTTGGCAAACCTCTTGCGGCTGGCGCCGACCCGGTAGCCGCGAGGACGCGTCAACCGGGTCTACCCGTGTGTGTGGACGTACATCTCTGCGCACTACGAAGGGTCGCTTACGGACGGTCATCGGCGATGATGCGGGCGACATCTCGGCAGGATCGATGCTTGAGTTCTCAAAAAAGGGACTGACAAATCGATGTGATTTGTCAGTCCCTCTTTCATTCACTGTGCTGTCGATCCGAACTCTGTTCAAACACGTCGTTGGTTCGATTCACGGCGGGTTTGGGAGTCAGGACGAGACTTGATTACGCAACACCTGTCTTACCGAGCTTGACGCCAGCTCGCTGGGGGACGGACTTTGCAGCGGCTTCGCGGTTGACCAGCCACAGTAGGACGGGGTTTGCGATGTAGACCGTACTGTAGCAACCGGTGACGACCCCGATGAGCATTGAGAAGGCGAAGCCGTGGATCCCTTCACCCCCTGCGATGTACAGCACAACCACCACCAGGAAGGTGGTGAACGCCGTCAGCAATGTTCGTGACAAGGTCTGATTCACGGCCAGGTTGATCATGTTGTAGGTGATGTTGGGGTTCTTGCCTTTGATTTCTCGAATACGGTCGAAGATCACGATTGTGTCGTTCAGCGAGTAACCGACGATGGTCAGCAAGCAGGCGATCTGATTCATGTTGATCTTGAAGTCTTCGAGCATCAACAGCGGTCCGATGGGGGTCTTGCTGAGGTAAGCACCCAACGCGATCGCCCCGAGGGTGACGAGAACGTCGTGCGCCAGAGCGGATACAGCTGCGATCCCGAAGTAGACCTTCTCGAACCGGAACCACATGTAGACGATGATCATGATCAAACTGGCGGTAACGGCGTAGAACGCACTCCACTTCGTCTCGTTGGCGACGGAGGTGTCGAACGAGTTCACTTCATCGAGGAGTGGCTCGGTGCTGAGTCGTTCCTGAACCAGCTTCAGGCTGCTCTCCAGATCCTGACTGGTCACTTCTGGCGTGGCCTGAACGATCAGTTCCGAATACTTCGTGGGGATCCGGATTTTGGGATCGACAGGGGCATCGGAGGCCTTAGGAACTTCTGTCACTCCTTTGACCTGCAGCAGGGACGAACCTGATGAGTACTTGGTGCTGGACGCAGGGTTGTTCTCAAGAGAATCTGAAACGTACGCCAGGAACGTTTCCGCCGAGATCCCGCCGTTCAGCTTGACTTTGGCTTCAGAGCCACCTGAGAAACGAGCGGAATCGTCATTCAGTTCGCCGAGTTGCGACATCACGATGTCGTCGATTCCGACCCGGACAACAGCGTGTTCACTGTCAGCGAAGGCGGTGTTGATGGCGGCGATCACTTTCTGGCGGTCAATTTCGGAGGTGCGGATACGATAACGGGTTCCGGCCTTCTGATCTTCGCCACCGACTGTCAGTCGTTCGATGCTGACACCGTTCGGGAACGCCTGTTCGAGTCGACTGCGGATATCATCGATTGTCTGCTTATTGACAAACTCGAGCGTGGCCATAGTTCCACCGCTCATATCGATATCCATGTTTCCGTTACCCCGTGCGAACAGCGCGGCGAAACCCGCCAGAATCACAGCACCCGACAGAGCAAATGCCCAGCCCTGGCTCTTGAGGAAGTCGATTTTCGTTTCACCAATGAACTGCATCATGGTGAGCTTCTTGACCCAGCGTTTACGTTCGAGGATGTCGAAGGCGAGGTGCCCGAAGTACAGCACCGAGAAGAGACTCATGGAAAGACCGATGAACAGTGACACAGCGAAGCCGCGAATCAGGTCGGTACCAATCAGGTACAGGATGACGGCGGTGATCAGCGAGGTGACGTTACTGTCGATAATTGCGGCAAACGCCTTGTCGAAGCCGTTCTGAATGGCCATGCGGAAACTGGCACCGCGAGCGAATTCTTCTCGCATACGCTCATAGATAAGCACGTTCGAGTCGACGGCCATACCGATTGTCAGCACCAGACCCGCAAGACCGGGCAAGGTGAAGGTGGCAGAGATGAAGGCCATCGCGCCGACGACGAGCAGCAGGTTCAGTACCAGGCTGAGTGCCGCAATCACACCAGCAACCCGGTAGTAAATGATGACAAAGGCAAACACGATAATCGAGGATGCGAGAATCGCGATGATCCCTTTTTCCTGAACGTCGACACCCAGCAGCGGACTGATGGTGAATTCCGAGATCGGGGTCTGCTTGAGGGGGACTTCCAACGCACCTGCGTTCAGCACGCCGACAAGCTCTTCGACTTCCTCCATTCGGAAGTTCCCCTCGATCGTTCCGCTGTCGGAGATACGAGAGTTAATTCGAGGAGCGGAGTAGACCTTGCCATCCAGGAGAATCGCCAGGTGGCGATGGAACTGTTCGGTGGTGTCAGGCAGATTGTTCTGAGTGAGGGTCCCAAACAATGCGGCCCCACGTGCGTTAAACCGGAAGTTAACGGCGGGACCGCCGCTCTGATCGGTCCCGGGGGCAGCGTGAGTCAGGTATTTACCAGTGACGGTGTATTCAGGCAGGTTGTGGATGATCAGGTACTGATACACGTCGACGGTTTCACCGGTGACAGGGTCAGTTCGCTGGACCTGACGAACGGCCTGTCGATCGCTCTGGTCGACGGAATCTTTCGCGTTGTCACGCCACGAGGCGATCACGCGATCACCACTGCGGAGTTCGTTGACGGTTGGAGAAAGACGCATGGCTTTCTCGATGGTGCTCTGGTGATCTTTGTCGTTGGCGACGATACCAAATTCGAGGCTACCGAGCTTGGTAATCAGACGCTTCTTCTGTTCGACCAGATCAGGGTCTGCACCGGGGATAATGATTTCGATACGGTCGTTGCCGACTCGGCGGACGGTGACTTCTTCCGCACCCGAGGGGTTAATTCGCTTGGCGATCGCAGCCACCATCTTGTCGATGACTGCGACAGGAATGGACTGGCCTGGTTCCTTCTTCTGCTGCTGCTCGGCAGCAAGGCTGTCGATGGCATAGACGAGGTTAGTACCCCCTGCCAGATCGATCCCCAATGGGATGGCCGACTTCCAGGAATGTCCTTGAGACATCACGAAGATGAAGGGGGCCAGCGACGCGAAAATCGAGAACAGGACGACCGAAATCCGTGTCGACAGATCGTCCAGTCGGAGTGCCCGGGCAATCAAAGCCCCGAGTACGAACGGGAGGACGAAAACGCTCGCCATGATGAGGATCAATGCCCACTCACGGCTCAATATTCCAGACTGCATTAACAGCACTGATTGCCCGATTCCATCCATTCGTGAATTCCAGTCCCGATAAATGTGTCAATGTCTGAATCTGAGGTTGTTCTGGGCGAGTTGGGGACCAACCCCAGTGACTCGTTAAGTCTCGTGTGATGCAGTCAACTGAGGGTTTTCGGTGTCAGGACACTGCATCCCAATTCGCGTCATCATGATTTCGTGCCATCATGACGTCTTCGTTTACGCTTTGGTCGTTTCGGTTGTGGTTTCGGCTGACAGGACATCCACGATTGCACTGCGGATAAAACGGATGCGGGTGCCGTCGTCGACCTTGAGAGTGACTTCCTTGCCATCCTGACTGATATTGGCCACGCTGCCGATGATGCCACCGGTGGTTAACACCCGGTCTTCCTTCTTGAGGTTCTTCATCATCGCTTCACGCCGAGCCCTGGCCTTCCGCTGTGGGGAGTCCATCACCATGTACATCAGCATGATGAGAGCGAGTGGCGGCAGAATGACCCAGAAAAAGCTATCGTTTTTGGGGGCTTCGCCCTCGGCCAGCGTCAGAAATTGGTTGAAACTGTTCAACATTGGTCCCGTCAATTCGTAGTCTGTGCCGATCCTGTACGGACTGCCCGGTCTGATCGTGAAGCCTCCGGGCAGTGTTTTTTCATGTGAATTTGTCCGAAGTGCTCGCTTGCACGATTGATACTGCAAGAAATACCCGACCAGACGCGGAGGGGCATCTTAAACGGATCGATTCCATCGGGCAAGTTGATCTGTACGGAACTCCGCAGAACGCCCTGCTCTGATCGCTTGCCGCAAGTCTCGAAGCAGCTTCTGGTAGTAGGCGATGTTATGCCATGAAAGCAGAATCGGACCGAGCATCTCACCCGCCACGAACAGATGGCGAATGTAGGCACGACTGAACTGTCGGCAGACAGGGCACTCACATTCCGGGTCGACGGGGGTCGGGTCGGTGCGGTGCTTCAGGTTCTTGAGTTTCAGCAGACCCTGGCTGGTAAAGGCTGTTGCATTTCGCCCGTTGCGTGTGGGCATGACACAGTCGAACAGGTCGATGCCACGCAGGACTCCTTCCAGCAGATCCACCGGTCGACCGACCCCCATCAGATACCGGGGGCGATCCGTCGGAAGCAGTGGAACGGTGAAGTCGAGGGTCTGGTACATCTGTTCGGGCTCTTCCCCGACGCTGAGGCCACCGACGGCATAACCGGGGAAATTGAGTGGAAGCAAGCCTTCCGCCGAGCGCTCGCGCAGGCTCTGGTGCGTCCCTCCCTGCACGATACCGAACAATGCCTGATCCTGGCGGACCTGAGCGTCACGGCAGCGAGTCGCCCAGATGGTTGTCCGGTCGACGGCGGCCTGAATTTTTTCCACCGGCGCGTCGTGCGGCGGGCATTCATCCAGACACATGATGCAGTCAGCGCCCAGCTTTTCCTGGATTCCGATGCACTGGGCCGGGGAGAGTTCGAGCAGGCTGCCGTCAATATGCGATCGGAAGACCACCTTGTCTTCGTACAGTTTTCGCATGGGAGCCAGGCTGAAGACCTGAAATCCTCCGCTGTCGGTCAGGATGGGCCCATCCCACTGCATGAACTGGTGGAGTCCCCCCATTTCGGCGACGACATCTGCGCCGGGTCTGAGTGCAAGATGGTAGGTGTTCGCCAGAACCATCTGCGCTTTCGCCTGACGCAGTTGGTCGGGGGTCAGCCCTTTCACGGTTGCCAGCGTTCCCACAGGCATGAACGCCGGGGTTTCCACGGACCCATGCGGGGTGTCCCAGCGACCGACGCGGGCTCCCGTCACGGGATCCGTTGCCTCTAAATGATATCGAAACAGACTCACGAACGCCGCAGCTCCTGCAAAAGTGATAAACCTGAGCGGAGCATAGTGGTTCAAACGTGGCTTCAACAGTCTGCCGCGCGCTCCCGCCGAAGGAGGGTTCACGGAACTGACCTTCACGGCACGCGACCACCGGTCCGTAAGTCTGGATCAGGGAACATTTAACGACTGAGTTCGGCGGGGGGCTCGATCCCGGCATGCGCGGCCGCCTGAACAAGCTTGTCGCGAACATCTTGTGGAAGCTTGATTCCTTCCTGCTGAGCTTTCCTATAGAGCCCCCATTCTCGTTCGCCGGGAAGCAGAACACGTTCAATGCCCGCTGCGGTGGGGGCCGCGTGGATCTCGTCGATCAGGTGCTGAAGTCGCTGGTCGAATTGTTCGCGCGGGACCATCGCACCGATATCGATGGCGATGAATGAGGCATTGTGTTCCGAAGGGAGTGAAGGATCGTCGAAGATCCAGCTTCCGACCTGCCAGGTCATTTTGCCCCCGGGCAGCACTGCGGACAGGATTTCGCACCACAGCCCGAATCCATAACCTTTATGGCCCGCCATCGGCGCCAGGGAAGCGCGATCCGGGTACAGACTGCCGTCGACCGTCGGCTGGCCTTCCTGATCGATCAGCCAAGTCGAAGGAATGGTCTCGCCCCGTTGAATGGCGGCGTAAATCTTGCCCCCCGCAACGGCGGCAGTGGCCATATCCAGCACAATTGGTTCCCCGTTTCCGTGGGGAACACCGTACGCGATCGGGTTACTACCGAGAACAGCTCGTTTGGAACCGGGGGCGGCGACACTGGGGATATCATTGCCGGTGACCATCGCGATGAAGCCTTGACGAGCGGCACTCGCGGCATAATAGCCGGCGGCACCGATGTGGCCTGTGTTTCTCAGTCCGACATAAGCGACCCCGACTTTCCGTGCTTTCTCGATCGCGGTTCGCATGGCAAAGTCGCTACCGACCTGCCCCAGCGCCGATTCACCATCGATGAGAGCCCAGCCGAGTCCTTCCCGCTCGATACGCGGCGTGGCCCCGGCCCGGTATCCCCCTCCTTTCAGCTTATTGAGATAACCGGCCAGCAGTTTGGTTCCGTGCGTAAAGACACCCATGGCATCCGTCGTCACGAGTGCCGAGGCGGTTGTTTTCGCATCCGTCTGTGAGACGCCCACCCTTGTCAGGGCCGCCAGACAGAACTGGGTCAGTGCATCAATGGAAATGGATGGCGAATTGGTTGTCGGGCTCATCAGGCAATCTGCTTTCGGTAAAAGTCCGCAGTCCGGCGAACGCCCTCTTCGATGGAGGTCGGCTGCCAGTCCGGGAAGAGCGAGGAAATGTAGTTCGGTTTCGGCGGGATGTTTGCGGGAATGGCAGCGCCACTCACACTGATTTGATTTCCCGAACCGGGGATGACGCGATCGATGATGGCGGCGAACTCTTCGGTTGTCGCCATGGGGCCCGGCAGGTCCACGATCGTCGAACCGGGTGATGTTTCCAGGGCGCTTCGCACAAAGGCGAGTGCCACATCTTCGACGTAGTCGTATCCCACGCGTCCCCGGTAATTGATCGACCAGGGCTCTCCGCGAACGGCCGCTCGAACGGCCTGTGAAGGAGCCGCAGTCAGTCCCACCGTCCGTTCGGGGCCGAAGACGACATGCGGGCGAATCCCGACGGACGCGATCTGGAAATGCCGCCAATACTGGTCTGCGATCAGATCGACGGCCATCTTAAAGGCACCGTAGAACGACGGGGGACGGTTGTCAGCGGCTTTCATCCCCTGAATGGCATCATCAGCTTCCGGACCGTAGACCGCGTAGGAACTGGCGTACGAGATTCCGCGGACCTGTCCCGGGTTCAGGCGTGCGAGTTCAAACAGGGCTACACTGCCGAGGATGTTGACTTCGCAACCTTCATACGGATTCTGCTGACATTGAGGGGTCAGCAGGGCCGCTAGGTGAATGATGTGCGTCACCTTGTGTTCTTTGACCAGACCCGAGAGTAGCTCGCGATCGCAAAGGGTCCCCGCGACGAACGGGATCCGTTGAGCATCGCTCCCGAGGATCCTCTGCCAGCGGTCGTCGTCCCTTCGCAGGTCAAAAGCGATCGGGGACAGCCCCTGAGACAGGAGTTCCCGCAGGACCCAGGTTCCGATGAATCCGCAGCCGCCCGTAACCAGGATTTTCGCCGTCATGATCAAATAATCCTTCATCAAAACAGGCACTCTCCGCAGCCGCTCAGCCGGAGATGTCCGCTGACCTGATGGAGTGCCGCCGGTGCCGCCGTGGAATCGATGTGCAGCAAGTCTCTCGCCCCGACCGAAGTCACCGCCCGTACGTGACGGTGACTCGATCGATGTGACAGGGGATTTGAATAGAAAAGGACCCCGCCGTTATTTGACTCCGTTCACGACACTGGGAAGCGGATCGCCTTTAATGGCCATGGCGGCGAGGTTCGCGGCGGTTTCGCGGAGCTTTCTGACAGCGGGAACGCTGCACGAGGCGATGTGCGAGGCGACGATGACCTGATCCATTTTCAGAATCGGATGGTCTGCCGGGATGGGTTCCGGAGCAAATACGTCGAGTGCTGCAGCGCCCACTTGTCCGCTTTCCAGAGCGGCGACCAGTGCGTCAGAGTCGACCAGATCCCCTCGTGAGAGGTTGATCAGGATGACGCCTCGTTTGGTTTTCGCGAGCGATTCACGATTGATCATGCCGCGGGTTTGCGCGAGCGACGGACAGTGCAGCGTGATCACATCGGACGTGGAAAGCAGTTCCTCGAGTGACGCGGGAACGCAGCCTGCCGCCGTGATTTCCGACGGTGCGACAACGGGATCGTGAACGAGGACCCGGCATTTGAAGGCCAGCAGCCGTCGGACCACTTCCCGGCCGATGCGGCCGAAGCCGACGACTCCGACGGTCTGATCGCGGAGCGTCTTCATTCCTTCCAGTCCGGTGGCCAGTCCCCATTTCCCTTCTTTGACGCGTGTGCAATTGATGACAACCTGCCGTGTCGAGGCGAGGATGAACGAGAGTGTGTGGTCGGCGACTTCGTCGATGCAGTAGTCGGGGACGTTGCAGACGGGAATCCCCTTGGCTTTGGCGGCCTGGAGGTCGACGTTGTCGACACCGATCCCGTACCGGACGATCGCCTTGGCGCGCTGCATGTTCGAGATCACTTCGGCCGTGACAGGGGCGAACTGGGTGATCACTGCATCCGCGTCTGCCACGAGCGATGCGAGTTCGCTGGCCGGTCTCTTTTCCTTGCACGCGACCAGTTCATGTCCCTGTGCCCGGAGAATCTGTTCTTCAACATCCACATTGGGAAATGAGTAGTCCGTAATAACGATTTTCATGGCGCTCCAGCACTTGTGAAAGAGGGTCTCGGGTGTCGTACCAGATTGTGGGGAGGAGAAAATTCGTCGCGTATTATGCGCGGTGAGTGACGGGTAATCACTCGACACAGCAAAATACTTTGATGAATTCGCCGACCTGCTCTGAAATCGCGACAGGATCGGCCTTCTTCTTGAATAGAGGCGGCGAACTTCCGTTTTGACTGGGTGAGCGGTTCGCCATTTATGGCCAGGAACTGCATAATCCCCGCTGGAAAATTCGTCTGTAATTGAAGGACTGACATGCTGCCTTATCTGCAACTGCTCCGGCTTCCCACCGTCTTTACCGCAATGGCGGACATCATCCTGGGATTCGTACTGACTCAGGGTTTTCTCTACGGCCCCTTGACTGCGGGCGCGGTTCCAGGGCCCGCTCTGGAGCTGAGCTGGAATCATCCGCTGGAGTTCGTGGGGCTGCTCGTCGCGTCGGCGTGCCTGTATCTGTCGGGGATGGTGTTCAACGATGTCTTTGACGTGCAGCAAGATACGGCCGAGCGTCCGGGGCGTCCGATTCCTTCAGGCCGCGTGACCCTGAGATCGGCCGCAATGCTGGGATGCGTGCTGATGATGGTCGGGGTCGGTGCTGCAGCGGCGGTCAGTCTCGTCAGCATGGTGGTAGCCATGCTGCTGGTCATTGCCATTCTTGGCTACGACAGCTATCTGAAGCGGACTCCCCTGGGGCCGCTGGCGATGGGGACTTGCCGGTTTCTGAATGTTCTGCTGGGGGGGAGCCTGCAGACCCAGTTGGCGGATCTGCTGAACTCTCCGCTGCTTCCCGCAGCGATCGGGTTAGGGACTTACATCGTGGGAGTGACGGTTTTCGCGAGGACGGAAGCCCGAACCAGCAGCCGCTGGCAATTGGCCCTGGCGCAACTGATCATGAATGTCGGGTTTGGTGTTCTGATCTGGTTAATGGTGAGTTCACCGGGCCGATCGGCCGTCGGTGTATCGCTGGCCATGCTGCTCGTCGTCGCGTTCACGATTAACCGACGCGGGCTGGAGGCACTCCGGTCCCCTTCTCCGGCAACCGTTCAGGGAAGCATCAAAGTGATGCTGTTGTCGCTGGTCATCCTGGATGCCACGCTGATCCACTGGCATCTGAATCAGGCGGACGGGTTGGGGATCGGCGTCATGCATGCCATTGCAACATCGCTGCTGGTGGTTCCGGCAATGTTGTTGAGTCGCTTTATCCCGATGACATAGCGCAACGGGACCGCGGAGGTGTCGCTACGAAAGGAAAAACCGACGGACAACGTGTTGCCCGTCGGTTCCAGGTATCGCATCAGGCTGCACGCTGGCGAGATTGCATTGGCGCTTGTTCGAGCTTCCACCAGTGCAGGCCGGCGGATTCCCAGGGGACGGTGGCCACCGGAGGACGCGGCCACGCAGCGACTTCCCGGGTGTCGAACGAGGTCGATAAGTAGGGGGATGTGGCACGGCTGGCAATTTCGTGGGCCAGAACCGGGGCAAGGACAAGCTTGGTTGGCCAGCCGGTGGTGACGTTTCCGGCACAGAGGACCTGGATGGTTTCGGGACGCGAGCCGCCGTTGACGGCCCCTTCGGCTCGATCAACGCGGTAAGTCGACCATTCGACGCTGGTCAGGTCGATACTCGGGAGCACCGCGTGCAATTCCTGGATCGCGTGTTCGGTCAAGGCGAGTGGGCTGAGCTGAACGCCGTCCTCGGCAATCTGGCCACCCACTTGCCAGACCATGCGACCCTGAGAGTCGACATCGGACGTGATCGTGACACGCGTCTTGGCACCGTCCAGGCAGTGGCCGTTGAGTTCTGGCAGGTTGCCTCGCAGCATGACCATGTGCAGCGGGCGTCGCTGCATCACATCGCTGCTTAGTCCAACGCGCTTTCGCAGATGAGCGTTTCCAGTTCCCGCTGTGAAAATGACTTGTCTCGGCTGCAGACAAATTCGCGCACCATCCGTCGGCGAGGTCAGGCGAACAGCGGCGACTTCACCGGGACTGTTCAGATCGAAATCGAGTCCTGATTCACTGTCGATCAGCAGGATCCGGTCCCGGTACTGCGTGGCCAGGTCCTGAATGAAGCTTTGAGGAGAAATGACCTGTTCCGGCAGCCGTGCGACGGTGCCATAAACGCCGTCCAGCACTTCCGGACGGGCATCAGGTTCGATCGTTTCGGGTTTGACCCTTAGACCCAGGCGTGCCCCGATCATGCCGGCGCGAGAGGCCAGGGAATCGGTCTGCCACAGATAGCAGCAATCCGAACGAACGCGTGTGTTGACGAGGTGGGGTGTGGATCGACCCAGCAGGGAATCACGCCAGACATTCGGCATCTCGCGAATGTTGCGGGCCGACTGAGTTAACAGGCCGCTGAGCGTGTACTTCAGGCCGCCGTGAATGATTCCCTGAGAGGCGACGGTCTGGCCGTGCCCCAGTGCGTGCGCTTCCAGCAGAAGAACATGATGTCCATCGCGCGAGAGTCGATCCAGCAGCCAGAGTCCAGCCGCACCGCCTCCGAAAATCAACGCGTCCAGTCGCATCCCAGAATCCCGTCATCCATGAGGGGGGTAACGATCTCGAGATTGGCTCGAGTGATCGGTGTTTCCCGACTATTGAACAACGGCGATCCCTGCCTGTGTTCATCTGTCTGGTGTTCGTTTGAACCCCAGGCGGACGTCGGTACATCCACACACAGTATTGAAAAACGCAATTTTGCGGAAGATGGATTCCCGTTGCCGCCAGCGGTAAGGGATTTTCCATGCAAGATTCTGTCGGGATTCAGCGGAATCAGCATTAATTGCCGATTCGGTTGCTTCCTTCGAGTGCCAGCGAGAGATCCTGACGCTGGATGTTCACGTCGGACGGGGCGGAAATCCCCAGACGGATCTTGGAGCCCTGAATCGCCACAATTTCGATCTCGGCGTTCAGACCGGGGATCACAATCTTTTCTCCCACCTTACGACTGATAACCAGCATCTTGACTCCTCCTTAAGTGCCTGCTGACTCGATCAGGGGTGCTGATTGAGTGAACTCGAATTCCTTTTCCACTCCGATTAAACGCGTGTCGCTTGCATTGACTGACCCGACCAGTGGGAACCGAATCGGGTCAGCGTGTTGTTGTCAGATCCTCGTGAGAAGATCTTGTCATTCCAGAGACAGTTCTCTGGCGGCGTAGGCCTCAGCCGCGGCGGTGACCCGCCGGCGCGTTCGCTCAATCACGCGAACGCGGGCGACCCAGAAAAAGATCACGGCTATCGCAATAAAAATGAGAGGCAATGGATTTGCCTGAATCCCTTCCAATTTACTCCACAAAAGTTCGTTCAATTCCCAGTTACTCGTCGTCATCGTACGTTTCCAGTGATCGGGGCTGTCTCACTTTCAGCCCCCAGATAAACATGTGAGAATAAGTGTGTGCTTACTCACTCAAATCGAGCAGAATCTCGGGATGAGGTTCGCTCTACTTACTCGGCAAACAACGCCAAACCTTTGGAGTTGTAGTACCGCTTAATGACTTCTTCTTTGAGGCCCATTCCACGAAGGGCAAACCAGACAATCTGTTCGACCAGTACTTCTCGCGATACGCCGTAGTTGACGACGGGTACGTCGGGGCGCAGGTGGAGCATTGTCATGAGTGCCAGGTGATGCGTGAACCATCCCGCCAGATCAAACCGGACCGGACCTTCCCAGGCGTCGCCCGATTCCATTGCGGTTGTCAGGCACTGTTTTACTTTTTCAATAAACCCTGCCATCTTGTGTTCGGTAATATGTCGTGCGAAGTCTCCGTTCTCTGCCAAACTCCGTAAAACCAGATGCTGCTGATTTGTCTGGTCGTCATCCAGGGTCTGGCAGGGTGAGATCAATCGATTCACGAGGAAATGGACCATCAGCACCAGTGTCGAGGCCGATGGTTCTAGTTCCATCATCCGCTGCACTCGCTCTTGATCCTTTTGATCGAAGCAGGAAAGCTGCATGGCGGAATAAAGAGCTTCTTTATTCGGAAAATGCTTGAACAACAGAGCCTCGGAGACTCCGGCGGCTTCTGCCAGGGCTCGCGTCGTCGTTCCCTTGAAACCGTGCTCGGCGAAGACCCTGCGAACCGCGTGGATGATGGCGGCACGACGATCCTCACTCGACATTTTCTGTGTCGATTTTCCAAGGCTCGACGGTGACGGTAGATCTGTCTTCATTATCTCGTTCCAGCGAATTCGTGAGTGAGTGTATACTCACTTACAATTTAAGTCAAGATGGCTGTGCTGGCATTGAACTGTCTTGGTCGTTGCGTAGTGGCGTACACGCAACTGAAAGTCAGCTGGCTGGACGGTTTAGAGTGCACGGCAAGTTGCGTCCGTCGCGAGGCTGCAGTAGTCGCAATCCGTTGAGAATGACCAGCAGCGAAGCCCCCATGTCTGCTGCGATCGCGGCCCACATTGAGGCGAATCCGAAGAGTGTCAGTGCGACGAAGATGAATTTCACGACCAGCGCGAAGGTAATGTTGGCTTGAATGATGGCCAGAGTTCGCCGCGAATGACGGATCAGCCAGGGAAGCCGGGACAAATCGTCGGACATCAAGGCAATATCCGCCGTTTCCAGCGCGGTGTCGCTTCCGGCGGCTCCCATGGCGATCCCCAGAGATGCCCGCGCCATCGCCGGGGCATCATTAACCCCGTCGCCGACCATCGCCACTGCGACGTGCTGTGAGACGAGGCTTTCGATCTGGGCGACCTTGTCGGCGGGCAGCAGTTCCGCTTTGACTTCGTCAACGCCGGTCGCATGTGCGATGGCGTTGGCGGTGGCACTGCTGTCTCCGGTCAGCATGACCACGGGGGCAATTCCTAACTGGTGCAGTTCCTTGATGGCTTCGGCGGCGCGAGGGCGAACTGTGTCGGCCAGCCCCAGATATCCACACAGATGATGCTCATTCCCGACAGCGACGATGGTGACACCACGGAGGGACAGGGTGTCGAGTTGGGAGCGGATCTCGTCCGTCCCCTGCCCCTGCTCTTCCAGAAAACGGCGTGATCCAATCCAGAAGGAGCGTCCTTCGAATTTCGCAGTCGCTCCCTTCCCCGGCACGACCTGATAATCCTGCACTGGCCGAACTTCGATACCTTGCTGGTGTGCATGAGCAGCAATCGCTTTGCCGAGCGGGTGCTCACTGTGCGCTTCCAGACCGGCGGCACGTTCCAACAGTTCGTTCGCGGAATGGCCGTTGAGCGGAACGACTTCGACCACCTGCAACTGCCCCTTGGTCAGTGTTCCCGTCTTGTCGAAGGCCATCGCCCGGAGCCTTCCGGGGAGTTCCAGGTAGGCCCCACCCTTGATCAGAACACCTTGCCGTGCCGCTGCGGCAATGCCGGCGACAATGCTGACCGGTGTTGAGATCACCAGAGCGCAGGGGCAGGCAATCACCAGCAGCACGAGTGCACGATAGAACCAGTCCGCCCAGTCTCCACCGAGAAACATAGGTGGGACCATGAATAGCGCCAGAGCTAGCATGAGGACTAGCGGAGTATAAATCTGTGCGAACCGCTCGACCCATTGTTCGGAATGCGAACGACGTGACTGAGCTTCGCTGACCATTCGGATTAGATGGGCCAGCGTGGTGGTTCCTGCCGTTTTCGTTGATCGCATCTCCAGTGCACCATCACCGTTGATGGTCCCTGCAAACACGGGGTCGCCTGGTTCTTTCGCGACAGGAACACTTTCGCCTGTCATGGGGGCTTGATTTACGAAACTGCTCCCCTGCACCACCACTCCGTCCAGTGCAAAGCGTTCTCCCGGTTTGACCAGAAGCGTCGAACCGACCGGGACCTGATCGGGGGGAACTTCCTGCTGTTGTCCATCGGGGTGCAACAGACGGGCAAGCGGAGGCGTCAGGTCCAGCAGCGTTTCGACCGCCCGCCGGGCGTGGCCGACGCTCCACTTTTCCAGTAGCAAAGAGATCGAAAACAGGCAGGCGACGGTGGCCGCTTCGAGCCAGTCCCCGATCCAGGCAGCTCCCAGCACCGAAATGACCATCAGCAGGTTCATATCAGGCTGAAGCCGCCGTAATGCCAGAAACGCGCGGGGCAGAACGAACCAGGCACCTGCCAGAATCCCCATCCCGTAGAGAACGCGGACGATCAGTGGAGTCGGCGAGGCGAGTCCCATCCCTTCCGACCCCAGAGCCTGCCGGAAACTCCCCGCGTGAATGGCGTGAGTCACAAAGCCTGCAGCAGTCATCATCGCACTGAGGCCGGCCAGCCAGGTCCGTCCCCAGCGTTGGATCACCCCTTCCGGCGCTTCCGGACGCGTCCCTTCTTTCCAGACGAGGGCCTGCATGCCTGTCCGCGCCACGGCCTGCTGAATGGCTTCCTGAGTCACCTCGGTCCCGCCCTGTGCGACGGAAAGAATCTCGTTCATCACATCGAACGATAGCCGTGAATCATCCCCCAGCAGCGGAATCAGTTCTTTCTTCAGCATGCTGACTTCTTCAGCGCAGTCCATGCCGGCAATCTTGAACTGCATTTTTTCCGATGGCATGAATGATGGGCCTTGTTGCGGAAAGCGTCCGAGCGATCGAACGAACGCTCGAATCGTTCGAGAAAGTTCAGGAAGCGTCGGTGGGTCTCAAGTTGCGTCCCCCAAAGTGGGGTCGGCCGTCGTTCTTGATGGTAGGGTGCTCAGTTGAGCGGCGGCAAGTGGCTCCACCGAACGGCAATGCCGAGAATAAGAACGCGATTCGCCTGAACTCGCAGCAGCGCTGCAGAAAAGTCGCTGAAACAGCCTCGGGACGAACCTCCTGTGAGTCAGGGGATAGACTTCCGTCTGGTTGAACTCGCGTGATGAGATCAGAAGCCTGTTCCACCGTGACCCGACCGTGGGCTCGCGGCTCAAGACGATCTCGGTGAGTGTGATGTTGTGTCCGTGACCGCTGATGCCGCAACTGTAAGTTCGGGCATGAGGAGCTGAAAGGATCCCCTGTCCAGTGTCGGCAGACAAATAATGGGACTGGTGCGTTAAATCGTCGCCGCCGAGCATCAGCGGCATTCGTCAAATGTCGACTTCAACGTCGCCCTGAACCTTGGCCTGGCAGGCCAGAATGTAACCTTCGGCTTTGTCTTGATCAGTCAGCCCATCCTGGATGTCCATTGTGACCTGGCCAGAGACGAGCTTAACGCGGCACGATGCGCATGTGCCGGAACGGCAGGCATTATCGATGGAGACACCAGCCGTGTCGGCCGCATCGAGGATCGTCGCATCGACTGGAACTGGCGCGGTCACGCCGGAAGCGAGGAAGGTGGCCTTGCCCGCGATCTCGGTTGATCTGACCTGCTTCACAGTCGGATCGCGTTTGACCGTCCCGAATGCCTCCTTCTTGATTTGGTCTTGGGGAACTCCCAGCGAGGCGAGTGCCCCCGTGACCGTTTCCATCATTGGCGCTGGGCCGCAGACATGCACCCGCTGGGTCGTGAGATCAGGCACGGTCGACGCGAGCAGATCCGCATCGATTCGGCCTACTCTTCCCGACCACGGCTGGTCGCCGGGGTCGCTCATGGTGACGGTGACGCAGAGATTTGCGTGAAGTGCCTGAAGCTCGGCCAACTCTTCTCGAAAAATAAAGTCGCGTGGAGACCGGAAGCTGAGGATCAAGTAGATCTTGCCGGTCCAGTTCGTCGCTGTGAGGTATCGCAGCACGCTCATCAGGGGCGTGATCCCTACTCCACCGCCAATCAATACCACACTTTCTGCTTCCTTGCCGCTGAAGGTGAAGGTGCCACTCGGCGCTTCGATCTCGACCTCGTCCCCGATTCCGAGTTCGTCGTGGAGCCATTGCGAGACCAGTCCCCGGTCTTCGCGTTTGACTGTGATCTCGATTCGGTCACGCGATGTCGGTGACGACGCGATGGTGTAAGAGCGTCTGGTCGGGACACCCTGAGGCGCGACGTGAACCGTCACGAACTGGCCGGGGAGATACTCAAAAGGGATTGGTTCTCCATTCGCCAGGTTGAAGCGGAAAGTCTTCACCTCATGAGCCTCTTCGACGCTTTCCGAGAGCCGGAGTTTGCCGCGCCATCGGGTTTCCTTGGTGGTGGGGTCGATTTTCAAGAAGGGCGCTGCCGCGCCCCTGATCTTGGAAGCGGACGGTAAGATGTTGACCATCTGTTGCCGAGTGACTATTCCCGGAAAGCAGTTTCCAAAGGCTATCAACAATTTGAGTGGGCCTTTGAGTTGAATCTTTCTCCGCAGCATTGACCACACGACGTTTTTTTCATTCCTCAGAAAGCCGACCCATGTCTGCGAGTCTGCGGTGACGTGGAGATCTGGTTTGCCAGCATGCCCCTCCTGCACATGGATTTTCTGGTCCTTGATCACGACCGTTGCCTGCCGTTGTTCAAGGCCGGCGAAGGTGAAGTGGTAGGTGGCGTTCAGTCCCGCTGATTTCCCAGGCTGGAAGACGTTCGGCATTCCGTTCAGAAAAACCTCAATGCTGTTCGGCCGCAGGCTGTTGCCCACATGCTTGATCTTTTTGTGGGGAAACCGTCTGGCGACATGGTCTTCAGCGTCAGAGTTTCTGGTGACATAGATAATCTCTTCTTTCTCCTGAAGAGGTCGCACAATCTCCGTAAGATGCGTCTTCCGGTCGGAGAGGAACGGCCCGATGACATCCTCTCCGGCCGGGCAGACCGCCAGGCAGTACGCGGCTTTATAGTTCGCCCCGTAGGATAGGCTTTGCCACATTGAAGCCGACTCGGCATCACTGACACGGCTGCGATAGTCACCCGCGTTCTTGCTGTCCGCGACCTGCTCGACCCAATCGGTGAAGCCCCCCATGAACTCCCGGTAGTTATGGGTGTAACAGGACGAGAAGTTGAAATCACCGTCCGGTGAGATGGCCCCCACGGGGCATGCGGCCACACACAGTTTGCATTCCAGACACGGGTTATAGGTGATCGGCTGGCTGCACTCTGAAACCTCGGCATCCAGCAGAATGGTCCCCAAAAGGATGAAGTTGCCAAACTTCTCATGAATGACATTGCGGTGAATGCCCATCATGCCCAGATGGTCTGCCATGGTTGAAATGTACCACCAGTAATGAGAGTCTTTTTGCCGAATTAAGGCAAGGAGATTGGAGATGCCGAAAGGTGTTGGGAAACGTCACAGCGCGGCTCAGATCGTGGAGAAGCTGCGTGATTGTGATGCGATGTTGAAGTCAGGTAAGTCGGTATCGGAAGTGGTTCAGCACCTCGGGATCAGCGAGCAGACTTACTACCGTTGGCGGAGCAAGTACGGCGGGATGAGTTCAGACGAAGCGAAGCGTCTGAAGGAGCTGGAAACAGAGAACGCGCGGTTGAAGAAGCTTCTGGCTGAAGCGGAGCTGGACAAAGCGATGCTGAAAGAGATCGCCTCGGGAAACTGGTGAGCCCTTCCCGCAAGCGTGAAGCTGTGGACCATCTGGAGAGCTCGTTTTCGGTCAGTGAACGTCGCGCGTGCCGTGTGTTGAGCCAGCCGCGCAGTAGTCACCGTTATGAACGGCAACCCTCTTGTGACGAAGGGCGGCTGTTATCCCGGATTCACGAGTTGGTTCTTCAGCACCCGCGTTTCGGGTATCGCCGGATCACGGTTCTGTTGCAGCGGGTAGGGTTTGAAGCCGGGTTTGATCGTGTGTATCGGCTGTGGCGTCGCGAAGGTCTCAAGGTGCAGAAAAAAGCGACGAAAGAAGCGACGTCTCGGTGCCAGTGTCAATCGCTGCAATCGCGTTCGTGTGGAGCGGAAGAACCATGTCTGGGCGTGGGATTTCATCTTCGATCGAACGTCGAACGGGACCAGCCTGAAGTGGTTGAGCGTGGTCGATGAATTCACTCGCGAATGTTTGTGTTTGAAGGTGGCTCGCCGGATGACAAGCGAGGACATCATCGAGGTGTTGCGCGGCCTGTTTGTGGCTCACGGTGTACCGGCACATATCCGGAGTGACAACGGACCGGAGTTTATTGCCAAAGCGTTGCGGAATTGGCTGGAGCGGTCATCGGTGGGGCCGCTGTGCATCGAGCCTGGTTCACCGTGGGAGAATGGCTACGCGGAAAGTTTTCATTCGAAGGTGCGGGATGAGTTTCTGGCCTGCGAAGTGTTTGAATCACTGCGTTCAGCGACGAGCCTGGGCCTGTCGTGGCGACGTCAGTACAACGAAGTGCGACCTCACAGTTCGCTTGGGTATCAGACCCCGGCGGAGTTCGCGCGAACGTGCGGTCCTTCCGCTACGGCTCCGGCGAAGACGCCTGCGCCTCCGCTCCAGGCCCACACGTTCAGCCCCCTACAGACCTGACTCTTATCACAACTGGTACGGAAATCACCGGCAGGCCACAGACCTGCTGCCACCGCGACCGGTTTGTGTGACACAATCCATATCTTGCCGGGGAATTTGTCCATCTCCATCGGAAAGCCCATTGAGGGATTCATCGCCCGGATTCCCCTGTCTTCCAGTGCCTGAACGACGTTCCGGGCAATGTCATTGACCTCCTCACCACTGTGGTGGAATTCGAGGTTGGAGACCGAGCGAGCCGTGTCCGAATGGCCTCTCGATTCATACGAACCACGAAACTGATCAAGGTCTTGGCGTGTGGGAACGCCCTGGTAATGTCTTCTCGCTGATCGTCCAGAGCGGGTCTACCGATTTCAACAAACCCCACGTCATCGGCACCCGCATCGAGGACCAGTTGCCTCAGCCACTCGGCGTCCAGAGGGGCCTTCGTGGCTGGAACGGAATCTGCCGACTTAAGACGAATCCGCTGCACGGTTGGGTGATCTTCGAGTTTCATGGGTGCTCCCTTGCCCTTGAGTGAGCTTCCTGAATCAGAATGCTCACAAGTCTCAGTCCAGTGATATTTGTTTGCAAGAACTCTTGTCGAATATTCCGGAGGGAACGAAGTGAGCATGAGGCTCAAGACGGTTCCATTAACAACTAACAACCAGCTAGCGCAGCCGTGGCGACCTCGCGGTCAATCCTTTCCAAACTGCTTCCACCACCGATCGAGGTCTCCGCGTCCGATGTTTTGCTGCGTCGCGGCGGTCATACGGACCTGATCAACGCCGCGAAGGGATCTGGCCGACTGGGGGCTGAACACCGTGCCGCAGACACGTGCGCCTCGTTCCGCCAGGAACTGCGTGATTTCGCGGCCGATGCCGGGGAAGAATCGGGTGGCGATTGTGGTCTTGTCTGACGTTGGTGTTTGCAGGGCACTCCGATCTTCTGCTGGCTTCATGGCTGCTCGTTACTGGTACTGGTGGATACAAAGTCGTGGAGAAAGGACTTCACGTTGTTAATTCTGTCTTGAGGTGTGTGAGTTGACCGTTCGTCTCCGACAGCGCAGCCGTGGGTATCAGACTCTCGACTGGCTGCCTCACTCCGAATAGCAGGACGTATAGCGCAGGCAGGTTGATCAGAGTCAGGAACGTCGCCACGCTCAGCCCGCCCATGATGGCAACGGCCATCGGCCCCCAGAAGATGCTACGAGTGAGCGGGATCATCGCGAGGATGGCCGTCGCCGCAGTGAGGATCACTGGCCGGGCCCGACGAACCGCGGATTCGATGACAGCCTCCCAGGCAGTCATCCCGCTCGCCATATCGTGTTCGATCTGGTCGATCAGGATGACTGAGTTCCGCATGTCCATCCCCGCCAGTGCGATCACGCCGAGCAAGGCGTTGAACCCGAACGGGGCTTGGAAGAGAAGCAGTGCTGCCACCGCACCGATGAGGCCCAAGGGTGAGATGATGAACACCAGGAACAGCTTCCTGAAGTCCTGCACCTGCGCCATCAAGAGCGTCAGCATGACCAGGATCATCGCCGGGAAGACGGCAAAAAGGGCGTCGTTTGCCTTTTTGCTCTCCTCGATGGCCCCGCCGGTCTCGATCCGGTAGCCAAACGGCAGTGACGCCTTCACCGCATTGAGCCGGGGTAGAATGGCCGCCGTTACGTCAGGTGCCTGGACCCCATCGACGACATCCGACCGGACGGTCAACACCGTGTCCCGGTTCCTGCGCCAGAGGATGGGCTCCTCCTGCTCATATGATAAAGTCGCCACCTGCGACACTGGTATGGCCTGCCCGCCTGACGTGATGAGAGTGAGATCAGGCAGGACGTCGAGCTGCAATCGTTCTTCCGGGACCGCCCGGGCCACGACATCGATGAGCTCTCTCCCCTCTCGGTACTGCGACACTGGCGTGCCCGTGAGTAGAGTCTGGAGCGTGACCGCCGTCTCCTGCGGGGTCAGGCCAAGCAACCGGGCGCGGTCCTGGTCGAGCTTGAGCCGGACCATCTTCGAAGACTCATCCCATTCAAGCTGGACGTCCCGCGTCTTAGGTTCGTCCCGGAGCACGTCTCTTACCCGATAGGCGATCTTCCGCACCTGCATCCGGTCTGGTCCGATCACCCGGAACTGGACCGGGAATCCGACCGGCGGTCCGAAATCCAGCCGGACGACTCGACCACGCGACAGGGCGAATCGCTCGTCCGAATCGAACATCGCTATCAGGCGGTCCCGCAATCGTTCACGGGCCTCGGATCCCTTTGTCTGGATGACCAGCTTGGCGAAGCTGGCATTCGGCAGGTCGGGATTCAGGGACATATAGAACCGGGGTGAGCCAGCCCCGGTGTAGGCTGCGAAGTGCTCGATATCCTGGTCACCGATGAGCACCTGCTCAACTTTTGCAACTTCGGCTTCCGTGGCAGCGAAGGAGGAACCCTCTGGAAGCCGGAGCTCGACCAAGAGTTCCGGTCGCGAAGACTGGGGAAAAAACTGTTGCGGGATCCAGCCGAATCCGACGAGTGCGACGACGAACGCCACGACCGTGATGGAGATGACTACCTTTGGGCGGCGGACGCATGCCGTGATCGTCGACCGGAGGACGCGGTAGAACAATGTCTGGTAGGGATCGTGATGCGACCGGCCGGAATAGTCGGGAAGCAGCTTCAGACCTAGATACGGTGTGAACACAACGGCCACGATCCAGGACGCGACCAGCGCGATTCCGACGACCCAGAAGATCCCACCAGCGTATTCCCCAGCGACGGAGCGCGCAAACCCGACCGGCAGGAATCCCACCGCAGTCACAAGCGTACCCGACAGCATCGGGAAAGCGGTCGAGGTCCAGGCAAACGTGGCCGCCCGCACCCGGTCCCAGCCCTCTTCCATCTTCACGACCATCATTTCAACCGAGATGATGGCGTCATCCACCAGTAGGCCGAGCGCCAGGATCAGAGCGCCCAGGCTGATGCGGTCGAGATTCATCCCGGTCGTGTTCATCACGACAAGTACGATAGAAAGTACCAGGGGGACGCTGAGCGCGACCACGACGCCGGTTCGCCACCCGAGACTTAGGAAGCTCACCACGAGGACGATCAGCAAGGCCTCAACAAACGACCGCAGGAACTCACCGACAGACTCCTCGACCACATGCGGCTGGAAGGCCACCATGTGGACCTCGACACCCGCTGGAAGGGCAGATTTGATATGACTGAGTTCCGCCTTAATCGCCTCACCAAGCTCCAGAACGTTGCCCCCCTTGATCATCGCTACGCTGAGTCCGACAGCTGGCATCCCTTGGTACCGCATGGTGAACGTCGGTGGATCCTCGTACCCCCGCCGGACATCGGCAATGTCACCGATTCGAAACACCCGCCCGCTTGCCTCGACCGGCACCGCTCTCACTTTCTCGGACGCCTCGAACGGGCCGTCCACACGAACGTAGACCCGGTCAGTCGGAGTCTCCACGCTGCCGGCCGGCGTGACGGAATTTTGCCGTCCGAGGCTCTGGAAGAC
This sequence comes from Schlesneria sphaerica, assembly GCF_044336245.1. Classification (NCBI taxonomy): domain Bacteria; kingdom Pseudomonadati; phylum Planctomycetota; class Planctomycetia; order Planctomycetales; family Planctomycetaceae; genus Schlesneria; species Schlesneria sphaerica. Next base: position 5,655,831 of record NZ_CP172346.1, on the reverse strand, counting down.
CTGCTGCGGTGTGACCCCTAGAGTGGCCAGTTTCTGATGTGAGAACTCGACGAACACCTTCTCCGGCCGGTCACCGATCAGCACAACCTTGTCCACGTCCTTGACCCGCAAGAGCCGCTGCCGAGCAACTTCCGCGATCCGCTTGAGCTCGGCCGGGGTGTAGTCGGCCCCGGTGAACGCGTACACGGCCGAGTACACATCTCCATACTCGTCGTCCATCAACGGGCCGCGCACCCCTTCGGGGAGGGTGTGCCTCATATCGCCAATCTTTTTCCGCACCTGGTACCAGATATCCGGCACCATCTTCGGAGGAGTGTAGTCTTTCAGGTAAACCTGGATTAGAACACGGCCGGGTAGGCAATAAGCTTTGAGGTAGTCGAGATAGGGCGTTTCCTGGAGCTTCTCTTCGATTGGGTCAGCAACTTGTCGCTGGATCTCGTCGCTCGTCGCACCGGGCCAGTCGGCACTCACAACCATCGTCTTGATGGTGAAGGACGGATCCTCCGCCCGCCCTAACTCGAAGTAGGCATGTACCCCGGCGGCGCCGGAGGCCAGGATCAGAAACAGCACGAGAGCCGGATGATTGACCGCCCATTCGGACAGGTTGAGGCCTTTCATCGGATATCCTCCCAGGGCTTGACGACCATACCGGGATCGATCTTCTGCACGCCCGCCGTCACCACGAGGTCACCCGGTTTCACCCCGGCGGCAATCACGACCGACTCCTGGCGATATTCCCGAACCTCGACCGGCGTGAGTGTTGGCTGTCCGGCCTCGCGCCCGACAACCCAGACGGCAGGCTGATCCGACTGACGGAGGAGCGAGGAGAGCGGCAGCACGAACCCGGGGGCGAAGTCGGCCGGGGTGAGGTGGACGGTCGCGGTCATGCCGATCGCGACACCGGGGGTGGTATCGGGGAGCACGAACCGCGCCTGATAGGTTCGGGTGAGCGGGTCAGCGGAAGGCGACACCTCGCGGAGCACAGCGGGGAAGGCGACGCCGGGAGTCGACCAGAGTGTGACTTTGGCCGTTGCCGATCGGGCAGCTTCAACCCGGTTCTCTGGTAAGCTCACTACGGCCTCCAGCCCCCCATCCCGCGTGAGCCTGGCGACCGGCTGCCCTTCAAGCACAACCAGCCCCGCCTCCCCAGGCAGTTCTGTCACGACTCCATCGGCGTCGGCTGCCAAGCTGCAGTAGGAGAGCCGGTTCCGGGCCAAAGCAAGCGTCTTAATCGCTCGGTCTCTTCGGGCCACGGCCACACTCCGTGCGGCGCGAGCCTTCTCGGCTTCTGCGGCGGCCGTCGCATTTCGGGCATGCAGTAGTTGCTGTCGTACATCCTCGGCGGTCGTATACTCCACCTCGGCTTCGGCTGCGGCGAGGTCGGCCTCGGCTGCCTTCAAGGCGAGTTCGTAGTCCTCCGGATCGAGCCGGAACAGGGGTTGCCCCACCGTCACACGCTCCCCCAGTTCGACGTGCCGCGACACCACCTTCCCGCCGACACGGAATGCCAGGTCCGACTCGTACCGGGCGCGGACCACTCCTGTATATGACGATTCCGAAGCCGCCCCGTCGCCACGAACCTTCTGGACACGGACGTTCCGGGGCGGGGCCTCTGGCAGTTGCTCTGCTGACGGGGCAGCGGAGCCCTTCAGATGAACGACGCCAGCGACCACGAGGACGCTCGCGGTCACGCTCAGGCTTACCACGAACAAAGATCGATATCGCCGCCCCATCAGCAGCCCGTTCTTCGATGGAATGGGGGGTGTAGTCTTGAGGTGCATTCGCTGGTCGGTCAGGTGATCCTCGAGCTTCATGGCTGCTCCTTGTTGTATATACAACTATATGGGCAAAAAAAGTCAGCTTGTCGCGGCTTCTGAAGCGACTCGATTCATCGCCTGGTTCAGCAGCACAACGAATCCACTCCCAAGAGACTTCTCAACCTGTTGCTGCACTTCGCTCCAGGCTGTAATCGCCTTTTCCATGAGCTTGCGTCCCTGCAGCGTCAAGCGAAAAGGCTGCGAGCGGCCGTCTTCGTCGGGCACCACTTCCAGCCAGCCACGAGCCTTCATCCGTTCGACGTTGCGACTGAGGGTCGAGACGTCGAGATGCAGATGATTGCAGACTTCAATTGGACGGGCCGTGCCCATCTTGGCGGCGGCGACCAGTATGTTCATCTGGCTCACCTTCAGGTCGAGCGGGCGCAAAGCGTCGTCGTAAATGTTGGTGATGACGCGATTCAACCTGCGCAGCCTGACAGCAATGCACTCGCTGGCAACCTTATCAATCGCCGATTGCAGATATTCAGTTCCCATGTCATGTTTCCTTTTTTTGTTGTATATGCAAGTAAATGGTCCGTCAAGATCGAGCTGTGTTTTTATCCTGAGCGATTTCGAAATCCGGGCCAGGTGAGCGTACCGGCGGCTGTCCTGTGGGGGCGCGACAGGGCTACTTGTTGGGGAGTTGCTCAAACATCTGCTGGGCGAACCCAGGGCCAGCGCGTACTAACTCTTGATTCCCATTAGTGTTTTGAGCATCACGTTATCATCCCAGCCACATCTTCTGCGGTTCATGGCGACGCTTTTCTTGTTTTGCTGTTGCTTGAGCAGCGAAAGAGTATGTCGGTTGAGCCACGCCATGTTCTCCCGAAGTTGCTTTTCTCGGATGCGGGACTCGTCTTCTCGATACGTGACATCCAAGGTCCAGTGGCAACTGTTTTCAATCGACCAATGACTGCGAACGGCCTTGGCAAAGCACTTCACTCCCAAGGGGAGGCTACTGATAAAATACCGGATGTCGACGGTTTCCTTGCCTCCACGATCGACCATCGAGATGACCGCCCCTAACGTCTTCAGTGACGCCCAGCGATCAGCACCCGCAAGAACATCTGGAATGGGGAGTTGCACATAGGTACGTGTCTCGGTGCGACCATGTCCGGTCTCCGTCGACCATGTCCGGTCTCCGTCGTTGTGTGCCGACGAGCGTCCACATCGGCGAAATCCGTTTGCATCTGTTCTTCGAGATAATCCGTCGCTGCCTGGTACAAGGATCCTTGATTCCCTTTCAGAGCGAGAACATAGTCGGCCTTCGCCGCAATGATCTGTTTGGCGATCGCTGTCTGGGTTCCCATGGCGTCGATCGTAATGATCGCGCCTCGGAGATCGACGAGTTTCAATATCTCGGGAATCGCCGTGATTTCATTGGATTTCTCGTCAGTCGCGACTTGCCCAAGGCTCAAGCCCATTTCGCTGGCCCAGATGCTGACAGAATGCAGAGCCCCCAACCCCTTCTTCCGGTCATGGCTGCGGCGTAATGTTTTCCCGTCAATCGCCAGCAGCAATTGATCATGATCCAGAACCTCCGCCGCTGCGGCCCGTAAGGCCTCCAGCCATTGCGTGAAGCACGCCTGAAAGGCGCCGGGGTTCAACGACATCAGCACTCGACGAAAGACATCCTTGCGAGGAATACCCTGCGGCAAGTCGAGCAACCCCAGCAGAAAGTCTTTCTTCAGTTCTGCCCATTCCGCGATTCCCGTAGGGCCACTGCAACCACCCAGCACGGCCATGATGGAGATCACAATGACACTCACGAGGGGATGCTTCTGATTGATGGAAGAACGAGGATCCTCGAGTTCCGCGAAATACGGAATGATTTCCTCCAAGCTCAGACGAACGCTACCAGAGTCTTTCTTCGCCATGATCCACCTTAATGCCGCAGCTCGCTTCTTGTCGCAAACAATCGCATCAAGGTATGATGATTAGGCCCCTGGCGCAAGTTACCCCATCTTACCTATTTACCGCCGAGTGCGCGCTGGCCCTGCAAGAATAGGGTTTTGAAACTGCCTCTACGCTGAACATTATTACGACTCTGCATCTCGTCGGCTGGCCATTACAATTCCGAGGTGTAGTCATCATCAGTTCCAAAGCCCGGCGGCCACCGAATCGGTAAACCAACAGACTTCTGTTCAAGGTACCAGCGAGCCGAACACCACGGCCAGTTGCTGGCTCGTGCCACAAACCCGGCCCGAACGGGATTCATGTGCAATATAGTCCAGTTTTTCTTCCACCTTGGCCAGGTTGTCGTCTACGATCATTTGGGCTGTGCCCCCGTAGTGTGCGAGTACGCAAAATTGTGTTCACGCGTCTTTATGAAGGAAGACAACCTATTACACTTACCGTTCTCCTGAACGACTTGCTGGCCCCACGGCGACGTAAATTCCATACACAGCCACAGCGCCGATAAATGACGGAATCATATGATACAATGCAAACAAAGGAAACAGAACGATAAATGGTCCTATAATCCCCCTGAGCAGCATAAACGCGAGCACTCCAATCTGAATCCCGATTGGTGCGAGCCAAAAATACCGCGGGCATACTGCTGCGGACAGTACTCCGCCAGTTAGTAACGCAATCGAATAATACGGGCCGCGCGAATCCCAAGGTTCAGTTTTACCGGTGACGATCGGAGATAGCGCCCAGATGCCTGCACCCATAGCCACAGCCACAAGAAAAGACAGAAAATCGCGTTTGGGCATCATTGTTAGATTCTCCATCAACAGAATATGCTGTGCCCCCGTGTCCCCGTGCTCCCGTCATTGCAAACATAGGGCTTTCAATCCGCCTCTAACACTACTCGTCCTTCTCAACGATCGTGTCTACGTCCACATTAACTTCTTCCTCTATCCACCCCTCTTCCGTAGGTCCCCCTCCTACAATTGTGTGTTGATTAACAAAATAACATTTCCAAGGGGTCACATTCTTGCGCAGCTCTTCTATCATTGGATACGTAACTACAACAAATATCACTTCTGAAGCGTCAACCGTTAGTGGTGAAAACTGAGCTTCTCTTAGATTTTTGTCAAGAAGTGGCGGAAATGTAACCTTCAATGGTGGCACATGCCTACTGTTGCGCCAGTCCTCAATAACACACGAAGGAGTCAGGTCTTCCGAGATATAATAATTGACGAACTCTGGCAATGTCGAAAACATTGCACCTTCCTCCGCCCAATCTTCATTATACCGAAGCCCAATAGCATATCGTTGATAATCAAACGTCTTGTTATAGACCAATAGCGCCATACCGTTTAACTCACGGCGCAATTCTCCCCTCTCATTCGTTGTAATTTCAAAAATCGGAGCCTGCTGCTTTCTCAGCATTTTATAAAGACACGCCAGTAATTTTCTTCGCTTAAGCCCAATCCGCTTAATCTCAAGGACGGCGCACCCGGCTTCTAACGCCACTCTAGCATGAGTATGATAGCGGAGACTGAGAGTATCACCATCTTCATCAACCGTCATCATGTCAGCAAGCTCTTGAGTCAATGCAGATTCAAAAAATGCATCACCTGGTAAAAAACGCCATTCTTCTGCGATTGCCGGCTGGCACGCATAATTGAATACAAATCCGCAATAAAGAAGCAGTGCGCGTATGTAGTGTTTCGGCTGCATATCGTGGCCTTAATATTACTTCTCAATGTTGATAGCCTCAGAATAATTGCAGAGATCGCGATCACGGTCAGCACTTGCGTAATTGTGGAGAATGCCATCTCTGTCGGGAAACACCCCCTCTTCTAAATAGGCGCGATAGCCTGCATCACATTCTACTCTAATCGTGAGCGACGTACAATTTGTATCGCAACTGCCACGGTGCCTCAGTTGTTGAGCCAAAGCTCTTGCCGCTTCGATCGTACTTCTGAGCCGTGTTGTAAGCACTTGCGGTGTAACAACCCCGCCAAAATCTCTCGGGGCTTTGGGAATGAGATTCTGTGGATAGTTTCGATGAAGCCAATCGATAATCGATGCTGTGCGATGGGGAACTGCCCGGTTACCCGCTGGGTGGCCCGACCGCCTGTTGAGGGCGGTCGGGTGCCGGAGGCATAAGATGCAATATCGTCGGCTGGCCATTACACATTCGTGGTGAATTCATTATCCGCTTCCACGCGAGGCCACCACCGAATCGGTAAACCAACAGACTTCTGTTCAAGGTACCAGCGAGCCGAACTCCACGGCCAGTCCCTGGCTCGTTCCACCATCCCGGCCGGAACGGGATTCATGTGCCCGCCGTCCAGTTTATCTTCCACCTTGGCCCGCGACCAAATATTGAATCCGTAGTCGCGTGTCTGTCCGATGCGTTCGGTGGAGTCAATCTGGGACCAGTCGCTCCGGAAACTCTGGGGCAACACGGTTTTCAATGATTTCGAGGTCAGTTCCTTCCACTTGTTCATGAATGGGCTCAACTGCCACGTTTCAGGGAACCAGATGAGAGCATGGACGTGTTCAGGCATGATCACAAATCCCAGGCAAAGCCCCTGATGCTGTGCCAGTCGGCTCCCCATAGTGCCAATGACGATTCTCTTCGCTTGATCGTGCTGTAGGTGCTTGCGCCTCTTGTAGCACGAGAACGTCACGAAGTGGATCTGCTTCCCAGTGTCGTAAACGCGTCTTTCAACCATGGTAGACAGAACAAAACTGCGTGCGGTGATCTAAAAAAAGGGAGCACTCATGGTATCACATCATGTCGCTCCGCGACCCAACCGCCCTGAACAGGCGGTCGGGCCACCCTGCGGCAAGACATTTACTACAGAAGGTGCCCCAAAAAGTAGTGTCCCTATGGGCGTTTCTAGCCGAATTCGCTCCTATCGTGTGAAGACTCTGTGGAAGACTTCCTCTCATTCTCAAAATGCCCAAAGAAACTCCTAACCGAGAAGCCGCTGCTCGGATTAGTTCATTATCTGTTTAGCTTAAGCGCCGCGATTTGGACAATGCGGCCCATCATAAGTTTGTTAAGCAAAGGAGAGTGCTGAGGAAGCTCAGCCAGCTCGTGATAGCATATTACGGCGTCGAGAACGGAAATCCAATTCTGAATAACTGCTGTGTGGATGACGGAGAGAATTTCAAATCTGGCTACATCTGTTGTCCCTTTGTCTGAGTACAAGGATTTCAGGCTCTCTTTCCTACGTGCCAGGTCATGCCAGCGAACGCTTTCGAGTGAGTGAATTAGCGCGAGCTGCTTCTTTGGAGTTAGTGTTCCGATCTGCTTGCAGATGCGTGCCTCTAACTCGGCGCCTTTGACAGGAAACTCAAACGCATGCGCCAAGCAGTGGGAACATCGCTTCCAGACCGCAAGTTCGGTGTCTTCATTGAGAATTCCCTCCAGTCGATCTAGGTGCTCGACAATTTTACTTGCACGCTCGGCCGGGTCGGCGATGCCCGCGACTAAGAGAGTTGTGAGATCCACGAAATGTGCATCTGAAATACTCTTCGATGATCTAAGCTTCGAAATCTCGTCTATCTCGTGAGAACTCAAGGTCTGTTTTTTCAACAGCAATTGTGCCACATACTCAATAGCGCCTTGCTCAGAGAATTTATCCGCGAGCAAATCAGCCTTACTCTCCTCCTCGGCTATTACGGCAGTTGAAAGTGAAGCCATAAGGATAGCCAGCATAGCGCTGCCGAATTGACGCAGTAAATATTGAGCCAACGAATTGACTCTTCTGATACCGTATTTTAGTTTGAAGAGTTGGTAGCGAATTGCTGACGCATCTGCATCTTTAAGCAGAAACCGATCGGCCAACGCTGCAGCTTGGGGTTTTAGAGCCGCTTTAATTCTCATTTTCTCTACCCTAGGGTTTCTTAGGTTCAGGTTTCTCATTCTCCGGACATGGTGCGTTTCTGGGTCCCTTGTTTGGGGGGCGACGTTTCAGATAGTCGTGGAGGATTCCAGCTTTTGAGCAAACATACCAAGATTGGACATCATCTGACACGTGCTTTAAAGGATTAAGAAGATTACCTCTGTCGGGCGTTCCTGCTGGGTGGCCCGACCGCCTGTTGAGGGCGGTTGGGTGCCGGAGGCACAAGCTGCAATCTCGTCGGCTGGCCATCACACATCCGTGGTGAATTCATCATCCGCTTCCAAATCAGGCGGCCACCGAATCGATAAACCAACAGATTTCTATTCAGGGTACCAGCGAGCTGCACTCCACCGCCAGTCCCTGGCTTGTTCAACTAACCCGGCCCGCACGGAATTCATGTGCCTGTAGTCCCGTTTTTCTTTCCCCTTGGCCCGCGCCCCAATGTGGAATCCGTAGTGGCATGCTTGCCAGCTTGGTTCGGTGGAGTCAATCTGGGACCAGTCGCCCTGGAAACGCTGGGGTAACACGGTTTTCAATGATTTCGAAGTCAGTTCCTTCCACTTGTTCATGAACGGGCTCAATTGCCACGTTTCCGGGAACCTGATGAGAGCATCGACGTGATCTGGCATGATCACAAATCCCCGGGAAAGCCCCTGATGCTGTGCCAGTCGACTCCCCATCGTGCCAATGACGATTCTCCTCGCTTGCTCATGCCGCAGGTGCTTGCGCCTGTTGTCGCACGAGCGTGTCCCAAAGTGGATCTGCTTCGAGGTGTCTAAATTCGTCTTTCAACCATGGTGAACAGAGGAAAACTGCTTACGGTGATCCAAAAAAGGGAACACTCATGGTACCACATCATGTCGCTTCGCGACCCAACCGCCCTGAACAGGCGGTCGAGCCACCCTGCGAGTACGCAATACTGTCTTCATGCTTCCTTATGAAGGAAGAAAACATCTTACACTTACCGTTCTCCTGAACGACTTTCTGATCTTGCAGCGCCGTAAATGCCATACACCGCCACAGCACCAATAAACGACGGAATCATATGATACAATGCAAATAACGGAAACAAAATGATAAATGGTCCTATAATTCCTTTGAGCAGCATAAAAGCGAGCACACCAATCTGAATCCCGATTGGTGCGAGCCAAAAATACTGCGGGCATACTGCTGCGGACAGTGCTCCGCCAGCCAGTAACGCAATCGAATAATAGGGGCCGCGCGAATCCCAAGGTTCAGTCTCACCGGTGACGATCGGAGATAGCGCCCAGATGCCCGCACCAATAGCCACAGCAAAAAGAAAAGACAGAAAATCGCGTTTGGGCATCATTGTTAGACTCTCCATCGACAGAATACACTGCGCCGCCGTATCCCCGTTCCCTGGCTTATTATGCTCCACCGCATTTCCAAAACCAAGGGTTAATACCCAGAGCCGAAACATCAGCTTCAGGGGTAGTCTGAATTGTTATGGACTTGCCCATGAAATGTGGGCGCGAGGAAAAGCGAGTATGCTTTCCCAAGAGGAGTCCAGAGTATGTCGAGAGAACGTCGGAAGCACACGCCGGAGTTTAAGCGTGAGGCATTGAGTCTGATCAGCAGTCAACAGTTGTCCGTAGCAGAGGTGTCGCGCCGCCTGGGTGTCAGTCAAACGCTGCTCTACAAGTGGAAAGCGCAGTTCGCGGCGCAGGGCGTGCAGGCCTTTCCCGGCCAAGGCCAGCAGACGGCCCAGGAAGCCGAGCTGTCGCGATTGCGTCGCGAAGTCGAGCTCTTACGGATGGAACGTGACATTTTAAAAAAAGCGACACAGTTCTTCGCGAAGGAGTCCAAATGAAATATCAGTTCATTGAAGACCATCGCACTGTGTGGCCTGCCACAGTTCAATGTCGGGTATTGGACGTTTCTCGCAGCGGATACTACGCCTGGCGAAAACGCCCCGCCAGTGAATCTTCACGGCGACGCGAGGAACTGACGCGTCGCATTCAGACCATTCATGCGATGAAGTATCATGATGTTTATGGAGCGCCACGACTTCAGGCAGAACTGAAAGCTCAAGGCCATCCCTGTAATCGGAAGACCGTTGCTCGCTGCATGAAAGAGGCAGGCATCAAGGCCTCGACGGTGAAGAAGTTCCGCGTGAGCACGACGGATTCCAACCATTCTCATCCGGTGGCTGCCAATGTTGTGGATCGTGAGTTTGCTCCGTCTCAAAAGAATCAGACATGGACAGCAGACATCACCTACATTCCGACGGAGGAAGGCTGGCTGTATCTGGCGGCCGTCGAAGATTTGTACTCACGCAAGATCGTGGGCTGGTCGATGTCAGATCGGATTGACAGTCGACTGGTCGTTGATGCGCTGGAGATGGCGGTCCAGCGAGAACTTCCTGCAGCAGGCCTGGTGGCGCACTCGGATCGCGGGGTGCAATATGCCAGCGAACACTACCAGACTCTTCTGAGACGAAATCAGATCACCTGCTCGATGAGCCGCCGAGGCAACTGCTGGGATAACGCACCGATGGAGAGCTTCTTCGCCACCTTGAAGAAGGAACTCGTCCACCGCGAACGGTATCAGACCCATTCGCAAGCGCGCCAAAGCCTCTTCGAATACATTGAAGCGTTTTACAACCGCGTACGAAGGCACTCGACGATCGGGTATCTCCCACCCGTCAAGTTCGAACAGGCCATTTAATCCTAACCTCGCGCCCACATTTCATGGGCAAGTCCAAAACCGCAATCTTCTTCTACTGCGGAGGACTCAATCTCAACCCACAATAATCCCGGATGGACCATTTTTCGGCGAGGAATTCGGGTTTTCAATAACAGATGATGAAGCCAGAAAAACCTTTCAGTGTGCTGTGCTGAGTGGATGAACTTGCGATAACAAGTAATTTTGAGTGCCAAGAGAGGATTTCACCGTTTTGGGCTTCCATAACAGCAAACATGCCGAAATTAGGGTCATTGGAATGACAATGAACCAGTAGGAGAGGGTCAATGCAGCGAAACGAATTTCGCTACGGGCTGCTCCAGTGCCAGTGGCGACTTCGAATCCGCCAAAACGATGTTGGTAATCAAGACGATATCCATACCATTGATCCCATTTCATCACTGCTTTCGCCTGCTTCAGTTCAGCGGAATGAAAGCGAAACAACTGAAAGAACGGCGTCGGCCCAGACCTCATAAGCAGGACGCCACCTTCCCTCGATTGAATGAAAAAAGTGGCATTCAACACTTGAAGGTTCACGGCATCAAATCTGGCTTGACTCCTCACCCAGCCAACTGCAAACACGCACGCCACAGCTAGCATCATAACGCCGATTTTTCGTCGCCACGACTTAAAGAATTCGCCCATTGGTTCGCCTTCCCTGAACTTCTACGCTCATTTGTCTTTATGAGTCGGAAATCAAACGGTTGTCGGAAATCTCTTCTGGTCGGTCCATTCAACTCCGACGCACGAACCGTATCCCAATTTCCCCTTAGTGTCTATTCCTTTCGAATGTCCGTGGGTTGCTCCAGAGTGTAAATGGTCATTATTTGGAAAAAAATGACAAGAAAGATGTTCAACCAACCTTAATGGTCGCCCGATCGCATTTGCGCGATCGAAACTCTGCCGCCTGTCATTCAGAGCATGAAACATCGAGCTTCATATTCGACTCTTGGCGGCGGCAAGCCGCTCTGCGTAGTCAGGCAGAAAGATGTCTGGAAGTTGACTCTCAAGCTGTCCCTGAATTCTCCAGATGACCCTAAGCTCCGCTTCGTCGCCTTCCAAATTGTTTTTATCGTCCTGCACCGATAACCACTCAAAGAAAATCAATGCTTCGTCGTGTGTTAAGTTCACTGAAAATTCCCTCAATTTACGCTCCAAGATGAGTTGTTAAAATAATCGCCCAGTAGCCAGAACGCTGTGGGGTTGTTCACCCCCCTAGCTTCGAAGCTCCAATGACACCGCCTGCTTCGTTCAGAATTACGTTGACACGTGTTGACGGATCTATCATATGAACGACGGCTTTTGTCCGATACTTTCCCACAATTCTCTGAACATTTTTACTATTAACATGGCTAGTAATCGCCGGTTGGAAACCCATGAAATACTCGGGTCCCTCCGCGCCTCGGTCTCACCGATTTGAATGACTTTGAGTGAGTTTGGTCCGCAGATTTCGCGGATTTTCGGAGATGAAATCTCTGTTCCTGGAACCTGCACCATCTGCGGATGTTGTCATTGACTTGAGGAGTGGCGACGGATGCGCGCCACTCAACCCGAAATGCAGAAACTGCAGCGTCCCTGTCGGCAGGCTTCCCGCTTCCCTGCGATGAGCAGCATTTGCCTGTGAAGAGTCCCCGCTTCCGCTTGCTCGCAGAATAAAGTTCTCTCGCGTTGGCGGACGCAATGGCGACGCAGGGGCGACCCTGGACGTTCCTCTTTTGGACCCGTCTCGGACCAAGGAACCCCGCCGTCGCCACTCCGGCGTAGCATCCACTTGGACTGTCCGACATGATATTCCGACCAGAACAACGCGCTTACGACCACCATCATCTCGTGGACCAAGCCATGCCCCCTCGTCCCTCCATTGAAGAACGCCTGGCGTGCCTCAGAGAAATTCGCAGCGGTGGTGACCTCACTCAGTTACGCGAAGCTGCAGCTCGACATCTGCCCGACCGCTGCAACCTGATCGTCGCGGAAGCAGCAAAAATTGTCCGCGAATTCGAGCTATCGGGGATGGAACCCGATCTGTTACGTGCCTGGACCCGCTTGATCGATGGGCCTGATCCGATGAAGGCTGACAAAGGCTGCTGGGCCAAAACAGCGCTGATCGAAGCCCTCGCCGCACTGAATTACGATGACCCGGAACTCTACCAGGCGGCACTCACCTACCAGCAGATCGAACCCGCCTGGCCTGACGCCATCGACACGGCGGAAAATGTCCGGGCCAGCGCTGCATTCGCCCTGGCAAGGTCTGTTCGTATGAGGACCGCGGACAAACTGATTGCGTTCGTTGATTACCTGCAGGGGTCAACCTTCGACCAGGTCAACGCCGTTCGAGCCATGTCCGACACCGGTAGTGAATCCGCCCTGCCCTTGCTGAGAATGAAGCTGCGATCCCACGGGATCCATTCCGACGTCGCAGGCGCGTGCATGACAGGACTGCTCGAAATGGCTCCGACAACGTCCATCCCCCTGGTCGCAGGTTTCTTGAAATCGGAGCGTGAGGAACTCGTCACAGAAGCAGCGGCGGCGTTGGGAAGTTGTGGAAAACCCGAGGCCATCAAATCGTTGATCCTCGCCTGGAATCGTACCAGGGACGACGGTCTGCGGAGATCGCTCGTACTGAGTATCGGCCTCTCCCGCGACCCGTCCGCCGTTGATTTCCTGATTCAGCAGCTCGAATTGCACCACGATCCGGACCTGATTCTCAACGCCCTGAAACCCAATCTCGTCTACGAAGAAATTCGTCTCCGGGTGGATGAAGCCAAGCAACGTCGAAAGCGCCCAAACCGATGAATGACTCGTCAAGCACTCTTGCTAGAATGATTTCTCCGTGATCTTGAGTGTGCTCGACAGCGACAGACTTTCAGGAGGCTCTCGCTGAGTGGTATCGGCGGCTGAAACAGCATGGATAAAAGGCTGAAAAGCTCAGCAGCGGCTGAACAGTCCTTCTCGGGAACAGGGGCCGCAGTTTGGCCTGTCCCTGTTGAGAGTCGCTCTCTCGCGGAGATATAGCGAAGGTCGACATCAGGGCTTGAGAGCCGAGTTTCGAAGAATACGACTGAGAACTAAGACGACTGAAAAGTGAGGGAACCTGCTTGAACACGGTACGCAAACCGATGCTGCTCGTCCTTTTGTGCTGCAGCGCTGCGGGGTGTGGGAACGAGCGAAGTGGCCCTCGCCCCGAAACTCCGACACTGTCCCACGACGAAGTCCCCTCGGAGAAAGAGGAGGCTGTTAAAGCGGTAGAAGCGCCGGACGCCGTCACTCATGACCAGAACCAGTTGGCGGGGATCCATCGTCTCTTCAAAATTTCCGATCGGATTTACTCCGGCAGTCAACCCGAGGGTGAGGCCGCTTTCGCCAGCCTGAAGAAACTGGGAATCCAAACCGTTGTCAGCGTCGATGGAGCGCTTCCAGAGACCGAACTGGCTCACGCGCATGGGTTGCGGTACGTCCACATTCCCATCGGCTACGACGGCGTCCCCCGATCCGCCTGTGACTCGCTGACCCGCGTCATGCGGGAACTACAGGGGCCCGTCTACATTCACTGCCACCACGGCCGACACCGCGGTCCTGCGGCTGCGGCGGTCGCCTGGGTCGCTTCCGGTGACGCGACAAATCAGGAGGCCGTTGCGATTCTCGAGCAGGCAGGAACGAGCCGGAACTATTCAGGTCTGTGGCGTGACGTCGAAAATTTTCGACCCGCCCCTGCCGAGGCCACTCTGCCGGAACTCGTGGAGACGGCCGAAGTCTCTTCACTGGTCAGATCCATGGTCGAAATCGATCTGCGGTTTGATCGCATCAAGGCCAGCAGGCAACGAGACTGGAAGAGCCTGCCCAGTCAATCCGCAGGGGAAATCCGGGAGGAAGCCGTGCTGATTCAGGAAGCGTTTACCGAAACAAAGCGGCAGCTCAGCCACGAATTCGATGCGTCCTTCGCGGCGTTGCTTGATAAATCCGCCACTGCAGCGGGCGATCTGGTCGCTGCGCTGCAATCAGAAGAATTGGACAAGGCGGACGAGGCCTTTCAGCGGATCGAAAAAGCCTGCACGCAGTGTCACCGCCAGTATCGCGACCACTGAAATTTCAGCTCAGGGCGACAACGAGTGATGACCGATCACGCAAACATGGACCGCTGCGGACAGAGAGCCCCTGAGGGGAAACCGGAAGGGATCCCCTCAGGCTGCTGTTATTGTTCACATTTACGATCTCAGGAAGGTCGATTCCTTTGGGGGCTGGTAGCGGATTTGAAGGTGGGGTGTCTCCAGCCGTTTCTGCCCCGATCCCAGTGATCGCACCCCTGCTTCGACGAGTCCCGTGGTGAGCAGAGTCCGCTCGATCGGAGTCGGCGACTTCCCTGTCATGAATGTCTCTTCCGCTTTCGCCATCAGCGATGCGGAATAAACAACGTTTGGCGTTGGCGGCAGATAGAACAAAGTCGAAAACGGCTGGGGCTCATTCTTCAGACGGGCCGCAAAGGTGAAGTCTCCCACCAGTCCATTCATCAGCAACATGGTCGCCTTCACACCGTCAGCGTATTCGAACCGATAGGCAACGGGATCTTTAACCCACGCGCGGATCTGCTCGGCTGTGGGATACCGATGGCTGAACGTTTCCGGCTGCGCCAGAGTTTGAGTCCTCGTCAGGCAGGCATCGAACAGTTTGGGATCCCAGCCCCCATTCCCCCAACTCCCGGACTCCATCCCCTTCCAGAACGCATCACCCCGCAGGGCCTGCATCGCCACGACGCCCGTCTCGCCCCCACGCCGTCGTTCAGCCATACACTGAATCACTTCCAGAGCGTGAAAGTCGTAGCTGTCGATCCCCCCCATGGCGAGACACATCAGCTCTTCGACGTCTGAATCAAGCGGAAGATCGACGTCCGGCATCCGCCAGGTGACCGGTAACGACGAGCCGGCGCAAAAGGGAACTTTCAGCTCCCGAGCGATCTCGACCATCTCCCTGGCCCATTCCCAGTTCCACGAAAGATGTTTGTCGTTGAAAACGGGACGGACTTCCCCTTCGGCACGAAACACGTCTGTCGTCTGCTTGAAAAATTCGTAGCGGGGATATTTCGTCTGTTCGTACTCGGATTTCGGATACTTTCCGTGTTCTCCGATGATCAACACTGCGTCGACGGCCAGTTTGTCGCCGCCGCACCGCAATGTCTCCGCAATCGTCGGGTAAATTTTGAAACCGAATTCGTCCGCCCGACTCCGGCTGAGATCATTGTCAGGCTTCTGATCGACGTAGGCCGAGACGACATCCAGCGCTGGACGGTGCCACTTCCCATTGATCGGATATCCGTGCAGAAATCGTTCGGCCATGTGCCACGCATGCGAATGAAATCGCCACTCCGTCGTGATCACGGCCAATCGCTTTCTTGGTCCGGAAGCGGGCTCTGCGGTGAAACCGAGGGGGCTTCCTCCCATAACTCCCAGGCCGAGAGCTCCGAGAAATGAGCGTCGTGAAAGCATCAAATCTGTCCTTGAATAGAGAACCGGGCCACCGTGCCGGGAATGCAGTCAATTCTTCGAACCGTGGAAGTCGTCAACGGTCTGTTCTTTAGAAAAGAACGTCACCTACATCCGAAGGGGAACCTCCCTGAAGTTCCGTCAGACGCGATGAGCATTCGATTCTCGCTCCGTGTCGCAGTCTGACGAGCGGGCATCACAGATATAACAATACGTTGATGGTTGCAACATCCCCGGCCACCCAAACTCGCCTCCTTCGGCTTTTCACTTCAGCACCAGAATCCCCCGTCGCCCGGGCATAGTGCTTGCTTACAGAGATTTCTGTCGCCAAAACCACTTTCCGGAGAAATCGTGCACACTTTCCGTGCTATTTTGCGTACAATCTACGCAACAAATGCAGCAAGGAGAAAGCCTGGAATGAAGGCAACTGCGCGACTGAAATTTAAAGAGAGAAAAAGTTAGGTCATGGCTCACTATCCCAGCAGAATGTTCGGCAGATGGGCATCACATTCCTTGAGGGTTGGTAAAGCATGAGCATTGGTGGCAGTGGTAAAAACGGATCGGTAAGCTTGGACGGTATGATCGGCACCGGTCCTGCCATGACTGACGTCTATCGACTGACACGGCAGGTCGCGAGTACTTCGGCAACGGTTCTTCTCATGGGCCAGACAGGGACCGGAAAGGAATTGATTGCCCGGGCGCTGCATGAGCTAAGTCCCCGAGCTTCGGGACCTTTCATTCGGGTCAACTGCGGGGCACTCAGTGAAAGTCTGCTTGAAAGTGAGCTTTTCGGACACGTGAAAGGGGCGTTCACCAGCGCCCACGAGAATCGGACCGGCCGGTTTGAAGCGGCTCACGGGGGGACGATTTTTCTCGATGAAATCAACTCCATGAGCTACACGCTGCAAGTCAAACTGCTCCGTGTCCTGCAGGAGCAGGAGTTTGAACGGGTCGGCGACACGAAGACCATCCGGGTGGATTGCCGCATCGTCGCCGCCACCAACCGGGATCTGCTCGACGAAATCGACGCAGATCGTTTTCGGGAAGACCTTTACTACCGATTAAACGTCGTCCCGATCTACCTTCCCCCCCTGCGCGACCGCCCGGAGGACATCGAGCCACTGACAACATTCTTCGCGAAGAAGTATGCCATCGCCAATGGACGGCCGATTCCCAAAGTCCCGTCGGATGTGATCTCGATGCTTCAGTCCTATTCGTGGCCGGGAAATGTCCGCGAACTTCAGAATTACATCGAACGGGCAATTGTGCTGTGCACGACCGAAACGCTGACCATGGACCTGTTTCCACCCCACGTGCGCGGGCTCGCGCCCGTCCGCATCAGTCGTTCCAAGTCAGGCGGCATCCAGAAGATGTGTAGCGAACTCGTGACTCTGGGCCTGATGGAAGCGGGAGAAGAGGCCCAGGATATCCATGACCGGATCGTCTCCCTGGTCGAGAAAGAAGTCCTGCTGCAGGTTCTCCGCACGTGCCAGGGAACTCAGACGAAAGCGGCCGTCAAACTGGGGATTAACCGTAATACGCTCCACAAGAAGATCGAAGACTACAACCTGCAGGGAGAGGCCCGGTAGCCGAGGAGCCTCGTTCCTCTACATGATTCTGTGGCCTGAAGCTCGCCGGTGTCGGACATTTCCCAAGACGATGCATCGTCCCGATGAAATCTTCGGGTCGAATGCCGATCTGTCGAAACTCTCTGCGACGCAGTGACTTGTCATCCCTGGTGCCTTATCTTGGGTGCGGAACAGCGTGCTGCCGGACCGAGGAGTGTCACGCGGTGGCGTGCGAACGCTTATTGCTGACGTAATCTCAAGGAGGTCTTAGCCGACTTCTCCAGTCCCACCACGCCGCAACTCCTTCACCCACGCTGTTTTATACGCTCAGCCCTTACTGCACCCCCGGCACCTCCCCCACCTGTATCGGTTTCTTAAAACCCCTCCACCGTCCATCTATCCATGCTGATGTATCTGCCCTGTCAGCCCGGAATCGTCTACACTGGGACGGAGACGGATCAACGGGGTTTGTTACAATTCCTCTCCCTGAGACGCTGGAGCTGGTCGCTGCGAGATCTGGGTGGGGAATCCTTTACGGAGTTGCTGATGAGACTGTTCGTCAGAATGTTCCTGATGTGGGTGACGTGTCTTGTCTCCCCTTGTATCACGAGCGGGATGGCCAATGAGACACCCTCATTCTCGGAAGAGTCATTGGACTTCTTCGAGAAGGAAGTGCGCCCTCTGCTGGTCAAGCGGTGCTACGAATGTCATTCCTCGGACCAGACCTCTCCCCGAGGAGGCCTGACGCTGGACTCTCGAACCGGAGTGTTGACGGGAGGAGACACCGGTCCCGCCGTCGTCCTCGAGAAGCCGGCGGAAAGCCTGTTTCTTTCCTCCATCAATTACGGGGATCTCTACCAGATGCCCCCGAAATCAAAACTCCCCGCCGAAGAAATCGAGATTCTCACAAAATGGGTGGAACTGGGACTCCCCTGGCCCCCGGAATCGGCTTCCGGAACGGGCGTCGCAAAACCCTTCGACGTTGCCGAGCGAAAGGCAGCTCACTGGTGCTGGCAACCTGTCACGGCTCCACCATTGCCCGACACCGGCGCATCAAACTGGCCCCTGACGGATACCGACAGGTTCATCCTTGCCAAGCTTCAGTCGCGCGGGTTGAGCCCTGCTCCCTCTGCCGAAAAACGAGCGTTGCTGCGCCGGATCTACTTCGACCTGATCGGACTTCCCCCCTCGCCAGAAGAGGTCGAACAGTTTGTTCAGGACAGTCGTCCAAACGCACTCGAACTTGTCGTTGATCGCCTGCTGGATTCCGCCCACTTTGGCGAGCGCTGGGGACGGCACTGGCTCGATCTTGCCCGGTTTGCGGAAACGCGCGGCCATGAGTTTGAGCCGATCATCCCGAATGCCTGGCAGTACCGCGACTACGTCATTCGAGCATTCAATGCCGACGTCCCCTATGATCGCTTTCTCACGGAACAAATCGCTGGGGACTTAATCTCTCCCCGCTGGCGGGCGACCAGTCCCTCTCCCTCCGGAAGCGAACTCCCGATCAACGAATCTGTCCTGGGGACCGGGTTCTGGTTTCTGGGGGAAGAGGTCCATTCGCCCGTCGATATCCGTAAGGATGAGACGGATCGGATCGATAACCGACTGGACGTCCTCACGAAGACGTTCCTGGGCCTGACCGTTGCGTGTGCCCGCTGCCACGATCACAAATTCGATGCAATTTCTCAAAAGGACTATTACGCACTCGCCGGCTTCGCCCTGAGCGGAAGCTATCGACAAATGCGAGTCGATACTGAGGAACAGCATCAACGGATCGCTCAAACTCTGGATGAACGCCGATCCCGCTCGCGTCAGCAGGTCGCACAGGATCTGGTGACACTGACTCGACCGGCCCTCGATCAACTCGACCGCTCTCTGCTGGCTGCAGTTCGCACAATTGACGCCGGTTTCTCCAGCAAACTGGCCCCGGGAGCAGACCCCGGCAGCTTACCCGACTTTGATCTGGTCAAGCGAACGGCCTCTGAGACGCAACTTGACCCCCGGATGTTGGCAGGCTGGTGCGCCGAACTGATCGTGGCGCGGGATGACGTGCGCCATCCCTTGCATGGACTCACCACTGCCAACCCGTTGGCAGCCACCAGCGGCGGCGGCGATGCGCCCGTCTCGTCAACCCCTGCCGGTACGACCGCCAGTCCTCTCCCGAATCATGAGCTGATCGTCGACTTCGGCGACCCTGCAATCAAAACCGCCCCTCAGGACGGTGTCTCGTTCGGGCTGAAACCACAACCGCGTGGTCGGTTGGTGCTCTCCCCCACAACTCAATCTCATCCTTTCCACATCGATACAGTGGGAGGGTGGAATCGGGATTTGTTCTGGAAAGAGATCCGCCTCTCAAACGGAACCGAAGTCGATAATGGGACTTTGGGAGCATGGCAGCAGTATGGACGCATGGTGCGAACGCCCGAATTTTCGCTGCAGAAGCGAAATCTCTGGTACCTCGTCCGGGGTTCCGTTCGGGCCTACGCAGCCGTCAACTCGCATCTGATTGTCGTCGGCCCGCTCCACGGTGGCCTCTTGCGGGAATATAAACACGCCGACAACGAGTGGCACTGGGTTTCCCATGATCTGTCGCTCTACCCCGGCCATCGCATGCATATTGAGTTCTCACCCGCCGATGACGGCCCGCTCACAATCGCGATGGTGGTGGCAAGCGATGACGCTCCCAAGTTGCCGGAACCTCCCTTTTTTCATCGCGGGGTCCTGACAACAGCCGGTCAGCCTGTGGCTGAACGAGTTGCCGCCTACGCGGAAGAGTTTCGAGTGGCGGCAAGACTGCTCGCCAAAGAAGCCAGTGGGCCTGAATCCGATTCGGCTTCGATCGACAAAGACGTTGACGCTAGCCGTTACGCCCCGCTCGCGAACTGGCTGGTCACACACCTCAGCCTCTTCGCCCCTCAAGATTCGTTGTCGCTGGTTCACGTAAGTGATGACTCTACCGCCGAAGCAGAGCTGGCGAAGAACGTTCGCTGGGAATCCGGCCTGGCGCCCGCAATGCTGGAAGGAAACGGGGTGGACGAATACCTGCTGGTTCGGGGAAATTCCAGCAACCCGAAAGATCTGGTCCCGCGCCGTTTTCTTGAAGCGTTACAACCAGACGATCTGCCTGCGTCTCAGTCGACATCCCTCTCGGGAAGCGGTCGACTGGAACTGGCTCGAGAGATTCTCGACAGCCCGCTCGCCGCGCGGGTCGCTGTGAATCGTATCTGGCACCACCTGTTCGGCAGAGGACTTGTTCCTTCGGTCGATAATTTCGGAGTGCTGGGACTTCCCCCGACGCACCCTGAACTGCTTGACTATCTCGCCGATCAATTCGTCCGAAACGGCTGGTCGACTAAGGGAATGATCCGTTCCCTGATCCTCAGTCGGACGTATCAGATGTCAAGCCGCCCGACGGATGCGGATGCGCTCGACCCCAATAATGAATTGTGGCACCGGATGGCCATTCGCCGCCTTCAGGGGGAGGTCATTCGGGACTCGCTACTGGCCGTGTCCGGTCGGCTCGACCCGACTTTGTACGGACCCAGTGTGCCGATTCATCTGACCGAATTCATGCAGGGTCGGGGTCGTCCCGGAATGAGTGGCCCGCTGGACGGTAACGGCCGCCGCAGCATTTATATCTCGGTTCGCCGGAATTTCCTGTCGCCGATGATGCTCGCATTCGATACGCCATCCCCCTTCTCGACCGTTGGTCGACGAACAGTCTCGAACGTACCTGCACAAGCCTTGATCCTCATGAACGATCCGTTCGTGATTGAACAGGCTCACCTCTGGGCCGGACGACTGCTCGCCGAGGAAAGTGCCACGACGCGGCAACGGCTGGATCGACTTTATCAAATGGCGTTTGCTCGCCTCCCCTCCGAGTCCGAAGCGGCCGAGGCGGCCGCGTTTCTGGAGTCACAGGGTGCGGCTCAACCAGAAAACCAACGGCAGGCGTGGAGCCATCTGTGCCATGTGATGTTCAACGTCAAAGAATTTGTCTACATCGATTGAGAGGCACCATGTTTCCCTGCCAGCGTTATCTCGCACAACCCGTTTCCCGGCGCGAGCTGCTATCGCAATCGGCCCACGGCTTCGGCGCAGTCGCTCTGTCGAGCATGCTTGCCCGAAACCAGACGGCTCACGCAGCGACGGCCACCAGCAACGGACTGGCCGCTCAGTTGACTCACTATCCGGCCAAAGCGCGGAACGTGATCTTTCTGTATATGGACGGCGGTCCGTCACAGGTCGATACGTTCGATCCGAAACCGATGCTCGACAAGTACGATGGACGATCCCCTCATGAGGTGATTGGCAAGGTCGAACCAACCCAGTTCGCCAACGTCGGCAAGATCCTGAAGTCGGCGTGGAAATTCCGGCAGTACGGCCAGTCGGGAATCCCGATCAGCGACTTGTTTCCGCATATTGCGACGTGCGCCGATGATCTGGCGGTCGTTCGATCGATGGTCGCCCCCTTTTCAGAACACACGTTCGCAAACTACTTCCTGCACACGGGACATGGTCAGCAGGGCCGCCCCAGCCACGGCGCATGGATCAGCTACGGACTCGGTTCCGAGTGCGACGATCTTCCTGCCTTCGTAATCCTCAATGGAGGGCTGATTCCCCCTGGGGGGATGGATTGCTTCGGAAGCGGATTCCTTCCCGCAGCCTACCAGGGCTCCGTCTTCACATCAGGTGAGGCACCCGTCGCGAATATCAGACCGAGCGAGAAAACGCGCGGGCTGCAAGCGGACAAACTCGCCCTGATGAAACGACTGGACGAAGGGCGACTTCAGCAGCTCGGCCGTGTTGACGCCTTGGAATCGGCAATCGCCAATTACGAACTTGCCGCCCGCATGCAGACGGCGGTGCCCGAACTGATGGACCTGCACGAAGAATCTGCTTCGACACACGAAGCCTACGGTCTGAATGACGAGTTTCCCAACACGCGAACCTACGGTCGACTCTGTCTGGTCGCGCGACGCCTCGTCGAACGGGGCGTCCGCTTCATCGAGTTAACCTGCCCCGCAGGCAACGGTGACCGATGGGACCAGCATTCCAGCTTGATCGATGGACACACGAAGAACGCACGTTCGGTCGATAAGCCGATCGCGGCGCTAATTCAGGATCTGAAACAACGGGGTCTGCTCGACGAGACACTCATTGTCTGGTGCGGTGAGTTCGGACGCACCCCCTTCGCACAGGGAAGCGACGGACGTGACCATAACCCCTACGGCTTCTCGATCTGGCTGGCGGGAGGAGGAATCCAGGGAGGAGTCATCCATGGCGCGACCGATGATTTCGGCTATCGCGCGGTCGAAAACAAGGTCGAGATCCACGACCTGCACGCCACGATGCTGCACCTGCTGGGTGTCGATCACACGCGGCAAACATTCCGTTTCGGTGGACGAGACATGAGGCTTACCGACGTTCACGGCCACATCGTGAAAGAGATCCTGAGCTGAGATACCCCACCCCGGACCGTCTGTGATGACGAATCGGGGCGAGGAAAAGGAGCTTTTGCCCTCTCCGTGATCAGGCAGCTCTCCGGCAGGGACCGTCCCCGCCGAATCGGCCCGCCGCCCCCGTGATCAACCCGTCTCGACCGGTAGCTTGGGCAGGGAGGCCGCTGCCACACCGAGGGGATCCTCCTCGGTCATCCCGTTGCGGACATCTTCCAGAACGGCTTGAATGTCGCCGCAATATTTCTGAAGTGGCAGATCATTCATGTCGAGGCCGAAGGGATCTTCGATCTCCACACCGATTTCTTCGATTCCAAACAGGATGTAGGAAATCAGCATTGTTGCCGGAACCGTCGCCCAGCCGAAATCCTTGATCAAGGCCAGGGGAAGTGTAAAGCAATAGACGATCAGTACTCGCCGCAGGTGAACGGTGTAGGCGAAGGGAAGCGGAGTGGAACGAATGCGTTCGCAGGCGCCGCAGTAGTCAATCAGCAAGCCGATGTTGTAGTCCATGGATTTCATCTGAAACCCATCGATCACTCCCCGGCGTCGAGCTGACATCAGGCGTCTGGTGATCAGGCGAGTAATCGCCAGCGGCAGATGTTTCGAGGATTCCACCTGTTTCACATCTGTCGAATCAACTCCCTCCAGCTCAATCCCCAGTCCCGGCTCAGCCCGCAGCCGCTGCATGATGGAATACGGAAGTGCGAACGTCCAGGTGATGACTTCACGAGCAAGCCGGGGATCGGCAGTTAGCCACTCGCTCGACTGACGTGCGAGATTTCGGCTCTCATTGACGATGCCACCCCAGTTTTTTCTCCCTTCCCAGAACCGGTCGTATGACGAATTCGTGCGGAAGACCAGCACCAGCCCCAGCGCGGTTCCCGTCAAGGTGTGCGCGGTGATGGGGATGACAAACGGGAGAAACGTATCGGGCATCAGTTCATAAAGAACGGTGATGGTCGTGGCCCAGACAACGCTGGCCAGCACGCGAGAAATAATCTCCAGGACCATGGACCCTTCAATGTCACACAGGTGACTGGTCCAGTTGTCGGGATCGTAGGGTTTCTGTGCAGTACGAAAATACGAGAAGAGTCGCTTCATTTAGCGTCGGCCACCTTTTCAATGCGATAGAGATGCGTTTTGGATCTCAGGATCAGGGACGATTTGACGACGGCTGGTGAGGCCAGAAAGCCATCGTCCAAGTGGTTGTTTGCGACCAGTTCAAACTCTCGGGCCGCCTTGAAAACAGGAATTGTCCCTTCTTGGGAGAAGCAGTAGATCAGGCCCTCTGCGTAAAGAGGGGACGACCAGTACTCGCCCCCCATTCGCTTAGTCCAGATTTCCCGGCCCGTTTTCGCATCAAGACAGGAAGCAACACCCGTGTCATTCATCATGAAGATCAGGTCATCCACCACGATCTGTGATGGGCGTTTCGGGATCGATTTACTCGATCTCCAGAGGATGTTTTCCGTGATGTCCCCGGTTCCTTTCGGGGAAAGAGCGATCAACGGATTGGGTCCATCTGCCGAATTGATGTAAAGAACCCCTTTCGTAAAGATGGGCCGTCCGGCCGCGTTGACCCCACCGTGCATCACCGTCCAGACCGGTTCCCCCGTCAGGGGGTCGTAAGCGATCGTCGCCGCAGCGAACGAGCTGACGAGCAACTGACGCCCATCGACCTCGATCAGTACGGGGGTGGAAAAAGCCTTCTTCCCGTCACCGTCGGTCGTACCGAAATTGACATCGCGGTCGCGCCGCCACACGGTTTCGCCCGTGAATTTGTTCAAAGCCGTGATGTACTGAAAGTCATAACCGTCGAGGCTCAGATACAGCAGATCGCCATAAACGATGGCCGAAGATCCGGGGCCACGAAAATGATTGCACTCCAGGTCATTCCGCTTCCAGAGGATCTTTCCGGAACGGGTATCCACGCAGGCTGTCCCGAACGATCCGAAATGCACGTAAACTCGCCCCTCCTCGACGTAGGGAGTCGGCGAGCCGTAAGTGTTGGTGGGATGCACGTATTGAGGTTTGTCGACTTCGAACAGTTTGACGTCGTGAGTGATCTTTCCCGTCTCGTAATCGACGCAGACAGCCGAAAGTACCAGCGGCGCGTCCAGTTTCGGCATTTCAGGAGTCAGATTCTGGACTTCGGGCGAGTTAGACACCCAGATCTGGTTCCCCCAGGCGACCGGAGAAGACCAGGCGCGACCGTCGATCGGCGTCTTCCAGAGAATCGACGGTGATCCCTCTTCAAAGGTGACAGGCAACCCTTTGGCACGGGACGTTCCGTCCGCGTCAGGACCACGGAACTGGTTCCAGTTCCGATCCTCGGCGTCCCCGACGACACAAGCCAGCAGGGCGAAAGTCAAAACGATCACGCGCATAGAGGAATCTCTCGTTATCGACGGACTTACAGCAGGTTTAACGCCGGCCTGAACCTTGCATAACTTATCGCCGATCAGGGGCTCAGAGAAGCCCACGAGTCCGGTACCGTAAGGGGCTTCCATCCCCTGAGCTCAAAGCGCCCGTCCACAGGCACGGGCGATCACGGGCGGTATCGCCCCCAATCACCGCGCCCGGGAAAGCTCAAGAGGAAAGAAATCACCTGATGATTTGTAGCGAGGAAAGCGCAGATCACAGCTTTGGCTGCTCATGAATTTTTTGTGCGGTACTGAAACTCGAAATCCGATGCGGTAAACTGAAGTTCTGGGTTTCGCGATCTGTTTCGGCATGTGTCGAGCGGATGATTGGCGATCCTGTTGCTGTACCTGACAAACTGGCTCGCCCATCGGTTTGATATGCGCCCCAACGAAAACACCTCCCATGCGCCGCGCGGCACGACAGTCACCCCTTCGGCGGTGATCGATGTCGGTACGACCTCCATCCGCATGGCCATCGCGGAAATAGACGATGAGGGGGGCGTGCGCCATCTCTCCGCCCTGTCGCAGGCGGTCAGCCTCGGGAAAGACACCTTCACCCGGGGATTCCTTGAAAAAGGGACGATCGAAGAATGCGTCCGGGTCTTGAAAAGCTATCGCCGCGTCCTGGCCGAATACGGGATCGTGGCCACAGACAAGGTTCGAGTTGTCGCAACGAGCGCCGTTCGCGAGGCCAGCAATAAACTGGCGTTTCTCGACCGCGTCTACACGGCGACCGGCTTTCAGGTCGTTCCGATCGATGAGGCCGAAGTCAACCGGATCACCTATCTGGGGATTCAGCCCCTGCTCAGGCTCGACCCCGAGCTCGCCAACGCCAAGACGGTCGTTACGGAAGTGGGGGGTGGCAGTACCGAGTTGCTCCAGGTGAAAAACGCGGACGTCCTCTTCGCGCACACGTATCGACTGGGATCGCTGCGGATCCGTCAGACACTGGAAGCCTATCACGCGTCTCAGGGGACCACCCGTCGCTTGATGGCAACGCAGATCCAGAGAATTCTCGACCAGATTCTGCAGCAGGTCTCTGCCGAATCGACACAAGAGATGGTTGCGCTCGGGGGCGACATGCGGTTCGCAGCCCGTCAACTGGTACCGGACTGGGTCCCTGACAAGTTGACTCGAATCCCGGTGGACGCCCTGGCGGAGCTCACCAATTCGGTCCTGCTGCTGAATGAAGATAAGCTCGTTCACAAGTATCACATCACCTTTCCCGAAGCGGGAACCCTGGGCCCTGCCCTGCTGGCCTACACCATGATGGCCCAGGCCTTTGGACTGAAGCAGGTGATCGTTGCCAGTATCAATCTTCGCGATGGACTGCTGAACGAAATGGCAACTCGCGGGGGCTGGAATGAAGATTTCAGCAACCAGGTGATCCGCTCAGCTCTGGACCTTGGACGCAAGTTCGAATTCGACGAGCTGCACGCACGACAGGTGGCCAAGCTGTGCGGCATTCTGTTTCAGGGTCTACGTGATGAGCACCAGCTTGATCCCCGCTACGAACTGCTGCTGCGGGTCGCGGCGCTGCTGCATGAAGTCGGGCTGTATGTGAATACGGGATCGTACCACAAGCATTCGATGTACCTGATCCAGCACAGCGAGCTCTTCGGACTGAGTCGATCCGATGTCCAGCTTGTCGCCCTGACAGCACGCTATCATCGCCGGGCTTCGCCCAAACCAACCCACACTGTCTTCACAACATTGAATCGTGATCAGCGGATCGCCGTCGTCAAGATGGCTGCCATGCTGCGAATTGCCGACGCATTGGAAGCGTCCCACAACCAGCGGCTGCATGAATTGAAATTTTCCCGAGAAGGGGGACGGCTGATTATCGCCATTCCTCAAATCGAAGACCTCAGCCTCGAACAACTGGCATTAAAACAATCAGGATCGCTTTTCGAATCGACCTTCGGGATGCCTGTCCAATTGCGAAAAATGCGTCCTTAGAATTCAGAGAGATCGTAGCGGCATGACTGCTGAGCCACGTTTTTTTAACCGCGAATTGAGCTGGCTGGAATTCAATCAGCGAGTGCTCGACGAAGCCAGCGACAAGAGTATTCCCCTGCTCGAGCGGCTTAAGTTCCTCGCGATCACAGCCTCGAATCTCGACGAATTCACGATGGTTCGAGTCGGCAGCCTCCAGATCCTGCAGGCCGAAGGGGAAATGCGTCCCGACCCGGTCGGCCTCACCACATCGCAGCAGCTAAAGGCGATTGGCGAGCGGATGCAGGCTTTTCTGACGGAGCAGTATCGGTGTTTTCTCGAAGACATCGAACCGGCCCTCGCCGCCGCCGGAATGAATCGTCTTCGCGCGGCTCAACTGAACGATCGCCAGTTACAGCACCTGCAGACCTATTTCGATCAGGAAGTCTTCCCGATCCTGACACCGCTGGCAATCGTCGCCTCTTCTGAATTGTCGGAAGCAGCACGAATCGAGCTGCACATCGCCAAACGGAAGGGGAAGAAGAAGAAAGCTGGCGAGGCGAAATCGACCGATGCCGCCGCAGAGACCACGGGATCCGGTACCGAACCCCCGTCGCTCGAATTCCCCCCCTTGATCAACCAGACGATCAGCCTGTGCGTTCGACTGGCTCCGGTAGCAGGTTCGACGGAACCCCGCTTTGCCATCCTGCCGTTCGGGCGCAACCGACAACGGTTCGTGACGGTCCCCTCGGAAAGCGGCTTCAATTACATCCTGCTGGAAGACGTCATCAGTCTCTTCCTGCCCAAATTCTTCCCGGGCGAGACGATTGAGGAAAGCGTTGCATTTCGGATTACGCGAAACGCAGATCTCGAACTGCAGGAAGATCAGGCATTCGACCTGCTTTCCAAAATGCAGGAAATCGTCAATGCACGCCGACAAAGTGCCTGCGTTCGACTGGAACTGGCGGATCACGCCAGCCCACTCGTTCGTGGTTTCCTGCAAACGGCCGTTGATGTCCCCGATCGATGGGTCTTTGCGGCACCCGGCCCTCTGGATCTGGCCGCCTTCTTCCGCCTGACCGATTCACAAGGCTTTGACAACTTGCGGTATGAGCCCTGGCCGTCCCAGCCGTCGCTCAAGATTTCGCCTTCAGAAAGCCTGTTCACGGCCATCTCGCGCCAGGACATCCTGCTTTATCACCCGTACGAAAGTTTTGATTCGGTCGTCCGACTGGTCGAGGAAGCCGCCGATGATCCGGACGTTCTGGCCATTAAACAGACGCTCTACCGGACAAGCGCCAAAAGTCCGATCGTCGCCGCACTGAAGCGGGCCGCTCAGAAAGGGAAGTACGTCACCGCCGTCGTCGAACTGAAAGCACGGTTCGACGAACAGCGTAATATCGAGTGGGCGCGGGATCTCGAACGAGCCGACGTGCAGGTTGTCTATGGCGTCAAAGGCCTGAAAACGCACGCCAAGATCTGCCTGATTGTCCGACGCGAACCGCAGGGAATCCAGCGCTACGTCCACTTTGGTACGGGCAACTACAACGAAATCACCTCAAGAATCTATAGCGATGTCAGCCTGATGAGCTGTCACGAAGATCTGGGGGCCGATGCAACCGCCTTCTTCAACGCCATCACCGGTTATTCGCAGCCGCAGCGTTTCCGACAGATCGAAATGGCTCCGATCGGTCTGCGAGAACGACTGCTCGAAATGATCGAAGCGGAAATCGACCGCAAGCGGCACAAGCAAAAAGCTCTCATCATCGCCAAGATGAATGCGCTCGTCGACGAGACGATGATCGAAGCACTGTATGCCGCGTCGCAGGCGGGTGTCCGGATTCGACTGAATATCCGTGGCGTCTGTTGTCTGCGTCCAGGGGTTCCCGGGCTGTCAGAAAACATCACGGTCACGGGTGTCATTGATCGCTTCCTGGAACACGCGCGAATCCTCTACTTCTATCACGGCGGCGACGAACGGTTATTCATTTCCAGCGCCGACTGGATGCCTCGAAATCTCGATCGTCGCGTCGAGTTGCTGGTTCCCGTAGAGGATAACGCCTGTCGCCGCAACCTGATCACGATCTTGAAAACGACGCTGGCCGACAACGTCAAGGCGCGTCGATTATTACCTAGTGGTCGCTACGAACCGGTCCGGGCAACCGATTCGAGTGAACCGATTCGAAGTCAGGAAGTGTTGTATCGACGGACGGGTGAAGCGATCGAAGATGCTTCACGGGCAGCACTGGCCACGTTCGAACCACTGCGGGGGGCGGGTCACAACGACTAGGCCGGTTTGCTTGCCTGCAGATCATTGATCAGAACTCGTCGAATTCGGAATCGCTTTTCCATGCGGGTCGACAGAAGGCTGGTCGAGTTCTGTGGCGAGATCTGTCTGTAGCTGGGGACACAGAAAGTGCTCGACCTGTTCGGCCGTGGCATGAAAATGGTCGCCAGGCAGCTCGAAATGACGCGCCATGTACGCTTCCCACAGCCGGTGCGAGCGGACAAGGCTTTGGGCCAGATCCCGCCCCTTATCCGTCAAATGATTGACAGAGGCATCTGCGGTAATGAAGCCCTTTCGCTGCAGATTTCTGCGGGCAAACCATTCGATCCAGGTTCCATGCGCCACCGTGACAAGTGGGATGGGATCCTGTGTCACCGCGTGACCGCCGTTCATCTCCCGTGGTGGAATTCCGGCAATTGCGACGGTCGGGTCAGAAATGGGGGACGGAGAGATTTCACCGTGCGTTCGTTCATCACGCCGAAACAGCGTTCCCAGAATATCTTCACTGGCAATCCGCAGTTGAAGCCGCACTCGGTCGACAAAACGACGGATGACGCCGTGGCGTGGGCTCGCCAGAATTGCCAGGACGAACAGACCTCCCGCTGCAACAGCCATCATTCCCGAGGTGCTGGCGTCATACACATCAGGGTACCCTAACCGGGAAAAGACAATTGAAGGCAACGTTAATGCCCCAACATGTCCCAGGACCGCTGAAAGCGCTGCAATGACCAGACTGAGCACGAGCATCGTGCTCAGTCGATCGGTCAACAGGCGCGCCGTGGCTGAGGGAACAATCAGCATGGCGATCACCAGGATCGCTCCGACACTTTCGAAAGCCGCCACAAGGGTCGCGGCCGTCATCGACATCAGGACCAGCTGAATCCAGTCGGCTCGAAGTCCCATCGACACGGCAAGTCCGGGATCAAAGGTGCTCAGCCGAAGTTCTTTGAAGAACAGGATCACCAGGCCCCCATTGATGGCGAGCATGATTCCATTCATGACCACCGCCCGGGGGATGGGAATGGTACGCGAGATCGGAATCAGAGCGGACGTTTCCAGACTTCCATACAGGACGCAACCCGGATCGACGTGAGCCGAGTCCGCGAACATGCGGATGAGTAACAGTCCTACAGCGAACATCGTTGTGAAGACGACACCCATTGCCGCGCTGCGATCCAGCCGTCCCCACCGCTGAATCACCTCGGTCGTGATGGCGGAGACGACCCCGGATACCGCTGCCCCGAGAAACAGCACCAGATGTCGAACACTGGAGGTCGCAGACAACCATCCCTGCTCTTCAAACCAGTGCATGGCCAGATAGGCGAGGACGATCCCCGGCAAAATGGAGTGACTGAGAGCATCCCCCAACAGGCTTTGCCGACGCAGCAGCAGCCACGCCCCCGGCAATGCACACGACATCGCAGCCAGAGCCGCAGTGACGACAATCCACGTATCGAGTGAGTACCAGTCCGAAAGCAGGTTGAAAAATTCGTTGATCATGATCCAAATCAAGGATGCTACGACAGAGAAACCGCGGTCCCCTGCCTCGTGACTCTGAGCTCAGGTCCCCTGACCCGCCACCCAATCCGGCCGAAGCGTCCCCGGGAAAGCCTTATTCTTTTACTTTCTTCTGTTTTCCCGCCGACTTGAAGTCGGGAATCAATTCAATTGTCACTTTGGTCCCCACGGGTGGAATTCTCTCCGTATAGGCTTCAAACATCAGATCATCGTTCGTCGCACTACTGTTCACCGACAGATCCAGCGTCGCCGTGGCAAAGTTGGCGACGCAGATCAGATCCCCTGCTTCCGCCTGATAGAACTTCTCACCCGTTTTTTCGTCGGTCACGAAATAGCTTCCGGCGAAGACCCATTTTGCATCCATCTGTCTTACCTGGGTCAGTTTGAAGAACGAACGAATCGCCTTCTGAAACGCCGGGTCTTTCGAAATCTTCAACGCCGCGTCACGTTGTTCTTCAGACATGGTGCCATACCACAGAAGCTCGCCATTTCGCGGATCCCACTTCAGTTCGCTGTCGGCGGGAAGCTTGAAATCTTTGGGGGGTGAATCGAGCTTTTCGACAAAGTAACGTCGCGTGGCGTGGCGAACCCAGGACTGGGCCGGCTCACGATGGACTTTTCCGTCTTCATCATTCCAGGTCAGAAAGACGTCAATCACCGGCCCCGAGGCGGGTTGGTATTCCGGCTCCCAGCGGACAGGCGATCCCGCCTGTGCGCCCAGTGCCAATAGCCCGGCATGAACGTACTGAGCCTGCGTCTCTACGGCGAGGATGGATTCATGCTCTTTACTTCGTTTGAGACAACACAGTAACTCGAGCAACCCCTCGCGAAGTACCACTTCAGACTTGAGCAGCAGTCGTTTCCCTTTTGCATCGAGCAGCACCGTTCCCTGCTTGTTCAACGGCCTAAAGTCAGCCGTTGCCTGATCAACGGCATTGGCTGGGGGATCGGCTGCCAGCAAACTGGCAGGCAGCAGACTGACGGCCAGCAATGCAATCAAAAAGGGATGTGATTGAGACATCTGGGATTCTCCGTGAAGTGACGCAACCTCTCGATGAGGTTCTGAAAGTCACATTAACACAAAGCCCTTCTCGGTGGCATGGCGAACAGGGTGACTTTCATTCGAATCATGCTCTGAGTCAAACGGCAATTCCTCGCTCGGATTTCCTTGGTGGCGGCCGATTCCATCAGACGGTTAGAATCTTCGTTCCTCAAATGTCTGTCGGAATCTCTGTCGGAATCACGGTCATCTCCTGAAGGAATTGATTGATGACGCGACCGGTGCAGCTTGCGAAACGTTTCCATCTCTTCGCATTTTTCTGCCTGCTCGTCATCAGCGTTCCATCGTGGGCAGAGAGTGACCAGCCCGCCGACGGCATCGAATTCAACCGAGAGATACGGCCTCTTCTCTCTGACCGCTGCTTTGCCTGTCACGGCCCGGACGAGGCGAAGCGCGCCGCAGACCTTCGTTTAGACGACCGAACGGCGGCGATCGCGAAACGGGATCACTCACCCGCCATCGTTCCCCTTCAGGCCCGCATGAGTGAGTTGATCCGCCGAGTCGAGTCGAACGACGAATCGACAAGAATGCCGCCCCCGTCCTTCGGCCCGAAACTCTCCCCTGACGAAGTGGCACTGCTGAAGCGATGGATCGATGAAGGAGCGGACTATCAACCGCACTGGTCGTTCGTCTTGCCCCGGCGTTCACTTCCGCGCAAGGATCTCCACTCCGAGACTGTGCGAAGTCCGATCGACGCGTTTGTTCAGGAAAAGCTTGGTCGGGAAGGACTGAATCCCACCCCCGAAGCGGACCGAGCGACCCTGATTCGGCGACTCAGTTTCGACTTAGTCGGACTCCCCCCGACCCCCGGCGAAGTCGCCTCATTCCTGGCCGACTCCTCTCCCGATGCCTGCGAGAGACTGGTGGACCGCTTGCTGGCGTCCCCTCGCTACGGCGAACGGATGGCCACGAACTGGCTCGACGCTGCACGCTATGCCGACACCAATGGCTACCAGACGGACGGTCCGAGATTCATGTGGCGCTGGCGTGACTGGGTCATCAACGCTTTTAATCAAAACCTGCCGTTTGATCAGTTTACGCTCGATCAACTTGCTGGCGATCTGCGGGAAGCCCGAGTCTCGTCAAGCCCTTCCCCCGAAATCAGAGCGGGCGGTCACACTGAAGACGACCTCGAACGTCAGCCCTCTCTCATTGCCAATGACCGCCTGATCGCGACGGGATTCAATCGGAATCACCGTGGAAATGCCGAAGGGGGAATCATCCCGGAAGAGTTTCGGATCGAATATGTCGTCGACCGTGTCGAGACAACTTCGACAGTCTGGCTGGGACTCACAATCGGCTGCGCCCGCTGCCACGATCACAAATACGATCCGATCTCACAGCGTGAGTTCTATCAGCTCTTCGCGTATTTCAATCAGGTGCCGGAGCCCGGAAAATACATCCGCAACGGCAATTCCATGCCTTACCTCCCCGCCCCGACCGCTGACCAGCTACGTCATCTGTCGCTGCTTGAGCAGGAGCGTACCGCAGCCGATGCCGCATGGCAGGGACTGGCCCCGTCGGTACTCATCGGAATGCGGTCCATGGTGGACTCAATCCGGGGTGACTCCGTCCCGGTCGAATGGTCGTACACTCAAGGACTCGACTCCCACCTTTCCTTTGATGGCGGGACAGGGATCCAGGGAGCGGTCAACCAGGTCAGTTCCCAGAGCCGTCTGGCGAGAGACCTGCAGATCCCCCCGGCCGAACTCGATTCGCCCCAGGAACGGGTTGGACAGTGGCACGACGGCGAACCGACTTACGAATCGGGACCTCTGGGTCAGGCTGCGACCTTCGATGGACGCCGCTGGATCGACGCCGGGATCGCAGGGTATCTGGGCGAGGATGAATCGTTTGTCATTTCCTGCTGGGTCAAGCCGCAAGCGGACCATGCCATGACAATTCTTGCCCGCATGGATCACGAGAACTCGTCACATGGCTATGAGCTGCGGCGCGAAGCGAATGGTCGGTTACGGGTCCTGCTGTCGGGTCGAATCCTCGATGACCTCATCCGCGTCGAAACCGAAGAGACGTTGCCCAAAGACGAATGGACCCACCTGCTGGTCACCTACGACGGATCCAGCGCGGCGCGCGGGGTGGCGGTTCGGATGAATGGCGAACCGAGACCGCTGAAAGTCCTGGTCGATCTGCTGAGCAACCCCATTCGTGCCAAAGTTCCGCTGCGCGTGGGGGGCGGTGGGAGCGCGGCCCCCTTTGTTGGATCAATTGACGAGCTGCGGTTCTATCGAGGCCGCATCACGTCGCAGATTGCCCGATCTCTGGCTTCTGGCGAATCCATCTCTGCGATCGCCACGCGGACACTGGAGACACTCGGTCCGAACGAACTGGAAAAATTGCGGGAATACTATCTGGCGAAATACGCTCCCGAAGTCGAACGACAAGCGCGCCAGCATCTGCTCGACGCACGGACCCGATATGCCGAATTCCTGGCAACTGTCCCCACCACCATGGTGATGGAGGACGCCCCAAACCGCCGCGAGACTCGACTGCTGAAGCGAGGTGAATACGACAAGCCGGGTGAAGTTGTCGAATCGGCGCTCCCTGCCATCCTTTCGAACCTCACGGCACAGGACAGCAGCCCAGTCTCAACACCTTCCAATCGTCTTGACCTCGCCACCTGGCTGGTTTCACCAGAAAATCCGCTGACGGCACGTGTGACGGTAAACCGCCTGTGGCAGTCTCTGTTCGGCATCGGTCTGGTGAAAACATCGGAAGACTTCGGGATTCAGGGGGAAGCACCCAGCCACCCTGCGTTACTCGACTGGTTGGCGATCGAGTTCTCGGGCCCCATCGCCAGCGATGCGGGCAGCAGGTTCGCGTCGCCAAGCCCAGATGACGCCTCGCACCCTGGTTCGAAACATGCTCCGTTCGCGTGGGACTTGAAGAAGTCCTTGCGAACGATCGTTACTTCGGCCACCTATCGACAAGCTGCCACCGTGTCGCCGGATCTTTTGCAGCGAGATCCGGAAAATCGATTGCTGGCACGAGGCCCGCGCGTGCGACTTCCCGCAGAGATGGTGCGCGACGCCGCGCTGTCCGCCAGTGGGCTGCTTGCCGAACGGCTGGGCGGTCCCAGTGTCAAACCCTATCAGCCTGCAGGTCTGTGGGAAGAACTGAGTGCGGAAGCGGTTCCGGGACCGTTTTCGGTATATGTTCAGGACCATGGTGCGGATCTGTACCGCCGCAGCATCTATACCTATCGCAAGCGCACGGCGCCCCCTCCGGCAATGACCGTCTTTGACTCATCCACGCGCGAAGCCTGCCGTGTGAGCCTTCCTCGCACGAATACCCCCATTCAGGCACTCAACCTGATGAACGATGTCACTTATGTGGAAGCGGCACGCGTTCTCGCGGAGCAGGCCATCGCCGGTGGAGGAACTTCCGCCCAATCCCGAATCGACTGGGCGTTTCGCCGGATCTTGTCCCGCTCTCCCGGCGACCGCGAGCTGAACATTCTGACCGAGGGATTCGAGCGGAGAAGAACGACTTTCCAAGCATTCCCGGAAGAGGTCGAGAAGCTCATTTCCCTCGGGGAGACTCCCCCACAGACCTCGATTCCGCCAGTGGAACTGGCTGCCTATACCGCAACGATCAGTGTTATTTTCAACCTGGACGAGTTCGTCGTAAAACCGTGATTTTCACGACGGGCAGGCGTTCCCGCGAGATATGCGATGTCCCACTCACCTGGCAGTTCCCCTTTGGCCCCTGATCATCCTTGTGCGGTCGGCGATTGCCTGTCTCGACGGAGCTTGCTCACGGGAGTGGGGTCTTCGCTGGGATTCGCCGCACTCAGTTCCCTGTCGGCTGAGGACCATTCTGAGAAAACCGCCCGTGACCGTACGACCACGGTACCTCATACCAAACGGCCACACGCGGTTCCGCGTGCAAAGCGAGTCATCTTTCTGTTCCAGTCAGGTGGCCCGTCGCAACTCGAGTTGTTTGACCCGAAACCAGAACTGAAAGCCCGGCAAGGAGAGGACCTGCCCGAGTCCATCCGCAGAGGACAGCGTCTGACCAATATGACGGCGGGACAGAGCCGGTTTCCGGTCGTTCCTTCGAGATTTCAGTTCTCGCGGCACGGCGAATCGGGGGCAACTCTCAGCGAACTTCTGCCGCATCTGGGACATGTGGCGGACGACATCTGCTTCATTAAGTCGATGTCGACCGAAGCGATCAACCATGATCCGGCGGTCACGTTTCTGACCACCGGAGCCCAGCTTGCGGGACGCCCCAGCCTCGGGTCGTGGCTGTCGTATGGCCTGGGTTCTGAAAACCAGGACCTGCCCGCGTTTGTGGTCATGCTGTCTCGCGGAACCGGCAGGCCCAATGACCAGCCACTCTATGATCGGTTGTGGGGTTCCGGCTTCCTCCCCTCACAACACCAGGGAGTCAAACTGCGAAGCGGGAACGAACCAGTCCTTTACCTCGCTAACCCTGCAGGAATTGATCCCCCAGTGCGGCGAGGAATGCTCGACGATCAGGCGGCCCTCAATCGAATCCAGCTGGATCGGCTGGGTGACCCCGAGATTGAAGCCAGAATTGCCCAATATGAGCTGGCGTTTCGCATGCAGACATCGGTCCCCGATCTGGCGAATGTCTCGGACGAGTCCGATCATACCTTTGAGTTGTATGGACCGAATTCCCGTAAGCCGGGAACCTTCGCGGCGAACTGCCTGCTCGCGCGAAGGTTAGCGGAACGAGGGGTCCGATTCATCCAGTTGTTTCATATGGGCTGGGATCAGCACACCAACCTGCCCTCTCAGATCCCCCAGCAGGCACACGATATCGATCAACCGTGTGCCGCCCTGATTCGCGATCTGAAACAGCGCGGATTACTCGACGACACGTTGATTGTCTGGAGCGGTGAATTCGGACGGACCGTTTACTGTCAGGGAAACCTGACCGCCGAAACTTATGGCCGCGACCACCACCCTCGCTGTTTCACAATGTGGATGACAGGCGGAGGGGTGCGCGGCGGACTGACGTACGGCGAGACGGACGAATACAGCTACAACGTCTCGAAAGACCCAGTTCACGTCCACGACCTGAACGCCACGATTCTCCACTGCCTGGGCATCGACCATCATCAGTTGACGTTCAAATTCCAGGGGCGCCATTTCCGCCTGACGGACGTCCATGGAGAATTGATTCGGCCGGTGCTGGCCTGAAGTTTGCGAGTCGATCATCCGGATCGCCCCTTCTCATCACGCTGAAAACACCGTTCACGCTGAAAACACCAGCCACCCTCGCCAAAGGGGGGCGTCGGGGACCCGTTCCTCGCGGACGAGAACATTTGTTCACGATCGTTAGATCGGCTTCCTCCAGGTCCACAGCGCCGATGCCTTCTGGGAATCCGTCAAATTCGAAATCCGAACCGATGGGATTTCCGTTCCGACGTTGAGCTGAATTGTTGTGATCGGTTGGGTACTGTGGAAGAATTGGATACTGTATTAGAATTCCACTGTGTATTGCGAAATTGAATGATCTGCTTCGATGATGGGCAAACCTGCCTGGGCGAGCGGGCCGTTTCGAGGTTTGACCGCAATGTTCGCCCGGGGGTGTCAGTTCGCGTACCCCAGTCCGTTTTTTCAAATTTTGTATTTTTACTTCGGGGAATAAAGAGTATGCCCGCTTGGCCAGGCGGCCCATGTCCGCAATGTGGCGAAGATATGCCACCGAATGTCATTCACTGTCGAACGTGTCGTCAGCTCCTCAATCTGGAACTGGAGAAAGAGAGCGTTGAGATTCCCACGTTCTTCCCACTTCAGGAGGTCGAAAGCGTGGTTGAGATCACCCCCGTCGGGCTGTTCATCGAGTGCACGAGTTGTCACCAGGAATTGAAGATCAATCGAAAGTACCTGGGACAACGAGTGCAGTGCAAGTTCTGTTCGGCCGACTTTTCCCTGGATCCAGCCAGTAAGGCGGTGATCGAAGCCGATTCCTACGCTCAGTGTCCCCACTGTCAGGAGTCACTCCGCTTCGCTCATAAGTACGTCGGGTCCAAAGTCGCCTGCCGCTTCTGTCACGGTAAAGTTCATATCCTTGGTCCTGAATAGAACTTGAGGACGTGAACAAGCTTGAGTCTGACGACGGCCGCATCCCCGTTCGCGAACGCGTCTCGTTCGCGCAGAGGTATCGGGCAGGCTCGCGAGAATCAGTTCACAGCTGCAACGATCAAAAACACTCTCTTCCCCGGCCGGGGACGGGATCGCGGGTCACTTTCGTCCGCAGACGATGCCCCCCTGGCTCAGTCCGAACTCCGCCATCATTCTCCCCCTCTGAGACCCCAAGGCCCGGTCATCACCGGGCGTTTCTCCTACCCTCTGCCGCAGGCAAATCTGTGCAGTGGGTAACAATCGTCACCCTCTGGACTGCACGATCGTGCAAGTTTCTTGCATTTGCTTTTTTAAAAAGCAATAATCATCCAGCATCTCTGCATCACATCCAATTTTCCGGCGACGAAGGTTCTCGACTGATCAGTTCGAGAATCGCTCGTGAACAGACGCACTGGGACTTTTCAGACGTGGCGACTTCTCGCCAATGGGTTTGCCCTTATTGACTTTGCGGATCGTCTTAAACAAGTATTGCGACGTTTTGTCTTCATTTATTGGCTTCGTCATTTTCCAACTTGTTTCGAGGAGTGCGTTCTATGGTCATTCAAACTTCAAACCAGCGTAAACGTGGTTTTACACTCATCGAACTATTGGTGGTGATTGCCATCATCGCGGTGCTGATCGCCCTTTTACTACCCGCCGTGCAGCAGGCACGTGAAGCAGCGCGCCGCACCCAATGCAAGAACAATCTTAAGCAGATGGGCCTGGCCTTTCATAACTACCACGACGTCTACGGCCAGTTCCCGCTGCCAGCTATTCTTAGTATCGACGTCAGTAGTGGTTCTTTGCGTTTTGGGCAGACAATCGGATGGGGAACATCCATTCTTCCATACCTGGATCAAGCTCCAGTGTTTAATTTGTACAATGTTGGCGTATCCGTCTATGACCCTGTTAACGCGGCAGCCATTGCCTCTCCGCTTAAAGCATTTGTATGCCCCTCCACTCCACGCAACGGCACGACGACCACCTACTCCATTCCTTCAGGCACCGTTCTCGCCAGCGGATACCCCGGCACTGCACAGACCTATAACTTCACCGGCGGAGCCTCTGACTACCTCGTTCCTTCCGGTGTCAGAGGGGTCTTCAGCAATCTGGCATACCAGGGAACGTCGTATACGGGCGATCGTAGCGGATACGCGACCTGGTCTATATCAGTCCGCCCGTTCGAACTGGGTTACAGCAGTGGTGGCCGTCCCGGGCGAATCGCGAACATCACGGATGGATCGTCGAACACAGCATTGATTTTCGAAAACGCCGCTCGAAACACGTTGTATCGTCGAGGCAAAGCGATTGGGAGTTCCGATCCAGAAGCCGCCGCGATCGGGATCAGCGGAGGGGGAGCATGGGCTGACGCCGTTTTTTCGGGCGATATCTGGATTAACGGAACTGGCTACAATGGTGAACTTCTAGGTGACGGTGGACCGTGCGCGATTAACTGTTCGAACCGAGCCCACTCAGGAATGTATTCCTTTCATGTCGGCGGAGCTCATACTCTGATGGCTGACGGAGCTGTTCGATTTGTGAATGAGAACACTGCCGCTTTGATCATCGCGTCAATTATCACCGCCCAACGTGGAGAGATCCTCGGCGAATTCTGACGAATTCCAGTACGTTCGTTGTCTTTCAGGGCAACTCTGCATCTGGTGGGGTGCCCGGTTCTGCTTTGACTTGATGAGGCATGGTTCATGGTTGGGCACCGATTCCTGTTAATGATGGTCACACTTGGAATCTTTCTCGGGTTCATCGGGTGTGAGCGAGGACCGAAAGGGGTCGTGCGCGACAAGGTGAGCAAAGTAACGGGGACCCTGCTTATTGACGGTGAACCCGAGTCGATGGTGGCAGTTCGCCTGATTCGGGTGAACGGCCCCGATCCCGAGGCGGGCACATCACAAGTGATCGTCCCCTCCGCATACACAGATGACGAAGGGAAATTCACCATCGGTACATACGAAGGCGGCCCGAATGCAGATGGAGCCCCTAAAGGTGATTATGCAGTCGTCTTTCAGTGGGGACAGATCAATTTGATTGGCGGCAATTACGCTGGTGACAAGTTCAAAGGTAAGTACTCTGATCCAGAAAAATCAGAAATTAAGCTGACCGTTGCCGACGCCCCTGTCGATTTGGGCGAAATTCAGCTCAGCACGAAATAGGAAACTGGAAGCATCACACGTCTTCAGGTATGCCACACAATGCAGCTGCACCATTTCGTGCCGATGAATTCACATCCCTGTAAGCTCAGCCAACATGCCCCCCACGTCGTTCAAGTCACGCGGGACCCCACTCACATTGCCGTTCGTCACGAGAACATAGTTCAAACACGTTTTGGTGGCGGAATAAGACTTGAGACCGTGGAATCCCGGTCGGAATCGGCCGGTCGGCATCGTCGATGAGCCACTGAAGCCCTCTTTTCCGACGACGCCGCAGGATTGTCGCGGTGAAGCTGATCACCTACGATAAAATGACTGAAACTCATTCCTCTCTTTCTCTACGAACATTCACCAAAACTTCACGAGAGTTGACTAGTTTGACGTTCGTCGAGACCAGTCCTCGGCATTATTCCTTCAAGGTTATTTCACAACCTGTGAGCAATTGCTGTGGCATCTGGTTTTATAGGCAGAATTCCATCGACCGCATATGCAAAATGGATTTCGAAACTGCTTCTCAGCTTTAGGGATTTCAATGTCAGAAAAGCCTCTACGTAAGCGTCAGCGCGGATTTACTTTGATCGAATTGCTGGTTGTCATTGCCATCATTGCGGTCTTAATTGCCTTACTTTTACCAGCCGTTCAACAGGCACGGGAGGCGGCTCGACGAACACAGTGCAAAAACAACCTCAAACAAATTGGCCTAGCCATGGCCAATTATGAGAGCACCTACGGACGGTTTCCAATTCCTGTGTTTTTGTCCCTGATGAACTCAACGGGTTACAGTGGCGCTCTTAGCTCCACCGTCTGGTCATTGGCGGTGCTGCCTTACATGGATCATGCCGCGACCTTTAATCTCTACAACCAGAACTACAGTGCCTTTGATCCTGTCAATGTTACCGCCGGTCAGACGGTCATCACAGGATACTTGTGCCCTTCCACACCTCGATCAAGCACCAAGATCTCTTATGAGAATCCTTACGTGGTTGGAACATTTTCAACGGCTCCGTGGAACCTCACGAGCGCCGGGGCGATTGACTACATCAGCACCATTCAGGTCCAGCGACAGTTCGTCGATATCGTCTACAACACGACAGGTTCGGTCACGCTGGATGGTTGGGCCGTGGGCGGAAATGCGATCGCGGGGAACGTCCTCAACATCCCCACCGGGGGCCGAATCTCTGACATCACGGATGGAACATCCAACACGATGATGGTCGGTGAACTTTGCGGACGGAACACTCTGTACCGAGGGGCCCGCCAAGTGGTTCCGACCTCAGATCCGGAATCGGGTTGGCAAGCTTCATTCGGCGCGGGGGCGTGGGTCGATCCGTTCAATGGACAGTGGAAGCTCTCGGGGCGGAATTATGATGGTTCCGGTGATCGGGGACTCTGTACGATCAATTGCTCGAATGCTCACTTTCGCAGTGGCAGCCCTACCGAATATTCCGCGGGACTCTACTCCTGGCACACGGGAGGAGCCCAGATCCTGCTCTGCGATGGGTCAGTCCGTTTCCTGAGCCAGAACATCAGCGGCATTACGATGGTCGGGTTGGTCTCCGCCCGAGGTGGCGAGATCATCGGCGAGTTCTAATTGTGGAACAAAAAATCTCCGCATGGGTGCAGGACTGATTTGTTACACAGATTCGTAACGCGGCGCGTCAGGAGTCTCCCCACAATCGGTTCTTCAACCACGGCCCCCTGGCGTTCTTGAACGCGATGGAGTGCCCTCCCCAGGGCCATCACTAACTGGGATATAACGTTTTAGAGACAACGCGTGAGAAAGTGGAAACTCCCGGTGAGTTCACTGAGTACTCCCACACAGGCAGAGGCTCCCCACATGTAAGGTGTCGGGAGCCTCTGGAATTAACGGACTCGCTTTGTCAGCAGTCCGCCCTATGACGACTTGTCACTCTTTGAGTACGATTTGCCTCGGAAACTGGAATGCACACACGGAAATTTGAAATCTATTTGTGGATGGTTCTGGGAGGACTGATTTCCGGCTGCGCGCCTGCTCAGCAAGGGGGGCCTCGAATCGAAACCACCCCGGTGACGGGTATCGTGGAAGTCGACGGTGAACCTGCGGAAAATCTCCTTGTCGAATGCCATCCCCTGCCCGGCACAGAAACGATCAAGTACCCCTTGACCGCCTTAACAGACGCGGAGGGACGTTTCTCGATGTCGATGTATCAGGCCGGAGACGGGCTGCCAGAAGGGACCTACAATCTCGCATTCGTCTGGGAAGAAATGGGGATCCCGCCCAAAGACAGACTGAAAGGGGCCTACGCCGACCCCAAAAAATCCAAACACCAGCTGACCGTTGTGTCCGGTGAGTCAAATGACATTGGGTTAATTGAGCTATCGACGAAAGGAGCGAAGCCCTAGACCTTCACTCGCATTGCATAACCCCACTGCTCGGCCTGTTGCCTCGTCTTCTGAAATCACGGGCTGACATTGAAAGTCTTGCTACACACTGTTTCAATCATTCTTCCTGTCCAATTAAATCACTTCTGAACAAAGAGACGCTATGAAATTTGTTCGACCGAACTGTTTGACTTGCCTGATGCTGGTTTTTGCCAGCACGGCATTCGCCCAGTCGTCCCCCGCTCCGGTCGCATCACCGCTTCAGGATTACCTGAACCTGCCAGACAAGACCTTCGCCTGGAAGCTCAATGAAAAGATTGAGAATCCGCTGGGCAAGATCTACGACGTCGAACTCGCGTCGCAGGCCTGGATGGATATGACCTGGAAGCACGTGATGATGGTCTACGAGCCAGCCGACCTGAAACACAAGGACCATGTGCTGCTCTTCATTACCGGCGGGGGCAATCTGAACAAGCCCAGCGATGGTGACCGCATGATGGGCCTGCTGATCGCGAAACTTTGCGGGGCACGGGTCGCCATGGTCCATCAGGTCCCCAATCAACCCCTGCTGGGTGGCCGCAAGGAAGATGATCTGATCACAGACACCTTCCTCTTCCACCTCGCCACAGGTGATAAACGCTGGCCGCTCCTGTTCCCGATGGTCAAAAGTGCCATCCGAGCCATGGACTGTGTCGAACAGCTTGCAGAAAAAGAGTGGAACGCGCCCGTCAAGGGGTTTGTCGTCACGGGAGCGTCGAAACGAGGATGGACCACGTGGTTGACCGGAGCATCCGACAAACGGGTCGTCGGCATTGCCCCCATCGTGATCGATACGCTGAACTTCCCCAAGCAAATGGACTACCAGATCGAAACCTGGGGACGCTACAGCGAGCAGATCGAAGATTACGAACGGAAGGGACTGATCAAGCATCTGCAGGAAGACAGTGACTTCCCGCTGTGGCGCTGGGTCGATCCCTGGTTCTACCGCGACCATCTGACTCTGCCGAAATTGATTATTAACGGTACCAATGACCGTTAC
Organism: Schlesneria sphaerica; assembly: GCF_044336245.1. NCBI lineage: Bacteria > Pseudomonadati > Planctomycetota > Planctomycetia > Planctomycetales > Planctomycetaceae > Schlesneria > Schlesneria sphaerica. Next base: position 5,612,087 of record NZ_CP172346.1, on the reverse strand, counting down.
TGGACGGTCGACGCTCTGAACGTCTATTGGAATGACCTGTCAGGCGACAAGTACATTCGTTACGTCCCCAATGCAGGACATAGTTTGCAGGGGGGCCGCGAAGGGGCCTTCGCCACACTGGGGGTATTCTTCCAGCACGTGATCGAAGGAAAGGCGTTACCCGCCATCGACTGGAAGCACGAAACCCTCGGCGACGCTCTCCAGTTGACCATCAAGTCAAACCAGAAGCCCACCGCCGTGCGGCTGTGGAAGGCATCCTCAGCCACCAAAGACTTCCGTGAGTCGAAGTGGGAAGCCAAACTGATTAAGGACACCAACGGCGACTATATCGCCACGCTGCCGAAACCAGCGGACGGACACGTGGCTCTCTACGGCGAGGTTCAGTTCCACGCCTATGGACAAGACTACACGCTGACAACACAAATTCGCCGCGAGTAATTTCCGCAGGCAACGTCCCTCCGAATTGAGTCCCCATCGGGGTCGGGTATTCTTACTTTCAGAATCGGCACTCCAGCGCCCCATTCGCCGTGTGGGCCGAGTGCCGATTCCGAAAGTGGGACGCCCGACCCCGATTTTTCTTTTACCCTTCTTTGTTATGCTATCGATGCGGGGCTTTCTAAAACACGAACTCGATTTTGAACTTCAAGAAGATCATGACGAAGACCACACCCTGGACTCACCTTCCTCCCCTGGCCGGACTTTGTTCTTTCGCCGATGCTCAGCGATCAGGACTCTCCGTTGAGGAGTGTGTCACGTGGATGAAGCGGCATCACTACCTGCTGGTCCGGCTTCATCAGATCTTCACCGCACGGATCACGGCAGAACCGGTCTACGAACTGAAAACGGCGTTCAGTCTGCACACCTACTTGTGTGCCGAGCACGCCACGGCAATTCGGCAGCGGGTCAGCGAACTGCGTGACCCCCCGCTGGGTTTGGAGGTCGTTCCGCATCCCGCACTCGAACTGCTCTGCGACGAAGTACTCGCCGCCCCCACGCATACAGAATTAGTGCTGGGAATCTACGATGTGATTGTTCCCGCACTGCTGGAATCACTGCAGCAGTATATTTCGACCACGAACCCTCTGTCCGATTCTCCTTCCGTCCGGATCGCCCGTTTCTGCATCCTGGAAATGGAGGATCTGCTCACCTTCGGCCGCCAGGCGGTGAATTGCCTGGTCGATGCAGAATCGGCTCGAAAGCGTGAATCATGGCGATCGCTGCTCATGGACTGCCTGGCACATGCCGGTGGTGTGTCTGGTCGCGACGCATGTGTTTTGAAATCGAAAACGGACGTGGCTGCGGCCGCGGAAGACGGCGACGAGGTCCACTCCCTGGTTCCCCAGTTTTCTGCCGTCCCCTACGAATACGATCCCATTCCGAAACGGGATGCGCGATTTCAAGACTCGTTTAATGGCGGGGTCAATCCGGAAGCATTCCTCTACGACGAGCGTTTTTCGGCCCGGGACAAATCCCTGATGATGTTCTACAAGCGTCTGAGGGAAATTGATGTTCCTGAAATGATGGCCAGTATTCTGGTCCAGACGCCGGGCAAGCCCTGGAAGTATTATCGTGATATGACTCGCCAGCTCTGGGACGAGGCACGCCACGCGATGCTGGGGGAAGTTGGCTTTGTGCACCTGGGGATTGACTGGTCGCAAATTCCGATCAACTTCACCTGGTCGCGAAACCTGAATACGCAGCTCAAGCCCTGGGAACGCCACGCCGTCCTGTTCTTCATCGAGCAGGGACTGATGCCCCGTACGGGCAAACGCTACGAATGGGAAGTGGGACTGGCTTCAGGCGTTCCGCTGGCGGGACTGTTCCAGGACTTCGACTGGGCCGACGAAGTCCTGCATGCCCAGATCGGGCGTGAGTGGTATGTCAAAGAGTTTGGTAACCTGAACGAGGCCATGTCGTATGGGGACCGTTGCTGGTCTCAGGTTCTGAGTCACTGGCGCAACTATCTCGACGAAGGCCTGACCCAGCACCGAAACTGGTGGCCAGTCATCTATCGCGCTGCGTGCGAACACTGGGGTGTCACCCCCGATCCTGACGCACTCGCCTTCAACACCACCTACGAAACGACGCGCGCTGACCTGCAGGAGATCCACTAACGATCGCATGTCGAGAGGAAGTGATTGATCCGGCCTCGCCGTTCACTCAACAGCGGGCCCCCCGCTCTGTCGGGGTCCGGAACGGCAGGCATGAGATACGCCGCAGGGATGAGCGCGGAAGGGGGGCGCTCGTTTGCTCTACTCAAGAAGTCGCATCGGTGGCCAGATGTCGGACTGCATCGCATTCCCCCCCATACCGCAGGTCTACATGTCTGCCCATCGGTCGTCAGTGATGATTGCGGTGAGCCGAAAGAATCCAACAGATCCGAAGGTTCTAATGGATGCCCCTCGGCGGTGCTCTTTTTGTGCGGATGTGCCTTCTGGCTGAGCAATCTACGATGAGCTTCGAGAAATTGAATCTCTTTCAAAACTCATTTTCTGCATGACATTCGCCCGGAATCCATTTTATTTGCGAGCCGTCACGTTGCGGCACGCCCCTTGCTTTCGTATCTCTTCGTCAACAAGACTTTGACTTCGACTGCTGCAAGGATGCAGATATTGAACATGTTTCGCAGTCGGTTCCACCAAGGGTAAGTCGGCTGGAAGTGTAGCCGGAACTGGTCTGATGGCCAGAGCCGGGCGAGCGCCTATGCTTTCAGCCGACTCCTCTTTTTGGAAACGACTGCGAAACTTTTTTGACAGGACAATCCAGCGCTGATTGCTGAGGTGGATTACCTGAAAGTCTCTCGCCCTCTGCGTTACGCCTCCCGGGCATCGGTCAACAACTTCGGCTGACGTGCTGGGACCAGCAACGAACGACAACTTCTGGCTCACGGCCTCGAACAGATCAGCGTGAGACTGTGTCCCCTTCGTTCACCGTTCCTTCCGCCCTGAAATGACACCGCGAGCGGGCGTTTCGTCGCTGCATCCGTGCCACCTTCACGACAGTGGCTCACCAGACACAGTGGCTCACCAGACATAGTGCACGGCGATTCGGGCTTTGCCGTTCTTCAATTGAACGGGAATCAACAGTTCCTGCTGCTCACCCGATTTACGAACGAGCGGCTGCACGGTCTGCGAATCTTCAACCTCGATCTTCCAAACCCCTTCGATCTGATAAAGACCGGTTCGTTCCGTAGTAATCGACTTCCCCGAGGCTGCTCGAAACCAGAGACGTGAGGTTTGATCCGCCCGGTCAGGGGCATTCTCAAAAACCAGGCTCCTCTTCAGCGAGGGATACTGCCCCTCTCTGGCCACAGGCAGCGGCGTGTCACTGATGGTCAGTCCATTCCACGAATAGCGAAACGTGGGTCGGTTGGAATCGTCCAGACGGTATCCAAGAAACTTGAACCCCCGATCGCGGGCGGGTGTCGCAGGAAATTCCTGATCGAGTGCATCGAGAATAGCGAGTGGACTCTGCTGCGGCAGGAAGAGTACGTCGTCTCCCAAGGGGTCGGCAAACCCCTGCCCTCGCCCGGTCCAATGTTTGGAAGCGTCGATGAACGCCCCATGCCAGATGACAGCCAGACGCATTTCATTGGCGTCGAACGCGAGGTTGACTCCTTCGGGGTATCCGACACCGATTCCTCTGCTGCCCGCTCCTTCGATGAAATTTCGGTAGAGAATCGGCTCGTTGGTCGGCTTCAATTCAATCGGTTCCCGGACAAGCCCTGCGGGGACTGCGGCTTTCTCGGCATCGGACAGATAGAGCCAGACGGCCTGTACCTGAAGATTAACGTCGGCATTGAGGACATTCCGGACGGTCGTCTGTCCGAACGGCCACGGAGCGGGCATGCGTGTTCCACGTCGATAAGCCTGGGGATCCAGTACGTATCTGTAGAACCATTCCGGTCTCAATCGTTTATGCATCGAGGTCAGATTTATGGCGCGGACACCCGTCGAAGGGTGCGGACCGAAGTCGTGACACTTAATGCAGGACAGAGACTGCCCCCCCACCATCAATCGCCCGTGTGCCTTCACGCGATATTCCGGCTCAGTAAAGTCGGCCGGTGGCAACGGATCAGGCTGCTGGTCAAGTTTGCGGAACTGGTCCACCAGGGGTTCCACATTCGTCGCTCCGTAGCGGGGCATGCGGGTGACCAGATATTCCTGGCGATCATTGCTGCTGTGATGAAGAATCTGCCGCAGCCAGTCTGCCCGCAGCTTGTCACCGACTCCTGTCAGCGTGGGAGGAAGGCGACCTTCGTTTCCCATTTCCCGCTGCCGCGACTCGAACGCCCCGTCGCGTTCGGCTTCGGCTCCCCCCAGACCATTGCGCTGATGGCAGGCGTAACAGTTCAAGGTCGTCAGCGTACGATGTACGCCTTCCGCGAGAGTTTCTTCGAACGGTACCTTCAGCGCCAGATGCAGGGCCGCTCGCTGGGCCGCATTCAGCCCGTACCGGGGATGGTTGCCGGAAATGTGTTCGGCAAGACAGCCTGAATCAGGTCGTACCTCAACCAGTGGCTTGACTTTGAGTGATGACGCGATTCGTTGACCATCCACATTTATGACATGACACGCAGCACATCCCATGCTGGCAAACAGCTCTTTTCCTTTTGCCGCCAGTTCAGGCACTATCACGAACGATGGCTGTTCTTCGGTGGAAGGTTTGGGTGTTGCCTCGAGCGACAGCAAACCGCTGAGGGGTTGCTGGGGCAATCCAGGCCCCTTGATCTGCACTTCCAGCGTCGCTTCCCCTCCACCCTGGAAATACTCGACAACCACCTGATGCTGGCCAGCTCCCAGGACTTTTCGACCCTGCACCGTCTGATGGGGATGTATGCCGTCACAGTCCAGGACGACGTCGTGATCGATGACGAGCCTGCTGCCGTCATCCGATCCCAGCCAGAACTGGAATTCACCGTCGTTCTGAACATTGAGAAGTGCGGTGAATTGGATGGCGTAGTCGTTTGCACGCCCGGAGACCGATAAATCAAAACCAAAGCACTCACCATCCCCCACCGGTTTCAACTCACGGAAGTCGGGTAGTTTCTCCCAACTTCCGTGAAACAACAGATACTTCGACGTCGGGCTCAGGTTTTTATCCTGGACGAAGAAATGAGCCAGACTCGCTGCTTCTTCATCGTTCAATCCCAGCGAAGGCATTCTCCCCGAAGGGCGGGACTTGAGTGGATCCTTGAGGAACGACATCAGACCGGATGTCGTGTACTTCTTTTCCAGATCAGGCAGGGGTACCGACGTTGCAAGCGGCCGCAGATCCGTCCCGCGTGCGTCGTGGCACGCCAGGCATCCGGATGTTCGAAAAAGGTGGGCTCCCTTTCTGGCGGCGGCGGGATTGGGATTGGTCAGCGTCAACCCCCCGGTGGAGGCGAGAAAATGGGTGAGTGCCTCTGCATCCTCGGCCCGCTTGGATTCGGACAGTCCCTCCATCAGGTCAGGCATCGTCGTGCCAGGTTTCGTCGTGTGAGGACTCAACAGATAAGCACGCAACCACTCGGGCTTTACTCGAGCCCCAATGGTGTCGAGAACGGGTGCCTGCTTCGAGGCCAGTCGGGTGCGAGTCTCTTCGTCAACGGCATGACAGGCGACGCAGTTGAGTTCACTTAACAGCACACGGCCACCCGTTTCAGGGCTCAGTGGGATCGGTTCGCTGTCGTCGCCCTCCTCCTCGGCATCCGCTTTTGGTGGGTGAGCCGGCGGTGCATAGAAACGTTCAAACCCTGGCAGCCGAGGGGGGACGAGTTCAGCAGCGAAGAGGTGACTTTCCCGAACTCCGACAATCAGAAGGACGACACAGCACGCCGAACGCACAAACATCTCGCAGACTCCCTGTCGAGTTCTGGAAAACGGTCCCGTCTAGATTGGTGTTCTATTCTTCAGTCCCTGCAACGTCGCACAGTTGCCCTGTGGCCAACAAGAATGCCGAGGCGACCTGATCGAGAATTCTTTCAAGATCATCCCTTCGGCATTTCCGTTCGACCGAGTGCGGAGTCGTACTCACTGATGGCTGGAACGAGCATGGCAAGTGTGGTGAAGCCGTAAGCCGCGACAACGAACAGACAGACCCCCAACGTCTGACCGAGCAGGAAGCTGGTGATCGCATAAAACGTGCAGAACGGCAAGATTCCAGCCGCTAGAGTAAGGGCCGGAGATGGGTTGCGGTGGGTGAGCGACGCCCAAAGCCCCAGACTTCCCCCCAGGATGAAGACCAGAAAGCTGGGAAGCTGCAGGCCGAACGAAGCGCGGGCCTGAAGGATCAGGATCATACAGATGAAGATCCCGACAAACAGGAAGAACATGGTTCCAAGACTGCTGGCGATTGCCGTCCGGGATACGGTGTAACTCAAACCCGAATGCAGCCCCAGCATGGCGGCAAACGTCACCAGCGACAGGAAACCGAGCGCAATGTAGATGAAGTTCTCGAGTGTCAGTTGGCCCTGTCCGAGATACCAAATCATGAACAACAGCGGAATCAGAATCAATTCTTTGCTGTTATACAGAACCCCACCAAGCTTTCCGAAAATGAACTCTTTTGCACTGATATCCGTCGCGAGCAGCAGTTCCAGTGTCCCGGTGTCTCGTTCACTGGTGAGCGCCGTCACTCCTTGAGCATTGATCAGCAGCATCGAAAGGAGACTCAGCGAGACGAAAGCCGCTCCGACCGGCGAAATCATTCCCAGCACCAGGGGCGAATTCGGCGGAGCTGTCAGTACCGAATAAAGAGCCGCAGCGGCGATCACCACATAGGCCAGCTTGATGACGATCACTTTGCGTCCATACGCTTTCGTCATCATCTCTCGCCAGATGACCGGACTGTTCCAGACCGGACGGGGTGGACGAACAACGCCTCGGTCATTCTCGTCGAGCGTGGCCATATCGCCCAGGGTGCGGGATGGATTCCAGACACGAACTCGAACGATCGTAAAGAGAATAATCAGCACCGCCACCAGCAGGAGCAGACCCGATGAAATGAGCGCCACCGCCGAATACGAGAAGCGGCCGGCACTGTTCAAGGGATCCAGCACGCGCGCCATCGCACGAAATGGGTTGAGCGAACCGATGATGATGCCGACATCGGACAGACTTCCTGTCACTGTCAACACCCCTTCAACCACCCCCAGAAAAAAGACGATTCCGATGAGGGTGATCGCCAGGGTCTGAAAGGTCTTCTCGCGCCAGAAAGCGACCAGCGAACCCCAGCTTCCCGCCACAAGCCCCGAAGCGGCAGAGATGGCGACCGCACACGCAACCTGCTGCAGCGAGACCCCTCCCAGCATTTGGACGAGGGTAAAAACGGGGATCGACGCGGCCAGAAGCACTCCGGGCAAAAGCAGGCTGGAACAGAGCTTTCCCAGTACCAGTTCGCGGTCGCGCAAGTCCGTCATCAGCAGGAGCAGCATCGTCCTGCGGTCTTTTTCCTGGGCCACGTTCCCGGCGGCGAAGAGCGCCGCGAAGAAAATCATGATGGCGAGCTGCACCATTGTCAGCACCTGAAAGACCAGTTGCCCATAACGAGCGATGTCTCCCAGGTTCCGCACCTGCTGCCAGCCGAACGTTGTCTGCGCCGCGGTGTACATCAGCACGAAGAACGCGGCGACATATCCCGACCGGATCAGAAAGTGCGACAACTGGCGGGGAACCGTCAATGCCTCACGCGAAAACAAGGGGCCAGCGAGCACAGGATCAGCCTCAGATGTATTGGATAAAGGCGACGAATCGGGGCCATTTCGCGTCCACTTCCGTCGCTGAGATAGATGCAATTACGTCGTGCGTATCATACGAACGAAATTCGCTTTCTTCGAGTTAAGCGACGAACGCTGTGCGAAATTCCCGAAACTCTTGTGTCCCCGAACTTTCGGTACGGATGATTGTGCCGGGCCCATACTCGGCAGCACTCAAGCGGCGCAGCCAGTCACAGAGACATCAGCTTTCATCGGCGGCGTCTTCCGTGGGGGCCGGGGCGGCAGCGGAATCGTCCTTCATGAGTTCTCTCAGCAGCGTCGTGGCGTAGACGCCGCTGGGAAGAGTGAACTTCAATTGAATCCCCTCACTGACCTGGGCCGTCTCCAATTCCGCAGGCCGTGCAACGAATGAACGGCGAGCCCCCGAAAGCAATTGACTGTACTTCTGGAACAGATCGAGGGTGAGCCCCGATTCCGCCAGCAGTTTGGTTTCCCGCTCCAGGGTGACCCCGTGGGGACTCAACATCTTCACCCCGAACATGGGCCCCGTCACAGTGACCTCACCCGCATCAAGACGTGCCTGCTCTTGAGTGACATCTTCCGAGACGAATTTTCCTCCCGATTGAGTCACTTCAAGGATATCCCCCTCCAGCACCGTGTGCAGCAATCCCTCCTGCAGTCGCTGAGACAGCGCCTGGTTGAACAAGTCGGACTGAACAGCCGATAAAGCAAGTCGCAACAGGAACTTCCGTTTGGAATACGGAATCTCTTGCGGTTTTTTCACTCCCGTCAGCAGATCCAGCCCCAGTTTCAGCGTTTCCCCATCGTGACCGAACCGCTGATCTCCGTAATAGTTCGGGAAACCAAACTGGCTCAGTCGCTGCACAACCGATTCAGCGACTGCCAGCGCGTTTTCGGCGGGATTGCGGATGACAATGGTGAAGCGGTTGCCGCGCAGATGGCCCGTTTTCAGTTTGTTGACGTGAGGAGTGGCCTGAAGCACAGTGATTTGATCCGAATTCAGGTCCCCCACCCGTTCCTGACAACTGATGGGAACCGAAACGTACTGTCGGGCGACTGCACGGCGGTCCTTAATCCCCGCGAAGCCGATGTCGTTCGGTGAAACCGCGAGCGTGCTTGCCATTCGCCGAATCAACTGATCATGCGGAATATCCCGCTTTTGAAGCCACAGAAACAGATGCTGCCCTTCACCACCCGGTTCGTAAGCGGGAATCTCTTCAACCACAAAATCTTCAGGCTCGACTTTGATTTCGCCCCCGATTCCCGGCAGGTCGGCGGTGAAATAAGGAAGATTGTTGCTGGCTTTGGGCATGGTCTCAGGTTCCGTCGAGTAGACATCGTCATTGGCGGCTTGGTGAATCGCGCAATCGCTTCCACCGTCGTACCGAATCCGGATTGTAGTGGATGAGCGAAGCGAAAGGGACAGAGGGTGCGTCGCCCCCTTTTGCCATCGCCCTGGGAAGTCCCACAAGAGGAATCACCACAAAAAATTTTCCGCCCGTACCTACTGGATCTCGGCCTGGACGATCGAAGACTGGCTGTCCTGCTGCAATGCGGTCCCGCGCGAGTTCTTCGCCTGATCTCGCGAGATCAGGAACGCCCCGACCAAGACGAGCAGAACCCCGGAACCGAGAAACGTCAGGTCATAGACAAGATGGTCAGGAGTTTCCCTGACGTGGTGCAGATGCAGAATGTGATGGTCAAGAATCCCTTCCACCAGATTGAACATTCCCCACCCCAGCGGCAATCCTCCCGCGAGCGTGTAGCCCGACCAGGGAACTTCCGCCCTGTTACTGGCCTTCCATAACAGGAGCAGTCCAGTGCAAGTCATCACCCAGTTAAACAGATGGAACATCCCGTCCCAGAACATGTTGATTTCCAGATTTCGAATCACAACCAAAGGATCGGGATCAACTTGGGGATACTTCGCCGACAACATCCCATGCGCTTGCAGGATCTGATGGAACACAATTCCGTCCAGGAATCCACCCAATCCGATCCCGAGAGCCGTTGCCGCAGCGATCAGAGGGCCTCGATGGGTTTTCATCTTGTTTCTCGCAGGGAGGAAAAGTTCGGTTCGGAGTAGGTCGTCGCAGGATCCCCAGACGGTTCCGTCGCCGCAGTGCGAATGGGGCAACCGAGGTAGAGCCAGCGCAGGACGAGGCAAAAGACGGCGAAGGGCAAGACCATCACGAGAGTGTTCGGCACGAACGACGCGGAAAAGATTTCATCGCGGACCTGATTGAGGCCGTTTGTCCCCTCGCAGAATGGACAGGCCAGCAGTGTGATCGCCATCTGCGTCTCTCCCATGATTTCTGATTAGGCCAAGCAGATTCCGTGGCCGCCCGTGTCGCAGCTGGACCAATCGGCAGTGCTCTCGAGCAATGGCCGACGACTCCCGAGGAGAGGTCGTGGTGCAACGAGCGTTCCGGCGGAGCAATCAGGCAGACTCGATTCCGGGGGATCCCATTCGAGCAGGCCGATGTCGCCTGGTTACGCACTCTTGCCCCATCAAATATTGCGGTTCCTCCTTCGGTTAGGCTCGGAAATACGGCTTGCTGAAACGTCGGGCTGGACGTTGACCATCCAGCAACGTCGTCGCGGAACGGTTGCGGCCGTTCTGTTTACGCCCCCTAGTGGCAGGAGGAGTCCAACCGGAATTGCCGGTTTCTCCGCAGGCGGACTTCGCTTGAAGCCGCGATCCGATACACTTGAGCTGATCCTCTCTTTCGGAAAGCGATGTCCCATGCCCGAATTTCAAATTGCGAGTCCGTTCCAACCTTCGGGGGACCAACCCGCCGCCATCGAATCACTCGTCAGAGGCATTCGCGAGGGCAAGAAGGACCAGGTGCTGCTGGGTGTCACCGGTTCGGGCAAGACCTTCACCATGGCCAATGTCATTCAGCAGATGCAGCGACCGGCGCTCATCCTGTCACACAATAAGACGCTGGCAGCTCAGTTGTACGGCGAATTTCGCGAGTTCTTCCCCAACAACGCCGTGGCCTATTTCGTCAGTTATTATGACTACTACCAGCCGGAAGCCTACATCCCTCAACGAGACATCTACATCGAGAAGGATTCCTCAATCAACGAGGAAATCGATCGACTGCGATTGCTGGCGACGAGTGCCCTGGTCAGTCGACGTGACGTGATCGTCGTGGCCAGTGTCAGTTGTATTTATGGATTGGGTTCTCCCAAAGATTACCTCGAAATGATGGTGCCACTGACCGTGGGAGGAACCATTGACCGAGATGACCTGCTGCGGCGACTGTGTGACATCCAGTATTCACGGAACGATATCGCCCCCGCCCGCAGTAATTTCCGTGTCCGGGGGGATGTGATCGAAGTCTGGCCCGCTTATGAAGAATTTGCCTACCGGATCGAACTGTGGGGTGATGAGGTCGAGAAGCTGTCGATCATCAATCCCCTGACCGGGGAAGAAGCTCAGCGACTCAACGACATCTACATTTATCCCGCCAAGCACTATGTCCTTCCCGAAGACAGGATCACTTCCGCGACCGATGAGATCGAGAACGAGCTGAACGTTCAACTCGAAAAGTTCCAGCAGGAAGGGAAGCTGATTGAGCGGCAGCGGCTGAACGCCCGAACGCGGCACGACCTGGAACTGTTACGTGAGATGGGATTCTGTCCGGGGATTGAAAATTACAGCCGTGCTCTGTCCGGTCGAAAACCGGGTGAACCGCCGTTTACGCTGCTCGACTTCTTCCCCGACGACTTTCTGCTGTTCGTCGATGAATCCCATGTCAGCATCCCCCAGATTCGGGCGATGTTTAATGGCGATCAGGCACGCAAGACGACGCTGGTCGAGCATGGCTTTCGCCTGCCGATGGCATTGGATAACCGGCCGCTCAAGTTTGAAGAATGGAATGCCCGACGTAAGCAGACCATCTTCGTGTCCGCCACTCCCGCCGACTGGGAAATTGAGCAGACTGCAGGAGAGGTTGTCGAACAGGTGATCCGTCCCACGGGTCTGCTCGACCCCACCATTTCCATCCACCCTGCCCGGGGCCAGGTGCCCCATTTAATCGAACAGATCAAAGCCAGGACCGAGAAAGGTCAACGAACACTGGTCACGACATTGACCAAACGGCTTTCCGAAGACCTGACGAATTACCTCACCGAAGAAGGAATCAAGTGCGCCTGGCTGCACTCGGAACTCGATGCCTTCGAACGTGTCGAAATTCTCCGAAACCTGCGTGAAGGCAAGTACGACGCCGTGATCGGCGTGAACCTGCTCCGCGAAGGGATCGACGTCCCCGAAGTGTCACTGGTGGCCATCCTCGATGCCGACAAGGAGGGCTTCCTGCGCAGCGCCACGAGCTTGATTCAGACGATCGGCCGATCAGCCCGTAACGTGAATGCGGAAGTTGTGCTTTATGCAGATCGTGTGACCGACAGTATGCAGGAAGCGCTCGACGAAACGAAGCGCCGTCGCATCCTTCAAATGAAGTACAATGAAGAGCACGGAATCACGCCGGAAACGATCAAGAAAGCCATTCGACGGGGTATTGAAGAAGAAATCGAAGCCAAGCGAATGGCCCAGAAAGTGATCGGCGTCGAAAGCGAAAGCCAATACGTCACGCAGGAGTACCTCAATGAACTTGAGGCCGAGATGCTTGCAGCGGCTGAATCACTGGAATTCGAGCGTGCGGCGAAGCTGCGGGATCGGATTGTGCAACTGAAGAAACAAATGGGCAAGCCCGTCCCCGCGGAAGACGATAGCGCCAGTCCCAAGAAGGGCCGCGGTCGTGGACGCAAAGGGAGTCAACGCAAGCCAAACCCCCATCGATAGAGTATCGGGGATGCCTGCCGCGTCTCAAAGCTTTTGACGGACCTTTCCAAACTTTGGTACACTGCAAGCTCCCAAATTCCTGTCATGAAATCCTCTTTTTCCGGTCGATTTTTTCGTGGGAAGTAATGATGAAAATCGTATTGCCTTCTCGTGTGTCGCATACGAGTTTCATCACCCGACCAATGCCGTCGTTACTGGACCATGAAACGGGGGATCGCAATGAGTAGCGAATCCGAACCGGCAACGAAAAATCAGGAATCGACCCCTCCCCTCAAGTCGCTGGGGAAGTACCAGATTGAACGCAAACTGGGACAAGGAGGGATGGGGACGGTGTATCTGGCGAGGAACACCGATCTCAAGAAGCTCGTCGCCCTGAAGGTTCTCCCTCGGGACAAGGCCAAGAATCCGACACTCGTCCGACGCTTCAAGGCCGAAGCGCAGGCCGCCGCCCAGCTTGAGCATCCCAATATCGTTGCCGTGTATGACACCGGTGAGGCCGACGGTTATCTCTACATAGCGATGGAGTACGTCGAGGGAATTGACCTGTTCGAACAAGTCCGGCGTCGCGGAACGATCCCCGTCAAACGCTCGATCGAGATCATTAAGCAGGTCGCCTCCGCATTACAGCATGCCTTCGAACACAATATCGTCCATCGAGACATCAAACCGTCGAACCTGCTGCTGCGAAAAGATGGCGTCGTCAAAGTGACCGACCTGGGTCTCGCCCGCTCGATCGACGACACGCTGGAAACCAACATCACCCGTGCCGGTACCACCGTCGGCACTGTCGACTACATGGCCCCTGAGCAGGCCCGCAGCAGCAAGTCTGCGGATATCCGCAGCGATTTGTATTCGCTGGGCTGCACGTGGTACCAGATGCTGACGGGCGATCCCCCCTTCGCGGAAGGAAGCCTGACAAATAAGCTGCAGGCTCACGCCATTAAGGATCTTCCCGACCCCCGGGACATCAATGAAAACGTTCCGGAAGGGCTGATTGCCGTTCTGCGGCGCATGACGGCCAAGAAGCCTGCTGACCGCTATCAGACTCCGGCCGAGCTCCTGGACGATCTGGAAAACTCCAAGCTGACCAATGCGGCGTTCTCGAACGAGATCTTCAGCGACCTGAGCGATGACGAGATTTCGACTCTCAAAGAACAGCCGGAAGCAGAGATCGAAGCGGTCGGCGATCCGGAATCACCCCGACCGAGCAAACGTCGTCGCAAGCCAACTCCGAAGGACGAACCTGAGGGGGACGAGTCGGACAAGCCCCGTGCGCGCCGGCGCCCCCTTCCGAACGATGAAGAGATCTCCGACGAGGTCTCGCCGCCCAAAACCCGTCGAAGGTCAAATAGTCCTGCACCTGACACGGCCGTCGACGACGCCACTCCCCTCCCTACTCGCTCAAAATCGCCCCGTTCACGCGTCGATCAAAGCGATGACGAAGGGGTCGATGAAGAATCGCTGCAACGTCTGACGGGACGAAATTCCCTCGATGACGACGAAGAAGACGCGGATCCACTGGCAACCAAACGCAAGCGTGTTTCGGCGACGAATGAGGGCTCTGATCCGACAGTCCCACGGAATCCCAAGGGGACTTCAGCAGGGTCCGCGCGGGACAAGCAACCCAAAAAATTCTCGCCGAAACCTCTCCCCCCCAAACGAGAACCCATTCCCCTCGCTTCAAATGAAGATCGACCGGCGATCAATCTTGATCCACTGAAGTACGTTGCCCTGGCTGCGGTCGTGCTGATCCTGGTGGGCGGACTGGGCTGGCAGATCGTCCAATGGGGAAACCAGGTTCAAACAGCAGAGAACCCCTTCGGAGAGCCGGTCGCTCCCCCTACGGCCGTCGCGGGGTCCATCCCTGAAACACAAATGCCTCAGGAAGCGGAGTCGGACGATTCCAGCGCAACGGGTTCCGCAGCCAACTCCACAGCCGCGCAAACGCCACCGGCGGAGTTTGACTTTACCCGGCAGCCTGTGCCCGAATGGGCAACCCGCCCATCGTCCGTTCCTGCCGATCTTCCGGCAATCACCGTGGGACCAGGTGCCACGACCACCCACCACTTCACAACCCTGGACGAAGCATTAAAAGTTGCCGGCAAAAGCGGGGGATACATCCAACTGGTGGGAAGTGGCCCATTCCAGCTTTCTCATCTGGAAATCTCGACCGCAAACCGCTTGATCATCGCACCCGCTTCATCAACAGACCAGCCCCTCGTGATGATCACGCCCACGCTGCAGGGCTCACGCACTGCTCTCGCCTTCAGTAACGGCACGCTGGAACTGAGGGGGTTGCATTTCGTCGTTGATCGAACAGCCGACATGGGACAGGCTCCCCTTTCCCTGATCTCGGTCAATGATGGCCGAATGTACGTCAGAAACTGCTCGTTCACCGCCACAGGGAGCACTTCAGCCCCCGCATCGGCGTTCTCATTCACCAGCGACCAGGACGCTCAGAATGTCCCCTCTGTGGAACCCCACGTCCTGCTGGACCATGTTGTCGTCCGCGGTAATGGTCTCACGGCACTTCGACTTGACCGTGCTCGCTGTGATGTGGTCATCCAGGACTCGTTGCTCGTCTCCGGCACGACTCCCTCTCTCGTCATCCGCAACAAGCCGTTCACCGGGACGGTGGAATCTCTTTCGACCACGCCCCAGCGCCTGATTCGAATCCTGCGATCGACACTTTATGGTCGAAAAGAAATCTTCGAGCTAGCAGCAGAGAATCAGCCCAAGCCACCGACGACAGCACTGCTGCTGCAGGACTCCATCTGCGCCGCCGAAGGAGCTGGCAACACGACCGTACTCGCATCGGCCGTCCGATGGCCCAGCTCAACGTCCTCGGCGTCCGGCTGGCTGACCAACTTCACCTGGACCTCACAATCGACGCTCTATATCGGGTTTGAGCGGCTGCTGGATCTGGATAAGTCATCGTTTAAAGTCGCCAACCCAGATGCATGGCAACGGGTCTGGGGCAAGCCATTTGAACCGAGGCAGTTTCAAAGGTTCATCTGGCCGGAAACCAGCTTCCCCGATCTGGGAGCCATTCAGCTTCAGAACTTTGATAAATCCACCCTTCCGTTCCGTGAGCTGACCGCCTCCAGCGGCGGCTTGCCGGGGTGTACAACGAGCCAGCTCATTCTGCCGGGGACCGTTTCGCAGGCCCGGCTCATCGCCCTGTCTCAACGCCCTGCGGTCCCGGAACCGACTCGGCCCGATGCTGCTCCTCCCACGCGAAAGGTCAACCTGGGACGGGAAGACCTCGGTGCAATCCTCAACAGGAACGACTGGACCAGCGGCACCCTGTTCGAAGCGACGGGGGCAGGTCTCGTCACGATGCAGCCTGCACGCATTGCGGGAAAATCGGTTCGCGTTGTCTTCACCCAGGCAGAAGGGTCTCCGCTGAAGATCCAGCCGAAGGTTCCTGAGGGAAAATCAAAAACCGATATCCCCGGCCTGTTTACCATCGAAAACGGAACTCTTGAACTTCAATCGGCGACGCTGGAGGCTTCGTCCAACACCAAAGCGGCTCCCCTTCCCTGGCTGGTCCATTCGACGAACTCCCTCGTCACCCTGCGAGGTTGCCAATTGAGCGGCCCACAGCTTCAAGAGGTTGCGCATCACCAGGGATTGGTCACCTGGCGAACCACTGCGGAAGCCTCTCCTTCGCCCGAAAGTGGTCCAGCGTATCTCGCCGTGACCGATTCGCTTTTGATGAGCAACGGCGTAGGAATCCAGTTCCAATCGCCCGCGGGTCAACTGCATGTGCGCAATAGTATCGTCGCCGTCCGGGGCTATGGCATCGACCTTCAACCCGCCCGGACGGGCAACGCTCTGTTGCCAGTGATCAATCTGCAGAACGTCACCTTCTCAGCTTCGCAAGCGGCTCTCCGAATCGTTGCCGCAGAAGGAACAGCAGTCGTCGAGACCCCGATGCGCCTCTATATCGATTCCTGCGCCGTCGTTCCGCCGCTGGAATTCCGCCTCAACGAGGCAGCTAACTCCACGGTTGTGGAATGCGTGGGGCCTGTGCTCGAGCAAAAGCAGGTCGATTGGTGGGGAATCTCCAACGGCTTCGCAAAAGAGCTCCCCTCGCTTCTGCGCGAGCAAAACAAGGAACCGATCACCGCTGTCGCTAACTGGATGAACCTCTGGGGTCCCTCGAATGATGACCGGCTGTTGACCGGTGCCAAGGGGGTACAGTTGAAAAACGGCCTGCCCAATAAGTGGGCTCTCTTGAAGATTTCCTCATTTCTGCTCGACCCTAATTCGGCAGGCGCGACCTGGGGTTCAGACGGCCAGGCGGTGGGTGCCCACATCGGTGCCCTCGAAGAATTGGCTGCGGTCAAAAAAGTGACGACCGACGCCAAAGCGGGCACTCAAACCACCATCCCCACTGTTCCGCCCAACGTGAGAGCAAAAAAGGACATCGGCTTCTGACCAACGGCACAGGAACAGTGACGTAGTCGATCAATCCACAGATGCTCCAAAGCCGTGAGCCGTTGTCGGTCTGGCCACAAATCTTACATCGGTCTCAGAGCGTAGCGCGAACATCGAGATCACGTTGACCGTCACCCCCTGCGGAACAGTCGTCTCGCCTGTCTGTAGAACTGTCCCCGATCAGGTTCAGCGACAGGAGGCCCAGTTACACTTAACGCTGTCACATTTAACACTGGCGTCAGACGGGCTCATAAAGCAGCTCTGCGATGGCAACAGGGCCTTCGACACACGGCTCGTTATTTTCCGGCTTGAATCCATTCATCGACAATCTCTTCCAGCACATCCAGCGGGACCGCACCATTCCTGAGTACGACATCGTGGAAGTCACGCAAGTCAAATGAAGGCCCCAGCGCCTTGGTTGCTCGCTGCCGGAGTTCCTTGATTTTCAGTTCACCAATTTTGTAAGCCAGGGCCTGCCCGGGCCAGGCGATGTAACGATCGATTTCATTGACGATATCGAGCTCACTTTTCGGCGCATTCGCCTGAAAATAGGCAATGGCCTGTTCACGAGACCATTTCAGCGAATGCATACCCGTATCGACGACCAGGCGCACGGCGCGCCACATCTCGTAGGTCAATTGCCCAAACTTGGAGTACGGATCGTCATACAGTCCCATCTCTTCGCCGAGACTTTCGCTGTAGAGGGCCCAGCCTTCGACGAAGGCAGTCACGTGGGCATGTTTGCGGAACTCGGGGACATCCACCAGATCGGTCGCGAGGGCAATCTGCAGATGGTGGCCGGGCATTGCTTCATGCAGCGACAGGGCGGCAATCTCGAACTTCGGACGGGTTTCAGGCTTATACAGATTGACAAAATAGGTCCCCGGGCGGGATCCATCTGCCGAAGGGGGACGATAGTAAGCAGTGGTCGTATCAGGAGCCATATGAGCGGGAATCGCTTCAATGCTGAAGGGGATCCGCGGCAGCTTCTTAAAAACTCGCGGCAGCTCCGGATCAACCCGTTTCACAAAGGCGGTGTAGGCGGCCAGCAGATCATTGGCATCGGTGTAATGGAACTCAGGCGAAGTTCGCAGGTGCGTGAAGAACTCGTTGAGCGTCCCCTCGAAGCCCACCTGCTGCTTGATTCGTTCCATCTCTGAACGTATTCGAGCGACCTCGCTGACACCGATATCGTGGATCTGCTGCGGCGTTAAGCTGGTCGTTGTGTGCTTGCGAGCCAGATACGCATACAACTCCTGCCCCTGCGGTAATTGCCATGCCCCGACATTCGGCAAGCAGGCGGGGAAATACTCTCGTTCGAAGAATTCCAGCAGTTTTCGATAGGAGGGGACGATCCGTTCCTGAATCGCGGCCTGTGCTTCATGCTGAAGTTGCAATCGATCTGCTTCAGCGATCTCGGCCGGGAACGATTTAAAAGGCTTGTAGTAAAGGCTGGTTGTCGGATCGTCCACAAGTTGACGCCGGATCTGCGCGGGAAGACGCTGCATCACGACCTGTGGTTGCACCATCCGTTCTGCCACTCCACGCCGCAGCAATTCGATGGTCTGGTCCATGTACTCTGGAAACGACCTCAGTCTTGCCAGCCAGTCTTCATAATCTTTCCGAGAGATAAATCGGCAGGCATCCGCGACCGAATTCTCGTCCTGGATTCCGTCACGGTGATTGAGTACGACAAGATGCCACTGATAGGGATACTCTTCCAGTTCGGTCTCCAGCTCGCGGCGGTAGAGCTTCTGATTGAGTCGTTCAGCGGGTGTCAGCTCATTCGATCGGATCGCGTTCAGTCTCTGCAGGACTTCACGCTGGTGTGCCTCCCGCCGGGCGATTGCGGCCAGACTGACATCCGCCCATCGATCGTTGTAGCGGTCATCTCCCAGGTGCGTCGCCGTGACGGGAAATTCTCGCAGATTGGACTGCCATTCCTCCTCGAACAATCTTCGCAACTGCTCAGAGGGTTCACTGGCCATCGTCACCAGCGGCCCCATCAGCAAAGCCACCACGACGATCAACGACGACGAGTGCATACCGATAACTCCAGAATTGCCGAGCGACGCTTGTTTTCCTTATGGTACATCAACCTCAAGGGGGCTTAGAAGCTTGTGGCACACTGAAATGAGACGAAACTCGACATGACCCAATCTCTCCCGACGCTCCATCCCCAACGCTGGCAGTCTGTCGCCGACCTGGCCAATCACTGGTGCGACACTGACGTACTGCCTTGCCTGGCCGCTGCGACGGGGACCACCAGCGAGATTTCAGGCTGCTTCCATACAGGGCGATTTCACGAGCACACTGAGGCGACTCATAACGCAGATCCCATTTTCCTCATCGCGTCCATCACGAAACCTGTCGTCGCCACAGCCGCGCTGCTGCTCATCGAGCGAGGCCAGCTTACCCTGGCCGACCGAGTCACCGACTACATTCCCGAGTTCGGACGGAATTCCAAGCACGGTGTCGAACTGCGGCATCTGCTGACCCATACCTCCGGTTTGCCCGACATGCTGCCCGACAATCAGGAGCTGCGACAGGCACATGCCAGCCTTGAGCGGTTTGTCGAACGAACATGCGAAGAACCACTTGCCTTCCCACCGGGACGGGGTGTGCTCTATCAAAGCATGGGCTTTGCGGTTCTGGGTGAAATCATCGCCCGTGTCAGCAGCAAAAGCTGTGCACAGTTTATTCAGGAAGAACTCTTCCAGCCGATCGGGATGCAGGATTCGGCGCTCGGAGCCCCGGATGAATGGTACGAAGGTCAGTCCGCGAACATGCTACGTGTCACCCCTTGTGTGGTACCGGAATCTCAGGCATCGGGAACCGAATGGAACTGGAACAGTCGCTACTGGCGGCAATTAGGGGCTCCCTGGGGAGGAATGTTAACGACTGCTAAAGACCTGTCGCTGTTTGCACAGTTCCTGCTGCGGCGAGGTATCACGCGATCGGGGGAGCGGCTCTTGTCACCTGCAGCCATCGACGCCGCCACACGGAATCAACTTCAATCGATGCGAGACGTTGCCGATGAGGAACGTCGCTGCCGCCCCTGGGGGCTGGGATGGCGTCTCAACTGGCCCGCTCACAGTGCCAACTTCGGAGACCTGCTTGGCCCACGCACCTTCGGACACTGGGGGGCAACGGGGACCGTGCTGTGGATCGACCCGGACGCGGAAATCTTTGCTCTGATCCTGACGACTCTGCCCCAGGAACCCTCGGGCAAGTATCTCTCTCGGCTTTCCAACACGATTGCTGCAGCCTGGCAATAGCGCCGAACGAAGTCTCCTCCTGACTTCTCGCGCCGTTTTCCCAGGTCCGGGGATCAGCTCAGGGATGTTTACCGATCACGAAAGCCCAGGACGCGACGAACTTCCGCGGGGCTGGTCCATCCCTTTGTAACGGCGTGCGTGGCCCGTTGATTGATGCTCAGAAATCCGTGCTGCTCTGCGGTCTCTTGAATTTCCGTGGCATCGCCTCGGTTCAATATCACCCGCCCCACCTCTTTCAGATCTGGCCTTAACAGTTCCGCCAGCAGCAGACGGCCACGGTAACCCGTTCCATTGCAGCGGGAACACCCCTGGGGGATCCGTACGGAACCGGTTGTCAGACCAAGACGATCGGCCTCGACGTCACTCCAGACAGCGCAATCGCAAAGCCGCCGGAATAACCTCTGTCCAATGATCGCTCTGAGTCCCGTACGGATCAGATAGGGTTCGATCCCCATATCACTCAGGCGACTGATCGACTCGGCCGCACGCCCCGAATGAAAGGTCGAAATGACCAGATGCCCTGTCAGACAGGCTTGAAAGACCGTTTCGGCGGTCTCGCGGTCCCGGATCTCACCGACCAGAATCACGTCCGGATCCTGTCTCATCAGCGAACGTAAGCCAGTGGCATAGTCGAAGCCAGCCGTGCGGTTCACAGGCGACTGTGAAACTCCCGGCAGCACACTTTCGATCGGATCCTCGAGAGTCACCAGACTTTTTCCATTCCCCGCCACACGCTGAAGTTCACGCAGACAAGCATAGGCGGTGGTCGTCTTCCCACTTCCCGCAGGCCCGGTAACGAGAATGGCACCACTGGTCTCATGCAGCAAATCCAGCAATTCCTCGAGCAGATCCTCGGGCAGGCCCAGATCCGATGGCCAGCGGTACTGCTCCGAAGTCGCAAAAAGTCGCACGACCCCTTTCTCGCCATAGAGCGTCGGAAAGGTGCTCAGTCGCATCTCGACGTCCGCCACAGACTCGCGCAGTCTCCCTTCCTGAGGCACATCCGTGCGATAGGTCAGCAGTTCGGCCAGAACTTTCAGCCGGGCGATCACGTTGGGTGCAACGGCTTTGGGAATCGTCGCTACCGACTGGAGGACCCCGTCAATCCGCCAGAGAATCTCCATCTCCGAGGCACCGACCGTGAAGTGGATATCACTGGCTCCCGCCTCGCACGCCCCTTTTAACGTCGTCGCAACCAGTTCCGTCGCGTACTTCGGATGCGTGGGGGGAACTTGCGGAGCACTCTGGATGAACTTTTCTGCCAGCGTCAGGTTCGTCTGTGACACCGGGTCGGAAGCGAGGGTTCCTTTTCCGGTGCTCGTAACAAAGTTGGGAGACATCTGCGCCGCCACTCCCTCTCTCCTGATCAGAATACGGAAACATCAACTTCAAGGACCGGGAACGATCGACATTTCCCCCCAGGCGACGCCCGAACCTGGGACGCTGCACCATCTGCAGAGGGCCGTATTCAGCGAAAGCCTTCTGTCTTCTCTCATGGCCAACGTCTCAGCATAACGTCCTGACCACAAAAAACTGGTTTCTTACAGAAGCTCATTTACGTTCTTCAGAACGTGGCACCAAGATTCTCAAAGAAGAAGGTCGGCGGGAACCACATTGAGGGAGGGTGTCCCACGCTGCAAACACAAGCTGCCGGGAGCTGCGTTAACTCGTGAACCAACCCCTAAAACAACAGGCCGGAACGAAGTTCCGGCCTGCTGGGATTGCTGTAGTAAAGATGTCGCAAAGCTTACTTCTTCGCGGCGGGCTTGGCAGCCTTGGTTGCCTTCGCGGCAGGCTTCGTTGCTGGCTTGGCCTTGGCAGATTTGGCTGGCTTGGCGGCCTTAGCAGCCTTGGTTGCCGGGGCCTTATCGGTCGTCTTAGCAGGGGCAGCTTTCTTCGTAGCCATAATCCGTGGCTCCTTGTGGGGGGGAGGCATTGGGTACCGGTTTTGGTAACTCGCTGTCTCTCTTTGGCACCCTAGCAAGAGAAACAACTCGAAAACGCGACACTCTATCTCTGAGTAGTGTTTCGTCCTTGAAACTTACCACTCACCCAGTGAGTTCGATCGTAAAACCGTTCGGCAATTGCGTCAAGCGGAATCTGTTGTTGGACAATAGTTTGTTCAAATTGGTCATTACGCAACTTCAATAAACTAGTGGGTGTGTCGTTGACGTAACCGTTCGCGACACCAGGCTTGGCCTGTTGCTTCTTTTTAGCCAATTCTGCTTGAGACAGATGACGAGGCTCGGGTTCAGGCGTCCGCCCGTAAGAAGGTCCGCTGATCAAATTTCGCATCGACGGAATATCCGCAAGAGATACTGAAACGGTGAACCTATTCCGCGACTTACGTTGCGTGCGAACGAGACTTGCGTCTGCGTGTATCGACAAATTCTGTCCGCACGTTCGTTATAAGTCTCACGTTTCAACACAGAGTACATCGGCTTGTTCAGCGTGCACGATGCGGTAAACTTATTGGAATATTCTGAATATTCCGAAACTTTACTGGTTTTCTCAGCAGCGATTCGTCCCAGTGACGTCAAGCTGACGAAAACGTTAACAACCGCAACCACTCGGGGCGGCGGGAACGGGCGAAACCGGCCGTAGCCTTGACTCCCCTTGCCGGGGGTAGAACAATTCGCCTGAATTGAGTCTCCTGATCGACCTTTGCTTTTGTCCGCAGAAACAGTTTCCATGACATCCATCGTCCTGTCCCCCGCGCTACGAAAATTGAAGCCCTCAGCCACTTTGGCGGCTGCCGCCAAAGCGAAGGAATTGAAGTCGAAAGGGATCGCCGTCCTCGACTTCACCTTGGGGGAACCGGACTTCAATACTCCGGCCAACGTGCGCGATGCCGCCATTGCCGCGATGAACGCCGGACACACGCATTACACCCCTTCAGGCGGGATCCCCGAATTGAAGAGCGCGGTTTGCGCTGCCTACAAACGAGACTACGGACTGACGTTCAGTCCCAGCCAGGTTCTGATATCAAACGGCGCCAAACATTCGATTCATAACGTCATCGCCTCGTTGTGCGGACCCGGTGATGAAGTCATCATCCCTGCCCCCTACTGGGTCAGCTATAGCGCTCTGGTCGAATTGGCTGGCGCCACTGCCGTGCTCGTCGATACAACCGAAGAGAGCGGCTTCTGCATGTCGCCTGAACAGTTCATCAATGCCATCACGCCCAAAACACGGCTGCTGATGCTGAACAATCCTTCCAACCCCACAGGTTCAACGTATCCCGCTGCCCAACTCGAGGCCCTCGCGCGAGTCGCCGTTGAAAAGAACATCCTCGTCCTTTCCGACGAAATCTATGAAAAGCTGATCTATCCCGGAGCCGAATTCCGTTGCTTTGCCAGCTTCGGACCGGACGTGGCCGCCCGGACCATTATCGTCAGTGGTGTCAGTAAGGCGTACGCCATGACCGGCTGGCGAATTGGCTGGACCATCGGTCCCGTCGAAGTCATCAAGGCCATGGACAACCTGCAAAGCCAGGAAACCTCGAATCCCTGCAGCATCAGCCAGTATGCCGCCGTGGAAGCACTGAATGGTCCGCAAGACAGCGTTGAAGAAATGCGGGTCGAATTCGAGAAACGCCGCGACTACGTCATGGAACGCATGCGACCCTGGCGGTCACGCTACGGAATCACTTTCGCCGAACCAGGCGGTGCATTCTACGCGTTCTTCAACGTCAGTTCCTGCTTCGGCAAGAAACTGATGGGGGGAGCCCAGGTCCAGAATGCCTCCGAGTTCTGCAACGCCCTGCTCGAACACGCTCACGTCGCATTGGTCACCGGCGACGCCTTCGGTGCCCCCGGCTACGTCCGTCTCTCGTTTGCCACCAGCCTGGAACAAATCAAAGCCGGCCTGGACGCGATCGAGAAGTTCCTGAACGGCTGACCGTTACGGTGGCAAAAGACAGGCGTCATTTGCAGTCGCTCGACCAAAACGTCCCCTGCAATTGACCGCCGATCATCCGCAGAAAAGACCGCGTCGTCATCACAGACGGCGCGGTCTTTTCGTTTCTCCATTCCTTCGAAAACAACCACGGCTCACAGGCGATCCGCAACGCCGTCCGCAGTCCCCCCAACCTGGGCCTGATTTCCAGCTGCAAACCCACATGAGATCCGTCCGTTTTTCACGACACGTTGATCTCTATTTCGCTAGGGCTGCTTCCCGGTTACCAGCCTGAAGAAGATTGCTGTTCCCTCAATTGGGCGGAGCGGTTTGCTGGAGTTCCTGCAGCGCCAGGCGGACAAAACCCTGATGGCTTGCATGCATCGACCCGAGAAGTAATTCATCCACATCGGCCCAACGGACCGCACGAGCATCGTCACCCGCTCTCAACCGCAGCCCGGCCCGCGCGGCCGGATTCAAATGCTGATGCAGCACTGTGGTTTCCATCCATGCATGATCTGTGTTGCGAGGATCATCGGCGATCCCGGCATAGAGCACTTTGGAAGTTTGGAAGCAGAGATCCGCCCCCGTCTCTTCCCGCAGTTCTCGAGCGACCGTCTCGGAAATGGCTTCCCCTTCGTCAACCATCCCGCCCGGAAGTGCACATGCGCCGGAATCCCCCCGCTCGATCACCAGAACCTGCAGGCGCCCCGTCTCCGGATCGACCGACGTTACCAGCGGGTCTCCCGCGAGATTTCTCCCCCACTTGCCGAGCAATCCCCTTCCACGGATTCCAGTCCGTCCCAGCGGATTCAATGGCCGCCCCCCTTCATCGACACGTACGGGGACTTCACCGCGGTCGGTTCGAGTCACGAACGGGCGGTTCACCGCTTTGACATCAGCCGGATCGGCCCAGTCCCCTTCATGTTCAAATACCTGAGGCGCCGTGTACTCGGGCGGATCATACTCTGGGAAAGGCAGATCCCAAGCCGCCTGTGACTCTTCCACTGGGAAGCGAGGTGGATAGCTTTTCTCGCTTTGCTTTCGATGTTTGGTTGGGGCCATCACGTCAAGTGCCCTCATGCAAGTCTCGCAACGGAAATCAGGCGGATACCACAATCGACGGCCACCGCAGCCGACAGCATCGACTCGCCGATGAGTCGCTCACGCGATTTCCTTAATCCGGGGAGCCCCAGACCTATTCGCCGGGGATTTGGATGGCCAGCCATATTGTCGGGTCCCACCCCCCTTCAATACAAGACGGCATTCCCGTGAACGGAAATCCCGATCTGTCAAACGGCCCAAGACGGGAGCGAATTTGCGGAGCGAGAGTTGTCCAGCGCTGGCAGTGCACCCGTCAGGCCGCCCGATTATTCGCGAGGCATTGTCACCGTCAAAAAAAACGCCGCCCGGCTGCCGTGTCATCGCGGCGACCGGGGCGGCGTCAGCCACAACCCGTTCTCTCAAGAAAAAAACACCTGGTCCGCTCGTAGTCGTCCGGTACTCTCCCTCTGGGGTATTCCCCTCCGAGTATGGCTCGTTTGCCTTACGCAAGAATATCGCGGACGACCGTTCCCGAGAGATCTGTCAGGCGGTAGTCACGACCGGCGAACCGGTACGTCAATCGTTCGTGGTCGTATCCCAAGAGGTGCAACATGGTTGCATGAAGGTCGTGAACCGAGACCGGGTTTTCGACCGCCTTGAAACCAAAGTCGTCCGTAGCACCGTAGATGGTCCCCCCCTTGATCCCCCCGCCTGCCATCCAGAGCGAGAAGCCCCAATGGTTGTGGTCGCGACCTTGCGATGCACCCGATCCGTTCTGCCCCATCTCCACCGAAGGTGTTCGACCAAATTCACCGGTACACAGAATCAGCGTCTTGTCCAGCAGGCCGCGCTGCTTCAAATCCTTGATTAACGCCGCCAGTCCCTGATCGCACTCACTGGCACATTTGCCATGTTCGTCCTTGATGTTGGAATGGCTGTCCCAGGGCTGCATCGCACCGTGCCAGGTTTGGACAAATCTGACACCCCGTTCGACCAGTCGCCGCGCGATCAGCAGTTGCCGGTTCTGTGGCCCTTCCCCGTACATTTTCTGGATATGTTCCGGCTCCTGACTGATATCGAATGCATCCGTCGCCTCGACCTGCATCCGATACGCCATCTCAAACGATTCGATCCGCGCTTCCAGAGCCGCTTCGCCCGGTCGTGAGGCCAGGTGACGCTGGTTGATCGTCTGCAGCAGCTGAAACTGCGATTGCTGCTGCTGAGACGACAATCGTTCATTGCGAATATGTTCGATCAAACGCGTCGGATCGGTCTGCGCCGTATCGACCAGTGTCCCCTGATAGACCCCGGGCAGGAATGAGGAACGCCAGTTCCCCGCTCCGGCGACCGGCAACCCCCCAGGACAGAGGACGATGAAGCCGGGAAGATTCTGGTTATCACTTCCCATGCCCCAGTTCAGCCACGACCCGAAGCTGGGTCGAACCAGACGGGAGTGCCCGGTATTCATCAGCAGCAGCATCATTTCATGGCTCGGCAACTCCGCGTACATCGAGCGAACAACCGCCAGATCGTCGGCACAGGTCGCCAGATTCGGCCAGATGTCACTGATCGGAATCCCGCTTTCACCGTGTTGTTTGAACGTAAAGGGGGAAGGGAGCGCCACTCCCGTTTTACGTTCGGTCTGCAGGTTCTCGAACGGCAACATCTGCCCCGCTCGTTTGGTCAGTTCCGGCTTCGGATCGAACGTATCGACCTGCGACATCCCCCCGTTCAGGAACACGTGAATCACGTGCTGAGCCTTACCAGGAAAATGAGTCTGCGTGGCAGCGTCCCCTTCACTGGCCAGCAGATTGGCCAACGCGACCGAGCCGACCCCCAGTCCACAACGCCCCAGGAATTCACGCCGATTAGGTTGTAGAAAATTTTGCATGGGTTCAGTCCAAAAAGATAAATTCGTTAGAAGCAAGCAATGCGTGAGCCAGTTGACTCCACGGATCAACTGGTGTTTTGGTCTCTTGAGGTGGTA
Source organism: Schlesneria sphaerica (assembly GCF_044336245.1). Lineage (NCBI taxonomy): Bacteria > Pseudomonadati > Planctomycetota > Planctomycetia > Planctomycetales > Planctomycetaceae > Schlesneria > Schlesneria sphaerica. The sequence continues at coordinate 5,584,905 of NZ_CP172346.1, read as the reverse complement.
CTGCAGCCGCAGCCCCGTCCGGCGAACGGGCATTCCCGGCCTGACTGACGGCAGACAGATTCGCGTCGACAAAGGCACGCGCCACGCGAAGCTCCTCGGCATCAGGATCACGCGAAAGCAGCGAACGATAGATCCAGCGAACCCGTTCATCCGGATCCGTTGCAGCAGCCTGAGCACGTCCGGCCAGCTTGACCGCCCGGTCTTGAATGAACCCCGAATTCAATGCATACAGGGCCTGCTGCGGGACATTCGTGTCGGGCCGTTTGGCCGTACAGGTGATCGGGTTGGCTCCGTCAAAAGTACTCGACAAACTCGAAACGATATCGCGATTGATAAAACCATAAATGCTGCGTCGAGGAACCACCGGTTCCGCACTCAGATCGATCGGCCGTCCTCCGGGCGTCAGATCCAGTTCGCCGGAAACGGCCAGCATGGAATCGCGCATCGCTTCCATCTCCAGTCGTCGGCGCGGCATCCGCCACAAAAGTTCATTGAGCGGATCCTTGTTCCGGCTTTCGGCGCTTTCAACGGCCCCCTGCTGATAGACGCCTGACAGCATAATCCGCTTATGGAGCTTCTTGATTGACCAACCGTCGTCCGAGAAAGTCGTTGCCAGATAGTCCAGCAGTTCGGGATGCGTGGGGGGGGAACCGCGCGTCCCGAAATCATCCGGTGTTCTCACCAATCCCTGATTGAAATGGTTCTGCCAGACCCAGTTCACAACCACGCGTCGCGTGAGTGGATTGTCAGGAGCCACGATCGCCTGGGCGAGTCCCAGTCGCCGTTCCCCGTCGCGGAATGCGGGCGCGTTCTGGTGAGACAGGGCCGTCAGGAAGCGAGCCGGCACGGCTTCACCTCGACTCAGGGAATTCCCCCGCAGAAAGACATGGAATGACGGCGGGTTCTTCGATTCTTCCAGCGTCATCGCCCGTGGGGGTGAACCGGGCGAGTTCAATTGCAGATCGTGAATCGCCCCCTTGCGGCCAGCCAGCGTGTCACTGACAGTTCGATTCAGCAATCTGACGGAAATCTCGTCGGACATCGCGGTCGGCGTATCAGTTGAATAGAGGTGCCGACGCAACTGACGCGCAATGGGACTGTTGATCTCGGCATGGCCGGGATCCTCATCAGGTAGAATCGTCGCTCCAACGGCGCTCGCCAGGGAGGTCTCCAGCAGTGACTTGAGCCACGCCCGATGCACGTCTGCGAATAGTTGACCGTAGGCTTCCGCCAACTCGATCAGCGTCTTTGGCTGCTTTTTCTCGACCGCATCAATAACGCGCGGATTCCAGGCAGGGGCATGCAGTCCCAGGCTTTGCTCGTTGGCGAATTGTTTCGGATCACCGTTCGCGGCCTTCATGCTGGCAACCAGTTCGCTGCAGCGTGCGGCGAATTCACCGGGCTCGACTTTGAAGAGCTGCACCCAGAGTCCGAAGACCGGATCGTCGGCGGGCATTTTGGACAGATAGTCGCGCCAGCGGTTCAGCACCAGCGGCCGCACGTCGTCGGTACGGTAGGAAAGAAAGGCCGCAGACAGATCCTGCTCGGGCGTCCCCTTGGCCAGTTCAATCAGATACAAACCCACCTGCATCCGGATTCGCGTCCGCATCACTTCCGCCTGATCGCGAGCCATCTCCTGGTAACCGACCTGCCGCTTCGCCAGTTCCTTCTCGTAAGCCTTGAATTGATCGGTCACCGCAGGAGTACCAATCATGGGAGGGAGTTCCACCGCATGGCTGCTCGCGAAAGTCGCATAAAGCGCGTAGTAATCCGTGGTTGGAATGGCATCAAACTTGTGATCGTGACAGCGGGCACACGCGACCGTCAGCCCCAGCAGACCACGACTCACCACATCGATCTGATCGTCGATCAAGTCGTGCACGCTGCGGTACTGCATCCCGACAGTCAAAAAGCCCAGTCCCGCCAGGGCTGGATCATTCTCGGGAAGTCCGATCTGGTCTGCAGCCAGCTGCTCGACGATGAACCGGTTGTAAGGAACATCGGCATTCAGCGCATTGATGACGTAGTCACGGAAGGTGTAGGAAAACGGAAACTTCGTGTATCCAATCGCACTCCCACCGTGCGTGTCCGCATAGCGCGCAATGTCGAGCCAGTGTCGTCCCCAGCGTTCCCCATAGCGAGGTGAGTCTAACAGCCGATCAATGACTTTCTCGAAGGCATTGGGAGACTGATCGTGAACGAATGCTGTCACCTCATCCCATGTCGGCGGCAAACCGGTGAGATCGAACGTCGCACGACGGATCAATTGCTCGCGCGAAATCCGGGGCGACAACTGAAGCCCCTGCTCTTCCAGCGCGGCGACGATAAATCGATCAATTTCCGTCGACGCGGACGATCGGGTTTCCGGAACAGGTGGCTTCTGGATCCGCTCAAACGCCCAGTGGTCTTCAAATCGCGCCCCTTCGGCAATCCATTTGCGAAGCAGTGCAATCTCGGCTTCAGTGAGACTTTTGCCATGTTCAGCCGGCGGCATTCGCAGATCCGGATCCGTCGACGTGATTCGTTTGATCAGCTCACTCTGATCCGGCTGATTAGCCACGATGGCCGACTGCTTGCTGCTGGCCTCCTGATCCAGTCGCAACCCCGCCTCTCGACGCTGTTCGTCCGGACCGTGGCAATTCAGACAGTGTTCGGCCAGCAGCGGGCGGATCTGTTTGCCAAAACTGACATCGGCCGCCGCGTAACTGCCGTACGTCACCATGCAGAAGACGACTGTTGCCGTCAGGCCCCATCGCCTCGTCTGCACCGGGAACGAGGCCCTGCGCTGACCTCGTTCATTCTGCATCAGATTCAAACTTTGACTCATCGTACGTCTCTTCTTTTGATAGCAGTACTGCGCGTCCCCACCCGCCTTCACCGACCACAGACGTCTGCCCGGGCAGCAAGAATCGGCGAGGAGCCCTCAACCCATCTAAGTTTAACGATATGACTCGTAAATGAGAAAACCGGTTTGGCCATTTTGGGCTCATTTCCCAATTTCAAAAAGCGCAAGACCATCCGTACACTGTTCTTGCCCCTGCCCAGTTTCTCAGATCGACTCCAATCAACTTTCCTCTCGCGCGATTTCGCCGTTCGCACCCCCCTCCCATCCCATCAGTCCGTCTAACCGGTGCCGACCGCAACTCTCGGGCACCTTCCCTCCGCCCACTCCCCTGCCGCAAGGAATTGGACAGCCTCATTTTCCGTTACGCACTACAAGTTCGTCGTTGGCTCCAGAGGCGCCGCAGCACCTGGCCAGGTCGAGGAGTGGCCCCGGGCATCGCTTTGGACATCTGGGTTGCAGAGCAAACGGAGGCCGCGAGCCGTGGCGTCACGATGCGAAGCTGTCGTTTACGGTCAGCGAAAGCGAGTCCACGCGCTGCGTGCCTGGTGCATACAGCCTCAAGAGATTTCGACGCAGATCAGACCTGCAGCAGTCGGGCCAGTAACTGGGGGAGGCGGGTCGCGGGTGGTTGACCGATATCGGAACCCGACAATAGTCCCTTCAGATAGAAGACCAGGCGAAGTTCTGTGCTGGTCGCAGATGCCCTTCAGGGATCCGTCACTGGCGTACGACATCGTCCAGAATCGATAAATCCAATCCTGCCTGATGAAGCAGGGACAGTATTTCTAAGGCCATCAGTACACGGCGTGACGCGCGTTCCCGCAGCCTCGGGCACAGATGTCATCCTTGGGCCGCAGAGTGTCCCGCGAGGGAATGGGAACACAGTCGAGCACGATCAACTTGCGTCTCGTGCGACAGCCGCGAGGCCAGCCAGCGCAAATAACGCCATGTGCTGGATCAGGGCGGGTGCGTCCTCGGGTTGTAAACCAAACTGGGGATAGGCACGTTTGAGCGTCGGGCGGTCGCAAATCGCCAGCAGGAAGCAAGGCGAAAGTACGTTGATGCAACCGCGCGCCACTGCGGGATGGTCCTCGGGCAAGCCGGTTACTTCACTGACGATCCCTTTCAGAACCGACATCTTCTGAGCGAGATCTTTGTTGTGAGCCGATTGATCCGTCACAGTCGGCGCAGCAAATTCCCGTATCAAAACTCGCAGCCTCCACGATGAGGCTGCCGGGCTGGTCATCGCCTGGATGAACAGCCTGAGAAACGCTTTGAGCTTGGCCTCGGCATCAGGTTGTCCGTCGACCGCAGCCCGCAAATCAGCAGAACTGATGCGCAGGATGCCCGCCTCTTCCAGCACGGCAGCGTAAAGTCCCTCAATTCCCCCAAAATGGTAATTCACCGCAGCGATGTTAGTGCCAGCCTTTAACGTAATTTCTTTGCTGGTCGTGCGGTCAAAGCCCTTCTCCGCGAAGATTTGCCCCGCCACTTCCAGTAACAATTCTCGTGTATTCGCACTGTCGGAACTCGGCTTCTGCTGCGGGGATTTCTGAGAGGACTTCTTCATTCAGTTCTCGCAATCGCTTGGGCCATTACCGAATCGGGATTCGCAGAAACAACAGAGCAGGCGAGTCTCTCTCTGCCCGATTACCGCAAATCTTAACACAATCACTTCCACCACCGAAACAACTAAATTCAAATTTGAATTTGACAGAAATCCACAATCCGCCTATGCTCCTGTGACACCACGCGCACCGCCGCGCGCAGGGAAAGTCATTCACTGCCCGATCGCGTCCAGTGCTCAGTTTCATGCAGATAATCAGTTCGAAATTCAATGGCATCGCTAGAGCCTGCTCAGAGTTGTCATCTCCGTCCTCGACATGCTGAACCCTTTCGGGGCAACGGAAAGACTGCCGTAGCCGTCATCGATACATCTTTCGCTCAAACCATCGACCAAATCTCGCAGTCCCGCAAACAGGGAGTCTCATATGAATGGGCAACCGCTCTTCAGGCGAGCGCGCATTCGTTTTCCAATTGCGTTGGGTACGAGCGTCCTGCTGCTTACGACATTGTGCAGCAGTCCGTTCGGCCTGCCGACTCTTTTGGCACAGTCCCCGCCTCCGCTTTACGACCCCTCGCGACAGGCCCCTCTTGTCGAAGCCACGTTTCCTGAACGAGATCGCGATGGGATGGATTCGTCGGTATTTGCCGAGAATGCGAGTGTGCCGGCTGTACCCCCGTCTGTATTGCCATCTCAACCCGCAACGGAATGGAGCTGGAAGTTTCTGCCGCAGGGATTTCTGTACCACACTTACTGGGCCAGTACGGCGGAACCACGGCTCTCCACACGCGCCGTCAGTGACTCAGGAGGACACAACTCTCTCGACTCACAGATCGGCGGTCGTTTCGGCATTGTGCGATTTGGCAACCCCAATGCAGATGAGGGATTTCAGCTCGATCTTCTCGGAGGGGCGAATCTCAGACAGAACACGGACACGGATGACTGGGACATGACGGGGACCGATTATCGATACGACATTCCATTGACCTATCGGCGCGGACCTCATGCCTGGAAATTCGGATTCTATCATGTCAGTTCTCACATGGGTGATGAGTTCCTGAAGTTTCATCCCTCAGTCTCGCGAATTGACTATTTCCGTAACTCGTTCTATCTCGGCTACTCATACTATGTTGTTCCCGAGTTCCGATTGTATGGAGAAATCGACTACGCCGTGCGGTCCGACTTTGCTGAACCATTGCACCTTCAGGTAGGGTTTGATTGGGGTCCCGTACGTCCGACCGGCGTTCAAGGTGCTCCGTTTCTGGCAGTAAACGGCCACCTTCGCGAAGAACTTGATTATAGCGGGAATGTCAGTATCCAGGCGGGATGGGCGTGGAAAGGGGAAGGCCGGACGGCCGGAACCTTACGAACGGGCCTGCATTACTATAACGGCGGCAGCCCTCAGTACTCTTTCTATCGTGAAAACGAACAGCAAATCGGCTGCGGATTATGGTACGATTTCTAGGCGAGAACAAATCCGTGACCCCATCGCAACATCGCAACATCGCTCCACTCGTCCTTCCGACAGTCCTCTTTGCCCCCCGCGTTTGAAAAGTGGACGATGTTTGCTGAGGCGAGGCTGATTGCTTTGAAGAAAGTTTTCAGCGGACAGGTTGCAAACGATGGACGGCGTTAATCCGCCCTTGATCGGTCGGACCTGATCAAAAGGTCGAACTCGATCGGGAAGTCACTTAGCGCCCATTGCCGACCACACCCGATAGCGACTACAACGCCAATTGTGAGCCGCTGCCTGCCTGACAGGACCGTCACTCGGATCGCGGCTTCGAGTGGTCCCACCATAAACTTCAGGTGTGGGCCGCATGTGCTGCTGGCGAACATCGAAAGCTGTGAGGTCCCTCTCCACGCGGCCGAAAGATCAACTCGTCGGTTCTCCGATGCGGATGGGGGTGTTCGACCGTGAATGAACGAGTGCAGCAGAGCCCAAGCCCGATCTATTCGACAGGGGCGCTTGTCGTGTCGCTGCGTGATGTCGTCGGCCAAGATGGGCAGACGGTTCATCCACGCGGGGCGGTCGGTATCATTGTTCGTTCTCCAGGAGACCTCGATCCCACTTGTCGAGTTCGGTTTCACGACGGATTTGAAGCAGCATTGCACCGAGCCGAGATGGTACTGCTGGCGCAGTACAAAGAAAGCGAATCCGGTGAAGTACAGATCTCTTCGACTCGCGGCAATCTCTATGATCGAGTGATCCTTCGCTGTGTGATCGGCTCACGCGCCTATGGACTCGCCGATGATCAATCGGACACGGATTACCGGGGCATCTTCCTGCCCCCGGCCGAATCGCACTGGTCGCTGCATGGCGTGCCGGAACAGCTTGAATGCCAAGAGACGCAAGAGCATTATTGGGAACTGCAGCGTTTTCTCACCTTGGCCCTCAAGGCGAACCCCAACGTCCTCGAATGCCTCTACTCACCTCTGATCGAGAAGATGACTCCGCTGGCAAGTGAACTGCTGGAAATGCGGACCATCTTCCTCTCCCGATTGGTCTATCAAACCTATAACGGTTATGTACTGTCCCAGTTTAAAAAAATGCAGGCCGATCTTCGCAATCAGGGAGAAGTCAAATGGAAGCATGTGATGCACCTGATTCGATTACTGATTTCAGGCATCGCCGTTCTGAAGCACGGTTTTGTACCAGTGCGGGTCGACGAGCACCGAGACTTGCTGCTGGCAATTAAGCGTGGTGAAGTCCCCTTGGAAGAAATTGACAAGTGGCGATTGAGCCTGCACGCTGAATTCGATCGGGCATTGTCAGGGTCGAAGTTGCCGGAACGCCCCAACTACGAACAGGCAAATGCACTGCTTGTGAGGGCCCGGAGAGCAGCGTTGTCGGAGGAGCTACCATGAGCAGTGATCCCAGGCTCGAAAAACAGGTGCATTCACACCCTTATCCGCTTTTGTTCGTCACGATCAGTGGCGCACATCTTTACGGTTTTCCTTCACCTGATTCCGATTTCGATTTACGGGGCGTTCATCTACTACCACTCCAGGATGTGGTGGGGCTGACCCCGACCGGTGAAACTGTCGAGAAGTCGGGCATTGATGATGGCTTGGAAATTGATCTCGTGACACATGATGTCAAAAAGTTCTTTGGCCTCATGCTGAAAAAGAACGGGTACGTGCTGGAACAATTGCTGTCGCCGCTGATTGTCTACACAACTCCGGAACACGAGGAATTGAAGGCCATTTCGAGAAACTGCCTCACCAGGCACCATGCCCACCACTATCTTGGTTTTGCTCAAACGCAGTGGAAGCTTTTTCAGACGGCAGACCCACCCCACGTCAAACCCCTGCTCTACGTCTATCGTGTGCTGTTGACAGGCATCCATCTGATGCGAACGGGAAATGTCGAAGCGAACCTGACCAACCTGAACGACGAGAGCCGACTGCCCTATATCAAGGAACTGATCGACCGAAAGACGGGGGGACCCGAATTAGGACGCCTTGAAGCCGCAGACTTCGAATTCCATCAGAAGGAATACGAACGTTTACGATCCGGATTGCAAACAGCGTTCGAAGAAAGTCCGCTGCCGGACACCCCCAGCGGCACTGCGGCATTGAATGACTTACTGGTAAGAATCCGATTGAAGACAGAAGCAAAGTAAAGACTTCCACCCACAAACTTTTGTCAGTGGACGTCTGTATTGCAGAGCAACAGGAGGACGCCGGCCGGTCCGTAACGATGCCGGGCTGTCGTTTGCCGTCAGCGAAAGCGGGGCCAGGTGATTCGTGTCCAGGTGAAAACATTGTTCAGACGATCGGCTCGGAGAGTGCCTGCAGCAATTTGGCCTGTGATTGTCCAGAAGATGCACTGTCCCTATTGAATCGCCAATGAGCACAGTCGTAATCCTTGGTCGAATTGCCTTAGCGAAACCCGCGATGGACCGGCTACCTGCTGTCGTCAACGGAGAAAGCATAGAAGATATCTCTGCCGTCTGGACTCAAGCATGAGGCGAAGTGTCTGGGCGTAATAATGTCAATGTCTGAGCCATAGTGATGGCCCGCCTTCGAAGAAAGTCGTGCATTTACCAATGTTCCTGATACTATCCGCTTCAACACTTTGGCAGATTTCAAATCTATCAGTTCGTAGATATCTGAATGTTGCCTGAAGCGACAGTCTCCGTATCCGGGAACGTACCCGACGCCGAGCCTGTCCGAATTTAATGTACAATCGAGACGACGAATCTTCGTGTCGGTGAGATTCGTCACATCAACAGCCTTTTTCCACCGATCTGTAAGTGTGTTTCCCTGCAGTATCCGCAGTGTCCTATGAGGCATAAGTGTGGCTATCGTACCGGTGGACGGATCCACAACAAATTCCATCCCTAGAACGTTATTAGAGTCTCGAAGAAATCTTGCGCACCAGGGCAACGTCAAGTGACGATTTGTTACCTCATTCCCGGTTTCGAGAAGGAATTGACGAATGCGATGATCAGTACAGATGACGGATACAACACCCGGTTCGGCATCAAAAAAGAATGCGGCAGGCTGCACATCTTTAGTTGCTGGACAGCAATGGAAGGCCTTGCCGTCAGCGAGCCGAAGGATCGTCACATTCTGTGACTCATCCAATGAAACAAAATACTGTGAACAGTTTGAAAAGCCGATCCGTAATCGCCCAAACTGTTGCTGGTTCACATTCTCTTCCCACCAGGGGAGTTCAACTCGAGCGTAGGAATTCCACGGGCGACTAAACTGCTGCGTTTGATTCGCTGGTGGTTTGGCATATCGCAATTCCCAAAGTGGTCGAAAGGGTGCCGTTTCCCAGACAGAGACCTTCATCGTGCCGACGCATAAAGCTTGCATCCCCCGGTCGGCCTTTTCTTTTCGCGCAAGTCGATCAGATTCCACTGCCGAACCAGGCTCAGTACCGTCAGCCATTGTGGCAATTTCGTTCTTCGGTGAGCTGTATCGGCTCAACAACTCACCTGGCGGAGTCCATCCCTCTGAACTGGCCATCCCCACAAAGCGACCATCAGGAGATGTAACGATTTGGTCGGGTCGCCGATGGTGATACTTGATCCTTTCGAATTTCGACGTGTCCAAATTAACGACGAGCACACAGTCTTCCGGATCTTTACCGATGTTTTTCAACGGAATCGGCCTCTTCACCTCCACCGGTGGCCCTCCAACAGAGATGATAGCGAAATCCTGGCGTTCGCCATTCGAGTGCCTCTGGGCAATCGCCATGCAAGCGCAGTAGTTCCCACCAGAGACGTTTGGCAAAACGAATGGATCTCGATCTGTGTGAAGTTCAACTCCATACTGCGGTACTGAGTCGCTCATCTCATCAACTTGAGGCGATGGTTCGGGAAGGTTATGGAGAACAAGATTAGTGTCTGCAGCTTCAGCTTGTGGAAATATTATCGGCAATATTGCGACAAGACCTAGATAACATATATGTGCTGTTACGATGGATTTGTATCGTTTATGCAACGCAATTCTCTGAGGGTGCAACCCCGTTTTGCGTTCGGTGAAACTCTTGATTACAGGGTGTTTTGTGGACTCGCGGTTTGGGGTTCAACTTTGCAGGACATCAGTTGGGGTGTCCATTGCCAGGTGGCGAGGTGATGTTTCTTGGTCCAAGCTCGCATTCGTTTGACCTGTTCATCCCAACGGCGACTGATCACCAAGGCGCGCAGTTGCAACATTTCTTCCGCGTGATGTTCTCGCCAGAAGACGCCGTTTCCTTTCAGCCGCAGGTTGATGACTCGGCGGATACTGCTTTCAATGGCACCGCTTCCCAGGGGGAGACCGCAGCGACGAAATTCGGCATAGTTCAATCGTCCCGCATCCCCGTGTCGCTGGAGGTAGTTCAATTCGGTTTGAAGTTCCGCGTTGGTGGGTTCGTCTTCAGCAAACACTCGTAGTTCCTGGACGACGTATTCCCATTCTCCGTTACGTAGTCGCGTGCGAAGATCCCGATACAGGGGCATCCGCTGTTCCGTGGTCACGCCGAGCGTGGCTAACGCTCGTGAGATATGATGCACGGCATGGCAGGTATCCAGAACCTGATGAATCACGACCTCCTTCGGAATCCGCGCTTGAGCCACGATTTGATCGACGCGGTCCCAGATCCAGACCGCTCCATCACTGACAAAGGTCAGGCTCAGTGCCTTGGCTGCTCCCAGGCGATGCAAGTGCATGGCAACCAGTTCCGCCATAGCGTCAGGTCCCGCAAACGTCCCATCCATTGTCATGCGTGACTTCTTCTCCAGGCGCCCCTGCTCATCATGAATGAAGATCGTCATCAACTTGGGTTCGCGCCATTCGCCATCGAACGTCCGTTTTGCGAGGCGCTTAGAGCGTCCCGGCGCATCACTGATAATCAAACCGTCTTCGTTGAGTTGTTCTGCATGAGGCGTTGCCGCTCGCAGTTTTCCACGGAGTTTCGTCCGGCCGCCGTCGATCTGGATCGACACACGCTTCCCCGACAGTTCGTTTGTCGATGCCAAAGTTCCAGCACGCCAGGAGGCCAATTCTGCCGTTCGTAGCTTCAGCAGTTTCTCACCGCACTGCTGAGAAATCCGCCGCACCGTTTTGAGATTGAGCGACAGTCCCTGACGCTCCAGTTCCTCACAAGCCAGTTCAAACGAGGGACACAGAGCCGACTGCCGAGAGACCGTACTCTCCAGCCCGGGAGAGACTTTCTTTCCCAGCCCGAATTGCACCTGTTCAATCTGTAGGCCCGAGACTGATTCTTCCTTCTGCAGACCATTCCCGCGACGACGACTCGCTTCACAGTAAAGCGACGTGATCCACATGACCACGCCCCCCAGAAGCCGAACCGACATCTTTCGATCACGCCCCTTGGATAGCGGAATCGAATAGTCTTGTCGCGTCTGCTCGGCGGCAGCGGCAAATTCCGGTGTCTGCATCACGACTGATGCCAAGCCCGCCACGACCATCCCCGCACCCCGCGCGAACTCCCGCTGGACTTCCAACTCAAGGGCTTCCAGACTCAGCGGGTCTCCTTTCAGACGACGTTCCCACTCCCCCAGCTTCGGAAACACCTCGCCACTGAATCGGAAGAGCATCTCCGAAACGGATTTAATAAACTCACCATCCCGACCGTCCAAGGAAATCCCTCCCATTCGACCGCCCTCCATTGCGATCTCGGTGCCGAATCCATCCAATCCTCGATTGGACAACAGCAGGGAAGAATAACACAGACTCAGAGATCACTCAGCAAATAATCACTTCTCCGTACTCGACCGCAAAACGGGATTGCACCCATTCTCTGATTCAGTTGTTTATATTTCATTCGTTTTTCCGACCTTTATAGGAAATTTAAAGAATGACACTGAGGTACGATTATAAGCGGTTTCAAAGCCAGTTCGTGCATTTCATTACGCGGGCGAGGCCGAAAAAGCCTTCGAAGAGATGCGGGAAATATTCATGCCGGACAAGAAGCCTACTTTGATAGCCTAGCCAACCCTGTCGTACTCGGCCGCCGTCGCTGGGGCTACATGGACTGGGTAATCCGCATGTAAGGGACTCTTTTCTCCCTTATGGGTATGCAAATGGGCGGATTCTGAAATTGTCGGGAATTGATGGACAAGAAATTGGGGTATGAGAAAGTCCGTGAATCGCTGTAAAGAGCGTTTACCACAACGTTTTTTCAGGGAGCGATTCACGGATGAACGCAGAATATCAACGACTGGAAGCGGAGGCGAGTGTCGTCGAAGCAGAACTGCGGGATTGGGGGATGACTGTCGATCTCCTCTCCGCTGCCGACGTGACGAAGTGTGAGCAGCAGTATGCCGCCCTGGGCAGAAAGTTGGCATCGCTCCGCCTGGGTCTTCACTTGATTCGGGCAACTCACTCTTGCGAGCTGCGATTGAAGGAACGGCAGTTTATCAAGTCACTGCCAAGGACCTACCATTCTCAGGGAATTCGCCAGAAGAAAGTTCATCTTCCAGGTAACGTCGCCGTAACACTCATGGTGACGTATTACCACCGTTGCCAATCGGGTGGGAACAGTCGTCGGGGTTTGTTTCCGATGCTGATGCTGCTGGGGATTGCCGGTCATTACACCCCACAAATCCGCACGCGGATGGCGAAAGCCGCGGCACTGCTGGGATCCTATGATGAGGCGGTGACGATGCTCGCCGAAGAAGGGATCAGCATCTCCGTCAACCAACTGCGAACGGTGACTGCGGGAATGGGCCAATTACTTCGGCGAATGACCGACCTCGGTTCAATGACCGCGACGGGAACAGTGTCGGGCCGACGGATTGTGGTGTCGATGGATGGGGGGCGTGTCCGTTTGCGGGAGCGACGTCGAGGCAAAACGAAGAAGGGGCGCAAGCGATTCTCACCGAAATGGCGTGAACCACGACTCTTCATCATCTATGCCGTGGATGAAGAGGGCCGGATGGCGAGCGACTTCGCCCCCGTCATTGACGGCACCATGGGTTCGTGTGACCAACTGTTCGCATTACTGCTGGCCTACCTGCGGGGGCTCGACTTGACGGAAGCCGCTCGCATCCTCTTCGTGGCGGATGGCGCCACTTGGATCTGGCGGCGGATCCCCAAGCTGATCAAGTCGCTGGGACTCCTTGAGGAAAAGGTCCAGCAATTGATCGACTTCTGGCACGCGATGGAATACCTGGGCAAGATTGCCGAGAGTAAGTCGCTCACGGGAAGTCGCAAGTCGCGCTGGCTGACGACTCAAAAGAAACGCCTCTGGCGGGGAGAGATCGGGGCAGTGGTCGATGAGATTCGATCGCTACTGGGCTCGCACAGGACGAAAGACCAGAAGACCTGGTTGAACTATTTCATCACGAACGGACTGACTAATCGTCGCATGGACTATTCTCATGCGCGCGATCACCAGCTGCCGATCGGCAGTGGTGCCATCGAGAGCGCCGTTCGTCGCGTCATCAACCTGCGTGTCAAAAGCAATGCCGTCTACTGGCTACGGGAGAACGCGGAAACGATCATCCGAATCCGAGCATGGATCAAAGCAGGGAGAGCAGAAGAACTCTTCCATCAAACAACTTGCGTCACGCCCGAACTCGCTGTCTGATGCCTACGATTTTGAAATCCGCCCTATGCAAATTGCTGTCCAGAGTAGTTGTTGCAATAAAATGGTTTTGAAACTGCCTCTAAATCTGTGTTTCGTCAGTCTCATTTGGAACGCGAGTTTTGCAAGTTTTTGGCACTGCCAAGTTGTCGCCAAGTCGTGGGTTGGTCCAGACGCCGGTGTCCCGAACGTGTCGGTTTCGAGTTTACTGAGGTATCCGGCTCAACTGATTTCGCACTTCCATGAGTGCGAATCCCAGCAGGTTCAATCCCTGCCATGTCAGAGGGCTGCCCGCTCGTTCGTCATTTGCGCTTAAGCCGATCCCCCAAATCTTATCGACGGGGCTCGCCTCTACGAGGATTTTGTGTTCGCTGGCCAAGAGATAACTTCTCAGCGCCTGATGCTGCCTGAACTTTGCGAGATTGCCCTCGATGGCCAACTCCACACGTTTTGATTCCCACGCACTGGCATCGAAATTGGAAACATTTCGCCCCAGCTCCTTGACCGACTTTGGGTCGAGCGCCTCAATAATTTGCCGTAGCGACGTTTCGTCGCCGAACAAACGGGCTTTCGAAGCCATCAGCCAATGCTCCGCCGTTGGATAAACGATACCGTCGATCTCAAACGGGGCGAGATACCACTGGCTCAGACACGATTGCCGTATCTCACCAGTCTTGGCGGGGGTGTGCCCCCAGAAGTAAAGGTACTCCAGCGGTTCACCGTCCCGCGCTCTTTGTAGTAACGTTTCCAGATTGAGCATGGGCAGTTCTCTTTCTGCTCGGGTGCGGCGTTTTGCACTGCAGACTCGTCCTAGGCCAGCCGGGATCCGTTTGGTACCGGTTTGTCAGGGACCGCCAGAACGACCGCTTTGTCGTCTCGATACAGTCCCGTAACGAGGAATTCGGAACGAAAAGGCCCAATCTGCTTGGTGGGAAAGTTGACTACGCCGATGATTTGTCGACCCACCAGCTCTTCTTTCGTGTAGAGCGTGGTGATCTGAGCGCTGGACTGTTTCACGCCAATCTCTGAGCCAAAATCGGCCTTGATCTTGTACGCAGGCTTCCGAGCGTCAGGAAAATCCTCGACCGAAACAATCGTGCCCACACGAAGTTCCACTCGTTCAAAGTCTGACCACGTAATCGGATCCACAGAACGCTCCTCTGGCATGAACCTTCTCGCCGCATCCATTGTCTAACCGAGCAGACGATGCGCCACAAGGACTTTGCGGCCGTGGTCACTCGTTTCGAGCCCCGCCTAGTTAGTGATGAATCAGATGTGTGAGCAACGTGACGTCGGTCTTGGGGTCGAACCATTCTCGACAGGGGTGATTCCTCTCGGCAAGATCTGCGCGCTGCTTTCGCTGGCCGCGATCTGGGGAATTTCGGTTCCGGTCACAAAACTGGGCCTGCTCTCGATGCCTCCGCTCACATTGACAGCACTGCGATTTGGAATCGCAGTCCCTGTTCTGGCATTTCTGATTATGAACATGCCTCCCCTTCCCTGGAAAGCGGTGGCTCCATTGGCCTTGCTGGGGGTCGTAGGGATCGGCATCGGACAGATCGCCCAATCCTTGGGAGTGGCGAGAACGCCTGCGTCGATTGGTACGATTCTTTCAGCCACTATTCCGGTGTTTGTCGTCGTATTTGCGACGATTCGACTGAAACAGTCCATCACGCGTACCCAAACTCTCGGGATTGCCGTGGCATTCGGGGGAATTGCCGTCGTGGCGACGGGTGGACCGTCGACTGAGACGGCCGCCACACTGGCGGGGCCGCTGCTGGTATTGGCATCCGCTCTCGCGATTGCCTTCTACTACGTCTGGAGCGTCGAACTCACGCACCAATACGGCAGCCTCGCGGTTGCAGCGTGGAGCACCTTCTTCGGCTTCGCGGCGCTCTTGCCCTGGGCGATCTGGGAGGCCAGCTTCACCCCGTTTCAGCTCACGCTTCCCGCTATCGGGGCCGCCACGTTTCTGGGCCTGTTCGTTACAGTAGCGGGACTGCTTCTGTGGCTGAACATTCTGCGAGAGATACCAGCGCGAGTTGCTTCGAGCGTCCAGTTCTTGCAGCCCGTCTTCGGAATTGCCACGTCCACCTTCATTTTCCAGGATCAAATCGGATCACAGTTCGTGATGGGTGTCATTCTGATCCTGACCGGTTTGGCATTGACGGTTCATTCACGCCGTCAGGCCGCTTAGGAACGTCCGGCTAAAGCGAGTCTCCTCTTCGAGATGACCGAGCACAAAACTGCCCGGTTCCCCTTCACGGAGAGTCCCCGCCGACGCACCTTCGCGGCCACTGCGGCGGCATCGACCGCACGAGTTTTTATCGAGCGGAACGGACCAGTTCATTGTGCGGACGCTAACCGCAGGCGGGACTGGGCGGCACGTCTGAGGATTTCGTCCTCTTCGAGGGCCGACCCATGCTTCGTGAGACTCATCGGCATTCTGACTTTGACTGGCCTCGGCAGGCCGGCCTCCGAGTTGTAGACGTAAAACTGCCCTGCTTCTAACGTGGCAATGTCGTCACCCCGTCCTCCTCGCTCCTGAAGCTGCTCCTGAATGGTCTTAATCGACGTGGGAGAACTGGCGCGGCCGTAGAAGTGAGTGGCACAATTGCCGATGATCCGGTTTTCAATCTCTTTCGGATTTTGCGTCGCGAAGATCAGGCCAAGGTGGTACTTCCGCGCCTGTGACGCCAGCAGTTGCAGACTGACCTTAGACGGAATCGACTTTTGCGAAGGAATGAAGTCGCGCGCTTCATCCACCACCAGCAGCCCGCGCAGTGCTCGATGGGGCGGCGTCGGGTTTTTCTTGATCCAGGTGAAGAGTGTCATTCCCAGTTGATACACAAACTGCTGCTTCAGCTCGGGGGAAGCGAGTCCCATCAGACTGATGATCGAGATTCGCGGGCCGGCCTTCAGTTTCCTGACGTCACCGAACAGGATGGCGGGATCCAGCCCCGTCCCGATGCCGCGCAGCATCGGATTTGTCTCGATGCGGGCCAGCAGCAAGTCAGCCATTTCCTTGGCGAACTTGCTTTCTCTCGCCATTCCCAACCCGGCTTCTTCGGGCAGGTCAGATAAAAGTGCGATGAAGTCGTGCAGGTCTCCCGCACCGTTGTGGGCAAAGTAGCGGAGGGCCCGTGACAGCAGGCCGCGCTTGTTTTCGTTCGTCCCCCCCTTCCCGTTAATAACGAGCGAAGCGAGGCCATCAACGGCGGCATCAATCGCTTGCCTGAGCGCTTCGCTATCCGAAGCAGCCCCGGCGAGATCTGGCAGGGGTTCGAGCACCAGCGAATTGCCACTTTCTCGTCCCGGCGTCCAGTAGACGATATCCGTCGTCTCATGAAAGGCCTTCGCTTTTTGCGCGTCCCCTTCCATCCAGCCTGGGTGCGGTTCCGGCCAGTGATCCCCCAGAGCGGCCAGATCGTTGGCGCCGTCGATCACGATGGAAGGGATCCCGGCCAGTGCGGCCTCTTCAATGATCCGCTTGAGTAAACTCGTCTTACCAGACCCCGCTCCGGCTAGAACCACGGTGTGCTTTTCCAGCAGTGACAACGGAAGCGTCACCTGCTCGGTATGCTTACCAACCTGACGGGTTCCAATCGGTATCTGATCCGGTAACGCGCCGACTCGGCTAACAGGTGCTTCACCTTCTAATTCGACTTGTATCTTTCCCCCCTGATCGACTTGCGCGGTCGGCTCAGCTTCTGATGTATCAGGTGTATTGAGTGGGGATGGTGTCGCCGGTGTTCGACTGAAATTGTGAACGACGGATTCCGTAGTCTCGTCCTCTACGGGTGCGCTGTCCCTGATTTCCCCAAGACATTTCAGGACCGCCTGCAGCCACGGCAATCGCGATGCATGACGCTGCCCCCTCAGCCACTCATCAAGGCCGATCGGACCTTCTGACTGCAGCATGTGTAGTGCATGCAAGGTCCTGATGTGCTCGGCCTGCGGTGCACACCATTCCCCACCGCTGCGGTTATACCGCTCAACCAGTTCTTGAGTGATCTTTCCTCCTGGCGGGGGTGTCGTCCTGAGCAGCACACAGTGGCGGAAGGGCAACTTCTGATCGATGCCCGACCCGTCGATCGCCCCCTTCACCCTCCCCTGGAAGGCATTGGCATTCGTCCGCTGCAGAGCCCGCATACTGAAGTGCTGCTCCCTGTCATTCTCGTCGTGGTTAATGACTCGAATGCGCGCGTGAAGCGACTTCGTATTCTTTCCACCGGGAAACTCATCGACAACCGCGTCAAGGCCACGCGGCCAATCGATCTCTTTCAACAGGCAACGACAGGCCGAAATCAGCATCGGTGCCATTCGTTCATCTGCCGTCGACTCTTCCAGAATCGTTTGTACGGGCGCCGTTTCATAAAACCGCGTGAATAACTGGTCCAGTTCCGGATGCACCCCGACAGGGAGAGAGACAGCCTCCCCCTCGTCAGTGAGACTGAGCAATTCCGTCACCGTTTCGGACGCCAGACAACGACGTTTATGCCGTTCACACGTTTTGAGCAATTCCCGGGGAGAAACCCCACTGATGTTGCGGAGGGCCCGGGGTGAGACGGGCCATGTGGGATACGGGGGATTAAATCCCATGCTGCGGCAGCCGGCTGTCGTGCGAGGGAAGAGCAGGCTTGCCGCCACTTCGGCATTGTTCAACGACGGAAGGAGGCGAGCATCCTCAAACCGATCCTGCCAGGACTGAATGGAGTACTTCCGCAATGCGGCGAGCGTGCTTTCAATGCACGAAACGACCGTCAGCGTGCGATAAGTCTGATCGAACATGGCACTCAGGCCTTTGGAAATCTCCTGAATGATCGACAACGCCCTCAGCCCCTCCGGAGTCGACTCGATTCCCCCTGCCTGTGCCGCAGGATCGAGTTGCGCCACGATCGGGTCGAGCTGATCGAACGCCACGACCGTCGATCCGCAAAGACTCATCATCCACGAAAGGGCTTTGACGATGCGAATCGGCTCTTCCTGATTTTTGGTGAAACCGAGCAGCTTTCGCATCTCATCGTCGACGGGATTGGCATTAATCCAGCTCAATCCTGCAGCGCTCACCGATGGATCATGGGACGTCGTTGCCAGGATCGCACGGATCACATCCTGATACATGGCCGCTTCGCGCGGGTGGATCTTTCGAATCGCAGTGACAACGGCAGTCACCTGCTGGGCGTGCTGCTGCTGTGAAAATTCCGCAAACCGTCCCAGAGCCCGCTCCGCGGTCACGTCGTAGTCGATCAGCTTCAGGAACTTTTCTAACAGGGTCCGCTGCTGGAACTGTCCCGGGATGTACTCCACCTGCAGCGAGTCGAGATATCCCTGCAGCACCGTGCTCCAGAAATCACGTACGTCAGTCATATCAACCAGTACGAACGAGATCCCTCGGGCTGCGGCCTGCTGCCGACAGACAGAAAGAAAATGCGTCTTCCCACACCCGGCGCTCCCCACAAGCAGCCACCCCAAAGGGGAATTCGCACTCTTATCGACCTTCAGGGAATCGAGCCGTCTCTGAAACTCGTCCCGTAAGCGGGTATGAATCTCGCTCGAATCATACGCCGCATCCGCCCAGACGCTTCTGAGATGCATCGTCCAGTCGTAATTGATTTCGCGGAGTGCGGCGAGTTCCAGAGCGGCGTCCTGTTTCGGTGGCTCAACGACAGCGGGCATGAATTTCTCCTGGCCGTTCAGTAACCGTTCGCGTTCGAGATTTATCTGGGATTCGACAGGTACAGAATGTGACGGTCCTTCCCCTGACTGTTGGACAGCGCCGCCTCTTCATCAGCGGTTCGGATCTCGCGGGGATCATCCAGCGGCATGATGGACGCGGCTTCCGACTGTTCCAATTCCCGCAGAGCATTGTCGAGTTCAGGTCGCGGGACGTCGGCGAGCCGGGACCGCAAGTCGGCCAGGCGGATTCGTACTCCGTACACTCCATCCCCGGCAATCTGAAAACAAGCGTCGTACAATCGCCGCTTGAGTCCGTCTGACAGCTCACCGGGCTCTTCCGAAGAAACCTCCTCCTGAATCCGCCGCAGAGATTCCTGGCCATCAATCCATGCATGCCTGTCGTGGTCACGCTGAGCCGTCTGGGTGAGAGATCGATCAGGCAAATCCTTCGCAGATTCCCGTATCTCTTCCCCGGAAGAAGCCTCTTCACGAGTGACCTCAAGCTTCTCAGAACTGGTCCCTTTTATCTCCAGACTGACACCTGGTGTCTCGGGGATCGTGAAGAACGTTGCCAGAGATATTGCACCCGAGCTGACGTGAGCTTTCAGGAGCTGCAGGACTTTGCTCAGAATGACCAGGCCTGCAGTCCCCGTCGTGGGCAAAGTGGCGTCCAGATGCGTTTCTGCCCATTTCCAGCCCTTCTCTGTCAGCGTCGCATGTAACGCCGCACGGGCCTTGGGGGATTCCTTCTGTTTTGAGACATGGATTAAGCCTGCTGCCTCGAGCGTTTTTCGTTCGTGCGCGGACAACTCGGGTTTCGTCTTGCCAATGTAAAAGCCTTCCGGCTGAGTCAGCAGCCGCAGTAGGAACAGAGCCTGGCGTGGATTTACTTCGTCGGCCATCACGATCGTCCTCCCGATATGTCCCAGTGATCAGACTTCAACATCTATCAGAACGAGATTGAGCCATCCCTGCTGAAAGAGCGTCCTATAAATGGTCAATCGCTTTGGTCAGAGCCGTCGGTGCTACCGAGCATGGCAGTTCAGACGACAGCCGTCGCTTAATGCAGCTGGACCAGTCTCCGGATCTTTTCCACAACCCGATCCGGATTCGAGAGTAATACATCGTGAGGAACTCTCATCACACGGTAGCCACTTATTAAAAGTTCATAGTCGCGGTGACGATCAAGGACAAACTGAATTGGAGTTGCGTGCCAGTAATACCCATCCACTTCTACAATGACTCTACCGTTCCGCCAGACAAAGTCCACTAAGTACGCCTCGCCCCCCGATGTCGTCACCCAGACATTACATTCAAATAGTCCCGCAAGTTCCCTATCCGAACAAAGCCGTGACCAGAGTAATTGCTCACCCTGACTTCCCGGGTGAGGTCGCCCGATCAGGGGATGGATGAATAATTCTCGCCGGAAGGACCGAGGTTGTTCGCGGGATTCTGCAAAAAAGCGAGACGGCTCGGTGCCTGCCCCGGACTCGGCCTCGATATCAAACTCAGAACTCCTGTCGAGGTGAAAGCCTTCAACGATGACTTCATCGCCGTGACTGACTTCATTTTCAAGACTCGA
Organism: Schlesneria sphaerica; assembly: GCF_044336245.1. Taxonomy (NCBI): domain Bacteria; kingdom Pseudomonadati; phylum Planctomycetota; class Planctomycetia; order Planctomycetales; family Planctomycetaceae; genus Schlesneria; species Schlesneria sphaerica. The sequence continues at coordinate 5,564,186 of NZ_CP172346.1, read as the reverse complement.
TAGCGAGTCCTCCAACGGGAAGTGTGATGAGGGTAACGAGTCCTTCGGTCCCGCTACTGCAGTTAACCCAAGTGCACTCACTTCACCAGGCTGGACCGTATCGAAGCTGATACTGTCAAGTTCCACTGCGGAGGCCAATTGCGAGGGAACGACGACAATGACAGGCATCTCTGTTTCTTTCGCCAGCCATTCAGTCGTCCGGGCGAGACCGAGCAGCGCCGCAGATGCCTGGGAGGGGTCACGCACAACCAGCAAAAGTTGCACAGCGGGTGAACCGATGACTCTCGTCAACTGCCGCACTTCGGCATTCGCCGTGAACACCCGTTTGAATCGAGGGGCCCGGCCGGATTGAACGGCCCTGGTGGCCAGCTCAAGCCAGTGATTGAGCCTTCCATTTCCCGTATCGATTGGTTCCTTTCCCTGGCTTACCCCGGGATTGCTCATGCCACGGACAGGTTGCTCAGGAGCGGATGCGTTCCAATCAGGCCACAGCGACAAGGCACAATCCGCCAGTCGATCCAGGACTTCATCCAGGATTCGGGGACCGGGAGGAAGCTGATTCCAGACGAGCGCGATGAACCGGCGTCCTTGAAGCTCTGCTGGCCCCAACCGCTTGATGGTCGCGAGCAGATCATCGGTCCGGTCACTCACCACCAGGCGGCAGCAACCTCCCGCCAGCTCTTCCCAAAACGGCGAAGCTCGTGAACCATCCTCAGCCACCATGATCGCCCCACGCTGGACACTCGTGATGATCGTATCCACCGAGCGTAGGGTGCTGCTTCACAAAACTGAAGTATCAGCAACGTCCCTTCGGGGTGACTCAATAAAGAAACTCGCCACCCTCGATCGGAAGAGGGGGCGAGTTCCTGGTGTGAGATTACTCTGGGCGTCTATTCTCTAATCACGGCTGCCTGGCGTGAAGCAGCCACGGACTTCCCGGACTCGATCATTTTTTGGATGTGAGTCGGAAATCGGCAGAATCGGTCCCCCCTTCAGGGACCTGGTACGTCAGCTTCGTCGTCTTGGGATCACTCATTTCCGGTGGTATCAAACTCCCTTTCGCCCCCTTCCCCCCTTGTGACTTGGCCCTTGCTTCCATCATGGCAGCGACCTGTCCTTCGTCCATTCCTGGAATACTGGTATCGATCCCCTTGGCATTAGAAGTGTCAAACTTCTTGAATGAGATCTTATTGTCGCCGACAGCGGCACCATTGACGAGTCGGTACTTCCCCTCAGAATCGGTGGTCCCGTAGCCTCCATAGGTCCCTGAAGAAAAATAGACATCCGCCCCCTGCAGCGGCTCACCATCCAGGGTCACCGTCCCTGAGACATCGACGGACTTCACTCCCCCCTTACTGCCACACCCAACAATACACGTTACTAAAATCAGAGCTGTACAGCCCAAGAATTCTCGCATCACGATACTCCACACTCCTCGAGCAGCGACAAAGAGTTGAGCGCCAGGACGAAAGCCCCGACGCACACCATGAACCTTCACCGTTAACGTCAGTTCTGACTCAACACACTCACCGACAGTGACCTGTTGTGCCACGTCGGCCATCGTGGATAGTCACTGTCAACTGGGGGCTCACTTATCAGCGATGTCCCCCCCAGCTGCGGCCTCTCGGTTTCACTCAATCGATCTCCCTTTAGAATTCGCCCAGAATCTCGCTTCCGCTGATACTGACAATTCCATTCAGCAGATTCTGGTCAATATTCGCACTGATAAATCGTGCGGATCCGTCCCCCATTAACGCCTGGCAGCCACCCGTATGAGCGCTGCCAGCCCTCCAGGCATAGACCAGTTTCGTCGTCAGATAGTTCTGGTTAATGCCGTAGGCCGGGATGATGAAATGGGTATGAGTGTATCCGGTAACGAAGGGACCGTACGCCGTGTCCGTTTTCTGGAGCGGGGTTTCAATCATGAGAAATGTGTTGCTGGAGCCATCCTTGATGGAATGCAGTCCCGCCGACGAGTTGATTCCGAATACAGACCGGCCCGGGTTCGTATTACTGCTGTACAGTCCGCCAGTCAGGCCGTGATACTCGGTTTCTTCATGCACGAACCCGTAACTTGTTCGCTGCGCCCCCGTAATGGTGTACATATTCTGTGGCGTATAGGTATGGGGCGTGTCGTACTCTGGATCACTTGGGCAAAGAAATCCGGCAAGTTTCAGGTTATTGAGTACGGGTTGTTCGCCCCCGCCTCCGAGTGAGTTCCAGTCTGCCTTGCCTGTTGCCAGGCTGAAGTTGATCTGATTGTAGACATTGGCCTGATCGATGAACGGAAGAATGTACAAATAGCCCGTAAAGTTTCGGACCTGTCCCGGTGGAACAAAGGTCGCCGATCGTTCTGATCCCGGATTGACCGTCGACGGCGGGAACATCTGGTAGTTGTCATGGTAGTTGTGTAGAGCAAGCCCCAATTGCTTGAAGTTGTTCTTGCATTGAGTCCGTCTTGCCGCTTCACGAGCCTGCTGCACCGCGGGCAGCAGGAGTGCAATGAGAACTGCGATAATCGCAATTACGACAAGCAACTCAATCAAGGTGAACCCGGACGGGACCAAACGTTGACGACGTACGCTGGGCATCAGCGACCTTTCTCTCGAAACGTTCCGAAGAAAATGCGCGAAGTTGCGCCGAAAACAATGACAGAAGTGAAGTGAACGAAGGACATGCTTGTTGACGTTACGACAGACGTCGACGATAGCAAACAACGTTCCTTATAAAAAATCAACTCTGAGCAGTGATTTGCATTTCGAATGATCATCGCCGCAGCCTAACCACGCTTTAGCGAGTCGCTCGCTGAACGAATTGAGCGATAATTGTGGCTTTGTAACGGCACCAATCCTATCACAGGACAATGGTGGCAGTCTTAATAGCACCTGAAAAATGAGCTCAGAATTCCCTAAAATTGGCCGCAGGGAGGCGTTCACCGAACGCGGGTCGAACGGCAGCGACAGCAGTCGATGTATAGAAAGCATGCAGTAATGATTGTCTTAGTGGCAGCACCCGCCGTGGATTGCTGACTCACAGGATGGTCCTACGGCGCAGGTGGTTCAGTTCCTCGAAAATCTCTTTCGATGACCCTTCGGTTATCCCTTCTTTCCATCGTTGACAGTGTGATTTCCACAAGATTAGGCTGCTCGCGTCAGGGACGGCTGCGTGCACTTCCTCTCCGCGAGAAAGCTTCAGATCTCCGGAAAGAACTTGCCGTCAGCTTCACAGTGCCGTTGATCTGCTCAATTCTCACTGGACCATCCGCCTACTTTCCCATCGACATCTCTAATAGTGACACCCGGATCGGAGACTTTGAGCTCGGAGCCAGTTGCTTTGCGAACGTGTCCTAATTACCTGGCGTTCCGCCACTCTCTCATGCTGATTCACCGGTTGAGAGCGTTTCTTACATGCCTCCTGCTCTTGGAGGTTTTAGGTGGCGTATTGGGCTGTCGCCACGATCCTTCGGAAATTCCCCCTGGCGAAATAATCTCTTCTCCTCAGCCCCACCGGCCAACCGGCCTTGCCCGTTCGTTTCAATCGAGCTCGCGCCTGGTCGCTCCTGAAACCGTCAATCCTTCCCCGCCCGAAACAGAGCAGTCTGACTGGTTTGAAGATGTCACAGCCGCAAGTCGGATAAGCTTTACCTATCGCAATGGCGAAGAAGGAGGTCACCTCTTCATCCTTGAGAGTCTCGGAGGGGGCGCGGCAGCCTTTGACTTTGACCGGGACGATTTCACGGACATTTTTTTCACCGGCGGCGGCACCATCGATTCCAACGCAACCATTGCCGGTTTGCCCTCCGCCTTGTTCCGTAACGTCAGCGAATTTCATTTTGACGAAGTCTCTGCCCAGGCCCGCGTGTTGAGTGGGGGAGACTATTCGCATGGCTGCTTCGCGGCGGATTTCGACTGCGACGGTTTTCCGGACTTCATCGTCACAGCTTACGGTCGCTGTCGACTCTTCAAAAACCTTGGCGACGGGACGTTTATTGACATGACAGCCGGAAGTGGCGTCAACCAGACGGGCTGGTGGACCGCAGCCGCATGGGGAGACATCAATCGTGACGGATTGCCCGATCTCTACCTCGCCAGTTATCTGCAATGGTCTCCTGCGTCCGACCAGAAATGCTGGAATCCCTTGAAACAACGAGAAGTCTGTGGCCCCAACCGCTTTCCTGCCGCAGATGACCGAGTATATCGCAATCTCGGTGACGGCTCGTTCGAAGACGTCACAGAGAGCATACAAGTCAAACCGGGTGGCAACGGTTTAGCCGTCGTGGCGGCAGACATTAACCGCGATGGATTCGTCGACTTCTACGTCGCGAACGACGAGACAGACAACTTTCTTTATCTGGGTCGTTCTGACGGCACTTTACAAGAAATGGGACACGCGGTCGGCGTCGCCGTCAATCAGTATGGGACGCACGAAGGGAGTATGGGTGTTGAAGCGGGTGACTACGATCAGGATGGACGTTGCGATCTGTGGGTCACGAACTTCGAACTCGAAGATAACGCACTTTATCGAAACCTGGGCGATGACATCTTTTTGCAAACCACGAACACGGCGGGGCTTGCCGGACGGTCGCGTCTTCAGGTTGGCTTCGGAACTGCACTGGAAGATTTCAATGGTGATGGCCGACTCGATCTGCTGGTGATCAACGGACACGTTTTTTACGGGGGAGGTCAGCTCCCGTACCGCCAGAAGCCCCAGCTTTTCCAGAACACAGCAGATGGTCGATTCAAAGAGGTTTCTCGCTCCGCTGGAACATATTTCCGTGAGAATCATCCCGGTCGAGGTGCGACGGTCGGGGACTTTGACAATGACGGAGGAATCGATGTGGTTGTCGTGCATCAGAATGAGCCCGTATCAGTCCTTCGCAACCGATTCCCTCATCAGCGATTCGTCAGTCTGGACATCATCGGAACTCGCGTTGACCGGGATGCGATCGGTACCACCGTTACCGTCAGACAGGAAGGGGACGAACGAATCGCGTTCGTCCGGAGTGGTGCAGGATACCTGTCTCATTTCGATCGACGCGTGGTGATGGCCGTGACGGACGCCCCTTTCGACGTGAAGGTTTGCTGGACGGACGGAATGACAGAAATCTTCCGCGCGGTTCCCACAGGTCGCACCTCTCATCTCATTCAAGGACAAAGCGAGTCCGATGCGGCCCCATAGCGAACCGACGGCCCAGCCCCGTCAATTGAACATAGCCCTCCTGCTGGCACTACTCGCAGGTAGCATTGTCGTTTGTGGACTGTTGTGGAGCCTGCGACCAAGCCCGGAAAGTCTGTATCAACAGGCCCTGCAGTCAAAAGAACTCCATGACAAGCAGCGGTTATTACAACAAGCCATCCGCTTGGCTAACGACGACGATCCGGCAGCCGAATTGGAACTGTGCCTCGTGTCCGCTCGGCTGAAAGACTGGAGTGCGGTCGAATCGGGGATCGCCAAGCTGTCTCAGCAGAAACTCCCTACATCTGACCTCATGAAGGTGGCACGCGTCTGCCTGGAAGCACAGCAATGGGCTTCCGCAAAACCGATACTGGACGCTCTGCAGGAAACGCAGGGTCAAAATGAAGATTACCTGCGTCTTCGCTGTGCCTACTTTCAGGGAACCGGAGATCATCGTGGGCTGATTGATGCGACGCTCCTGCTGACCAAAGCAGCCCCTCATCAGACAAATTACTGGCTGTTGCTGGCTCAGATCCACGAGTTATTGGAACAGAACGCTGCGGCCATCGCCGTGTATCAAGAGGCGCTGGACCACGAATTGAGTCGTCTGGACGAAATCAAAATTCGTTCCCGTTTACTGGAACAGTTGATTCACGTCGGAGATGCCCCCGGGGCAAGAGATCAGTTGAACGCGCTCATCGCAGCGGGGGAAACGGGTCCGCGAATCGAAATCGCGACTGCGCGCCTTTATCACCTGGAAGGACAAAGCGAACTCGCCTTAGCCTCGCTGGAGCCGGCTCTGCAACGGATTGGTGAGGTGCCAGAAGCCATTCGGTTACGCGGTGTCCTTCAGCTGGAACTCGGAAAATTTGATGAAGCGGTCCGGGACCTCAAACGAGTTATCGAGCTGACTCCCCACGACGAAATTGCCTTATTCAAACTCGCAGAGGCCAATCGACGGTGGGGGAAGCAAGACCCGACACGAGACGATGGAGTGCTGGCAGACAAGTACCATCAGAGGTACCTGCAAGTTCACCAGCGCCAGTTGAGGATCAAAGCGATTCAGCGAGAACTCGCGCAGACCCCAGATCACCCACAGTTGCGTAAAGAACTTGAACAACTCAAAGCCGAGACGCGTTAGCCACCGGTACTGTGGAATGAGGGCCTTGTTCTTTGAGTTAGGTTGAGGTTGGAGAGGGGGTCGCGACGATGGAAGAATGCTCTCCCTCAGCACGCCCACGAATTCATCAGGAGAGCTGACGGAACCATTCGATCGCGGTGAATCGCGGTTTGATACGCGGGAGATGCAGGACACGATGGGAGGAGTCCGAACGTCAGTGCCGCGGATTCCATGGAGGGGAATGTCAGGGGGCCATCACGGCACAGACCAACTCGGTTGCTCCTGACTGCGCGACTCTTTTTGCACTGAGACAGCTTGCGCAGAGACAGCCTGTGAGCAACCGAGTTGGACAACCCCGCTATTGCGACACGATCTCGACGGGACAACCCGCGTGCCTTGAGACCTGCGCCGCCGTGGAATCCCCCCACCACCGAAGCATGCGTGCCCGGCGTTTTGACCCCACGATGATCTGATCAGCACCATATCGACGGGCCTCATCAAGAATCACCTCCGCGGGATCACCTGTCCGTACGATGAACTTCGTCGACAGCTGCGGCGCAGCTCCCTTCAATCGCTCCGCAGCCTCTTCGAGCTGGCGTCTTGCCTCGGTGCGTTGGACATTCATCAGTTCTCCCAGGATGAGCTGTGACGGTCCCGCCAGAGCATTCGCCTCAATCGGCGAAAGCACGGTGATGAGTCGCACCTCCGCATCTTCGGGCCAATCGCGCTGCCTCAATTGCGTCAAAAACGCATGACTAGGGGACGTCCCCTCGATTGCCAGCAGAATTCGCTGCGATCGCGGGGTGTGACGACCCGCAGCATCCGTGGAGAGAGACCCGTTCGCGGGAGAAGGAGGTGGCATACACGTAGTCACGGTAATTCCTCTTCTAAAGATGAGATTCTTCGACTGAGGACCGGGATCACCTTACGACCCGGACTCGAATCGCGCGATCGATCCGAGTGACTTCGCCCTGTTCTTGCGGCTTCGTTTCAGGAGCGACTTGGGGCGCTGCAGTTTGTGGAGGACCACACGCCGCGCACGTTCGGCGGCTTGAGCAACAGCGGCCCACGGATTCTCGGATGTGGCAGACGCCGTCAGATGACCGAATGGCGGAAGCGAGATGCGGACACGACACTGTTTGTCGACCCCGCCGCGGGGACCATTTTCGTCACTCAGCGTGACATCGACACTCGTGATTCGCTTCGATGCATGACTGAGAGCTCGCGTCATCTGCTCGACGACGGCATTCGCATACCGGTGAGGCTGAGGGACTGACGACGCGTTGATATTGATCTTCATCACGGGTTCTCCTTGTACTGGTTCACAATCCAGGTTCACCACAACGAAAGCTTTCGAATATCCGCAAGACCGATCCGATGTTCCTGTTGCCTTGCGCGTTGACATCCACAAGAGTTCGATTCGAGAAAGAACAAAACCAATTTTCACCTCACCCCTGAAACTTTCCAGGGGTGAGGTCGACGCCGAGCGCTGGCGTCGAGGATCCCAGAGGCCAACCTGAGAATTCAGGTGGCGCTGTTTCTGATGCTGCTTTCAAAGGGGACGTATCCGTTAGTTCAGACGGCAGTGTCCGCGAAGCGGCTACGTGACACAGACACGGTTACGCTCGGGTTGGAAGACGACCTCTTCAATCCGAAACCGCACGAGCCCACTCGGAACCTGCCACTGCACGAGATCCCCTTCGCGATAGCCAAGGATGGCTGTTCCGATCGGGGCAAGTACTGACAGTTTATCTGACGCGATGTCCGCATCTTTAGGAAAAACAAGCGTATAAGTGCTTACTTCCTGGGTATGAACGTCACGGATTTTGACGGTCGAATTCATCGTCACGACATCGGGAGGAATCTCGTCAGGGTTCATGACGATCGCGCGATTCATCTCCTGCCGCAACGACTGGAGATAGGGCTTATCACCGAATGCCATTGCCAGTTCACTGAAGAACAGGCTTTCGAGATCGTCGTGATCCGACTTGGTAATGATGATTTGTCGTTTGCCAGCCATGTGTCGCTCCTCGTTCCTTAACCTTGTTTAACGTACCGCTCCTGACTGAACGCGAAAGTTTGCGGCAGAGAAATCACCTGCGATCGATTCGCTCAATTCGTTACGTCGAATGAGAACCCTGTCGTGTAACCACGCCTGCGCAGTGGCCGCGACATCGCTGCTCGTCAACTCAGGAATCGTGACTTCGTCAAACAGCGAACGCTGAGGGGAGAGTAAGCAACTCCCAGACCAATGCGCTCAAACACGAAAAACTGGCAAATAAAAGGGGGACCGCGGCGACGATTCGGGGCGTGGCGCACGAGAATCCGGCCCTCACCGTCAACTCCCGGTGACGGCCGAAACCTGAGTTGACATCGTCGAGGTTCAACCGAGCAACATCGGCCTCATTCGACGGCTTTCCCGTAGGAGACTGAATGGCTCCATGACGGTGAGGACCGGCCTGAAACTCCGGGGGTGTTCGCCCCGCAACGGATTTCACCTGCCCCTGCGACCATTTTGGTCAGGACATATCACGGGGCGGGGGACGAGCAGAGGGGCGCCCGTTCCCCGAACGTTGTGGTCCCCCCGGAGGGTGTTCGGTGATCACACAGCAAGGTGACGGAACCGACTTACGCCTCCTCAGAAGACTCGTGCGTCTCGGAAGGTCGCTTAATGATCATCGATGCCAGGATCCCCGCGACGAGGATCCCGATGATCACAGCCAGCAGATAGAAGTTGAAGTGCGACCCCAATGTCTTTTTCAGCCATTCGGTGAAGAACATCTTCAGCCCGACGATCAGCAGAATGACCGCCAGCGATACCTTCAGGTACCGGAACGTGTCGATCATCCCGGCGAGAGCGAAATACAGCGAGCGAAGTCCCAGGATGGCGAACACGTTACTGGTGAACACCAGGAAGGGATCCGCCGTAATGGCAAAGATCGCCGGGATCGAATCGACGGCAAAAATCACATCCGTCGATTCGATCAGGATCAGCGCCAGGGCTAAAGGAGTCAGCATCAGAGTGCCCGGTCGCAGACTCTCGGCGTACTCCCCCTTGGCTTCCACTCCCGCTCGCACAAAAAAATGCTCGCCATGAATCTCGTTGGCGACAGGAAAGAACCGTCGCGTCAGACGAATGATCCACCCGAAGCTGGAGGCTTCATGATTGGAAGCAAAGACCAGCATCTTGATCCCAGTGAAGATCAGCAGGGCGCCAAAGACATACAGCACCCAGTGGAATCGTGAAATCAGCAGATTTCCGACGGCGATCATCGCCCCGCGCATTACCAGCGCTCCAATGATGCCCCAGAACAGAACCCGATGCTGGTAAATTATGGGAATGGCAAAGAAGCCGAAGATCATCGCGATCACAAACACGTTGTCGATGCTCAGCGATTTTTCGACAATGTACCCCGTGATGTACTTTTCAACGGCGGTAGCGCCATCGTTCAGTTGACCATCTGCGACATCGATCTGGGTCCCCAGACCAAACCAGTGACCTTCGTAGGCAAAGTAGACGAAGACCGCAAAGGTGAGCCCCAGAGTCACCCACACCGCCGTCCAAGCCAGGGCTTCCCTGATGGAGACTACATGGGCGTGACGGTGGAATACACCAAGATCAAGGGCCAACATCGCCAGGACGAAGACCACAAAGCCAATCCACAGCCAGATCATGCGAAACCCCTTGCCTCTGCCCAATCAAATCGACACGTCGCGTCATCACAGTTTGAGCATCTCTATCGGCCTGACCACGATATCAGCAGTGGTAAATGGCTCTCGCTCTTCACTTCTCTGCAAGATAGTGAAAATACCACGCCCGCGGGTTACCGCAAGGATCGATCTGCATCTCGGCTTCCCTTCCCCCCTTTCACAAAACAGGCGGGACAAAGCTGCCGGATGACAGCCCTGCCCCGCCTGTTTGAAGTCCCACCCACGTCCCACCCGTCGAAATTCTCAGTCCGGTCCGAAAGGACCTCTACCGAACGTCGCTTGAGTCGCAAAAGCAACCATTTCGGGGCCCGTCATTTCGACGGGTGGGACCCGTCACGACTCTCACGTCACTTTCGTCAACTCCGGCCGCTTCGCTCGGCCGGGAATACTCTGCAGGAGGATCGGTATCTTCGAGTGACGCAGCAGAGAATCTGCGACACTCGAACGCATCATCCGTGAAAGTCCTCGGTCTGCGTGAGTCGGAATCGCGATCAGATCCGTCTCGTGCGACTCGGCGTAGTGCTGAATCGCCAATCGAGGATCTTCCGCACTGGTGAGGACATAGGCCTCCGCATGAATCCCATTCTGTTTCAATCGTTCGATCGTCCAGGAGAGGTACTCTCGGGGACTTGAATGAGGAAACAGACCGGCTGTCCATTCTTCGTTCTGGACGTTCAAGAGCGTGATCGTTCCGCCATGCGTCTGCGCGGCGAAACGAGCACAGTCCAGCACCGTTCTGTCCGCAACCGAGCCGTCCAGAGGCAGCAGAATTCGCTTCACTTCAGGTCCCGCAGTCAATTCGACCGGTACGGAATCCCCTTTGGTGACCAGCAGCGGAACAGACAGCCGCTGACGCAGTTGATCCACCCGGTTCTGCCACCAGAGCCGAGAAGCGAATCGTCGACGACGTGAACCGATCACGACCAGACTGGAATCGGGCACCCCCGTCATCAAGGCATCGATCGTGTCGGGACTATCGACCAGCACGATTTCAACATCCACGTCTTCCCTGCGAGTAATCTGCCGGGCAATCCGTTCGAGATAGTCCTGGTGTTCCACCTGCGTCCGTTCATAAGCGGACGAATGCTGCCACGGCTCGAGCGCGGCGAACGGCTCGGTGTAGGCGTGTATTAGCCTCAGCGAAGCCCCCGTTCGACGGACAATTGCCAGCGCAGGGGGCAATGCATGTTCTGCGGGGGTTGAGCCGTCAAGCGGAACAACAACGGTTTGAATCGTCTCGGAACTCCGTCGTTCGGGCTCCGCCTGCCAGAGCCGCGCATCGGATTTCCCTCCGTCGGTCGGCCAAAGATGAAGGCGGTCAGAAAGACTGGTCGAGGCCGCGATCCTGCTTGAAAACTGGTCGTCGCGTTTCATGTCACACTCCTCGTTTCGCTGACGGAAGTCTCGGACGAAATCAAAGAGAACTGATAGCTATTTGTGTGCCACCTCGGCCAAAAGGACTTTGTTCAACAGGAGGGACTACAAGGCCCTCGTCAGATAAGCACCTTCCTTCTTCCAGACAGGGCCTTACCTGCCGCTGGACCATCACTCTGTGACAAGCCCCATCCACCAGCACGTAACCCTTGAAGCCGTTGTGTGCTTCTAACTGCAGGACGTGCGCCTCCGTTGGCTGCTCCACTCTGTGAATGCGTCAACTACCCGTCCTTTCCCATCACTGGGCCTGGGTCTCTTGCCCCACCCTGCACCGATCAAGAGCCTCTTCTTCTCTCAGCGCATCACGGCGGCATCACAGCGAATCCCGTAATCGACCAAGCTCTACTGTCCACCTCCGGCGACGGTGTCATCAACAAAGGACAGACAAATCCGGTTTCGGACATCTCGGCGGACGCGAATGTTCAAGAGGCTCAAGACGCTGAAAATTCAGGCCCAGCATTCCTAGTTGCACAAGAGCAGCAGTCGCCGAAAAAGAGAAAACCCTTCTCGTGCTGATACCGAACGAGACGGTCGCAAGCGGCATCCCAGTTGCTTTGTCTTCGTAATGTTCTGTGGTCATTAACAAAGCATTCACAATCCGGTTGCCCGGGCAAGGCATCGGAAGAGCGAAGCGGCTGCTGAGTCGGCAAGTCGATGCGGATACCAGCTTCGTCGTCTCAGCAGAGCTTCGCTCTTCCATTTTTGATTGCTCCGTTTCCAGTCAACGACTTCCCCCCACATCTTCCTCGGCAGAGAGAGACATTCCGAAACGAGGGATCCCTCGAGCGAATTCGCACAGCGTCTCGATCGCGCTGCGCGGTGATCTCTCGCCCCTGGGACGCGGGATAGATCGGTACACACCAAGAGTGGGGGTCAGCTCGTTGACCACACGGGCATTGCAGAAGCGGAGGTCGAGCCTGCCCCCTTCATCCTGGCCCGTGAGATCGGTATCATGACAAGATCCGGAAAACCGATCTTAAAACAGACCTGCATGACAACGATTGAAAGTCGGTAAATCCGCGCAGTTCTGGCCGCATCAGGACATACAGGCCGTCCGCCGTGACGATTCTGATTTGAAGCGTGCAATTTCCGCATGGCGAGAGTATGCAGCATGTCCAACAAAACACGATTCGGACAATCCATAGTGCGACCCATTGATAACTACGTTTTCCGAGCCATCGCCGACTACACCTACGACTGGGAAAGCTGGCTTTCCCCCGAAGGAAAGCTGCTTTGGGTGAACGCAGCCGTCGAACGAATTACGGGTTACCACCCTGACGAATGCCTGCAGATGCCTGATTACCCCTTGTCGATGGTGGCCGAAGAAGATCGGCACAAGATCATCGAGATGCTGAATGATGCGACCACCGAAGGAAGCCGAAACGATGTCGAGTTCCAATTGATTCATCGCGATGGATCCCGGCGCTGGGCGGCGGTCTCCTGGCAGCCGATGTACGACGATTCCCACAGGCATCTGGGGCATCGTGCCAGTGTGCGGGATATCACAGAACGACACTATCTGCGGGAAGAACTGCGACTGCACAATCAGCACCTCGAACAGCTCGTGCAGGAACGGACGATCAAGATTGCGCAACTGGAACAGCATCGGCGCAAAATGGAAAAGCTCGCCGCGCTGGGACAGATGGCCGCGGGGATCGCTCACGAAATCAACAATCCCCTGGCCGGAATCCGCAACGCATTCGCACTCTTCAAGGGGAACCTCTCGGGGGATGACGAAAACTATGAGTTGCTCGAACTGATCGACAGTGAGATCGAACGGATCAGCTCCATCACGCACCAGATGTATCAGCTGTATCGCCCCAGTCAGCAGTCCCCCACCCGATTTGATTTGATTCGCGCCATCGAGAATGTGCTTCTGCTGTTGCAACCCCTCGCTTCCGAAGCCAATGTCCGCGTCGTTCTTCGCCCGCCCCCAAAAGACGCCAGCGCCGACCCCAGTGTCGATTCGAGTACGACAGACGTGGTCCTGCGGGAAAGCGAGTTGCGACAGATTCTGTTAAATATCGTCCGCAACGCGATTCAGGCTTCTCCGTCACAGGGTGAAGTTGTGCTGGACGTTTTTTCGACGGATCAAAACGTGACCATCACTGTAACCGATCAGGGAGAAGGGATTTCAAAGGAAGCGACCACGCGTATCTTTGAGCCATTCTTCAGCACAAAAACCGGAACTCGTCAGGGAATGGGACTGGGTCTGTCTGTCTCTCGCAGCCTCGTTGAGGCCATGGGTGGGAGCATTGCCGTCGAGCGATCAGGCCCTGGCGGTACGACATTCCAAGTTACACTCCCTCGCCGGATCTCCAGCCATGAATGAACCATCATCCCCCAAGCGAATTCTGATTGCCGACGACGAACCGCTCTACCTGCGGACAACCGGGCAGTTGCTCCGCAAAGCCGGGTTTGAATGCGAATGCGTACCGGATGCCGACGCAGCACTCGCCAAACTCGAAACCGGATCGTTTGACCTTATCCTGTCTGACCTCAACATGCCCGGCAATTTCAAACTGGAATTGCTGCGGCGTGGTCGTGCGCAGTGGCCGCATATCCCGCTGATCGTCATCACCGGGGTCCCATCCCTTCCCACCGCAATCGAAAGTGTCCGTCTGGGGATCGTGGACTACTTACTCAAACCAGTGAAGTTTGAAGAGCTACTGGCCAGTGTGAACCGTGCCCTGAGTCATGCAACGGCCCCCCCGGTCTTGAGCGAACCCGCCGTGGCAGAAGACGAGATCCCGACAGCCCGGTTTCCACAGATTATCGGCCAGAGCCCTGCAATGCAGGAACTGCTGGAAATCGTCGATCGTGTCGCGAAAACGGATACGAACGTCGTCATCACCGGGGAAAGCGGCACCGGCAAAGAAGTAATTGCGAAAGCGATTCACCAGAACAGCCGCCGCCGGAGCTTTCACTTTCAGGTCATCGACTGCACGGCAATTCCCGAATCCCTCTTTGAGTCGGTGCTGTTCGGTCACGCCCGGGGTTCGTTCACAGGTGCGGTTAAGGATCAGGAAGGCCTGCTCAGTCGCAGTCACCGGGGGACCGCCTTCTTCGACGAATTGGGAGAACTTCCCCTGGCCTCACAGGCAAAGCTGTTGCGAGCTGTGCAGGAGCAGGCGTTTACCCCCGTCGGCATGAGTGAACTGCGGAAGGTCGATACGCGGTACATCTGCGCAACAAACAGAAATCTGGAAGACGAAGTCGAAGCCGGTCGATTTCGACAGGATCTGTTTTACCGTCTCGGCGTCATTCATATCGAACTCCCCCCGCTGCGCAAGCGGGGCGATGATGTTCTGCTGTTGGCCGATGCCTTCCTGACGCAGCTTCAACCCGACAATCGGCGGGTCACCGGCTACACCGACGAAGTACAGGAATGTTTTCGCCGCTATGAATGGCCGGGAAACATTCGCGAACTGAGAAACGTCATCGAGCGGGCTGTCACATTATCGCGCACAGACAAAATCGAACTGGCAGACCTCCCCAAACCCCTCCGCACAGCAACCACAAATTCCGCATCCCGACAAGTGTCGGATATCGCCGAAATTTCCCGCGAAGAAGCACTCGACAATGCCGACCGCGATTACCTGACCGCCTTACTTAAAAAGCATGAAGGGAACATCTCTCAGGCGGCTCGCCAGGCAGGACTTTCCCGGCAGGGGATGCATCGGCTGCTCAGTCGACATCGCCTCGATGCGGCCGATTTCCGACAACAGTAGGAGAAATCGTCGTAGGCGGGTGAGTTCCGTTCACGCGTTTCTACTGTGCCGTGATCGCAGTAATGTGCGGTTGAGGAACGACTCGCGACGTGCCTCTTTGATGAAGCGAGATGGCTTTGAAGTTGTCGCAGGTCTCCGCACCGACTTCCTCGGTTCGCCAATCGACATCTACCCCGATTCCACTGCGCAGCCGACCGTCCAATCCTCCCATTCCGCTCAAATGGAATTTTGGAAAATTCATTCAAGATCTCGGTATCTTATTTGCACAATACATCCGCGGCGACGAGCAATCACATTCCCAGATGGACATGCAAATGGAATGCAACGAGTGGAGTGAGCGAAATCATTCGCTGAACGCGTTCAACTTGGCACTGAAGATCGGGACCCATGGACTGATACGCGACATCGTGCTTGATCTGGCGAGCGATGGAAGTGTCATCGTGTGGGGCCGTGCCCGTAACTACTACGCGATTCAACTGGCTGTCTGTGCAACACGAGAGTTCGGCAACCGGCGGCACCTGTTCCCCAAAACTCGACTCCTGCTGTCCGTGGGTGAAAGTGTTGTCGATCTCGAGATCGTCCATCCCGAGTACGAAAAACAGGATCGACCACTGCCCACTCCCCGCCCGCACCGTCGCATATCGATGACGATGACTGCCGCCATGCCCGCCGCGATGATGGATGTCATTGGCAGCGTCGAAAGCCTCTGAAACAGTGGGGTCGCTCCGACTCGTTCCACGGATCACGCATCACACGTCCTGAGATGCCTGCGCATGCGCTCGCTGATCGCTCGTCTGCTTCGTGATCCGCTGTGGCCCTGCTCGGTGCAGGAAGGCCAACTCCAATTGGGGCTCATAGAAGTACCCCGCTTGAAATGGCCTGGTTTGAACATCGGTGCCTCTTCGCAGCACAGATTCTCTCGCATGCGGTCAGGACGTGTCCGAAGAAATCATCGCGACCATTTGACCGTATCCAGGAGGGGGAACGACGCTCGACACCGTATTCCTTACCTGTGGCACAGAGCTCAGCTTCCGCAATACCTAACCGCGTAGAAGCAACAACCCTTCCAGTGTCGGCCCGCACAAGACCTCGCACGGCCATCACACCACCCTGGCCAGTGGTCCGGGGAATTATGGGGTCAGATGAACATCAGGGAGACACTGTCACCACATGGCGACACGTCGAAGCCGTTATGACTGTCCTCTTTCCAACAATATTCGCAGTTCCCGCGTTTCAAACGCTCTGAGACAGCTGTAAATGTCGGGGCTTTAAGCAATCTTCATGATCGGTACGCATCGTGCATTCCTCCCTCTTGCTACCAGGAGTTCGCTGTGTTTGTGATCTGCACGGTACGACGGTGATCTAAGGCGATCACGGGATCGAACAAGCACGGCTGTCGATGGAGCTTCACCACCGCCGAATGCCTGACTGAAAGCCATCACCAGATGACTTTCAGTCGAATCGCTCTGAGCGAAACTGATTTGCTGAGGAGAGGAACATGACCACAGGAACTGCAATCAAGGTGGAACTATCTGGTGTTCACCCCCGCAGTCATCGCTGCGCCAGCGCCGTGGATGCGGCCATGATCCGGGTGCAGGGAGTCTACTCGCGCTGCGACCTGCGCAACGGAACGGTGACGCTCACCGCCAGCGACGAGGCCGCTGCCCGCAAGGCCCTCGCGGCCTTCGCCGCAGCAGGATTCTACGGCACGTCCGACAATGACGATCTTCAGGTACAGCCCTTGGCCCCGACGACGTCCGCACGGCTGACGCGCGCTCAGATCTCAGGCATCCATAACTGCTGTCCCCCCTGCTGCAACGCCATCGATGAGGCAATCAGCAGTGTCCCGGGAGTCACAGGTCATACAGCTAGACCCGGAGTAACCCGGTTTTTCGTCACAGGCGATTTTGAATCGGGTGATCTGGTCCGGGCTCTCAACGAATCCGGCTTCAGTGCGATCATTGAACCGTAAGAAAGACGGTGGGCATACGCTCGATGCACCCGTAATAACAAGTGGATTGCTCATGTGGTCGCTTTGCTCACTAAGCGACAGACGTCAATGGCTTTTCTTTTCGGGTTGAGGGGATTTTCAGCTGAAATCCTGCGACCAATGCAGATTGTGCGACGGGGAAAGCGGTGGGCCGGGGTTTGATGACGGTCATCAAATGTCGGCTCACCGCGGCCCGCCTCCCCCTGTAGTGCCACGCTGAGCCCTGATCAGCAGGCAGACTTGCCGCAATCCGATCGCGGGAAGAAGCAAATCAATTCCGACTCGCTCTGTGCGCCATCTCACGCTGACTTCCTCCCTTGGCCTCCGTATGAGTTATTCTCGCTCCGAATGAGCCAACGGGCGGGGCAAGTGCCATCCCCGGTAGAGCGACATCATCCTCAGCCAGAAGCAGAGGAGCGCTCCCGCGATCAGGAATCCACTCAAGGGCAACTGCAACGTATGCCCTGTCGCAACCAGGAGCCCTGCGGCCAGTGCCGCAACGGCATAAATATCGGCCTGAAGAACGAGGGGTGTCTCGCGGACCAGCAGATCACGCAGCATCCCTCCGCCGATCCCGGTCAGCATCCCCATGAGCGCGGCCATCATGGGATGAAGACCGAACGAGAGTGCCTTTTGAGTCCCCGTCACGGCGAACAGTGACAGTCCGGCGGCGTCAAAGACCAGCACGGGCCAGCTTCGAAGGTTAATCCCCGGAGACCACAAAAACATCACCAGGCCCGCAACGACCGAGACGGTCACATACTTCCAGTCGCGAATGGCAGCCGGAGGAACCGCGCCGATTAAAACATCACGGGCGATCCCCCCCGCGTTCCCCGCCGCAAACGAGAGAAACATCAGTCCAAACAGGTCGAGCCTGTTTTTCACCCCCGCCGCCGCACCGCTCAGCGCAAATACAAACGTCCCCAGCAAATCAAACACAATCAAAAGCTGAGCAGCCAATCCACGCCCCTGCAACAACGGCTCATCCATCTCAGATCCCACCCGGCACGATACCAACTAAGCTTCTCCGCTTCGCAACAGCATCCTTCCCATTCCAACACGTCAATCCCACCGCTGCAATGACCGAACACGGTGCAGCAACGCTCGTCTCTGCTGGTCCGCTCAATTCAATCATCACTGACGACGTGCAGCCCTCATCGACATGCACGCCGCGAGATCGTCGTGCTCGCCACCCTGAACGGCGTCACCAGCAGCGAGGGTCGCTCTGAGAGAACCTCCGACAATGGATCTTCAAACGGTTGTTCGCCCCGCACTGAATCAGGGGTTGCTCACCCATCGGAGACATTCATCCCTCACATGACCCGACGGCTTACTCTCAGTAGAATCCCGTCACAATTCACAGATCATGATTTCGGCTCGTTCTTCAGCGGGTTCAAAATCATCAGAGACAGGCCTGGGAGGGAGTTCTCATGCGGTCATCAATGAAGGAACTGGAGCGAATACTCAATTCGCTTGGGGAGTCATCTCGATTCGCAACATCCGGCCAGTTACCGGCCGTACTTCCGGGTCTGGAAGTCGACGGTTTTGGTTCCGTCGGACTTCCATTAGCCGCTGTGGAAGCAAAGCGACTTATCCAACAGGCGGAACAAGCCCCCTACGGACGGGGCGAAGAAACAATCGTTGACACAGATGTTCGCCGCGTCTGGCAGTTCGAGCCCACCCAGTTCCGTCTCAAAAATACCGACTGGGCCACCCAGATCGAAACCGCAGTCGAACAAATTCGACGTGACTTTGGCTTAGATCAAAAGATCTCGGCACACCTCTACAAACTGCTGGTGTATGAGAAAGGGAGTTTTTTCGCGCCCCACCGCGACACCGAGAAGATTGCCCGAATGTTCGCGACGCTGGTGGTTTGCCTTCCCTCGCTCCATGAGGGAGGATCGCTCATCGTGCAACATGACGGACAGACAGAGACCATTGACTTCGGTGGAACAGCCTCCGAATTTCAGACCCGATTCGCTGCGTTCTACGCCGATTGCCAGCACGAAGTCACTCCGGTGACATCGGGATTTCGAATCTGTCTGGTTTACAACCTCTCTTTGAGCGGTCGTCGCCAGCCCTCCGCGCCACGCAATCAGCCCCTCGTCCAGCAGGCGCGACAAGAGTTGGAGAATCTCTTCGAAAACGCTTCAAACCCAATGGAGAAGATCTGCATTCCGCTGAGGCATCAATACACCGAAGCCAACCTCGATCCCCGGCAGTTGAAAGGAGAGGATCGGACTCGATTCGACGTGCTGCGACAGGCCGCCGAGTCGCTCGGCTATCCCTGCTATCTGGCCCTCCTGACGCACTGGCAATCGGGGGAAGCCGATTATGATTCCCTGGACACCGATCGCTATTGGGGCCGCAGCTCAAGACGACGAAGATACAGATATGATGACAACGACGAGGCAGACGATACTGATGTCGAACTTGGTGAAGTGCACGATGAGGATCTTTCGCTCGCCCATTGGCTGAATCCGGACGGAGAACCGCAGCCCTTCGGCAAGATTGAGTTCCAGGAAGAAGAAGTCCTGGGCTTCGATGAGAAAAAGGACTGGTCCCGCCGCCAGGAAGTTCACGAAGCGACAGGGAATGAAGGTGTCACTGTCGAATGCTGGTACCACCAGGCAGCCGTGGTGATCTGGCCCCCCTCTCGATTCTTCCAGATCATGGCCAGTGGAGGACCATCGTCGTCCGTTCCGGCACTCGAACAGATGATGGCCGCATCCCCTGCTTCGGACCAGTCATCCTCCCTCCGTGAGTTCGCCAAACAGATCATTGCGCAATGGAACCCGGATTGGAAATTACGCAACGACAAGGTCTCACTCGCCACCCGCATGCTGGAACTGCTGGACCGAATCGGTGACGCGGAACTGGCAGTCCGGTTTGTGCGGGACGTACTCCCCCAAAGCTTCAACGGCTCCGAAGGGAAAGCACTGACTCGACTGTGCCACCAATTCGGCTGGGATGTACTCGGTCCGTCCTTGCTGAGTTTTGTGGTTCAACAGCAACCGGAAGATCACATGACAACGATCGCCCGGATTGTCGCCGTGTGTGCCCCGCTTTGCTGCGATCCCCCCAAACCGACGAAAAAACGACTCCAGGTCTGCCAGTCCCTCGCGACAGAATTATGGTCCGCCGTGAAGCGTTTCGAACGCAAACTCGTCGGTGATGAGGATGATGATCTCTGGATCGAAGAAGGATCGTGGAACGATCCCGCCAGGGACTACATCGGACTAGTCGATCCACTGCTGCTGATCGGCGCTGCCGTGGAAGCGGCTGACGAACTGGAGCGATTTCTCGATCGGATTCTCCTTGATCCGCGCCGGTACAATCTTCGTCGAGTTTTAGTTCCCGACCTTCTATCGGCCCAGAAGTGGTTGCCCCGGTTTCCCGCAGGTCAGCCCGCACTCACACGACTGCGTGAACACTGTCTTGTGCAGCTTCGCGCCGCGACAACCGAGCCTGTAGAACCACCCAAAGACTGGACGCGCAGCGCGAATTTTGACTGCCACTGCGACGTCTGCCAGACCTTGGCGAAGTTCTTACGAGACCCGAAGCTACAGGTCGGTCGGTTCCCCCTCCGAAAAGACCGCCGCCAGCATCTGCACAATCAGATCGAACGCCATCACTGCGACTGCACGCACGAGACCGAGCGAAAAGGGTCCCCCCAAACACTCGTCTGCAACAAAACAAACGCAACCTACACACGCCAGCGCCAGCAATACGAAAATGACTTGAAACTGATCACAAAACTGGAAGCACTCACCACCCCGCCCAAACCCAGGAAGCCCAGAAAAAAGCCGCAGTAAAGCTGTGACGCCCCCTGCTCGAACAGTCAAGAAAACGAGCCTTTGGGTCGCCAACAACGAGAGAGCATCGGATTCACCGATCCTAAGGCACCGAAGTGCCCCTCCCTTCGGGCTACGGGAACCGGTTCATCGTGTGCTTTCTCCGATTCGGAGTCGTCGCCTCCGATGAATGTATCGCTCTTTCACTCGCAAACAACTCTCTCCGATATTCGCCTTACCAGGGGGCCGAGTCTCTCGCATTATTCTGCTGGCTGACGGAACTTCGCGAATGTCAGGGTAACGGAGGTAATCCGAGTTCCACGAGGAACTGGTTGTGGGCGTTCTTGGACTTTTGAATCTCGCGTTCAATATCGACCAGTGCGGCGTGCGTTTGTTTCAGGTCGATCTGGACTTCATCCTCGGCGTTGCTGACATACCGGGAAATATTCAGATTGAAGTCGTTGGCTTCAATCTCCTTCATCTTGACCCGGCGCGCGTACTTCTCGACCTGCTTCGGCCGATCTTTATAGGTGCGAATGATCCGGCCGATATGCTCGTCCGTCATGACATTCTGGCGTTTCCCTTTAGAGAAATTCTCGGGGCCGCTGGCGTTGATGAATAAGACGTCGTCCGGCTTCTTGCACCGTTTGAGCACCAGGATGCAGACGGGGATGCCGGTGGAGTAAAACAGGTTGGCGGGGAGCCCAATGACCGTGTCGATATGCCCGTCTTTGAGCAGCTTGGTGCGAATGCGCTCTTCCGCGCCCCCTCGGAACAGGACACCGTGCGGCAAGATGATCGCCATCACTCCCTGCTCACTCAGATAGTGGAAGCCATGCAGCAGGAACGCAAAGTCGGCTGCGCTTTTGGGTGCCAGTCCGTAGTTCTTGAACCGGACGTCCTCACCCAGCACCTCGTTCGGTTCCCAGCGATAGCTGAAAGGAGGATTGGCGACGACGGCATCGAACTTCGGCACTTTCGCCGGGTTGGTCTCGCGGAGCATGTCCCAGTCGTTAGTCAGCGAATCACCGTGATAGATCTCGAACTCGGTATCTTTGACTCCATGCAGCAGCATGTTCATTCGCGCGAGGTTGTAGGTCGTGATATTCGATTCCTGGCCATAGATCTTCCCGATTGTTCCTCCTGCCTCCCTGACATGACGGCGGACGTTGAGCAAAAGTGATCCTGACCCGCAGGCGAAATCCAGGACACTCTCCAGCCGCTTTCGAGGGCCCATCGTCGGTTCATGGCCGTCGAGTGTGACGATGGCTGACAGGATGTCGCTGATTCGCTGCGGCGTATAGAACTCGCCCGCCTTCTTGCCCGAGCCTGCTGCGAACTGGTCGAGCAGGTACTCGTAAGCATCGCCGAGCGTGTCGGTGTCGGTAGAGAACAGGGCCAGCCCCCGTGCGATCTCACTGACGACCGAGCAGAGCTTGGCGTTACGGGCTTCATAGCCCCGTCCGAGTTTGTCCGAGGCCAGGTTGATCTCCGAGAACAGACCGTGAAACGCGTTCTCGAAGGAATCTTCCTCAATGTACTTAAACGCCGCCTGCAGAGTATTCAACAGATCGCCGCTTTGCGTTTTGGCCAGGTGAGCGACGTTCGCCCAGAGATGCTCAGGCTTGATAACGTAGTGCGCCTTACGCCGCATCTGTTTTTCGAACCCGGGAACGTCCTTCTTGTTTTCAGCGTACCAGACGGAGAGCGGAGTTCGTCCGCCGTTGCCGATCGCGCTGGGGTCGGGGTAGTCCTTCCTCAACTCACGCTTCGCGGCCGCTTCGTAGTTGTCCGAGAGGTAGCGGAGAAACAGGAACGCGAGCATGTAATCGCGGAAATCATCCGCGTTCATTGACCCTCGTAGCTGGTCTGCAATGTTCCAGAGAATCTTGCCGAGTTGTTTTTGATCGTTTTCGGTCATGGTCTTTAGTTGCCAAACTCCGTGTCTGAATTGGAGGACATCAGCTTCCGACGGAGCTCAATCGCCTCTTGGCGAATCTCTTTGGGTACGTAGTAGTAGACGCGATCTTCCTGAGGAGTGATCACCGCTCCGAGTCGCGGCAGATAGGCCCCGATCGCCACAGGTCTCTCGTCGACCAGCACGCGAATCGTATTGACGGCAGACTGGTTTACAGGATCCTTTTCCTCCCGGTACGGCTGGCGATACTTCCCTTTCACCGTGTCGGCCAGGCAGTACATCGACGGTTCCTCATAATCCTTGGCTTTCAGCAACAAGTGCAGGTCTGCCTCCCATTTCCCGAAATCATTCGATTTGAGGGGATTGACGGGCGGCGGCGGCTCGACCATCGCTAACCCATCACGATTGAGGAATCGCCTGGCGCAGTCCGCGAGCGACTTGTCACTGTGCCCAGTCCACCGCTGAATTTGTTCCAGCACTGTGAACTCCTCGACAGCGAGATAGTCAGAAACCGGCATCGTCTCGTGATTGGGGTCTTCGGATTTCCAGAACTGTTCCAGAACAGGATTCGCGTTGACGTTGATCCCATTCTTCCTGAGTTCATCAGCGCGCTTCCACATTGCCTGCAGCAATACCTCAAATCCGCGTGTGGTCTTGTGCAGGTAAACATTTTGGTACATATAGTACCGGGCGAAGATGTATTCCTCGATTGCCATCGCCGACTTGGCAGGCCACACAAGATCCGTTTCGTCGTCATGAAACTGCATCGTGGTCAGCAATCGGTGCCAGTCGAAATGGCCGTATCCGGCGCCAGTGAACAGACTGTCGCGACGGAGATAGTCGAGCCGATCGACATCAAGCTGGCTCGACATCAGCGCTCGTTGCCACGCCGGATGCTTGGTGTCCTGGGAATTGATGAGGTCGGCAACGTGGTTCGGGAGATAGGCATCTTCCCGTTTGAGGATCTCGTGGACCTGCGATCCTTGGTCGAGGATCACGGCCATCGACCATTGCTCGTGATTAATACCAAGACAGGGCTCGAACAGATGGGAAAATGGACCATGTCCCACGTCGTGTAGAAGTGCCGTCGCCAGCAGCGCCTGCCGTGCCTTCCTGATTCGTTCGGCGTCACTGACTCGCTCGAGATGTTCGAGTACAAGCTTCATCAGGTGGGTGACGCCAAGGCTGTGCGCGAATCGCGTATGATCTGCACCTGGGTAAGTGAAGTTGCTCACACCCAGTTGATGAATACGACGCAACCGCTGGACCTCACGACAGTTTGCGAGATCAACGAGCCACCCGTCGCGATTGCGATCGAAAGCGATGTAATTATAGAGCGGGTCACGGAAGACCTTGTCAGACATGCAGTCCCCGCTCGCTAGGTCGCATCTACCGCATGAAATCGTTTCGCCAGCTTCAAGGCGTTCTGACTTGCGGGAAACTCAGGGGCGACTCCTTTGAACTGGCAGGCCAGTTGCAGGGCCTGATCCCAATCCTGATCCGTTGACTGACTGAAGTAAAACAGGATGGTCGAACCGAGTTCAAGCTGCCAGAGGTCGCTTCCGATCAGTTCCTTGCCGAGCTGTTCAAACCGCTGCATTCCCTCATCGATCGTCTGCTCGAGGAATTGGCGCGTGATCGGCTTCAGCTGGTAGACATACTGCGACCCGAAACGAGGTCCCCCGGTCTCATCCACCAGACCGGCGGCCACAATCTCATCGCAGGCATCGGCGACGTCGCACGAGTAAGGCCCGAAGTGGTGAAGTGTGTAGACGCATTCGAGCGGGCAGCCCGCTGCCTGAAGAAAGTAAACGACTTTTTGCAGCCGTTTACGGCCCTGCAATCCGGTCTCACCTGCCCAGGAGAGCAGTGTCGCGAGTTGCAGCCGGTTCATCTCAATTTCTCCTCGCGGTCATCCACAACATTCGTCAGTCCCAACGTGATCCGACATGTTATCGTCGTGACCGACGTGCGTCCAACAGTCTAACTCGATGCTCGATTCCTTGTCATTGCGGTTCCGACTCGGCAGAACATCCGCTCAGGCCCCCTCCGATGACGGTAACAGTTGCTGCATCAGGCCCTTTTTGTGTGTTCGCAGGCTGTTCCGCTTTTGTGATACGGAATCAATCAAGACGTCTAGCGAGCAGAGACACGCGGCGATTCGCTGCTGCTCGACAAGGGTGGGAGGCCAAGTCAACGCAAGCGAACTGAACCTTGAACTGCCTAGATGTGCGACTGAGGTTGTTTTGGTTGAAATGCTCGCGAATGTTCCGTCCTTCTGGCATTGCCTAAATGCTTGTGCAGCGAAGTCGGGACAAGTAGACGGGAAAGCTCGAAAGCGAAGTAGCTGATTCTGCATCGCGCAGCGTTGTTGGAACTGACCGCGATAGATCGACGTACGGCCCACAAGTTCTAATGATTGGCCTTCGTTCAACAGAACGTCCCCATCTAGAATTTCAAACCTGGCGAATTCAGAGTCAGTCATTGGCATCGTGAGCACATCTGACAAATCGATCTCGCCGTCCAAGACGTTTTTTGTACGCAGATAAGGTCGCGGCAAACCAGGCGCAGTGGCCGCCAATGCCTTTCCCGCGAGTACTTCTCCTCGGTTATCGACTCGCTTTGTCTCCCATTCCCCTTCATCGCGGAACTCGGGAAAACGCAGTCGGGGGCGGGATTCGCCTTCTTGGGGGAAGAGTTGCTGCATCAGCCCTTTCTTGTGGGACCGCAGCGTTTCCAGCTTTCGCTCTTCGGCGGCAATCCACTCATCCAACGACGTCAAACACGCCGCAATCTTTCTCTGCTCGACGAAACTTGGAATCGCGAATCTAACTTTCCTTATCGCACTCCCAATGATCTGAGGCTGGGCTGATCCGGAAATAACGTCCGAGAAACCTCTGTGTTTCAGATAGTGATAGAGAAATCGATGCGACGTTGCCGTCGAATCGATCTCATCCAGACACATTGAGTTGCCCGTTATGTAACTCTTTGCCGGGATTAACAGTACTTCACCGCAGGTCGACCCACGGCAAGTTACCGCCACAGTCTCGAATTCGTGGTTAAAGGTATCGTGGTGACCGATCAATCCATTTGCGCCGTAAACAGGGAAACCGTGGTCGCGCAAATTGGCGAAAGTAAGCGTCGGCCACTGCTGGGGCCGACAGACGTTGCCAAGTAACGTGCCCGTCCACCCCGGCTTGTCCCGGAACTCCGGAAAACGCAATCTCGGTGTCAGCACTTTCGTTTGATCGTCCTTCTTTGCCACGTTTCACCCCTCGTACGCGCTGATGCCGGAGATCTCTCTTCCGGCAGCACGCTTCTTGAGCAGAGGAACAAGATCGGTCATCAGGGCCTGTTCCTTTTCCGCGCGTTCGCGCCAGCCGAGGTCGAGCGGTTCGAGAAGGTCGTTGAGTCGCTCGGCGTCGAAGATCATGGGGGGCTGCAGGATCTGATCGACGAACGCCTGCAACGCCTCGTAGCTCAGGCCGTGACTGTCGGCCGTCGCTGCCAACTCCCGGGCGTCCCGTTCCGCCTTGAACTGCCGGTAACCTTCACGAACGGCGTTCTCATCCAGCGGCTTCCCCGCCTCCAGCGAACGGACGTATTCGGTGATCGCTTCCCGCTCGTCCATGAACTTCGCGTCAGACGCGATCAGCCCAATGAGCTGCTCGCGACTCATCTTCGCCTTCTTCGGGTCCTGCCCGGTGAAGCGCGAGATCAGCCCCATGATGTAGTCGTAGTCGATCATCGCCGATGCGAACAGGACGAACTCGAAATCGAGCTGGTCAAGCTCCGCAGGCTTCGGAGCATCATCCTTGCTGCCGGGCTTATTCTGTTGTTCACGCAGACGCTGAGCGGTTTCCAGGTATTTTCCACGGAAGCCTTTCAGCGTCTCCCTGGGAAGGGTCTGTTCGATCGTCTGTTTTTCTTCATCAGTAAGGTCGGTGTACTGGTCGAGCTGGGTCTGCAGCCGCTGAACTTCCTTGAATTGCTTCACAAAGGCGACCCGGGCGTCATCCCCTTTCAGATTGGCAACCGCTTCCGGTTTCGTTTCGAGTCCCTGAGAGGACATGAAGTCCGCCAGACTTTGAACCGCCTCTTTCAGTTTCTCGATGACCTTCGGAGCCTTGTCGACCAGCCAGATCTTGCGGGCCTGCTCTGCGGTGGCACCGGAGAACATCTGAATCGCTTCATCCACGTTCGCGTGCTGGCCACGGAAATCGAGGATGTGACCGTAAGGTTTACTTGCGTTGAGAACGCGGTTCGTGCGGCTGAACGCCTGAATCAGGCCGTGGTACTTGAGGTTCTTGTCAACGTACAGCGTGTTGAGGTACTTGCTGTCGAAACCGGTCAGCAGCATATCCACGACGATCGTGACATCGATCTTTTCACGCCCCTTCTTCGGCAGGTCGGCGTTGGAGAACTGCTGATCCTTGATCCGTTTCTGCACGTCCTGATAGTAAAGGTCAAACTCGTTGATCGAGTGATTCGTGCCATAGGTTTCGTTGTAAGTCTCGATGATCAGCTTGAGCGCCTTCTTTTTGCCGTCGGGATCATCCTGGTTGTCGAAGCGTTCCTGGATCAGATCTTCCTGAATCTGGCGCACGTCGGGACTAACATCACCGGGAGGGGAAAAAACACAGGCGATGTTCAGGGGCCTGAAATCAGGGTCGTCAATCTTTTTCCCCGTCTGCAGACTGTCAAACATGGACCAGTAATCAATCGCGTCGTTGATCGAGGAGGTCGCCAGAACGGCATTGAAACGACGGTTGGACGTTGCCGCATCGTGTTTCGCCAGAATCGCTTCCACGACCGCACGCTTGGCCAGCGTTTCCCCCGGCTTGAGCAGCGTTCCGTCGGGCAGTTTATAGTATTCGACGTTGAACCGCAGGACGTTCTGATCTTCAATCGCGTGCGTGATCGTGTATTGGTGCAGGCGCTGCTGAAACAGGTCTTCTGTCGTGCGGAGCTGCTTGACCTCGCCAGTAACCTGCCGAACTGACGCGTTCTCTTCAAAGATCGGTGTCCCGGTGAACCCGAAAAGCTGGGCGTTGGGAAAGAACTCTTTGATCGCTTTGTGATTGTCGCCAAACTGCGACCGATGACACTCATCAAAGATGAATGCGATCCGCTTGTCGCGCAAAGGGGAGAGACGTTCGATGTAGTTACGCCGGTTTGTCGGGTCGAGTGCCAGTCCGAGCTTCTGGATCGTGCAGACAATGACTTTGTCAGCGTAGTTGTCGGAGAGCAGGCGACGGACGAGTGACTCGGTATTGGTATTCTCTTCGACACACCCTTCCTGAAAGCGGTTGAATTCCTCGCGGGTCTGCCGGTCGAGATCTTTCCGGTCGACGACAAACAGGCATTTTTCAATGGTGGGATCGTCTTTCAGCAGCGTGGAGGCTTTGAAGGAAGTGAGCGTTTTGCCGCTTCCTGTCGTGTGCCAGACGTAACCGTTGCCGTTGTTCTTCTCGATGCAGTCGACGATGTGCTTCACGGCGTAGATCTGGTATGGCCGCATCATCAGCAGCTTCTGCTCGCTGGCGACGAGGACCATATAGCGGCTGATCATTTGCCCGAGAGTGCACTTGGCGAGGAACTTTTCGGCGAAGTCGTCGAAATGTGAGATTTTGGTGTTGTCTTCCGTCGCATACTGGTAGATCGGCAGGTACCGCTCTTCGGCGTCGAAGGCGAAGTGACGGGAGTTATTGTTCGCGAAGTAGTAGGTGCTGTCACGGTTGCTGACGAGGAAAAGTTGCACGAAGCAGAGCAGCGTCCGTGTGTAGCCATTGCCGGGGTCATTCTTGTAGCCGACGATCTGCTCCATCGCCTTTCGCGGGTTGATCCCCAGGGTCTTGAGTTCAATCTGCACGCACGGTACGCCGTTGATCAGCAGCATCACGTCATAACGGTGGTGGCTGTTGTCGGTGTTGATCCTGAGCTGGCTGATCACTTCGTAGGAGTTTTTGCACCAGTCCCTGATGTTGACCAGTGTGTAGTTGAGGGGAGTTCCGTCCTCGCGGGTGAAACTGTTGATGCTGCGAAGGGTTTTGGCGGCGGCGTAAACGTCAGAGGTGACAATCTCATCGAGCAGTTGATCAAATTCACCATCCGTCAGCTTAACCCGGTTAAGGGCCTGAAACTTCTGTCGGAAGTTCGCCTCAAGCGCACTCCGATCACGAATGTCGGTGCGAACCTCGTATTTGAGTTCGCCCAGCCGTGCGATGAGCTGTTCTTCCAAGTGTCGTTCTGATGAGGTCATAGTGGCGGCCACTGTAGCCCGAAGAACTTCAATTTGAAACGGGACCGGGAGGGAACTTCAGTGCTCCCCCAGTGTTCGGTCTTCTTGATGACCGACGCGGGGTTGGCGGAAAGTGGCTTTTAGCAGCTCAGTCGTGGCTTCCACCGACACAGGGTCGTTGGAGAGCAGGATGAGGTCGCTTAAGCCGGACTCTTTAGCTGAGCAGTCATGGCTTCCACAGACACAGGGTCGTTGGAGAGCGGGATCAGGTCGCTGACCGGACTCCTTAGCTGATCAGTCGTGGCTTCCACCGACGCGGGGTCGTTGGAGAGCGGAATGAGATCACTTGGCCGGACTCTTTAGTTGAGCAGTCGTGGCTTCCACCGACGCGGGGTCGTTGGAGAGCGGGATGAGATCACCTGGCACGACTCCCTTAGCGGATCAGTCGTGGCTTCCACCGACGCAGGGGCGTTGGAGAGCGGGATGAGGTCGCTGACCGGACTCTTTAGCTGATCAGTCGGGGCTTCAAACGACACAGGGTCGTTGGAGAGCGGGATGAGGTCACTTAAGCCGGACTCTTTAGCTGATCAGTCGGGGCTTCCACCGACGCAGGGTCGTTGGGGAGAGGGGTGCGGTCACTTGGCCCGGCTCCTTAGCTGAGCAGTCGTGGCTTCCACCGACACGGAGTCGTTGGAGAGCGGGATGAGGTCCCGGACCCGACACATGGGAACGATTCAGATCGCTCATGGGTTTTCAGGCTGCCGTAACCTGAGTGAATCGTGCCGGCAATTTCTGAACTGCTGAAACACCTTTCGGCAGTTTCCTGGCGATCGACTTGTTCGATAGTCCTGTTCTGGATTTCAACTTCCTCTGTTCGGGTTGTCTACTGGACCTTCGACGTTCGAGCAGTTTGGAAACCCCACATCCGTTCGTGCCGACGGGGACGTCGGCGGTCCCGGGATCGCCGACGTCCCCGTCGGCTTTCTTTCGGGCTTGGCGGCTTCTTACCGACGCGAGGTCGGGGAGTACGGTTTTGCTTGGAGTTGAGAATAATCGAGGGATCATTCCGCCGACAGCTCACCACCGGAGTGGCCGATTACCTGCTGGTGAGCGTTTATCAGGGCGCGATGGAGTCCAAAGGTTTGGATGTTTGGGCTCGCGGGATTGCGGTTTGTTGCTGACACTGTTCGTGTGGGAATTCTTCGTTGGACAGGTGAGCAAACCCGAGGGGGCTTGTCAGATGGTGGAATACCGTGATGAAAGAGACTCAGCGGCTCCCGTGCGTTCTGCTCAGCGAGCGTTCGGGTGGTGGACTGAGACCTGATAGCTGGCGTGATTCGTCTCGATGTGCGTTGTCGCGGTCGAGACTTGGCTGAGGATCGGGTTGTGAGGCGCACGGGTCTGTGTGGAATTGTTGCGAATTCGACGGGTTCTACTGACGCTGAAAAGTCTTTTTGACGGTCGCTGTCGGGTGACTCGTGGGAATCGGATCAGACTTCGAGACAGGCCGCCAAGGTCATCTGTGATCGGCGTCAGTGGAGAGATGAGGTGTCGCAAATGAAAGCGTCAATGACTTTGGTGCCGTTGTGTTGGTTCCGGCACACTTACACGCTCCATCAGAAGGACGATGCTGGAGCGTTGAGAGTGCCGGATGATAGGCACGTTTGTCGAGGACAGGAACGGGTTGGCCAGCCTGGCCAACCCCTGGCCAGTCGGTGGCCAGTCCCAAGTGCTGAATGGATCATGGTTTGTGCGATTTTCAGGGGACTGGCCCGGCTGGCCACAGAATTACGGAAGGGCGAATCCCAGTTTTTACGGCGGTCCTCGTCGATGACTCGCCACGGAGATGACACGCAACCGGATTCCCTGTGCCGGCCGGGGGATGAACGGTACTGGAGCGACGAGCCAGGAGCATTGGGAAACGGGGGAACTGAAAAGCAGGGACAGGGTCGCGAAGCGAACCGAGTCCAGGTTCTTGAATCGACGGCTGGCCAACGGACCGTGAGGCTGGGGTGAGGGAGGGAACGCTTAAAGCCCAATAGGGCCACCTGCCCCGGCTTCGAGTTGAGACGCACAACGAAACGACACATCGGCTATTTGACAATTCGGGACAGACGGAGTTGCCTCCGGATCTCATCGAGAGGGTTGCGGAGGGTGGCATTTTGAGGTGATGGACCGCAGGCTCCTCTTCGAAAAATAGAGACAAGCACTGCAGAGCGTGCCAGCCGGGATTTTCAAGAGACGATCAGCCGCGATCCTGGCCGGGCGATTCGATGCCCATGTATTTGGTTCTCGTTCCCCGAACTCGTTCGTGGGGCTCTGGAATCGCCTGACGGGTGCGACCGATCTCTGCCTCGCGGCGGACTCTCTGCCCTCCCAATCACTGTCCCCGGCCGTTGCAGGTCCGGCCATCGCGGTGGGTAGAGAACTTGCATATCCGAGAAATGAAACTTGCCCAGCTGACAATGAAAAAACCGTCGAGAAAACAGACGTTTTCTCGACGGTTGATGCGGAGAGGGAGGGATTCGAACCCTCGGTAGGAGGAATACCCCTACGCCGCTTTAGCAAAGCGGTGCTATCGGCCACTCAGCCACCTCTCCGGCTGACCAATCGAAGTCGAAACTATAGCCAATGAATCCTGAAAAACAAGTCGTGTTGATACCTGACAAAAAATGAGTGAAAATTTGCCCGTTTCTCGTGATTTTGCCGAATTCCGCTCACCGCGTCGGTGACCGGTAGAAACCCGCAATCCTCCCCTGACATCCTCAGCAGGTCGTAAAGTTGCTCCGGTCCTTCGACGTGCCGCCAACCGGTTGAGGTTACTCTCGATTCAACAGAGACGGGTCGCTTTCAATGCCGACAAACTTAGACTCCTCGATCTCGAATTGTATACCGTCCGACGAGAACCTCAGGCACGCAATCACACAGTCCCCAACCTCGTCTAAGATGGCTCCCGTCGTTCCACCTTGAACTTCCAAGGTGTTACCTTCAGATTCGACAGTGACCACCAACCTCGCCCTTTCCGCGACCCATTTGGCGTCGCAAGCAAAAAGCCAAGGTCGCTGACCAAATTCCTCGAACAGATGGGGTATACCGACATCGACCTCAGCTTCTGTGAAACCTGTGACAGCGATTCGAGTTCGCACTCTTGTCATGACAACGCCCCTTCCGAGCAGACTGTAAGCGTGCAATAGAACTCCAGCAGTCTCATTCTCCGATCACTTTGACAAGCACCCGCTTGGGCCTGTGACCATCGAATTCACCGTAGAAAATTTGTTCCCACGGTCCGAAATCGAGTTTGCCGTTGGTGATGGCGACGACCACCTCCCGCCCCATAATCTGGCGCTTCATGTGGGCGTCAGCGTTGTCTTCACCTGTTCGATTGTGGTGGTATCGAGCGGGTGAGGGGTCGAACGGGGCGAGTTCTTCCAGCCACTTCTGATAGTCCTGGTGCAGGCCCGGTTCATCGTCATTGATAAAGACGGATGCCGTAATATGCATGGCGTTGCAGAGCAGCAGTCCTTCTTTGACGCCACTCTTTTCCACGAGTTTTTCAACCGTCGGGGTGATGTTGAGAAAGCCCATCCGGTTTGGAATCTGAAAGTACAAATACTCTGTCAGTGACTTCATGTGGAACCTCCGGGACGCGAAGCGGATGAAACCGTTTGAACGGATCCGGCCAGGTGTTGGATACGAATCTTTCGCAGCGTAGCACACGCGGCAAAGTCCTTGAACGAAGCTTCTCACAGCCCTCACTGGTCTCACAGAGCGGTTGGAAACAGGGTTTCAGCGGTCGGTGGATGGTACCGCGGTTAAGGGTGATGCGAGTGGCGAGCCATTCCCCTGTCTGGTAAAAAATCATTTTTCTGATGGATTTGATCGAAATGAAGCGGAGAGCGGGCATCGATTGCGCGAACGTGCTCCCCTTCCCTGCCGCCCTTTTTGAGCAGAACCTCGTTCTGAAAATTGTCTGAAAACGGTCCGCACTTCGGTCGACCCTTTCCGCGAGTTCAGGAGCCGGTGTTTCCCAGGAACCACCGCGAGAGTTGGATCGAATTTCACCTTCGCCCGAGTTTGAATGATTTTTTGAAAGTAAGTTCCATGGCAACGGTTTATGACGTCTACGGCGTCGGCAATTCGCTGGTCGATATTCAGGCTCGCATCGAAGACTCAACCCTTGAGAAACTGGCATTCGCGAAGGGGATCATGACGCTGGTCGACGACGGGACTCAGACTCGAGTTCTGGAATCGATTCGCGGTGCCAAGATCAATCGCTGTGCCGGGGGATCCGCGGCGAACACGATCGCGGGCCTGGTCGAATTCGGTGGTAAGGCGGCCTATGCGGGCAAGACCGGACAGGATGAACTCGGCGAGTTCTGGCTGAAAGACATGCGGAACCTGGGAGTCACGATCGAAGTTCCTCAGGTGGCCGGACAGACCGGAGCGTGCGTCGTGCTGATCACAGACGATGCACAGCGAACCATGCTGACCCACCTCGGTCTTTCGGCCACGCTGAGCGCCGACGACATTTCTGAAGCGGAAATTCAGAAGTCGAAGTATGTCTACATCGAAGGGTATCTCTTCGCCGGAGAGACCACCAAGGAAGCGGCCCTGCGAGCAATCGAACTGGCGAAGAAGAACGGCGTGAAAGTCGCCTTCACCGTTTCCGATCCCTTCCTGATTTCGATGCACCGCGAGCTGTTCCTGCACCTGCTCAAGGATTCAGTTGACCTGCTGTTCTGCAATCTGGAGGAAGCGCGCAGTCTGACAGGCAAGACGGATCCCGTCGATTGTGCTCAGGTGATTCATCACCACGCCGCCGACGTGGCATTGACCCTGGGTGCCGATGGGTCGCTGTTGATGCAGGATGGCCAGGTCATCCCGATCGAAGGGGTCACCACGAAAGCGATCGACACGACCGGTGCAGGCGATATGTATGCCGCAGGGATCCTCTACGGCATCACTAACGGTCTGAACTGGAAGCAGGCGGGCCACCTGGCATCTCACGCCGCCGCACGCGTGGTGTCTCAGATGGGTGCTCGCCTTCAGCAGCCGTTCACCAAAGCCGACGTCGCCAAATTGCTGGAAGGGATCTGATCGCACTGTGAGTCGCCGCTGAGACGATTTTTGAAGCGGTCTGACAGGAACACGCCCGGTTTGGACGAACGGATCTGAAGTTCGTCCAAACCGGACGTACTGTTTTTCTTGCCTCCCGTCTCTTCGGGAGAAAAAGAGCCTCCACCGGATCAGGTCTGCCGCCGGACGTGCGAGGAACAACGCCACCCACTTCACGGAAGGGACGTCACATTCACTTGTTCCAGGTTCGTCGGCCCAAACACCACTTGCCGCTGTGCCGTCTCGGAATTGACCCGGTCTATTCAACGGACCATACTAATACGTTATCACGTTCATGGCAGGGCCATTCGGGAGTCTCCTCGATCCTCCCGGCGACTTTCATTCAAACGTGAAGCGGCAGCGACAGGTTTTCGATGGCTTTGCGACGGTGGCACCCGACCACCGTTGTCTAAAAACGTTGTGCGGTCATCGATTTCACGAACTGCTGATGATCAAGTTCGGTCCATCGAGTTTGCGAGGCATTGCTGATGCCGGTCGTACGATTTGTTAGCGCACTTTTTTGCTGTGCCGTTCTCACGTCTCTATGCCCGATCGTCGCTCACGCCGACGACGCCGCCGTTGACTATGCCACTCAGGTCAAGCCGATTCTGCTGAAGCTTTGTGCCGACTGCCATGGGAAGGAAACACAGCAATCCAGTCTGCGGTTGGACTCAGCGAAGGGAGTCACGACGGGGGGCGATTCGGGCCCCGCAGTCATCGCTGGAGATTCCGCTCGCAGCCTGCTCATCCATGCCATCACAGGGACCGAAGGGGCATTACAGATGCCTCCGGATGGAGACAAATTGGCCGAGGCCGATATTGCCATGCTGCGACGCTGGATCGATCAGGGTGCTCATTCTCCTGCGGATGAAGTGACGGAACCGGCCGTAGCGAAGACAAGTCGACACTGGGCGTTTCAACCAGTCCGACGAGTGATCCCCCCGACGGTCGAAGCACCTTTCGCCCGACACAATGGGATCGACAATTTCATCCAGGATCGCCTGCTGCGGGAGGAGCTGACTCCTTCTGAAGCTGCTGACAAAACAACACTCGTGCGGCGGGTCCATTTTGATCTGCTCGGACTTCCCCCTTCGGTCGAGACCGTGCAGGAATTCGTGAGTGACTCGTCTCCCGACGCTTACGAACGGCTTGTGGACCGGTTGCTGGCGTCCCCTCATTTCGGTGAGCGCTGGGCGCGCGACTGGCTGGATTCGGCGCGCTACGCCGACTCCAACGGATTCACTCGCGATCAACCTCGAACCATCTGGAAATACCGGGACTGGGTGATCGATGCCCTGAACCAGAACCTGTCGTTCAAGCAGTTCGTGATCGAGCAGATTGCCGGCGACCTATTGCCTGATGCGACGCTGGAGCAACTTGTCGCCACCGGTTTCCACCGGAACACCCTCATTAATGAAGAAGGGGGCACAGATCCAGAACAGTTTCGTGTTGAGGCGGTCGTAGACCGGGTCAACACCACGGGGGCTGTTTTCCTGGGACTCACGGTCGGCTGTGCACAGTGTCATGACCACAAATACGATCCGATTTCGCAGCGGGAATACTATCAGCTCTACGCGTTCTTTAACTCGAATGAGTTCCACGCTGGCGATCCGACGGCGCCGCGGATCGATGTTCCGTCCAAAGAACAGATCAGAAGCGGCGAGCCCGAGCGATGGAAAGCGATACAAAAGACAATCCAGCGTCTGGAGCAGGAACTGAAGGATCAGACCTCTGCCATCGCGGATGACCTGACTGCCTGGGAAAAGACACTCACGGAGGAAGACAAGGCCAAGTTGCCATTCAACGTGAAAAACGCTTTGGATCTGCCCCCCGTTGATCGGTCGGAAACGCATAAGCGGGATCTGGACGCTTACTTTCGGCGATTGCCAGTCTCCCGCTCAAAGTATCCACAGCTGGATGAGATTGGTCGCCTGCGTCAGACAGCTCCCCAGTTCGCAACCACGATGATCACACGGGAGATCAATCCTCCGCGTGAAACCTACATCCAGATCCGAGGAGACTTCCTTCGTAAGGGTGCCCCGGTGCAACCGGCCATCCCCGCGGTCCTCAAGCAGCCTGCTGCACAAGCAGCTTCCCCAGGTCCTGAACTCGCATCAATCACCAATCGCCTGGAACTGGCCGAGTGGCTTACCGCACCGGAAAATCCACTCACTCCCCGGGTGATCGCCAACAGGTACTGGCAGCGGATCTTTGGACGGGGAATTGTTGAAACGGAGAATGACTTCGGGATCCAGGGGGATCCACCGACTCATCCGGAGTTGCTCGACTGGCTGGCTGCAGAGCTTCGACGTGACACCACGTCGACGGGAGCCGCCAGGGACAATGCAGCAGACGCCACCAGCCCACCACAAGTCGCTGCGTCGGATCCCCGGGCCTGGGATCTCAAGGCGTTCTTGAGAGGCCTGATTCTGTCTGCGACCTACCGTCAGTCATCTCATTCCCGTAGTGATCTGATTGAGCAAGATCCGCTGAATAAGTTATTGGCCCGTCAGTCACGCATTCGTGTTGATGCCGAAATGATTCGCGATGCCGCATTGACGGTCAGCGGATTGCTCACCACAGAGCTGGGTGGTCCCCCGGTTTACCCGCCACAGCCGGAAGGGGTTTTTGATTTTACTCAGGACAAGAAGCCGTGGAAGACGTCAACCGGACGCGATCGGTTCCGAAAGGGGCTTTACACGCACATCTGGCGTTCCAGCATCTATCCCGCGATGGCCGCGTTTGACTTCCCGGAACCGAATGTCGCGTGCACGCGGCGAATCCGTTCCAATACGCCACTGCAGTCATTAACGCTGGCTAACGACCAGACGTTTTTCGAGTTCGCACGGGGTTTTGCCGTTCGATTGCTGGAAGCACCTGCCGGGGACGACAGTGATCGACTGATGCACGCGGTTCAGGTCGCCCTGGGACGTGAGCCGAATTCGCAGGAACTGGCTCGATTGCGAGGGTTTCTACACGAGCAGCGGGATCGCTTCGCGCAGGACATTCCGGCAGCCGAAGCATTTGCCCCCAACCCGGCCCCCGCGGGGATATCGCTGACGGAGGCTGCGGCCTGGACAGCCGTCTCACGCGTGCTCTTGAACCTCGATGAATTCATTACACGCGAATAGGAAAATGCTGGCGGGTGTCCACCTGATTCGACAGTTTGCGAGACCCGGGAACGGGGCGAAACCCCATTGCCTCCGACCTCGTCCGGTACTGATCAGCCCATCATGTCACGCTTGGTGATGCGCATGACTTCTTCGAGTGTCGTCGATCCGTCCAGGACGCGCTGGAAGCCGGACAAACGCAGGGATATCATCCCCTTTTTGAGAGCGTAGTCTCGCATCTCTGCGGTACTGGCCCGGTTGATGCAAAGCTTTCCAATTTCAGGATCGGTGCGAAGAAGTTCAAAGATCGCCCGGCGGCCAGCGTACCCACTTCCCTTGCACTCGCGACAGCCAATTGGTTTCCAGAGGAAATCGGGTGCGGGAACGGGGAAGTCCTCTGGAATCTCGTCCGGATCGGGTCGGTATTGTTCCTTGCAGTGTTTGCACAGCACGCGGACCAGTCGCTGGGCGAGCACCCCTTCGACGGTGCTGGAGACCAGATAGGGTTCCACGCCCATATCAATCAGACGGGCAAATGCTCCCGGTGCATCGTTGGTGTGGAGCGTGCTGAATACAAGGTGTCCGGTAAGTGCGGCCTGAATCGCTGCTTCGGCCGTTTCACCGTCTCGGATTTCCCCGATCAGAATCACGTCGGGGTCGTGACGCAGGATGCTGCGAAGCCCAGCGGCGAATGTCAGGCCGACTTTTGAATGGACCTGAATCTGGCTGATACCCGGATTCTGATATTCGACAGGGTCTTCCACCGTGATGATTTTCACCGTGGGGTCCTTGATCTCATTCAGCGCACTGTAGAGTGTCGACGTTTTACCGCTACCGGTGGGACCTGTGACGAGGATAATGCCGTGTGGGAGACCGATCAGTTCGTGAAAGGTCTGGGCCATCTGATCGGGCATACCGACATTCTTCAGATTGAAGACCATGCGTCCTTTGTCGAGGAGTCGCATGACCACCCCTTCTCCATGAACCATCGGAATGATGGAAACACGAACGTCGATTTCGCGGCCAGAGATGCGCAGCTTGATTCGGCCATCCTGGGGAATTCGCTTCTCGGCGATGTTCAGTTTGGACATGATCTTCAAACGAGTGACGATCGCCGCGAAGAAGTGCGAGATCGATTCGGGGACGGGTTGCACGCGCAACAGCCCGTCCACGCGGTAACGAACCGTCAAACCGTACTCTTGCGGTTCGATATGCACATCGCTTGCCTGCTGTTCGAGCGCTTCCACAAGCAACTCGTTGACCAGTTTGATCACGGAGGCATTTTCGGCCTGCTGGGCCAGATCAGAGTCATCCGTAGACAGGTCGCTGAGAAGTTCGATCCCCTCGGCGGACCGCTGAGCAACCAGCTCGTTCAGGGTATCCCCCCCGACCCCGAGATGCTCTTTGATGAGTTCAATAACATCGAGTCGTCGAGCGAGGACCGGTTCGAGATGGAATCCGCTGACAGCCGAAAGCTCTTCAATGGCTTCCAGATTGAAAGGGTCACTGGTGGCAACGATGACACTTCCGTTGCGTCGCCCCAACGGCAACAACGCATGACGAAACACCGCCGTCGTCGGAAACTGCATGAGCAGTTCCTTGTCGATGGACTCTTGCT
Organism: Schlesneria sphaerica; assembly: GCF_044336245.1. Lineage (NCBI taxonomy): Bacteria > Pseudomonadati > Planctomycetota > Planctomycetia > Planctomycetales > Planctomycetaceae > Schlesneria > Schlesneria sphaerica. The sequence continues at coordinate 5,525,229 of NZ_CP172346.1, read as the reverse complement.
TGACCTCCACAAAATCCATCCCGAGTTCTTCGGCGAACGCTCGCAGGACATCATCTTCCTTGACGACGCCCATCTCAACAAGAACGCGGTCGACACGCTTCCCTGCCGCCTGAGGCAAAGCCGCTTCGACCTGAGGCCGGGTGACGAGATTATGCCGAATCAGAGTTTGGGCGATATCCATAGTGCGACGGTAACGCTTGTGAGGGACGAGAACTCAGTTCAGACAGCACCACAGCGAAGATGATGACAGCTCACCAAGGTTCATCGAGTAGCCTGGTTTTCGGGGAAGTATCGATGGGGGGCGAAAAGAGCTTTTCATACGAGCGGGCGGGATGCAAAACACAGAACGACGAAGTCTTGCGGTGGAGTCCCTCAAATCCTCTCACAGAAGAACGTCCGTAAGAGGGACATGATGATCTCTCCAGGGGCAGGATTCAAATCCAGTCCGTGACATCGGCTCGACCCGCTATTCTTGGCAATCTGTCTCAGTGTGTCGATGATCTTTCCAAACGTTTAAGTCCCATTTCAGGTTACACTTGTCCCCCTTGCGGACAACCGCCCCGCGGCCACCATGTAGAGACGATTTTCAGCCTCAACCTTATCGAAGGGGGCTGGGCACCCGATCGACTGAGCTCTCGGAAGGCATCGTGAACGAACGGGTTGCGAGCACAGAACAAGAACGACCTGGACGAACCGAGGTTCGTCCAGGTCGAGAAGTGCAGTTTGCACTGGCCATTATCAGGCGAACAATTACTTGCAGCGTCCTGAAGCGATCAGCTTGCTGGCGTTGCCAGCCTGGCCGAATGAAACCATACGGGCCACGCAGACCTGCTTCATGGCTTCCCGAGCGGGCTTCAGATAGTCGCGCGGGTCGAATTTTTCAGGGCTGGTGGCGAGGAGTTGGCGAATGGCACCGGTGATGGCCATACGGCAATCGGTGTCGACATTGATCTTGCGGACACCACTCTTGATTCCGCGCTGAATTTCTTCAACGGGAACGCCGAAGGTCTGCTTCATCTTCCCGCCGAACTTGTTGATGATGTCCTGCAGTTCCTGAGGAACAGACGAACTGCCGTGCATCACGAGGTGAGTGTTTGGCAGCTTCTTGTGAATCTCTTCAATTCGCTTCATTGCCAGCACTTCGCCGTCTGGCTTCTTGTCGAACTTGTAAGCGCCGTGACTGGTGCCGATGGCGACGGCGAGCGCATCGACCTTGGTCGCCTTCACAAATCGTTCCGCCTCGTCAGGATCGGTGAGCAACTGGTCGTGCGAAAGTTGACCCGAAGCACCGTGTCCGTCTTCGGCTTCCCCTTCCCCTGTGTCGAGTCGTCCCAGGCAGCCCAGTTCTCCTTCGACGGAGACACCGAACATGTGAGCCACTTTGACGACTTCAGAGGTGACGGCGACGTTGTAGTCGTAATCGGCAGGTGTTTTGCCGTCTTCTTTCAGCGAGCCGTCCATCATGACGGAGGTGAAGCCATACTTGATGGCGCTGCAGCACGTCGCTGGACTGTTCCCGTGGTCCTGGTGCATCACAATGGGAATCTCGGGATACAATTCAGACGCGGCAAGCATCAGGTGCCGCAGGTAGTTGTCCTGAGAGTATGCACGGGCACCGCGAGACGCCTGTACGATCACGGGGGAATCGGTTTCCCGAGCAGCTTCCATGATCGACTGGATCTGTTCCATGTTATTAACATTGAACGCGGCCACGCCGTAGCTGTTTTCAGCAGCATGGTCCAACACGACGCGCAGTGGAACTAAAGGCATTGTCTTCTAACTCCTGAAACCGGCGAAACCCCCATCCTGTCTCGTAGCGGGCCTGCCCCCAGTGGGCAGACTCTGGAAATGATCGAGATCGGGGTTTCCAAGCGGTAGAATATCGATTTTCAGGCGTTGACGTTAGTGACGTTGATTCGAAAATCGAAATAAACGGCACAACCTGCCCTCGTACCTCTCGACAATCGTCACGAGGGGTGATCTGCTCGTTTCCCCCCGTTCGAAGGGGGTCTATCCCATAAATCGGAACTGGTGCGAAAGCCGCCTGACTGACGTGCCTCACGGCCCGAAAGTCATTAGACTGTCAGTTCGCAGATTCAGGGACCGGCGCGGGGACGCGGCAGGGTGTGCCCGGAGTCGTGTCGAATCAGGGATGCCATCGGCACTGTTTTTTTATTTGCGTCCAAATTGACCTCGAGATTGAAATAACAATATGGCGGATTTGCAGACTCAACTATTGGTACTTGGTGCTGGACCAGGCGGATATCCGGCCGCATTCGAAGCGGCAGATCATGGAATGCAAGTGACGCTCGTTGACGAAGGGGTTCGCCCCGGTGGCGTTTGCTTGAATCGGGGATGTATTCCCTCGAAAGCCCTGCTGCATGTCGCCAAGCTGATCAACGAAAGCCACGAATCAAGTGCCATCGGCGTAAACTTCGTTCCTCCCAAAATCGATCTGCCGAAGCTGCGCGAATGGAAGAATTCCGCCGTCGTCGGCAAGCTGGCAGGTGGCGTGGGGGAACTCTGTCGTGCCCGCGGAGTCCAACTGATCAGTGCGCGTGGAACGTTCCTCGACGCCAACACCATTGAATTGAAATACCCCGACGGCAAAACAGACAAGTTGAAGTTCGAAAAGGCGATCATCGCCACGGGCTCGTCGCCAGCAATGCCTCCTGCGTTCCAGATCGGTGATCCGCGAGTGATGGATTCAACCGGAGCTCTGGAACTGGCCGATATCCCTGGCAAGCTGCTGATCGTCGGTGGTGGCTACATCGGGCTGGAAATGGGTACGTTCTACTCCGCCCTGGGCTCGAAGGTCACTGTTGTCGAACTGACCAAAGACCTGCTGCCAGGAGCCGATCGCGAACTTGTTCGCCCACTGCAGAAGCGACTGGAATCGCAGTTCGCGGCAATCCATCTCAACACCAAAGTCGATGGCCTGACCGCCTCCAAAGCGGGGATCACGGCCAAGCTGACCGGTGAAGGCGTTAAGCCGGAACAGACGTTCGATCGCGTCCTGGTCTCCATCGGCCGTCGACCGAACAGCAAAGGCTTCGGACTAGAAAATACCGGCGTTGCCGTCGACGAGAAGGGCTTCATCAAGGTTGACGGTCAGCGTAAAACCAACGTCGATCACATCTATGCGATCGGCGACATTGCTGGCGAACCAATGCTGGCCCACAAAGCGACGCGTGAAGCCAAGGTGGCCGTCGAAGCCATGCTGGGCGGCCCGGCCGAGTTTGACAACATCGCTATTCCAGCAGTGGTCTTCACTGATCCGGAAGTCGCCTGGTGTGGTCTGACCGAACCTGAAGCGATCGCCAAAAACCGCGAAGTCAAAGTGGTCAAATTCCCGTGGGCCGCTTCAGGTCGCGCGATTACGCTCGCCCGCAGCGAAGGCCTGACGAAGATGATCGTCGACCCCAAGACCGAACGTGTTCTGGGCGTCGGAATCGTTGGTGTGGGAGCAGGCGAAATGATCGCTGAAGCAACACTCGCGGTCGAAACAGCCGCCGTTGCCCGTGATCTGGCCGAAACGATTCACGCTCATCCAACACTCAGCGAAACCCTGATGGAAGCCGCTGAAAGCGTCTACGGCCAGGCGACTCACTCGTACCGGCCCAAAAAACGCTAAACGAATGCACGAACGCTTCCGGCGTGACGTTCATTCAGAAAGACGCCGCCTGCTGTCGAGATCCCTCGAGAGCAGGCGGTTTTCATTTGCCTGGCCAGTGCTGCCGATGCTTCGTTCTGTCGGCGTCGCCTGAGTCCGAAGCAGCCTGCTCTGTCGATGTTCCCACAGCGAGGACGACCACGTCAGAAGCGGCAAGCATGAAAGTCCGCCGGGTTACCAGGGGCGACTTTGCCAGCGACGTGTATCGCCTCCGAATGGTGGATAGGTGCTGGATCGAACTTGTTGCACAGGGGGATTCAAGCCACCGATGTAGTAAAGCCCCGCGGTCATACCGAGTCCCGCGACGAAGCCACCGACGTGAGCCCACCACGCGACTCCCCCACCACCGGCTTCGGTTTGAAACCCGGACAGAACCTGGAATGCAAACCAGATTCCCAGAAAAATCGGCGCTGGAATCGGCATCAGGCGCGAGAAGATGCCCAACGGAATCAGCGACATCACCGAAGCGCGCGGGTAGAGCCACATATACGAGCCCATCACCCCCGCGATCGCACCGCTGGCACCAATGGTCGGTATATAGGATGTGGAGTCGGCCATGATGTGCATGATGCCAGCGGCCAGACCGCTGACGAAGTACATTACGGCAAAACCAATATGTCCGAATCGATCCTCGACGTTGTCTCCAAAAATGTACAGGAACCACATATTCCCTACGATGTGCATCAAGCCACCGTGCAGAAACATGCATGTGAATAGCGTCATCAGCGGCGAAATCGGAGACGAAAGATCGAGAACCTCGCGCTGCCGTCGACCCGACTGCGATTGCGTTTCGACGATGATCTCACGGGCCTTGGGATGAGTAACACGTAGTGGGATCATCCCATACTCCCGCACGATCTGCTCGCCCCCGTTCGGTGCGGTGAGCTGAACGAAAAATGCAACGACACAAGCAGCAATCAGCGCATAGCTGACGAAGGGGAATCGCAACGAAGGGACATCGTCCCACAGGGGAAACATGCAGCGACCTTAATTATGTGGCGACATAAGATTCAAGAACTCGGGCGAAGGCGCCGTAGGTGCCGCCATCGAACAGCACAAATCGTACCATCATCGGTGATGATTGTACGGTAACGAATGACCGGACTTCGGCAAGCGAGTTCTCGGCGGCGAGATCGACTGGAAAACGATATGCACCGGTACTGATTGCGGGAAACGCGATCGATGAACATGAATGCTTCACCGCCAATTCCAGACAACGTCGAATGCACGAGCGAAGCAGGTCAACTTCCCCCTTTTGTCCTCCTCGCCAGACAGGGCCCACGGCGTGGAGAATCACCTTGGCGGGCAACAGCCCGGGTCCCGAGGGGACCGCGTCTCCCGGAGGGCAACCAAGGGGGAACCTGGCCTGCGTTTCGGCCATAACAGTTGGACCGGCCGCCCGGTGGATCGCCCCGTCAACACCTCCCCCTCCAGCCAACTGAGGATTCGCGGCGTTTACAACGGCATCGACAACTTGTTGAGAGATATCTCCCTGCTGGAGTTCCACACGACAGACACCAAACTGCACTTTCATTTAGCATTCTCGTTTCGGCCGCGATTCGATCGCGCGCCTGATTATTCCGATGACGTTTTCGCGTTCTGAGCCAACCAGGGGCAGCCGCGGTGCACGGGTCAGTTCTGAACCGTATCCGCATTCCTGCACGGCTAATTTGATGTACTGCACCAGTTTGACGTGCGTGTCCAGATGCAAAAGAGGTGTGTACCAGCGGTAGATCTCGCGGGCCGCTTCCCACTGGCCCGAAACCGCCAGATCCCAGACCAGGCGGTTCTCGTGGGGAAACGCATTGACGAGCCCCGAAACCCAACCTTTGGCCCCGAGCAGGATGCTTTCGAGAATCAGGTCATCCACACCGCCGAACAGGATATATCGATCTCCACAGACATTGTAGAGATCGGTAATGCGGCGGGGATTATCGGAGGACTCTTTAATGACCTGTAGCGTCGGTTCATCCGCCAGTTCGAGAAACATTGTCGGTGTGATATCGACCCCGTAAACCGGGGGATTGTTGTAGACCATGATCGGCAGATCAGTCGCGTTGGCCACCGTCCGAAAGTGTGTGATCGTTTCGCGCGGGTCCGATTTGTAAACCATGGCTGGCAAGACCATCAGACCGTCGACGCCAACCTCTTTCGCTGCTGCAGCGTAGCGACACGCAAAAGCCGTCGTATATTCCGCCACACCCGTCAAAACGGGAATGCGACCGCGGACCAGATCCACAGTCGCCTTGAGCACATCAAGTTTCTCCTGCCGTTCCAGGGAACAGTTTTCGCCAACGGTCCCCAGCATCACGACGCCGTGAATCCCCGCGTCGATCATCTGCTCCAGATGCCTCAGAGTACTTGGAATGTCGAGCGACTGATCGCGATGAAAGTGTGTAATTGCCGCCGGAAAGACGCCCTGCCACGTGACATTCATCGCAGTCCTCGCTCTGAGAGATGACTTGAAGCGGGAAAATCGGAAGTGATCAGTTGATCATATTCGGCTTCGGTCCCCGATTAATCAAGAATGTGGCGACATCGTGGAGGAAATCGCGTATGACCGTGGTTGCGGCCTCGGGCAATTCAGCTTCCACCAATGCTTCATCCATCAGCTTGACCCAGCGATGCCGGGCTGCCTCATCGATTGCAAACGGCGCGTGACGCATCCGCAACTGGGGATGTCCTCGCTCCTGCAGATAACGGTCGGGTCCACCGAAACGGAAGATCAGAAAACCCTTCAGGCGATGTTCGGCCCCAGCCAGATCGTGAGCAGGATACATCGGTCCGAGGATGTCGTCTCCGGGAACTCGCCGATAGAAGGCAGCCACCAGTCGTTCAAACCCCGTCTCACCAATCAGATTGTAGACACTTGAGATCGCGTTTTCGTCGGGCATAATCGTTCTATGGCTTGGAGACTGTTTGGACGGGCAGTCCGGGAATCGGTTGCGGTTCTCGATCAACGTTCAACCGCCCGTCTTTCAAGAAATTCAATGTCTGCGTCTGTACGTCTTCGTGCCACAGCAGATGTGAGTGCATTGCATTGACAACGCCGAAGTCTGATGCGCCGGGTAACCTGGTGCTGTCGACCGTGACAGTTCCATCGTCATCCCCGGGAATCAGGGGATTCCATCCGCAAGCCGTTCCACTGGATCCGGCAATCACGGCGAACTCGAATTTCGGCACAGGAAGCTGTGGAATCAGTCCGTTCGAACGAGTTCCCAGTTGGCGTGCACTTGGCCCCCCTGCGGTTCTGAGCAGCCAGCTTCGGCGAGTCAAATCAGCCAGTTCCGCACCTTGATTCGGTGTCCCCAGCATCACCATCCGTTTGATCCGGGGATCATCAAATTCCTTGGTGTAAGCTCGAACGACCAGTCCACCCATGCTGTGGACGACGAAGTTGATTTCGCTGACTCCGTCGAGCGATTGAATCACCTTGTCCAGGTTGCGCGCGGCCTCGGGAATGGAAATCTGGGTGCTGGGATAATCAAACTCGACCGTCTGGTACCCTGCATTCTGCAGACTCTTTCCTAATGATGTCATACAGCGGGAAGATTGCAGCAGACCGTGAATCAGGATCACGGCAGGCCCGTTCTTCGGCGCGAGATTTCGTTCGCGAGCGATCTCGTCCAATACGGTCCGACACTCGGCGAAAGTCCCATTCGTATAACGCAGGCTTTCAGGATCGATCAAACGGCATTGTCCGCTGAACACGTTCTGCTGGATCCGCCATCCACTGCAGTGGTAAATATCGCCCCAGAACTGACGTCCCCCCGCCGTTTTCGACTGCACCGCATCTTCGGCTTGTCGCTTGATCGTTTCGAACCATGATCGCGACAGCGATTCTTCGGCAGCGGACACCGAGCTGCTCAGCGTAACATGCCCGGTCAGCAGCAAGATTGTGCAGCCGTAAAAGCGTAGGCGAGAAAGAAAATCCATACCTGACCTCATCCTGACTCCGACCAAATTCTTGATTTTCGGCTCTCGGCAAACCGTCCGGGAATTGTTGTCAAAGTTCCTGTTTTAGGAAAGACGATTCCCGAATCGTCACAGCAGCCGCTTTCCTCCAGCAAGAATGGGCATTCAAATGTAACTCCTGAACTCCTCGTTATTTACGCGATGGAAAAGGCCTCGTCACGCCGAAGCGGCACGCATGGCTCAAGCATTATATCCCGCCCGGAGTGAATTATTCATTGGATTCAGACCAAATGGCAGAATTGAACGCGTTGCCTGAACGATCGAGAAGCGATTAAACTTCTGATCTGCCCACCATGACCTCGCCGAAAGCGGCTGCCGATAACCAATAACACTCGGAATCAGGGAACGTCGATCAGCCGCCCCGGAGCGAATACGATGAAAACACTCCTGCCGCATTGATCGATTTCACGATCTCGTCCACGCGAACGCTGAATTTCCAGAGAATTTTCCATGCACGCCGAAATTATCTCCGTTGGAACCGAACTTACAGCGGGGACTAAACTCGATACAAACAGTCAATGGCTGAGCCTTGAACTGGCAGAAATCGGTATTCCGGTTCTCGCACATATGACGATCGCCGACGAGCTGGACGAGATGGTCGGCGCGCTGCGGACGGCGGCCGAGAGATCCGAAATCGTGCTGATGACCGGAGGTCTGGGTCCCACACTGGACGACCTGACGCGCGATGCCCTCGCCAAATTCGCCGGCGTCGAACTGATACTGCACGAACAGTCTCTCGAATACATCAAATCCATGTTCGCCAAGCGAAATCGGCCGATGCCCGAGCGAAATGTGATGCAGGCGATGTTTCCTCACGGCAGCGACCCCCTTCCCAATCCCCGCGGGACCGCTCCCGGGATCTGGATGACATATCGACGTGCAGATGGAACCCTCTCACACATTGCGGCGATGCCAGGCGTCCCCAGTGAGATGAAGCAGATGTTCCGGCAGCAGGTTCTTCCCCGACTGGACGGAAGTGGACAAGTCATCCGCCGGGCCCGAATCAATCTTTTCGGAGTGGGGGAATCACAGGCAGAAGAAGCACTGGGCGACCTGACCGCCCGCGGACGTGACCCCGACGTCGGGATTACCGTTCACGAAGCGACGATCACTCTGCGCATCACCGCCGCCGCCAGTTCGATCGATGAGTGTCATCAGAAGATCGAGAAAACTCGCGAAATCGTGCTGAACCGTATGGGAACATTGGTCTTCGGGGTGGAAGACGAAGAACTGGAACATGCTCTTGTCCGGTTATTGAAGCTGCGCCGCGCATCGCTCTCAACGGCCGAATCGGGTACGGGGGGACTGCTGGCTCACCGACTGACCGGGGTTCCCGGGTTCGAATCGTGTTATATGGGAGGGGTCGTCGTCCCCACGAATCTCGCCAAACGAGAACTCGTTTCGGTCGACCCGATGTTGATCCGTCAGTACGGACCGATCAGTCAGGAAGTCGCGCTGGCCTGTGCCAAAGGATGTCGCCAGCGATTTGGGACACATTTCGCCCTCGCGGTGACGGAATGGCCCAACTTTGATCCGGACGATCCCCTGGCACCCTTCCCCGCATCGTTTGTCGCCCTGGCCGGTCCGAAACATTCCAAGGTCGAGAAAGTCCAGCATTTCGGCGACCCTGCGATCGCGAAAAGCAGAACGGCGAAAGTCGCGATGAATATGCTGCGCCTGTATCTGATCGAAGGCTGAAACACGGACGCGTCTGGTCGGGATCTTCGTGGCAGCTTTGTCGCCAGAATCCGCTCAACTTTGAAAACACGCGGAAAAAGTGAATCGGCTCGCTTCCGCCGTATCGCCTGAGCTATATTATGGAAGTGACCTTCGCTGATGATCAACATCAGCGACACGCTCGTGCAGATCGACACAAGGAAGAGGCCGGATGGCAACCAATCTCGGAAAAAACCTCATTTTCGGATCATTCGGAGTTGCGGGCTTCGTCGCCATTCTGGCATTGCTCGATATGATTCTCGGCGTCCCTTTCGCCAAATCCATGACGATGGACATCCTGTTCCTGCTGAGCGCGGCCATCGTGGGATATCTGGGCTGGGACGCGTTCAAGGACATGAGCTGACCTTTCACGCGATCGGAAGCCGAAAACGTACTCCCCGGTGTGTACGGGCAGCAGACAGACGCCTCAGCCCTCGACTTGAATAGCGTCAGTCTCGTATCTGGCGGTGATCACGCCCACCCACGAAAAAGAACGACATCGAGGACGTGGTGCTCGCTCTAGGCGGGCCACGTCTGAAGGCGTTTCGACGACCACGCGCAGGGCGTTTTGGTCGCACCCGCCTGACAGAAATAGACCGGCATTAAAGTCCGGCACGGAGCCCTGCTCCGGGGTCGATTGCAGCCGCCCCGGAGTTTCTTACACGCTAAAATCGATCCATCATCCCGCGCATCCTGCTGGGGGATGATGAACTTTCTCTGTCGGAAAGTGCCCGCAGCACGATCCGTTTCGAAGCAGACAGAGCTCAGTTGCTCCATTCCGCCTGGCTGTCGTTCTTCTTGACGTAACCGAGACTGCGGACGACTTCGAGAACTTCGCTCCATGTGGGGAACATCCGACCGCTCTTCCGCTTGTATTCGTCCATTGCTTTCATGAATTCGACTTCGTCGAGGGTGTAATCCCGCTCACAAGTCGTCGGATCGATCATCTTGCGGCGTTCGACCTTACGTCGCGGTGCGGCCTCGAGCGGTGCCGCGACGGTTTCCGCATCGATCTCTGAACGAGTACGACGTCCCCCCACTCGGCGATTCTGAATTCGGCGTTGGACGGCGGTGAGTTCGTTGGTTCCACGAAGACTGGTGATCATGATTCTAAACCTCCACTGATAGCGTTGGGTCGGACAATCCTTTGCTGTGAGTCGCTCCCTCGACCCGATAATTATGACCGCAACTTTTCTGTTAAAGTGGAGTGTAAAGATTGCAAAACAATGTTCATGAAAGGAAACATTGTCGCGCATCGGATGAATTCGGTTTTACCGGATTTAACGAGCGACTTTCGACTATCTTCGATCCATCACCCCGATTTTCTCACCTTTGATCGGGTCCAGACGTTCGACGTCGATGATTCGCCAGTTTCCACCCTCTTTCTGAAAGCTTAACACGCAGCGAAACGGATGGTGACCAGTGAATCCCATCACGGAAATCGTTGCATTCGCGCGAAAGTGAACTCGACCTCGAGAATTCTGATTTGTCAGTGTCGTCTTAAAATCTGTCAGCCGCAGATCGTCGCCGACCTCCACCAGAGCCATCGCCTCTTGACAGAGGAGTCTTAGCCCCGGCGCCGACGCAGCAAAATGGTCGAGTGCCGCGGGGTCGCGCCGACGGAACTGATTGCAGAGGTCGACGACCTGCAACTGCAATTTCTCTCCATCCGTCACAATCATCCGCTCGACCCCATAGACAACGCCGATCATTCCCAGCGAAACCAGAGCCAGCACCAGATACAGACTTCGCCTGTCCGAATTCCAAAGTCCCAGAAATACGATGCCTGCCACAGCGCAAATCAACATGGGAGGCCACGCATTTTCAGTAAACCACATAGCAGATCTCATTTGGGGACAGGTTGGACAGAGGGGTCAAGACATGACGCCTTGATTGTACTCATTGTCCAGAAGAGTGGAACCCCATGTCTACGTCCATGGAATGGGCTTGTTCAGCAGATTTGTGCATCGGGTCGTCGGACGTGAACTATCAGCACAAAATTTTCCTTCTACAATTTACGGTTCAAATATGGCCCTCTCTCGGGAAGCTTCTGATGACAGATGTTCGGCTCGACGTTTTTCGGATTCTGGACGCCTCGGCCAACCGCGCACGAGAGGGACTACGGGTGATCGAAGACTTTGCCCGTTTTATGCAGAATGATGAGAGGCTCTCGCGCCGTCTCAAACAGCACCGGCATGAACTGACCGGCATCCTGTCCGAACTTCCCACCTCAGCCCTGCTTTCAGCACGCGACACGGTAAACGACGTTGGAACAACGATCTCTGTTGCCACGGAATACCAGAGAACGTCGGCCGACGATGTCGTCCAGGCCGCGTTCAAACGCGTGCAGGAGGCGCTGCGAAGTCTGGAAGAATTCAGCAAAGTGGTCGATGCAAAGCTCGCCGCTCGCTTTGAACAGCTTCGCTATCAGCTTTACACGACAGAAAAGGTACATGGCGCCGATCAGGATGCCCGGCAGCGTCTGGATGATCAACGGGTTTATCTACTGATCACGGCCGCGGCTTGCGACGGCGGACCGGAAGCAGTCGTGAAAGCGGCACTGGACGGAGGCGTTCGACTCATTCAATCTCGCGAAAAATCGCTCTCGGACCGGGAATGGCTCCGGTTCGCACGACAACTGCGGGCATGGACTGCCGCAGTGGGAGCCCTGCTGGTCATTAACGACCGGCCTGATCTTGCGGTGCTTTGCGATGCCGATGGGGTTCACGTCGGACAGGAGGAATTCACAGTGGCGGAAGCCCGCACGATCGTGGGACCAGAACGGCTTGTCGGCGTGTCGACGCATTCGATCGAACAGGCCCGCCAAGCGGTCCTGGACGGAGCCGACTATCTGGGTGTGGGCCCGACCTTCCCCAGCACGACGAAGTCCTTCTCCGACTTTCCGGGTCTGACACTGGTTCGGGAAGTGAGTAAGGAGGTATCGATCCCCTGGTTCGCTATTGGCGGAATCGGAACGGGCAACGTGGCGACGGTCGTTGGTGCAGGTGCCCGGCGAGTTGCGGTCAGCAGCGCCATTTGCAGTGCCCCCTCCCCCATGGCCGCCGCTCGAGCCTTGATTGAAGCGACCGAGTCCAATTGCGAAAGACCAACTCGGACCACATCACAGCCGTGACTCGTTGGCCAGATCCGCGCGCTGCGGCGGGTTTCGGCACCGTATCCCCCCCATAACCCCTCCCTGCTCGTCAGGGATCCTGGAACGTGGTAAAAAACTGGTCCGCAACGACACGCGCATCATGCGTAGAATACACCCCAAAGCACGCCACGTTCGATGCAACATTCCCACCCCAATCTTCAATCTTCACCATGAGTAGACTCACCATCGTATTCCGCAGCCTTCTCATCGCGCCTGTACTCTGGGCGGCGCTGGCGGTTCCAGTTCTGGGTCAGAATGAATGGGAAGTGACTCCGGAATCCGAACTGGCGCTGGATCGCGGACTTGCCTGGCTGGCGAAAACGCAGGGACCTCAGGGGAATTGGGAATCGAACGATCTGGGGTTGGTTGGACTGGGAGCCCTGGCGTTTCTGTCAGCGGGACATATGCCTGGACGAGGCAAATATGGTGATAACGTCGATCGAGCACTGAAATTTGTCGTTAAGAATGCCAAACCCTCTGGCCTGCTGAATATCGCGGACGCGCAACGGGATCTTTACAACCACGGCCTTGCCGCATTCGTGCTGGGCCAGGCCTACGGAATGACTGACGACCCACAAATCGGAAAGACGCTCGAACGGGCGCTGAAGCTGATTGCAAACACACAGTGTGACGACGGAAGCTGGGACTACCGGGCGAAGCGACAGGCGCACGGGCACGATCTGAGTCTGTCTGTGATGCAGGCCAAGGCGCTGCGCAGTGCCGTCGACAGCGGATTCGAAGTTCGGAATGATGTCATCAAGCTGGCGATTCAAAGTGTTCGCGGCTACTACAAGTCCGATAACGGTGCCCGCGGCCTGGAGGAGATGGCCCGGGAAGGGGGCGGAACATTCACCTACGACGGGAATCGGGCCACGATCGCGATGTCCGCATGCGGCGTGGTCTGCCTTCAGGAATTCGGCCAGTACGACGACTGGCGCATTCCCAAGAACTTCGATTACATGACCAGAGAGATCGCTCGGCTTTCTCCGGTCAAAGGGAACGGAGAAGTTCCATTCGACGCCTATACCCTCTACTACGTAGGCCAGGCTCTGTACCAGACGGGGGGAACCCGTTGGGAAACGAACTATCCCATCCTGCGAGATCACCTGGTCAAATCTCAGGTTCGTAAACCCGAAAATCCGTCCGAAGACGGTTCGTGGCGCGACACACGCTGGGTCCACGGCAAGCCTGGTCAATTATACGGAACGGCTGTGGGCTGTTTCATTCTCGCCATCCCCAACCGGTATCTCCCGATCCTGCAGGAAGGTAAGATTGAAGGACTGGGCGATCACCTGGGGAAGGAAGCCCGCAACTGATGACCGGCTTGATTCGATGACGCGTGCACCCGTGCTGGTATCCCGACTTCTTCGTCAATGACCGGGTTAGTAAGGTGGCCATTGCGGAAGATGCGATCAACCTCAAAGAAGATTCATGCTAAGTTTTGACGCCAGTTCATATGCTCTCGCAGGAATTGCCGCGGCAGCGGGTCCTGTGCTGATTCATCTGCTGAATCGACGACGATTCAAGACGGTGAACTGGGCCGCGATGGACTTCTTGCGAGACGCTCTTGAACGGACTCGCAAAAAGCTTCATCTGCGCGATGTCCTTCTGCTGGCACTACGGATTCTGACCATCGCTCTGTTCGGACTGATGCTGGCACGTCCTTACTTCAAGGGAGCATCATCTGGCCAGGCCTGGCAAAACGCTCTGCTGGTGGCAACTTTGGTGACCACCTTCGGACTGGCCATCCACTGGGCCACATCGACTGAGGGGAAACGAAGCAGAATTGTCACAGGGGGATTACTCTTCGGCGTGCTGATTTCGGGGTTTCAGTTGTTTGGACTGTCTCAGCGAAATCTCACTTCGGGTGATTCTCGCTTCAGCAGCAGGATGCCCCTGCACGCGATCCTCGTCGTGGACAATAGTCGAAGTATGGGCGTGGAATCACTCGGCACCCGTCTGCTCGATCGCGCCAAAAGCAAAGCGAGTGAGTTCATCAATTCACTTCCGTTGGAAAGCCGGATCTCCGTCATCCCCTTAGCAGGTTCAGAGACCCCCTACACGCTGGAAGGTTACCGAAACAAAGAAGACGCAAGACGTGCACTCGACCGAATCCCGCTGGTCGATACTGAAGGAAGCATCCGGTCAGGGCTGGAACTCGCCGTCCAGGCAACTCAGCAGACGGCGGATCCCCCCGCCAAGCGAGTCGTCCTGTTCACCGACCTGCAGGAGACGGGTTGGCAGGCGACCGTCGCTCCCGAGTTGATGCAGCAGCTCACTGGCATGCAGATTGTCCAGGTCGCAACTTCCCCCGCGCGGAATGTCTGGGTCTCGGGTCTGCATGTCGAAGACGGCCTCACAAGTGCCGAAGTCCCCTGTCGGCTGCTCGCCCGACTGAATGCCAATCGCGTAGAGACCAGTTCAATCCGGGAAAGCGAGGACCCGCCGTTTCGTGTCCAGGTCAGACTGCTGATCGATGGAGTCGAAGTTGCCAGCCAGACACTCGAAGTGTCTCCCGGACAGGAACGGGAGATCGAATTCATTCACCAGTTTGAGACCACCCCCGATCCCCTGAAGCCCGAATGGACTGTTGCAACCGTCATCGCCCGGCCCGAACAACTGTCGATAGATCAACTGGCGGAAGACAACCGTCAACAGATCGTGGTACCTGTCGTCTCATCACTCCCGGTCGTCTTCGTTGATCAATTCGGTGACGATGAAAACCTGGAGCAGAACCGGATTGGTGAGACGTATGCCTTGCGACATCTGCTGGCCCCTCGCTCCAGCGTCGACAAGTTACAACAACGGCTCATTCAGACCATTCATCTGCGGGGAGATCAGATCACGCAGGAAATACTCGAAACAGCTCGACTCGTCATCATTGCGGGCGTCGAGAAACCAGATGAGTCCACAATCTCGCTGCTGCATGACTATGTCCAGCAGGGTGGGCCACTGGTTGTACTCGCGGGAGCCCACTTCGATCCGTCTGCATGGACTGAACGGGCCTGGCGATCAGGCCAGGGAATCCTTCCTGTCCCGCTTGCTGCGAGTCCCATCGGGATGACTCCAGAAGAATCGTCCCAACAAATTCGGCCGTTCTACCTCGCCTTCGAGACGATGCAGCACGACTTTTTTCTGGTGGAAGGAGAAGATCCTCAGACTCTGTCAGCCCTGTTCGATGCGACACCCTTCTTCAAAGCCGTTCAGGCGACGATGTCGCCGGATCTGTTGAGCGATCTGCTGGAGGCCGACACCCGACGATTGACCGAACGTCAGCAGTTTCTGGAAGCGTACGAAGCACGTCCCTCGTCCCGCGCGGATAACTCCGCTGTCGTCGAAGAAGCTGAAAGAACATACCGTCGCTGGGAACCATCGTGGTGGAACTGGCGGTCCCCTCTTCCGTTAGTCGATCGGACATTGGGCCCCGCGGAACTGGCCAAACGGAGCCAGCCTCGAGTGCTGGCGGCTTTCGACGGCGAGGGGATGCCCTACCTCCTTGAGCGCCGCATTGGTGCTGGCCGACTGCTCCTGTTCACCAGCGGCGTCACTTCAAACTGGAATCTGCTCAAAAGTTCCGGGGCGATGTACTTCTTTCATCGGACGTGCAGTCAATTGATGGAAGAGACGCTTCCACGTCGAAATTATCTGGCCGGGCAGAAGATCACCCTTCCCGTCGAGAGAAGTGACGAGCTTGGCTATGGGGTCATAAGGCCGTCCGGGATTCGGGAAGCCCTGTACGTCGAAGCCATCAATTCGAACGTGTCAGGTGTCACGATCCGTCGCCCGGTCCGAGCAGGGACCTATCTTGTCCAATCCGAACAAGGCGCCCATGGAGATACTTCTGCAGCGAGACTGGTGGACGAGATTCCCATCGCCGTGAACGGGGCCGAAAGTGAATCCAATCTGACGGTATTACCTGCTGCGACCCTAATGCAACAACTCGATCAGTACGAGATTCGCGTCCTCACGGCCAATGATCCGATTCGGCTGGAAGGAGGAAGCAGCCGGGGAAGAAACCTGTGGAAAGGGTTCGGCTGGTCCGTACTCGCCTGTCTGTTGTGGGAGATGTTCATTGTGGCCGGCCCCTCGCTGAAACTTCGGGGGCAGGTGGTTTCCTCATGAACTGGACAGCATTTGTTGGCAGAAGACTGGGCTACAGTGAAACCTCGACCATCGAGTCGATTCGGATTTCTTTCGGCTCTGCCTGGGCTCATCCCTGGCCCGGTCTGGTGGTGCTGGGATGTCTCGGCCTGTCTGTCTTCACGTTCTGGTTCTACTTGCAGTGGCAGACCCACGCACAGCGGCCTGCCCGTCTGGGACTCGCGGTCCTCCGATCACTGATTCTGTCGCTGGTTCTGCTGATCGTCGCAGACCCTACGCTGGAACTGGCTCTGGTCAGTCTCCCCAAGCCGGTCCTATGGTTTCTGCTGGACGGCAGTGACAGCATGTCGATCGCCGACGAGCTTCCCGAAGCCGAGCGTTCGAGCCTGGCGACCGCAGTCGATCTCGAGGGCTACCGATCACAGCACCCTTCTCAATCTGGCAGCGACCGCCTCTCACGAGCTGACTACACCCGTGCCTGGCTGCACAAAGCGGATCACAATCTGATTGATCGATTGTCTGATTCGTATCGCCTCCGCTTCTTCAGCTTTGGCGAAACAGACGGGATTCGGATTCTGAGCTTTGACGAAACAACCTCGCAGCCCAACCGTTTTGCAGCCTGGCAGACAACAGGTCGTACCACGCCTCTGGGAGACGCCTTCGAGGAACTGGCACGACAACATGCCTCCGACAATGTCTCGGCAGTCGTCGTCGTCAGTGACTTCGGACAAAACTCCGGTACTTCACCACTGGAGGCCGCAAAGAAACTGGGGGTTCCGATCTTTACCGTCGGCGTCGGTCCGGTCACCGCGGTCGATCTCAGTCTCGACCTGATCGTTCCACAGACGATCAAGAAGGCCGAATCATCGACAATCAGTGTGACAGTAAGACAGCGTGAACTCGAGAACACTCCGGTCTCCGTTCAGGTTTATGCTCATCAAGCCGGAGCAGCGACGGAAAGCGAACAGCACCGGATCCCGATTAGCGAACGCAAACTGACCCTTGCGGAAGGAATGACTCAGCTCGAATTTCCCTTCACTCCAGACGTGACGGGACGGTTCGTCGTCACGGCGGAAGTCGAGCCCGTCGAAGGGGAAGTCGTCACCGAAAACAATCGAGCCACGCGTGAAGTCAGCATCATTGACGACTTTCTGCGGCTGATGTTCGTCGAGTATGAACCAACGTGGGAGTGGCGTTTTGTCAAAGAAATCTTTCACCGTGACAAACTGGTCGGAACCCGCGGCTTTCGGACATTCCTCAGATCGGCCGATCCCGTGGTCCGGGAAACGAATGAACTGTTCCTTCCAAACCTCACCCTTCCCCGCAGTCAGTTCTTCGAGAACGACGTGATCTTCCTCGGAGATATGCCGGCGTCCACCTTAAGCGAACGATTCTGTGAAATGACACGGGAATTTGTCAGCCAGTTCGGCGGTGGGCTGGTTGTCATCGCAGGGCCCCGGTTTGGACCGGGCCAACTGGCTGAAACCGCTTTGGCGGACATGCTGCCCGTTGTCGTCGATGGCGATCTCAGGCGGCGGGACGACCAGGAATTTCACCTCAACCTCACCCCGATTGCGGGGCAGTTCGACTTCATGCGCATGGGCACGTCCAGTGATGATCCCCTGAAGGGTTGGAACAACCTCGGCAAACTTCCCTGGTATCAGCCGGTGCGACGAGTCGAGGCGCGCGGAACGCAAGTTCTTGCCGAACACCCGCTGGACAAGTGCAGCGACGCACGGACTCCTCAACCCCTGATCGCTATTCGCCAGTACGGCCGGGGCGAAGTCGTCTATATCGCCTTCAATGAGATGTGGCGACTTCGGCGGTTACGGGGCGAGGAATTCTACCGCCAGTTCTGGGGCCAATTGATTCACAGACTGGGCCTCGGCCACGCACTCGGCAGTCACAAGCGGTTTGTCGTCAGAACGGACAAGAAACAATATCGTCCTGAGGAACAGGTCAGGATCACCGTCGAGGCTTACGACAAAGAGTTCCGCCCCCTCGACGAAAAAGAGATTCCGGAACGGCGATTGTGTACAGAGTGGATCCAGCCTCAAGAGGACGCCGAGGGGAATCGAACGCAGATCGTGGGAATTCCCCCGCTTCGGCCCGGTATCTTTGAGACGCGACTTCCCGTCACCAGTACGGGAGAATACCGCGTGCGCGTCACCGATCCCGTCACAGGTGACATCACCGAGATCAACTTCGACGTGGCGAATCAGTCAATTGAACGACAAAGCCCGATCCGAAATGCCCTGCTTCAGAAAAATCTCGCAGCAGAAACCGGTGGGAAAGACTACGACCTGAGAGATGTCGATCGATTCATCGAAGACTACCACCCTGTCCGTCAGAAAGAGATCAGTCTGGAGATCATCCCGCTGTGGACCAACTGGTTCACGTTTGGGCTGGTCCTTGTACTCCTGCTGGCGGAATGGCTGGTGCGCAAACTGGTGAATCTGGCCTGATCATGCAAACGAAGCTCCCCCATCTTCGATCGCAGCTGAATCTGCTCCGGCGGAAACGAAGTCTCGTGCGCCAATCCCAGGCCGCCTGCAGCCTGCTGACATTCACCCTGCTGCTGATCTGGTTCACTTTCGCAGGCGACTGGCTCTTTCGATTCTCGGCCCAGTCACGGTTCGTCATCTTGATCGGGATTCTGGTGGCCATCGGGTGGGGGATAAAAAAATGGATCGCGCCGCTGCTCTCTCATCGCGAGTCGCTGGAAGAGGTCGCTCTGATCGTCGAGCAGCAACATCACATCGACAACGATCTGGTCGCCGCTTTGCAGTTTGATCAGCCCCAATCCCGTTCGTGGGGTTCGACACGACTGACAAGCGCTGTGGTCGATTACGTGGCCGAATTCAGTCGCTCGCTGAATGTGCTCGAGGGATTTTCCTACCAGAAGCTCCCACGGCGACTGCTCGAACTGGGTGCGGCAGTCCTGCTGGTGACGGGAACCATTCTGGCCGTCCCTCAACATACGGCAGCATTCTGGAACAGGTTGCTGCTGGGTGATGCACGCTATCCCACGCGAACACAGATTCAATCCCTCTCGGTAAATGGGGAAGACGTCCCCGTGTTTTATCGCGGCAAGACTCACCAGCAACAGATTCCCTTTGGTGTTCCCATCGTTGTCAGAGCCCGCTGCGAGGGGGCCGTTCCGACAGTCGGATATGCGACGCTGCAGGGGCTGCGGAATGACGCGGTCAATCGCATCGAGCTACGTCCTGTTCCCAACATGCCGGGCGACTTCCAGGGAGAACTCTCGTACCTGACCGAGTCTCTACGGATGCGTATTGAAATCGGTGACGCGACTTCTGACCCTGGCGAAATCACCATCATCCCCCTGCCACTCGTTGATGTGACATGGAATGTGGTCCCCCCGACCTATGCCGCCGCAACACTCAAACAGGATGACATGGAAGGAAGTTCGCGGCAGATTGCGGTGCTGGACGGATCTCAGGCTCGACTGAAACTGGTCTGCCTGAACAAGAAACTCCGTTCGGCTCGACTGACGACAGGCGACACCACGTACGATCTGGTTGCTACCGGAAACATTCCTTCGGGCAGGGTGAGTTGGTCATTGCCGCCGAATACTCCCTTCGAGAACATTCGCGACTCACTCAAGTATGAAATCCAGGTGACAGATTACGATGGCCTGTCTCTCGAAAGCCCTGTTGCAGGCCAGATTCGACTGAAGTCGGATCGTCCACCCCGTATTGCCGCAACTGCCGTGACGCGGCACGTCCTTCCTTCGGCACAGCCGACACTCGACTACGTCGCCGTCGACGACTTTGGTATTGCCACCGTCACAGCCAGCATTCAAATTTCGCGTGCCAGAGGGGAATCGTCGAAGCATGACCTGCCCCTCAAACGGATCGAAGACCAGGACCAACCGCAACACAATCTGCGAGATCAGGTCCGCATTCCCCTTTCTGCGTATGAACTGGTCAAGGGAGATGACGTCAAAGTCTCGCTGCGAGTCAGCGACTGGCGGGGGGCCCTTCCCGGCCAATCGGCGGAAACGGAGCCGGTCCAGTTCAGCGTGACGGACTTGAGCGGTATCCTGACACAGACCGGCGAAGAAGATCGAAAATCTGCGAAACAGCTCGAGGAAATCCTGCAGCGCGAACTGGGGATCAGTGATGAGAAAAAATAGCTCGACGATCTTTATGGACCAGTTCATTCGACGGGAGAGCAACCACCGATGAAGCATTCTCTCTGGTCACGGATTCTCCTCGTCACCGGTCTGTTCGTGTGCAGCGCTGCCTCGTCGAGGGGACAGGTTCTTGAGAACGAAGCGCTCCTCCGCAAGCAGGAAGACCAGCAGCGTGCGCGAACCCTGACGCGTGAACTGCTGGCGAACGTCCTTGATGTGCAACTGCGTCAGCTCGATGAGAATGGTCTGTCTGACCAGGAAATTTATCGCGACATTAAGTTGATGCGTCAGAACCTCAACCATCTGGTTGAGATGGAAATGACGAACGTCGTTGACTTACTCGCCGAAGCCCAGCGACTTCCTGGAGAAAAGCGTGAGGCCCTCTTCGTCGATGCCCGCCAGCAGATTCGGACCGTGGTTCGTCAACTGGCTGTTCAGCGACAGAATCTGTTAAAGCGGCTCAAAATTGTGGAACTGGTCGAACAGGTTCGAAATCTCATCCATCAGCAATCGACGGTACAGAAGAATACCCGGGCAGTCCGGACTGAAGCCCAGTCTCTGCACGAGATTCTCACACTGCGCGCCATTGAAGATCAGCGCGACGTCAAAGAACTCTACCTGCATCTGATCGACACTCTTGTCGATATGAAGACCTGGAGCGGGTCCCTTTCCTCCACGGCCGCCGATGCCCTGAGGATCCTGAACGTCACCGAAGTCGGCCCCCATCTCGATTCCGCCGGACGCCACCTGCAGTCGGTGCAACATTCAGAAGCAACAGATGAGCAGGGTCAAGTCATTAAGGGATTGCAGGAACTATTGCGCGTCGTCGAACGAACCCAGGAGGGACTCGGTTCGGAATTCCTGGCGAACATTGACCGAGTACGTGGTCTGATGGAACGACAAAAACAGCTTCGAGACGAAACAAAATTGTTCGACGATCAGCAACCACCTCCCCCGGATTTCGTTGAACAACAGGCCCTGTTACAACGAGACATCGCCGGACTGGCGGAGGTCATTCCCAAAATTCCGAAGGGGGAAGCACTTCTGCAACTGGCAGAAGCCGCGGCGCTCGATGCCGCAGCCAGTCTGCTCGACGGCCGACTCGAAACGGCCATCTCGTCACAAGGCCAGGTCCTCGGGAATCTGGCGGCACTGGAACTGACGCTCCGGGAACAGGCGAAACAGAGTTCCCCCGACCGATCAGCCGAGGAACTGGCAGAAAGCATCAAACGACTTCACGACGCCAAAGCCGCATTGAACGGGGCAAAATCCAGACAACCGTCTGTACGAACTGATGCGGGCGAACAGACTCAGGCCACTGCGGCGCAACTCACCGAGATCATTCAGGCCACCGAGGCGGCGCTGGAGAACCCTGATCTCCCTGCCAATGTCCAGCAATCCCTCACGCGAGCGACGCAATCGGCCTCGGCTGCAATGACAGCCCTTGAAGCAGCAACATCGGAGACGGATTCGCAGGAAGCAGCGAAGTCGCTCACAGATGTCGCCCACACTCTGGACCGGGCACTCGCCACCGTGGATGCGGCCATCGCTGACACAGAACGACGCGAATCGGCTGTTAAAATCGGTGAACTGGCCCGCGCCGCGGAAGTTCTGGAGCGAGCAGCGTCCGAAGAGCGGCAGATCGCCGTCGAAGTGGATGCTCTCGCAGAAACCGGCTCAGCCACTGCCAGCGAGACAGCAGAACAGGCTCGGCAACTGACTGCGCGTCAGGACGATGTACACGCCATCGCGGAAAAAACGGCCAAAGCGCTTGCTCAGATCGCAGCAGAGGCTTCGCAACACATTCTGGCGGGCGAGGCCGATGCAAAGGACTCTTCACAAAAGCTGCAATCGATTGCGGACCAGACAGCCAGTGAGCTCGCATCCGCTGCGGGTGTCGCTGCCAATTCAGCGCGCAACGCGTCACAGAATCTGGCAGACGCAGCAAAACTCGCTCGCAAACTCGTCGTGACGACGGCCCGGGAACTGGCTCAAAAAACGTCCGAGCAGGCAGAGCAGATTGCCACTGCTCGGGCGGCTGTAGACCGCGCTCTCGATGATCTGCCATTAAGCGGCGACCTGGCAAAACTCGACGCGGCGAGAAACGAACTGAACATCGCAATCCAGCAACAGGCAACCGCGTCTGGAAAACCCGCTGCCGCTCTCGCTCTTCAACTCGTCCATCAGATTGCCAGCGGAATGGAGGCCCAGCAGGCAGCCGCGGAAATGGCGTCAGCCGCACAAGCCGGAGCGACCACGGAACTGAAAGCGACAATCAAACAGGAAGAAGCGGCCGAGTCTGCTTCGACGGCCCTGGGCACTGCCCGAAAATATATGCCCCTTGTTCCCAACCTGTCGGAATCCACATCCGGAAGCCTGATTCAATCATTAAACGATGCTCACCAGGCCGCTGCGCAGGCGGCACGCCAAATCCTCGAGTCCAATCCCTCGGGCGCCATGATGTCTCAAGCGAAAGCCGCCGAGGCACTGCGAGCCGCGTTGGTGATCGCGCAATCCGAGGCGCAGACAACAGTCCAGCAGCCGCCGACTCATCCCAGTGACTTACAGGCGCAAGCCGACGCCGCAGCAACGACCAAACAGGCGCAAGCATTTGCCAGCCAGGCCTCGCAAGTCTCAGCCTCGGCCGTACATCCAGCGGTGGAAGCCACCGCAAGCGCTGAACGAGCCCTGGTCGTCGCTCCCCGTGAAGCAGGTGCGCTCCAGGCGACTGCCGAAGCGAAGCTGCAAGAGGCGCTCCGTCACCTTGTCGCAGCCGTCGATGCGGCGACAAGGGAACGTGAAAAACGACTCGCGGAACTGGCGGATCAACACGAAGCGATGGCGGAGGAAGTCGCGGCAGCGGACCCGGCAGCGGCCGACTCGATCGATGTTGCTGCCCAGGCGGCTCGTCGCGGTTCACACGCAACGGAATCCTCCACGCAAGTCAGCGAAGCAGAAGCGGACGCGGAAATGGCCTTGGAGCAAGCCTCTGCCAACCTGGGTGCTCGAGAGCAGGAGATTCGACGAGACCAGGCCATCGCCGAGACTGTGGCCAGCCTGGCACAAGGCCAGCAGTTGGCCGCCGACACCATCGCCGAACAATCTGCAGAACTGGAGCGAATGGCCGAAGCAATGGAAGAAGCTTCTACCGAACAGCAACGAGCGGCGGCACAATCCTTAAATGAGGCCAAGCAACAATTCGCCGACTCGCAACGAGCAACGGGTCAGGGAGCCGTTGAGCTGAGCGGACAGAAGGAAGTTGCCAACCTTCCGCTTCGCGAAGCTCTTGAGCTGGCCTCGATGTTGCCAACCGAGGATGTCGCCTCGGAGGATCCGCTCGACGGACTTCTCCCTCAGCCCCCGACGGATTCCAAGGATTCCACAGCACCGGACGTGGCGGATGCCGGTCCCTCGCCCCCTTCCGCCCAAGCCGAGCAAGGCACCGAAGGTCCTGCGGTTTCCCCCTCCGAGGCGGGGCAGTCAGCGATCGCCAAACCGGGAAAAGCCTCTTCCGGCAAACCTAACGATCTGGGGACGGGTTTTGTCCCGCAGTCCCCCCAGTTAACCGCAGACATGATGGCGGGTGCCAAAGCTCAGCGAGCGGCCCGGAAGGCACTCGGACAGCAGATGCCCAAACTGTCTCAGCAGGCTGATGGACAACAGTCGGAATCCGGAAAAGTCACTGACGGCGATCCGGGAGAAGCTCAGTCGAGCGAACACTCCGAATCATCGAAGCTTTCAAAGAACGAGGGAGCCAGTACCACGAATCAAGGTGTCAAAGACGGACCGATTCAGCGCGAACCCGAAGGGACCAGTGCCACCTCGAAACCCTCGGACAAGGCTCGTGAGACCGAGGACAAGATCGAAGGAAAGCAATCGAAGGAAGCAGCCTGGTTCGCAAGGTTACCTGCTGAGCTACGTAAGTCACTTCGCGCTGGTACGGGGCAGAAACCGCCGCGAGCTTATGAAGAACGCCTGAAAAACTATCTGCAGAGTGTGGATTGAACGGTCGCCCCTTCCCGTTGCCGTACAAAAGCCCGATCATCACTAAGAACGATCTCACCAGTAAGACTTATCACATGACCACCGATTCCATTCCTGCGGACGACGTCGCGGCAGTACAGAAATGTGAAGGAGCCTACAACACGCTGCGCGATGAACTCGCGAAAGTCATCGTTGGCCAAAGCGACGTCATTGAACAGGTCCTGATCGCCATCTTCGCACGCGGGCACGCCCTGCTTGAAGGAGTCCCCGGTCTGGCCAAAACGCTGCTCATCAGCTCACTCGCACAGGCCCTGCACTTGACGTTCAAGCGGATCCAGTTCACCCCCGATCTGATGCCGAGTGACGTGACCGGCACCGATGTCATTCAGGAAAATCTGGAAACGCACAATCGCGAATACAAGTTTCTGCCAGGTCCGCTCTTCGCCAACATGATTCTGGCGGACGAGATTAACCGTACTCCACCCAAGACGCAGGCCGCGATGCTGGAAGCGATGCAGGAACGACAAGTTTCAGCCGGGGGCCAGATCCATCAGTTGCCCGATCCGTTCTTTGTGCTTGCAACGCAGAACCCGCTTGAACAGGAAGGGACCTATCCCCTGCCCGAAGCGCAACTGGACCGATTCCTGCTGCACATTCGCGTCGCATATCCCTCGGCCGCAGACGAGTGGGAAGTGGCGCGACGCGTCACCACAGGGCACATGGGAAAGATTGAGGGAGTCCTCTCCGGTGACGACATCGTGGGTTATCAGCGACTGGTCCAGCGTGTCCCCGTCAGTGATCAGGTGCTGGGTTACGCTCATGCTCTGGTGCGCGCGTCTCGTCCGGGCACGGAAGAGGCCCCCGACTTCGTCAACAAATGGGTGAACTGGGGAGCCGGCCCGCGCGGAGTCCTGACGCTCGTCACCTGTGCAAAAGCGCGAGCCATCCTCTACGGTCGCTACCACGCGACAATCGGCGACGTGCAGGCAGTGGCCCAGGGAGCTCTGCGGCATCGAATCGCCCCCAACTACGCCGCACAGGCGGCAGACATCAACAGCGAAAAGCTGATCGACATGCTCATGGAAAGAACACCGGCCGACAGGAAATATGCCCGGCCCGCTTAATCGAATCGCGTGGCGAACTGCCTGATTCGCCGCAGCGCACCAGCAGGCACTGGTATGCACCATGAATTGGTCGGATCGACCACAGAATCCAGCGTGGCTGGTCCGCGAATACGGACCAGCCACGCCGTTCTCTCTTCTCGTGACTCGCAAACTCAATCAGGCCTGTTCCTGGCCGCGTTTCAAAATGTCCCAGACGATTTTACCGGGCTGACCGTCAAGCAGCGTCCCTGGGGTACCGGGACGGGCAAAGGTCAGCTTTTCGGGATCCAGACCGAACAGATGCAGCAGTGTCGCATGGTAGTCGAAATGGTTGACGACGTTTTCCACGGCATGGTGACCGACTTCATCGGTCGCACCATACGCGAGTCCCCCCTTCACTCCACCACCGGCGAGCCACATGCTGAACCCGAAAGTATTGTGGTCGCGGCCGATGTTCTTTTCGTTCTGAATCACCGGCAGACGGCCCATTTCGCCACCCCAGTGGACGAGCGTCGTGTCGAGCAGACCGCGGCGTTTGAGGTCCATGACGAGTGCAGCCGATGGTTGATCGGTCACTTCGCACATTTGCGGCAATCCTGTTTTGATCGCACCGTGATGGTCCCAATGCTGGTTCCCGGTATGAACTTGCACGAAGCGGACACCGCGTTCAACCAGTCGCCGCGCGATGAGACACCGCGTGCCATACTCTGCAGACTTCGGATTATTCAGTCCGTACAGTTCCTTTGTCTCGGCAGTTTCCTGTGACAGGTCGAGTGCTTCCTTGGCAGCGGTCTGCATCCGGGCCGCCAGTTCATAACTCGAGATCCGCGCCGCCAGATCATGCTCACCCGGCCGTTGCGACAGGTGATCCTGGTTCAGCTCGCGTACGTAGTTCAGGAACTTGTCCTGCACCGCCCCCTGGAACTGAGGAGGTGGATCCAGGTTGAGAATTCGAGGCTCTTTCGGGCGAATCACCGTTCCCTGATACAGCGAGGGAAGCCAGCCATTCGTCCAGTTTTCGACTCCCGCGACAGGCAATCCCGATGGATCCGTCAGAACGACGAATGCGGGCATGTTCTGGTTTTCGGTCCCCAGACCATAGGCCATCCATGAACCCAGGGAAGGTCGACCTTGCTGGATGCGGCCGTTGGTCAATGCCCAGATCGATTGCACGTGATTATTGACGCCTGTGTGCATCGAGCGGATTAGACAAATGTCGTCCACGACCTTGCCCAGGTGCGGCAACAGTTCGCTGAGTTCCGTACCGCACTCGCCGTGCTTCTTGAACTTCCAGGGCGACGCATACAGCTTGGAAGTCGCCTCGGCCGCATTGTCGAGCTGAAGCTGACCATTGAAGGTCTGTCCATTCAGACGATCAAGTTCCGGCTTGGGCTCGAACATATCGATATGGCTAGGCCCCCCCTGCATGAACAGCGAGATCATCGCGTTCGCCTGCGGTGCATGGGGAGTTCGTTTGGGCACAAGATCAAACGACTGCTTTTCCAGATCGGGCTTCGCTGGCGCTCCCTTGGCCTCTTGCGTGAGCAGGTGCGTCAGCGCGAGTGACGACAATCCAAACCCGGATTGGGCGAGAAAATGTCGTCGAGTGTGGTCTGGGAAGAAGTGCATACGATTGCCCCTTATTAGTTTCTGTCCGAAGACATTCAGCGATCTTTTGCAGTGCGAATTCCAGCCTTGTGGGGAACCTCGTCACATGACAGGCCCCGCAGGCAGTCGAAACTCAGTCGACGTAGAGGAACAGGTTTGCGCTCAACAGGCCCTGGCAGAAACTCGCCAGTGCGACCTGCGCCGGGGATGGCTCCTTACCCGCCTGATCAGCAGGAACTTTGGCAGCAACCTGCTCTGTCTGCTCGGTCAGAAATGCAATTGCACCGGCCAGTTCCCGTTCAGTTGGAGGGCGCGTGAAGGCCGTGACCCACGCGAACTTGACCTGTTCCGAAATGTTATCTCCAGCCACCTTGCGAACACGGTCGGCGAACTTTTCCGCTTCGCGAACCACAAGACTGTTATTCATCATCAGCAATGCCTGAGGAGCGACAGTCGAGGACTGACGAATGTCACAGTTGGGTGACAAGGTCGCCATATCAAAGGGTTCGAGCATCCCCAGGGGCAACGAACGTCGCACCTGCACGTAGATGCTGCGACGGAACTCGTCTTCCCGCAGTGAAACCCCCTGGTTGATCCGTCCCCCAGCCAGGTCAAGAGTCGGCAAGCCGACAATGACTTGCCCCACTTCATCGACCGCGACCGGCGCGGGCTTTCCGTACATTTTGTCGCTCAGCGAGCCAGAGCAAGAGAGCATGGAGTCGCGGATTTCTTCTGCTTCCAGACGGCGCACGGGCATCCGGGCCAGCAGGCGGTTGTCAGGATCAGCAGCATCAATCTCGGGCCGACGCTGTGACCGCTGCTGGAACGCAGTGGACCCCAGCAGCAGACGATGGAATCGCTTTAACTGCCATCCGTCAGAGACGAAGCGCGTTGCCAGCCAGTCGAGCAATTCGGGGTGAGATGGACGTTCACCGAGATACCCGAAGTCACCGGGGGTCGCGACGATCCCCTTCCCGAAATGATGCATCCAGAAGCGATTCACCATCACGCGCGACAACAGAGGATGCTTGCCACTGGTGAGATTACGGGCATAGGCCAGACGGCGTCCCGTAGTGGGAACCTGAGGATCGTCGATCGCAATTTCGACCGGGGATGTCAGGGACACGATCGACAGTTCCGCCGGTGTCACTTCCTGCTTCGGCTGGTTGATCTCGCCTCGATAGAACAGATGGGTCGGAGGAACCTGACCGGGGATTTCCGTGAAGCCCGAAACATAGTCTTCGGCCGGACGCAAGGATCGGACCTGTGCAATCCGCTCGTCCCACCGTCGGTTAAATTCGTCAATCCGCGCGGGTTCATAAAGATAGACGCTACCCCCATCGACATTCAGACTCGGGGTCTCTTTCAGGATCTGCTGCTGTTCCGGCGTCCGTTTGTCGGCGCTGGTGGCGCGGGCCTGCCGGGCTGGTGCCCGCTGAGCTTCCGGCAGCTTGTTCACTTCCCGTTCAAAGACTTCCTGCACGATTGCGTTCAATTCGCGTCCGCGCTGTTCGCTCAACTTGTACTCGGCATCACCCAGCACCTTCGCGGTCAACCGCTGATCTGCACTCCACAGGCTGATCAAGCGAGATCCCGGCGCTCGCCAGGCCTTGGTGTTATATCCCGGCTCAAAGACCGCTCGGAAGCGGTAGTAGTCGGCCTGTGTGATCGGGTCGTAACGGTGGTTGTGGCACTGAGCACATCCCACTGTCATTCCCAGCATGGACGTCGAGACGATCTTGATTGTTTCTGCAATCACTTCATTGCTCGCGGCATTGACGTCAACGCCGCCACTCGCGGTGCCGTCAGGTGCCATCCGCAGAAAACCGGTTGCAGCGAGCTTGTCGGTGGCATCGGGAGAAAGATTTTCGTACGGGTACGTCACCAATTCGTCACCCGCCAGTTGCTCGACGATGAACTGGTCGAACGGCTTGTCAGAGTTAAACGCCCGGATGACATAGTCACGGTACTTGAACGCATAATCCCGAACAGGATCCGCTTCGGTGTAACCATCACTATCGGCATAACCGGCAACATCCAGCCAATGGCGACCCCAGCGTTCACCGTAACGGGGTGACGCCAGCAGTTCGTCGGTCAAACGTTCGACAGCGTCAGGCGCCGGGTCATTAACGAAACGCTCCACCGTATCGGGAGAAGGAGGCAATCCGTGCAAGTCGAAGGAGAGCCGGCGAACCAGCGTCAAACGATCTGCGGGTTCCGAGAAGTCCCAGTCTTTCGACTCCAGGACTGCCAGCAGAAACTGGTCGATGGGCGAGCGGACCTGCTCAGTATGCTGGACTGCAGGGACAGCAGGTTTGCGGATCGGCTGGACTGACCAGAATGCCCGCTCTTCATCGGTGAAGTCCCCTTCCAGCGGCTTTTCCGGTTCCGGACGAGCCGTTTTGGCTCCTCCCGCAACCCAGCGGGTGATGAGATTCACTTGTTCGGGCGTCAATTTTTTCTCGCCCGGCGGCATTTCACCGGATCGAATTCTCTCAAGCAGCAAACTCTTGTCGGCGTTCCCCGGCACGATCGCCGGGCCCCCTTCTCCGCCGCTCACCATCAGTCGCGCCAGACGAAGATCGAGCTTCCCTTCGACGGTTTCTTCTTCGCCGTGACAGTGGAAGCAAAACGACTTCAGAATGGGGCGAATGTGCGGTTCAAACAACACTTCGCCGGGAGTCTCTGCAGCTCGCAGAACGGGCCAGGAAGCGAACAGGATCGCGAGGGCAAGGCTGAGATTTTTCATGGCGGGAAATACCAGCGGGAGTTCAGCAGTAGCAGTTACGCATCGAGTATGTCTGATCATCGAAAGAATCGCAACGAGAATGAAGCCCAATCGCCTCATACATTCCCCTTTCCGAACGTGTATCAGCCCGTACTTCGGTTGTGGAATGACAGACAAATCTTCCTGTATTATCCCTTGTCGGGGCTTTGCGGAAAGGAGGGGCGGGATGACAGAAGATACGACACCTCAACAACCTCAAGCGATCAACGTGCGAATCGGGCAGTCTTAGAATCTGGCGCCAATCATCCCCAGTCGCGCAGAACGACACACATCGAATGCGAGGAACGTGGCCTGATTCACCAGCAGGCAGCAAGACGTCTCCATTCCTGCACATCCGATCCGTGGCGCATCAGACTTCAACGAAACAAAAAACAGCCGAAACATTTCTGGCTGATCGGGCGCCTGGACAGTTTTGATTCCCCGTCTCCCGGAATCGGCAAGCAATCAAGAACTTGAAACTGACCTGACGTTTCCGCACGACCTAAGCCCACTTCGATGGTCAGATCCGTCTGTTCTTCACCGCCGTCTGTTGTTCACGGGAGCTCGCAGGTTCTCGCACCGGATGTCACTTCAAGCCATCGACGATTTCCAGGTCGCTCATGCAATCGTTGTGAGTGGGAACTCGAATCAGCACAATGAGGCCCCGGGACATGCTCAGCCCCGTCGGGCCGAGTACGAGATCAGGGATCTCAATTGAGGAATATGATGAACCTGGATGCGGAGCTGTTTCCCTTCCGATTGATCTGACTCAATTGTATTCAACGGTCATCCAAACAACCTGTATCAGCCCCTCTGCCCAATTCGAAGCCTGTGCCCGCTCCTTGTGTCAACGCCCTGCGTTTCAGAACACCTGCAAGAAAAAGTGAGAGACGATGACGCAGAGCGTGCTTTCCCGGTACCTGAATCCCGAGATTCTCAGACGCGTTGCTGATCGACCACTGGAACCGCACGGACTGGTAATGGGGAACCTGGCGGGGGCTCACAAGTCCCCCCTCAGCGGCTTTGCAGTCGAATTTGCCGGGCACCGGGATTACATCGTCGGAGACGATCCACGGCACATCGACTGGCGGCTCTACTACAAGCGAGACCGTCTTTCGATCAAACAATACGAGATGGAGACGAACTTTGTCTGTCACCTCGTGCTGGATATCAGTGCGTCGATGCGGTACGGAGCCGGGAACGAGCAGAAGTTGTTCTGTGCAGCCCAGGCCGCCACGACCTTAGCCTATTCCATTATTGCGCAGAACGACAAAGTTTCCCTCACCACCTTCGATGATCGTATTCAAGGTTATGTCCCTCCGGGAAACACCTTGGCACAGATTCATCGGATCATCCAACACCTCGACCAGATCTCGCCCGTCGAAAAGACGAACATGGTTGACTGTCTGACGGACCTGACTGGCCGGATGGGACGCCGTGAGATCGTCATGATCTTCAGTGATTTTTTTACGGATCTCACTGCGCTGGAAACCGTGTTACAGCGGATGAAATACAACCGACACGAGATCGTGCTGTTTCACATCCTGCATCCTCACGAAAGGACATTTCAGTTTGAGGGAATGGTGAAGTTTCTCGGAATAGAAGAGACTGCAGAGTATCTGACGCAGACCGAGGACATCCGTAATGGATATCTCGCGTCGCTCCATCGCTATGAGGCCGCCTTCGAAGACCTCTGCCGACGGAATGCGATTGAACGCGTATCGGTGGACACCAGCGGAAATTTGGGTGACGATCTGGTGGAATACCTCAACCAGCGAACCCGCGTTCGTCTCCGGTAAATTTGATCCCTCCGGTAAATCTGGTCAAAGTCACATACTTTCAAAACAGGTGTGCGGTCGATGTTTCAACCTCGAAATGACGTTCGACAACATGCGAGATCAAACCGCCCCTCTCTGCGGAATCTGAAACCGTGGACGAATCTCGGCGCGAGCAGAAACATCTCGCTACCCACTCACCCTTCCAAAACTCATTAGCAGACCGACCTCCATCACCGTCGTCTCTCTGATTGGGGCATCTGTCCCCATCGTGGCCACTCTGCAACGTCCGACGCTCCGCACAACCCTGTTGGCCTGCTCCTCACATTCGCTTTTCTCACATATGGCACGGCTCCATGACTTCATCTGACTCCAAAATCATCACATCCGGCGGCTTTACATATCGGGCGATCGCGGATTGGGCGAAGTGGCCCGTCGACTGGCATATCTGGGAAGTCACAGGCGTAGCAACAGACTCAAAGGATCGTGTCTTCGTCTTCAACCGAAGTGACCATCCTGTCGCCGTCTTCGATCCCGATGGAAATTTGCTCTTCTCGTGGGGAGAAGGTCTCTTCAATCGCCCTCACGGCATCTGGATCGGCCCCGATGATTCCGTGTATTGCACCGACGACCTGGACCACACCATCCACAAGTTCACGGCAGAGGGCCGTCACGTTCTCACCTTGGGAACAAGCGGGAAGCCATCAGATACCGGCGCAACCTCAATCGACTATCGCACGATCCGCTACGCGGGCCCTCCCTTCCATTTCCCGACGAATCTTGCAGTGGCCCCCAATGGCGATTGGTACGTTGCTGATGGCTACGGCAACGCGCGAATTCATAAGTTCTCGCCCGACGGGACACTGCAGTTCTCCTGGGGAGAACCGGGATCAGGCCCGGGTCAGTTCCATGTTCCGCATGGGATTACCGTCGACCGAAATGGGGTCGTTTACGTCGCGGATCGCGAGAACAGTCGCTTGCAGCTCTTCTCACCCGAAGGAAAATTCCTTACCGAATGGACCGATATTGCCCGCCCGTGCGAAATGGTGATCGATCAGGAGGGCCTGGTCTACGTGGCTGAACTGGGTTATCGCGCCGGGATGTGGCCGGGCACAACGGCTCCTGCAGCGGATTCACCCGGTGGCCGTCTCAGTATTTTCGACTCGTCCGGCCATCTCCTTTCCCGATTTGGCGGTGGTGAAAGACCACAGGAAGCGGGCGACTTCTTCGCTCCGCATGATCTGTGGCTCGATAAAAACGGAAGTTTGTACATCGCTGAAGTTGTCTGGTCGGCGAATGGACGTCAGTATCCTTCCACCGGCCGCTACCACACGTTGCAGAAATTCGAACGACTGGCAGGAGTAACTCCATGAAGGCGTGGCGATTTTATGGCTTCGGAGATCTGCGTCTGGACGATATCCCGGAGCCTGTTTGTCAGCCCGGTCACGTCGTCGTTAAACCACTTTGCGTACAACCGAGCGTGACCGAAGCGCAGCTTGCGTTTGGTATTCCAACACTGGCCTACGACCGCGTGAAAGCCAGGCTGGATGCAGAGGCCCCTATCCAACTCTTCGGCCACGAGTTTTGCGCCAGGATCGTCGAAGTGGGCGAAGGAGTCAGCGGTTATTCCGTCGGTGATCGCGTTGCAGCCCGCGCCAAGCTTCCCTGCGGAAACTGCCCGCTATGCCGGAACGAGCGCAGCACTCTCTGCCGACAAGGTCCCGTCATCGGTTTCGATCAGCCGGGATGCTTCAGTGAGCTGGCACTGCTTCCCGAAATTGCTCTGGTCAAAGTCGATGATCGAATTTCGGATAGCGTCGCAGCATGTCTGCAATCGCTCAGCGACAGCGTTGCCGCTGTCGAAACAGCCCAGATCCAGATCGCCGACACCGTTGTGATCTTCGGACAGGGAAGCATGGGACTGGAGTGCCTGCAGATTGCGCGGATCAGTGGTGCCGGTCAAATTATTACCGTCGACGTCCGGGAGGAAGCCTGTGCGGTATCTCGCGAACTCGGAGCCGACCACGCACTCAACGCAAGGGCCTGCGATGTGGTGTCGACCATTCGAGAACTGACGGGAGGCAACGGGGCGGATGTAGTCTTCGAATGCGCCGGTGGCAGCCCCAGGCAGGGACTCGCGGGACACCAGACCTTGCTGGATGCCCTGGTTTCAGTCCGTTCAGGAGGAAAAATTATCGGCGTCTCGTGGTTTGGCGGCTCTGTCATGCTGCCGATTGATCTCTTCCGCGAGCGAAGCCTGCGATACCTGTTCCCCGACATCAGCACGCGAGAACACTTGCGGCACACGGTTCAGTTGGTAGCCTCGGGCCGTGTCCGACTCGAACACACAATTACTCACGTCCTGCACGGCATTGAAGCCGTTCCCGAAGCCTTCGAGATCACCGCAAGCAAAGGAAAGTATCAGGCAATCAACCCGGCCCAGGTCGTATTCTGATCGGATGATTTTCCGAACGAGGACGATTTCATTCCCTGATGAGAGTTGGCTTTTATGAGTTTGACGAGACAACGAATGAGTACGACCTGGCTGCGATTTGTGAGCGGTCTGCTGCTGATGACAAGCGTCCCTTGCGTGTATGCACAACAGGCAGAATCGGTTCCGCTGCAACCCGCCGAGGCGGTGCGAGTCAACGTTTACGCGGAACCTGGTCGGTTCGGCGGCTGGCCAGCCAATCATGGAATCTGGTCCTGGGGTAATGAGATCCTCGTCGGCTTTTCCGCGGGGTATTCCAAAGACAACGGCCCCGGCGTTCACGCGATTGATCGCGAGCGCCCGGAAGAACATCTTTTCGCCCGCAGCCTCGATGGTGGAGAAACCTGGTCACTGGAAAACCCATCGAAGCAAGGGGCACTCATCCCCGTTGGTAAAGGTCTTCACGGGATTACTCCTCCGGGACTGAAAGAGAAGCCGTGGCAGGATTGTCCAGGAGGAATCAATTTTCAACATCCCGACTTTGTGATCACGTTTCGCATGCTCGACCATCATGGTGACGAATCGCGATTCTCTTACTCAAACGATCGTGGCAAGACCTGGCAGGGACCGTTCCGCCTGGATGTGGCCGATGATCAGGGAAGAAAGCTCAAACTCGCCCCCCGCACAAACTACATCGTCAACGGCCCGCACGACTGCCTGGTCTTCCTCACTGCCGCCAAAGGGAATGGTCGCGAAGGACGTCCCCTGTGTGCACGGACGACTGATGGGGGTAAGACATGGAACTTCGTGGCGTGGATCGGGCCGGAACCGAAAGGGTATTCGATCATGCCTTCGGCGGTCCGCCTCGGCGAATCCGAACTGCTGGTCATCATTCGCTGTCGCGAAGGAAAGCGAAGTTGGCTTGATGCTTATCGTTCGCTCGACGACGGCAAAACCTGGAAAGTGGATGATCATCCCGTCGCGGATACCGGTGAAGGGAATCCCCCCAGCCTGATCAAGTTGTCCGACGGCCGCCTGAGCCTGGCATACGGGTATCGGGCAGAGCCATTTCAGATGCGGGCTCGCCTGAGTAACGATGGTGGCAAGACCTGGGGAAACATCCTGATCCTGCACAACAACGGGGGAGGACGCGACTTTGGGTACCCGGTCAGCGTGCAGCGCCCCGACGGAAAAATTGTGACAATCTACTATTTTCATGACCAGCCGCTCAGCGATCGATACATCGCGGCAACGATCTGGAACCCTGAATATACGGCAAAATAAGCCGAAAACCGGGCAAACGCGGGGTGGCAGGAGATCGCATTTTATTTTTAAGGACCGCTGGAAGCCGTCTTGACGCATTTTTTGCCGATTCCTATAACCCCGCCGCCGCCAGGGACGTCGGTGCCCATTTGGGCTCGCCTTACAGTTCGGTGTCACTTCCGATTCGGAGACAGATCATGGGTGAAGGGAATCACCTGTCCGTGCCCAATTCCAAGGGCCAGACCAAAGGACGGTTGATGTGGGTATTTGGCGGCTCGGTCGCTGCCGTACTGTCTGCTGGCATGTTGATGCAATACGTCCGCAGCCCCGCATCGATGGCAGCCACAGACCCGCCAGCCGGTCAGGCTCGCGTCGGCAACACGGCCAAGAAGCCTGAAGTTCTTGCCAAGGTCGACAAAGATACCATCACCTATGACACCGTCGCCGAAGAGTGCGTCAAACGCCATGGCCGCGAAGTCCTCGACGACCTGATCCATCGCCTGATCATCCAGCAGGCCTGCGAAGCCCACGAAATCACCGTCAGTGAGCAGGAAATCACCGACGAGATCAAACGGATCGCGACCCGCTTCAACCTCGATCCGACTCAATGGCTGCAAATGCTGCAGGCCGAACGCAACATCAGCCCGCTCCAGTACCGTCAGAGCGTGATCTTCCCGATGATCGCTTTGAAGAAGCTGGCAGGGGAAGAAGTCGAAGTCGACGACAAAGACATGAACGAAGCCTTCGTGCGAAACTATGGTCCTCGCGTCAAAGCACGCATGATCATGTTCGACAACCAGCGTCGGGCTCAAGCGGGTTGGGATGAACTCAAGAAGAACCCAGACGATTTTGAAGAACTTGCCGCCAAGTTGTCCGTCGATCCAAACAGCCGCGCATTGGGTGGTCAGATCCCCCCGATCGCCAAGTTCAACGGCAACGAAATGCTGGAAAACGCCGCCTTCCGACTCAAAGAAGGCGAAATCTCCGGTGTGATCGAAGTGGCCCCCAGCCGGTTCGTCATCCTGAAGTGCGAAGGTCGTACGGAACCTGTAGTCACCGAAATCGACGAAGTTCGTAACACCCTCTACGAAGAGCTGAAGGAATCGAAGATTCAGATGCAGGTTGCGAAGGTCTTCGAAAAGCTGAAAAAAGAAACCATCGTCGACAACTACCTGACTCAGACCTCAAACCGTCCTGAACGTAACGCAGCGGCGACCGGTCCGATCGGCGGCGGAGTTCAGCCAGCCAGTGGAACCCAGGCCAAGCCAACCGCTGCAGCGGCTCCCGCGAAAGCCCCTCGTAAGCAATAAGTCCAACGTCTCACGTTCGAAGTGACAAGACCTGAGGTCCGTCTCCGATCCCATCGGAGACGGACCTTTTTTATTCTCCAAATAGAACTTCCTCGAACGGGCTGAACGCAGGTTGAATCTGGTCGCCACGACGAAGTCGCTCGATATCAAACTCATCACCGGGATTCATGAACTGCAGGCGAAATTTACCAGACTTTTCGTTTCCCGCGTCCAGCACACACGCCACAACACACGACTGGCCGAGAACCTGAAAACTCCCCGTTTTGATGGCATATTGCAGTGCGGTCTCTTCATCGATTCCAAATCCAATTAGATCAGGGTGCCGCTCCAGAACCTGGTACAGCCGGCCGATTCGATTCCGTTTGATAAAGTGCTGATCGATCACCGCACCCGGAATCAGGTCGAAGCCACGTCCCATCACCGGTGTGCCTCGCCCTCCGGCAATCATGATCCCGGACATAATCGCGGCCCCGGCCGACGTGCCCCCAATCACGCCATTTCGGGACAGCACCTCTTTCAGTCGGCTTTCAACAAGTGTGCCGCCATACCAGTCGGCCAGCCATGTCTGCTGACCTCCCCCAAGCCAGACTCCGGTTGCGGTAGAGAGGACCTCACAGAACGAGACATCATTGGCCGTGGCACGCGATGTGGTATGCAGGACATCAACACTCTTGACCTCATATTTCAGCCACATCTGTCGATAGGACTCCCGCGCCTCGTCATCGATCACCTCAGCCGGGATCACCACAATCCGTGAGTTCGTGCCACCCGCCAATTCGATAAAGCGGTGACGAATCATCTCGGACAGATGCCCTCCCCCGGCGATCAGCAAGGTTCCGCCCGCAGGAGTCAATCCCATCGTCGGTGGCTTCTCCAGATACGCAATCCGGCGGTGAATCTCTGCCCGGACGTAAACACTGGCCCCCACCAGAATCACGACTGTCACCATCCAGCACAGCATTCGAGGCATGGAGATCGAACGACGTGCAACGCTCCCCTGCGGCGTTGCCGGAATTTCAGAACGAGAGGACGAGACAGAACTGGTCAGTTTCAGCCAACGAGATGTCTGCTTAGCGGACATTGTTTGCCCCCTTGATCTCGAAAGACGTTTTGACATGAATCCTATGACGTGATGTCTGAAATATTATCGTCTGTCGACTTCCTGGCCAGTGATCGAATCGTGTTTTCGAGCAAGTTTCTCGAAAAGTGAGTCCGTTTCGCCGACAATGTGCGGTGCACACACCCTCTCCAGGATCGACATCAATGACCGAGAAAAAATCCCTGCTTCTGTTTCGACACGCCAAGTCGAGTTGGGGCGACCCACAACTCGCTGATCAGGACCGCCCCCTGAATGATCGCGGACGTAAAGCGGCCGTCCGTATGGGGCGGTTGATGAAGGAGGAGCAGTTCATCCCTGACCTGGTCCTCTCCTCTACATCTCGACGGACACGTGAGACTGCGGAACTCGCGTTCGCAGAACTCGCCCCCGTTTCGTTATCCGTTCATTATCTGGATGAACTTTACGAGGCAGAGCCGGCGGGCTTAGCCGCAGTGCTGTCTCGGGTTTCCGAGCTGTTCCCGGCCGTCCTGTTGCTGGGGCATAACCCCGGCTTTGAAGAGTTTCTCACCCTTCTCACTGGTGAGCACCTCAAGTTTCCCACTGCTGCAATCGCGGTGATCGAATTGGGCCCGATCCAGTGGAGCGAGTTTTCCAATCTCCCATCATCGCCTCCGCCTAAAGGACGCCTCCAGCGACTGTGGAAACCCAAAGAGTTAGACCGAGATTAGACGTCCGACGCACGTGCGACCGACCGGAAATCAATCATACTTCTCAGGGAAGAGCATACTCACGCTGGTCCGGTCGTGGATTGAGCGGATGGCTGCCGCCATCAGGGGAGCAACCGAAATCACTTCGATATTCGCCGGTAATGGACTGAACGAATTTTCGATCGTGTCTGTAATGAACATCTTCTTGATTTCGCTTTCGGCGATCCGCGCTGCCGCACCTTCCGACAGTACGCCGTGCGTCACAGCAGCGTAGACATCGCGAGCACCGCGTGCTTTCAGCGTTCTGGCCATTTCCACCAGTGAACGGCCCGTGATCGTCAGGTCATCGACCAGAAAAACGTTCTTGTCCTGGACGTTACCGATCACTTCCACGATCTGCACAGTCTCTGTGTGGTCAGCCCGATACTTGTTCCCAATGACGACCGGCGCATTCAGCAGCCCTGCGTACGCCGCGGCCCCTTTCGCAAACCCAACGTCAGGACTGCACACCACCAGGTCGGGAATGTTGAGTTGCTTAAAGTGATCAACCAGCACGGTGCGACCGTAAAGATGGTCGACGGGGACGCGGAAGAAGCCCTGAATTTGAGGACTGTGCAAGTCCATCGTCAGTACGCGATCGGCCCCTGCCGCTTCGATGGCATCGGCACAGACACGGGCCCGGATCGAAACGCGGGGCTCGTCCTTCTTGTCCCCTTGTGCATAGCTGAAAAACGGGATGACTGCGGTGACGTTCTGGGCACTCGCGCGACGCGCGGCATCGATCCAGAACAAAAGTTCCATGAAGTTATCGTTGACCGGGAAGTGACAACCCTGCACGATGAAAACGTCTTTGCCCCGGACGTTCTCCTTGATGCGGACGAACACATTTCCTTCACTGAAGATGTGAGCCCGTGCAGGGGTCAGAGAGACACCCAATGTGTTGGCGATTGTTTGCGCCAGAATGGGATTCCCCGACCCTGCAATGATTGCCAGATCACCCTGAGGTGCCTGGAACGGTGCGAGTCTCGGCCCAGACAGATTCGGCCGCAGATAGTCCATTAAAACAGTCCTCTCATAATTCGCTAGACGTCAGCAGCAATCGTATCGAGACAAGGCCAGCGACACAAAGCAGCATCCCCACACGGAAACCCGCTCCAATGAAAGCCAGGTCTCCCGTTGCTTTGCCTGTCCGGTTTTCTCGGGGTATGATTTCTGGATTGCGGTTCGCATTTCGTTCTCGAACCGCTTCACACTTCTCTCAGTTCAAGAACCCATGGCTGACTACACAAAATACGACGCTCGTGTTGACTCACTGGTGATCGAATCCCGGACCAGCTGGGATCCCTCCGTGGGAAAACTGACCGATGAAGACAAGGCCGTGCTGGCCAGAATGGTCCACCGTGACCCCGCGAAAGCGGCCAAGGTCTCTTACACGAGATCACATACGGGATTTACCCGCGAAATCACTGTGACGGAACAGGATATTGCCCGGATCTTTGAGGAACAGGTCCAGGGAAATTAGCTTATCCCGACTGGCTGAACTTTGACGCCTCCTTCGCGCTTCAACCCGAGTCCCGCTGCGTCCGGCCCCGAACTGGGTCAATGGTCCGCCAGCACACTCGGGTCATCGTCGTGGATGATTTAATTCCCCTCCCCTGATTGGCTACTGACGTGGGTCAGGAATTTGGAACGAACTCACCGTACCCGAATCGGCTGACTCTGCGGACGGTTCACGGGAGACCGTCCCGAAAGTCTACCTCTTCGGCATCTGTTGCAGTGAAACGGCCTGTCTCGCGGATCCACAACAGCACTGCACATCACTCCGCCGATAAGTCAGGTATATTTCTCCTGTGGGGACACCGCTTGGGAATCGCCTCGTCCGCCAATTCCCGGAACGTTCCCCCTTCGGCCATTCCCGGGAACATGGCAGGTTGCAGAGCCGCAACGAAATCAAACTGATACTCGGCCCTGTAAGGGCTCACTGTTAGAAACGACTGGTCGCGACAAACGAATTTCTGGGGAAATACCGTGCCTCCGCGTCGACGTCCCACCTTGTCCGCCGCCACGAATTCCAGCAACAAGGCCGAACCCTCCGAACATCTCGCCGGATTCATCCATTACCTGAAGGCGGAATGTGGACTCTCCGCCAATACGCTGCTCGCCTACCGGCGTGACCTGACCCGATTCGATGCCTGGTATCAGACCAATGGTCCGGGCAAGCTGCAGCAGGTCGATCTGGCATTGCTGACTCGCTACCTGGAAGACCTCCATCAACATCAGTTTGCCGCCACGTCCATCGCCCGCCACCTGGCGGCTCTCAAAATGTTCTTCCGCTACCTGGTGCTGGAAGGGATCATCCCGGAAAGCCTCGTCGAACTCGTCAACTCGCCGAAACTCTGGCAACACCTTCCGAAGGTCCTCAGCCCCGAAAAGGTCGATGCCCTGATCGCAGCCCCCTCCCGCGAAGACCGTCAGCCGCTCCGGGATCGAGCCCTCCTGGCGCTCATGTACGCGACCGGTTGCCGTGCGTCCGAAGTCTGTGGCATAGCTCTGCGTGATATTCACCTGGAAGAGCGTTATTGCCGCTGCGTCGGGAAAGGAAACAAGGAACGTATCGTTTCACTGAATCCCGTCGCCTGCGCAGCAGTCGAAGCGTACCTGCAACACGAATACCCCAAACTGGCTCCCAAAGGAGACCCGACGTCCCCCCTGCTCGTTTCCCGCGGAGGCAACCCGCTCAGCCGAATCACCGTCTGGAAACTGGTGAAACGGTACGCCGCGCGGATTGGAGCCAGTCGCGAAGTCAGCCCCCACACGTTGCGACATAGCTTCGCCACGCAC
Source organism: Schlesneria sphaerica (assembly GCF_044336245.1). Taxonomy (NCBI): domain Bacteria; kingdom Pseudomonadati; phylum Planctomycetota; class Planctomycetia; order Planctomycetales; family Planctomycetaceae; genus Schlesneria; species Schlesneria sphaerica. The sequence continues at coordinate 5,483,602 of NZ_CP172346.1, read as the reverse complement.
ATGCTGGCCGGCGGTGCCGAAATCCGTGCCCTGCAGGAACTGCTCGGTCACGCCAGCATTCGCACGACTCAGATCTATACCCAGGTCGACCACAGCCGACTCAAGTCCATCCACGAGAAGTGCCATCCCCGTGGCTGAGATTTTTTGAACGCTGGCTCCTTAACTTGTCCACTCCCAAACGGAGAGAACGAGCACCGCATCCCCAAGGCGGACCGACCGCGGCGCCATTCAACAACCAACCCTGCCAGGCCCCGGAGTCTTTGTTGTTCTGACACGTCACGTTCGTCGACGTCTCAGAGCCGTGGCCTCAATCCGTCGAAGTCCCCACCACCAATTACTTCAAAGCCCCTCTCGGCCAACGAAGCCCTCCTCGGTGCTGCGACTTCAATCTGAAGCAGACATCCGGGGATTCCAGCAGACTGTCAGGAAGTCACGACCTGGCGATCGCCTCCAGCAGCTTTTCACGAACGAGTTGCGGGTCGGCCCCCTTCACCCCTTTCATGACCTGCCCGATCAGGGCCCCGATGGCCTTCTCGTTTCCGCTCTTGAAGTCGGCAATCGCCTTGGCACTTCGCTCGATCACCGCCGCGATGGCAGCATCAACGGCCCCGGTGTCCTGCACGATCGCCAGTCCGCGTGCTTTGACGATTTCATCGATTCGCGACTCCGTTACGGGAATCTCTTCATCGTGATCGCTGAGGAGCGCCGCGAAGACTTCTCGAGCCGCCTTGATGGTGATCTGCTTCTGGTTGATTCGCTTCAGCAGAGCCGCCAGCACAGGGGGCCGAATCGGGACCGTGGTGATCGTTTCACCCCGCTCTTTCATCGCGGCCTGCAGATCCTGCGTCAGCCAGTTCGCTGCCTGCTTCCCTTCTCCGCACTCCTTGGCAACATCTTCGAAGTAATCCGCGACGGCCCGCCCCTGATCGATGATCACCGACGCATCGTACGGCGTTAACTGATACTCATCGATCAATCGCTGACGACGGAGTCCGGGAAGTTCACACATTTCCGCACGAATCGCGTCAACGCGCTCGACGGTCGTGGTAACAGGCACGAGGTCAGGGTCAGGGAAATAGCGATAGTCTGCCGCTTCTTCTTTTTCGCGTAACGCATACGTGACTCCGCGGCCCGGGTCGAATCCGACCGTTCGCTTGTGGCCCCCTTTGGCTCCCATCCGGATCCCGGTCTGCTGATACGCTTCCCACTGGCGAGCCACTTCGTAGTCAATCGCCTGTTCCGTAAAGCGGAAACTGTTCAGGTTCTTGATTTCGACAATCGGTGTCGGGACCTTCGTCCCATCCGGCTGCAGCACGTGCAGGTTGACGTTCGCGTCGCACCGCAGACTCCCTTCCTGCATGTTGCAGTCAGAGACCTCAAGATACGTCAGCATCAGCCGCAACTCTTCGAGGAATCGGCGTGCTTCTTCCGACGAACGAAGATCCGGCTCCGTCACGATTTCGACCAGAGGAGTTCCCGCGCGGTTGAGATCGACCTTGCTGTCGCGGCCTCGGCCTGATTCGTCATGCGTATTCTTACCGGCGTCTTCTTCCAGGTGCGCTCGCAGGATGCGAACGCGCCGAACAGTCGCGGGGTCCCCGCAAACCACGTCGACATGGCCGTCATGACTGAAGGGAAGATCGAACTGGCTGATCTGATAGCCTTTGGGAAGGTCCGGATAGAAGTACTGTTTCCGGTCCCACTTGGTGAAGGGCGCGATCTGGCAGCCCAATCCCAGAGCCGTCTTCACTCCCAGGTGATAGGCGTGCTGGTTGAGAACCGGCAAGGCTCCCGGCAAGCCCAGACAGACGGGACAGGTCTGTACGTTGGGGTGATCAGGGTTGAACGTGGTCGGACAACCGCAAAAAATCTTGGTCTTGGTTTGGAGCTGGACGTGAATTTCCAGCCCGATAATGATTTCGTAGGACATCCGATCCTCAAATTAACAGGAACTCATCGCGTCAATGGTGGCCCACGTGATCTTGCCCGAGGCAATTTCGCCCGCGATTTCAGGCGCGATCCCGAGGAAATTCTGAGCGGCAGGTTCCGTACTTTCGCTGAGAGCCAATCCGGCAGCATATTTTTCGACAAGCGAGCCCGTCGTCAGCACGTTGTGCAGTTCCGACAACCCTCTGGGATCCGCATGCCGCCCGACACAGCGCCACAGCTCGGGTGCAATCGTGCGATGAGCCGCCCACCGTTCTGCGATGTAGTCCAGCACCATCCCCGAGAGTGCCGCGTTGGACCGCTGGTCCAGCCCCACGACGGGAGCCATCGGGACACCGATGAACTGGCACTTCAGCACCATCTGATTCCACTGGTCTTCGTTGAACTGTTCTGCCGGATACGGGTTCTGATACGCCACCGCGCAGAAGACAGCCTTGATGTTCGTCCGAATTCCCTCGGCAGCGCGCAGGACGTGTGCCTCGGGATGCGGCAACAGTGGTAACGACTGATAGATCGCGACCAGCTCCCCAACTTCACCCGTCGAGGCGAGTTGATCCAGAATCCCGACCAGGGTGGTCGGTTCGGTTGGCGGCAAAGTCAGCAGAAACAGCGTTCGAGTCGCCTGATCGATACTCCAGCCCTTCGGGTTCCAGCCAGGCCGCACCTCATTCCCGATGATCAGTTCTTCGTCCGTCAGCTCGAGATCGGATTTCCCGACCTTGCGCGGCACCATTCCGAAGGCGAGGAACAATCCCCGCTTGTCCCCCTGTTGAATGACTTCCTGGCGATCGCGAATCCACGCAGCCGCGGCGGGATCCACCCGCATTTCCATCCATCGCTCGATCAGTTGTCGAATTTTTTCCGTATCAGGATTCATGAGTGCTCTCTGAACTGGCCCTTCGCAGGGAACGCGTCAATGTCCGTGACCGCAACTGGAAGGGTTCCCACAGCAACCCGACATGGGAAGCTGAGGAATCGGACTGGCAATCGGCAACGCAATACCGCCCGAAATCACTCGCTCGACCGATGCGTCAAGCGGCGTCTTTCCCGGCTCGGTCTGAGTGCGCGTGCACAGTTCGCCCCACGTCCTGATGGATTCCTTCATTCCGTGCTGCACGGTCAACGTCTGCTGATTCTCTGGACAATGGTAATCGTAAGTGGGCATCTCTGAATTCTCCTCCCGTTCAAACCCGGCTCATTTAATCCCGGCTCGCTCAGCCAACCCGCTGGCGAGCTTCTGACAATGCTTGTTCAAACAGTTCGCGTTGCTTGATCAATTCCTCGGCGGGATCTGCGGGGACAACCCCCTCCTCCAGCATCATCCAGCCCGAATAGTTCACTTTCACGAACAGATCCATTAACTCCGCCCAAGGATAATTCGACACGTCGAATCGATGAATATGGGTCGTCTGTCCCAGCCGATCCTTCACCAGGTTGAAGTTATGTTCGAGCCCCGGAGCTTCCAGATCCTGCGGATTCGAGTTCCAGCAGGTCGCCACGTTGGGATGATCGGCCACATCGAGAATCGCCCGGATGGTGGGTAACTGAGCACACTGACCATGAACCTCGAGCCGTATCTGCTGACCGAACCCCGTCGCATACTCGGCGACTTCATTCAGGGCGCGACCGATCTGGGCGATCGTCTGCTCGCGAGGCACATCCTTGTGGAAAGAGTCTGGCTTGACCTTCACGCCCGAGCCGCCGACATCATGACTCAACTGGATGAAGGCTTTCGTCGCGTCGATCGCAGCCTGCAGCACCTTCGGATCCGGGCTGTCAAATCGTTCGTTGCTGCCAATCCCCACCATTTGAACGGGAGATTTCTCGAACTGTCGCCGCACTTCCTCACGTTGACGTTCGGAAAGGCTCGGTTCCACCCCATGCTTGTGTGTTGTACGGAGTTCGACTCCCAGAACCTTGGCACGCTCACAGTTCTTCAGCAGCGTGGGGAGATCCCAGTCTTTGCCCCACTGGTAGGTGACAAGCCCATAACGGATCTCGCCCCCCTTCTTCTCTTTCCCCTCCTCTGCCATCGCCCGCTGGGGAATCGCCCCCCATCCCGTTGACGCCGCAATACCGGTGAGCACCGATGTTTTCAGAAACTCACGTCGGGAAGCGATCCCACCTCGCCCGATCTGGCTCGTACAACACGTCCCCTCACGCTGGAGTGAAACAGGGTCCGGTTTCTGATCGACAGTCTGGAAGCCAACTTGCGCGCGGTCGTTGAGCATTCTGGGATCCTTCTCAGCGGTTATGACGAGGCCATCTGCCGTTCAGCAATCTCAATTGCTTTCAGTAACCCCCGGGCTTTGCTGAGGGTCTCTTCGTACTCTGAGGATGCAACACTGTCTGCCACAATCCCGGCACCCGCCTGCACATAGGCCGTCTGCCCCATCATGACAATCGTGCGGAGAGCGATGCATGTATCCATGTGGCCGGTAAAATCGAGGTAACCGACAGCCCCGCCGTAAGGTCCCCGGCGATGCGGTTCCAGCTCATCGATAATTTCCATGGCCCGTACTTTGGGAGCGCCTGACAAGGTCCCTGCCGGAAGCCCCGCTCGCAAGGCATCCAGTGCCGTCTTACCCGGAGCCAGTTTCCCCGTCACCGTAGAGCTGATGTGCATCACATGGCTGTAGCGTTCGACGTGCATGACGTCGCTGAGAACGACCGAACCGTACTCTGCCACGCGTCCGACATCGTTCCGCGCCAGGTCAACGAGCATCACGTGTTCGGCCCGCTCCTTCTCGTCGGCGAGAAGTTCTTTTTCCAGCGCTTCATCTTCTTCCTGCGTTTTGCCGCGACGACGCGTTCCTGCCAGAGGACGAATCGTGGTCCGCCCTTCCTCGACACGGACCATGATTTCCGGCGAACTGCCGATCAGATGCGCGTGCGGCGTCCTCAACAGAAACATGAATGGACTTGGATTCACCACACGCAACGCACGATAGATGTCGAGCGAACTGGCTTTTGTGGTGACCTCAAGCCGTTGGCTGAGAACGACCTGAAAGATATCTCCTGCGCGAATGTACTCTTTCGATTTCTCGACAGCCTGCTCGTAGCCAGCCCGCGTAAAGTTCGAGCGAAACGGAATCTGCGGATCACCGTGTAGCGAGATATCCGACAGGTGAATCGTCTCGGAGCGGGTGTCGAGTTGCTCGCACAACAGATCAACCCGCTTACAGGCATTCTCGTAAGCGGATCGCAAATCACCCCCTCGCACATCGGCGTGGACGACGACCCGAATCGTCTTTTGTATCTGGTCGAAGATCACCATCCGGTCGTACATGGCAAACGACATATCCGGCAATTTACGATCATCTTCCGGCGCATTGGGAAGGTGTTCCGTGTAGCGGACAGTATCGTACCCCGCATAACCGACAGCACCGCCACAAAAGCGCGGCAGTTGCGGAAGATGGGGTGCCCGATACTGCTCGAGCATCTGATGGATGTGCTCGAGAGGGTCTTCGACCGAGTACCGCTGTGTCTGGCCCGCTTCCGTCAGTACGATCTCTTTGTCATACGCATCGAACTGAAGGAACGGCCCGGCCCCGAGAAAGCTGTACCGTCCAACTCGCTCACCGCCGACCACACTCTCAAACAGGAACGAATTTTCGTCCCCGGCGATCCGACAGAAAGCGCTGACCGGCGTCAGCGTATCACTGATCAGTTGGCGAAAAACCGGTACAAAGTTCATCCCCTGGGAAAGTTTTTCAAATTCAGCAAAATCGGGCGTGTAGTGAGCCATGTCGTCGAACGTCTCTCCAGCGGAATTCCCGAGCACTCATGCCCGTCTGCCTCATCGTACCCGTTCGAGGAAACGAGGGCCAGCACGCCGAAAAGTTCACTTCCCGGCCCGAAAAACGAATCACGCGCAAGCGAATTCCTACCTGTGAGGGCACTTTTGCCCCAACGCCAGCCCCCAATCCCCCGCCGGGCCGCCACCCACACAATCCAAGAGACCAGCCAACCCCACGAACTCAGCCCGTCACGAACTCCGCCAACCGCAAAGTCGGCCCAGCCCCCACCCCGCCAAACCCGATCCCACCTGCGACAAACGAGGCCAGGACAGGCCGGAAATCCGAAACCCATGGGTCAATACGTGGCCGAAGTCAGAACAAAAAATTGAGATGAGCAAGTTGAACAAGTTGAGCAACTTCCCTGTTTTCCAGCACCAAACCGAGCATCGAAGTTGCTCATTTTGAGCAAGTTGAGCAACTTCAAAGTCCTCGCGGGCATCAAATCATCGGTCCCGCACGGTCACTTCACGCCCGCCATTCGGTGAATGCACCACCTCGCATCTCCGCTTCAGAACGGGGGAAAACTCGAACTGAGGCATCGCCGCAGCCATCAGGGCACGCGTCCCGCATGTCCACGCCAGCTTGACCCGATCAACTTGATCGCCCACACCACGACCGAACCGGTCAACAGGCCCCAACGGGAATTCTCCACCCGACCCGTGATGCAATTCAGATCCCCACTCGCGCTGGATCTATCTCCAGCGTCCCACGAAACGACGGGACGACGGGACCACGAATCGAGCACCGTAAATAAGACGAGAACCCCTTCTTCCGGCCCGCCACTGTATATCGTTCCAGTTTTGGTCGTTCTCATGCGTTAGTGTTACATGAACAGGACACTCGCGTCAACACCAGTTGTCGCTTTTTGTCTACTCAAACTTCTTCAAAGAACGACAGCACCACCCACCTCAGCACGAGAATCCTTCAAAACGAAAATTGAGAGCCCTTCTTCGCCCATCCGCTGGTTCTTAGTGACAGACTCATTGAAAAACTGGCAGCGAGTGGGCATCGACTGCGAGCGGATATAGAAAATGGCGCACCAATCACTCCCCTCGCAGGGGCATCCCGACGCTTATCTTCTTCCGAAATCCATTTCCATGGCACGTCCGTCGCCCCGAATACCCACGCCAAACAATCAGGGCAAGCCGACTGAGTGCGGGTCACTCCAGGTCAAACGTGATCACTTCATGAGTGCAACCGAATGTACCTGGCAGGGACGTGATCCGTGAGCCAGACGCCGTTCTCCGAACGCCGGAACTTGTAGCCGTCTGCGGACATCCCTGCGGAATCAATAACCAGAATGACGGGCGTCCCTCGCCGCTCACCCACTTTGGCCGCGACATCCAGTTCCTGTGAAAGATGAACGTCGTGACGGCTCATCTTCTTCAACCCTTCAAGCAGGATCGCATCGAGAAATCGACTTACCGTGCCATGAAACAGCTCGGGCGGTGGTGGAACTTCAACGAGTTGCAGGTCGACGGAGATCGAATGCCCCTGGTTCGCACGAATCTTCGTCTGCGTCTCATTCAGTGCGAACCGCTGCTTATCGTTCTCTGCCACAACCTGAAGCAGTTCGTCGCGCGTCATCCGAAACCCGATTCTCTCAGCCCCGGCCAACAGTTCTTCAATCAACACCCAGCCACCCGGCTCTAAATTCAAACCAAGTACCTCCGGTTCATGCCGCAGGTACTCACTCATAAATTTGCTGACAGTCACAATCCGTTTGCTCATTGTGCCTCTAATTTTTTTATCGCTGACTGAGGTGCTGACGAGTTCACGGACAGTTCAACATCTTAAACTGGAAGCCCCAGAAAGGATTGTGGGATGTCTAAGAAAGTCGAAAAGAGAAACGCAAAACGAACACGCCGGAGCTTCACGGAGGAGTTCAAGAAAGAAGCGGTGGCCTTGCTGCTGGATGGACACTCTGCCAGTTCCGTTGCGGAGCGACTGGGCCTGTCGAGCCCCAATGTTCTCTACCGATGGAAACAGGCGCAGCTCGAGGAGTCGGGCCCGATCGCAAGCACGCTGGAAGCGCGTGTCCACGAACTTGAAGTGGAGCTTCAGCGAGTGATTCGGGAGCGTGACATCCTAAAAAAAGCGTTGGCCATTTTCGGCCGCAACGAGTGACGGACATCTACGCTGCCGTGCCGGGTATTGCACAATCAAGCAACGCTCAGACCAGTGTCGTGTGCGAGGTGTTGGGAGTCAGTCGGTCCGCGTATTACGCCTGGAGAGAGCGTATCCCCAGCGGGCGAGAATCTCGTGACACGCGACTGGCTCAACAGATCCAAGCCATCTTGTGGAACCATCGCCGCCGTTATGGCGCGCGTCGAATTGCGGAGGAGTTAGCCGATCAAGGAGAGATTTGCTCACCGCGAAAAGTGGCTCAACTGCTGAGTTTACAGGGGCTGCGGGCCCCCACACCATAGCACAGCCCGCCCCCCTCTCCGCTATCGGCAGTGACGTCTGCAGCAGTCTGGCGAGGGGGGCTCTTCGAACGGGGCACCCGAGCCGGAAATCTGAAGTTGATGACCGGCACGAGAGGTCGCCTTGTTCGGCCTACAGAATGGCCAGGGGGTTTCGGCGTTCTTCCAGGGTTCCGCGAGTGACGCCGACTCGGTTGGCCGCGTTCAGTCGGCGCCAGACATCTTCACCCCGGATCCGCTGCGCGAGTAAGTCACCGTAGAGACTGAGAATCCTTCGGACTTCAGCAGGTTCTTCATCGAGGAACTCGATCCGCAGATTTCTGACGCCCCGCTCTAGCAGCGTCGCGACGACTTCTGCGGCACTTTGCGGAACAGCGTTGTAGAGCGTGTTTCGGCAGCCGACGTCCGCCTTCAGCGGATGCTCAGTTCCTACCCGGTCGCGAAGCTGAACCAAGTGTTCGTCGCACGGGCGACCGCAATTCGTCTTGTTTGTTCCGGGGGACAGCACGGAACAGAAGACGCAATGCTCCATGTGAAACATCGGCATGTGCTGGTGAATCACCACTTCCATCCACTGAGGGGGAACCGCCTCAACCAGATTCAGCAGTTGATCTCGGTTCAGATCGTAAGAAGCCGTCACTCGCTCGGCCCCCTGCCCTTTCAGAAAGTCGGCAGTCAACTCATTCGCCACGTTCAGCGAATAGTCGGCCACGAACGGAATTTTTCGCTCGGTACAGAATCGCAACCCTGCCAGATTACGAACCAGAATTCCGTCCGGTGAATGCTTGGCCAGCGCGAGGAACAGCCCCGCTTCGTCGGGTTTCTGGATTCGGGGAGGAGCCAGGTAAATCTGCCGCTGACTGGAATGCACCATCTCGACCGCTTGCCGGTACTCGCGGATATCCTGAAAGTCGGCATAGATCGCCGGCGCCCTGTCCAAGGCGGATGCGTTCTGGCTTTGACCAAAATCCCCCGGGCGTTGCTCGTTCCCGCCGATTTCGCGGTGGACAGGTTCATCGAGAACAGTCTCGATCTGCTTCAGCGTACGACACAGCAGATGCAACCGAGGTCCCTGCCTGGGTTCTGCCGCCGAAGGTGCGCGACGGTTGATTTGCTGCTGCAGTTCCCGCAGCGCCAAGTCTGGATGCAGGCGTCTGGGCCTTGCGAGCATGGCCTGGTGGTCCAGTTTCACCACCATTTCCTGCCGCAGTTTCGACAGCACGCTCAGCGGAATCATTGGCTCTCCCGCGATGAAGGCTTCAAGCCGACGCAGTTCGTAGGGGGTATTTCCCAGCCGGCCGAGTTGTTCGGCGAGAAACTCTTCAGTCACCGGGTGTTTTCGCGCAACGGGCAAGGGCTCGGCCGACTCAACGCCAACTCGCAGTTCCTGGCCGTGACTCGAAACGACGTCGGGGGTGACGACAGCTTCGATTTGAGCGGGTTGGCCCGCAATTGCCCGCACGCTGAGGTCCAGCGGTCGTTTACGTAGCGGATCGGGTCCAGTGTATGTCTTTCGCAGTCGGGCGGTGAGACGGGGATCGTCCGTCTTCCAGACAGATTGGCCCGGATACATTCGCTGGAAATCGATCGAGCCATGCTGAAATTCGAGTTCTACTTTTCCCGTTGCAACGGCTTCGTCCACCGCCTGACCACCGGCAATGACCCCGTAGACTCGCCCTCCCTGCTCTTCGTCGGCGGTTCGGTCTCCTTCGAAGACGACTCCATCGCCACGCGACACAGGCCCCTGAAGACGGATTTCGACAGTGTGACTGTAAACACGCGTGACAGTCCCCAGCAGAACTCCTCGCTTCGCAGAGGAAAGTCCGGGGACCAGCATCTTGTGGTCGTCGCCGTTCAGCCAGCCGACGGAAAATCCGCGTGAGAACGAGAGTTCCATCTCGCGCACGTCCTCGCGCGAGACTTCGATCGCTTCACCTCGCATGGCCGAGTCGATCGCAGCACGGTAATGCCGCGTGATATTGGCGACATAATCCGCGGACTTCAGTCGTCCCTCAATCTTGAAGGACGAAATTCCGGCGGCGATCAGTTCCGGAGTCAGCTCGTAGGCGGCCAGATCCTGAGGGCTGAGCAGATATTTTTGCGGTCCCAGATCGACGTCTTCCCCGTCACAGATCAGATCGTAGGGAAGACGGCAGGCCTGCGCGCATTGTCCCCGATTGGCACTTCGTCCCCCCAGGGATTCGCTGGTGAGGCATTGACCGGAATAAGCAACGCACAGCGCGCCGTGGACGAAACACTCCAGTTCGATGGAGGTCGACTTTTTCAGTTTTGCGATCTCGCGTATCGACAGCTCGCGCGGCAACACCACCCGCTCGACTCCGAGTTCCTGGGCGACCTCAATACATTCGGCGCTCGTCAACGTCATCTGGGTGGAAGCGTGAATCGGCAAAGCCGGACAGGCCTCGCGGATGAGTCGTACGACTCCCAGGTCCTGGACCAGCACGGCATCCACATTCGCATCGGAGATCACGCGAAGCAGCGATTCCAGTTCGGGGAGTTCGTCCGTGAAGGCCAGCGTGTTCAGGGTGATGTAGCCCTTCACACCTCGATGGTGGAGGAAGCTCATCACTTCTGCAAGTTCCCGGGGAGCCACATTCGTCGCGCGCGCCCGCGCGTTGAACCCGCAGTTCAAGCCGAAGTAGACCGCGTCGGCCCCATTCTCGACAGCGGCGCGCATACAGTCGCGGTCACCGGCAGGAGCAAGAAGTTCAGGTCGAAGTGAAGGAGGCAGAGCCATGAATCAGCCGATACAAATATGAATATAGAGTGCGGTGCAATCACTGCGGGCGAGCTACAATGGGGGGGAACGATATCGGTCCTTCCGATCAAGCGAAACCGGCCGCAGAAGTATAACGACGGCAGCCGAGGCCACGGTCAGAAAAGCAGACTCGCGACCTTGTTCAAATCCAACCGTTTCTCCATTCTAGCAGACCCAGTATGCTCGCACTTTGCATCTGATGGAGCCGAAACCACAGAGGATCTTCGAGCCCACGCGCCGTAACGTCAATTGGTGCCGGGTGTTTGTCCGCGTTTTCCTGGAGATCAGCCGTCCTTCTTGCATCGAGTCGACACGATGATTGAACCTGCGGATGCGACCGAAGCCGAAATTCGGCAGGACAGTGACTACGATGGGGCCTGGAAGGAGGCCTTTCGGCTTCACCTGCGCGAATTCATCGAGAAATGTTTTGCCCGGCTGGCCCTGTTGATCGACTGGTCCCGCGCCCCCGTCTGGCTCGACAAGGAAATCAGTCAGATCGTCGGACAATCAGGGCATCGTAACCGGGAGGTCGATCTCCTGTTCAAAGTCTGGCTGATCGAAGGTGGTGAACAATGGATTTTCTGCCACCTGGAAATTCAGACAAATTACGAAGCCAACTTTGATTTTCGGATCGATCTGTATAATTCGGGATTGAAGTGGCTGTTTCAGAGAGACGTCTTGACGCTGGTTTTGTTGACCGATGTCAATCCTGACTGGCGACCTGACAAGTATCAGTTTGAGCTGGGTGGATTTGTCAGCAATCGACTTTTTCCGATGTGTAAGGTTCTCGATCGACTCGCGACCGATTGGAAAGACGACAGATCGCTCGTCGTCGAGGTGTCGCGAGCCCAGATCGCTGCCCTTCGCACCTCACGCGACCCGCAGGCTCGTTATAATGCCAAAACGCAACTGGTGAGAAATCTTTACACGGCTGGATATGATGCGGATCAGATCCGCGAGATTTTCCGACTGATCGACTGGATGATGCACCTCCGGCTGGATTTGAGTCGACAATTTAATGAGGAACTCATCGCCTACGAGAAGGAATTGCAGATGCCGTACGTCACATCAATCGAACGCCACGCGGAACAACGAGGACTGGAACAAGGGTTGGAACAAGGGTTAAAGAAGGGACTGGAGCGAGGGAGCACCCGGCTCCTCATGCGGATCTTGTCACGCGTCTGTGGTGATGTGCCCGAGGAAGTCCAGTCAAAAATTGAAACACTCTCGCTGGAGCAGCGTGAAACTCTCGGCGAATCGGCAATCGATTTCCGTTCTCTCGACGACCTGAAAAACTGGCTGACAAATAACAATTCCTGATCCATCCGAAGCAATGGATTGACAACATCCCGCCTAATGAAGCTCCATCCGCTAGACGAGGCAACGCGCGTTCCCGCTGGACGTGAGTCGACAATTTCATGAGGAACTCATCGCCGACGAGAAGGAATTGCAGATGCCGTACGTCACATCAATCGAACGCCACGCGGAACAACGAGGACTGGAGCAAGGGCTGGAACGAGGGAGTACCCGAATCCTCCTGCGGATCCTGTCACGCATCTGTGGCGAAGTGCCCGAGAAAATCCAGGCACAGATCAAAACACTCTCGCTGGAACAGCGTGAAACACTCGGCGAATCGGCAATTGATTTCCGTTCTCTCGATGACCTGAAAAACTGGCTGACAAATAACAATTCCTGATCCGTTCGAGGCGGCATGCCTCGCGAGGAAACCTATGACGGACCTGACAAAACTGACCTTCGATCATGACTCATGGGGCCGTCTGACCCTCACGCTTGACGATGGCCGAACGTATGCGGGGATCGACCCTCTCCGCTGTTTCCCTCTGACCGATCCCGAGAAATTGATTGCCCTGCTGGACTCGGAAGGCCATGAAATTCTGACTTTGCCGGATCTCGATGTATTGTCGCCTCAGTCCCGCGACGTCCTCAACGCGGAACTGGCAGCACGTGATTTTGTGCCGGTCATCCAGCGTGTGATTTCGACAACCAATCCCAGCCCCCCCTGCCACTGGGTCGTTGATACCGATCGCGGAAGGACAAGCTTCCAACTGGAGAGCGAAGATGACGTCCGCAAGCTCGGAACGCATCGCGTGATTGTGGCCGATTCGCACGGGATTCGTTATTCCATTCCGGACGTGCGTCGTCTCGATTCGCATTCCCAGCGAATTGTGCAGCGCCTGGCGTAGGCTCCAGTCCGCCAGAAATCTGGCGAGTTTGTCACCCCTGCCCTCTCACCATCCTGAGACTTGAGCGTCTTTGTCATCCTCTAAAAGCGGAAGCTTGTCAGGCGAGCTGCTATAATTGATTATTTCGGCATCGCCGACGCGGAAGCAACTCATTCATGATTGAAGTCCAAGCCGTCTCGAAAATGCATCGCCGGGGCCGCCTCGAAGTCCCCGCACTCCGGGAAATCACCTGCCAGATTCCCAAAGGGTCATTCACGTTTATTCTGGGCCCCTCGGGAAGCGGTAAAAGCACCCTGCTCTATCTGCTTGGTGCACTGGATGAACCGACCACGGGCACCATCACTGTCCACGGCAAATCGCTGCAATCCATGACAGCAAGCGAACGGGACGAATTTCGAAGGAAGGATGCAGGGTTCATCTTTCAGAACTTCAATCTGCTTGCCAATCTGACGGCTGTGGAAAACGTGCTGGTCCCCTTTCTGCCAACCGGGGTGAGTCGCGAGTTGCGCAACAAGGCCGCGGAATTACTGGATCGACTTGGGTTGGGGGATCGCCGTGAGCACCGCCCCAACCAGTTGTCTGGCGGCGAACAACAACGGGTGGCAATCGCTCGTGCGTTGCTCAAGCGACCGAAACTGGTGCTCGCGGACGAACCGACAGGAGAACTCGACACGGCCAATTCCCTGGCGATTCTGCAAGACCTGCGAGCCCTCTGTCAGGAACAGCAATCGACAGTCGTAGTCGTCACCCATGAGCATGAATACATCCGCGAAGATGATCACGTCATCCGCATTCGTGACGGGCGCGTGGCCAACCAGCCTTAAGCTGCCTGCTTCCGCATTCGCTTGCAGCGGTGTCGTTCTCGCCACGACCACACTGGCAGGAAGGTCTATTGAACCGGAAGAATCCTGATCGCCGTGAGACGATTCTTCAAAGTCATTGCGGTAAGATCTCGGGAACTGTCGTAGTTTCTGTCAGTTCCACAGGAGATCAAACTGATGTTGACCGCGTTACTCCTCATTGCACTGGGAGCTCCCCCTGCCGTCACTGATGAGGCCGCCGAGGCGAAATATCTGGGTAATCTTCGACAAGTCACATCCGGCCTGCCTCGCGCGGGTGAAGGGTACTTCTCGCCCAATGGCGAGTGGATCGTCTATCAGGCGTACCCGATTGGGTATCCCTTCTACCAGATCTACGTTCAGAAGCTTGATGAGAAAACACCGCGACTCCTCAGCACAGGTCGGGGCCGAACAACGTGTGCGTACTTCTCGCCTGACGGAACGAAAATTCTCTTCGCGTCCAGCCACACGGATCCCCAGATCGACATCACCGAACTGAAAGCACGCGAAGAAGCGGCCAAAGGAGGTCGTCGGCGTTATCTGTGGGATTTCGATCCGCACATGGACATCTACATTTCGAACTTTGATGGCACCGGAATGAAGCGGCTGACCGACAGCCCCGAATACGACGCTGAAGGAAGTTTTTCTTCTGATGGGAAACAGATCGTCTTCACGTCGTCACGAGATGGGGATCCTGATCTGTACATCATGGACGCGGATGGTTCGAACGTTCGTCAATTGACGAACCAACCCGGCTATGATGGCGGTCCCTTCTTCTCTCCCGACAACAAGTGGGTCATCTTTCGGTCAGACCGCCAGAAAGAGCACATGCTGCAGTTGTTTGCCATCTCTGTCGACGGAAAGACCGAAGTTCAATTGACGGATAACCTCGATCAGGTGAACTGGTGCCCGTACTTCCACCCCAGCGGCAAGTATCTTGTCTGGGCCAGCGCGGACTACAGCAAAGGTCCCGCCAATGCTCCGTTTCACCTGTTCACAATGGAACTGGAATGGACGTCAGACTCCGTCAAACGTGGAGCCGTGACGCAAATCACGCACAGCACCGCGCAAGATGTCCTGCCCGTCTTCAGCCCCGATGGAAAGAGCCTGATGTGGACATCGACCCGTGGTGCCGACGGGACCAGCCAGCTCTGGATCGTGGACTGGCTGCGCGAGAAGAGAGGAAATTGACGGGGACGCTCAGTCCGAATTCACCATCCCATCGCGACTCTTCAAAGGACCACCCATGCGTGTTCATGCTTTGCCTGTGTCACTGCTGCTGGGACTGATCGCTTTCGCCGTCTGCGGGTTCTCCGTCTGCCGGGGAGAAGAGAAGATTGCGGACTGGTCGCAGCAGCATGTCGACGAACTGCTGGTGTTGTATCGCGACTTTCACAGCAATCCCGAACTCTCATTCCGCGAAGAACAGACAGCACGCAAGCACGCCGCCGAGCTGAAATCGCTCGGCTGCGAAGTTACCACCGGGGTCGGTCAGCAGGGGGTCGTGGGGCTGCTAAAAAATGGAGAAGGCCCCACCATCATGCTTCGTACCGATCTCGATGCCCTTCCGGTGACCGAGGCTACCGGTCTGCCATTCGCCTCGACGGTCAAAACCAAGGATGCGAAGGGAAACGACGTCGGTGTGATGCATGCCTGCGGGCATGATGTTCATATCACCTGTCAGATTGGTGTCGCGCGATACCTTGCCAGCCATCAGGACCGATGGCGTGGTACGGTCATGTTCGTGGGACAACCGGCAGAAGAGATCGGCGGAGGGGCCGAGGCCATGTTAAAAGATGGCCTGTTCACTCGCTTTCCACGACCTCATTCCGCCCTTGCACTGCACGTTGATCCGACCCTGCCCACCGGGAAAGTGGGCGTGAAAGCAGGCTACATCCTGGCGAACGTCGACAGTGTCGACATTCTCGTCAAAGGAAAAGGAGGACACGGAGCCTTCCCTCACACAACGATTGATCCGATCGTCCAGGCGGCGCACCTGATTGTTGATCTTCAGACTCTGGTCAGCCGTGAGAGCAGTCCCTTCGAACCGGCGGTCGTGACCGTGGGATCGATCCAGGGAGGAACCAAGCACAACATCATCGGGAACAGTTGCCGGCTCCAGTTGACGGTGCGAAGCTACTCGCCTGAAGTGCGCGAAAAGCTGATCGAGGGGATCCGGAGAAAAGCCAAGGCGGCCGCGATCAGTGCCGGTGCCCCGGAACCGACGATCGAGTTATCAGACTGGACGCCTGCTACCAAGAATGATGCAGACTTGGTGGAAAGAGTGGTTCCCGCGTTCCGCGAGGCTTTGGGCGAAGACAACGTTGTGCCCGTCGAACCGTCGATGGGGGGCGAGGATTTCTCTCAGTACGGGCTCGCTGGCGTTCCCATCTTCATGTTTCGTTTAGGATCAGTGACTCCGGAACGCATGAATGCACTTCGGGACGCCGGGAAGACCCCCGATTCGTTGCACTCGCCGTTCTACTATCCTGACGCCCCGGAAACGATCAAGACGGGTGTGACCGCCATGTCCGCCGCCGTGCTCGAACTCATGAAGGTCGAGAATTAGTGTCGCTGCAGCATCGCCTGGATAATCTTCTTCACCGGGGGGACAGTTTTCTTCCAGGTGTGGTCTTCGCGAATTCCGCCCCGCTTTACCACAGCACGTTGCCCGGCCAGCGGCATGCTCGGTTCGTCTTCGATAACACCCTGCACTTGAGTTCCGAGCCAACGACGCACACCGGCCACTGCAAAACGGGAACCTCAAAAACCGACCGCCAATTCATTCCGTGATCATCCGCGGAGAAGTGCGGTGCGACGCAAACACAAATCGCCGCGGGCAGAAGCACGCGGCGATTCGTTGACGTCGGATCAATTTATGGCTTCAGCCCAGAAATTTAGAACTCACCAACAGGATTGCCGTCGGCGATGTAGGCCAGTCGCTGACGGGTGGTGTTGTCGATATTCTCGCTGATGAAACGGACCGAACCGTCACCGAGCAGCGCCTGCACACCACCGGTGTGAAGGCTTCCGGGCGTACCCCATTCACCGAGCTTACCCGGAGGATTCTGAACGCTCCATGGCGTTCCAGGTCCCCAGCCGCAGCAGGCCCAGTCATTGATTTTTCGCTGACCGTTGAGGTTACCGAACTGAATTCCGTTGCCAACGTGCTGCGAACAGGCCCACGAACCCGTGTAACCGTCATGCACATTCAGAGTCGTTTCGACAACAGCCACGGTGTTACTCGATCCGTCGGTCAGGTCACGCAGCGATGCCGTCGACATGGCACCGAACATGGAACGAGTGTACTGATCTTCCTTGGACCACATGTTCCAGCCCTGTCCATCGGTGGTGCAGAAACCATAATTCGTCTTGTACGAGTTGACGCTGGGATCACAGCCGTAGTTACCGTCCAACAGCCCTTGAATGAAGGGGGTTCCACTGTCTGATGGACAAAGCAAAGCGTTCAGTTTGACAGCAGCAGCAGCGGCGTTTTCCGGAGGTACAATTCCGCCGATTCCGGCAAGTGGAAGACTACCGTTGTCTTTCCAGCCCCCCATGGCCGCACTGTGGTTGATTCGATTGTACAGGGGAGCCTGATCGAAGTACGGGAGGATCAACACCCAGCCGCTCTGATTCTTGATGTTCGGCAACGCGTTGTTGTTCGCGGTTGCGGCGTTAAAGCTGGAGGCATAGGGGAACATTCCCGCTACGTCGTGGTAGTTATGCAGGGCGAGACCAATCTGCTTCAGGTTGTTCTTGCATTGCGTACGGCGAGCAGCCTCGCGTGCCTGCTGCACGGCAGGCAACAGCAGAGCGATCAAGACCGCGATAATGGCGATCACGACCAGCAGCTCAATCAGCGTGAACGCGCGACTGTAGCGCCGGGGCTTGTAAGACACAGGATCAAAACTCTTCATCCAAATCCACTCCAAACAGGGAAAACAAAAAAGTACGAAGACGTTGCTTCGATACATTTCCTCTCAATGATGACAAGCAGCTTTTAGCAACACTGCTCGAGCAAACCGTTATTTCTTCGGAGCATTCTTCGCCGAAGTGATCGAGAATTCGATATCGCTTTTGCCCGCTTCAGGAACGTCGACCCGTCGGGTCATTTCCGCCATCTTGTCGCCGGGGTTGTTCCATCGTGCTGCAATGGTTTCTTTTGCCCGAACCATGGCGGGTGAGTCATTGGGCCCCAAGGGGCTTCCATCCTGTTTGACCATTCTCGAAAACGAGACCATGTATGAACCGGGGGTGATCCCCTCTTTATTCGTCCAGTGCATCACGGTGAAGCTGCCGTCGTCCTTCGTAACTGCCCAGGCCCCACCGACGCTCTTGGTCTCATTGATGGGGGTGAAGCGGATGTTGATACCCGCCACAGGCTTACCATCCAACTTGATGACCCCGGATGCAGGGACAATCTTCTCAGCGACGGTCTTGGAGCCGCCACAGCCCTGAACCAGACCAACAAAGAAGACGACAATCAACGACAACAGGCAACGGGCTGAGAGCTTCACTGACATCCTCCTCACAGTTTCGAGACACCGCAGAAGCATCAAGAGCTTCCGGCAACGAATGTGTCCCGTCCAAAAACAAAATTCAGCACTGGCGAAGAGGCGTAGGTCCGAGCCGTCTGATCGTTTCGCGTGAAGGCGACACAGTTGCGTAGTATGCAAGTGTCGTACCTTTGTCGCTCTCTTTAGACGCGATACGAGCGAATCGGAGGCTTCCGGGGCTGACTGGTGCTTGGCGTCAGTCACTGCCGAACCGCAGGAGCATCAATTACGCCACTTCTTGAGACGATTTCGTCTACCAATGACGATAGGTGACGGTACGTTCCAAGTAAACTCATAAAATCAACGGTTCTCGCCATTTTTGAGAACATCGCAAGAAAAAACATCGAAGCTGCTTACTCGGAAGGCACATTTACAAAAACGAATCCAGCCCCTTAGATATCAGCGGTCGCTATTAAATTCAACCAACGTCGACCGCGATTCGATTGCTAACCATTTCGCCGCAACTGCGACATTTTCAAACACATCTTTGTGACCGGATGGCCATTGAACTTCAATTTTGTTCACTCGTTCATCCCGACTTACCCCGATCGATACAACTCGTTCACTACACGATTCGTAACCGTCGCCACCTGTCAACTGCGCGATTCTTTCTTCGCCGTTCTGCAGGACGACCCGAATTTTGGCGCCGATCGCATCACGGCTGGATTGGGTTCCAATGAGTTTCAGGCAGAGCGAATGACACTGATTTTCCGTCGCATTCGTCGCCAGTAGAACGGGCTTTTCCAGGTCGGTCGCGACGAAGTCCGTCAGACCATCCCGATTCCAGTCGATCAGGGCGAGACCTCGGGCAAGTCTTTCGTCTCGCCAGAATTCGCCCCCCACCTGATCGGAGATTTCGACGAACCGGGCGTCATCAAGTCCATGGAAAATCTGTGCCTTCATGCGAAACGGTTCATTCAAAAATTCGTCAATGTGGCCATTCATCACGACCAACTCGGGACGGCCATCGCGATCCGCATCGATGAATTGAGTACCAAAGCCGAGTGGCTCGAACGTGGGCTTTCGAAGCCCGGCCCGCTGAGTCTGATCCTCATAGACGTCCCCTGCCTGCGATAAGTACAACGTATTCGACTCGCGTGCGAAGTTCGTGATAAACAGATCCAGCTTTCCGTCACGGTTTACGTCCCAGGTGGCAATCCCCATGCACGCCTGGGCCAGACCGTTCGCGTCAAGCGCGACACCCCGCAAGAATGCCTCATCGACAAAGCGAAGCGCTCCTCCTGCTTGCTCCGTTTGATTGATCAGCAGAAAATTTGCCGTCATGTCGTTCGCGATAAAAACATCGGGTCGGTGGTCATCATTGAAGTCACCGATGACGAGGCCCAGTCCCATCCCGAGCGGAAGGTCCAGTCCCGCTTCCGCCTGAAGTTCCTGAAAGCGGCCGTCACCCAGATTGACCGCCACGGTGTCGAGCGCGGCGTTGAACATCGTCGGGCGACAAACGACGGGCCTACGAAATTCGTCGTAGCAAGTCGCCGTCAGAAAGTCCTGTCCTTCGCAGTAATTGACATCGAAGATCTCGGGCAAGCCGTCCCCATTCAAATCGGCAATCGCGCAGCTCACCGTCCACGCCGATTCCTGAATCCCCGCTTCATCCGTCACGTCCCGAAATGTGCCATCACCACAGTTGCAGAACAGCTTGTTCCGTCCCAGGTTGGCCACATAGATGTCGGGGAATCCATCATTGTTGTAATCGCCGACCGTCACGCCCTGGGAGTAAGACGTCTCATCGATTCCCGCCGGAACGGTCACAGACTCAAACCGCTCGCCCCGGTGATTGCGGTAGAGAGCATCACTGGGCCCGGTAGGACTTGAAAGAGGGAGCGGTTTGCCTTGCGCGAAGTAGAGATCCGGCCACCCATCCTGATCGAAATCCAGGACTGCGACCCCTGCCCCCATCGTTTCATAAATCTTGTGTCCCGATTCCTGAGCGGACGTGTTGATATAGCGAAAGTCCAGTCCTGCCAACTCAGCCTGGTCCACGAACCGGATCTCAGTCGACTCACCTTCCCTCGTCGGCTCACTCCCCGCCGGGCTGGAGGCAGACTGGGTCCAGTCGGGTAACGGATATTTCAACCACTCACTCTTGTCCCCTGCCAGGCTGCCGGGCTTCGTCCGCGTCGGCCCGGCCAGTGCCGCCTGTGCAGCGAGTTCCTTTTTCCGGGCCAGCATGGGATCACCAGTAGCAGGACGGACCCGCCTGTCATAAACTTCGGCCCACCCCCAGGCCTCCCACAATCGCCCCGTCGCTGCGAGTTCCGAGATCATGGGTTCAATTAACAAATGGGACTGAGGCTCACCCATGCGGGAACTGAGATCGGTGATCCGCTGTAGACTGCGTGCCCGCTCAGTATAGGATGTACCGAGTTCGGCCAGACCGCGAGATTTGAGTACCTGCCCCATCAACATGTTGGCCGAAAGGCTTTCCGGCTCGCGAACGAGCGCCTCATGCAAGCAGCGGATCGCGGGGTCGGGTTTTCCGTTGAGATTCAGCCATTTCGCCCGTGCCAACCAGATCCGTCCGTCGTTCTCGCTCGTGGGAGGAAGTTGAGCATTCCAGGCGAGAAATTTCTCAGGTGCGAAATCCGCGTAGATTTCTCCCAGGATACTCTGTGCTTCGTTGTCCCCCGGGTCGGCCTTCACGACCTCGAGCAGGTATTGTTCTGCCTCGGAGACGCGGTTTCGATCCAGCTCATGCATCGCCTGCGGTAACAGCGGCGACTTTTCATTCGGATCGGCTTTGAGCATCAGTTCGAGCCGCCCCGAGTCATCAACCGTGGGATTGACAGAAGACAGCACGACCAGATCATCCTGCGTAAACGCGTTCTTCTGAATCAGTCGGACCAGGCACTCAACCACCTCGGCACGATGTCCCGTCACAGCAAAAATCTGCGCCAGGTAGCGGTCAGGTTCAGCCGCATTAGGGTTCGCCACACTCGCCAGCCGCAGGGTGTTAATCGCGGGTCGGATGAGATTCCGCGTCATCCAGTTTCTGCCCAATTGCACGGCAAGGGAACTGGCTCGAGCCGGATCCAGTCGCACCAGTTGCTCAAGTGCCGTCAGCGACCGGGACGCATCTCCCTCCCGCGCGGACGCATCGGCCAGCAGAGCCCATGCTTCTTTCAGGTCAGGGTACTGCTCCACTGCCCGCTCCAGCGTGCTGACGGCCTGCGCGTAATCGCGCTGGTCCAAGGCGGTCTGACTTTGTTCGAGCAACTCATCTGCGGTGGGATTTGCGTTAAATACTTTGAAGGCCACCGCCGTCGCCCCCGCGATTCCGATGACGATCAACAAAGGCAGCAGCCACGGCCTTGTTTTGTGTGAGCGTGTCGCCAGGGGAACCGGCTTCGGGCGGTCATCAGAAGTGGACAATTCATTTCCTGTCGAGCGAGAGAATCGAGGAATGGCCGACGTGCCGAATCGGCGGCAGCTTGATTGATTTCGATCCCGCATTCGTATTGGATCTCAGCAAACAGCGGTTTCTGCACCGACATAAAACAGCAACGTCACCGCACGACCGAAGTCGCGCGGTGACGTTAGAAGTATTCGTGCTGTTCCGAGATTGCAAATCAATTCGGATTAGAACTCGCCGACGACCTTTCCGTCAGCAATGTATCCGAGGCTCTGGCGGGTCACCGCGTCAATGTTCTCGCTGATGAAACGGACGGACCCATCAACGAGCAGGACCTGACACCCGCCCGTGTGCATACTCCCGACGGTTCCCCATTCACCCAGTTTCCCGGGTGGATTTTTCACGCTCCAGGGAGTTCCTGGCCCCCAGCCGCAACAGTCCCAGTCGTTGATTTTTCGCTGGCCATTCAGATTGGCAAAATCGACCCCTTGACCGACGTGCTGCATACAGGCCCATGACCCCGTGATACCATCGTAGACATTGAGAGTCTGTTCTGCGACAGCGACCGTGTTACTCGTTCCGTCCGAAACATCTCGCATGGAGGAGTTGGATTCAGGACCGAACAGCGCCCTCGCATACTGATTCTGTGTATCCCAGTTATAGTCCCCGAAAGGGGGGGAAACGCTAAAACCATAGTTGGTTTTATAGGCAGGCCTGTTTGTTTCACAGCCGTAGTTGCCATCGAATCCCGGGAAGATCGCCTGTCCGGAATCCGAAGGGCAAAGCAGCGCCACCAGTTTGGTCGCTGCGGCGTTGGCGTTCTCGATCGTCGGTCCCCCGTTCGCAAGCGGGACCGTTGCGGTGGACCAGCTTGGCCCCATGTAGCGTCCCATCGCTGCGCTATGGTTAATAGTGTTAAACAGGGGTGCCTGATCGAAGTACGGCAGCAACTGAACCCAACCCGTTGTATTCTTTACCTGTCGGATGGTGGGGTTGTTGTAGGCGTTTGGACCCGATCCGGAAACCGAGAATGGGAAGACATTGAATCCGCTGTGATAGTTGTGCAGTGCCAAACCAATCTGCTTGAGATTGTTCTTGCATTGAGTTCGTCTCGCTGCCTCGCGGGCCTGCTGCACCGCAGGCAACAGAAGCGCAATCAACACTGCAATAATTGCAATGACGACGAGCAACTCGATCAGTGTAAAAGCTCTTCGATCCCGCCACCTTAATCTGGACTTCGCCCTCGGCTTCATTTGCATGCCTCCATCAAAAAAGAGAAGAAACAAACACAACAGAAGAGAAACAAAAGCCACCCCCGGACCGCTCTCTGATTTGAGGGCCCGGAGGATTATGAAGAAGATGTAAGGTTATTTCTTTTTCGGCGCCGAAGTTGAAATCGTGAAATCCAGATCTGTCACCCCTTTCTCAGGGATTTCAATCCGGTTGTGCATCCCTGCGCGCGAGGGGTCGCTATACATGGCGGAAACAGATTCGCGCGACTGAACCATCGTGGGGGATTCGTTTTCGCCCAGAGGAGAACCATCCGGTTTAACCCGACGAGAGAAGTACACCTCGTATTTGCCGGGGGGAATTCCCTCCTTCGAGGAAACGTGGATCACTTTGAATTTCCCGTCGTTATCGGTGATGGCCCAGCAGCCGCCGACGGCCTTGTTGTTCTCGATGGGCTGAAAGCTCAGCCGCACTCCCGCTAGGGGTCGGCCATTCACCTTGACCAGGCCGGCCGCCGGAACAAGCTTTTCCGGTTTCGGGCCGGACTTCCCGCAACCGAGCGTTCCGATAAGCATCGCCATCGCGATGGACGAGACCGAGACGAGTCGAATGATGGGTGAACTCGTTAATTGAGAACGCGGATCCGAATCACGCTGCATTGCCATAATAGACGCTTACCCCTGAGACACAGATGCTGAAACCTGAGGCAGTCAAAAGTCGTGCGAATATCAGTCGTGCGAAACTCAGCTCGCTAGGGATCGGTTTTCCGCAGTGCTTTTTAAGAAGAACAAGGCGGGCCGATCACGTATGTCGAATTGTGCATTTAAGATGCCATTAATGTTAAACGATGTCAAGGCGGCTATTTCGGGACGACTTTAAGGGATATTGGCGCCCCATCCCCTTCGATAAAAAGCCACTCCGAATCCGTGCTGAGATGAGTAGCACGACTCTTTTCACCCGATGGCCAACTTATTTCCACGGCTTCCACGTTGGCGTGCTTGCCCGTCCCTATGCGCAAAACTTGCTCATTACTGCTTTCATAGCCATCACCCGCTACCCGTTGAAGATATCGGTGATCTGTTGGGGTTACAGTAACCCCAATTTTAGCACCGATTCCGTCACGATTGCTGCGCGTCCCTACCAGCCTGATCGCTAAGGTCCGATTCTCGGAGGGGGTCGTATTCACCCCCAGTACTGCCGCCTGCTCAAGATCCGTAGCGATAAAATCAACGCGCCCGTCCCGATTCCAGTCGAGTACCGCGAGTCCCCGCCCCAGACGGGGGCGCGCAAAAATCTCTCCGGCCTGCGAACCGGACAGTTCGACAAATTGACTGTTCGTCTTTCCGCGGAAAAATTGAGCCCGCATCTGGAACGGTTCGTTGATGAACTGATCGAGATGACCGTTCACGACAATCAGATCTTCCCAGCCGTCGTTGTCGGCGTCCATGAATTGAGTTCCGAACCCCAGCAGGTCGAATCCCGGGCCTCTGAGTTGGGAGGATTGCGTTGCATCCTGATAGAAACCCCCGGCTTGCGAGCGGTACAACGTGTTGGATTCGCGAGCAAAATTAGTGATGTAGAGATCCGGCAGGCGATCCCGGTTGATGTCGGCACACGCAATCCCCATGCAGGCTTGTGCCAGCCCAAACTCGTCAAGAGCCACATTCCGCAAGATCGCCTCGTCCTGAAAATGGAGCGGCTGATCGGGTCCCGCCTGCTGATTGATCAGCAGAAAGTTGGCAGACATATCGTTTGCGACGAAAACATCCAGCCGGTCATCCTCATTAAAGTCGGCAACGATCAGCCCCAGACCGCGACCATAAGGAAGATCCAGACCGCACTCGCGCTGCTGTTCTTCGAACCGGCCATCGCCGAGATTGATAGATACGGTGTTCCACGTAGGATCGAAGGCGGTCGGACGGCAGACGGTTCGTCTCCCGTAAGGATCGAGACAGTAACCGGTTAAAAGATCGGGCCCCTGCAGATAGTTGACGTCAAACAGCTCGGGGAATCCGTCTCCGTTGAGATCCGCGATGGCACAGCTCACCGTCCAGATTTCCTGCTTTAGCCCCGCAACCTCCGTCACATCAGTGAACGAACCATCGCCGTTGTTGCGCAGCAGGCTGTTGCGACCGAGATTGGCGACATACAGATCCGTAAACCCGTCATTATCAAAATCCCCGGCCGCAACCCCTTGCGAGTACGACGATTCCGACACGCCGGACAAGCCGGAAACCTGGCGGTACTCCTGCCCCCAGAGGTTGCGGTAAAGCTCGTCGCAGACCGTCGCCGAACCGCGTGTCGGCGATGTGTTACCTTGCGGGAAATACAGGTCTGGCCAGCCATCGCGATCGTAATCCAGTACCGCCACTCCTGACCCCATCGACTCGAAAATCATTCGCCCCGCAGCGGGAGAGTATGAGTTGACGAAGCGGAACCGGAGGCCTGCCTCTTCCGCTTTGTCAACAAATTGAATGCCCGCAGCATCAGAATCGCTTCCCGATGCTGACGAGGAGGCTGACATGACCTCGATTGCCGCGTCAGTCAGGGACGGCTGATTCCAGTCGGGCAGCGGAAATCGGTCCCAGTCACTCCCCTGCCCTGGCAGGCTGTGAGGATCCGTCCGGGGAAGGTCACGATGAAGTCGCGTTCGGATGCGACTTTTGAACTCGGCGACCGGGCTGATTTGAGGACCATGCTGCTGCTCGTACACAACGCACCACCCCCAGGCCTCCCAGAGCCGTCCTACGGCCTCCAGTTCCTCGATCAGCGGGATGACGAGTTCATCCCCGCGCGGATCGTTCATCCGGATGCTCATATCGATAATTCTCTGCAGATGCAGTCCCCGTTCGGAGAAGGCGTTTCCAAGTTCAATTTCGTCAAGAGACTTGAGCAATCCCCCCAGCAACATCGTTGTGGCGAGCTGCTCGGGCTCACGAATCAGCGATTCGTGCAGGCACCTGATCGCGGGGCCCACACTCCCCATGCGGGCGAGCCATCGTCCCCGGGCCGCCCAGATGCGCGAGTTGTTTTCGGCACCCGGCGACAGACGAGCATTCCACTTGAGGAATTTCTGCGGAAACTGCGCGGCGTAGAGCTCTCCCAAGGCCCCTTGTGCCTCGTCATCCCCGGGGACAGCGGCCGTTAGTTCCAATAGCAGCAGTTCCGCTGCTTCAGGTTTATCCCCCATCTGGCTGAAAGCACCCTGAAGTAAGGGTGCGCGAAATTCGGGGGCCGCCTTGAGAGCCTGTTGACGTTCCTCTGGAGCATCCCGGCAGGGAGTCGCGGCCGACAGGACAATCAGATCATCGCGGGAGAACGAATTCTTTCTGATGAGGTCCACCAGGTTGGTAACAACTTCCTCCCGATGCCCCGTGATGCTGTAAATCTGCGCCAGGATGCGCTCGGGCTCGGGCGAGGCAGGATCTGCTTCCGCTGCCAGCCGTGCCCCCTGGATCGCAGGTTGATAGCGGTGTTGGCCAACCCAGACCTTGGCCAGCTTGATTCCCAGAGCCCAGCCTCGCTTCGGTTCTCGCCGGACCACCTCCTGCAGCGCCGCCAGCGCCTGGTCCTGATGCTGATCAAGGCAAGCCGCCTCGGCCAGAAGTGCCCACGCTTTGGCAAGTTCGGGATCCCGTTGAACGGCCTGTTCAAACGAAGTTCGCGATGTCCGATAGTCACGCCGTTCCATCGCGCGGCGCCCGCGTTCAACCCACTCCTCCGCCGATTGGGGCGTCTGGCCTTGCAGTGCGAACCACATCGCGGCGAGCGCCAGCAATGAGAGACTCGCCCCGATCGCCAGCCATCGACCGAGTGCAAACGCACGGCGAGAACGAAACACCGATGATTCATTACGACGAGCGTGCTTCAAAGTGTCTCCGATTCCGACGGGCTGCCGATCAGAAAAGGGGTTGCGGATCACGTTGTCACTCGCAACGTGCCCCCTGACGAATAGCATACCCATATCGCTTTCCATTAAGAAAACACATTCAGCACGAGACCAGCGAAGACCTGGGAGCAGAAGACTCGCGATCATTCCATTGGGCGACGCTGCAGGACTGCGGGACGACAAGTCGGAATGTCGATCACTATGGGATTCAGATGGAGATAAGCTAACCGGAAAAAGCGATGACTGATTCGCCCCTGACAATCCCCCCTTTCTGACCTCAAACTGCCTGTCCTGAAGCCACCTGACACACTGCCGCAACTGAGTTCCCTTGCCTTACACCCACGCAGGTGAAACACTGCCGTGCGACAATCGGGACCGCGGGACATGACTGGAGTGAATCGGTTACCCCCCCCGGGGTTCATTCTTCTACTCTCACCTGACGGTTCGTTATGCGAGGTATGAGTCCTCGCGCATTCCCCGGTCGCCGCCCGTATTGGACCCGATGAAACAGAACAGCCCCGGTGATGCGGTGCGCAACAACGTCCCCGTAGCAATCGTTCTGACCATGATCGAGATTCTGAGGAACACAACATCGATTCCGATCCGCCTACTCCCGATTTCCAGCACGCGATCTCCGAACAGGGTCGGCGCAGGATCAGTCCCTACCTCGTTGCTTCAGGTCTGACGGGCTGCGTCCTCATCCTGCTACTCGTCTGGTTCCTTCCCCACCTGGTATCAGGAAAATCCGCTGAACAACTTGTCGAGCAGGGTCAGGTCGCACTCACTGAGCAGAAAGTCACGCTGGCCCGCCACTGTGCCGAGCGGGCTCTTCAACTGAAGCCCGACTTCACCGCTGCCTGGGAACTGTCGGCGGAAGCGAATGCTCAGTCGGGTGATCCCGATCAGTCCCTGCGCGCGCTGGAAAAACTGGCCGCACTGGATCCCGCAGCCGCTGCATCCCTGGGCCGTCGCCTGGGACGGCGATGGATGGTCGAAAACCGTGTTCGCCCTGCGCGGGCGGCGCTGATGTATACTGCGGGGGTCAATCCGGATCTGGCCGACCTCTACCGCTGGCAGGGTCAGATGGCCACTGTCATGGGGCGGCCGCAGGAAGTCGTGCGCTGCATCATCGAACTGATCAAACGCAACGCATTCAACAAGGAGGACCTGATCCTCGTCACCTCAGCAAACCCGGTGGCACCCGACGGTTCCCGACTGGCCAAAATGATCGAACTCGATCCGGAAAGCCGCTTCGATATCCTGGCCTACGTCCTGAACGACATCGCGCTGAACCATCTCGACAAAGCCCGTAACGGTCTGAAGGAAATCACCCGCGCGCGTCCACAGGACGCAGAAGCGATGGGTCTGTTAGGCGAAATTCTGGCCGACGGGCCTGCCCCGGATTTTCTCGCCTGGAACGCCCAGGTCACGCCTGCTCTGGAGACAAACTCCCACGTCTGGCTGGCGCGGGGAAAATGGCTGAGGCACCAAGGTCATACGGACAGTGCTATTCGCTGTCTGTACGAAGCATTTCAGCGTGAGCCCGAGTTACAACCGGCCAATTTCCTGCTGGGGCAGTTGTTGACACAAACAGGAGCGACGGAGCTGGGATCCGAGTTCACGGTACGGGGAAAGCGCCTTCAGACCATCATCAGCCTCAGTGCGCGCCTGCGCGACCAGCGTGCCAACGACTGGCTGACCCCGCTCATCGCAGAACTGCAGGCAACGGGACGGTTATGGGAAGCGTGGGGCTGGATTCGAATCCTCGAACAATTGCCGCCGGCGGACCGAAAGTTATTGCTCACTGCGGAAATCCAGGCTCTGAAGAGCGACCTGGACTCGCGTCTGACGGCCAGTCTGCCACGCACGCACCCAGACAGTCTTCCTGGCCGAGACTTCGAATGGCAACAATTTCCCTTGCCTGACTGGAGCAAGACTGCAGCGGTACACGCTTCCCCGGCACACTCATCCGAACCGCGAGACGACTCGCCCCCTCAGAAAGTCACCAGACCGGCGGAGCCGATCCGATTCGTCGATCAGGGATCGGCGAGCGGGTTGAATTTTCGATACGTCACCGCCGGTTCACCACAACAGGGCCGAAAGATCTTCGAAACGATGGGAGCGGGGGTGGGCGTACTGGACTATGACCTGGATGAGTGGCCTGACCTCTATTTTCCGCAGGGAAGCACATCGGCCACTGAACCCTCCATCGGTCCCACAGACGCCCTCTACCGCAATCGGTTCGGCGAACAGTTTGTCGATGTGACCCCGTTGGCCGGCATCCACGAGACGGCCTTCTCACAGGGTGTGGCCTGCGGAGATTTCGACTGTGACGGCTTTCCCGATGTGTATGTTGCCAATCTCGGTCGGAATACGCTGTATCACAACAACGGAGACGGAACGTTCACGGATGTCACCTCTCTCGCGGGTCTGCGTCAGTCCGTCTGGACGGTCAGTTGCGCGATCGCCGACCTCAATGGCGATGGACTTCCGGAACTCTTCGATGTGAACTACGTCGGCGGAGCGAAACTCTTCACCGGGATGTGCTACGACCAACACAATCGTCCGGGGATCTGTCGCCCCGTCGTTTACGACCCGGTCACCGATACGATCGGGCTGAATCAGGGAGATGGGCGATTTATCGAGCAGCAAAGGGAGTGTGGCCTGGAACTGCCGCAAGGAACCGGGCTGGGCCTGGTTGTCGCGGACTTCAACGACGACGGCCGCGTTGATGTCTTCGTAGCGAACGACATGACCCCCAACTACCTGCTGATCAATGATCAGACCAGCCCCGACCAGCCGCTCCATTTTCGTGACGAAGCCTTTTTGAGGGGCGTCGCTCTTGATCAGAACGGTGCCTCACAAGCATGCATGGGGGTGGCCTGCGCCGATGTGAATCGTGACGGTGCCATGGATCTGTATATCACGAACTTCGCGCGAGAACACAACGCCTTTTATCGATCCCAACCGGGTGGGTTCTATCAGGACCAGATCCGCAGCGCCGGGCTGAGTGAGCCCGGCTTCGAGCCACTGGGCTTCGGCACACAGTTTTTTGATGCAGACCACGATGGCTGGTATGATCTGGTCCTCGTCAATGGACAAATCGACAAGATCCCGGGTGAACCCTATCGGATGAGAGCGCAGTTCTTTCGAGGAACTGCAGCAGGAACCTTCACAGAACTGTTTGCAGACCAAGCGGAAGGAATCTTCCGTCAGGAGCGACTCGGCCGCGGACTGGCACTGCTCGACTGGAACCGTGACGGGAAAATCGATTTCGTCGCATCCGATCTCGAAGCAGCGGTCCTGCTCGCGGAGAACCAAACCATCTCCCCAGGCCACGCGGTTCAGTTGAAACTGATCGGGACCAGAAGCAATCGTGATGCGGTCGGTGCAAAACTGCGAATCCGGGTCTCTGCCGACGATATCCGCACCACACAGATAATGGCGGGTGACGGGTACGAATCCAGCAGCCAGAAAGGGATCGATATCGGGATCGGCAGTCGGACGATCGTCGAAGAAATCCAGATCCAATGGCCGTCCGGGCACATCGACACAAAAACAAATGTCGATACAAAATCCCCCTGGATAGCGATTGAAGGGACAGAAACATGGTTTCCGGTTATCAGGGATTAAGATAAGTTCTCAATTGGATTCCCAAGCCATTTCGAACTGCCTATAAAGTGCAGCGTCAGTGATCGTCCAGCGGGACAGGTCCCCGGAACGGGCTCGACCAACCACGACCCAAAGAGTGGATGCATTATTTTTTGATGTTTCGACTCTCTGCGGATGTGTCAGTCTGGCGGCGTCCCGCAGTCTTCTTCCGAGCGGAGCCAGGACCTTTAGGCATTGGTTTTCACTGATGCGTCAAGAGTTCGGTGGGAACTCAAAGGGAGAGGGTGGCACGGGCTTTGCTGTTTGCATCGCTGATGGAACCACTGCTTGCGTCAGGCTCGGTGACGCAAGCAGACTGACTGAGACAAGAAGCTTACACGAGAGCGTGAGCGAGGAGGGCCGTGCTCAAACGGAAGGCAACTCCTGCCGGGAACCCCCTCGACACTCAAATATGACAACCGCATAATGATTGCCACGCTGCTGCCTTTGGGTTTCAGTCGGGCACCTCGAATTGAATTGATTGGCTTTTTGGATTTACTGCTGGAGCAAGAATGACGGTTGGACGAAGTCTGCTACTGATTTGGCTGTGTTTGGTTTCTTTCTCTGGCTGCGGCTCGAACCAACCGAAAGCGGAAACACTGGTACCGGCATCGGGCACCGTGAAGGTGAACGGCCGCCCTGCAGAAGGGGTCCGCATCACCTTCCACCCCACAGACGACACCAAAACACAAGGTGGCTGCTGGGCCATGACGGATGCGGAAGGGAAGTTCACGGTCACGCACCTCAGCAACAAACCAGGAATTCCCGCAGGAAATTACTTCGTCACCTTCTCACAGTTTGTGAAGCCTGATGGCAAGCCTCTCGCCGCCAATGAATCACCGACGATGACTCCGAGCACTCAAGCAATTGCGGCACGATGGAGTGACGTCGGCAAAGCGGGAATGCATAACAAGACGACGATTCCTGACAAGGGGACCACCAGCCTGGACTTCATCATCTCGACCTCCGTGAAGAAATAATCTCGGAATTTTCGAGAAAGAAACGAGCCGCCCCCCTGTAATGTGCTTTAGTGAACAACACTGAGACAACCTGCCTGATCACCGCCAACGAAGATAACCGCCAGCGAATGGGTGAGCGCAACCGACGAAATTGATTGAGCCAGCGACAGACCCGGGTACCACTGGAAACTTATCCAGCCGGTCCCCGGACGACAAACGTGAAGTTGCGCATCTGCCTGCCCCCGCCTGCAAGACTTTTCCCTTGTGTAACCCTCGAAGGCTTTGATTGCCCGTTCGAGCTATTTGTTTGTCTCCCATTGTTGAAGGATCTTTTCATGAAAGCCTCCGTCGGTCTCGCGAACATTTCGCGACGCAGATCAAAAGCGTTCACTCTGATTGAACTGCTGGTGGTCATTGCGATCATTGCAGTCCTCATCGCGCTGCTGCTCCCCGCAGTCCAGCAGGCACGCGAAGCCGCGCGCCGCACCCAGTGCAAGAACAATTTCAAGCAATTGGGCCTCGCACTGCACAACTACCACGACACCTTCTCGGTGTTCCCTTACGCTACAGCAAACGGCCCTTACTCGACCCCCGCCAACGTCAAGAACCACACAGGCTACGTTCTGCTCCTGCCGTACATTGACCAGAGTCCGCTGTACAACCAGGTCAACTTCTCGCTCCCCATGGGCGACAACCTGGGCGCAACGTGGAGTCCTGTTTCCGGTGCTGCACTGACCCCAGGCCCCGCACCGACCACCAACACTGCCATCGGCACCAACAAAATTGCTGCTTTTCTGTGCCCCAGCGACAATGGAAAAGAAACCGTTGTCGGGGACGGAAACTATGGCTGTGCCGTTGGCGTCATCGCTTACCTGACCACCTACGGATTCAGCACCACCTCCCCGAACGCATGGGGCTACTGGTCAAATGAAAATCAGTACGCTCGCGGCATGTTTGGCGAAAACTCCAACAGCAACATCCGGGACGTCAGCGACGGCACCAGCAACACCGTCGCCATGGTCGAAACCACCCTGAACGTCGCTGACGGTCACACCCCCGCCTGGTCTTGCCGTGCCTACGCCGGCAGCTCGATCGACTTCGCCAACCTGAGCGGTGGAGCCCGCAAGATCAACGACTGGGAATGCTGCGCCTGGACGAGCCCTCCTTTCAACAGCCGTCAAGTTGGACGGCTCGGTGAGTGGGGCAGCCCCGGCAGCCTCCACACCGGCGGATTGCAGGTTCTTCTGACCGACGGTTCGGTCCGCTTCATCAGCGAAAATCTCGACGCGACGACCCGCCAGCGACTTGGCTTGATCGCAGACGGAAACCCGCTGGGCGAGTTCTAAGCCGGCATCCGGCAGCTTTACGCCGCTTGTCATGAAATCTCGAATTCGATCCGAAGCCGCTTCAGCCCCCTGAAGCGGCTTCTTCGTTTTTACGCCCCCCCCCCCTTGCCTACAGCCTTCCCGCATCTCTCTACGGCCTTACGGATCCAGACAGCACGCCCCCAAACACCCGTTGCCCGGAACGACACCCGGCACCTGATGCCAATATTTAGGCGGAAATGACCATTAAACTGGCAGTCGATTTCGCATGAACCGTCGAGCTGATTACAGTTTTGTCTGCTTGACGTCACCCGCAGGGACCTGATTCGGCCCGCACCCGCAATCACGAAATTTTCAAAAAAAATTAAAGACGCAATTGACATCTGAGCGGATGTCGCCTAAAAATGCTCACCGAACTTGTGATATTTAAATTGAAGAGAAACCCCAAGCAGTCGACGGAGGATATTCACTTAAGTGAATTCTTTTGAGAACGTTGTGTCATTTTTTTATTCTTGACTGGCTCTCTAAAACCAACTTAACACGCGTGAGAATAATCTCACATTTGGTTAATTGAGATTCAGCGAATGCGAAAACTGTGAAGTCGGCACCCTGCCGCCCGCCGGGTGAAGGTTGATCGACGAGGGCCTCGGGCCAATCCGAATACCCTGGATCTCACATCGATGGATTCAGGTGGTAGAAATGAGGGAAACAGAGATAGTCTCAACCTCCCGCGATAAATCACCGATCAAATGGATGTTGGTTTTTCACTGCTCAGAATTAAGAGAAGGTTTGTCGAATGTCTAAGTTAAGGGTCCATCGCCTGCTGCTCTGCCTGACCCTCATCTCCAGCGCCGCCACAGTCGGTTGTGGTAAAGCAAAACAGCCCTGGGATACCGTCTATCCCGCTACCGGAGTCTTGCTGCTGGAAGGAAAGCCATTGGCCGGTGCGCAGATCACGCTGATCCCAGAGGACAGTGAGGTCCCACCCTCCGTTCGTCCCACCGCGACCACGGAAATCGACGGCAGTTTCGAATTGGGAACTTATTCCAAAAGCGATGGGGCTCCTGCCGGGTCCTACAAGGTTCTCGCTCTGCATTATCCCATCGTGGGCTCGAAAGAGAATCCGTCGGCTGGCCCCAATGATTTGCCAAAGAAGTATGCAAGTCAGAACACCACTGATCTGAAAATTGAAGTGACACCCGATGGCACCGAGCCCGGTGAATTGATCCTGCGAAAGAAGTGATCGTTGCAATTCCGGTAACAGACTGATGGCCGTGCGGATCCCTTTCTCTGCTGGCAGAGAAATTGAGCTCCGCTGACCGACCTGGTCCCCGCCCGAAAGTTCCTCCGACTTCGAATGAGCGAAGGAGCAAGAAGATGAAATGAATCCCGAGTGTAAGAACTGCGTCATGCATTGCCACACAATCGTGATGGCAGATGTCGAGTTGAATTTTCCTGGCTTAGAAATCACTTACGATAAGAGCCACTTCCTATTAGAAAGAAATTGATTATGGTCCGCGTCTCTGTGAAGAATCCCCGCAACACCGCTCGTGGTGGATTCACCCTGATTGAACTGCTGGTGGTTATCGCCATTATCGCCGTTTTGATTGCTCTGCTGCTGCCCGCAGTCCAGCAAGCTCGTGAAGCCGCTCGCCGCACCCAGTGCAAGAACAATCTGAAGCAGATTGGCCTGGCCGTTCACAACTTCGAAGGAACGTTCAATCACCTGCCCAGCAGCCTGCGTCCCCCCACACCCGGGACCGTTCGTATGGCCGTCATGACCGCTCTGCTGCCGTACATTGATCAGGCCAACATCTTCAATCAGTACAACCAGACCATCAACTGGAGTGTGGGAACCAACGTTGCCCTGTCGCGAACCAAGATCAATGCCTTCGTCTGCCCATCCGATCCTCAGGGGGGGGCTCTTGACGGTGTTCCTGACAATCCTTCCGCCTGGGCACAGGATACCGCTGCCTCCAGCGACTACTCCCCCATCTTCGGCATCTCGCCGCTGAACCAGCCTTACACCTCGGTCCAGTTGACCAACCTGCACACTGACCCTGCCGACCCGACTTACCAGTACATTGCCGGTTTCTTCCCCAAGAACGCTACGATCACCACAGCATCGGGCCAGAAGCTTTCCGGAGCCAAGTTCAGCGACGTCACCGATGGTCTGTCGAACACCATCGCTTTTGCCGAATCGTCAGGTCGCCCTGCCGTCTGGCGCAAGAGCCGACAGTTCGGTGGTCTCCCCACCAACCGCGTCAACGGCGGTGGCTGGGCACGGCCTGCCAGCGACATCCTCTACTTCGGTGCCAAGGCTGACGGTTCAGACTTCCTCGGTACAGCCGCACTGAACGCCACCAACGGGCTGGATATCGGATCCTCTTCCTATCCGCACACCGACGCTCCTTACGTGTTCGGAACCCACGGCAACAGCCAGCCCTACTCGTTCCACACCGGTGGTGCTCACTTCCTGCTCGGGGACGGAGCCGTCAAGCTGATCAGCGAGAACATCTCCTTCGACGTCTTCATCGGACTGTGCACACCCAAGGGTGGCGAAATCGTCGGTGAATTCTAATCCGACGGGTGCCGGGAGCACCGACGGGTAACGATTTGACGCGCACCAGAGGACTCGCAAAGCATGCTTTGCGAGTCCTCTGCCTTTTCAGTCACCACTTTCAATGACAACCGTCGTCCCACACCCATCCCCGCCACCAGTCACACCTTCCTGCCGAATGAGGTTTTCTGTCGCTTTCAGATGATTGTCGAAAGCAGACGGGTTAGAGTGAGGATCTGTCAACTCCAGTTCCTGCCCCTTCCTGTTCCATCATCATGAGGCCCCTATGCTGATCGGCGACATGTATGCCCCGGGAAAAGTGCGGTTGATCGAAGTTCCTGAGCCTGTTCTGCCGTCCGAAC
Organism: Schlesneria sphaerica; assembly: GCF_044336245.1. NCBI lineage: Bacteria > Pseudomonadati > Planctomycetota > Planctomycetia > Planctomycetales > Planctomycetaceae > Schlesneria > Schlesneria sphaerica. The sequence continues at coordinate 5,447,699 of NZ_CP172346.1, read as the reverse complement.
CTCCGCATGGCTGCTCCGGGCAAATCGTCTTCCAGCCCGAAACAACCTGTCTGTGCGGATCGGATCTTCCTTACTTTAATGGCTGGAATGAATGGCCGATCGCGTTAGGTCATTCGCTTCACGAAATGATCGGAACCGTCGTCGCGACGAACGGGAAGAAATGGAAAACGGGCGACCGCGTTCTGGCCGTCCCCGTGGCTCAGCAGGGCCTGGCCGAACGATTTATCCTGGACGAGAACCGTGCAATCTCCGTCGCGACCAATGTCCCGGAAGAACAGGCGCTCATGGCCCAGCCACTGGGGACCGTCATCTTTGCCCTCAAGAAGCTCCCTTCCCTCCTTGATCGTGACGTTGTCGTCGTCGGACAGGGACCCATGGGTCAGCTTTTCAACGCGGCCCTCAGAAATCTCGGAGCGCGTCAGGTGATCGGCATCGATCTGGTCCAAGGCCGTCTTGAGACCAGCCCGCAGATGGGTGCCACAGCTACGATCTGCAACGCGAACACCGATCCGGTAACGGAAGTCAAAAAAATCCTGGGGGGCAGATTGCCTGACGTTGTGATCGAATGCGTGGGCCATGCCGATCAACAGTTCAATCTGTGCATTGATCTCTGCAGACCCGAGGGGCAGATTTTGTTCTTTGGCGTGCCACCCGAAAAGATCAACGACTTGCGCTGGCGTGACCTGTTCTTCAAAAACATCTCTGTTTACACCTCCGTCGGTCCCGATTTCTCGAGAGACTTTCCATCGGCCATGCAGTGGATCAAAGAAGGACGAATCAACGTCGCTCCCATCATCACTCACCGGTTTCCCCTCCGACGGCTACAGGAAAGCTTCGAGCTCTTCCGAGATCGCAAAGAAGGGGTGCTCAAAGTCATCGTCACCTTCCCTGCGCTGGGAAAATAGGCGAAATAACTGTCGCCAAACGTTTTACCCTCTTCGCCTCAAGCGGCTTGAGCGTCAGCAGACCGAGCAATTCCATCAACCTGATTTTCGCCGGAACTCGTTCGGGGGATTTTCTGAAGGAGCGTCAGAGACTGGGAATGTCGTTCTTTCCGCTTTGTGAAGGGACGATACCCCCACTTGACGGACCGGGACATCCTCGGGCGGACTTGAGGGATGGGAAGAGTCGATCGGTCAGCGGGTGGCATGTCGGCCGGTCAGGTCGATGTCTTTGGGTTCCGGTGACTGGTCCGTGATGAACTTCCAGGTCTCTCCCATTTCCCGCATCGATGTGAAATCCACGGCCGAGTACTTCACATCGAGATGCGGAGTCGTCACCGGGATATTTCTCTCGGAGTGAGAATCCATCGCAGCCGCGAGTACCCCGGTTGTCAGCAACGTTCGCTCGACGGGATAAGGAGAACGCTGTTCGCGAATTAATGTCTGAATGGAATGTGACAGAGCTTTGAACAGATTCCGGTTCTGCCACGGGCCCACATAAAAGCTCGTCGCCAGTGGATCGGGACGCCCCGCCACCTGGCAGGCGAAGCACCATCGCGTCGAACTCGCTCCAACACGCAGCATTGTTCCCCGCAGTCCATCACGGTACTTGACCAGAATTGCATGGATCGGGTGCTGACTACCCGTCCCCGGTTCAATAAAGTCTTTAAGTGAGGTGACCGCTTTTCCTTCCGCCGCACTCATTGCCGCCAGCGCCAACGCTGGACTCCACCGTCCTTCATCAGCGGCTTTCCAGACTTCGTCCCCTTCGAGGAAGTGCACCTCACTGACACCCGTTTCACCTCCGTGTCGCGACTCGACCATTGATTGCAGCACCTCGAGTGCGTGGAAGTCGTAGGACTCGATTCCGCCACTGTGAATCGAAACCGCTTCTTCGATCTCTGCATTGACCGGCATCTCGAGGGGTGGTCGTCGCTGAGCGAGTGGAACCGAGCTTCCCGCCATCAGGGGAAACTGGAGCTCCTTCGCTACCTGGTCCATCTCGGCCGCCCAATCCCAGCGATACGACAAATGCTTATCACTGAAAACAGGAACGGAGCGTCCCGACTGACGGAACACGGCCACAATCTCATCGAAGAACCGTTTGCGCGGATACATTCGCTGCTGCCGCTCGTTCATGGGATAGTCCCCGTGCTCGCCGATGGACACCACGCCATCGACTGCAAGCTCTTTTCCTCCCAGCGTCAGCGCCTCGGCAATGGTCGGAAAGATCTCGATACCATAGCGTTTCGCGACATCCCGCGCCATGTCCCGCCCTTCCGGAAACTGGTCGACGTAAAAGCTGACGATCTCCATGCCCGATTCGGTCAGCTTGCCGTTGAAGTAATACGGTTCCAGAAAGTTCTCGACGATGACATGAGCGTGACTGCGATACGTGAATTCTGTCAGGACAAGAGCGACACGCGGCCGCGCAGCACGAGCGTCCGACTGGTCAGCGCGAACGCCGGGAACGATCCCTCCGGCCGTCGCCAATGACAAGGCGGCAAAAGTTCTCAACCACTGTCGACGATCCATTCGTTCGAATACATCCATCACGTCAGGCCCTCAGACTCACATGGGTGGTTACAGTCACGGCATTGCGACGGGCGATTGAACATCGCTCGCAACAAGCAAAGAATCGCCTTCAGAAAAGTCATGCCATGTTCGCTCCTGTGCTGTCAACGCCGTGCAGCGACACCGGCCCCCGGCAGGCGGGAATCCGAACATCAGATGGGGCCCTGCTCTGCTGTAAGCCGCTTTGCTTCCATCCACCGGCGCTTTGCTTCCATCCACCGGCAAGGACGAGCACCGTCGCATGATCTTATCTTCCGATTCCGAACTCCCGCTTCAAGGGGCCGTGACGGTCCCTATCGCAGCAGCACGATGAGCGATAGTCTGGTGCCCTGTCGCAGTGACCGCGACCCGGACATCATGCCCTTGAGTCTGGACCAGCCTCTTCTCCCCCCTGCCGCGAAGACGATACCTATGTCGCTGATCGATCATCCCGAAGGTAACTATCGCTTCCTCCCCGGCATCGCCCCTTACTCGTGCGGAGTCGTCTCCAGCCCGGGGTTCGAGATCACTCACGTGACGTTTCAGAATCCCGTACCCTACCGAGCGGGATTCCAACGGATCGAACAATTCCTGGCAGACAATTCTCGCCCGAAAGCAGCGCTCTGTGGAATCGAACTGAGGTCCCCAAAGCCGTTCACCTTTCCTGGCTTCTCTGCGTTTAATGCAGAGTACGCCGCTATCCTGAAAGACTGGGGAATCTTCGTTGACGGAGTGAACCCGGTCGCCCGGACGAACGTAGCTCCGGTCGTGATGGCACCCGCCGAACCGGCCATGTACGGCTTTTCCCTCAGTATGCCCTGTACGCGAAAGCAGCCCGTGACTTTTATCGTCGCAGGAGGAGGCGAACTGCCAGAAGGAGTCCTCAACCGGGAAGGAATCATTGCTCTAGGGGACAAGTCAGAGGCAGGGATTCGAACCAAAGCCGAATTCGTCATGGATCTGATGGAGACGCGCCTACGGGGACTCGGCGCAGACTGGTCCCTGGTGAGTGCGATCAACGTCTATACAGCGCATTCCGTGGCACCGCTGATCAAGGAGACCATCCTCGGCCGTGCCGGGACTGCCGCGATTCATGGGGCCGTCTGGTACTACAGCGCGCCGCCGATCGAAGAAATTGAATTCGAAATGGACCTGCACGGCACACGAACCGACCTGCGTATTGACTGAGCGGCCTCATCGCCGGAAATTCGACTTGGCTACCTTCAGGCCGTTTCCGCCAGGACTTCCAGTCGATGAAGGATCTTGCCGCGCAGCACCCAGATCACGACCGCGATCACCACGCTCGTCCCGAAGAACGCGCCACACCTCGCGTAAACATCCATGCGAGAGGTGAATATGGAACTCACGTAAAACCACCCGGCCATGAAGCAGATTGTCAGAGTGGCTGGTATGGCCTTCCATCCAATATAGAGCGACATCAGGATCAGCAGGTGCAGGTAGCCAAAAACGCTCATCCCCACAGTGATTGTCCCCACCATCAACTCCATCGTCATCGTTGAGTGGATCGGAAAGTCATGAAACATGAACGTGAGGTAGATAAAGAGAAAGGGTGCCACGATGGTTGGCGCCAGCCCTAATCCCCAGCCGTAAATTTTGTCCGCGTAGATCTGAGACAATGAGCGAGGTGTCTGCACCAGTGACGACCAGGTCTGATATCGGATCTCATCCAGATACAACCGACTCACCGACCAGGTCCCATCCAGAATGCCGAACAGGGCGGCGTAGATGGCAGTCCATGCCGACACAAACCCCAAGTCAACTCCTGAATTTTGCCCTAGTATTAAAAAAAACATGACAGCGGGAACCGCGAGACGGACCACTGTCCAGAACAGCCCTCCATTGGAAAAGACGTACTCTCGCCAAATGATGGGCCTGGACCAGGCCCTGCGGGAAATGCGGCGCGTTCCCAGTCGCAATGGTGAGCGATCGCTTTTCGCTGCCAGCATCGCCATCGAATCGAACTTCCCCCACGCGACGATTAAGCAGACGATGCCAGCGACGATTCCGAACCAGACGGCGGGAGACCAGGCCGAGCCCTGAAATCCGCTCTCGGTCACCGTCATCAATTGCGCGGGAAGGCTGACCGTTCCCGCGGTTTCGCACATGGCCTGCCATTCAGGATACGAACTGAGCGGTGTGAGGAAAGGAGGCAGTGCGTAGAGGGCAACGGCCGTCGCTGTCGTGCGAGCGGCACTCGCCCCATCGGGCCGACAGACTGACATCGTGATCCCGATCGCCGCCAGCAGCCACAGGAACGCCACCAGCGCCGCGTAGCCCGCATACACCTGGGGCCACGAGATCCCCCCCAACGTGATAGCCACAATGGTAAACGGTAACTGCACGGCCACCAGCACCAAAGCTTCTAATAACATCGCTCCGTTTTTTCCGATCAGAATGGAAAGCGGCGTGATGCCAGTCAGTCGCAGCAGTCCGATGGTCTCGCCCTCCTTCTCTTCCGTGACTGATTGAGAAAAGCCGAAGATTGCCAGGCTGGACAGGAAGAATGCCGTCGCCAGCAGTTGTGATTGAAAGAGCTGAAGCCCTGATGCAGACTTCCAGGTTGACCCCTGCGCAACGCAAACCATCTGGTAGAGCATGAGCATCAGACCCAGACGAATGGCATGAGCGCCTCGTTTTCTCGATTCGATTAACAGAGACAGCTTTGCTAACTGCAGTGCGCCCACCAGCATGAAGCTCTCCTCGCATCGTTCCGGCGATCGAACCGCTCTCCCACGGCCATTTCGGACCAAAACAGGGGGACGTCCCCTATCGGTCGGGTGAGAAAATCAATGAGGGGCAATCGGCGGAGTGACCCTGAATGCCTCTGTTCTTCAATCAATCCATTCGTAGCGAGCGTAACAGTCGCCGGTCGAAATGGGTAACTGCCGGCGTCACTTCTCTTCGAGACAGACGAACAACGTCGTCCGGACTCGTCGTCCCTGACGACGTCCGACCTCCACGTGCATATCATTGCCAGTCTGCCTCGCACAGGATCTCTCGCAACATGATGAATGCGGCGAGTGTTTTACTTGAGAGGTGGGCCGACACCTCCGGATCGCCAGGGACCAGGGAACCATACGCCGCTGAACAGACCGCGTCGGTCGTCAGTCATTCACGTCAAGGGAACTGGCAAACGGACTTGTCCCCGGTATCATCTGACAGAACCGAAGTCGTTCCCTCGGCCGGAACACCAAATTGGGTTAACTCACTCGGAGTCGCAGGTCTTGAAGCTGTTTAATCGTTTCCCGGCCATCATCCACCACGATGACAGCACGACTGCGCCCTCACTCGCCAGGAAGTGGGAAACCATCCTCTTTTCGACCGTTCTCATCTGGACCTTTCTCGGCCTGTGTTTCCCGATGTATGACACCGACTTCTGGTGGCATCTGAAGACAGGCCAGTCGATCCTCGCGGGGAACGGCATCCCCGGACTGGACCTCTACACCTTCACCGACGCCGACAAGCCGTGGATCGATCTGCATTGGGGGTTTCAGGTACTGGTCGCCATTCTGTACGCGATTGGCGGAGTCCCCCTGGTCACACTGGTGAAAGCCGGTGTCGTGACCGCCGCGGTCGCGATCGGCTGGAGGGCCTGCGGAAACGAACTACCCGCCTGGAAGAAATCGCTGCTCTGGATCTTCCCGATCATCTGCATCGCGGGACGCGGCAACGAACGCCCCGAGATGCTCTCGCAGCTCTTTCTGGCAATGTGGCTCTGGATCGCCTGGAGATCAGAAAAACAGCCTGACTGGATGTGGTGGCTTCCGGTCCTGCAGATCATCTGGGTGAACTGCCACGCGTTATTTGTACTGGGTCTGATTGTCGGCTTCAGTTACGCCGTTGATGCGGTCATTCGCTCCCGCTGGGGTGGCCGATTCGGTCTCGAACCGCGCACGGACGGACCTCCGCTCGGCGCGGTATTTGTCGTTGCAGTGCTCGTGGCGCTCGCCTGTCTGATCAATCCGTATTTTGAAGAGGGGGCCTTATTCCCCTTAACGCTCTACAGAAAATTTTCGGTCGAGAAAGAGTTCTATCGCCAGAACATCGGAGAGTTTCGTCCTCCCATCGATTTCGTGATGCAGTTCGGACTGAGCAATCTCTTTGTCATTTCAGAACTGATTGTCTGGCTGGTGACGGCGGCCAGCTTCGTCTGGCTGCTGGTCAAGAAAGGGAGATGGAGCCCCTACCGGCTGATCCTGTTCGCCGGCTATTCCCACCTGGCCTGGCAGGCCAGTCGGAACACGAATATTTTCGCTCTCGTCTCAGCCGTCATCGCCTGCCAGAATTTCGCTGCCGCCGAAGTGATTAGTTCTCTATCCGTCGCTGGCAGCACCGCGGGTGATCGCGCCCACCCGACCGGGAAGAGAGTCAAACTCGCACAGGGAATGACCGGTCTGTTTGTCATTCTGACCGGACTGGTCGTCAGTGGCGTCTGGAATCAGATCGGCGAAAAGAATAAGCCTTTCGGACTGGGGGAAGCACCCAACTGGTTCATTCACGATGCCGCGAAATTTGCGGGACGGGACGGGTTCCCGATGCGCGCGTTCGTGGCTCACATCGGTCAGGCCGAAGTCTACGTGTACCACAATGGGCCTCTGCGAAAGGTCTTCATGGACGCACGCCTGGAAGTCTGCACCCAGCAGACATTCCAACTCTACAACGGCATTCTCGCAGCAATGGCGGCAGGTGACCCGATCTGGCAAAACCTGTTTCGGGAAGGAGAACCTCCCGTCGTGATTCTCGATAGTCGCTCATCGCGACCCGCGATTAATGGGATGCTGCAAAACCCGACCTGGCGTCTCGTCTTCGCCGACAAAACGGCAGCGGTCTTTTTACACATCGACACCGCAACCAGACTCTCATTGCCCCCTGTCGACCCGTCACCGCTGATGTATCCCGATGGTGAGCCGAAAGAAAAGAGCCGGGGAAAATAATCACCGGAATCCCGCATGCCAACACGTAGCCCCGCGCATTCCGACGCAGTGAGCGTCAAAGGCGAGCGAGACCTGACGCGGCCCCTGCCAGGGTGTCTGCGGCCGCCCATACAGCGGCGGCAAGTGTGCCAGCAGGATTTCTAACGCTTCGTTTTCTTTCGAAAATGAGAGCCTGCAGGACCGTATTCGCCCCCTGCAGAATTGTGCGTGCGGTTTTTTAATCTTCTTGCGTTCCCCTGAATCCGACCGCTATTCTGTTCACTTAGTATAAACTCACATTTGAACAGTAAAGGTTGCATCCGTGAAAAGCCTGACGTTTTGTTCCCTCTTCGCCGCGACTCTGTTTGCAGAACTCCTGTTCCAAACAGGTCATGCCACCGCAGCGATGGTGACCTATGCTGATCTGGCTTCGTGGAGTGCGAATGTTTCGGGAATCACGACAGAGAAGATTCCCGACCCAAGTCCGAATACGTTCGTCGACTTCGGACAAGGTGACGCCTCTCATTCCTACGGAAGCCTGACGTTCAGCCAGTCCACATCCGTCAACGATCAGGATAGTTTTCTCAGTCTTTACAATATTGGGCCCCTGGCGTCTGGGGTCCCTGCGGTGATCTCGGCACAGAACTCCTCTCCCGGTAGCACGCCTGAAGCAGTCAATATCCTGATCGAGTTCTCCGGACCGGTTCATGGATTCGCTCTGAATTTCGGGACGTTCCTCGGATACGACGTAACATTTACACTCTCGAACGGAAACAGCTTCACACAATCCTCGACGGCCAGCGACTATACTCTGCTCGATTTTGTCGGCGTGACAGACGACGTCGCATTTACCTCGGTTCTGCTGCAATCGACGGAACTTGAAGCCGTGTTGAACATCAACAACATTTCTTTCGCCACGACATTCGCCCCGGTTCCCGAGCCTTCGACGATGGTCCTGGCGGGAATGGGAGGACTGGGCCTGGCAATCGCTGCCCATCGTCGACGAACCAGGCTTGCGGCCTGAGCGACGGCGGCAACTCGTTACAAACGTCCATCACCTGAGCCGGTATCCGCGAATGAGACCGAATCGACTGAATTGTCAGCCGGTTCGGTCTCTTCTTACAGGGTTGCGATATCCAGGGTTGCGATATCGGCTCCATCGCGATCCGCCGGATCATGTGCTGATGTGGAACCGGCAGGACCTCGTTCCTGATCCTTCGTTCCTGATCCCTCGACAACGCGAGGAGGAAGGGGGAGGTCGGTCTTGAGGCCTTCAGATTTCCCATTCGGCTTTCCTGCCGAAGGATCGACAGGGCGACTCGTAGAGCAGAAAAGCTTTAGAAACGAGTCGCCGTCCCGATCGCCGTCCGCTGAACCAAAGGCTCTCTGGCGACACGTCCCTCCTTGAGGGCTGAGTTGAATTCTCGGCCACTTCTTCTATGCTGCAAATCGTAAGCGGTCCCTGACGAAGAATACCCCAAGGAGTTGCCGATGCTACGCGTGATCTTGTCCTGCCTTGCGTTTGCCCTGGTTTGTGACGGCCTGACACAGGCTCAATCAAAAAAGACCGTTGCGGTCGGCAAGAACCCCGAAAGCGTCTGTCGAGGTTTCGATGGTAAGCTGTACGTCACCGTGATCAATGATGAAGTCCCCGGCGATGGGACTGTCGTTGCCGTGGATGGTGAAACGGTCACCGTCTTCGCCAAAGGATTCAATGCCCCCAAGGGAATCGCATTTGTCGGTGATTACCTGGTGACGGCCGATGAAACGACCCTGTGGAAAATTGACAAAACCGGCAAGGCAACCAAGCTCGCCGAAGCCAAGGACTTCCCTCATCCAATCGAGTTTCTGAACGACGTCGCCGCTGGAAAAGACGGTGCCAGCGTCTACGTGAGCGAAATGAGCTCCCCCGCTCCGATGTTCGATCCCAGTGGCGAACGCAAGTTGTGGGCTCTGGACAGCAAGGAAGCCAAGGACCTGCCGAAAAAAGGGACCATCTACAAGGTGACCCTGAAAGGTGACGTCAGCGTCGCTGTTCCTGCGGGCAATTCCGCCGTTCGATTCCCTAACGGTGTGACCGTCAGCGAAGTCGCCGATGAGGAAGGAGTCTTCGTGGGAGAATTCTTCTCGGGCGAGGTCGTCCAGTACCATGACGGCAAATTTGTATCCCTTGCCTCGGGGATGCGCGGGATCGATGGACTGACCGTGACCAAAGACGCGATTTACGCGTCGAGCTGGATTCAGGGCAAAGTCTGGAAGGTGGACCGCAAAACCCGTGAAGCCAAGGTCATTCTGGAAGGCCTGAAGTCGGCCGCTGACTTTTACTACGACGCCAAGAACAAGCAGCTGGTCGTCCCCGACATGATCAGCGGAACACTCGTTTTCCTGCCCCTCTAGTCAGCGGCATCCCCGCTTGCCAGAATAGACCACAGGAATCAGGAAGGGCGAAGCGTGCCTGCATTTGCCGGTGCTTTGCCCTTCCGTGGACCTTTCCAGTGGCACTCATTCCCTTCCCCGGGCGACTCTGCGTGACCGAACATCCGGAAAGGTGATTTCAAGCAATCCCAAGGAAGGATTTTTTTGATGCCAGGCACGTATGCCAGAACAACCATTTCCGAAACTGCGGCCGCCTCACACTCCCGCGCTCACGTCGCCTGACCCGAAGCCCTGCGTCCCGGAAGCAGGCTTCGCCGAGCTCCACTGTTTCACCAATCACTCTTTTCTTCGCGGCGCATCCCACCCGGATGAACTCGTTCAGCGAGCCGCAGAACTGGGCTATGCCGCGCTGGCGATTACCGATCGCAACAGCCTGGCCGGGGTCGTCCGTGCTCATGCCGCCGCACGGCAGGTCGGGCTGAAGCTGCTCATCGGTGCCGAGGTTGCCTTTCAGGACAGCAGTACCGCGATCCTGTTGTCGATGAACCGCAACGGTTACGGGCACCTTGCCCGGTTACTGACTCTGGGCAAGCGGCGAACCATCAAAGGAGACTGCCAGCTCTTCTTCCAGGATTTGGCCGATCACCATGAAGGCTTGATCGCCTGTGTCCTGCTCGATTCGAACCGGCCGGAGGAACAGGCGACCGACCTTCGCCGCTGGAAGTCGCTGTTCGGGGACCGCTGTTATGCTCTGGGGCACCTCCATCTGGGTCCCTGCGACAGTCTCGCTCTCCAGCAGTTTCAATCGATCAGCACTGCGGCGGAGGTGCCTCTCGTGGCGTGTAACAGTCCCCTGTATCACGAACCACAACGCAGGTACTTACATGATGTTTTGACGGCGATCCGTCTGAAATGCACCGTCGCGGAACTGGGTGCCGCCCGACTGCCGAACGGGGAACGCCACTTAAAATCGGGCGACGAAATGCGGCGACTGTTCCGCGACTGCCCCGAGGTCATTTCGCGCTCAGTGGAAGTTGCCAATCGCTGTAAGTTCTCGCTGGATGAACTGCGATATGAATACCCTGAAGAACTGGCTCCTCCAGGAAAAACCCCATTCCACTGGCTGCAGCAACTGACCTGGGAAGGGGCTCGACACCGTTACCCGGACGGAATTCCACCGCATGTCGAAAACCTGCTGAATCACGAACTGAAGCTGATTGAAAAACTGCACTACGAGGCTTACTTCCTGACCGTCTGGGATCTGGTCCGCTTCGCGCGATCCCGGAATATCCTGTGTCAGGGACGGGGGTCCGCCGCGAACTCGGCAGTCTGCTACTGCCTGGGTGTCACCTCCGTCGATCCTGAAAAGATTGACGTGTTGTTTGAGCGGTTCATCTCGCAGGAGCGGGACGAGGCTCCCGATATCGACGTCGACTTCGAGCACGAGCGCCGCGAAGAAGTGATCCAGTACATCTATCAGAAATATGGCCGTGAACGGGCCGGCATGACGGCGGAAGTCATCTCTTATCGTCCCAAGTCAGCAGTCCGGGATGTGGGAAAGGCTTTGGGGCTGTCGCTGGATCGAGTCGATGTTCTCGCCAAGACAATGGAGCATTCTCGCAGTGATCCGGCAGTGATGGCCGACCGCTTCGCCGCCGTCGGGTTTGATCCTCAGTCGCGACTGGGCCGCCAGTTAATCATTCTGGTCGAGCAACTGCTCGGGTTCCCCCGTCATCTGGGACAACACACGGGCGGAATGGTCATGACCAAGGGCCCGCTCTGTGAGCTCGTTCCCATCGAAAATGCGATGATGGCCGATCGCACCGTGATTGAATGGGACAAGAACGACCTCGACGCACTCGGAATCCTGAAAGTGGATTGTCTGGCCCTCGGGATGCTGACGGCCATCCGGAAGTCATTTGAACTGCTCAAGGTCCATAAAGGAATCACGTGGACACTGGCGACACTTCCCGCCGAAGACACCGAAGTCTATGCCATGCTGTGCCGCGCCGAATCGATCGGCGTGTTTCAGGTCGAATCACGAGCTCAGATGAGCATGCTCCCTCGATTGAAGCCGATTTGTTTTTATGACCTGGTCGTGGAAGTAGCGATTGTTCGCCCCGGCCCGATTCAGGGGAATATGGTCCACCCGTATCTTCGCCGTCGCAGCAAAGAAGAGCCGGTCACCTATCCCAGTGAAGCCGTGAAAAAAGTTCTCCTGAAGACGAATGGCGTTCCCATTTTTCAGGAACAGGCCATGCAACTGGCGGTCGTCGCAGCGGGGTTTACTCCCGGTGAAGCCGACCAGTTGAGGCGCGCCATGGGAGCCTGGCGACGGACCGGGGTCATGGAAAAATTTCGAGCCAAACTGCTGGACGGGATGAGGGCCCGCGGTTACGAGGAAGACTTCGCCTTGCGCCTGTATGAACAGATCCAGGGGTTTGGAGAGTATGGGTTTCCCGAGTCCCATGCCGCGAGTTTCGCACTCCTGGTGTATGCGTCCGCATGGCTGAAATGCCATGAGCCTGCCTTCTTCACGGCGGCGCTGCTGAACAGTCAACCGCTCGGCTTTTATGCCCCATCGCAACTGGTAGGCGAGGCCCGACGCCAGGGGGTGGAGGTGCGCGGGGTTTGCGTGAACCAAAGCAACTGGGACTGCACGCTGGAACCGGTCTCCCCACCGACGCACCACGCGGCCCAGCATTCCTTTGCCCTGCGACTTGGGTTTCGCATGATCCACGGGATCAGGCGTGACACCGGCGCCCGAATTGAATCTGTCCGCAAAGTCTCCTTGTTCCAGTCGCAAGAAGAATTTTCATCGCGGACCGGACTGGGACGGGCTGAACTGGCGCTGCTGGCCAAGGCAGACGCTTTTCATTCCTTCCAGGCAAGACGGAGAGAGGCGGTTTGGCAGTCGATGCTGCCCCGTGAAAGGTCTCCGCTGTTTGACCGGGTTCCGGATGCCGAAGAGAAACCGGCTCTTCCCGTGATGACCCCGGTACAGGAAGTTGTTGCTGACTATCAGACCGCGGGACTGTCACTGCGCGGACACCCCTTGAAGTTCCTGCGCACAGAGCTCGATAAAAAGAATATCGTGCGTGCCCGTGATCTGCTGGTCCTGGAATCGGACCGCAAATACCGTGTCGCCGGCTTGGTCCTGCTGCGACAACGCCCCAGTACGGCCAAAGGGATCACGTTCATGACGATCGAGGACGAAACGGGAACGACGAATCTTGTCGTTCACGTCAACATCTGGGAAAAGTTCCGATTGATCGCTCGCGGCGCCTCGGCCATCCTGGCGCGCGGAATCCTGCAACGCCAGGAGGCGATCGTGCATCTGGTCGTTGATCACTTAACCGACCTGTCAGAAGAAGTCGGTCGCTACCAGGACGCCTCCCGCGATTTCCGATGACCGTCGAACCCGTTCGAATCCGTCGTCGTTCACGTCCTCTCCAATCACCGCAGTGCGACCACGGTTCTGGTGTGAGATAGATCTATCGCAAGCAAGATGTTATTCCCGGAATGGGCACCATGTCGCACGGGGACCGAGGCGTCGTTCGACTCTTTCTGCCCACACATGAATACGTAGCTCGGTCAGAACGCAGGCCCCGAATTTGAGCCAATAAGTTTGGAAATCGAGCTGAGATGATGGTGCGAAGAGAAACGAGGCCCACGGCTTCTGTTTCGCTCACGTGTTATCCAATCGCCTTGGCCTTCTCGCACAGCCTGCGCCAGTTTCGAAGCCGTCAGTTGAAACAGCGGATCAGGTTTGACGTCCGGCACGTCCCGTACGTTCTCTCGCAGAACGGTCCAAAGTCGGGCCAAATCTGTCACTTCGCTAATATCGAGCACGGAATGTTTTCCAGTTGGATCCAACCGCAGAATCGCAAAGGTGGCCTGGTCCCGATCGGCGTGCATCGTCTCCGTCCTGTGTGGGGTTCTGCAAATCTTCGCCCAAGCATTGAGATAATCAGGGTCGAGACGAACCGCTTCTTCGAATGATCTTAATGCCTCTTCATATTTCATTTCGGATTCACGCAGATAACCGAGAAGATAATGAAGTCGCGGATGTTCGGGCTTCTCTGCCACAAGCCGTGAAAAAACGTCATTGGCAATTTTGACCGCCAAGGGTCCTTTGAAAACTCCTTCGCAGCCAAAGCAGTGGCTTTCTACACGACCGAAACTGTCGGGCATCAGTTCGAAGGCACGCTGATAATGTCTGGCCGCCCCTTCCATGTCTCCACTATCCGCCAACTGAACCGCGAGCCGCGACTGAATACAGTAGGCGTCTGCGAACAGCAGCAGGCTGGCCCGGTACATCCTGATTCCTCGAGACAACATTCCCTGAACATAGTGCTGATCAGCCAGCTCTGCCATACGAATCGCTTTGACGGCCCCCTGATAGACTTTTGCCGTCTCTGAATTTCCCTGCTTCAGGATCTCCGCAAGGACGGCATAGACTCGCATGCGGTCCCCGCCCCCCTGCTCTCCGTCAGACGGATCAATCGCGATTGCCTGTCTGGCGAACTGCTCCGCTTTCACAAGATCTCCCCGATCCAGATAGTATCTGGCCAGCCAGATCAGCGGCCGTTCTTCAAACGCATCCTCAGCAAACACTTGCTCTGCGAACGGAACGAATTCATCCCCCGCCAATTCCAGCACCAATTGCCAGCCCGGATCGTATCCTGGCCACTTCACTGTGATTACCTTCGCGATCGCCAGTGCCTCCTCCTGTCTCCCCATTGCTGCAAGAGACTTGGCGGCGATTAAGGGGAGAGGAACTTGAGAGCGTTGCCCATGGTCGCTTTCGGGGGCTTGACTGTTCTCGAGCATCGTTCCAAGGTCAGGATCTTTCCACCAGGGTGCTTCTTCGAGTAGCGTCAAAACGTCTTCTACACGTTCCCCGGCGTGGTACACGCGCGCGAGCTGATGAAGAGGCGAACGTTCATCAGCATCATATTGGAAAGCAAATCCATCCTTCTGACGAAGCCGCGCAACCAGTTCCTTGATGCAAAGTCGTTCGGCACGGGCCAGTTGCTTCACTTCAATAAGCAGTTCAACAAACTGAGCCAGGTATAACGATGAAGGCTCATCATTAAGCAGTTTCTCGGCAATATCCGTCCCCCGAGTGATCCATTCGTCCCGATCGAGCAAGCGGCCAATTTCCGCCACTTTTAAGGCCAATTCAATATCCGATGCTCCACGATTGTCGTCGTTGCCTGCCTGTCCGTCTGGCAAAATCTGGAATGCGAAAGCGACCGCCTCGTCAATCCGGTCGGCTGAAAGAAGCGCATCAACACGGATGATCTCCAACTGGCGCCGTGCCATGAGCGACAGCTCAGCGTTGGCGATGGCCTCGTCAACCACCGGGAGCGCATCCTGACTTCGTCCGTTCTGAGCGGACAATTCGATGTAGAATTCCCATAAAGGCAGTTCGGGGTTGGCTTTCAAAGCGTCGTTGAGAAACGTATAGAATTTTTCCGCATGCCCGAGACCCTCCAATTCCGGCAGAATCAAGCGAATCTCGTTGATTGAAATCTGAACACCACCTCGCATTTCCAGCGGAGGCTCCTTCAGGAATTGGAAGACATCTTGTTGCCGGTCACGGACGATCAAACCGATGAGATAGTATGCCACTGGCAGGTGGTGATCTTCGCGATGGAACCACTCCCGCTGGGGTTGAGGCATTGTGCTGAACCGCTGAAAGAGATCGACAGCATCGATTGAATGACATAAGTCCCAGTATGGCTGTGATAACTCGTTGAGATGTTCGATCGCGAGTTCTCTTGCCAGGACCAGAGTTTCGTTGTCCTGCTTTTCCGAACGACGTAGCACGCCAAAGTTGAGTAGGCCCCCTTTCCGCTGAAATGCCCTTGTCAGTAAGATGGTTGCCTCTTCATGTCCGACGAGATGAACAAGATCAGGAATAACCAGTTCATCGAACTCCCCCGATGGCGCAATCTCAAGTTTCGAACGGAACACTTCCAGAGCTGACTTCGGTTCCAGTTCACCCTGCAATTCCTGCAAGTGGACGAACGCGAACTCTCGAAAGTAGTCATCCGCATCCTTGGACTGGAACATGTTCGTAATCGCGGTAAAGAGCCCTCCTCTACCTTTTCCTCCCTTCGCAGGATCAACAAGCTTGAGCCCTCGCTCGAGGTCCTCCTTTAACTGGTCCATCCGGCCGAGCAAGCGGTGCCCGAGCATTCGTACCGCAATCGCATTGATCTGTTCTCGTTCGCTCCCCTGAATCGGACGAGTATCGATCATTTGCACCAGGTCAGGCCAGGCCGCAGGGGGTGGCAAGGCGTCAATGAGCTTTCCCACCTCGATATCCTCATGGACTGATGATGACAGGTTTGATGTCGCTTTCCACAAATCGTAAACCTCAATCCACGCCGCTGCAGCATCGGGCGGTGTCAACAGGTCCAATCGGGCCGGAAGTTCCTGAATTTTCTTGGCGACGATCGCGATTTCGTCGCTGTCGTCCGACACCTCAGAAAGCTCTTGTACGGCTTCCAGCACCCGCTTGGCCCCCACAAGTTCCTCCGCGAAACTGATCGGCAACTGGAAATCCAAAACCCGCGACAAGATCAGAATCATCGCCATAACGAGAGAATAACGTCGGCTGCGTGACATAAGCTTTCCTGGGTCGAAGTTCGCATAAAGGATAAGCGTGATAAAGATGATTCTGGCATAACGTCTTCGTGATCGCCAAGCGAAGACGGCGATTTTCTTAGATTGCTTCACTCATAACAAATTGCATACTTGTATCAGCGCGGTTCACAAGTCAAAGATAAGCTTATCGAGCAGCAGGACGAAGATCGTATTACGGTGTCATGGCAGATATTGCAGATGGGGTGAATCGGTGCCGAATTCTCGCCCGCCAACACCGAGTTCACCCATCTGATGCTGGTTCGCAAAACGGAATCTCTGATGTCGCTCCCACTTCTCCGGCGGCTTGCCGAAGGCCGCACTGACCTGGTCTTTGAACTGATTGGCTCAGGCATGTCCGCGACCAGTACGGATGAGCAAGGAACGCCTCTGCTGAGCTGGTGTGCCTATTACGGAGACGTCAGCGCGATCAAATTCTTGCTTCAGCATGGTGAATCGCTCTCCCGGCTGGGTGACAACCTGGATCTCAGCGGTGCGGCCTTTCATGGACACTGGCGCCTCTGTCAGTATCTGATCGAGCACGGAGCCGATGTAGACTGGCAACAACCTGATACCGGCGAATCGCCTCTACACGCGGCCCTGTGCACGTAAGCGCACGGTGAAGTGCATCTTGAGCCATGCTTTAGTCTGAGTGGGTTTTGTTACCCTTCAGAGTGGAGATGGCGAGATGTCGCAGGTTGGTTCACGGAGTCGTGAGAAGGAGTCGTACTGGCGTTCCCATTGTGAGCGTCAGTCTTCGTCGGGGGAGTCGATTCGGGGCTATTGTCGTCGTCGCGGGCTTTCGGAGGCGACGTTTCATTACTGGCGGCGTCAGCTCTCGAGTCTCGATCAGGAGTTGACTGTTCGGCGGACCACTGATCCGCAGGTCACCCGCCCGCAGGGAACCGGGATGGCGGGGCTGGTTGCCGTAGAGGTGTTGGGTGATTCGCTGCCGCCTGCGATGCTGGAGATCGCCTGTGCTGGCGGTCTCGTCGTTCGGTTACGTGAGGATGCGGGTGTCGAGGTGTTGACTCGTGTGCTGACCGCCTGTCGGCAGATCCCCTCGGAACAACTCTCTTCGTCTGCGGGGGGGCGATTATGCTGAACATCTCTCGCACGACACGGGTGTTTCTGGCGACAGTGCCGACAGACATGCGGAAGGGGTTTGACGGTCTTCACGCCCTGGTGGAGAGCGTGATCGAAGAAGATCCGTTTGCCGGTCATCTGTTTGTGTTTCGGAACCAGCGTCGCGACCGGATCAAGCTGCTGTGGTGGGATCGCGATGGCTGGAGCCTGTTTTACAAGCGGTTGGAAAAAGGATGTTACGAGTTCCCGACCGACCGGAAGGAACAGACCTCACGCCGCTGCGAGATTCGCGCAGAGGAGCTTTTGCTGCTGTTGGAGGGGATTGATCTAGGGAGCGTGAAGCGACGCCCTCGCTATGAACGGCCGAGCGCAATCAATGACACCACGGCGCGGTCTTCAGTGTGAACTTCGTTCGGTCGTAAGACTGTCTGGCAGAATGCTGTCCCATGTCTTCGGTAGTCGTCCCTCCACGACGATTCGTGGAGGGACGTTTTTCGTTGGGAAAATACAGAAAAATCCCAAATTACTTGAAACGTTTTTGGGGGTTCGGGCGTATGACAGGGCATGAGTACGGATGGCTCCATTCTTCCTGATGACGTTGAGCAGCTCAAGGCGATGATCGCCGCACGTGATGCGGTCATCGCCAGAAGAGAGGCCGTCCTTCTACAGCGCGACATCGAGATCGTGGGACATCGCGCCGTCATCGCGCAGAAAGAAATGGTGATCACGTCATTGCACGACGTGGTTGAGCAGCAGCAGGCCAAACTGGAACGTGTGCATGAGCAACTGGCTCGCCTGCTTCGTGAACGCTACGGGCCGCGTAAGGAACGGGTCGATCCGAATCAGCTGACCCTGTTCACACCCGAAGAACTGGCGGAACTGATTCGCGAACTGAAGCGGGATCAGCAGGATTCGGTTTCGACCGACGATGGTTCGCTGCCCCAGGACGAGTCGCTGGGGGCCGCCAAGCCCAAGGAGCATGGCCGACGTCCCATCCCGCCTGAGATTCCGCGGGAAACCATCGTCCATGAACTGACGGAGCAAGAGCGACAGTGTCCCTGCTGTGGAGAGTTACGCGCCGAGATCGGACGTGAGGTCAGCGAGCAGCTGGAATTCATCCCCGCCCGTCTCAAGGCGATTCGGCACGAACGAGTGCGCTACGCCTGCCGGGGCTGCGAAGAGCATGTGGTGCTGGCTCCCAAGCCACCGCAACCGATCGACAAAGGCCTGCCGGGACCGGGACTGCTGGCGAACCTGATCGTGTCCAAGTATGGAGACTACCTGCCGCTGTATCGGATGGAAGACATTCTCTCGCGCTACAGGCTTCTCCTGCGGCGAAGCACACTGTGTGACTGGGTGGCGTCGATGGCCGATCTGCTGACCCCCTTGTACGACCTGCTGTGCCAGCGTGTGCGACAATCGGGTGTGATCCATACCGATGACACGAGCATCAAAATGCTGTCCGAAGGTCAGTGCCAGAACTGCAAGTTCTGGACGTATATCGGCGATCCCGCTCATCCGTATGTCGCCTACGAATTCAGCCTGACGCGCGCTGGGAGGAACCCGTCCCGGTTTCTGGAAGGCTTCTCGGGTTATCTGCAGGCGGATGCCTTCAGCGGGTACGACCAGATCTATGCCAAAGAACAGGTGACAGAAGTCGCCTGCATGGCACATTGCCGCCGGTACTGGCAGGAGGCCAGTCACACCGATGCGCGACGGGCGTACGAAGCGCTGGGCTACATCTCACGGTTGTATCAACTGGAGTCAGAATTCGAAGCGGCAGGGCTGAGCGGTGCATCACTGCGTGACGCACGCCAGCAGCATGCGGTTGGGATTCTCAAGACCTTCCGCAGCTGGCTGAACGAAGAGCAAAACCAGGTACTCCCCAAGAGTCCGATCGGACAGGCCTTCACCTACACACTGAATCAGTGGGAGGCGACCTGCCGCTACACCGACGACGGTGCACTGCAGATCGATAATAATCTGGCGGAGCGGATGATGAAGCCTCCCGCCATCCTGCGGAAGAACATGCTGTTCGTCGGCGGCGAACAGGGAGGTCATCGCGCTGCGATCCTGCTCAGTCTGGTCGGCAGTGCCAAGTACTGCGAGGTAGAACCGTGGCACTGGCTGCGAGCAGTCCTGGAGGAACTCCCCCAACGACTACGCACGGGAGCAGATCCCCCCGACCTGACAGACCTGCTCCCCGATCAATGGCTGAAGGCCCATCCCGAGCACCGCTGGAAGATCGAAACGATCCGAAAAAAAGAACGCCACAGGTCCAAACAACAAAAAGCCAACAAGAGAAAGAAACGCTGAACCCCCGGACTCATCCCCGGGGGCCTACTTCACCGTGCGCTTACCTGTGCACAACAATCCGACTCGCCCATGACCTGGTTCTCAAAGTTCTCTTGCAAAGCGGCGCGAACCCGAATTGCGTCACACGTCCCAATCGGGAGACAGGATGCTTTATGCGAGATTGTCGCACGAAAGGAGAAACTCCATTACACCGTGCCGCCGCGTTTGGAACAGAAGAGACAATTCAATTGTTGCTGGACGCGGGTTCCAATCGCGAGGCGAAGGACCAGCACGGAGACTCACCCCTCGCCTGGGCCAGTTGGTATGCGCGGCCCGATTCGATTCTTCGCCCTCTCTGCTACGGCCCCTACAACATCCGTGCAGGGCGAGCATCGATGGCTGCCAATGTGCTCGGGCGACCGATCCCCCAAAGTACTGGCAATTACGGGGGTGACGATTCTGACTAATAACTCGTCGCACTCTGTGCACTGACTGAAAATGAAGAACGCTTTCCGGAACAGGTACGCCACCCCACAAGATAATGGCATGTGGACAAAGTGGGACAGGTACCTGGAACGAAGCATAATCCGCATCGATTCAAGCGGACTTCGGAGCCTGTCCCCCATTCTCCAATAGCCTGATGCGACACCTCACGGGGGAGCTTCCACACCCCGCTCGGTCGCTCAGACTCAAGTTACCCGAGTTGCAACGTGGCTGTCTGCCGCAGGTTATCGCCAAACTCCGAAAAACCTGACATCCCTGTCCGGTCTTTTTGGGTGATGACAATGTTAATTCAGGTCGATGTTTTTAATAACACCGGATTCGACGGTTGTACTCATTAGGTAATCTTTTCATCGGAACCTTTCGGCTTAGCTCTTTCCGGTCACCATAAGTGATCACGCGAGAACCCCGCCCAAGGGGATCGTGCATATCACTCGGCAGCCACAAGCTGGATGGCCGGGGGACAATTCGTACATGACAGACATCGCTCCGGAGCGACCGCAAGCATCGCTCGGGGCCGCATGACATACGGGTCGCATTGATCAGTCACCTTAGGATCGCGGTACAACTCACCGCGGTCATTGAAGGTAACGTGAGGATTTTCATGGGTTTGCGACTAACTTACGCGTTGAGACTCGCCCTGGCGGTGAGCCTGGTCAGCATGCCCACACGGCTCTGGTCCGCCGACCCCGTGTTTCCCGATGTGAAAGCCCCTTCCCGTCTGGCGCCGTCAGATCTTCCGGTGCTGCCCGATGAATCAGCCCCGCTGAGACCCGAGCTGAAGAGTGTCCTGAATTCCACAGCCCCGAAACCTGCTGATCCATCGCAGGATCGCTCTCTGGAAGCGAATGAGCTACTGAAAGATGGACCGGGTGAAATTCCCGCTCCTGTTGACTGGTCGACTCGCTTTCACACTCGGGAAGTCCACTTCCCGCAGACGCCCGGCGCGTTTGACGTGGTCGGTAGCCAGATTGGAGCCGATGACCCGAACCGTCCGCGATATCCCTACCACTCGACCGAACCTTGGCTGGGCCATGCAGCGGACCCGGAATCATGGGGCGATCTGGCGGAGCTTCCCTACGTGCAACTGGGATGGTTCGCCAATGTCGATACGAACGTCTATGCTCCCAAAGTTTACGGACAGTTCAAGTCGGACACACTGCTTAACGGCATGTTCCCCAATGACCCGATCAATCTGGGAGTCTCCAAACTCGACGTGAACGTCAGCCCCCGATTTGAACTTGGTTACCGGTACGAACGAGGACTCGGTGAGACCCGCTTCGGCTACCAGTTCTACGACTTCCGGGGAAACGACACGCTGGCGAACTACGATCAGGGTGCTCCTGCGCAGCAAAGAAGTCAGGTCACTGGCCACGTGTTCGATCTTGACTTTTGCGAGTTCGAGTTCAACCCGGGGGGATTGCCGCTGATTCATCCGTTGTTCAAGTTCCCTGGGCGAATGGGACTGGGTCGTTCATTAACGCCCCAGCTCACCCCTCCCCCGCTGGAAATGCGGTTTCTCATCGGGGGACGAGGTGCCAATTACTTCACCCGGACCGAGGCAGTCGGCCCCACTACCACGGACCAGGTCACCAGCAACTTCTGGGGGGGTGGTCTGCATTTCACGTGGGACCTGAACCAGCGATTGACGCAGAATTCGCCCTTCTTCCTGCATCTGCGAGCGGAAGGTTCTGGAACCTTTGGCCGGATTGACCAGGTCTTCAGTCGAACCCGCGGAGCCGATTCGGAATCCGCCACGGATCCCCAGCGGTGGATCGGGGTGCCGACGGTCAGCCTGGAAATCGGACTCGCCTGGGCTCCCCAGCTTCCCCATCGAACCACGCGAGTCACACTCGCTTACCACTACGAAGAATGGTTCTCTTACGGTCAAACCACGGTGTCTGACACTGACCTGCTGCTGAACGGCGTCCTGTTGCGAGGTGAATGGAAGTTCTGATTGTTCGTCTTCTGGATAAGTCTTGCTTCAGTCCGATATTTAGGTCACCCATGCACCAGTTTCTGAAATTCGCCGCACTCTCGTTCTTGCTGAGCACAGGCTGCTCATTGGCGAGAAACACAGCGGAATCGAGCCTCGGTGCCACCAGGACCACTCGGTCAGCGCCCGCACCGGCACGACGACTTCCCGATGTCCCGTCGACGAAGCTGGAATCGCTCGAGCAGGAAGACCTGGTCCCCACCAGTGCCGAACGGCGTAAAGCCAGCACTGCACGTCGCTTCGAGGACCGAAATTCCGAGCAACCCCCACACTCCGTCCAGCAGGCCCGATACGTCGAGGAGGATGATTCGTCCCTCAACGGCGAGCCCGAGATCCTCGCTGGAGAGGCCGATCCGCAGGCCGTCATTCCGGCCCCCAGCGGCAGCGTGATCACAGACGCGAACAGGTTGGCAATGGAGTCGCAGTCAGAAGCATCGCTCTCGGCCCCCCGCGTCTATTCGCTCGCCGAACTGACGGCCATTACAGAGCAGGAACATCCCAAGCTTCGCATGGCATCGGCCGAGATTGAATCGGTGATGGGGGAACGTGTGCAAGCGGGGCTTTACCCCAACCCGCGTATGGAAACGAACAACCCGGAAATCTGGGCCGGGCGTGACAGCCAGGTGAACTTCGGCTGGCAGCAGGACTTCATCACGAAAGGAAAGATGCGACTCGATAAGGCGGCGGCAGACCAGAAATTACGCGTCACTGAGGCGATGTACGTCGTGGAAAAAATGCGGGTACTGACACAAGTCCGCATCCAGTACATCCAGGCATTGGCCGCACGGGAACGACTGAAAAATTCCGAAGACATTCTGCGAATTTCCAAAACAGCCCGCGATGTCTCTGCCGAACTCATGGAAACGGGCGAACGGACCCTCACCGATGTATTGCTGCTGAAAAACACTTACGAGCGGGCGCGACTGGCCGTCGAGAACAATCAGACACGCTACGAAGCGGAACTTCGTCAGGTCGCGATTGCTACTGGGATCCCCGATCTTGTGGTTGAGGATGTCTCTGGTTCAATCAACGATCTCCCCCCCTACTACGACGAACCCTACATCCGTGAGTTCCTGCAAAGTAATAGTGCTCCGATGATTATGGCCCGCGCCGAAGTCGTCCGCCGCAAAATCATGCTGAATCGGGCTGAGGTTGAACCTTACCCCGACTTTCGCTTTGGTCCCCACTATGCCGCCAGTACGACGGAAGGAAGCACCCGCCAGTTCTGGTTCACCTTTGTGTTCGATATTCCGATCTGGAACCTCAATCAGGGGAACATCCGCTCCGCCCGCGCAGAAGTGCTGAATGCCCAGGCCGAAGTGGAAAATCGCCGGATGGAGCTGCTGAACGACCTTGTCGATATCCACGCTCGCCACAAAACGTCGCAGTTATTACTCGCCCGCATCGACTCGTCGATCCTTCCCAACGCCGAGAAAACACAGCAACTGGTGCAGGAGGGCTACTCGGAAGGGACCCTGGACGTGAACCGGTTGCTGGAGGCGCAACGCGCACTTCTGGAAGCGAAACAGGACCAGATTGATGCGTACGAGCAGGCTTGGCGAACAGCGGCCGAACTGGCGGGCTACCTGCAGTTCGAACAGTTTCCTTAAGGAAGGCGAAGCCAGCCGCTCCGCCGTCAGGAAATCCCCGACAGACTGTCAGCGTCACCCTGCTGCCGTCGGAAATCCGGGGAAAGCGGGGTGGGTGGATTCATTTTCTACGTGGTGAACACGTGCTTTCGCTATAAACTTGCAGCGAGTAGCGGGGTCACCACACGGTGGTGCCTCGGCTTGCCAGGATGACTTTCCGTCAGCACTGACCGGAAACTGCGAGTAAGCTTCCGCATGACCTTACGCGCTCGACACCCCTTAACAGAAGCCTTTCCTTTTTCGGTTTCTCTCCTCGAGAACGACACACCTGAATGGCCAGCGGTCACTCCCATCGAATCCGAACCTTGCTGACTCCCGAGCCGCGCACGGACGGGACATTGAGGAATTCGGTCGAACCGAGGTGGAGTCTGGCAAGTCGTTTTGGCCGTGGAATGGGTTATCTGACCGCCCTGCTCTTCGTATTCCTGGCCACAATTTTACGAATGGTGCTCGACCCATTACTGGGTGAAGAGTTTCCCTTCGTTCCCTACCTTTGTGCAATCGTCTTCAGCTTCTACTTCGGCGGGCTTGGCCCCGCATTGATGACAATGGCACTGGGCTTTATCGCTACGGGCTACTTCTTTCTGACACCGCGCGGCTCGGTCCTCATTAATAATCTCCAGTC
Source organism: Schlesneria sphaerica (assembly GCF_044336245.1). Taxonomy (NCBI): domain Bacteria; kingdom Pseudomonadati; phylum Planctomycetota; class Planctomycetia; order Planctomycetales; family Planctomycetaceae; genus Schlesneria; species Schlesneria sphaerica. Next base: position 5,423,088 of record NZ_CP172346.1, on the reverse strand, counting down.
GCAAATTGGGGGCGGGTTCTACCTGCTGGTGGGTGGCTCAACAATTCTGTTAATGGAAGGCATGAAAGCCGCACAGCGCCGGGCCAATCACAATGAAGAAGAACTCTTGAAAAAACAGGCGGATCTTGAGACCGAAATTCGCGAACGCCGCGAAGCTCAGGAAGCCTATGTGAAGCTGCTGCGACGCATGGTCACGATTCAAGAAGTGGAACGCCGCCGAATCTCGCGCGAGCTCCACGACCAATGCGGCCAGGACCTGACCGCCCTGGATATCGGACTGAAAATCGTCGAGGAACTGATCGGGCCCCAAAACCAGTCTGCCCTTCAGCACTTGAAAAGCATGCATGAGACCCTGGGCCGAGTTTCACGCGAAGTCCACGACCTCGCCCTCGAACTGCGTCCCCCGTCGCTGGATGACCTGGGATTGAATGATGCCATCAAGGGATTCGTCGAGTCCTGGGGTGAGCGGACAGCCATCGCCGTCGACTTTGAAAGCCGCGGGCTGGATGACGTGCCGCTGGCTCCTGAAGTCGAAACGGCCGTCTATCGGACCGTCATTGAAGCCCTGACCAACGTCGCCAAGCATGCTGGCGTCTCGCGCGCGAGTGTCGTGCTCGAGATCCAGGGCCCCAACCTGATTCTGATCGTCGAGGATCAGGGACGGGGGTTTGATATCGACGCCCAAACCTCCGTTGGCAATCCTCCGCAGCACCTCGGACTGCTGGGAATGCGTGAGCGACTTGAAGCGGCAGGAGGAACCCTGGAAATTGAATCCACCCCCGGCGCCGGTACGACCATCTTTGCAAGGGCGCCAATACAGGGAGTGGGCGAAACCAAATGAACGGAAGCAAACTGGATGTTGTCATTGCCGATGACCATGCACTGGTGCGCCAGGGCCTGCGAATGCTCATCGATTGTCAGTCCGATATGACGGTCGTCGGCGAAGCGGGTGACGGACACGAGGCGCTGACCATGATCCAGCAATTGCGTCCCGCCGTCGCCGTCGTCGATGTCAGTATGCCGGTGATGAATGGAATCGAACTGACAGCGCGACTGGCAGGGGACGCGACCCCCACCAAAGTGCTGGCACTGACAGCGAATGAGGATCGCGGATATATGCACCGCCTGTTCTCATCGGGTGTCTGCGGATATCTGCTGAAAAGGTCCGCCGCAGATGAACTGATTCGAGCGATCCGATCTGTCTCACAGGGAATCCGCTATCTGGATCCTTCCATCCTGGACGAACTCGTCGGCATGACGGAATTTGACAAGTCGACACAACAAAAGCCCGAAGTGGCCCTCAGTGAGCGGGAAACGGAAGTCCTGAAGCTGATCGCTCAGGGCCTGACCAATAAAGAGATTGCCGCTCGACTGGATATCAGCGTGAAGACCGTGGAGACGTACAAAGCCCGGTCAATGCAGAAACTCGGACTCCGCGGACGAGCCGACATCGTTCGCTTCGCCGTCGATCGCTCCTGGCTGCGCGACATTTGAAATCGACACTTCCACGTCCTCGGAAATGACAGGATCGATCATGAGTGAAAAGTCCGTCCACAGCAAAGGCTCTACCCTCCCCTGGGGTTGGGGAATTGTCGCCGTCGTGGGTCTGGTCGTCGCCTGGAACTGGCAGCAACTTCGCCCGATCGCCCTCGACCTACTGCAGGATCCTGCGCAAGCGAAGGCCTTAACCGCCGTTCAGCCCCCGGTCGAACTGGTCCCTGAAGAAGAGGCCACACTGCAGCTAACCAGTCCCCACGCCGCAGCAGCCCTTGCCATCAAAGTCACCGAGGTTCGCAGTGCTCCTCAACCTGAACCTCTCCGATTACCCGGTTCCCTTCTCCTTGATCCTAACCGACTGGTCCATGTCCACTCCCGCTTCACCGGCGAAACCGTCTCCATCGGACAGATCGAAGATGACGGGGTCATGCGGCCGCTGCAGTACGGCGATCCCGTCAAGAAAGGACAGGTGATCGCGGTCATCTGGAGCAAGGAAGTCGGTGAGAAAAAGAGCGAACTGGTCGACGCCCTCTCGCAACTCGAAATGAGTCGATCTCTGCTGAAACGTCTGGAAAGCGTGCAGAAGGGGGTCGTCACCGAACGAGTCCTGCTCGAAGCACGACGGGATGTCGAAGCAGGAATGATCGCGGTCGCACGAGCCGAACGGACGCTGCGGTCCTGGCGGATGACCGATACCGAGATCGAGACCGTCCGACGCGAGTACCGGAATCTGATGAAAGATAAGGACGCATCAGATCTGGCAGTCGACGAGAAATGGGCTGAGACGGAAATCCGGGCCGCCATCGATGGCGTGATCGTCGAAAAGAATTTCAATGTCGGAGATGTCGTTGATCCGCAAGACGATCTTTTCAAGATTGCCGATCTGAGCCGGTTACAAGTCCTTGCCAACGTCTACGAAGAAGACCTGTGGGCCATTCGCGATCTCAAGCCCTCCGAACGGCATTGGAGCATCGACCTGAAGTCAGACCCATCGGACAATCAGATTCAGGGAACATTTGAATTGATCGGCAGCATGATTGATCCGGCTCAACGGACCGGTTCCGTCATGGGGTGGCTCGACAACAAGGATTCGCGCCTGCTGGTCGGCCAGTTCATTACCGCCACGGTGCAGCTTCCCGCGAGTTCAACAATTGTCGCCATCCCCGAATCGGCCCTGATCGAAGAAGGTGATTCATCGACGGTGTTCGTGGCCACCGACGCTCAACAACAACGCTTCACCCGCCGCAAAGTACTGGTCGTGAAACGAACCGCCGGGACGGTCTATATCAATAGCGACCCGCGCACATCAGGGTTCGAGCCTCTTCACGTGGGTGAAAGCGTCGTCAGCGAAGGATCACTGGGACTGGGTGGCGAACTTGCCAATCTTCAGGCGGGACAACGGAAAAGCTGAGCAGCTTCCATCCGTGTCCACCACCCGAGCATCGAGCAGAGGACTGCAATTCTATGGTCAGCAAACTGGTGAAATGGTCGCTCGATAACCCCTTGCTGGTGATGCTGGGGATGTTCGCGCTGATCGTGGCCGGGGGCTATGCCTTCCTGAATGTGAACGTCGAGGCCTATCCGGACCCTGCCCCGGCCATCATCGAGATCATCGCCAAGTACCCCGGGGCATCGGCCGAAGAAGTCGAACGCCAGGTGACGATCCCGCTTGAGGTCGCATTGGCAGGAATGCCGGGGCTGAAGTACACCCGCAGCAAATCCCTGTTCGGTCTGGCCCATGTCCGTAATCAGTTCGAATACGGCATTGATTACTACAAGGCACGTCAGGAAGTCATTAATCGACTCAGCTTCGTCAATGACCTCCCTCCCAATGTCGAACCAGAACTCTCTCCCACCAGCCCCACAGGTGAGATCCTGCGTTACACGTTGAAAGGTCCCCGCAACGAGGCGGGAGAAGAGATCTACACACTCAATGATCTCAAGACGCTGCAGGACTGGACTCTCGTCCGGAAGTTTCGACGAATTCCCCGCATCATCGACACCGTCAGCAGCGGGGGAACCATCAAACGATACGAAGTCCGTCCCGATCCCGAACGAATGTTGCGCTACGCCATTCCACTGAAACAACTCGAAGCAACGATCAGAGACAGTAACGCCAATATCGGGGGGGACTACCTCGTCCACGGCGAAAACCTGCTTAACGTCAGAAGTATTGGACTGATCGGCAACGGGATTGATCCGACACAGGCTCCCGTTGTCCTCAGTACGAAGAATCCGCAAGTCGCGGCGAACCACTTGCGTGCCGAAGAAAAAGCCCGCGTGAAAGCCATCCGCGAGATTGTGATCACCTCTGTCAACAACGTCCCTATCCGTGTGGAAGACGTGATCGAAGGGGGCCCGCTGCGGTATGAAGAGGAAATCGGAAAACAGGGAGTCGTCGTCACTCACCAGCCCCGCATGGGACGCATCAGCATCAGCTACCCGAGCACCGGGATCAAATCGGCCACGGACCACGCAGAACAGAATTCGCATGGCGGGGGGGCAGATGCCGCTGCGTCGGGGGAACCGGTCACCTGGTTCGACGATGCGGAACGAGTCCAGGGTATCATCCTGCTTCGGAAAGGTGAGGCATCTCTGCCGGCACTGAAGGACGTTCGGGACGAGATCGCGCGATTGAATTCCGGAGATGGAATGCTGCCCGGTGTCGAAATCGAACCTTACTACGATCGCACGGAACTGATCAACGTCACCACGCACACTGTGCACGAGAACCTTGTCGTGGGAATGGTTCTTGTCACCCTGATTCTGCTGATGTTCCTGACCAACGTCCGTTGCGCACTGATTGTGGCGATCAACGTGCCGCTGGCCCTGCTGGTGGCCTTCTCGATGCTCTATATCCGGGGACGGTCGGCAAACCTGCTTTCCATCGGTGCGGTCGACTTCGGTATCATCGTCGACAGCTCTGTCATTATCGTCGAGAACATCTACCGCCATCTGACCGCCGGCGAACAGACGAACGAGACTCTGAAAGAGCGCATCTTCCGGGCCTGCTCCGAAGTCGAGCGAGGTCTTTTTTTCACCACGGCGATCATGGTCTGCGCCTTCCTGCCGCTGTTCACCATGCGCGGCCCGGAAGGGCAGATCTTCGGCCCCATGGCCGACACCTATGCCTTCGCACTCGGCGGAGCCCTCGTCCTTGCTCTGACGATTGCTCCGGTTCTGTGCCTGTTATTCTTCAAAGAGCTGAAGCCTGTTCCCGATAACTTTCTGGTGCGCTACCTGAAAACGTCCTACCTGAACCGACTGCGGTGGTGTCTGCAGAACAGGACTTTGACGCTGGCCTTCATGCTGGGCATGATCGCCGTGACGGTATTCAACCTGCCACGACTGGGACGTGAGTTCATGCCGGAACTCGAAGAAGGCAATCTCTATGTCCGAGGAACATTTCCGATTAATGTGGCCCCGCATGTGGCGGCGTCCCGGTCTGACGCCGCTCGTGCCATCATGCGGCAGTACCCCGAAGTTCGCGTCGTGGTCTCTCAAAACGGACGACCCGATGATGGGACCGACCCCACCGGGTTCTACAACCTGGAGTTCTTCCTTCCCCTCAAGCCTCGGACGGAATGGCCGCTGACAGAACGTCAGACCGGCTGGCGTCGGATCTACGGACCCAAGCGAGCGAGGACAAAAGAAGAACTGATCGCGGGGATGGAATCAGAACTCTCTCACAAGATTCTGGGTGCCAACTGGAACTTCTCACAGAATATCCGCGACAACGTTATGGAATCTCTGTCGGGGGTTAAGGGGGATAACTCCGTTAAGATCTTCGGACCGGACCTGGCGGAGCTTGAGCGTATCGCTGACCAGTTGGCGGCAAGACTCAACACGATTCCGGGAATCACCAACGTCGGCGTCTTTCGAATTCAGGGGCAACCCAACCTTGAACTGCCGATCGATTCGCAGAAATGCAACTACTGGGGTGTGAGTGTCGAAGACGTGAACTCAGTCATTCACACGGCCGTCGGGGGCATGCCCTTTACCTCCATGATCGAAGGGGAGAAACGCTTTGACCTCGCGTTACGCTATCCCGAACAGCAGCGAAACAGTGAAGAAGCGATTCTGAATATCCCCGTCGATGTCTACAACAACCGCGTGATCCAGGAAAGCGGCACTCGGAATCGAAACAGTCTTTCGACCACAGGGAGTAACAGCCAGAAGCCTTCCATCATTGGCACGACAATGGCCACGTCGGTGAATACCGCAACCAATATGCCCCGCCGACGACTGCGCGACCTGGTCACGCCACTGAATTCTCAGGGACAACCCGATCCGAATGGACGATTCGTTCAGCCCGGTGCATCGACGATCTATCGAGAGCAGGGACTGAGGATGATCGCAGTGAAATTCAGCGTGCGAGGACGTGACCTCGCCAGCGCTGTGGCAGAAGCCCAGACCAAGACCAGCGACTTGTTCCAATCCCCCTACTCTTCGAGCTGGAGCGGCGAGTTTGACCAGATGCGTGAGGCCGAAGAACGACTGATGGTGATCGTGCCGATCTCGATGGCCCTGGTCTTCCTGCTGATCTACCTGGCGTTCGGGTCACTGCTCGATACGCTCGCTGTATTCGCGAATGTCGTCGCCCTGTCGATGGGAGGCTTCTGGGCTCTGATCTTCACTGGTACCAACTTCAGTATCTCAGCCGCCGTCGGCTTCATCTCAATCTTCGGCGTGGCCATTATGGACGGCCTGCTGCTGATTTCGTACTTCAACCAGTTACGTTCCCACGGACTGCCGCTGAATGAAGCAATCATGCAGGGTGCCGAGAAACGTGTTCGCCCCATGATGATGACAGCACTCACTGCCATTCTGGGCCTGCTTCCCGCCGCCTTCTCAACGAAGATCGGCGCTCAGACACAACAGCCGCTGGCGATTGTCGTCGTCGGGGGAATGTTAATGACGCTCGTCATCAACCGCTATATGATGCCGGTCCTGTACAGCCTCTACGGCCACCGGGAACCGAACAAAAACGCCGCTAACATGGCCCACTAGGTCATGGAGTACGACTCCGCTCGCTCGTTGAGAATCCGAGATCCTCTCGCTGCCGGATCGTGTCCCCAGCCGGGGGCTGACACAATCGACATCCACCGTCATTCCCCCCCTTCAGATACGGACCGGGCATGTTGGGTGGGAAGGTCGTGGTCATCCCCGTCTGCACCCTCGTTCCTGTCGGCGAGGAAGCCTCTGCAGAAGCGGAATGCCGATCAGGGGACACGGCTGTTCAGAGATTCGTCCAGATTGGTGAATCCGTCAGAATCACACTCCTGATTCGCTCTTCGAGATCCTCAGGGTTCAAACCGGAAGCGACTACCGCCGGTCAGACATTCCAAGACTGTCAGGGTCTTGGTACCGTCACGGTCCCGCGGGGGTGATCCGCTCTCCCAAAGGGGCCGCCCCCCCCGCCCGGGATACTTCCCCGAAACATTGCCCCGTACGCGATCATCCTGGAAGCAGACCGTTCACACACGGAACTCGAAATCATGGGTTCGCGAGGAACATCGTCAGCCCGCTCTGCCTGCCCTGCAAGAAGAGGATCTCATGACGCGGGGAGAAGGGTCCCCCTGCCGAGTCGTCGTGAAAAATGGGCGGCCATCGCCCGGCACGGAAAATGCAAACCTCCTGTCGGAACGGACGGCAGTTCTCTCTCTTCTCACGAACGGACACGTTATGAATCTCCCAACCAAATGCCTGGTCGGTGCTGCAACTGCCATGGGAGGCTACCTGCTTGGCAAGGAACTGATCCGGCGAACGCGTCGGTTTCCGTTTGGAGAAAAAGTCGCCGTGATCATGGGGGGCTCACGTGGATTGGGGTTGGAAATTGCCCGTCTCCTTGTCCAGCAAGGGTGTCGCGTTGCCATCTGTGCTCGGACCGAAGCCGATCTGGAAACCGCTCGGAAAGAATTGAGTAGCTCAGCCGGATCCGTCATCACCTGCGTTTGCGATGTGCGCAGTACACCAGATGTCGAGCGTGCGATCGCCGAGGTCGCAGGGGCATGGAACCGCATTGACTTGCTCTTCAATGTCGCCGGTCTCATGCAGGTCGGTCCGCTGGAGTCGATGACCTCCGACGACTTTCAAGAAGCGATGAACATTAACCTCTGGGGTCCGTACCGCTCGATTTCCGCCGCTCTCCCCCACATGCGAAAGCACAAATTCGGGCGGATTGTGAATATTGCTTCCATCGGAGGGATTCAGGCAATTCCCCACATGGCCCCCTACAGCACCAGCAAACATGCACTCGTCGGACTCTCGCACGCTCTACGGACCGAACTGGCGCAAGAGGGAATTCTTGTGACCACGGCCTGCCCCACCATCATGAGAACCGGCAGTCCGCGAAACGCCACCTTCAAAGGCCGCCACCGCGATGAATACACCTGGTTCGACATCGGTGCTTCGATCCCCTGGCTGTCGCTGGATTCCCGCAGTGCGGCCAGACAGATCGTCCGCGCCTGCTGGAATGGTGACGGAGAAGTCGACATCTGTAACTTCCTCAATCCCGCAACTCTCGCGGTCCGCTGGGCACCCCGCTTGACGGCCGAGGCCATGTCTGTTGCGAACCGACTGCTTCCCCCCATGGGAGGCATCCAGACCGAATCCGCCTACGGTTACGAAAGTGAATCTCAGGTTGCTCCCTCTTGGCTGACTCGAAACGGAGACCTGGCTGCAGAGAGAAACAACCAGATGCGCCCCCGGCCCGAACCGGCGTGACCTCGCTCGTGAACTCTCGACCATCGACTGGATCCGGATACACTGGTAGCGGGAGCACACTAGTTCGATGAAGATCGCCACCTACAACGTGAATGGGGTCAACGGACGACTTCAGGTCTTGCTCCGCTGGCTGGAAGAGTCGCAGCCGGACTGCGTCTGCCTGCAGGAACTCAAAGCCCCGCAGGAAAAGTTCCCAGCCGCGGCACTTGAGAAGGCTGGCTATGCATCCGTATGGCTGGGTCAGAAACAATGGAACGGGGTAGCAATCCTGACTCGCGGCTCTAATCCGGAATTAACGCGGTCTGGTCTTCCGGGCGACCATGACGATTCACAGAGCCGTTACATTGAAGCAGCGTATAACGGGATCCTCATCGGCTGTCTTTACCTCCCCAATGGCAACCCGGCTCCGGGACCCAAGTTCAACTACAAGCTGGCATGGTTCAACCGCTTGATCGAGTATTCCAAGTCGCTCATCCGGCAGAAAATTCCCGTCGTGCTCGCCGGTGACTATAATGTCATCCCCACAGAGCTTGACGCCCGTAAGCCAGAGAACTGGGTTCGTGACGCTCTATTTTTCCCCGAGTCCCGGGCGTCATATCAACTGTTGCTGCAGCAGGGCTGGACCGATGCGCTGAGGCATCTGCATCCGACGGAGGGGATGTATACGTTCTGGGTTTATTTTCGGAGTTCCTACGAACGCGATGCCGGGATTCGAATCGATCATTTTCTGTTGAGTCCGCAGGTGGCGGGGCAATTGACTGATGCCCAAGTCGACCGGCATGTCCGCGGATGGGAAAAATCGAGTGACCATGCCCCTGTCTGGATCGAACTGCAAGACTAAGCCACGAGATCACCACATGCTTGTTCCCATCACCTTGTTAATCTCCACGCATTTCGACGGTTGATCTTTGCGACAGCTGTTTCGCAGCGAAAGCGTCAGCGAGCAGACAGAATCAAGGTACCACGTGGCTCCCATGGCAATGCTGGCCTGCGGAGAGTTTAATCGAAACCTCAGGAATCCAGTGACTCGAAAGCTATGCCCCGCCGATCCACACAACTCGATCCTCTCTCCGCGTTTCATCCGCTCGTGAAAGAGTGGTTTCTGCAGAGTTTCCCCGAACCGACGGAAGCACAGAACCGCGCCTGGAAAGAAATCGACCAGGGCGAGCACACCCTGCTGCTGGCCCCGACCGGTTCGGGAAAGACCCTTGCCGCGTTCCTCGTGGCGATTAATCGGATCATGTTCGGAACACGCCCGGATGGGTCACCCACCGGCGTACGCGTCCTGTATATCTCGCCCTTGAAAGCGCTGGGAGTTGACGTCGAGCGAAACCTCCGGGCGCCCATTGCCGGAGTCCGCGCGGTGGCCGAGCGGCATGGAGCGGTCCACTCCGTCCCGACCGTCGGCGTCCGCAGCGGTGACACCCCAACTGCCGAACGGACGAAGCTGGCGAAGCATCCCCCTGACATTCTGATTACCACGCCCGAGTCCCTTTACCTGCTCCTGACCTCTCGCTCACGCGACATTCTCGCCACGGTCGAAACGATTATCGTCGACGAAATTCACGCTCTCGTCGGCAGCAAACGAGGTGCGCACCTCGCCACGTCACTCGAACGGCTCGAGAACTTGCGGCGCCGAGAGGATCCCAGTCGTCCCCCCGTGCAGCGAATCGGACTTTCCGCCACCCAGCGACCACTGGATGAGGTGGCGCGGTTCCTGGGCGGAGCAGAAATCCAGGCGGAAAGTGATGACGTCGTCCCTCGCAAGGTGAGCATTGTCGAGGCGGGCCGCACACGCCAATTGCGACTGCGGATCGAAGTCCCCGTCGAAGATATGACGAAATTGGGTGTCGAAGAAGAACAGTTCTCGGGCCCCGCAGCGGGCGGCCCCGTGAGAACATCCATCTGGCCTTCCATTCATCCGCGACTGGTCGAACTGATCCGACAACATCGCAGCACCATGATTTTCGTCAACAGCCGACGTCTGGCAGAACGGCTTGCCGGCGCGATCAACGAACTGGCTGAAGAAGAGATCGCGCTGGCCCATCATGGCTCGATCGCCAAAGACATCCGACTTTCGACCGAAGATCGGCTGAAACTCGGAACGCTGCCCGCCATCATCGCGACCTCGTCCCTTGAGTTAGGAATCGATATGGGTGCCGTTGATCTGGTGATCCAGATCGAGGCTCCCCCGTCCATTGCGTCGGGTATCCAGCGCATCGGCCGCGCAGGACATCAGGTTGGGACTCCTTCGACAGGCGTCATATTCCCCAAATACCGCGGTGACCTGTTAGCCTGTAGTGCTGCCGCCGAACGGATGATGCGCGGTGAGGTCGAAGAGACCTTCTATCCCCGCAATCCCCTGGATGTCCTCGCACAGCAGATTGTCGCCATGGTCGCGCTCGAATCCGTCGATGTGCAGACCGTCTATGACACCATGCGACGCGCGGCCCCTTATGCGCAACTCCCTCGTTCCAGCTTCGAAGGAGTGCTCGACCTCCTTTCCGGTCGATACCCCTCGCATGAATTTGCGGAACTGAGACCCCGCGTCAACTGGGACCGTCTGGGTGGTATCGTCTCCCCCCGTAAAGGAACACAGCGTCTGGCGATCCTGAATGCAGGAACGATCCCCGATCGCGGGACGTACGGAGTTTTCCTCGCCGGATCTGATGGCCACAACAGCCGGGTCGGAGAACTCGACGAAGAGATGGTCTTCGAGACACGTCCGGGCGACATCTTCCTGCTGGGGGCGTCCTCATGGCGTGTGCTCGAAATCACCAAGGATCAGGTGCTCGTCGTCCCCGCCCCGGGTGAAGCGGGTAAGATGCCCTTCTGGCGCGGCGACGGCCCCGGACGCCCGATGGAGTTCGGCAAGGCCATCGGCTCTCTCTCACGGCGACTCGTCCGCATGGACCGCGACGAAGCTCAGAAAGCGCTGACGACCGAACATTCCCTTGACGAACGTGCAGCCACGAACCTACTGACTTATCTGCACGATCAGGCAGCCGCAACCGAAGAGCCGCCAACGGATAAAACGATTATCATCGAATGCTTTGTCGATGAAGTCGGTGACTGGCGAATCTGCATTCTGTCACCGTTTGGAAGCCGCGTGCATGCTCCGTGGGCGATGGCCGTCGCCGCACGACTGCGCAGCGAAACGACGGGCGAAGTCGACATGATGTGGACCGATGACGGGATCGTATTCCGTCTACCCGAAGCAGACGAGCCACCTCCCGTGGAACTGTTTCTGCCATCCTCAAGCGAAATCGAAGACGAAATTGTCGGACAGGTCGGCTCGACGGCGCTCTTCGCTGCCCGGTTCCGTGAGAACGCCGCTCGTGCATTGCTGCTCCCTCGCCGGCAACCCGGCAAGCGAACTCCCCTCTGGCTGCAGCGACGCAAAGCGGCCGACCTGCTCTCGGTCGCGTCCCGTTATTCGCAGTTCCCCATCCTGCTCGAATCCTACCGCGAATGCCTGAGGGACGTCTTCGACATCAAAGGTCTGCGGAGTATCCTTCAGGAAGTCGAAAAGCGTTCGATTCGTGTCAAACAGGTGATCTCCAGCAGCGCCTCCCCCTTTGCTTCGTCGCTCATGTTCAACTACGTGAGCAACTTTCTTTATGACGGCGATGCGCCACTCGCCGAACGTCGTGCCGCGACGCTGGCACTGGATCAGGCGCAACTCCGCGAACTGCTGGGAACGGCCGAGCTGCGTGAACTGCTTGATGCGAACGTCATCAGCCAACTGGCCCTGGAACTCCAACTGCTTGAGCGAGCCTATCCGGTTTCCGATGCTGACGGACTGCACGAAATGCTGCTGTTGCTGGGAGACCTCAGTCGTGACGAATTGCTCGCCCGGCTCGGGTTGCCGCGAGAACAGGGCGTGGACATGCTGGAAAAATGGCTCACACAACTGACTGACGAGCGGCGTATCCTCGAGTGCCGGGTCGCGGGCGAGTCGCGGTTCATCGCCGCGGAAGACGCGGGCCGATACCGTGATGCGATTGGCATCGCGGTGCCACGCGGTTTGCCTGCCGTCTTTTTGCAGCCAGTGGAGAATGCTCTCGTCGACCTGATCGGACGGTTCGCCCGCCGGCATCCCCCCTTCCCGCTGGAACTTGTTGCCGCGCGGTTCGGCCTGGCTCCGGCGACGGCCACGATGGCACTAAAGGAACTGGCCGTCACAGGGCGACTTCTCGAGGGAGAATTTCTGCCGGGGGGACGCGAACGGGAATGGTGTGATGCCGAGGTGCTACGTCAGCTCAAGCGACGATCACTGGCACGACTGCGTGAACAGGTTGAACCGGTCGAACAAGCGGCACTCGCTCGTTTTCTGGTGAACTGGCAGGGGGTTTCTCAGCCCCGTCGCGGACTCGACAGCCTGCTTGATGTCATCGAACAGTTGCAGGGGGTGGCACTTCCTGCTTCTGACTGGGAACGCCTGATTCTCCCCGCCCGCATCAGCGATTTTCGCCCCAGCGACCTGGATGAACTCTGTTCATCGGGTGAAGTTTTGTGGCAGGGTGCCGGGGCACTGGGACCTGACGACGGCCGAGTCGCGTTCTATCTCGTCGATCATTTCGCGCGACTAGCGCCGCCCATCCTCCCGACCGAGGGAGACCTCGAAGAGAAAATTCGCGCCTCACTGTCGCGCCGGAACGCCGTCTTCTTCGACGAACTCGCCCGCGAGATCGGGGGCTTCAAGAATGAAATCATCGACGCACTCTGGCATATGGTCTGGACAGGCGAAGTCACCAATGACACGCTCATTCCTCTTCGCTCTTTACGACATCAGAAGCAGACGGTCCACAAGTCGACACGCCACAAACGAGGCTTCCGGTCGCGCCGGATAGCGGTCCAACCCGGAACGGAAGGACGCTGGTCCCTTTTGAACGGGGCCGTTCGGGAGGCATCGTCACCTACCGAGCATCAGACGGCGGTGGCCACGCAGTTGATCGAACGCTACGGCGTGGTGACGCGAGAAATGGTCGCTTCTGAAGGAATTGAAGGGGGCTTTTCACGGATCTACCCCGTCTTCAAAGAAATGGAAGAAATCGGACGGATTCGCCGGGGCTACTTCGTCTCCGGTTTAGGAGCGGCCCAGTTTGCAGCCCCGGGGGCGGACGACCGCCTGCGCGAGCAAACGACAACCGACGACCCGGCCCACGAAGTGAAGGCCATCGCGCTGGCAGCAACCGATCCCGCCAATCCGTACGGAGCCGCTCTGCACTGGCCCGACAGAACCGATGAGGCGCGTCCGGCGCGGACAGCGGGTGCACGTGTTATCCTCTGGAACGGTTCGCTGATCGGCTACTTGAACAAATCAAGCGAGCAGCTTCTGACGTTCCTCCCTGCAGAAGAACCACAGCGGACAAAGGCGCAGACCGCCTTGATCGAACTATTACGAAGTCTGACAACCGACAATAAGCCGCTCTTCCTGAACCTGATCGATCGGCTGGCTCCAGAGTCAGCCGCGATTGCAAAACCTCTTCAGGCCGCCGGGTTCGTCTCGACCAGTCGCGGATTCCTGCACCAACGCCGCTAGTAAGGAGTACTCGCAATGCCGGAAGGGGATACCATCCACCGCGCGGCGACGCGGCTGAAATCCGTGCTGAATGGTCAGACGATCAACAAAGCCGATTCGGCATGGCTCGGCCCGCTGGCCAGCTCGCTCGACGGACATACCGTCGAGTCGATCCAGGCACGTGGTAAACACCTGCTGATGTTCCTCGACGACCGTCGCGCGATCCACTCGCACATGGGCATGACCGGCTCGTGGCATATTTACCGACCGGGAGAACCATGGCAGAAGCCGGCACACCGCGCCGCGATCACACTGAACTGTCCTGCCGTTTGCGTCGTTTGCTTCACACCCAAGCTGCTGGAAATCCTCAGCGAATCAGCCCTGCGTCGTCACGACTATCTCAATCGCCTGGGCCCCGACCTGCTGGCAGGCAAACCCACCGATGAGGAAGTCCTCTCACGCTTCCGCCAGGCGAACAACTCGGCCATCGGCATGGCCGTATTGAACCAGACAATCGTCAGCGGCATCGGGAATGTCTACAAATCAGAAGTCCTCTTCAACTTGAAGATCCATCCCCTCACCCCCGTCAGTCAACTGAGCGACGAGCAACTTCTGAGCATCGTTTCCATCGCGACACAGATGATGGAACGGAATCTGGACGGTCGCCCCCGTACCACTCGCTACACGCTGGACGGCGGTCGCTATTACACCTACGGACGAGGAGGCAAGCCCTGCTATACCTGCGGCACACCGATCCTCGTGATCCGACAGGGGGATGCTGGCAGGACGACGTATTTTTGTCCCCAGTGTCAGCCCCCTTCCCCCATCCCGACAGTCGCTCCGCAGCTTGAAGACACAAAACCGCTCGTCGAGGTCATCACAAAACAAAAGGATCGAAACACCGAGGATCACAACTTAGAATAAAGGCGAACGGCAACTCACAGAGAATCAGCGAAGCCATCGTCACCTCTCGCAATTTCCCATCGTCCCCGAAAGGCAGGTCCGCTATGTCTCCTGATGAAGAATTTGTTCGAGCCCGTCATCCCAATGCCGATCTGGTCGAAGTCAGCCACCCCACGACGGGTCAATGCAAATGGTGCATCCACTACCACGCGGAACTTGATTCCAAGATCATGGGACAAGGGGACTCGATCGAAGAGGCCTGGGCCAATGCACGGGCGCATTGCGCGGATGATCCCGAGATCGTTTAGGACAGTGCCGGTCGAGCATTCCAGTTACTTAAGAATTCGGACGGACCCGGCCGGGCAGGCTCACCGACGGGACACGTGAAAAGTCTTCCTCCGTCCGCAGGCTCTTGAAAATTGGGGGGGGGGGACTGGCTCCGAAGTCCGCTTGAAATCAATAAGAGATCTGCCTTGCTCCAGGTGCCTGTCCCACGTTTTCAATAGGCCGTCCTACGAAGAACGTCGGAGGCGCCCCCCCTTTTTCACCGGCCTCGGCATGGAGTTTGCCCCCCAGAAAGCTTCAACCTAATCTCGTTCCCCCAGCAGGCGATGATCATGAACTCCATCAATCAGAATCAGCCCGAGATGAATCATCAGGATCTGCACGGTCCCGACGCCGTTCGTAAGATCCAGGAACTGGTCAAACTGGCTGAGAACTGCTTTTTCTGCACCTCCCTGGAAAATGGCCCGGCCAGTTCGGCTCGTCCGATGAACATCCGCGAAGTCGATGACGACGGCCAGCTCTGGTTACTCTGTGCGAGCGACAGCTTCCTCTACGATGAACTGATCGCTGACCCGGTCGTGCGATTGTACTTTCAGGGATCAACCCACTCTGACTTCCTGCAACTCACCGGCCGCGCCACGGTGACAGCGGATCAAGCAAAAATTAAACAGCTCTGGGAACCCATTCTCAAGACGTGGTTTACGGAGGGACTGAATGATCCCCGAATTCGTGTCATCCGAGTCTCCCCAACGGAAGGCTACTACTGGGACACAAAGCACGGGATGGCGGTGGCAGGAGTCAAAATGCTCATCGGCTCCCTGATCGGCAAAACCCTCGACGACTCGATCGAGGGTGAACTCCATGTCTAGCTCGTCCCAGCGCTAGTGCTGAGTCCGCATGACGAACTCCCCGGTGTCTCCGCTTACGTGAAAACTGAGAGATAAGGCAGGCCACTGCCCGGAATGCAGGTCTTCACGACGGACGGCTCTCTGCTCTCCGGAACGAACACGTGAATTGAGAGCGGCCACCCCGGCATTGCCGCGTGACAATTAATATCCGGTGCCCGTGCATGTTCTGATTCCCGGTCGTCTGGGAAAATGTTTCACGGATCGGGCGGATTCCAGAAAAGGTGGTCTGAAACGATCGCTACAAAGATCAACAGCAATTCGGCCGAATCGGCACGCCAATTCCCTATCAATTGGATGATCTACTTGAAGCCTCAGTCTAATGCTGCACAATAACTCTCCCTGCGGAATATGCCTTCAGTCGCTAGCGGCGTTGGGAGGGGGCGGATTTACTCCGATCCCTCGTTGAGGGACGTTTCCGCAGGGATTTGAGCATACAACCGAGGAATTCGACCCTATTCCCTATGGTGAAAGCCTATTGAACACTCCCTCAAAACAGACCACCCATTTTCATTTTCGCGCAGTCCGAGAGTTGATGTTGACTGGCTCTGAATGCCAGAAATGCAGCCGGCGCTTAGCAATTCCCCGGGGTGGTCCTGAAGTTGGGTTACCCTGCAGCTGGAGCCATTGTCATCGAACGACTGAAACAGGTTGCAGCCGCCCACATCGTGTCTGAGCCACTGTCGTGAGGACGGTTTCTGGTTTGATTCTGCGGGATTTTTTGACGGGCATAGACTTTATAGAGCCTCGACCACCCAGGCCTCTGCGCACATTCCCCACGTTACTGGACTGCCTGCCCCTCCCGATTCGGTACCTGTTGCAAGCCTGCAACCAGTTTTAGTGAATCCATCCTGATCTCACCGGAGCTTCGACCGGTTTGCCTGCAGCACCGTCAGGTCGACCAGCATTCTTGCCGGACCACTTGAGCCCTCTTGGAGCGCAGCACCCCAGCCAATGAGCTCACTTAATCAAACCGCCTTCGCCCCTATCGCTGGGCGGCTTGCCGGCGGCATAGAGCCCCTCCGGATGATAATGAAACACGATCAACTTCCCACGAACGATCGTGAACCGCTCAAGCTTGCCGTCCTCATACTTGAGCAGCACATCTCCTTTGTTGCGGTAGAGCTGACCAGTCCGGTCGTAAGTCTTTTCACCGAACTTCACTTCACCATCTCTTGATATCTTGTAGGTGTGCACCACATTCTTAAACCGAACGAACCAGTGTCCTTCGAATTTTTGAAATTCTGAGGGCTTCGAAAACTCCTCTCTCTCTTCGCGGATCGCTTTTGCGACGGCGAGATTGCCCTCTTTGGTGTACTGCTTAATTGCGGCTTCATACGCCTGCTCAAGCTTCGCCGCCGCTATCCTACATCGTGAGTCGAATCCCTTCTTGGCCTTCGCGCTCAATGACGGCGGGAACTCACCCTTCTCTTCGAAGGCCACGATTTCCGCCTGCGTCACCTCGATCGCTTTAAGATCTCCAGCTGCCTGCTCCGATGCAGCCCTGACATTCAGCATCTCTAAGATGCCCGCTTGCGCCGCCTCGAATTCTGCTTCGTACTTCTTTTTGGCTGCAGTCAACGATGCTTCGATCGGATCCACGTCGCCAAACGAGTTTCCTACTCCCCCAGCGATGATCACCGCGGCCCAGCAGACGAGTCGAGCGATCTGGCGCATCTCTAACCTTCTCCGGCTCAGCCAATGGGCAGCTTGAATTTCGTTCATGAGAGACACCCCCGTTATTCTCAACAACTTCGGTCCCCTTGGCCGAATCGAATCGCACTGACTGTACTGCAGCGACCGCCATTCGCCAATCTGGCGAAGGTCGAGCGAACAACATCGTCTAGAACTGACGACTATCCAGATGTCGCCACTGACGCTATTGGGTGTGGTCATAGCAGCTCAGTTCCTGCTGACAGTCCGGACAGCAGAACCGAGTCCCCGCTCAATGTTCGACACGGACTTCAACCCGCAACTGCTCGATATTCAAGGTGGCGCCAGACACCGTTCAGGGACTCTTCAACCCCAAGATCTGCTGGTACAGTTCTCGATCCTGCATCATTCCACCTGCTCGGAAATTGAAAAACCCTACCAAACCCACAAGAAAACCGGATGGACCATTGCCCCCCCATTAAAACAATTTTCTTGTAAACATTACTCATAGACCCGCTCCGTTTAAGATTGTTTTACGCTCTACTAAATACCACTCAGCATCGCACGAAGCACGGCTGAGTCCGCCGCGTTAGGCAATGCGTGGCCGAAACATGCACTTTTTTCGCTCACATAACAATCGTTAAATGAAATTATTCGATTTAAGGCGTATCATTAACAAAGTGATTATTCTGGCTAATCGAATCAGGCAACTCCGCGACATCGCCGCACAGCCGACAACTTCGTGCTGAGTGGTCGATTTCAAGCGGTCTTTTCACGTTCGACCGTGAACCCTCACCCTGAGTATCGAAGAGACTCGACGTCGCGCAAACACGCAGCTTGACGCAATCGCTCGATGTTTTACACTAAAAAGGGTCTGTATCCCCGTACTTCCTATACATTCACGTCACTTTTGTTTCCCGTTGTTCTTTGGAGAAGTGAAATGCTCAATCTCTTTTTCGAGTCAACTTCCGCCCGGCATGCACGCCGACGTCGCTGTCGACAGTATTCGAATGAGATACAAGTCTGCGAGCAGCGTCTGTTGCTCTCGGCAGTCGATGTGACAACGTCTCCTGGTCCAGGTGGATCAGTCAATGTGACCTTTACCGGAACCGACGCCAACGATCAGGTTCTTCTGGGAACCCACTATGAAACGGGGTTATTGACGGCCTACAGCTTCAATGGCACGACGTTCCGGCTGAATGGTGGACCGGAGACGGATTCGCTCACGTTTTCCAGTCTTTCCGATGTCACGTTCAACCTCAATGGGGGAAGTGATGGCGTATCGATATTCACAACTTCGCTCAGGGACCTGAACCTGAATCTTGGCTCGGGTAACGACTTTGCTTTCATCGTCGATGCAAACATACGAGACGTCGCGATTCAAGATGGAGTCGACGATTTCGAGCAGAATTCGTACACGATTCAGACCTTTGCCACCTCGTACCACCTGAGAAACATTGAGGCCCAGTTCGATCGGGGATCTTCACAAATCACCGTCGACGCATTCACGGGGAAGTCGATTGAAATCGGGAAAGTATCGATCTCAGGAGGGAACGTCCAAAGTGTGGGATTCTCTGCCAACGCGGATTCGGGCAGTCAGGTCCTGATCACAGGCAAGGTCCAGATTCAAAACGACCCTTCCTATTTCGGAGTGGCAAACGTTTTACTGGGAACACAACAGGCGACACCCAGTGAACCCGGAAGCGTTGTATTGACGAAGGACCTTGAATTGAACGCTCCTGGTGGATGGATGACGATCAGCGGGAATACGAGCATCCACGGCAAGACAGACTTCGTCACCACAGGATTTTATAACGACCGATTCGTTGCCGAGAGTGGCGCCCCTGTCTTTGAAGGGAAAGTCACGATCAGTACAGGCTTTGGAGACGACTACATCCTGCTCGAGAAATTCGATCCGTCGTTTCCCGCCACCGAGTTTCACGGCAAGGTCAGTATTTCAACAGGTGAAGGTAACGACATCGTCAACATAGGCCCTGCGATTTTCGAAGGGGCGCTGACGATTGATCTGGGGGACAGCAGCCCATTTGGTCCCTTTGGCGCCGACAACATGCGTCTGGGAGCTGTCGATGTCCAGGGAAAGCTGGATGTCACTGCGACCGGCCAGGCCATCGTCGTGATCTCGCCTCCGGCAACCGGCCAGGCTCATTTCCGTAAGGATGCCAGTTTTACACTGGGGGCAGGCGGCGTCTATATCAACAGTTCCGCTTCGAATGTCACATTTGACAAAGCCCAGGTCTTTGTCGGTCAACCCAATCGAATCCAGGTCAACTACATCGGCAATGTGATCGCCAACCCGGCCAAGCGCAAGCTGACGAACGCGGACCTCTTCACTTCGTAACCGACTCATTGGTCTTCAACTATGGCAGGCGCGTGGCAATGCGCGCCTGCCTCATTGAATCATACCTCTCGTATCCATAGAGCGCAGCGATCATCGCTAAAACTAATATCTTGCATCCGTTCCACAGACTTCCTCCAGTCCTATTTTAAAGAACGAAATTGCACATACCTCAAAGTTTCCACAGCCTGCTTCCGCCGTCGCCATAACATCCACAGAAGCGCCAATACAGCTGCCGCAATGCCATTCGTGAGCAACAACACCCTAGAAGCAGTTCATTACGCAGGCGAGGTGAAAGAAACCTTCGAAGAGATGCGGGTAGTAGACGGGTATCGCTCTGGTAAATCTTGCCATCATCCTCCGCTCTTCAGGACCCAGAATTCCCTCCAGACAGGGTCGAGGCTCGACTCGTGGTCGGCCTCCCAGTGGGGATGGAAGAGGGTTTGCAAACAGATCTCTGATGGAATTCCACTGGGCATCATCAAGAAAAGGCTTCGGGACCGTCCTGGACCCTGTCGTATTCGGCCGCCGTCGCTAGGGCCACATGGACAGGGTAATTCGCATGTAAGGGACTCCTTTCTCCCTTACCGGTATGCATATTGTCTGCCAGAGTAGTTATTGCAATAAAAGGGTTTTGAAACTGCCTCTACAGCTTCGCCGATTTACGGCCGCCGCTCCCAGTCCTCACGAGAAACCGGTTCCTCGCCTGTTCTCAGCATGTCTTCGACGTAGATGTCCCACGCGTCGTCAGAAGTTTCCCTCCGCTGCGACCACGTCCAGGATCTCCCCGATGTACGGTCAGGTAGACTAACTCGGATAACGAGCGTCTCAGGGTTGCCGCCGCGTTCAATTGGCCAATAGCTGCCGCAACTAACACAGATGAAGAAATGCCCAGCATGGGAAGTATCACCTGCTGGCGCGTCGAGCACGATTCGTGAAGAACACGACCAGCAGGGCAACTGAGCCGCCACACCGAGCCAGTCAACAAGCGCGGCCGAGAGAAACGATCCGATGGGTTTGCTGGGGATACAGCGATCGCAACGAAACAGGAAAGAGGTCGAAGCGCCCTCGTGTACCAAAGCTGTTCCCCTCGAATCGAAATATGGAGTGCGCCAGAATCAATATGGATAAGAGCGAGGTCCATTGGCGTCCAGTTTGACTGCCGATTTCGATTTGGTGACACTTCATTCTCAGGTTATTCACTCCCAGAAGGCAACGTCATGTGCGGCCGTATCACCTCGAAGGTCACGCCCCAGGATCTGCAGGAGTTCTTTGACGTTGTTCGCTTTGACGACTCAATCGACTGGACACCTCGGTACAACGTCGCCCCCACCACCCAGGTAATTTGCGTGAAAGGTGCACGGGACGGACGAGAGGCATTTCCTGCTCGGTTGGGACTGATTCCCTCTTGGGCAAAGGACTTGAAGATTGCGGCCTCCACGTTCAACGCCCGATCGGACACCGTCGCCACCAAACCGATGTTCCGATCCGCCTTCAAGGCCCGGCGGTGCCTCGTGATCGCGAGCGGATTCTACGAGTGGAAGAAACTGGACGCCAAGAACAAACAACCGTATTACATCACGCGAACAAACGGTCAGCCGATGGCGATGGCGGGTCTGCACGAATGGTGGAAGTCGCCCGAAGGCGAAGAGATCGTCAGTTGCACAATTTGCACGACAGAGGCCAACGAGATGATGAGTGAACTTCACGACCGCATGCCGGTGATCCTTACGAACGACCAGATCGCACCATGGCTAGATACGTCGATCAACGATGTGCCTGCGTTGGAGACACTGCTCACGCAGTTTCCCGCCGAGGGGACGCAGGCATGGGCGGTCTCGAAAGAAGTCGGCAACGTCCGGAACCAGGGGGAACGATTGATGACGGCGGTTCCTGAGTAGGAATCAATTGCGGCAACGTCATGGGGATTACAGAACATGCGAGAGTTCTTCAGGGGATGGAAACGGAAAGTCGGATGTGTGGCCCTCTTGCTGGCGTGCGTATTCATGGCTGAATGGGTACGAAGCTACAGTGCAACTGGAGGCGTTTGGATTCCATTTGGTTCTTCAATCTGGACCGTTTGCAGCGTTAAGGGACGCCTGCATTTTGTGTATGCCCGTTGCAAATCACCCGAAAGTCTTAACCAATTCCCCCAGGACGTTATGCTCATTGAATCCAACGAAGGAAATAAGAGCTACGTCATCGCTTATTACAATGCTTCCCGTCACTTTAAGTGGACCACAAAAGGAAAGGCTCCAAACGATCTGGGGGTGCCTGATCCAGAGTTGAAAGTATGGCGAGCATGGGGACTGGCGTATGCTGAAAAAACCAAGTCGTTCAATCATCCTGATGGTAGTGTTTCGGAAACAATCCAATTCGGCGAGATTCTTCACGTGCACGTCGTTCTCCCGCTCACCCTACTTTCCGCGTGGCTCCTTCTCTCGACAACCCGGAAGTCGAATCAAAAGTCACCCCAGCCAGCCCAATTGATTGGAGCGTGAGTCGTGGCCAACTTCTTCAAACCGTGGCGACGAAAGGTGGGGTGTGTGACGCTTGTGATGGCTTGCGTTTTTGCAGTGGGATGGACCAGATCGCTTTGCGTCCGAGACTCGTTGACCATTGATCCGGAGGGGAGGCGTTTCCGAATCATTGATTCCGTCGAGGGCAGAGTGACAACAACGACTGGGGCGAGTTTGGGTCCACCACGTCTATTCGAGCTTGAATCGATTACAAGGAGCCCCATCGAGAAAACATTTGGAGGTGAATTTCTCTGGAAATGGCAGTGGTGCGGATTTGGTTGGGCAACTTCGTCCACTCAGAACCAGACGTTGGACATTTTAATGATCCCATACTGGTCGATCGTTATCCCGCTAACCCTTCTCTCCGCCTATCTCCTGCTCTCCAAGCCACGGCGGGCGAAGCAACCCTCCGACGTCACTGCCGCAAGCGAACCCGCTCCACAATCAAGCGTTCCTCCTCGGGCCTGAATGCGCCTGCCGACAAAGGACGACAAACGGGTCGCCTGAAACACTCGGAACTCGGCAGCGTGAAAGACAAAAAGCACTTTGGGACCGGCCCAAAATGGACGTACCCCACTGGAATAGGTTGCCGCAAATCTCTGGACTGGCGATAGTGCGAAGCGACTTTGATCCGTCACACCAGTGAGAGTAGAGAATATGCAGGAATTCTTTCGTGGATGGAAACGTAAATTCGGCGGTGTGACGTTAATGATTGCGTGCGTCTTTGCTACGGCTTGGGTTCGGAGTTGGAGTACCACTGATCGATTCGGAATCGCTCAGACGAGTTCTCGCCGCATGTTCGAATCAATTAAAGGTGAATTGCATTTGCTGACACAATTTTCGGCAGAAATCGGAGTATTGCTCCCAATCGATGCTATGAAATGGGTGAGTGAGCCAAATGCTGACAACGATTCTCTCGCTATGCTTCGTATGGTGAGTGAGATGGATGCCATTCAAAGACTGACCGAATCGATCGGCAAGGGTGAGGACGCAGTGGTTCGCCCAGATAATCAATTTGACAGGCAGTTGACTAGGATGGGGTTTTGGTATCGCTCGACCAATTTGTTCTCGCCACCTATGCAAATGTCATGTGGTTCGATCCCGTACTGGTCAATAGTCGTCCCTCTGATTCTGCTTTCCGCATGGCTGTTGCTCTCAAAACCGCGCAAGCCCGCCGCTACCGTCAATCCCGTTGAAGTTACACGATCATGCGAAAGTTCTTCAGTAGTTGGCAAGGGAAGGTCGGCCTCTTGACGCTCGCACTGGCATGCGTTTTCGCGGTTGGGTGCATTCGGAGTTTCGCTGTTCCAGATGTGCTTTTCGATGCAAATATGGACTTTGGTCGGCATCGGGTTGTGTCGATGCGCTCAGAAATTTCATGGAGAGGTTACGTGCAGACCAAGTCAGAGGGTTTGAAGCGTCAACGAATTTGCTCGACTCCTTACTGGTCCGTCGTTATCCCGCTAACAGCCATCTCCGCCGGGCTTCTGCTCTCGAAGTCCCACAAACCGACTCAGAAGAAGCTCCCTGAACATGATCTATTCGAGGGACGTTGAAATATGGGCGAGATTTTCAAGGGATGGCGACGGAAAGCAGGATGTGTGACCCTCGGTTTGACGTGCGCACTATGTGGAGCATGAATGCGGAGCATTGTCGTATGGGACGATCTTAGTTCGCCCATCGGGAGACGCACTGCCGCTCATATGATTTCATCGCAAGGGTATATTCTCCCCTTTGTCGAATATGAAATCAAAAGCGACGCTGAATGTTCTGACTTTGCATGGAGATCCACTACTACTCCAAATTCCAACTTCGTAGGACTTTACAAGTTTCGATGGTACTTTGGTTGTGGAATATGATCGGAAGGCGTGGCTCGAAGATCCGATTGCGACAAAGGAATAATGTTCGCAATTCCATATTCTGGACTGGTTCTCCCCCTGACCCTGCTGTCCGCGTTGTTATTGCTCTCCAGGCCCCGGCCGCCGAAGGGAGCCTAAATCGAACCTCAATTGCCATCCAGCCACCCTTGAACCGTATCAACAATTGAGGTCCATATCCTCCCATTCCTCCGATTCGACGGTCTCACCGCATACCACGAGATTCACTGTGAACGTACCCTCCAAGAAGTCACGTTTAATATCTGTCTCATTCGGGTCGCCTTGAGATGCCAGCAGTGCGATTCTGTCGGCCGAGTGACTCAATTCCAACCTTACCGTGTAGCAAGGCAATGATTGCAAATGATCGCCGGTGATTTGATCCACTGATACCACACGCACGTTGTGAAAGTCGAATTGTGTTTTCGCATAACCCATAGCAATGCACTCGATATTTTCAATGCTGTTCTCACTCATTCGATTAATGCTCCGCAACGACGTAGTAGCTCTTTGATTAACTCGGTTGGAATGAAATCCGGATCAATTGCTTTCAATTCTTGCCACACCTCATCTGGCGACATTCGTTTAAACGAACCACGGCTTCTCACAAATGTACACGCCGGGTTCTCACCGACACACCACGGCCCGAAGAAACGGAACTCACCCCGGACCTTCTTCGCCCAGCGTCTGGTGGCGTAAGGAAACAGCGTAAAATTTGGATGAGGTTTGGCTGGCTTGTCTGGTTTTCGGGAGCCGTTAGACTGTTCCCTGTCTCGGGTTCTTGCCTTAGAGAAGGAATCGCAGGCTCAAAAATGGTATGGAGGAATTACGGGCAACCTTCTGACAGGTGTCAGAGCGGGTGTCAGCGACCGCAGAACAAGGCTTTTCGATTTGACACAACTCGAAATCCTGTAAACACTTGCTCCCGTAGCTCAGTTGGATAGAGCGACGGTTTCCTAAACCGTAGGTCGGTGGTTCGAATCCACTCGGGGGTATTTTCATGTCAGAGTCTTCCGCGGTACTGGGCAGGATTGAACGGACGAAGGTTCCTCCCTTTCTTTATGGGACCGCGTGGAAGGAAGAGCGGACGCGGGAGTTGACGGTTGCGGCTCTGAAAGCCGGGTTTCGCGGGATCGATACTGCCAACCAGCGGAAGCACTACGACGAAGCCTCCGTCGGACTTGGCATCGCCGACGCCATTCAGAGTCAGCTTGTCGCTCGCGAAGACCTCTTCCTGCAGACCAAGTTCACCTTTCGCCCCGGTCAGGATCACCGACTCCCCTATGACCCGGCATCGCCGGTGGCTGAGCAGGTCAGGCAATCCTTCTCCAGCTCCCTGCAGCATCTGGGAACCACCTGGATTGACTCGTACGTGCTGCATGGGCCTTCTCAAGGTACTGGCCTTGGCAAAACTGACTGGGAGGCGTGGAGTGCCATTGAGTCGCTGTATGAACAGGGATTGATCCGCTGTCTGGGAATCAGCAATGTTTCTCTGGATCAGCTACAGACACTGACCGCCCGCTGTCGGATTGCTCCGCATTTCGTGCAGAATCGCTGTTACGCGAGCATGGGATGGGACGGGAGAGTGCGTGATTTTTGCCGTACAAACGGAATTGTCTACCAGGGCTTTTCGCTGCTGACGGCCAATCGCCCGGTGCTGGCTCATCCTCAGGTCCTGAAGATCGCGCAGCACTACGGACGAACCCCCTGCCAGATCGTATTTCGGTTTGCACGGGATGTGGGAATACTTCCCCTGACCGGTACGACCAGTGTGGAACACATGCGAGACGATCTCGAGGTTCTGGACTTCCAGCTTCAGCTGGATGAGCTGAAGTTGATTGAGCGTGTTGCGATCGCTTGAGATGCGGGATTGATTCTGACTCGGTCCAGGACGGTCCCCGCAGCACGGCGGGGATCAATGATTTGAGCGAGTCCCCCAACTGCTGTCACTCGCTGCTGCATGCACGGCTTGGTTCAGCCCACCTGAGTGGTTCCATCGCCCCTCCAGCGATACCATGGAATGACGGCATTTCAGCCTGCTTTGTTTGATCTGGCACTTTTGGTCCGAATGGTCCCCCTGGAACGTATCATGAAGGCCTCGATCGCGCGACTTCTCTGCCTGGCGACTCTGTCACTTGCCGCCTCTGCGACGTGTTCTGTCGCCAATGATCTGGAACTTTTTCGGCGACCGGCGCTGGCAGAACAGAGCCAGGAGATGCAACTGAGAGGAATGCTGCTGGCACGCATGGGTCACCAGGACGAAGCTCTCAGGCTCATGCACGAGGCTGTCAAACTCGCTCCGTTCTCGGGAGTCGCCCGGTACAACCTGGCGTGCATCTATGCAAAGAACGGGAAAGGGGATGAGAGTCTGGCGGCGTTGAAAGAGTCGATCGAACGGGGATTCGCCCAAGTCGGCATCGCAGCGAAGGACCCAGACTTCAATTCGATTCGGGACCGGGCGGATTTTCAGGAATTGATGGAAAAGTACGCTCAAAAGCAAATTGAACCCAAGACACCCAATCCGGCGGAACTCGAAAAAAACATCGCCTGGGTAGGATCCGACAATACGATCTGGGACGAGCCCACTAACTTGCTGAAGACCGGGTTCCAATGGAAAAAGCCCGTCAGGCAGCCTGCTGTGATTCTGGAGCATGGCGAAGTCGGAAAGCGATTGAAGAAGTGGTTCGCGGAGGGGACCGCTGCAGGTAATTTTGGAGATCTTTATGACAACTGTGACTCGGATCATTCCAACCTGAAGTACGCTCAGTTCCCGCAACTGCACCGGATCGAGTACAAGCCCGAGATTCTTTCCGAGATTCAACAGGGTTTTCAGCACCGCTTTCTCCATGGCGGGGTCGTGATCGGGAATTCGTCCACATCATTGGTCTCGACTCCGCTGTGGCGCAGCAACGTGAGAATGGCCTACACACGTCCCACCTGGATCACGGCCCTCGCCCGGCAGTACACCCTGAACCATCTGTACGTTTATCCGGAACATACCGACCACGATCCCGGCCACAACGGTTCTGGAGGGGGCTATGGGGATCTATTCCCCGCCAACACGCCCTACGTGCTCATCAGTCAGGGATCTTCCTACACTGACCAGCCGTTCCTGGATGCTCTGGCCTGCACGCTGGCTGCGTTTCGGCCTGAGGTCAAGAAAAAGCTGGTCGACAGCGGGTTCATCGCCCCCACCCTGCAGCAGATTTTTCGCTCCAACTACAAGGCATTGAACAACGAAGACGAATATCTGACGGGGGTGGCACACCCGTCCGTATTTGATGGGACGCTGATCGATCCGCTCAAGATGATTGAAGCGGCTCATGCCATGACGGAAACCACGATTCCTCCCGTCGTTCGTTTTCGGATCGAGCAACAGGATCGCGGCATCGTCGGGCGGGATTACTTTGATGCGGCTGACCGTGAGCACCTGTTTGACACCGCTTGCGCTATCGCGAGAGTGGGGCGTTCGATGCAGTTTCGCCGTCGGATGATTGTCTCCGCACGAGAAAGTATCGACCTCAACGGGCACCCGCTCAAGTATCAATGGGTCGTGCTGCGGGGGGACCCATCGCTGATTTCTCTGAAACCTCTCGACGAGACGGGGAGCCGAGCGGATATCACGGTGGCCTGGCACCCTCGTCGCAAAATTCAGCCCGACAGTGATATTGAATCGAACCGCGTCGATATCGGTGTGTTCGCGTTTAACGGGACCCACTGGTCGCCCCCTTCGTTCATCACGTGGTACTTTCTTGACAATGAAGACCGGGAATATGACGAATCGGGTCGCATCCTGTCCGTCTCGTATCACGGGGGAACGGACAAAGGGAACTACGCGGACCCCCTGATCCAGACCCCGAAGACCTGGAAGGATGAGTACAAGTACACGCCAAACGGAGATCTGATCGGATGGACCCGCACACGGGCCAACATCCCTCGCAGCAAACCGGAAGACTTCACCTATGACGGCGCACTCATCATCGCGAAGGATGAGCTGGGGCGAGCAACGGAGGCTCAAACCGTACGCTATTTATCTCAGTCGAACGGCAAAGCCCTGCCCACGCTGGTGCAGCAACTCGGCGACGAGATTCTTCAGTATCAGTACCAGGACGTGAACGATCAAATCGGCAAGGTCGTCGCGAAAAAGAGGGCCCTTCCCCCCTCCGACAAGCCGACACCCGAATCACCGACTAGTGCTAAGCAAGAGTAGAGGCAACGTAGAGAACGCACAGGGTCGCCTGAGGGGCTCTACTCGACTCGTATCGCTTCGCATTCGGGTTCTCGGCGTCTCTTTCCCATTCGGCACGCCGACGGGCAGGAGCGCCGCGAGCCGGTATTACCCGGCTCACCGGCTTCATCATTTGTCCGATGACGACGGCCCCGTGGTGCCTCGCAGCTTGAAATCCGCCGCAGGTCCGAAGCTGGCGTTGTATTGACAGTCCGCCAGAACCTCATCGCCGGTAAACTTGAAACGGACCGTGGCGGTGAAAGGTGTTTCGTAGAAGCAATACTGGGCCGTAAAGGTGTCGTCAGCAGTCCAGGCGCCACTGACCGCGACCGGCTGCGAAGCCCCTCCGCTGAATGCCGTTCTCCCGCGGGTCCAGTCCCCGCTGCGACAGACGGTCGGATACTCCGTCCCGTTACAACGAAGAGAGATCGTGACTTCCCCTGCAGCTGGCCCCGATTCAAACCGGACGGCTTCCAGTTGGTGTTTATTCTGCGCAATAGCGTACTGCTTACCCAGGATTTTCGGAGGCATGGCGGCACCCGTTTGCGGCGGAATCCGTAGACTTGCCAGCGTCTGCTTGAGCTTGGCGGCGACCTCCGGATTCGGGGCTTGAGGCTCAGCGTGAAACGCGGGCAAGAGTCGGTCCCAGACGACATTCAGCACATCGGGCATATTTTTGACGCCACTGGTGATGGCAATGACCGCGTCGAGTTCCGGCAGGACAACGCAATACTGGCCGAACGCGCCGTCTCCGCGAAATGCACCATGACGACAGCGCCAGAACTGGTAACCATACCCCTGGTCCCAGTCGCTGGCGGGATTGCTTCCTGTGGCTGTCTGACGGGCGGTCGCCTCGCTGATCCACTTCTCGGGCACAAGCTGCTGACCGTTCCACTTCCCCTTCTGAAGGTAGAGCTGTCCAAACCTGGCGATGTCTTCGGTACGGATACTGAGTCCATAGCCACCCGTGGAAATCCCTTGGGGACTGGTTTCCCACTGCGGATTCTCGATACCGAGGGGATCGAAAAGTCTGGGACGCAGATAGTCAATCAGCTTGACTTCCGTCACTTTCTGCACGATTGCCGACTGCATGTAGGTGGCTGAAGTGTTGTAGAGAAAATGCGTCCCCGGTTTGAAGGGGACAGGATGTTCGAGAAACGACCTGGTCCAGGGGACGCTGTCCGTACGGGGTGGCTCGCTCTGATGTCCCGTCGCCATTCTCAGCAAATCACTGACTCGCATCGCCTGCAGATGATCGCTTGGTGCGGCACGCAGATCTTCCGGAAAGAATTTGACGACCGGGTCGTGGAGGCTCAACTTGCCTTCTTCAATGGCCAGCCCGATCGCGGTCGAGGCGAAACTTTTACTGAGAGAGTAAAGGGAATGCCGTGCTTCCGCGTGGTAGGGAGCCCACCACCCTTCTGCGACCACATGTCCGTGCCGAACCAGCATAAAGCTGTGGAGAGAATCAAACTGACTGTCGGCCGCCTCGACAAAGGACAGGACCGCAGCCGACGAGATCCCCTGCTCTTCGGGAGTGCTCCGTGGCAAGTCTTTTCCGCGAGAAACGGTGGGAATCAGGAGCATCGCGGCGAGAGCAACCGTGATCGGGAACTTCATGGTCCAGGTCCTGCAGATTCAAGTTCGTGGATTCGTCGATTCATGTAACAGCAACGTCACGCGAAGTGTCGCTGAAATCCCGATAACAGGACAGCCTTGCGACTGAAATTGCTGACTTTCCCGGCCGTTTCGTGCACGATCGGGGCACGTTCTGGAAGAGCGAAAAGGGAGGACGAGTTGAGCCCCCTGCCAGACGAGTTTTTCATTCAGCGGTGGCTGCGGTCTCGGGTAAGGCCAACGCCATCGCGATCGTGGCCCAGCTTGCCGTCGCGCTGGAGAGGAACTGATCCTTACCGTGCGGGTAGCCCGATTCAAAATACGACTGAAAGGGCTTGGCGCGCGAGACCACATGCCAAGACCCATCGTCGTGCTGCTGTGAGATCAGATACGCCAACCCCTGCCTGTAGACCGGATCCGAGGTCGCAAGACCTCCCGCTTCATGCAGCGCGACCAGCGCCGTGCTGGTCGCGTACGCGTCGCCATTCATTCCCGTCACCTGTGACCAACTGCCGTCCTCGTTCTGGCTTCGCTTTAGTTCGTCAACTGCCAGGTCGACCGAGGGAGCCCGCCCGTGCAGCAGGTGCAGCAGACGCAACCGGAAAACGCGATCCTCGTGATCCTGAGGCTCAGCCTTCTGCAGCCATGACTGAATCTGCTCGATGCGTGCGTCGATCAACTCCTGCTGTTCTTCAGTCCTAAACGTTTTGAGACCCCGGACCGCGACGTAGGTGGATGTGAAATGACTCTGTTCGCTGGGAGGGCGGCTCGCTTCCGGTTCGTAGTGATCGAGCTGAACCTGATAAATCAACAGGTACTCGACAACTGCGGCCGTCGTCTCGTCTGCAGGCCAGCTCCCCTTGTTCAGGGTCCACAGGGCGTAGCCAGCCGTATCGACCTGTCCTCCCTGCCCCTCACCATCCCGGTATCGCTTTTTGTTTCGCGCAAGAAAGTCGGCCGTAAATCGAAGGATTTCGGCTTGAAGTTCAGCGTCAGTTTGGAACCCGCGTGCTTGGGCTGCGGTCATGGCCATCAGAGGCAGCCCCTGATTGTGGCAATTAAAACATTGCTTGCGCTGCTCTAACGAGCCTCGGGCCCCTTTCTCGAGCAAAGGGAGCGATTTGAGAATGGCGGCTTTGATCGCCGTCTCGGTGGGGCCGCCGTCCTCCGCGGTGGCGCTTGCCCAGGGAGAAAAAAGAAACAGGAGACTGCCGACGACAGCCATCCCGCGAGCGACTGAGGCAATCCACCGTTCTGAATCTGGTATGCTCATGAGGATGCCCTGACAGCGGACGGAGGGTGAGACTCAAGCTGATCACCCCATCTTTCAGGCACGTGCGGACGATCGTGCCCGCGTTTCGATCATACCGGTCCGGTGATGGCGATTGAACCTCTGCGTTCACTTGCCACGATGCCGATCGGAGATCAGGGTTGGCCAGGACGATATAGTATACATTTTTTCAGTACCGGCTGGTTGGCAATTTTTGTTTCAGGTTACCATCATGTTTGACCGCACGGATGAATGTCCTCACTAATAGATTCTCTCCAAATGTCGTCTCCTGCCAGCCAATTTTCATTCCACGGCAACCGTTGGGTTCATGTCCTGTTTGGGATCGTCGTGTCCGGTCTTTGTCTCTGGTTTGCCACGCGGGAACTTCTGTCCGATCCGGAAGCGTTTTCCAAAGCGGGAAACGCGTTTGCGGATGCGAACTACTGGACTCTGGTTCCAATCATGATCGCGACCGGCGTCTTTTATTGGCTCAAAGCCTTGCGCTGGCGACTGCTGCTGTCTCCGATCGGTCAGTTCAAAGTGGGACGCGACCTGTTTCCCTTCGTGATGATGGGGTTTGGTCTGAACAATGTCCTTCCCGTTCACATGGGTGAAGTGGTTCGGGTGCTGCTGTTCGCACGACATGCCAACCTGAAAGTGTCTACGGTGGCTTCGTCAGTGGTACTGGAGCGAATTTTTGACTCGATCACGGTCCTGACGCTGCTGAGCGTCGGGCTCGTGTTTGTTGACGGGTTGAATCCGAGCGTGCAAACCAATACGTCCATTGTCGCGGTCTGCGTGGGATGTCTGGTCCTGACGTTGCTCCTGTATGTCTTTTACTTTGCTCTATGCATCCGCATCGTCAACGCGGTTCTCTCGCCGATTCTTCCTGCTTCGTGGCTGGAAAAGTTACACCATCTGCTGGAAGCAGGAGTGACGGGGCTGGCCGCCGTGAAGCAGCCTCGATTGCTGGCGGGCATCATGGCCATTTCGCTTTGCAGCTGGATGATCAACGGGTTCGTCATCCATCTGGCACTCAAAAGCTTTGGTCTGCCCAACAGCCTGCTGATCTCGTGTATCGTGCTGGGACTGACCGCTGTCGGTGCTGCAGTCCCTTCGGCCCCCGGCTATGTCGGCGTCATTCAGCTTTGCTTCACGATGGTGTTGAGTGTGTTCTCGGACGACTATCCCGGAATCTTCGCCGCTTCCGTCTACTACCACCTGACGGAATACATCATCGTGACGCTCACCGGGATTTACTTTCTGAACACGACCGGGCGGGGCCTGAAGAAGCAGAGTCTTGATCTTCCGTTTACCCAGCCCACCCCCGCGGCAGAGCCGGAATAGTTTTCGGCATCCAACCGCTGCTGTTCCGAGGTCTCCGTGATCCGCCTGTGAGCAGCTTTGGGACGCGGAATCGCCATCTCGGGTGGGTCTCAGACGCGTCTCTCGGCGACAGTCCGCCGTCAAGTCCCGGCGGCGATGCTCCAGTTCCCAGTCGGTCTGATTCCCTGCGCGCCATGGTGAGCGTTAGGGACTCAATCTCGTACGGGGTGAGTTCTGTGGCTCTCTCCTCTCATAAACCCTGATTTTGATAGCACATAGAGTTCTCTTACGGGAAAGCTAAGGGGACATCTGGCGTCCGGCGCAGAAGTTGCCTCTAGGTATTCGCATGACGTGATGCGTTGTTCAAACCCCACAGGAGATCAGAAACATGGCTACGATGACCGAACAGATGAAGGACAAAGGCAAAGAAATCGGCGCCCAGGTATCAAACCAAGTGGGAAAGTCGGTTGAGGGGATTCGCGACGCCGCTGGCAACGTCATCGAACAAGTGAAAGACGCGGGCACAAATGCCTATTCCGCAGTGGAAGGGAAAGCGGAAGAACTGAGCGGCTCGCTCAGTAGTGGGCTGAAAGCGACTGCTCGTTCGATTCGCGAGCATGGGCCACAAGAAGGAACCCTTGGTGCGGCAACATCCGCCGTCGCCCAGACCTTTTCCAACTCGGCCAATTTCCTCGACAATCAAGGACTGAATGGGGTCTGCTCAGACGTGACCAGTCTGATTTCACGCAACCCGATCCCTGCGTTCCTGATGAGTGTGGGCATCGGCTTCCTCCTGGCTTCATCAAGCCGCCGATCGTGATAGAAAATCGTTGAGCACTACACCATCCACGGACTACATAAGATGAATCCCTAGTTACGAGAGGTTAGGACAATATCCGTCCGCAACACCATCTCCATAGGTGAAGTTCATCTCGGAACGGCGTCCGCCAGCGGTCCGTGGATGGTGCATTTTTATGACGCTCTTCTTCCCTCCGCAGGCGATTCAATCATTGCTCGCCGGTCGCTAAGGGATGTGGGAATCCACTTGCGGAGTTCTCATCGACACCGGATAGTTCCTGTGAAGACAGGAGACGGTGCCGATGCGATCAATCTACTCATGCCTGGTGGATGCGGCCGTTAGACAGCCCGATAAGCTGCTGTACGTGTTTCCTGAGACCAGGTGGAACTCAGCAGACTCGCTGACTTACTCCCTGCTGGCAGAACGGGCCGCTCGCGCCGCCAGAGCCATTTCCTCTCAGACTCGTCCCGGTGATCGTGCGCTGTTGTTGTTTCCCACGGGGCCTGAATTCTGCGAAGCGTTTCTCGGCTGTGTCGCCTGCGGCGTGATTCCCGTGCCGCTCAGAACGCCAAACTTGCGCCGCAATGCGAGGTCACTCGATGAAATCTGTCACGATTGTGCACCGACGCTGATTCTCGCGGACGACGCGACAGCCAGGTTATTGCGAACCGACCAGCAACTCACCCCCGCGCTCGCCCCGCTGCCCGTGATGACCGCGAATGAATGGCGTGGCGCGCCGAGCGAGTTTCCGACGCTTACCTTCGCTCCACACGACACTGTCTTTCTGCAATATACATCGGGGTCGACGGCGAGACCCAAAGGGGTTCAGGTCACTCACGCGAATCTCCTGGCCAATGTGACCATGATTCGGGACCAGATGCAGGTTCGAACGGGTGAGGATTCGTCGGTGACCTGGCTGCCGCATTATCACGATATGGGGTTGGTCGGGAGCTATCTCACCACCATCTTCACGAATCTGACTTGCACCTGTCTGCCCCCTGAGGAATTTGCGTTCCGTCCGGCGAGCTGGCTGCAGGCCATCGCGGCGCAGCGGGCCGATATCTGTGGCTGCCCCGACTTCGGTTACCAACTTTGCGCTGAAAAGATAAGCGATGAAGAAATGTCGGGCCTCGACCTCTCCGCGTGGCGGGTGGCGTTCGTGGGAGCCGAACGGATTCGCGAGGAGACATTACGCCTGTTCGCGCGCCGTTTCTCTGCCTGGGGCTTCGGAGAAAGCTCTTTCTTTCCCTGTTATGGACTGGGCGAAGCAACGCTGATGGCCACCGGCGGGCCTGCAGGCAATGGGGTGATTGTCCGCACAGTCAGCAAGCGGGGCCTGGCAGAGAATCGGATTGAACCGGCCCCTAGTCGCGACGACGAACTACAGATTGTTGGCAGCGGCGCGACCTTCGCCAGCTCAACCGTTTCGATACGAGATCCTGAAACAGGAACGCCATTGGCCGAGGGGTCGATTGGCGAAATTCATCTCTGCAGTGAATCCGTCACCCCTGGCTACTTCCAAAGAGACGATCTGAATTCCTTCCTTTTTCGCGATATCAGCGAGAATGGAGAGGAGCGCAGGTTCCTCAGGACCGGCGATCTGGGGTTCCTTTCCGATCAGCATCTCTTCGTGACGGGACGGCTGAAGGAACTGATTATCGTCCGAGGAAGAAACCTTTATCCGGAAGACGTTGAACACGTGGTCCAGTCGGCTCACCCCTCGCTGCAGCCGCGTGGAACCGTCGCCTTCTCGGTGGACCAGAATGGTCTCGAAGCATTTGTGATTGCCAGTGAACTGAAACGAACGGCGAGGGGGCCCGAATCATTCGAGGAAATCCTTGGGGCAATCCGATCTGCGGTGGCACTCTCTTTTGGGATCAGTCCTGCAGAAATTGTGTTGCTCCGGCAAGCTTCGGTGCCACGGACGAGTAGTGGCAAACCCCGGCGATTGATGGTGCGGGAGAGCTATCTCAAGGGAACTCTGGAAATGATTCCTTCGACGCAACCGAGTGCTGAATCGTGAAAGGACTTTCAGCCGAGCAGTTCCTCAATCACAGATCCATTATCAATCAGCCGGGTTGGTCGCTGGCGCAGATCAGGAATCGTCGTCTCAAGGTCGATACCCTTGATGTGGTACATGGTTGAAAGAATATCTTCGGGCGACACGGGCCGCTCCTTCACAAACGCGCCCGTCGCATCTGAGGCCCCGACCACACAACCCGGTTTGATTCCTGCTCCTGCGAGCATCACGCTGTAGACAGACGACCAATGGTCGCGTCCTCCACCCCGGATGTGAGTGTCAATCTTGGGAGTTCGCCCGTGCTCCGTCAGACACATGACCAGGGTTTCGTCCAGCAGGCCCCGTTCTTCCAGATCCAGCAGCAAGGTACTCATCGCCGCATCGAAGCTCGGCAGCAGTTCGTCACCGAGCCGGGTGAAGTGGTCGAAGTGTGTATCCCAGGCAGTGTTGACGACTTCGAATTCGTCCCAGAAGACCGAAACGATCCGGCACCCCGCTTCCAGCAGCCTGCGGCCAGTCAGCGCGGACTGGCCGAACAGCGTCATGCCGTAGCGTTCCCGCAACGATGTCGGTTCCAGTCCGACATCCAGCGCGTCACGCACCCTGGCCGACGTGATCATGGAATAGGCTTTGGCCGCGAAGCGATCATGTCCCTTCCCTGCCGACAGATCGTTGAGGTACGCCTTTTGATCATCGAACTGTCTGACCAGACTTCGTCGCCGGTTCAATCGATCCAGTGTGATTCCATCACGCAGTTGCGCTTCCTTCGAGACTTTAAGCCGGCTTTCAGGAGTGATTCCCAAGTAAGGGTCGGCGACGTCGACGTCCTTCAGTCCGTGGAAGAAGGAAACTCGCGGGACGGTCCTGGTTGCCTTACCATGGAATTCGGTCCAGACCGGGTTGTAGCCGTGTCCCAGGAAGGATGCGTACGGCCCCGCGCGCCGCGAGAAGGGGGCAAAGGCGCTAAACTGCCAGGGAAGTGCCATATTGCGCGGCACATCCGTCGGATCTTCGGCCCCTGCCTGATCCGCCAGATAATCCAATACGCTGCCAAAGAACGGACGATGCCGTGAGTCGAAAGGATTCGTCTCGTTCGAGAAATCGATCGCCGGAGCCCCGGTCAGCGTATAGAGGTTCGAGTGATTATTGTGTGGATGGGTCATCGACCGAACCAGAGCCATCCGGTCCGTCAGGCAAGCCAGTTTGGGAAGCTGGTCACAGATTGATGTTCCGGCAACGGCAGTGGAAATGGCGCCGAACTTCCCCCGGATTCCTTCGGGTGCCTCCGGCTTGGGATCCCAGGTCTCAAACTGGGAAGCAGCCCCCTGCAGGTAGATCAGCAAGACATTTCTCGCCTTGCCGAATCCATCCGAGGTGGAAATGGCCTGAGGGGCCCCCTGAGCTTCGAGACAAAGGAGTTGCGGGAGTCCCAGGGAAGCCGCTCCGATTTCCAGAACCTTCCTGCGATTGCAGTGCGCTGCAAAGGGATTCAGTGAGCCGAGGATCTGGAACATGAGCCCCTCCTGCCAAAGCATGGCGAGCGGTACTGCCGCATCGAATTGCCGGAATTACATCAAACGGGGAACTGCAAAAGCGACCATGACAATTCCATCGTAGCCGCAGACAGGAAAGGAATCGATGACCTTCTGAGACCAAATCAAGGCAGTCCCGTTCCACCGCTTGGTCCCACACTTAAATCCCACAGCCGCATCGGGGACGGGTGCTCGACATCTGCTGCGCGGAACTCAGATTTCCAGTTTCGGTTGTGTTTTGAACGGTGCCGGCGTCTGCGGATTCGCAATTTTTTTCTCACCCATCCGGCGTGCCCCTTCTTGTGTGGCCTTCGACCCCTTCAGGTTCAGTGACATCAGACAATAAAAGTTCGAGAGACTGTCCAGTCCGGCATCGGTGATCGGGGTTTGAGACAAATTCAGGATCACAGTTTTCTGGAGAACATTGCCGGCGTCGAGCTCGGCAAGCTGTTCGTCGGTAATCGACGTATTGCTGAGGTTGAGATCAAAGACCGGGTCGTTCTGAGCGACTTCAATCATCTCGGTGATCAATTTCTCGCTGAGCGTGGCTCCGGAAAGATCGATCATCCAGCCCACCATATGGAAGCCGTACATCGACTTGCCTTCTTTCCTGGCGCTTCCTCCGGCATTGGAAATCAGCCCCTCAAACGTCGATTCTCGTTGCTTGAACTTTTCGTATTCGCTCGGGCCCGACATCAGTCCGCAGCCAGACGACACAACGAGGAAAAGAGCGACGAGCGATGTCCTGACAGGGGACAATTTGCGGTGCAATGACATAGACTTTCTCCAAACCATCTCTGGTCGAAAACCACGGGAGTGCGGAAATCTCGAGGTCCGGCCGTCTCAAGTTGCCGCTATCGTACACGCCGGGCCTGGTCGATCGAGACCCTGCCCCAGTGAAGTTCCACACCGTTGAATTCCGGTAAACCCGATCAGATCCATTCGCTCGACCTGACTGCCAGAGCCCCTGGAAAGCGCCTCATTCGCGGAACCCCAGGACGAGGATGGCAGTCGCCCCTGTCTCGCTGGGGTCCTCTCTCGTCTGGGGCCAGGGAGGTCGCGCCGTGCCGGCAGTTCTTGTGCGCTCCGTTCGCCGATAGGCCGGACGAGCAAATTAAAATTCGCCAATGACCCGTCCGTCGCTGATCGAGCCCAGCAGGTGATAGATGCCGACATCGTCATAGCTGTTGGGAAGATCATTCCATTGAATATTTTCACTGATGAATCGCACAGAGCCATCGGCCATGGCAAATTGAGCACCACCCGCATGAGCACTGCCGAACGCAATCAAAGGCTGGTCGGTTGCCGAGGTGCTGCCCACGACATCACTATGCGTCCCGGCGTTCATCTGGAATTCCGTTTTCCCGGCCAGAGCCCAGACGTTCGTGATTCCGTCACACGAAAGTTCCTGCCCGGCCCAGACGCCCGCCCAGGGACCCGCAGGGGCCGTCTGTTTGGCCCACTTCACGCTGCTTCGCTCACCGAGCATAATCGTGTTCGAGGTGCCGTCGGTAATTTTGGCAATCGATACGGCACCTCCGCCGCTCCGGAAGATTCCATCACTATCGTGATTGCCGTTGCAGGCCAGGTAGTTCGACTTACCAAAGTTCAAGGTCTGCGAGAGGATCATACCGCTGCAAAGTCCACCGGTCGATTTTTGCAGGAACGGGCGATTGACGTTGATGGGACCAACCGGGTCGCTCGGGCAGACAAACGCCGCTTTTGGCGACGAAAGCAGGGCTTGCCGAGCAGGATCGTTAGCAGCCTGCTCAAGCATTTGCGTGCTGATATTGAGCTGTGTGTAGAGTGGCGCTTGATCCATGTAAGGGAGAATCATCACCGACCAGGCCCAGGCAGAGTTCGGCAGACCGATATTAATGTATTGCGCCTCGGGGAAATTCTGGAACGTGTCGTGATAGTTGTGCAGAGCCAGTGCGAGCTGTTTGAGATTATTCTTACATTGTGTTCTTCGGGCCGCCTCACGTGCCTGCTGGACTGCAGGAAGGAGAAGAGCGATCAATACAGCGATAATGGCAATCACCACCAGTAGCTCAATCAACGTGAAGCCGCGTTGCCGACGTGCGTAAGCCTTCATCTGGTTTCTCCATTTCCTGAAAATTGAATAATGACAATACGCCGCGCGGAGACTCAGGCCCCGGCGGCTTTCGCGGAAACTAGAAGCGATCAGCTAATATTTGATGAGCAAGACAGGTCGCGATTGGGAGACAGCAACCTTAATCGAGCATAAAACGAACCTGATGTTTGTCAAGACGGAGGGTACGTTTTTCCACTAACACCTCATCCCGGTCGCTATCAGAACACAACACGGAAGCAGGAAACACCCTCCTGACAATCATCGGTCCCTCGCGTCGGGTAGTGGCCGATATTCACAAGCATGGAAAGCAATGATTGCGGAAACGTGTTTTCTCAATGAGCAGTCGTTCCATTCAGATCACAACCCTCAGGCAGCGTTTTCGGGTTCGACTGAACCTGGTTCAGCAGCGCCTCAGCAATGAGCGTATGACCATGCGCATTCGGGTGGTACTCGGTGCCGGGGAACAGTCCAGTCTCTCCTTTCGTCCAGCCAGAAAGATCACAAACGATAAATCCTGCCTCGGTCGCGATCGGAGACAGTTTTTCGCGGATCTCGCGATCGTCGGCACCGGGAACCGGGAGATAGATCCAGACAGGAACCGCTTTGAATCTCCGGCACTCGTCTACAATGGTCAGATAGCAGGCACGCAGGATCTCTTCGTTGAAACGAGTCAGCCGACTTAGCACCTCACCCGGCGGCTGACGTGATGTCACTCCCGCCTGTGTGGCGACTTCTTTCAGAGGATCAGAGGGGAGTTCCTTGCCATACGAGACAAGTTGCGCCAGAGGTGTCGCTAACTCATTGAATTCGTCCTGGTGCGCAAAGTAAAAGACGGCGTCAGGCGAGAATCCAAACACCTTCCGCTGGATGCGCACCGTCCGTTGAACCGCCCACTGCTTTCCAACGCCGAAGTTGAGGACTTCAAACCGGTGTGCGGAACCGGGAATCGCCTGATTCAGCAGATTCTCAAACTGACGGGAAAAAACCGTGTCATCCGCAACGCCATAACCCATCACAATACTGGAACCCACGACAGCGATTCGACAGGTCCCCTCGGGCTTCTGAAACGTTAACGAATTTCGATCACGCATCCCGAATTCGTTCACCGAGAATGGCTGACCATCCAGCTCCGTCCGTATCCCCGGAATCAGTTCGACTCCCTGGTAGACATCGGCCTGCCGGGAAATCTTGAGGAACCCTTCCCCCTGTCGCTGCTGCGGGCCGTCGACCGTGAACAGCGAACTGAGCAGCGGTCCTGCCTGAATTGCTGCGGTATTCAGGTCTTCATAGTAGCTTTGCAGCTTCTCTCCCGCCGCAAGTTCCAATGTGGGATCGTGACGGAACTGACTAATCGCTCGGACAAATTCGTCTGGCAGCAGACCAGAAAAACCGGGCGAGATGAATGCGATCATCAGACTCAGAAACGCCAGATGCAGACTGACGGAACGGCGGAACGTCTGATCGACAACGGCTCCGTCTCGACCAGGGCCGGTGACTTCGCGTTTCAGCGGCCCGCCCGATTCCGTGACTCCGGCGAGTTGCTTCCCCTCCTCCCGTTGCCCTGACAACCACAGCAAGATGGTCCCCAATCCGACCACAATCAACAGCACCATCAGCACCCGGGCAATCCCCGGCACCGCGTCGGCTCGCTCTAAGGCGCTCGCAACCAACTGCAGAAAGCCGGGCTTGGTCCAGCAGGACCAGAAGATGCTGACAAGACAGAACATCCCCACCGTCTGCACCGACGTCACGAACGCTCGCAGAAATGGAGACTGGTAGACAACAGGGTGACGTCGCGAATCCAGCAAGCTGTTCACAGCGACCAGTAACCCTGTTCCCAGCCAGAGGCAACCATCGTTAACGGTCAGCGGAAATCGTCCCAGCAGCCAAAATGTCTGCCACGAGTGAAGCACCCAGGTGCTCAGGAAAACCAGCAACACACTCACAAACATGGCATAGCTGATGGAAAGTCCGCGGCGTCGAAATGCATAGAAGGAAGGATAGAACACGTACTTCGCCATGAAGTCCTTCCAGTAAATATTGATTCGCCGCCAGATGTCGCTGAAGCTGGAGGCCAGAAAATAGCAATGATGTGTCCGAGGAAGGTTGAATCCGAACAGGTGCAGCAAGCCTGTCACGAGATGAAAATGCCCGGAAACCTGTAAGTACAACGCATAATTCGTTGCCGCAAAGAGTGAGATCCGAGTGAACTCATAAAGCTCTGACAGGTCCGGAACAACATAAGCCTTCATGAAGCGGTAGATCAGTAAATGGACAAGTCCCCGGACGATCCATTCGACTCCGCGTTGATAAACCAACCATTCATCCTGGTCATAACGCGTTGCCACAAAGGTCTTGAAATCGACGATGGGAAACAGCGGAAAACAGGTATTGGGCAGCATGAAGAAGTACGACAAGGCCCACACCAGAGAAGGTGTCTTCTGTTGCCGGTAAGACTCGTAGACGAACGTGA
The DNA here is from genome assembly GCF_044336245.1 of Schlesneria sphaerica. NCBI lineage: Bacteria > Pseudomonadati > Planctomycetota > Planctomycetia > Planctomycetales > Planctomycetaceae > Schlesneria > Schlesneria sphaerica. The sequence goes on along the minus strand of NZ_CP172346.1, from coordinate 5,381,486 downwards.
TCAGACGGAACATGAACATCGACCCGACGACAGGCCAGAACGGAAACGGAGAGACGACTCGCAGCGCCACCAGCAACGTCGCCGCAGCAATCAAGAGTCCCACCCGCCAGGGGTGCGTCACGGGGAGATAGCAAATCCCGATCAAGAGTCCGCCGATCCCCAGCACCGACAGGCCGTTGACGATACCGAGCACGAACAGCACACAACCGACACCAAGCAGCGCAAAGAAGGTGAGTCGCAGATCGGTACGTTGGCTCTTCGCCGGAACTGGCCCGCTGAAATGGGAATTGATTGCCGAAGCGGCCCCCGTCCCGTCAACGGAGCCGTCCGTTTCGGTGGTGCCCTTGCGCTGAACAGGGAGCCAGGCATGAATGGCAAACCCGGCGACAATCACGCAGAGCACCGGAAAGAAATGCCTCAGTCGTTCAATCTCAAAGGAGTAGACGACGGCCAGAATCAGGGAAAGTTCGAGCAGCAGAGCCAGAAATGGCACAACACGACCGCCGTTGGCCCGGAAGAGTCGCTCATCGCTGACGGGAGTGACGTCGATGGCTACTTCCCCGTCAATTCCACCACCTGCTGTGCCAGTTCCTGAATCGTGATGTCGTCTTCCAACGGGTTACTGGGAAACCGGAATCCGCCCCAGTCCTCCAGTTCCGAGACCACCGACACCACCTGGATCGAATCGACGCCCAGCGACAATATCGACCGATCCACGGAGAGTTGCCCCGAGTCCACGCGCAGCTCTTTCGCTAACCGATTGACGATCCACGATTGAATCTCATCAACGGATTTTCCGGCAGGCAGGGTCGATTGAGATATCGGCGCGATGGGGGAGTCCATAAACGCCAGTATTGTGGTCGTTCAGGGCTTACGCAAGTTATTTATGCGGCCCCGTAAGAGAGAGGCACTCCCACCGGGTTTATCCGTCGTGAAACGAAAAATCCGTTCAGCACGCCCCATGGGTCGCACAGGTTGCCCGGTCTTCCCGGCTACCTGAGTGCGAAGCACAAGAGGTCCCCACCGAAGCAAATTCGTCATTGCGGCAAAACGGCAACTTGCTGCACGCAGACGCCCGGTCCCCTGCAATGACGCCGCTCCTCACGCCGCTTTGCGGGTCGCGGCAGTCGCCTCGTCCTCCGTTGACAGCGGGTAGCACAGGTTGCCCGGTCCGCCGGGCTACCTGTGTGCGAAGCACAAGAGGTCCCCACCGAAGCAAATTCGGCATTGCGGCAAAACGGCAACTTGCTGCACGCAGACGCCCGGTCCACTGCAATGACACCGCTCGTCACGCCGCTTTGCGGGTCGCAGCAGTCGCCTCGTCCCCCGTTGACAGCGGGTAGCACAGGTTGCCCGGTCCGCCGGGCTACCTGTGTGCGAAGCACAAGAGGTCTCCACCGCAGCAGATTCGTCATTGCGGCAAAACGGCAACTTGCTGCACGCAGACGCCCGGCCCCCTGAAATGACGCCGCTCGTCACGCCGCTTTGCGGATCGCAACAGTCGCCTCGTCCCTCATTGGCAGCGGGTAGCACAGGTTGCCCGGTCCGCCGGGCTACCTGTGTGCGAAGCACAAGAGGTCCCCACCGCAGCAAATTCGTCGTTGCCGCTCGTCACGCCGCTTTGCGCGTCGCAGCAGTCGCCTCGTCCCCCGTTGGCAGGCTGAGAATCTCGGCGGGAACTTCAGCGATCGCGGGACGCCGGCGGCTTCGCAGGAATGGTGCTTCACAGTACAGGTAGAACGGATAACAGCAGAGCACCGTTAAACCGACACACAACAAGTCCGCAATAATCGAACCTTGAACCCCGCCAAGCCTGAGAACGCTGCGCCAACTTTCCGACGCCTGGTTGTGCAGCAGATAAACCGAATACGACATGGCTCCCAGTACGCAAAGCCCCTGATAAGCGTAGTTGGCCAGCGATCCCCCGGCGGCGCGAGGCGCGGGTTCCGTGAGATCAAGCGATTTCCCCGCCCACAGCGCCACCGCGAATCCGACGGCAAACACAAGTCGTTCCACCTCGTACCCCGCCGCAGTGACCGCCAGAAACGCGATTCCCAGTCCGGCGACGAGGGCTCCCGAAATCCATTGCTCGCGATGTCGGAAGAGGCTTGCCGGGGTCAACCCATTCTTCAGCAGCGCATGAACGGCAACCCCCAGAGCAAACCAGGACCAGAACGGGATACACGATCCCGTGTTCATCACATGGAATTTCCACACAGGATGATAGAAAGTGGCGAGCGACACGGCGGTCAGAGCTGCGGCGAGCCACAGCGACCAGCGAGGCCGCAGCAGCCCTAAGGCGACGATCAGGTAGAACTGAAACTCAATCCCGAGAGTCCAGTAGGCCCCGTTCACGCTGCCGAACCGTCCGAAAAACAGGCCGAAACGCTGATCGAAGATCTGTGTCAACGACGCGATTTTGACCCAGTCGAACCAGTTGTAATGGCGGAACCGGGACGTGTTGACCGCCCCCCATTCCCCCGTCACCAGCGCCTTGAGCAACTCTGTTCCGAAGTGGGCCGCAATGATCACCGCGATCGAAAGCCAGAACGTGGGATAAATGCGTCGGGCACGCTGATACAGAAAGTTGCCAAACGACTGACCGTGTTTCTGAGCACGTCCGAAGGCGGTCGCCAGACAGTACCCCGAGATCACGAAGAACATCGGGACCGCGCGATCCCCCGCTTTCAGCAGCGAGTGCAGGAACGGGAATGCGTGTTGAAATGCCTCGGAAAACGAAAAGTGAAATACAAAGACCCAGACGGCAGCCAGACCCCGCAACGGTTCGATCAGGTGATAACGGAGTTGAGTTGGTGCCTTCAACAGGTTGTCCCCCGTAACCGATGGTTCAGAGTCGCGTATTGATGAGGCAAATCAATACCTGCATCAAGCTGGAAATGCGGTCATCTGCACAGACGTATCATTGGTTAAAGAATTCACCCGGATTTGTCGGTTACGACCGAACCAAACGGGAAAGACTGCGTCAGAACTTTTCTTCGGCGTCGAGTTTGCCGAAAATGACGCGAAAGCGGCGTGCCGTTACACTTTGCCAGACCGGCAACCCTGCAGGCACTGACCGGCAAAATGCTGCACTGAACAGACTCGAAAACCACCGGGGTGAATCCCACGCCGCAACCCGCACGACGGGCGGTTCGACATCTTGCTTCCGGTGGGTTACAGTTTTCGTGGCTGGGTTTTCTTCCGCGTGACCTCTGGCCTGACCGTTTCTTGACCGAATTTTTGACCGAGATGACGATGATCGACGCCTCCGGACCTGATTTCACAAAGACTGAACTGATTCCCGTGATCGCCCAGGATGACGCGACGGGCGATGTCCTGATGCTGGCGTATATGAATGCCGAGGCATTTGCTGAGACGCTCAACACGGGGCGCGTCTGCTACTACAGCCGCAGCCGCAAGAAGTTATGGCGAAAGGGCGAAGAGAGCGGGAATGTTCAGGAATTGAAAGCGCTCTTCTATGACTGCGACGCAGACACCCTGCTTGTCAAAGTGAACCAGATCGGCGGCGCCGCATGCCACGAAGGCTTTCGCAGCTGCTTCTTCCGCCAGATCGATCCTCAATCCAGGTCGGTTTCCATTGTCGGTGAACGAGTCTTCGACCCCAAGTCGGTCTACAAGAAATAGACATCGCTGCATTCGGCAATCCGAGTGATTTCGAAGGTTGCTTGGTCCCCTGCGTTATATAATCCTGTTCGTGCTGAACAGTGTACCGATTTCCTTCTGAGCTAGACGAACCTTCCATGTCAGACAAGTTGATTAAACTGGGTATCCCTGCCGGCAGTCTTCAGGAAGCAACGGCAGAACTCTTCAAAAAAGCGGGCTATACAATCAAGTTCTCGTCGCGATCGTACTACCCCGAGATCGATGACACGGAAATTGAGTGCATGCTGATCCGCGCCCAGGAAATGGCACGCTACGTCGAGCAAGGAGTCCTCGACGCGGGCATCACCGGACATGACTGGGTGATCGAAAACAACTCTGACGTCCACGAAGTCTGCGAGTTGATGTTCTCTAAAGTCAGCCGCCGCCCGGTCCGCTGGGTGCTGTGCGTTCCTCAGGACTCCCCTGTTAAAACGGTCAAAGACCTGCAAGGAAAGCGGATCGCCACCGAGGTCGTCGGACTGACCACGCGATACCTCGAAAAACACGGTGTCACCGCACAAGTCGAATTCTCGTGGGGGGCCACCGAAGTCAAGCCACCCAAGCTGGCCGATGCCATCGTCGAAGTGACCGAAACCGGCAGTTCTTTACGAGCCAACAACTTGCGCATCGTCGAAGAGGTGATGCAGAGCACCACCCGTTTCATCGCAAATAAGAACGCCTGGAAGGACGATTGGAAGCGCGACAAACTCTCGAACATCTCGCTGATGCTGCAAAGCTGTCTGGCGGCCGAAGGTAAAGTCGGACTGATGATGAATGTGCGCCGCAGCGATCTGAGCGCCGTCATCCGCGAATTGCCCGCTCTGCAGAAACCAACGGTCGCCTCGCTGTCCGATCCCGATTGGGTCGATGTCAACACGATCGTCGATGAATCGTTCGTCCGAATGATCGTTCCACGACTCAAGGCCGCAGGTGCCAAGGGGATTGTCGAATACCCCATTAACCGGATTATCGACTGACCGTCGCGGACCTCGCGCCACACCGGCAAGTCGCGGCCTTTTAACACCTGAGAGAGTCTGCTCTGATGTCGAACGAGCCAGCTTCGCCGCGACCTGCTGTCAACACCCCCAAACTCCAATCCCTGATCTTCCTTTTGATGATCGGAGGGATTGTTGCATACTCGGTGTGGCAAGATCAGCGATCAGCCAAACCCGTCTCGGTCAACAGCGACACAGACGCTGCCGTAACGCTGAAGAGTCTCTCTCCGAAGGCCGATGTGGACCTGCATAAAGCGTCGTACGTCCCCGACGAAGATGAACCGACACTCCCGGCCGTCACGCCGGAATCGGGTGCTGCCGACAAAACCCACTCCGACGAGCCGTCGACCGCCAGACAGGGAGCGGCGAGCGAGGTACCAGCCAAGACCAATCCCGACCGGGCCGGTTCACCTCGTGCCCCTCCCGCAGGCCGCGCGGGAGAAGCGACCGGAAAGCCGGGTCCCCTATCAGAGATTCGCTCCAACCCGAACGGCCGCTCTCAGGCCAAGCCTCCCAAGCAGGAAGACTCCGCCCGCCAGAAGCCCAATGACAATGAGGTCACGTATCTCGTCCCCAACCAGACCATCCGCAACCTGAATAATCGTGTGGTCTTCAAAGGGACGGTCGACCTGAAACCGACCCTCGATCGCATCGAACGAGGGGAATCACACCAACATCGGAACGACGGAGCCGTCTTCCAGAACCGCGAAAGCCGACTCCCCCGCAAGCCCTCAGGGTACTACAAGGAATACGTCCACCCGACGCCGGGCGAAAATGGCCCCGGTCCACAGCGGATTATCATCGGCAAACAAGGCGAAGTCTGGTACACGGCTGACCACTACAAATCATTCAAGAAGATCAAGTAGCGGCAACCGGTACGAACCACGCGCGAGTACTTCCTTCCTCGCACATGCCCGAGACTGTTTGAGCCCCATTCTCGACTGCGGTCCGTGCGCAGGGACACGGCGTCCGCGGATCCGATCCGGCAGCGATCACGGGTCCCGTAGCAATCCCTGTTCTTGCAGCAACCTGGGGGCAGTCCCCCCAAACGACATTACGCGAGAATCGACGAGATGACTTTCGCCTCTTCCACACCCGTCAGTCGTGCGTCCAGCCCCTGAAACTTGTGCGTGAATCGTTCGTGATCGATCCCCATGACGTGCAGCAACGTCGCGTGGAAATCACGGACATGAACTTCGTCCTGCACGACGTTGTAGCCGAACGGACAGGTCTCGCCGTAGACGGTCCCTCCTTTGATCCCGCCCCCCGCCATCCACATGCTGAAGCACCGGGGATGATGATCGCGACCGTAATCCGTCGCCGTCAGTTTCCCTTGCGAGTAGTTCGTGCGACCAAACTCCCCTCCCCAGATCACCAGCGTGTCATTCAGCAATCCCCGCTGCTTGAGATCCTGCAGTAACGCGGCAGCAGGCTGGTCGGTCTCGCGGCATTGAGTCCGAATCCCGTTGGGCAATCCCCCATGCTGGTCCCACCCCTGGTGGTAAAGCTGGATGAACTTCACCCCCCGCTCTGCCAGCCGACGCGCCAGCAGGCAATTGGCGGCAAAGGTCCCCGGCTGCTTTGCATCGGGGCCGTACAAATCAAAGATGTGTTGCGGCTCGGACGAAAGATCGGTCACCTCCGGAACACTCGCCTGCATCCGGAACGCCATTTCGTACTGAGCGATGCGCGTATTGATCTCGGCATCGCCGGTCGCCGCCAACTCGAGTTCGTGCAGGTCGCGCAATCGATCGAGCATGTTCCGGCGGCTGGCCGGGTCGATCCCCGGGGGATTATTGAGATAGAGCACGGGCTCTTTCCCGGAACGAAACTGCACGCCCTGATAGTTTGAAGGGAGGAACCCCGTCCCCCAGAGCCGTGAATAGAGCGGCTGGTCTGTCTTCCCTTTGGTGATCAGCACTACAAACGCCGGCAGATTCTCGTTGTCGCTCCCTAAACCGTAGGAGAGCCAGGCACCGATGCTCGGACGACCGGAGATCTGGTTACCGGTCTGCAGAAACGTGATCGCCGGATCATGATTGATTGCCTCGGTCGACATGGAACGGATGATCGCCATGTCATCCACGACTTTCGCCGTGTGCGGCAGCAGTTCGCTCAGCCAGGCTCCAGATTGTCCGTGCTGAGCGAACTTGAAGATGGAACCTGCCAGCGGGAGCGAAGCCTGATTTCCCGACATCCCCGTCAACCGCTGTCCATTCCGGACAGAATCGGGCAGTGGCTCTCCCTGGCGTTCGTTGAGCACCGGTTTGTAGTCGAACGTCTCCAGTTGTGACGGCCCGCCACTCTGGAAGAGATAGATCACCCGCTTGGCCGCAGGAGGATGATGCGTGGCGGCGAGGGCTCCCCCGGCCGCCGCTGCCGATCGCGCGCTTCCCATGAGGTCGGCAAGAGCGATTCCGCCGAGCCCCATCCCCATCCGGGACAAAAGTGCCCGGCGAGACATTGCGGACGGCGCAGCGGGGTCCGCCAGTAGAGACGTAGCGTTGTTGATCGTGAAGTCGTGCATCGGCGGGCTTCTCGCGATTGATGGCCGTTTCCAGGTCCCTGCGACACAGTCGGCGTCGACTCATCCAATTATGCCGCTCTGTCCCTCAACCGTCGATGATCGGCCACAAATTCGGCCTGCTGACGGAGCGTCTGTACGGCCCCATCCCCGTCCTGCAGGCATGCTTTACGCCACAAAATGTCCCACGTGAAAGACCGCATCAGGAAGACTCGATCAGGAGCTGACGCCCCGCGAACAGGTTACATGACGAACTCTCGGCCCGCCTACGCCAACCCGAAGTTGCACCAACCCGTAAAAGCACCGCGCATCGCGAACGTGACAACAGTCTCGGCACATTGGCCCCGAGCAGGTGACCGCCCTGCGGGCAATGCCCCTCGGTCACAACCGCAATCCTCGATTTTCCGGGATCGAGTCCCGCGAAATTTGAAAAAAGAGACGATCCGGCAGATTGCTTCGCTGACCTGTCGCAGACCGTTCGATACAATCCGGGCATCATGGCAGGAAATTCATTCGGTCAAGCGTTTCGAGTTACAACGGCAGGCGAAAGCCACGGTCCGGCAAACGTTGTCATTATTGACGGCGTCCCCCCCGGCATCCCGCTGTCTGTGGAGGACCTGCTCGTCGATCTGAACCGACGTCGCCCCGGTCAAAGCCACATCGTCACGCAGCGGGACGAATCGGATACGCCCGAAATCCTGTCCGGGGTCTTCGAGGGCCGGACAACGGGAACCAGCCTCGCCATTCTGATTCGGAATCAGGATCAGCGCAGCAAAGACTACGGCAATATCCAGAACGTCTACCGTCCCGGACACGCCGACTTCAGTTTTGACGCCAAGTACGGGTTCCGGGACTACCGCGGTGGCGGCCGCTCCAGTGCGCGGGAAACGACCGTCCGCGTCGCCGCCGGGGTCGTCGCCAAAAAAATTCTGCAGCAGGCCTTCGACGGACGTGTCGTCGGCTATGTCACTCAAGTCGGAGATGTGAAGGCTCAGATCGCCGATCCGGCCAGCCTGACGCTGTCCCAGGTCGAAACGCTCCCCTCGGGCGAGCCCAACATCATCCGCTGTCCCGACCTGAACGCGGCGACTCGCATGATCGAACTGATCGAGCAGATTCGCAAAGAAGGAGATTCGATCGGAGGAGCCGCAGAGATTGTCGCCATCAATGTCCCCGCGGGACTCGGCGAACCGGTCTTCGACAAGATCAAAGCCGACCTGGCCAAAGCCCTGTTCAGCCTCCCCGCCGTCCTGGGCGTGGAGTACGGAATCGGGTTCGGCTGCGTCGGCATGCGCGGCAGCCAGCACAACGACCACTTTGTTCCCTCCTCGTCCCCCACTGCCACCGGCCCGGCCCGCATCACCACGGAGACAAACCGGCACGGAGGCATGCTGGGAGGAATCACCACCGGCCTCCCCATCATTCTGCGCGCCGCCGTCAAACCGACCAGCAGCCTGCCGATCGAGCAGCCAACGGTCACGGCCCAGGGCGAAAAGACCACCGTCCGGACGAAAGGACGCCACGACCCCTGCCTGCTCCCCAGGTTCATCCCGATGGCAGAAGCAATGGTCGCCATCGTCATCGCCGATCACTGGCTCCGCTGGCAAGGCCAGAACGCCGGCCGCGTCCCGCGAACAACGGCCAACGAGTAGCACCAGCCCCCAAGCTCTACTCTGCCCAACCAGCCCCAGCGATCTCCTTGGATGACCGATCCAAGTTTGCCGTTTCAACGCGCAGCGGAGAAACGGCAAGCGGTACGAACGGCCAGCAGCGCCACCGGCTGGTAGAAACCGACTCGAAAGCAAGTGGTGGCACTTGACTCCGCGACGTCCCCCCTTCATCATAGCCGTCCCGCAATTTCAAGCCGAAGTGGCGGAACCGGCAGACGCGCTGGATTCAAAATCCAGTGTCAGCAATGACGTGTGGGTTCGAGTCCCACCTTCGGCACTATACTACGAAAGGACTTACGTCAAATTGATGTGAGTCCTTTCGTCTTTTCTGGAACCCGTTCCATGTATATTCCATGATCGGCTTCGAAATCATCCAGTTTCGCCGATTTTGAGATTTGGCGGGACAAACAGGTTTTTCACTGTCTCTTCGTAGCCCTTCGCCATGTTGACATAGTTCCGGGTCGTCTCCAGCGACTTGTGCTGCATCAGCCCCTGCAACTCGAACAGGTTCATCGTCGCCGCGTTCATGGTCGCGAAGCCCCGGCGTAGGTCGTGGAAACCATACCACCGGCCGAACTTGCCCCCCTTCGGCATCGGCGATCCATCCGCCAGCTTTGCCGCCGCTTGGATGATCTGGAATTCTGGCCAAAGGTCTCGCTTGTTCTGGTTCCAGGGGAAGACGTGAGAATCGAACGTGCCTGCTAATTGGGAAATGTGGGACAGGACCAACGGGTGAAGCGGAATCCGCTCCTCACGTTTCCCTTTGTTGCCCCGTACCTCGGCTCTCGTCACCGCCGTTCCCGCCTCCAGGTCGATATCTTCCCACTTCAACGCCATCAACTGCCCGATCCGCCAGCCCGTCATGTAGGCCGTGACGATCAGTCCACGCCACCAGACAGCCGGTTCCAGGTTGGGGATGCTGTATGGTCGTCGCGCCACGTTGCAGGCCGAGTAGATTGCGGCAAAATGTTCTGGTGGTACGAATGTCGGTAGCCGCTTCGGGAGTTTCAGGAATCGAATCTTGGGAACGGTCTGAATGATCTTCCATTCCTTCGCCACATTCAGGACGAGTCGGATATACCGCAGCTCCTTATTGATTGTGGCGGGGGATATCTTTTGGGGTTCCTGTTTTTCATCCCCCTTAGCCGAACGGCTTTTGCCGATCTGTTCCTGAAGCCGCTTTGCTACGAATGTGTCAATGAAATCCGATGTGATCGACGTAACCAACTTCGGTTTGGCCACCCGTTCAAAGTTACTGAGTGCAACTTCAACTGCGATCCGGGACGGTTCATCGAATCGAACGGCGATCTTACTGTCGTAATCCTCGCGGAACGCTTTCCACGCCGCCTTTGCCTTCTGACCGTACGTTCCCGTCACTAACTGGGAATGGATCGTGTCCGCCAGCTTGTTCGCGGCCGTCTTTCCGATCTTGCCAGGCCCGCAGGACTTCGTGCGTAGAATTCCGTCCGGGTCGTAGTGGGAGACGTACCAGGATGCCTTCTCCTCGCCCTTTGTCTCAACTTGCTTCTTCAGTTGATGAACCCAAGCCCGTTTATCCATTTGATCAACTCCGTTGAGACTCGATGAAAAGCGATGCTATCGAATCAACGGATTCAATCAAACGGCAAACACGGACGGAACCCCTCCCCTTCGAGAGAAGCCCCGCCCGTTGAGAATCTGATTTGCTGCAGGTTGTAAAAGATCAATTCAGGCCAGCCGGGTTGTCATTCGTCGTTCAGGTGCTCGTCCAACTTCTTTAGGTCGTTCGCATCCTGCCAGGCATCGTCAGTTGTTCCCATAGCCGCCGCCATGATAATTAGCTTCAACGAGGCGATCTTTGCCTGCACTTCATCCATGTCTTCCTTCGTATATGTCCCGTCGTCGCTCGGCGCGATGCTTTTACTGATCTTTACGTCGATGCTGGAAAGACTGTAGACCAGTGCCCATGAATATCCGTCATCACTGACAGCGAATTCTGGCTCGCTTAGTTCAAAGGGTTTCAGGCGGTCCCGAACCATCGACACTTCGCGTTGCGATCGTTCATCATTCGAATATCCATCGTTTCCGAACACGATCATTCCGTCGTCAACCGGAAGCACCCCGCGATGCTGGGTCATGTGGAACTTTCCGACATAATTTGCCGCAATCGTGGCTGCAGGCGTTTCACTGTCCGTCATTGCTTGAATCCTCATCAGGATGTCTGGTTCAAGAAAGCCCCCGCCAGCATCGCCAACGGGGGCGTGATTCAGTTCACATTCTCACCGCCGTTGCGGCATCATTCCTCCACCAGTTCTTCCCATTGGGTTATACACCCAAGTTTTTTTGCCGTGTCCGCAATATCAACATGAGTATCGACCACAACATTTCGGTTAAGGTCGAGGATGTAGTGTTCGCCAAGGTTATCTAAATCTCCTTGACTGCGGCTCGCTTTCAGTTTCCGGTCGTCTCCAGATAACTTCCTGTTGATCCGCTGAATCATCGCACGCTTGCTCACTTGAGATTTCTTGATTGCCTTCTTTGTACTGGTCATAGTTTTCTCCGTGCCTTATCCAGTTTGATTGAAGAACCGCATGGAAACATACTAGCACCGCAAGCACACGAGTCAATGAGCAAACGTGAAAATGAGTGTCAGGCGCACGGTAAGATCGAAAGTGTCCTTCACTCCGTCAGGCGTTCCATGATCCATTCAACGCCGTCGGGGTCGTCAGTCTCGAGCTTTTCCAGTTCCTCAACGATCAGTCTGAGCACCCGATGTCTCTCGACCTGCTGAGCCAGGCTGGCTTCCACTTCTTCGATGGTCACGCTACTGCCTCCTCTTCTGATGAGACGTTGACCAGGCTGGCGATCAGATCCAAGTCCCGATCGTCAGGCACTGCCTCAATCGCTTCAGCCGCGCTCAGCATCAACGCGGACTGTTCCCGCAGCCATTCGCCTACCTGAGACGGGAGAGGCTTCCGCAGGTCGAATTCTCCCTTCAGTGCGTACCATGAATAACTGAGGGTCGCCGCTTCCTCGTTCGTCGCTGGTCGGAACCCGTCTTCGTCCTGATCTTCCTCGGTTTCCGCCATGACGAACGATGTGAACCCGGAATGCTCGAGTAGAACATCCTCCGTTACGGAGTCCGCCGCCTGATCAATCAGGTCGGTCGTCGGTCGGGTAATCTTGTCCAGACGATAGGCCAGTTTGTTTTCGATAGGCTTCATTGGATCGCTCCTGCTGGGGTGTTATGTGGGTCGTGTCAGATCCATTCAGCATCGACGATCAGGAACGTCCTGCCGTCTCGCTCAAATGGCGGACTGGAATTGGAACTACTGCCGGGAGAACTCGATCCTTCTGCGACGATCCCGATGGAATGAATCGTCCCGGATGTTGGCGTCGTCCCCCGGACGAACGATCTCCACGATTCTTGCCGTTCGGGAATCTCTGCCGACCATGATGTCGACGCGACAGCCAAGCGCCTTTGCCAGCGATTGTGCGGCACGTTCTGCACGCCTTTCGCAGTCATATTCGATGCCGTCGACGAACCACGATTGGCGAGTGTGGTACTTGTCCAGAAACTCAACCGCCTTCTTGGTCAGCACCAGAACAGCCTCCTCGTCACCGAACTGACCGAGCTTGCGAACCGCTTTGACATGACTGGGACATGACAGGAACTTCCTCACGAGGTGTGCTGAGTTAGGCTGATCCGGTTCCTCCGTCAGTTCGCAGTTGCAGGCGTAGCAGCGGGGGAACGCGGCCAGGAGTTCACGGCGCAGTCGTTGCTTTACTCTCTGTCTCATGGGGTCACCGTCCCTTCTGCTGGCTGGTCGGCCAGTTTGGGATCGGTCACGGAATCAGCACGCCGCAGGCTGATCGTCCATTGGCGGGGGATGCGAGCCAGGTCATAGCGGGGTTTGTTGGCCCGGTTTGCGGCATCTTCAGCCGCCCGGAACGTCAGGCCCGCTTGAACGCACGGAGGGAAGTCAGCCGGGTCTGCTGGTCGATCCTGAGGGGAGATGCCAGACAGGATTACCACCGATCCCCGATTGGTCAGAACGGCCCACCGTCGCTTTCTCCTACTGATGTCGCTCTGGTTGTAGAGCAGCACATACTGCCCGGCCAGTTCCATACCGAGTTCATCGGTGACGCTGGGGGGAACGTCGCGTGAATTGGCGGGTTCCCAGCTCACATTCTGAATCGTGACAGTGCCGCAGGTCGGGGAGTCCTTCCAGTATGACGGCCGCTTGGCTTTCATCCGCTCGATCGATTGTTCCGCCTGCTCCACCGTAATCGGGGTTTGATGGACGATCGTCGCAGCATCATTGATCGTCGTCGTGGTTGGCTCGTCGTCCAAGACGTGGCCCGTAAAGTCCGGACGTTCCGCAGCGTGAAAAACGGGTGTAAGCGTCGCCATGAATGAGACTCCCTTGTGAGAAAGGCCAGGCACCGAGCGCAACGGTAGCGCTGATGTCGTGCTGGTACGTGAAAACACCGTGTCTAGAACTCGCGGTCGACCTGAAACGTCTTTGCGTTCCGGTCAGTGAGAATGAAACGACCCCCGCCGATGCCTGTAACCACACAAGACATTTCGACGGGGGTCGATGATCTGATTCTGATTGTTCGGTCGCGAGTGTTGTCGCTCGCTGCTGTCTTGTGTGGTAGGCGAGAAAGTAAAAAGAAAAAACGTCGTTGTCAACCAGTTCTTACAAAAAGTCGAACAAAAAAACATTACGGCATGGTTAACCACTTCGTTCATCGCTTTAATCTGGGCATGGCACGCGAAGAACACTCCCCTGAAAAGTTTGAGGCCATCGCCAAAGAACTGAGCGATGCCGCTGCCGTATTGAGTGATCTCGCTGAGACTCTTCGCTCGCACAAGATGCCCCATGTTCTGATTCATGGGTCGACGAATGAGAACTTTCACCTGCCAGCAGTTCTCGACTGGGTCGGCAAGACGAATATCGATTCACGAACCCAGCTACGTGCATGGCTGAACGGGATTCAGTCGAAGGCTGAGCTTCAGAGGAAGTACAACGACCGGAAGCGGAAGGCCGCAGCCAAGAGGCCCCCGAAACGACCTGGGACGTGATCGCCGGAAACTGTCGCTAACATTAGCGGCAGTTTTTTCCCCATCGCCGGGAAACTGTCGCTGAATTCGTCGACGGTTTTCTCTACACGCCACCCCATCGACGTGACCCCAATTTTGTCACCTTTTGGTGACAAAACCGTACAGGTAAACCACTGAACAAGTCGTCCCCAATTGGGGACTCACCCCGGCAGTGATCGCTCCACAATCCTGTGGAACGTCGACCACTTGATCCATATTCTTGTGGAGCAAGCCCCCCGATTTGGTTCAGACTGCTATGAATCAAATATCGTTGCCAGCTCCTTACGGGTGTCGACAGGCTGTGGTGGACTTTTCGCTAATCTTTGCGAAAGGTCGTCTTGGTCCGCTTTTGAGGGTGCTCGAGCACTCATCAGTTTTGGGGAGTGGTGATCCCTTCACTGTCGGCGTCATCCGATGACACCTTTAAAGGTAGTTCCAAAGGTCTCCCCAAAGGTGGTAACCGTTTCCACCTTTCAAGAGCCACGCGGTTTTCCACGGAAATGTGGACAACTCAATCACCAGCATGGTTCCCCCCCCCTTGAATGGAAGTACCTGAGAGCAGGTCGATTCACAGATCCGTGATCAGTCGTGGGGATCTCGAACGCCACCGCAGCACTCCCCTTTTAGGGTGAGTGGTTTTTCCAAGGGGGAAACGAGGCAATCCCACCACCGACAGCACCATCTCACCGTTACTAAAACTATTAACGGCTCCCCCTTGAAGGGGATCGGCGGAAGTGTCGCAGGCCAGCACCCGGACGGTTGAGAAACTTATCAACCGTTGGGGATCAGGTCGATGTAACGCTGATGTAACGGAAATTGCGTTACATTTGTTGCGCTGGTCGGCGCGATACTCGGAAAAAGCCTCTGCTTTGCAGAAGGGTTTCGAGAACCCTCACCGCCAGGTCCTGCTGGGATCACCGATCGAAAATGTAACCAAAAGGTGACAAAAATCGGTTCCCGGCAAATTTACCGGAATCAGCACCGAACGCGATAAACGCGATTTCCACCCCTGAGATTTCCGACGATGATTCTATCGGGGGGATCAGTCGGAACGCGGGAGAAGTGATCCTCGCGAACCGTTGTCACTGAGACAAGGTGATCGGAAGGCGCAAATTCCCCCTACCCCGAAGTTTGGCTGATGTAGTATTACCCGGTTTGAAAAGTTCTGACAGATCAAACTGACGGGCACGAGCACCCGCTTGCCGTGTGTGAGTGCTGGAAGGACCCGCAGATGTTCTGCTCGCCGATTGTTCATTTGGGCGTCTTTGGAAGAATGCAATTGCTTGTCGTGTGGTTTCAGCGTAGCATGTTTTGAATTGCTGATGACGGTGGAATGCAACTACCGATTGTCAATTCGTGTGTATTTCTGAAGTGTGAGAGATGACGATTGATCCACAGCCTATCGCTTCCAATGAAGGACTGCGAGAATTTGGCATCGAATATCCCACACCGACTGGGCCAAGTCACTTTTGCAATCAAATGTTGATCCAAGGTGATTTAGATGTTGTTTACTTGCATTTTTTTCAACTTCGACCGCCAATCTTGCTGCCAAGTGCCACAGATGCAACCGGAACGCCACTCAAGGTTACCGCAGACCCAATGACCAGCGTCGTCATGAACTTTGCCAAAGCGGAACAATTTGCAGATTTGTTACAGAGACAAATTTCGGCGTTGAAGGAAATAAGAGATGCAAACACCTCAGACGCACAACTTGAAGCAAACTGATATCTTCTACAAATGCGTCATTGCTCGGCCATGCGAAGCAGACAATTTGCCGAATTATGCGATGATGCCATTGTCCCTCAGTGACACTTACCCAGTAATGGTGCCGCCTGTGGTCTGCCAAAATCTCTCCAACGTCGCAGCTGACAATTCCGGGCATAAAGTTCCAGGCAATGTGGGATCGTCCACCCCCGTTGATCCTCAACGGAACTGTCACAATTCGATCAACGAAGGATTTAAGCATGCCACCCAGCGAGTCTTAAACAAGAATCGCGAACTTTATCGCCGGTTGGCCTGATGCGGTATTTGACGGCGGATGAAGTCGTCGAGCTCCATAATCTCAGCATATCCGAATTTGGTGGTATAGCCGGTATACGTGATGAGAATCTTCTTCACTCGGCCATCGCCATGCCTTCCAGTGGCTTTGGCCGAGTTGAGTTTTACCCGAGCATCGAATTAAAAGCGGCATCGCTCTGCTTTTCGCTTATCAAAAACCACCCATTCACTGATGGAAACAAGCGAGTTGGGCACATGGCGATGGAAACGTTTTTGATTTTGAATGGATATGAACTGCACGCGAGTGTGGATGAGTCGGAACAACTGATTCTGGAAGTGGCCGCAGGTAATGTGGGCCGCGAACAACTCAGCGAATGGATCCGGACCCATATGATCCCGACCATCGAAGTCACTGCTTGGGTATGACTGGCGATCGTCCTTCCGCCAGAATCAACTTGGCTTCAACAGACTTGAAGCAATATCCGCACGATCTGCATTTGTGCCACCGAATAGGCCGTCGGCTTGATGTGACGGGACAGTCAGCCCCCCGGCATCGTCGACGCGGACACTGAATGACGTGGTACACGATCGGTCTCGGGTCGACTCGTTGGTCTCGTGGCATGGTCCCTCATCCAGGTCGTGAGCACCGATCTTTCGCCGGGTGATCCGCTCACTGTGGGACCACTCGGAACGAATCTTTCGGCACTCCGCTTCGATCTCTGCTGGTGATGGCAAGTAGATCGGCTTCCGTCTCCGCGTCAGTGGTTCCGCATTGGTGATCACCGCTTCAGCTTCCGCCGTGGTCGTGCAGGTCTCACTGGCCCCAATGGCGTTTCTCTCGTCGTCTGCCGTGCTCCACATTTCAAACACTCCCGGTGTCTCATTGTCTTCGTGCCCGCGTCATCGTGAACTGTATTGATCACATGTGAGAATCCGCCGCATTGCTTGCCGCGAACGATCGCCACGCATCGCAAGCCCCGTGTTCGTGATCGTCTCGGCATGGTGGTTTCGCTCCCTGAAAAATGTCGTGATCCGCTCCAGCCGATGGTCCAGATTTGTCACCAAAAGGTGACAAAAAGCGAGGCCGGCCACTCACTAAACCAGCCCCGCCCCCGACCTACGCCGGTCAGCTTCAGTTGTTCCCGATACACAATCCTGCAGTCGACTCGGAGCCGGAAACAGATACTCCTTCCGACTGCTTGGGGTTGAGTGCCTCATAGGCTTTCAACCGCTGGAACGCGACTTGGACAAACCAGTCGTGCAGGTCGAAGAAAAACGCAGATACAGGCGTGCTACGATCGCCACACGATTGAACGTGCGTCGTCATCAACGCGGCCCCGATGCAGCCGTCGCACCACCGTAAAACGTCCAGCAGTGCATACCGCTCCGGGTCGGTCTCATTCACGGCACGATAGGCTTTCTCGTCAGCAATCGCTGAGTTAATCCACTGGCTGAGGCAGCCCCTTGACGGGATCAGACTTGGGATCACAACGAGAGCATCGTCGGTGAGCTTGCCGACATTGACTTGGCGGGGTTCTTTCGACAGGTACATAGTTTCGATTCCTTGAAAGTGTGGGACTACCATTTCTTCAGTGGGCATTCAGCCGTTTTCATCGCCAATTTGTTCATCAAATGGTTCTTCAGTTCGCATCGACACCCGCACAACTTGCAGTGCTCGTCCTCGAATGATGGGCACGCCTGACAGATTGCCAAACGCTTCTTGATCAGTGCTTCACTGCTGCGGGGGAATCCGTTGAACGCATTCCACGCCCACGCCTTCCCGAAGTTCACGCCCTTAACCAGCAGGCTGGGAGCTTTCGCCATCGCCGCGTCCAGATCCTGCTGTTCCTGTGTGGGACCAGTGGAGCCGGGAGGGAATGGAACCACCTCAAGCACCACCCCAGTTGCATCCTGCCGCGAGCACCGCCGCTGGATCTCTGAGAGAGCGTTGCGGATGAACTCCGTCCCGCTGCCGTGATATGTCGACGTGTGCTTCAGGATCGTTTCTGCGAGCTTAAACTTGCCCTGCCGTCTTGCCGCATCGGCAACGTGCAGACTGTTCCGCAGCGACTCCTCGGATCCGCCATGAGCGATGATTCCGTCGTTAGCTTCGTATATCGCGACCGCCTCATCGTATTCGCTCTGTTTCATGCTATCACCATGAGATAATTACGTCGTAGGTTGGGACGTTCGTAGTAGAGTGCCGGTAGTTGACCGACATTCCGTTGAATGGTCGAAGTCGGTTGAAGATGTACAACGCTTGCAACGTCAGCCCCGGACTGTAAATTGAAAAACCGCCTTCCATTGAGCACGCTAAGTGGTCGGTCTGAATCGTGTAAAAATTATTCCCGATCCGCCGCTGCCATGTTGGTATCCCGAACGTGGTCCCCTGCCACGGAACTGTTATCACTGACCCGTCTGGGAATGGTGTTCCGGTCGTCGTTAGCGTGATTGTGGTTCCCGCTCCCGGCACTGGAATTGTGCAAGGCCCCTCACCCGATGAACTGCTCGAACTGGGACAGCAGGGACAGTCGCTAAATGTGATCGTTTCGCCGGGATTCGGCACCTGATACTCCTTCCGCAATGTGGCGAGCACATCGCCCGCCGTTGAATTGAAAATGCGTGCCCTCGATGCCCAGCGCGCCCGCTGTTGAAAGGTTTTGGCGTCATCTCGATAGGCTGGATGGCGGATGTGTCGGAAGCTACAACACTTGAGCGGCAATCGCGTGCCGAATTGGGATGGGTCAGTGTCGATCGGTGGTCAGAGTTTTTCGGGGTCGCAGAGATGCGTCTCCTCGATCTCGCGTCGTTCCACCTTCTGTGCCTCGAACAGCCGATCCAGTTCCAGCCGCCGCTGGTCCAGCGTCTGAAGTTCGGTCTCGAGTCTCACAGCCCTTGCTGAAATCACCGCGTCAGCCCCTGTGGTCAATCGGTTCTGACAGTCATCGTAGGCGTGCTTTGTATGCTTGATCTGCTCTGTGAGAGACTGGTGTTCCCGTGCCCGATCAGCACAGCGCCGCTCCAGCTCCCCGATCTTGGCAAGTGCCTCTGGGTGACGACAGCCCTTGATCAATTCAGCCCGTGCCGCCTTACCATCGGCCACCCGCTTTTGTGCGTCCGACGTTCCACACTGGTGGGTGTAGATCTGCTGGTTGAACTCTTCAATCACCTGATCCCGCTGTTTCACCAGATCGCCAATATCCTTCGCACGCTGGGTGATCTCAGCTTGTGCGTCTGCGACCAGATCCATCTTCCGCCGCAGATCCCGCCGACGATCGATCGACAGCTTGAACTCCTCCAGATCCGCGACAGTCAGGCCGCTTTGCTCCAGATCCTCGTAACTCACATCCTCCGCACGAACGTAGGCCCCGATAACCTGCTGCCGCAGCAGTTCCCGCTGTGCCTTTCGTGTTGACTCCTCTTGAAGTAGCTTGTCCCGAAGTGTCGTTCCGTTATTCATGGTCGCATCCTTTCCATTGAGATGCAGCTAAAGTGCGATCGCCCGGAATTGGGTCGCTCGCTGGTTTACTGAGAGTTACAGGGTCGTGCCCCGTGTCGCTGGCCCAAAGTTCGAGAAGTCGTCGCGGTGGCTCTGACTTCGAAATCGCGCTCAGTGGCAAGTGCTTCATCGATTGAATTTCGTCGCTGACCGCCGCGAGATACTGCCACGGGTCGCTGTAATCGAAGTAGTCCCACGCCAGCAATTGGACTAGCGGCAGCCGCAGCTTCGTTGCCTCGATCAGTCGGCCTGAAACGTGCATCGCCAACCGGATGAATCGCCAGTCGTGATGAACCCACTTCGGACGATCCGCGTATTCTGGAAGGGTGCCTGGATCGGCTTCGGTGTCTTCCTTGAAAACCTGAAATTTCGTCTCTTGTCGAACGTAGGGATGGCTTACGCACCAGTGCGGAAAGCACCCGATACAGTGCGCCAGTTCGTGCCCCGCGACTTGCAACAGCCGTGAGTACCAGCCGTCGTAATCGTCGCTCGATGATGGGGGATCATCACGCAGGCAGAATGCAGGCCCGATGCCTCGCCACTGTGGCCCGATCTGTGGACGCAAGGTGTCGGCCAGGTCCTGAGAAGTGATCCCGCACAAATTGTCATGCCATCGCAGGCCGATCTCATTCTCACCCAGCACATACAACCGTTTGCACTTCGACTCCCTCAACTCGTGCCGGATCATTGGCTTCAGCGTGTCGATCAGCTTCTGTCGCTCCCGTGCCCACGAGAAACGCCAGGGTCGCACGATCTTCGGTGCGGGACGCTCATACGCCTTGATCCATTTCCGCTCGCCCGTGTCTGGGTCTAGCCATAGGATCCTTCTATAAGGGTTTCGTTTCAGCATGGCTTACCTCTCTTGAATTCGTCTGGTTGGGGTCAGTTGCCGGTCGTATGATGGTCGCGGGTCCCATTGGGTGGGTGTTGGCATGTAACTGCTAAACGACCTCTCCCGAACCGGGTTTTTATTTAAGTTCTCGCCGATAATGAGTAAGAGTCAGTGCGCTTGGGGTGGGGGTGACATTTGCAATCACGGACGGTCTCGTGTGCAGTAACAAGTGATGTAGGACCGACAGGAACCTATCCTTCATGGTCCCGCCCCCTCATGCCGCAGGATCACCTGCCCGTCCCGTCGAACCTCGATCGATTGCTTCGATGTTGTGTGATCAGGTCCGATGTTGACCTCGTTGCGGTTCTCGATCAGTAGCCGTGGTGGCGCTGGTCCGATCGTCGGTTGGTGGTCGCAACAGCCGATCGCCCAGCACCATGCCACCAGCACCAGCAGCAATGCCCATGACCATGATCGCTGTCTCATCGGGTAACGTCCTGTTGATAGGCATTGCGGAGTGCCGCACGCTGTGCAGGTCGTAATGAGTCTGGCTTCCAATTGTGTGCGATGAGCCAAGCATCAAAGTCCATGTGCATCCCTGATAGCTGGTCCGCCTTCAATGCTGCCGTTGGGACCTCGGGAACGGCATAAAGTTTTCTCGATGTGGTCATCTCAGATAACTCCATGTGGGTTAATGATCTCGTCCTCGTCGTCAGACTCTTCCTCGTCAGTCCCGAATGCGTCATCAAGCATGTCGGCCAGGTCCATCAAGAAAGTCCGGCTCTCCGATCGGAGCACGCTATTGCCGCTCCAGCAGCGAACGTCGCAGGTGGGGAGCAGGGCTTCCGCAGTCATGCTGCGAGCAGCGCGATACCGTTCGATCTCCGGTGTGCATCCGGTCGCCACGATCACCAATTTCGCCGCGAAGTCATCAAACTCCGCTGGCTCCGTCGCTTCGTTCAAGTGTGCGAGCAATTCCCGCATTATCGGCCCGCTGGGTGTGTCTCGATTCAAACTGTGCTCCTTGTTCAAACTCACTTTGTTGCGAAACCTCGCTGGTCGCTACGCCCCGGTTTCCCGGAGTCGCTTCCGGTGTGAACCCCACCCTCTGGTGTGACCGTCATCGTCGAGCCCCTTTGAATCTTCGCGAGGATCGCCCCTGCCGCGTTCCGTTTGCTTTCCCGATGTTGATCATTGGCTTCGTTTGCCCGGTCTCATCAGAGACGTTCATCCATCGGCACCGCTGACAGTTCCATCTGCCGGACTGGGGTTTGCTTGATATCTCGCCGCAGCCGCTGCATTTTGGCGGGGTCATGGCTTCCCCTTCGGTTTGAATAATCCCTCGAATCCGGCGATTGAATCACCAGGGGAATGCCTGTCGAGAAGGTAGTCGCGATATGCTTTTCCAACCGGACCACGGTCTAGGATCGTTCGGTTCTTGGCTTCCGATTCCGAGAACTTCAGCCGACCGTCTGCGGCCAGGTACAACGTCAGTTCGAACTTCGCGGGGTCGTCCTCCCAGTTCTTCGCGAACGACTCAAGCCATTCATCGAAACTGATCCCGGTCCCGAGTTGCTCGTGTAATCGTCTCGCATCGACGACAGCGATCATCTGACCGTTGACTCGGAGTTGTTCCGGTTCGATTTGTACGTGCGTCTTGTTTGCCATGCTTCTTTCCTTCGGTTAGTTGTTAATTACCACACCTGCTCATCTGCTTGATAAATTCCCGTAATCGTTTGGCGTGCGGCATCGATCCGCATTGGGATGATTGCTCGCTGAATTCCACGGCTGCGGTTCTTGGCTTGATAGACTCGAAACTCGCCAGGGTCGTGATAGTTCGGGTCGGCCTTCGCAGGCCACTGGCAAAACAGGACAATGTCCGCGTCTTGTTCCAGTTGGCCAGAATCACGCAGATCGCTGAGTTGTGGGGTCGCTGACTGTCGTCCCTCGATCGCTCTTGAAAGTTGAGCCAGCAGGACGACTACGATCTCGTGTTTCATCGCGGCCCGCTTGAGCCGTGTCGAGACGTCGCTTACTTGCTCGTACTTACTTGCTCCAGCCCCCTTCAACAGTTGAGCGTAGTCCACAACCGCGATCTTGATCCCGTGCCGTCGAACCGCTGCGGAAATGGCCCGTTCTGCAACGTCAACCGATCCGCATGTCTCAGCGATCAACAACGGAGCCCGGCCGTTGAAATGTTGTCTTGCCTCGAATTGCAGTCGCTCAACGTCATTCGACCACCCATGAACGTCTGTCGGCATGATCCGCTGAATCGTCCGTCTGGCGAGCGATATCGCGCTCATTTCTTCGCTGATGATCAGCACCGGCACCCCGTGCCCGGTCGCGTTTTCAGAAGTCTGCAAGCCGATGAGCGACTTACCTTGACCGGGTCGACCGCCGACGATGATCAACTCACCCAAGGCCATCCCGCCAATTGCGTCGTCGATCTCTGGAATCCCTACGCGCATCGTTTCTGCCGTGCCAGCAGCGAGGCTTGCGAGATACTCGTCAACCGCATCAGACATTGACTTTTCGCGTCGATACCCAACTTGAGGAAGATCCTCAGCGATCCGCAACAGGTTCGCCCGAAGCCCCTCGATGCTCGATTCCGATTCAGCGAGCTTTCGAAGGTCCTCAAGCCCCTTCTGAAACTTTCGCAACGCCCCCTTGTTGTTGATGATCCCGACCCACTCGGAAACATGCTCGGAACCAAAGCACTCGGCTTGATCCATCAGTTCCAGTAAGTAGGCGAGGCCCTCGGGTAGTTCAGACAGCTTGCCCGATTCCGTCAGACGGTCGCAGACTGTCGCAGCATCAACTGGACGCTGTTCGCTGGCAAGTTCAGCCATTGCTGACAGGACAGCCCGGTTTGCATCGCTCACAACCGCAGATCGATCCAGCTCACAAACCACGTCACGCAGTTCAGAGAATCGAACCAGCGCCGTCCCAACCAGCAGTTTCTCGGCATAGTCCGCCCGAATGACTCCCCGCTCCAGTGGGATCTGCCATTGTGCAGCGCCGCGTCTTGTACGTGCCTCGCTCATTGGATGATCCCTCCCAGCGAATTCGTGCGGATCTCAGACAGGGGGACAATTCTCGGGGTCGTGGAGTGATTTTGTCGTTGAACTGAACCACGTGACTCAAACGCGACACCCTGCCATCCGTTCGCCATCGCAGTTTCGATTTTCTCGATAGCCACACTCGCGCCGTGCGGAGCCAGTTTCTTCAGCGTGAGGTTCGCTGACAGTTCCGTCAGTGGTTTCTTCTCGTCCCGGCGATAGTCGGCCCACGCTTTGAATGCTTGCCTGAAAGGTGGAGTATCGAGCGAAGCGGGGATCTCGGCTGACAAAGGATCGAATGCGGCTTTGGTCGCCTTTGGTGGCTTCGTTTTCTTCAGTTTGGAGCCACCCTCTGTATTAGGTATAGGAATAGGAAGAATGTTTGCCCTTTGCCCCGTCACTTTGTCCCCGTTGCCACGTAAAAAATACGTGTTATCCGCCTCGTATTCTGATTCAACGCCATTTGCCACGTCTTTTTTACGTGTTATTCGCCGCGAATCATCGAACCCCTCATCGGTCGGATTGTCATCAATCCCGCTTGCGTGAGGTGGAATTACCACGAAGTAGCGGCCAGCTCGCCCACGGCATCCAGGCTCGTAATTGAGCCATCCAGCGTCGACGCATTTGATCCTCGCCCGTGCGAGTGACTTTTGACTATCGACGCCCACTATTGGCATCAATTGGCCATCAAAAAACGTCACCGCACGACGATAGCCTGCAGCGTCCTCTGTTGTTGCGATCGTCACCAGCAAGGCGAACCCGGTAGGCCCGATTTCTTGTGCTACGCAGGTTTTCGCCAGTAGCCGAATAAACTTCATTGCGAAGAATGCGGGGCGAGCCGGATAACGCCCAATGTCCGCAGGGGCACCACTCATGACACCTCCCCGGCGACACCGTACCGACGTAGCACCGCAGACAAGACTGATCCCAGCAGGACAGGCCCGCAAGCTGGTGAATCGTCTGAGACGCGACTACCAGACGCATCAAGCCCATGCCGTCGCCGCAGTCTGATTGACGCATCTTTCAAAATCGCCCGCACTCCGGGTGTGAGCCCGATGGCCGAGTCGACGACGACGCAGACAGGACCGTGCTTGACTACTCTCGGTAAGGTATTGCCGACAGCTCTTGATGTCCGTATCATGTGAATGTCCTCCCCGGACAAATGTTGATCAATGCGAACCCGACAGATTCAGCCCTGTCGGGTTTTCGCTCTAATTGGCCCGCAAATACGCCGCATGCAAAACCTGTCTTTGCAGTGGCGATAACTCCGAATGCCGCCATCCGTTCTGCAGCAACCAGGCACCGAACGACGTTGAGCCCACGGCACGCAATTCCGCTTGCTCGATTGTCTTGATTGCACCCTTCGTCAACTGCGGCACCGCGAATAATCGATCGATCATTAGTCAGTCTCCTCAAAACGAGTCCGTTAAATCCTTGGCTCAGACCGATTCCGCGCCAGGTACTGCAACAAGTCAGATCTCGTGTATCGGATGCGTCGACCGACGATCTGTGAAGCACCGATGCGGCCCCGGAGTCGTTCGTCACGAAGTTGATGCGGCTCCATGTCCACCAGCCGAGCCGCTTTCTGCTCAGAGAATGCGATCTGGTCGCCAAGCCGTTCTTCGTCGGTTTGGATCGCTGCGATGGTTTCCGCGACCACGGCCGCAATGACTGGCGCGAATGATTCGGGGTCGATGCTTACTTGCATGACGCGGCCTCGATCATTTCGCTTTCAAAACGCTCACTGTTAGCTTCGTCGCGCGACTTCGCGATCCGTAGAACCTTGCGAAGTAGTCTTGCCTCCGTCGTTATTGACGCGAGACGCTCCCTCACCACCTTAGTGGGGGGAATTTCAATAATCTGCGTGCTATCCATCGTCGTATCCTCTGTGCCAGTGCTTGTGACTGCTGACAGGGATGACGATAGTCGACGCGACTCATGGATTTATCACGAACAGTTAGAAATCTTCGTGATCTTTTCATGACTCACTCAAATACCAAAAAACCATCCCTTCTCTTGAGTGACTTCGGGTAATCAAGTTCAAGGAATGCGTTATTGATCATCGTCACGGAATTACTGAACGTGCCATCGACCGGATCTTTGTTCGGTTTCCACATAGTCTTCATTACGTGAGACTCATGGGCTTGAGATTTACCCCACATGTAATTGATCATCGCAAAAGCTTTAGGCTGCAGTTGTCGAGACTTTCCGTTAATCCAAATCTTGTTTGGAGCTTCTGGCCCGTCCGGGTGCGGTTCCGGTAAAGGATCGCATCCATGGGATGGCGTTACCGACGGCGGTGAAATGAAAACCTTCAGCCGCTCCAACTCTTGGATGCAGCCTGATACCGTCGCTGGATCTGCTGGCCATGCGGGTCTGTTTTCCGGGACGTTCGCCAGCAGCCATAGGTGAGCGTGTCGGACAGCAGATCGACCGAATGACAGATCGTTTGCGCGTGCCACGCTTGTAATCGTTTCACCGAGCCACCGCGAGAATGCGTCTGCCGTATTCAACGCATACTTCGGAAGTTCTAACTCCCATCCGCGAGGCAGTTCCTTGCGTTCATCGACCAGAGAACTCAGTCGGAGAAATGCGTCATCCAGCCACCGCAGCCGATCTCGCTTCGCAGCCTCTCGCGTAACAACTTCGTGTTCGGGTTGCGGGGATTCGGTCCACGGGATGGGATGGAAGGTGATTCCCATTCCCGCAAGACTCTGAATCACGTGCGATGCGAACTTCTCAGCGTATCCCTTCAGCTCGTCAACGCCCCACGGCAGATGTGGTCCATACTCCGCTTGTGGTGTGCGCTGCCATTCGACGTCCCTCAGTAATTCAACGCAACTTCCAGCCAGATCATCTTCCATGTCGCCCGCCCCATGCGTGCCAGCCCCATTGAATCAAAGCACCGACCACGGAGCGAATGGGGATCGCTTTTCGGGAGCTAACCTAGTGGTCGGTGCGTGTACTGTCAGACATCCCGTCTTTTCGTTCCATGTCAATTCCATGTCCACGGCACGACTTCACACGGGATCAGCACGGTGAGTATAGCAGAGAAACGGCTTTGTTTCTTGCCTTTTCCGTAGTCCTCGAAAGTGTAGCGTAGCCCTGAATGTGGATTCAAAATCCAGTGTCAGCAATGACGTGTGGGTTCGAGTCCCACCTTCGGCACTCCTTGCAAATTCATCGAATTGCAAGCGCAACACAAAAATCCGCCACCTCCGACCAATTCGGAAGTGGCGGATTTTTCGTTTTAACGCCCCTCTACGGTCGGCAACGCAGCACCCAATTGCACTTCCTTATACCCCAGCCCGATACAACACAGGTTCGAGCTGACAAGTTTGCCTCAATGATCCATTCAAGATGAAGAGCTTGGGCGACCGCACGAAGTCAAAAACGCGGAACAATTGATACTGATGCGAACGATCCTCAGAGCATCGCACTTCATTCGAAGTAACGTAGAATGGAAAGAACTTACCGAGCCCCGTGGCCTTAACCTCCACCAATCTTTCCGAGTCGTCTGTTTCATCGAACGAAATGATGTCGAATCCGAGCCCATCTCCGTTATCTCGCGATGCCCAGACCACCTTCTGAGCCAAGTCATCTCGACCGACGAGCTTTAACCGATGCCGTTCCAGATCGAACACGAACTGTTCGCCAAGCTTTCCGAGCAGTTGATTTGCGGCATCGCGTTCCGCAAAGTCGATCCTACGAGTTTTGCGAGACAACCACGGCTTACTATTCGCGTTAGGGGTAAAGATCTTTTCGGGAGGATCTATGATGACATCCTTGAGACTTCGAGAGCTAATGACCGGTGACTCCGTCGGGTTTAAAGTCGGCGCGACAGCCATTTCCTGCAACAAATTTGGCCGCTGGTCTAAGTACGCTTCGACCTCTGAGGCGAGGATTGACTGATAGTTTCTGAGAGGTTTGTACCCCTCGATGTAGGGTACCCCGAGCTCCACCAGCACAGCGCTGACATTCTGGTGCTTGAACTCAATAGCGTTCTTTGTCCGCGCCGACAACGAAGGAGCGAGTGCCCTGCAATGCTCTGCTTTGTTGTACGGGTTCCCGTGCAACTCTGATTGCAGCATGTCGAAGTAATCAGCCACAAGCAAACGGACTTCTTTCGCCGTCCAAGCTTTGGCTGTCTGCGACTCCTTCTTGAGATCCATTTTCTTGACACCATTGAACCGAGTTCTATGTGACTAAGTCTTCAAACTGCCTGCAACGTAATAAATCGCTACGACTCCGCATCCCTGGACTCCCAGGTCGAGGAAAACGGAACCGTCACGACCGTGAAAAATTATTCCACCAGCCGTAGGAATGAGCAATCCAAGGTGACTGAGTAACTCTCACCCAAGCTGACCAAGACGGAGCGACCGCCCGCGGAACGCAGAGCCCTCATGGGTGCGATTCTGTACCTCAATCAAACCGGTTGCCTGTGGCGTTCCTTTCCACGCGAATACCCCCTCTGCAAGATGGCTTACACCGTTTTCTGGCGCTGGCGTCGAGACGAGTCTGGAATTCGATCCACGACGCCCTTTCTCGAAAGGTTCGTCAGACCGCTGGCACGCAGCCGACGCCGAGTGTGGTCACTATCGACAGCCAGTCTATTCGTACCGTAGAAGGAGGGGTGGATTGAGGATACAAGGCAGGGAAATAAGGTCACTGCCAGCGAACGGCACATCGACGTTGCCCCGTTGAGGCTCATCTGCGTAGTCGTCAATGTCGCCCCTTGGCAAGATCAGGACGGAGCTTGGTAACCTTCTGCACAAGTTTTGTTCATTCAGTCGACAGCGCCGAATCTTTGTGGGCAGCGTCTACGGGTGAAAAGGACTGCCGAAGTGAGTCAGCCCACTCTAAATGATGATTTGCCATACCGCCTGAGGATCTTCAATCAATATTCATTGCTCATCCGTCATACTGCTGGGACAACCGATCTTGAGAGCAATCGTTCTATCTTCTCTGACTTGATCGACTGAGAATGTGGAATCAAACAGACGATATACGTTTCAGGCATTTTGAAGATTTCTCCTCAAGTTACCAAATGAAAGGACCGCTGAAAGATGCAAGTTTTTAGAGCGGGAGTGAAGGTCTTTTCGTTCGCAGTTGCGAGCTCATTCGTTCTCTACATTGCTCGATTTGTGTATTTGCAATACGAATACGAGATGGACGATGAGTTTGCCCAGTGGGGTGCCGCTGATATGGTCACCTTGTACATGGACAATCACAACGGTGAATGGCCACGTTCGTGGGATGATCTCCGTGAATTTTACGATGACGGACGATCGCGCATTGGTGGTTGGTCATTTGAGAAGTAGTGGTTGGTCATTTGAGAAGTACCAGAGTCGAGTGTTTATTGATTTTGCGGTGACCGCAAAGGAACTCCAAGAATTGTCATTTCGACCCGGACCGGTGGGGTTCAATGTTATCCATGCGCGACTGACGTATACGGTCTATAATCCCAACGAGACTATTCGTCAGTACTTCCAGGAGAAAAAGCAGGCGCATGCGGAACAGCCCAGCGTCGAAGCCACCGATTGATTGGTGCATGGCGTGACAGCCTGGAGTGTGCTGCAGAGTCGGACATGGATTACTCCAATGTGCGCACTGGAGTCGAATCCCGTCCTCAGCGTCTGAAGTAGCTCGGAAGAATTTTCGATAAGTTTCAGACCTCTGCGTCAATCAGGCGGAGGTGCTCAATTCTTGACATGGCGGATGTGACTGCGAACACTCAAAACGTCATCACCAGCTTCAGCTCGCGCCTGCTTTCGGGGCAGGTCCGTTTCGGACGTATGCGTAACGACTGGTGATGACCCTCTCAGTGACGATTTCCTGTTCTGCCGCTTAAGCGATGCGACCGAACCTCCGTTCCACGTCCGTCTTGGCAAGCGGCTCGATTGCAGGGGCTTGACCGACGAAGCAGACCTTCGGGATCGGTTAGGGAGATACAGCGAATGCGTGAGGTCGGTTCTCTCAAATTGGTGCTGAGATGGGTGACGACTTTGGCGGTCGTCGCCTGGTCCCTATTCGATTGGTACCATCTCTTTTCATACAGCGAAGGTTATTCGTTCGGACCCCAGGACTACGGAAATCCTCTCACTTTCAGGCGAGACTACTACGACGATGTTGTTCTGTTTTTTTCACAGGCCTTCCTGTTTGATGTCGCAGTGGCAGCACTCGTCGTGCTGGC
The DNA here is from genome assembly GCF_044336245.1 of Schlesneria sphaerica. NCBI lineage: Bacteria > Pseudomonadati > Planctomycetota > Planctomycetia > Planctomycetales > Planctomycetaceae > Schlesneria > Schlesneria sphaerica. The sequence goes on along the minus strand of NZ_CP172346.1, from coordinate 5,351,967 downwards.
GGTGGCTTATAGTTTGTGGACCTGGTCCGCAACCTGGTCGATTGAGTTCTACTGTAAGTTCCTCCTGGTGCTCTCTGTCTGCACAGTGATCCTCATCATAGGGGAGCCGATCCCCTTGATCCTGCTTCTGCCGAGTGCACTTTTACTACTGGTCGGAGGTCTGGGCATCTGGCTGACGAGTGTGGCATATGCCTCCGCGAAGACAGGCGGATACCTCTTCGGGCCGAAGGGAACTCTCTTGCTTCCCCTCACCTTGACGGTGGGAATGTTAGTCCTTGGCTGGCAATGTTGGCCTCAGGACATCTTTGAAAGAGGCAGCAAGGATCCAAGCCGAGTTGTCGCTCTGGTCGCGCGATTGCAGGACGACAATCCCCGGGTACGTTCGCTGGCCCTTCGTGCATTGCAAGATCACGGCCCTTTCGATGCCCCTGCAGCAGCAGCGATTATCCAGGCCATGTCTGACCCCGATGATCGAGTTCAGGAAGACGCGATCTCCCTGGCACCCGACCTGGGTCTGGCTGCCATCGAAGCGGTACCGATCATTCTTGACAAGTTCAAACAAGGCGGCATGTTCTCATCTAAGTTCGCATCCCAACTCGCAGAACTGGGGCCCATTGCCAAGGCGGCTGTTCCTGATCTCAAGGAAATGCTACCTGCGTCAACAGATTATTCCAAACTCGAGATCTGCCGAGCCCTATGGAAAATTGAAGGGAATACCACACTCGTCGTTCCAGCGCTGATCGAATTGTTAGACGATGAATATTTACCAATCGCCGAGGCTGCGGCGACACTCTTGGGACAGATTGGCCCCGAAGCGGCGGACGCCGTACCAGGGCTAAAGGCGATCGTCGATCACGTACCAGAAGCCAAGGCGTCTGAGCCAGAAGAAGAAGAAGAAGACTCCTCACTCCCCCGTCTCCCTCCCCGCAAGATGTCCGATCCGAAATCCGATCCTCGACTCCGCAGCGCCGCACGACTCGCTCTGATCCGGATCCTTCGGTCTGAATAGACAACAACTCCAGTTGTGCGTCAAAGTGCAGCCGTACTCACCCGAGCGAACACGTCGAAAACCCGGAAACGTATCAGAGCCGCCCGCTCGGCCACACAACCCCAACGAATAAAGCTCTCCTCCGACCCCGCGTCGATGGAAGCAACGACTGAGCCCCTAACACAACCGCACAAACCCCGAACAAAGAAGCTCTCCTCCGACCCCGCGTCGGTGGAAGCCACGACTGAACCGCTAAAGACAACCGCACAAACCCAACAAAGAAGCTCTCCTCCGACCCTGTGTCGGTGGAAGCAACGACTGAGCCGCTATGGAGCCGATCTACACCTCTGCGACGGTGACTCCTGCCTATCAGTTACGGTGGTCGCTGTCGCTGTTCGCCGGCCAGCCCTTGCCCGCCTCGGACCTTTGGCTGTCAGAGCTCAGGCAGAAGGTGGAGGAGGACGGTGTGCGGATCCTTGAGGCGCAATCACGCCATGGAAATACCTGGCAGTTCTTTCTCTCGACACGGCCGGAGGTGGCTCCCCCTTCCATCGTGAAGTCTGTGAAGGGACGGCTGCAACACCTGGTTCGAGAGACGGCGCGGAAAGCGTTCCGCAGGAATTTTCTGCTGGCGGCGATCGGCAATGCGAAACGGGAGGTGGTCGAGGCGTACGTGGCATCTCAACTGGATCATCATCGTATGGGCGACGATCGAGTTCAGAGCGCTCTGCAGCGATTTCAACTGGCCTTCCCCGAGGTGGACCTGTCGCAGAGACAGACGACGGCACATGGGGCGTACCTCTACAACATGCACCTGGTGCTGGTGCATGCCGGACGCTGGAATGAGGTTCGTGAAGAAGCACTGGCTGGCACCCGAGATATGGTGCTTCGGATCGCTCATGCCAAGGGACATCGGATCTCTCGCCTCGCGTTGTTGCCTGACCACCTGCATCTTCTGGCGGGTTTTCCTGCGACTTCGTCCCCTGAAGAGATCGCACTCGGCTACCTGAACAACCTGGCCTACGCTCACGGAATGCGGCGGATCTTTTCTTTCAGTTACTACGTGGGGACTGTGGGAGAGTTTGACACCGGGGTGATCCAGGCCGCACTTGATCGCTCTTAGCCGCTCAGTCGTGGCTGCCACCGACGCGGGGTCGGAGGAGAGCTCTTGGGTGGGGCTGCTTTCTGCTCTTAGCGGCTCAGTCGTGGCTTCCACCGATACAGGGTCGGAGGAGAGCTCTTGGGTGGGGCTGCTTTCTGCTCTTAGCCGCTCAGTCGTGGCTTCCACCGACACAGGGTCGGAGGAGAGCTCTTGTGTAGGGCTGCTTTCTGCTCTTAGCGGCTCAGTCGTGGCTTCCACCGACGCGGGGTCGGAGGAGAGCTCTTGGGTGGGGCTGCTTTCTGCTCTTAGCGGCTCAGTCGTGGCTTCCACCGACGCGGGGTCGGAGGAGAGCTCTTGGGTGGGGCTGCTTTCTGCTCTTAGCGGCTCAGTCGCTGCTTCCACCGACGCGGGGTCGGAGGAGAGCTCTTGGGTGGGGCTGCTTTCTGCTCTTAGCCGCTCAGTCGCTGCTTCCACCGACGCGGGGTCGGAGGAGAGCTCTTGGGTGGGGCTGCTTTCTGCTCTTAGCCGCTCAGTCGTGGCTGCCACCGACGCGGGGTCGGAGGAGAGCTCTTGGGTGGGGCTGCTTTCTGCTCTTAGCCGCTCAGTCGTGGCTGCCACCGACGCGGGGTCGGAGGAGAGCTCTTGTGTGGGGCTGCTTTCTGCTCTTAGCCGCTCAGTCGTGGCTGCCACCGACACAGGGTCGGAGGAGAGCGGAGTGGTTTGGGTGCGAGGGCGGCTTAGCGGGGCAGTCGTGGCTGCCGGCCGACTCGGGGTCCGGGGAGAGGGGTTTGTTGGCGTGGGGAGGGATCTTGGGGGGGAAACTGCCTGGGTTCCTGCTGGGTGACGGATTGACACCTGTTCTTCCTGGATCACCAGTTCTTTGGGGATGAGGTTTTGTTCCAAACGTTTGGAGGTTTGGTCTCGTTCGCAGAGTGTTTGTTGCTGACACTGCTCGTGGTGGAAGTTGCAGGACGGGGATGGGCAACCGGGGCGAGCATGCCCCTTCTTTTTAGCGTTCCCTTCTGCAATCGCCTGTTCGTTCGAAAAACTGCGGTTGAAGGTGCGCTCAGACGAGGAGGAGGTTAGAGCTTGGAACTCGAACATTGTCATTCAGGTGATTCGGCGAAGGGTGTGAGGAGGGGGGAACCGTCGCGGCGAGAGGGGTGTTTGACCGACGTGAATGCGGAGGCTGACTTGGGAACTGGTGTGCAGGAGGGGTTTGTTTCGCGGTGTGTTGAGGAGCTTGAGGCTCGACCGTTTGTCTGGCTGTGGGGTGAACTGGTGGCGCGGGGGATGGTGACGAGCCTGGCCGGTTCTTCCGGTATCGGAAAGTCGTTCGTGGCGGTCGATGTGGCGGCTGCGGTGACGCGGGGTGATCGGATGAGCTTACGAGCGTCGAATGCCTCATCAACGGCTCACACCGGAGATGATGACGGGGGTGAGGTGCTGTTCATCTCGCCGGACTATGAAATGGCGGAAGTCCTGCGGCCGCGATTACTGGCGGCCGGGACAGAGATGCGCCGCATTCGTGTGATCCAGGGAATCCCCACGAACGAAGCGGATCGCCGAGGGAACGGATGCCGACCGTTCCAGCTAAGGGACGATCTGGCGCTACTGGAACAGGAGATCGAACGACGAACCGCGGCGGGTTCTTCCTTGCGACTGATCGTGATTGATCCGTTCCTGCAGGATTCTTCGTTTGAGCAGAGCCGTTCCGATGGGACGGCCCTGCTGTTGACGATGCAGCGTCTGGCGGGCATTGCGGCCGCGAATCAGGTCGCCATTTTGCTGGTGGTGAACGGCCCCGCCAAAGCCAGAGCCGCTGGGAATCACCGTTTGACACCGCTGGAGTTGGTCGCTCCATCGGCTTGGTGGATCGGCCGTGATCCTGATCGCACGGAACGTCGGTTGCTGTTGCCCGTCAAAGCCAATCTGGTTGAGAGAACGCCTGCCCGCTCCTTTGTGCTCAGTGCAGGTCGCGTTGAATGGGACCGCCGGCCGATCTGGCTGACGGCCGAGCGGTTTCAGACCGAAATGCGGGAGCGGCAGCGACTTCCCTTGTTTGAGCAGGAATTCAGCGAGCTGGCACGGGCGATGTGCTGGCTGCGGGATTTCATGCAGACGGAGATGTATGAATTCAAGCAGGTGAAGTCCGCGGCGGATGTGATGGGCTTCAGCGAAAGAACATTGCGACGGGCGTTTTGTGGGTTGAAAGGAAACTCGTGGCGAATCCCCGGGACAAACTCCTGGGCCTGGAGGTTACGAGAGGGGGATGTCGTGAATCCGCACCTTCCCTGGCCGCTCGATCGGTTTCTCTATCAGGAAGATGATGAACCTGCGGAGGGAGACGTTGCCCACGCTGCAGGAGCGGAGGGAGTCGAGACCGGGCGAGTCAAAACTCAGGAAGTGGCGGTGGGAGATCGTGAGTCCGGGAGGGACGATTGATTGATGGGTGGTCGCGGCGAGGGAATCCGGAGAGAGAAGAGACAGCGGCGGGAGGCCCCTGCTGCGGGCCTGGACGATGGGGACTTGCCGACGATTTTCGGTGAAACAGGACGCGGGGAAAGGGTAACGGGCTGGCCAGCTGGCCAAGCTTTGGCCAGTCGGTGGCCAGTCCCATGTGCTGTCATAATCACAGTTTAAGCGATTCTGGCCGACTGGCCCGGCTGGCCAACGGATTGCGACACCTGGCCCAGGGTCCCGTTTACAACGGCCGCACAGGATCTTCCCTGATGCAGTCATCTGGTGCTCGATCGCTTGCGTGGAAGGAAGCCACTGAGGCTCTTACAAATCTGCTTGCCACGGCTTTGTAACGGGCCGCAAACCGAATCGCTGGATTTTCGCTCTTTGACAATTCGAGACGACTCGTCCCTTTGCCGGAACTGGACCCGAGGGTTGCGGCAGGTGACGATTTCAGAAAATCTGCCGCTCGGTGCTCGTTGAAAAAGTGGGACAGGTACTGTGAACAGTGCCGGTCCACTCTCTCAACATGCACAAGACCGGATTGGAACCGGCACGAACTGGAGACCAACCGGGCCTCAGCCTGGCGCGACATCCCGTTCCGCCACTTCAACCCAGTTGGTCAGTCACTTCGAGGAATGCGCGTTCCTCATGCCTGGCGGAGGTCGAGGACGATTCGGCCTTCGATTTTGCCCTGGTGCATTCGTTCGAAGACGCTGTTGATGTTTTCGAGGGGTTCCGGCGATGTGACCGCTTTCACTTTGCCCGCTGCGGCGAAGTCGAGTGCTTCCTGGAGATCGAGACGGGTTCCGACGATGGAACCGCGAACCGTGATACCTCGCAGCACCATGTCGAAGATTCCCAGCGGGAATTCTCCGGGTGGAAGTCCGTTCAACGAGATGGTACCTCCGCGGCGGACCATTCCCAGTGCCTGCTGAAAGGCGATCGGGGAGACGGCCGTCACCAGGACTCCATGGGCTCCTCCGATCTCTTTGGTCAAGTAGGCGGCCGGGTCGCAGTGACGGGCGTTAACTGTCACTTTCGCTCCCAGCCTCTGAGCAAATTCCAGCTTCGTATCGTCCACGTCGACGGCTGCGACGTTCAGTCCCATGGCGATCGCGTATTGAACTGCCAGATGGCCCAGTCCTCCGATCCCGGAGATAACAACCCAGTTTCCCGGGTGTGTATCGGTCACCTTCAAGCCTTTGTAAACGGTGACCCCCGCGCACAACACCGGCGCGATCTCGACCAGATCGACGCCGGAGGGGATTCGCCCCACGAAATTAGGATCGGCAATCACGTACTCGGCGAAACTTCCGTTGACCGAATAGCCAGAGTTCTTCTGACGTTCACAGAGAGTTTCCCAGCCCCCGAGGCAGTGCTCACAGTAACCACACGCGGTGTGAAGCCAGGGAATCCCCACACAGTCCCCCTCTTTAATATGCTTGACGCCCGAGCCGACTGCGCAAACATAACCGACCCCTTCATGACCGGGGATGAAGGGGAGCGTCGGCTTGACCGGCCAGTCCCCCTGCACCGCATGCAGGTCCGTATGGCAGACCCCCGTGGTTTCGATCTTGACCCGGATCTGGCCAGGCACCACCTCGGGGACGGGAAGTTCCTCAATCTGGAGAGGCTTTCCGAAATCGCGAACGACAGCGGCTTTCATCGTCGCCATGATGAGACTCCTGTAGTAACGGCAGAGCAGACATTTGAGAGTGCGACTCGGACAGTCGCTTTGGACTCAATAACGCCAGTCAAAGGAAGCAGTCGCCAGGAACGATAATCACGAACAGATGCGGATTCTGTTGATACTGCCTCAGCATGATTCTCATGTTAGTTTCCAGTGACATGATATCACGTGGTCAGATATCCAGCGATTCATTTTGTGGATCCTTGCCGAAGTCGCGCAGACGCAAAACCGAGCAGGAACCTGGATTCCTCGGCAGTGAAGAGCGCGAGCCTCGAAGACCGCGAACGCAGAGCGGTGGTTATCTTGCGGGGCTCGATTGAGATCGCGGAGTCTCTGAAGTGAGGATCTCCGGGGAGTCAGATAGCGAGTTGACTTAAGCTAGTTTTGATGGGTATATCAGTACGAAGTTGACCCACGTGTACACTGAATATTCGACAATACAAGGAATTGCGGCGTCAGCCAAAGGGCAGCAGTTCCGATTACTTTCTTTTTCAGACCGCGGGGCGTGAGAATGAAGCAAAAAGTCCTGATTGTTGACCTTAACAACTTCGCCACGTTCCCCACACTGGCCATCGGCCTGCTGGTGGCATCACTCCGTAAAGCGGGTTTCGAAGTCGACGTCTTGTGTCCGCTGTCTCATGGCGTGCCGGCTGTTGCGCGGGAAAAACAGGAAGGTCGTATTGACCACTGGATTCGTCGATTTCATCTGACGAGTAATCCATTCCTGCTGGGGATGCGAGACACGGCGAGGCGGATGCGGTCCTGGTGGATTAATCGGCCTCATCCCGTGGTGGTGGCAGAGTGCGATCGGGCGCTGGCGAAGAAGCCGGATATTCTACTGCTGTCAGCGTACCTGCAGCACTATCCATCCGTCGTCGAGATTGGGCGGATTGCTCAAAACCGGGGAATTCCGATGCTACTGGGGGGCCCCGTCTTCAATATCCCCGCGACGTCCGACGCCTGGAGAAGTGTTCCCGGTCTCACCGCCATTTATGGGGGTGAGGCAGACCTCATCCTGCCGGAACTGGTTCGTACAGCCATCGCCGGTGGTGACCTGCTTCAGTTTCCCGGGATTGTCTTGCCGAACGGTCGAGTTGCCCCTGAAGCTCCACCCCTGCGGGAACTTGATCAACTCCCCGTCCCTGATTTTTCCGACTTTCCCTGGGACAAATATCGCGTGCGGGTGATCCCGCTGATGTCGGGTCGCGGTTGCGGCTGGAGTCAGTGCGTCTTTTGCAGCGACGTCGTTTCCGTTAACGGTCGAACCTTTCGAACCCGGTCTGCCCCGGTCGTCCTGAACGAGATGCGGGAACTTGCCGCTCGGCACGATGCCCGTCACTTCCTGTTCCTCGATCTGAAGCTCAATTCTGACGTGCGGGTCTGGCGAGAGATCGTCGGGGGAATTCAGTCAGCCGTGCCCGGAGCCGAATGGATTGGCACGGTACACGTCGATAAACGCCCCGATAACGGTCTGAGGGCTGAGGATCTTCGCGCCGCTGTGAACGCCGGTATGCGACGAGTCAGTTTCGGTTTTGAAACGGCAAGCCAGCGACTGCTCGATCGAATGAAGAAGGGGTCGCTGATCGAGAACTACCGGCAATTCGTGGTCGATGCCTACGAAGCTGGGTTGAGCGTACGCTGCACTGCCTTTCATGGGTTTCCCACGGAAACGGCGGCCGATCTGGACGAGACGCGCAAGTTCTTCGAAGAGCATGCCAAACACATCGATCGAATTCGCTTCAACACATTTAACGTCATTCCGGGGACTCCTGTCCACGCGGGGGTGCATGCATCACCGCAGCAGATTCCCGAGTTGACGCCGATTGCAGAGGATCCAATTATCCAGCGGACAAGCTACCGCCATGCGGCGCTGGCGGCCCGTGATTATCGACGAGCGAAGAAGCGGTTGCTGGAAGTGATTCATTCGATCAATCGTCGCCCGCTACGGAGCGGCACAGAAGCCCTCGACGGCTTGATGTAGACATCAGGGTGCTTCCACGACAAGCAGCCACTGCGGGACGCTCCGGCGACCTGAAGCTTTCGAGGGGGCCAACTCGGTGTTTCCATCGCCCCTCCAGGAGCGATTCCGTCGAAGACGTTATGAACAGTCGGAAGTCCTCCGTCCCGCAATGAACCACGAGGGAGATTGAGAGGCCTTGCCGGAAAGCAACCTCTCAAGTGCAGACATCGGAGAACATGACGGTGGGTCTGGCTAGATCCCTGTCGAATCGTGAGTGTATTCGACGGGGGGTTCGTTCAACCGCTGCCAGATGGCGATATCTTCGGGCGTCGCCAGGCGGACATGGCTGATCTCGACAGGAAAATCTTCACCGGTCCGGTCGAGCAGTTCTGTGTGGATTCGGTGGAGTGCGGCATGGCCAGCAATCCAGGCATCGACTTCGCTCTCTGCCGTGACCAGGGCATGTCGAATCGGAGAGGCGACGTAGTAGGTAACCATTTTCTGCTCCTTTGATACTCCTCACTACGACCCGCAACCACCTGCGGCGGCCTTGATATTCAGTCTGATTTGTTTCCTGCTGGACGTTCAAGAATTTTTTTGTTTTTGGGATTCGTCCCACGGACACCGATCATATTCGTAGGCCGACTCCTCAAACAACAGGGTCAGGAGCCGGCCCAATTACCGACCAATCATCTCGCTTTAACGGAGGTTTGCCAGTTCTCATCAAAGTAGTCCGCTTGAATCACCTCTTCGGGAAAGGCTTCAGTCGATGGTCGCCATTGTTCCGCCCCGTCCGTCACTTTAACGACGCTCCAGTCTCCCTGCCGCGGGAACAACAAGTAGTTGAACGCTGCGAAATCTTTTTCATGGAAGGTATGTCCGCTGTTAATCACCACATAGCGATCGGCCGCCAGAGGGCTGGGGTGGACCAGTGCAGGAGCGTGTCCGACAGACGCGTAGTCGCGGTTTCCCAGAGTCAACGTTTCAGGGGTCCACGTGAGAGGCAGACTGGGGAGAACTTTGGCGATCAGGGAGTTGCTGCCAGGATCACCAAACAGGATCAGATGTTTGTCACGGAGGTCTTCGGCCGTCACCTCGGTATCGTTTTTGACGGTCAGGTCTCCCCGCATGTAACGAGCCCATTCGTACTCAAACCGCCGCAGGCTGGCGTCAGTCCACGCATGGATCTCGGGGTTCCAGGCTTTCCCTGTCCCGCGTACACAGAGGAAAGGAGAACTGAAGGCATCATCAATGGGACCTTGCAACCCGGGGCGTTTACCGGCGAGTTTCACCGCATGTCGATCCCCGAGACAGACCCATTTCCCCTCCTGAAGCGCGAGGACCAGAGGGTGTTTTGAAGCGGGAAGTTGCAGTTCCTGCCCGGCGATTCGTACCGTGGTTCCCTTGGCCGAAAGAACTCGTGGTTCCAGGGCAAAGCGAGTAATGTTCTGCAGCGTCGCGATGTCGATACTGCCGTCATCCCGGATCCTGGCTTTGATCTCTGCTCGAGCGTAGTGCTGCTGCAGACCGAGCAGCTCGATCCAGTGACAGCGACTGTACTTGAGGGTCCATGTCACAAAACGCAGCTCACGAGGTGTGTGATCCAGCCCCTTGTGCACATGCATACCGATCAGACGCATCTGTTCGGCATGCGTGACAGGATCAATCACGTGGCCCGTCCCGGGGGAAATCAGGTTGATCATTTGCAGCCCTTCCATTGCAAATGTTTCACCCATGATGACGTGAGCTTGAAAGAAGATGTCCTGACCGCCGATGGCGGCAATCGCGGGGACGACACCGGCATTCGCTGCATAGTCGACGGAATCGAGCATATGCAGGCCCAACTCCTGATATTCGGGAAGTAGGCCGACCTTGATAAATGAGGGAATCGGAGTTTCCGAGAATCGATGAGTATCCACATAACCGCAGTAGGGACCGAGTGCGACGAAACGATCAGGATGCTTCAATCCCAGATGCCACGTGCCCGATGCCCCCATCGACATCCCCCGAAGGACGATTCGATCGCGGTCAATGTTGTAGTTGCGGCACACGGCTTCAATCGCTTCGAACACGTCGGTCTCACCTGCCCAGCGGTAGCAATTTTCGACTCGCCCCAAGGGGTGGAGCTCGATGTAATCCACGTCGGGCCCTGTTGCGTCCGCGTTGTCCGTCAGACCGAATCGAGACATGAAGCGAAGCTCGCTCATCCCGACCGGCTTGGAGCTTCCATGCAGGACAACATCCAGTCGCGTGGGACGGGACCCGTCATAGCCCTTGGGAATGATCAGTCCGAAGGGTTGCGCAGAGCCGTCGACGGCGGAGACGTACCCGCGGACAAGATTCCCTTTCCGCTTGGTCCAGGGGGACTGGTTGTTCTGAAGTTGCTGGAGGCGATGCAGGCCGGTCGCCAGAGCCTGATCCACCACGGCGCGATCACCGGGTGTGAGCGGCCCGTCATACCGCTGAGCCCAGACAGCCGCTCGGAGAAACACACGAGCATCCGCCAGTAAATCGGGATTGATGTGCGGTCGTCGCGTGAATTCCGCTTGCAACCGTCGAGTCGCCTCGTCCGTTGCAGCGACTTCAGCAGCGGGAGGTGAATCCGCGGCAATCAGACTCTGCCCCACGAGGACCACCAGGAGACAGAGACACCACTGTACCAGGGAAACGGGATTTGCGGTGGATCCGAAAGCGGTCGGAACTATTGGATTGCTGTTGCGGAGGGGGCTTGAGGAATGGTCTACGTTCTTACTTGAACCGGTACTGCGGAAGGGAATCGACATTCTTGTTCCTCTGGCAACTGACAGGGGTGGCACAACATTGCGAACAGATCCAGGGACAATCGCCCCCTCAGCGTCGGCCCGAATGTACACTCGCAGGTCCCCCCTTTCCATTCGGTTGGGCCTGGAAAGGATCGCGTCTGGCGACAGTGGTGCGACGAGAGAAAATGATGGTTGTGGTTTGAGGCCTCGATTAGATTCTGGCAGAAGCTCAGGTGGTGGGCAGGGATGCCTTTGAAAGTTGTTGCGGAAAGACGTATGTGCAGGAGCATGCGAAGTGATTTACAATGTGAGGCCTCTTTCGCACGACGGAAGCGGAATGACGCTCACTTTTTCAATGACGGACCGCCCCGGGAATGATTGATCTCCACAGCCATATCTTGCCAGGTGTCGATGACGGACCGCGAGACCTGCAGGAAAGTCTGAAGCTGGCACGTGCCTACGTCGAGGATGGCGTAACAGTGGTTACCGCGACTCCTCATTGTCATCGGCTGATTCACTTGCTTCGTGCTGACGTACTGCCGCACGTCCAGGCCTTTAACCAGGAATTGAAGGGGGCCGGAATCCCGTTGACGGTGCTACCCGGTTCCGAAATCCAGGTTTACGATTCCACCATCTACCGGCGTGAGTTTGAAGACGATGTCTTTTGCCATCTAGGGGACCGGAAGACCTTCACGCTGCTCGAATTCAACTGGTCCGTCGATTTATTTCCTCGTGACGCGGCAGAACTGGTTGAGTGGATCCGTCGTCAGGGAATGATACCGATCGTCGCTCATCCCGAGCGGCACGTCTTTTTTCGGGAACAGCCGGAATTGGTTCGGCCACTGGTTGAGGCGGGTGCGTGGCTGCAAATTACCGTTGATTCGCTGATCGGTAATTTTGGTCCTGAAGCCAACGCCTTTGCGGAACAATTTTTACGGACTTACCCGGAAGCCATTCTGGCCTCAGACGCTCACAACACGAAGCGATGTTCGGGGCTTTCCCGAGGCTATCAATGGGTCCGCGAGCATCTTGGTGACAAACGGGCCGACGATCTGTTTGATCGGGCAGAAGTGGTACGAGCGAGCCTGCTCTCAGAACCTGTCTCCTAGTTTTTCACCGGAGAACTTTCGTTGACGAACTTGCAGCTGAGCTCAGGCTAGCGGGCCAGTCCGCTACTTAGGTATTGGAGAACTACAGTCGATCTGCCGAGGCGATTAAACTACGCGGATCCCCCAGCAAGAGAAAGCTCGTTCAGCATTTTCTGAAGATCGTCCAAGCTGACCGGTTTCACAAGATGTCCGTTGCAGCCCGCTTCCCAGGACTGTTCGCGGTCCGACTCCTGACCCCAGCCGGTCAGAGCCACGATCCTCATGTCGGCCCCCCACTCCTGTTGACGAATACGCCGAGCGGCATCTAAGCCGTTCAGCCGAGGCATCCCGATATCCATCAGAATAACATGAGGTTGAAATGATTCTGCTCGCTCAATCGCCTCAATCCCATCCGCAGCCAGATCTGTTTCATTTCCCAGTAACCGCAGCATCATCGCCATGGATGACGCGGAATCCTGATTGTCATCAACGACCAGGATTCGTCGTTTGGAGGGGGTCGTCGTGAGGCTCTCAGGAGCCTTTCTGACAGGTGGTTGCGGGGGATCTTCCGAGATCACGGGAAGGCGCACGGTAAACTCACTTCCCTTGTCCAAACCTTCACTCGCCGCCGTGACAGTTCCCCCATGCATTTCGACCAATCCTTTGACGAGTGCGAGGCCGATACCAAGGCCGCCGGTTGCCCGTTCCATCGAACGATCGACTTGTGAGAACATATCAAACAGGTGAGGAAGTGCATCGGGAGGTATACCGATCCCATTATCCTTCACCGTCACACAAACTTCATCTCCGGAAAGTGTCGCATCCACAGAGATGAGCCCTGCATCGTGCGTGTAGCGGGCCGAGTTCGTCAGCAGATTACTAAATACCTGGGCGAGTCGCGTCAGGTCCGCATCCAGAAAGACGGGTTGGGGGGGAAGATGGATTTCCAGCGTGTGTCCAGCAGCCTGGATCGCGGGCATCGCCGTTTCGACAGCGCTATTGATCGCTTCCTCCAGCGTCAGACGGGTCCGACGGAGTTCCATTTTGTGGCGGTTGATCCGAGACATATCCAGCAGGTCATCAATCAGCCGGACCATATGGGTCAACTGTCGATCCATCATCGTCTGAGCGTGGTCTCGCTCTTCTGCGTTCTGCGACAAACGCAGGACCTGCAATCCATTCCGGATCGGTGCCAGGGGATTTCTCAGTTCGTGAGCCAGCAATGCCAGGAAGTCATCCTTGTTGCGGTCGGCCTGCCGCAGGGCTCGTTCCGATTCTTTTCGGTCTGTGATGTCCCGACTCGATCCCGCAACGGCCTCAACCTCACCGTCTGAACCAAAAACGGGCGTGAAGATATGCTCGTAGGACCGCGTCCCCAGAGAACTGGTAAAGAGAACCTCATCTCGTACAGGCTGTTGAGTGCGAACGACATCCTCGATCTGCCGTTGCAGTAGGGTGGCAACGTCCGCAGGATAGTTCAGGTCTTCGAAGTTCCGTCCCAGAACCTCCGAGGCTTCTTTCTGCCACAGTGTCAGCAATGATTTGTTGACATAAGTAAATCGGCCCTCACAGTCGAAAAGGTAGATAAAGTCCGGGGTGTTCGAGAGCGCGGTCTCGAACATTCTGCGTTGCCGTTCCGACTCGGCCGTGACGCGTGCAAGGTCATTCTCGGCTTTCTGACGCGAGGTTAAATCGATTCCCTGAAGCAGTACGCCCGTGGTCGCTCCCCTGGCGTCTTTCAATGGCTGATAGACAAAGTCAATGACGCGTTCTTCCAACTGCCCGTTGCGATTAAAAACCACTTTCTGATCGGTGTCGAAGCGAGTCTCTCCACTGCGATAGACACCGTCGACGATTTCGAAGTAGCCCTGACCGGCAATCTCGGGAAATGCTTCGCGGATCGTCATCCCGACCACGTCGCGATCGCCAATCAGTTCGCGGTAGCGGTCGTTTGCCCGCTCGATCAGATGATCTGGACCGGAGAGCACACACATGAATGAGGGTGCATGCTCGAAAATATCGGCCAGTCGTGCCCGCTCAAAGTCAATTTGACGTAACAATGCATCTCGTTCGGCTTCCATGCGTCGACGTTTACTGACGTCGTTGACAAAGACAGAAATCCCCTCTGGAGTGGGATAAGCCCGCACTTCGGCGTCGCAGTTGAGATCGGAAGAGAATGCGGTGACCGAACCCTCCTGGTGACGATCCATTGCCATCCTGAAAACGGCTTCGAACTCACTTCCCGTAAAACCCGGGAAGACATCCCACAAGCACCTTCTGACAAGCCGATCCGCGGTGGCATTAAGAAGCCTACCTGCCGGCCCGTTGACATACGTGAATTTCCACTCACGATCGATCGAGAAGAACGCCTCACTGATGCTTTCCAGAAGGACCAGAGCCCGCTGCTGCTGTTCCTGTAAGGCGAGTTGAGTCTTCCGCTTTTCGGTGATGTCGCGGAACACCAGCACCGTGCCACTGATATGACCGTGTTCCGTTTGGATGGGTGCCGCCGACTCATCGATCAGTCGCTCGGTCCCATCGCGGGCGATCAGCAATGTCGGCTTGTCGAAACCAATCGTAACACCCTGCCGTCGTGCAAGGTCTGCGGGATTTTCAACGGGCTCATGAGTCTGTTCATTGACCACCCGAAACACACTGGCAAGCCTTTGCCCTACCGCTTCAGACCGTTTCCACCCGACAAGTGCTTCTGCTACCGAATTAATGAACCGGACCCGCCCTTCACTGTCGGTCGTGATCACCCCGTCTGCAATACTCGCCAACGTCGTCATCAACTCATCCGCACGAGCCTGTTCCGCAAGCTGCGTTAGACGACGCAGGCGAATCTCGGCTTCGAGCTCCTGCTGGCGGTCGTCGATACGGCGCCAGGCCCGTTGCAGCAATTCCCCGATCCCGCAGAGGATTGCTCCGAGAATTGCGAACGACACGA
This sequence comes from Schlesneria sphaerica, assembly GCF_044336245.1. Lineage (NCBI taxonomy): Bacteria > Pseudomonadati > Planctomycetota > Planctomycetia > Planctomycetales > Planctomycetaceae > Schlesneria > Schlesneria sphaerica. The sequence continues at coordinate 5,336,967 of NZ_CP172346.1, read as the reverse complement.
GACGTACTAATCCGGACGGATCGTCACTAATTCGTTGGATATACGAGGGCGAAAAGAGGAACAGGGCCGTTAAGATCCCTGAAGTCGTGGAGATGGCTCCGGACCTCCATCCCCCCAGTACTCCACTCGCGGCGATCATGAGCGTAAACGCCAGAGAGGTTGGAATTCCACTGAAAAGGTTGGGAGTAAACCTTTGAAACACGACCATCAGCGTACAGCCGATAATGCTGACGACGATCGGGATCACGTTTCGCTTCAGCGATGGCATTACGGAAAGCTCCGCAGATTTTCTTCATGCTGTGTCGACGGCGCAGTGCGGGGAGGCGGCTTTTCTCCCCGAAAAGGGGCAACCCCTAGCCGTTTGAGACGGCTCGACAACGTCAGCCAGCTCGCCTGAGGGAATATATCCCGGTCAGCTGCCGTCCGTCGACTCCACAACCCCCGGTAGCGGGGCGGGAAATAAGCCACATCATGAGTGCAAGAGTCTGTGCGGGGATTACATGACCGCGACGAACTTACCACTTATCAGGTTGGCAGCCCGGAACACGACCCTCATTTTCGACGCGGTGGTCGGTTGTGCGCGATGGACGGACCGGGCCAACCAGTCCCGTTCAGAGAACTAACCTCGTGATTGCCCCTTGCGATCCCGTCTATCGTGCTGCGGACGAAGATCTTGCTTGTGCGAGGCGACATCCGTCTCTTGTCAGAATCCACCCCGCGAGCGGCTGGTCGACGGAACTCGCAGAACTGCTGCACTAGCCGGACTGCGATTCCTGAGGAACACTTTTATCCACCGGCTCCAGCGGAGAAATAGCGGGGCCGTTCACGACTTGCCCGTAAGCATCGAACCGCGATCCGTGGCACGGACAGTCCCACACCTTTTCAAGGTTGTTCCAGTGAACGATGCAGCCCAGATGCGGGCACACAGCAGAGCATTCGTGCAATTCTCCAGCCTCATCTCGATAAACCGCGACTTTGGAAAGGCCTCGCCTGAGGACGGTTCCCTCGTCCCGTTCCAGTTCATCAGCCGAACTCCGGTCGCCACCCGAGAGCCAGTCGACGACGTACTCCGTGCCCACGTTCCAGTTCTCTGACACGAAGTTACGCCAGGCCATTCCTGAAACCGGTTTACGTGCCGGATCATAAAATTTTGCCCAGGGGTGATCGTGACCCAGAATCAATTGTGTCAGAAGGATCCCGGCGATCGTTCCGTGAGTCATCCCCATTCCCGAGTCACCGGTTGCAATATAAACGTTCTCTTGATCTGCGGGATTCTTGCCAATAAAGGCGCCCCCGTCCGTCGTCTCCATCACCATACCAGACCAGCGGAATTCGATTTTTCCCATCATCGAAAACCGTTCTCGACCCCAGTTTTCCAAGCGAAAATGTCGCTCGGCCTGATCGTTGACCTGCCCCGCTTTATGATCTTCCCCGCCGATAATAATCAGGTCTTCCGCATCCGTAAATTTCTGCAGCCGAACATAATGATAGTACTCTTCTGTATCCCAGAATAAACCCCGAGTAATACTGCCAGCCGGAATTCGTGCGGCGATAACGTAGGTAAGATACGGAGCCATCTTCGTATGCATCGCAAAGATATCGTTGACGGGCGAGTTGGTGGCCACCACAACAGACTTGGCCGTAATCGTAGGGCCGACTGACGTTTCTACGGACGGCACACTTCCGCCATGTACCTGACGGACCGGGGTATCTTCGTAAACATGTCCCCCCATCTCTTGGATCGATTCCGCCAGATGAGAAATGTACTTCAGCGGGTGAAACTGGCCCTGATTCGGGTAGCGAAGAGCCCGCCCGGTATCGAAAGTCGTCAGCGGCGCACGTCCCACAATTTCGAGACCTTTCAGACCTGCCCGTGTCGCTGACTCAAGTTCCTTATCCAATATGTCGGTCTTCTGCCCGGGAGGACAGAACAGGTAACCGGGAAGACGGTGGAAGTCGCAGTCGATTCCCTCGTTCCGGACGATTTCTTCGATTCGATTAATCGCAGCCGTATGGCTTTCGGCGGCGATCCGAACTCCGTCGACGCCGTGAACTTTTTCGACCTCGCTGTAGAGGTTGTCATGGGCGTTGGACAGATGAGCTGTCGTCCGCTGCGTCTGGCCGGCAGCGATCCGCCGACTGTCAACGACCACCACCGACTTACCGGCTTTTGCCAGTGAGTAAGCTGTCGAGATACCAGCGATCCCCGCACCAACCACGCAAACATCGACCTTCAAGTCTTTCTGCAGGACTGGCCGACCAGGAATTGAAGCGGTTGCCATCCATACAGACTGTGTTTGTTCAGTTTGTCGCTGCATTGGAAGGTTCCTTTATTTTCTGCGGTGCTCCCTTTTCAGAATGGAAGTAGCAAACTTAGTGCCGGGACTTCAGTGACGATCAACGTCATGGGGGACCCGTTCTTCTGGGATCCGGTTCATCTCAAAATCAAATTGCCAAGCGACAGGTAGCGATTTCGACGATTGTGGCATCGCATATGCTAAGTGGACGCTCAAGGTTCATTGCCACGAGTCAGCCCATGCATCCAGCACAATGGGAACCTTTCTGCTTCGTTATTTCCCTCGCCGCACAGGTCGGGTTACCCCTCATCATTGTGGGGAAGAGTTGGAACGAACAGCAGCGAGGCAATAACCCTTCCCGACGCAGCCCTGACGAGACATCCGAGATCTGCATCTGAGATGAGTGAGACTAGTCTGCATGGATCTAAAATCAGACCTTCCGTTCTGGCCTGTAAAAAATGGACTTCTTCGCTGTTACCCTCCGCTGAAAAGTGACGAGGACTGTGACGTTGCCATTTTGGGGGGTGGCATCACTGGTGCTCTGGTAGCGCATCGGCTGACTCAGGAGGGCCTTTCGGTCGTTCTGGTGGACCGCCGAGAAATTGCCCAGGGAAGCACTAGTGCAAGCACCGCCCTCCTCCAATACGAGGTTGATACCCATCTGACCGATCTGGCAGAGATGATCGGCAAGGATGCGGCTGTTCGTGCTTACCGACTTTGTTCGAATGCCATCGACCAACTTGCCGAGATTGTTTCGGGGCTGGATGACGCCTGTGACTTCGAACGCCAACCAAGCCTGTATCTGGCTTCCCAGCCCCAGGACATCCCGGCGCTGCAGACTGAGTGCGAACTCCGTGCCCGACATGACTTTCCGGTCCGCTGGCGGAGTACGCTCGATATCCGGAATGAATTCGGTTTCGAGGCGCAGGGGGGAATTCTGTCCCAACAAGCCGCTGCCGTGGATCCCTTTCGACTGACACATCGTCTGCTGGAAGCGGGGCTGAACCGGGGTCTGCGTGTTTATGACCGGACCACGGTTCTCGCCTGGAAGTCGACCGGTACTGGGGTTGAACTTACCACAGATCGCGATGCGATCATTAGAGCCAAGGTGATGGTCTTCGCGAACGGTTATGAAGCCCAAACCGCGTTGCGGGAAAAAATCGTGACGTTAAAAAGCACCTACGCGCTGATTACGGCACCTGATCAGCCACAAGTCTGGAAGCAACCCTGCCTGATCTGGGAGTCTGCTCGTCCTTACCTTTATCTCCGGCGCACCGCCGAGGGACGAATTCTGGCCGGAGGTGAAGACGATCCCTTTCGTTCTCCCGCTCGCCGTGACGCTCAGCTCGACCTCAAGAAGAATCGCCTGCTGGAGCGACTGAAATCGCTTTTCCCCGACTTTCTACTCGAAAGCGAATACTCCTGGGCGGGAACATTTGGTGAAACGAAGGACGGGCTCGCCTACATCGGCCCTTCTCCGGAAATCGCGAATGCCCACTTCGCCCTGGGATTCGGGGGAAACGGAATCACCTATAGTGTGATCGCGGCCGAAATCCTGAGTGACCTGATCCAGGGACGACCGAATGAAGACGCACACCTGTTTCGGTTTGGCAGATGAACCTAGCGAGTCCCTCAGTCACGACACCGCAAATGAACGTACCAGATCCCTTTGAACGCTGAACGATCAAGCAGCATGATGGCTGTTGCTACAGCAGCGAGTAACTGAATCAACATCTCAAGGAGTGGCCTGCGACCTGACATGATGCACGTTGACTTCATTGTGCATCGTGTAAAGACGGAATCGTTCGCCGTCAAAGATCAGCATCCCGCTCGACTTATTCTCGTTCGTCGGCCGAAGCGGGTTGCCAGCATACTTCTTCCAGTGAATCAGATCATCTGAAACGGCCAATCCTGTTGACCAGATTGATGGCGTGCCGGGATCTTCCGATTTATGAGCCCCGTGAAAGACTGCGTAGTAGCGCCCCTTGTGTCGGAAAATCTGGTTGAGAGCAATCTGATTGAAGTCATACTCTTCGGGTCCCGGTTCCAATACCGGTTCGTCTTTGACGTTGGTGAACACCTCGGTATCTGACGATGTCGCCAGCCAGACTGCCCGATCCCCACGTTCGTAGAACAAGTACCACTTGCCGTTCTCAAACCAGGCAGTCGGAGTTCCATACGGGCCATCGGAAATCGGTTCGCCGTTGACCTTGCGCACATCCAGCCGCCGCACTCGCTGCCACGAAACTCCATCGCGCGACGTGAGAAGATGCGCCTGGTCTTGTGCCCCTTCCGCGAACATATAGTAGATCCCCTCATGGGGAATGATGCAGACATCTTCGACCCAATGTTCCGAATAGATGGGGTTTCGGGAATCCCGCTGCCAGACGTAGCCATCCGTGGACGTGGCGTAGCCCAGCTTCTTCTGACCCGGGCGGGTTCCGTCGTAGCCGGTGTACCACATTTTCCATTGGTTCCCTTCACGCAGAATCCAGCCCCGTTCCCGAATCTTGACATCCCAATGCCCCTCCCCCGCTCCGAGGAACAGAGGGTTACGCGGGTCAGACTCAAACTGAGTCAACTCGGGAGGAAATTCCTCATCAGCGTAGACGGCACCCGCGATCCAAAGCGGTGAAATAAGCAGGCAGGCCAGCATCGCAAAACAGCGCAGCGACGAGCGGACCGGACCCAGAGACTCAACGGCCCCTAACTGGCTTGAATTCCCTCGGGCACTGTCCATCGATTGGCCTTTCTTACGCGAGCAAGGTTATTCCTGAATTTCGCTGTAAACGTGCTGTGCCCCCGCCAAAACGATGCATCCATCACACGATGCAAGCAGCCGAGCGGCCTCGAGTGGGTCTTCCAGCGGTGTCATGAATGACCGTTCGACGAGTTGGCTGTCGAGACGACTGAGCAAGTAAATTGAAGCCCAGTCTGCAGCGGAAGCGATTTGTGATGCCGATAATACGTCCGGCGGTGCAGCATTTCGCAGGGGGCGCAGGGCGGCTTTGGCCGAACGACTGTTGCCGATCATTTCGATTCCTGCCCCCGGCTCTGCGGCCAGATCGGACAAGACAATGATGCGGCCACCCTGAACGACCAGTTTACGAGCCGCTTCCACCGCCGCGCCGAGATCATCCCAGGAAGTCTCGTCACCCGAACCGGGGATAGCGACCAGTGCTGTCTCGCCCCGTTGATCGAGCGTCACGCGCCAATGTTCGTCCAGCAGCTTTCGGCCTTGTTCTGCGACCCGGTCGGTGCTTCCCGCCAGAATGGCTGACATTCCCGCATGGCTTCGCGAAGGAAGCACCTGAATGGCGAACTGAACCCCCAGCAGCCAGGCAATTTCATTGACCAGTTGCCGCAAGGGACGTTCATCGTCCGGCCCGAGTTCCTGGTGCCCCTGTCCGAGCGACTTTGCAAACGCGTCCGGAGTCGACAAGCCAGGATAGAAAGCACTGGTCAGTTCACGTCTGCCGAGCATCGCGTCAAAGCCAAAGCGCCCGATCGGCAGCACGAAATCGGCGTCCAGAACATCTCGTGACAGATACAGTCGTTCGCCCGCCGCACTGGAAGCCAGATAGCCGGTGGCGTCAGCCACGGTCGGATCGTGGATTTTCCACGTCACCTGATCTCTCACTTCGGGCGGCAACAGTCGCCGCGGGTCGGCCAGGTTACGCTTCAGCATTGATGCAGGCTGAAGAATCAGCACACTGGAGGGGTTGATCCCGGCCGAGGCAAACGACGACCAGATTCCACTGATAATTTCAGCCCCGGAAGGGACACCGCGATCAAGCACGATCGTCACGCGGTCATCGGGGACAAGAGCCAGTTCCAGCGCGGGAAACTCGATCGGCTGACGTACGCTTTCTCTCGCCGCTCCAACGGGATCGGCCAGCGGTTCAGGCCCCAGTCCCGAATACAAAATACGGTTATCAGGAAGTTCGCTTTCCCAGCGTTCCAAGGCTCCGTAGTCGAGCGTGATCAGCGTCATTCCTCAACACTTTCGTCGTCCGCAGTCAATTTCACTCATTCAGGCAAACTCACTGGGCGGGCATTCATTGTTCACCCACCACGCAACCTGTTCAACCCGTGTCATCCGTGAGCTGTAACACTCGCGTCAATCTCGACTGGCGGGGAACCCCGGGTCAGTTCCCGTTCATTGCCACGCTAATTTGCCGCAGCGGGTTCGGACCGAACCAGCAGTCCCAGGTCGACCAGCTTGCTTCGACACTCATCTCGTTCACGACAGCGGGCCAAGTCAACCCATGTCGGATCCTGAACACTCATGAAGTCTGCTTCAGTATACGGAGGTGCCGAATTGGTTGCTGCACCACGCGCCGTCAGTCGCTGGATCACCTCACGCTCCAGTCGACTGAGCGATGATCCACCGATGCGATAATCCTCGAACGCTTCCCAGACCACGGGGAACAGGGGGCGGATAATTTCGCGCCCGATGGTCGTCGCATACAACCGGATTTCCTGCTGAGCATGCGAGTCCATTCGGAGCGCGAGAAAGTGCAGCAGGTTGTGCAGATCGACCTTCCAGTAGGCTTCAGTATAGGTCGACAGCGGCAGATCCTTACGGGCTTGCTCACGCGCCACCCCTGCCGACAAGCGGTCTTCATACGTCTGGCGAGACAGATCCTGAAGTTGCCGTTCCGCCTCTGTCAATTGCTGCCCAACCTCGATCGGTAAAGACTGACCACTCCCCTGCCGATTCTGAGTCGCCTGGGCTCGCCAGGACGAGGGATCGGTGGTCTGCGCCGAGTCGATCGCTTCGGAATAACGGGTGCTGTACTCATTGACGTTGGCCATCCGATGCCGAATCCACTGGCGCCAGCAGTCCATGGGGACGCGGACCAGCAGCTTGACTTCAGCCATTTCAAACGGAGTCGTATGCCGATGTCTCAGCAGATATCGAATCAGCGAACGATCATCGGAAACTCGTTTCGTGCCGGCGCCGTAGCTGACCCGCGCAGCCTGTACGACAGCGGAGTCGTCACCCATCACGTCGACGAGGCAGACGAAACCATCATTGAGCAACGGGAATTTCTTCCATCGCAGTTGCTCCATGGTTGACAAAGTTTCGGACATGAGAGGAATCCCCACTGAAAACCAGCCCAAGGACAGCCACAGGCCGGACGTATTCTTTCAAATTACTTCTCTAGGCTCGGCGAGGGCCATCATGATCACACCGACGAACCAACCGATTCGACATTGACGGCGTGCTGGCGTTTACTGCCCCGGGATCCACGCCAATTCTCAGCAAAACGTTCACATGGTACAAAGTCCAGCGAATCTGGGCTTCGTGACCCCTGGCATCTTCGCTGAAGGGCATGAACAGGCCTCCCGGCCCCACTCGCCCTTCTCACAACCGTACGGACATCGCTCGGCAGAAGTCGGGAACTTGTATGTGATCAGACGGTCGAATTCTACCAAGACGAACCTCTTCACATCTTCAGCAACGAGTCCCCAGCAGCTTCCAGACGACGCAACTTGAACAGCGGGAGTTGTATGGAGCCGGCGGCCTGAATCTCGATCCACCCTCCCTTCCTCGACGTGACATCGCTTGGGACTGAACGGATTCCCACTCCGCAGGATTCGGGAACACGATCCAGGACACCATTTCAGGACAGGCACTGCCGCTTGACGACGGGAGAATCAGCGTGTTAAAACCATTTTTGCGTGAATTTTTTGATCATGGGTTGTCATGGCTTCAGTGATCCTCCTCATTTGGCTTTATTCTCTATGTGGATCGTCCGATGACCTGGGTGACAATTCGAGTCCTCGAAGGTATGGAACAGGGGCGGGTCTATTCTCGCTTGCCCCTGCCAATCTCGGTCGGTCGTGAGGATGAAAACAACATCCAATTGAATGATGACCGGATCAGCCGATTTCATGCAAAACTGCAGGATCATTCCGGTCGCGTCATCCTGACAGACCTCGACAGCACGAATGGAACACGCGTTAATGGCCATGCGGTCCAGATGCGGGTTCTGCAACCGGGTGACATCATCGCTGTCGGGCGATGTCTACTGCTCCTGTCGGAACAGGAAGATAGTGATCTAACCCCGATCGGTGGTGCAGACCAGACGTTTTACGCGGGCAGCGGCATTACCTACGACGACAGCAAGGATGACGACTGCGAGTTTTTCGCACCGTTGCCACGCTCACCGGAAGAACCGGTTGAGCCATTTCAAAAAGGCTGCCCGGAACTTCCGATTCGGCTCGACGCGCTGCAGCGAGTTCAACTCTCTGACCTGCTTTCTTATGTTCACGAGCAGATCGGCCGTGTCGTCAGGAATTCCATTCAGGAAATTGAGAACCCTTCTCCCGAAGAACTGGTTTTGGACAATCCCCAGGAACGCGTTTTCCGCTGCGACTGGGAAAACTGGTCACATCTGGTCGCGCTGCACGCAAAGCTGGCAGAGTGCGTTTGCGCCGTCAACAACCCCGATCATTCGTGATGGACTCGGTCGTTCGAGTCGACCTCAATGGTGATGTGCGGTCCTCTATGTCACACCCTTCGCGCATTGACCGCCGACAGTTCGCCGGAAGCCTGCTCGCGGCTACGAGTGCCGGTGTCCTGTTAACGACTTCATCGGGTGTCGCGGCAGAGGACGACAATCCCCCCTTGGAGAAACCTCCGCAGGATTCGCCGACTGAGGCCAATCAAGAAGAAAAGACGACTGAACCTGCTCCTGAAACAGCTCCTGAAAAGACTTACCCACCCCAGGAAATCCTTCTGCTCACCTGCCTGATTCAGCGTTATCCGAGCAAACATTTTGACGAGACAGCCTTGCAGGGAATCCACCGGGATCTGCGTGGCGACCTTGTACGAGGTCGGATTCTCAGTGAATTCCCCTTAAAAAACTCGGATGGACCTGGATTTGTTTTTCAGGCATTGCCCATTCAAAAATAGATGCCGACAAAGACCAGTCGGGCTCGTCCATTCCCCGAATCGACGAGTTGTCGCTGGTACTGTCACACGTGCGAGAACCCCATGATCGACGAAGAATATCGTCGGCAGAATCGAGCGGCCTGGGATCGACTGTCGGACGGAAGCCAGTTTGCCCATCGGGCCACTGATGAAGAATGCCTGGATCCGATCAAGACCCTGGACGGCCGTGGATGGCTGCCCAAGAGTGTCGCCGGAATGGACGTCCTGTGCCTGGCCTCGGGGGGCGGCTGGCAGTCGATTCTATACGCTGCCGCAGGGGCCCGTGTCACAGTCGTCGACTTGAGCGAAGGGATGCTGAGTCTTGATGAACGCGAAGCTGCTCGTCGCAGGCTGTCGGTGAAAACCATTCATGCGTCGATGGACGACCTGTCCATGCTGGAAGACCAGTCCTTTGACATCGTCCACCAACCGGTCAGCACATGCTACGTCCCCGATCTCTTACGGGTCTATTCCGAGATCGCCCGTGTCTGCCGCGATGGAGGCGTTTACATCAGCCAGCACAAACAGCCAACAAGTGCCCAAATCACTCATCGCAATGAACGCAATCACTTCGTGATTGGCATCGAATACTATCACGAAGGCCCCCTTCCCCGCACGGAAGATACGTCCTACCGTGAACGGGGCGCTGTCGAGTATCTGCATCGCTGGGATGAACTGGTGGGTGGACTGTGTCGCTCGGGATTCGTGATCGAAGATCTGCGGGAACCACGACGGGCCGATCCCAAAGCTCCCGTCGAGCATTTCGGCTACCGGGGCAGGTTCATCCCCCCGTACGTCCGTATGAAAGCCCGCCGACTGCCACGAACAACTCAGCCCGAACCCCGAACACCGCAGATCTGGATCCCCTGACGCGAACGGACTCCACTAAGTTCGCTCGCTCCGGAGGCTTTCCCCGACGTTGCCCTTCGTCCACGACTTGAAGGGGGCCAATACAACGCGAAACGTTCAAGTCTCTGTGGCGACACTTAAGGCGCTCAACTTGCGGGCTGAGTGCTGCTCGCCGCACTCGGAGCCGGAGGGGGCACGATTCGTTCCGGGGCATCGAGATAAGACTGCAAGATGACCTTGGCCGCCAGACTGTCGAGAGGCTGCTTCCGTTTAGACGGCGATTCACCCCGCATCCAGATCAGTAGTTCGGCTTCGGCGGAGGAGTATCGCTCGTCAATGTAGACCAGAGGGATTGATGTCTGTGCGGCCACCCAGGTCCCGAATTCGCGGACCTCTGCGGCAGCGGTCCCCTCTTCTCCATTCGTTCGGATAGGAAGACCGAGTACGATCCCCACCGCACGGTATTCCTGAATCAGTTCCCGAATGTACTTCAGATTTGCCGCCGGCTGCCGAACCAGCCACGTCTCAACCGGGACGGCGACCGTCTGATCGGAATTCGAAACAGCCACCCCCATCCGCTTGGTACCGTAATCCAACCCCAGTAGCGCTCCCTGCTTGGGCAACAGGGTTCGAGTCGGCTCAGTGGAAGGGTGATCGGTCATTACAGGCACTTGTCAAAGTAATAGGGCGTCTGGGGGACTCATCGAGGATGGGGCCTCAGCCATATGAACGTCGCCCCACGGACACTCCCGGCGGACCAAAAATCAGCCATACGGAGCGTTCCTGACAAGTCCCAGAGTCCAAGTTATCAGATTCCCCCCGCATGGTCATGCCCTCGGCGTTTCCCTTCGAATCGCACCATCTTAAAAAAACGGCATGGCATCACGAATAAATCAGCTCCGCACAGCTAAACCAGTTCTGCACCTCGACCTGAACCGGCGTGGAACACGCCGAATCCGTTCTGATACTTGACCGCAACTTGCGGGACAGTCCCCGACAAGCGAGCCCGAATGACGTCGACGGAATCTGGATTTCTGGCTACAAGTCTCCGGTGCAGTGGTGCGAACTCTCAGGTGCGGAGGCTCCGCGACTGCGACCGATTTTGGTTCGGCTCTCGCCATTCTTGTCTCAGATCAGGTTGTCATGGAATCGACACTTCATCGTGAACTTAAGCTGCTCTACAGCGGTTCGGCAGAAGACGTTGAAGTCCAGGTCGATGGTTATCGGATCGACGCCGTCGTTGATGGGACTCTGTTTGAAATCCAGCAGGCGTCGCTGGGCGCTCTTCGCAGCAAAGTCCGTGCACTTCTGGATCGTCATGAAGTCGTGGTCGTGAAGCCACTCGCCTCACGCAAACGACTCATCCGGCGTGCCAAAAAAGATGGCCCGGTGATCTCGTCGCGTTTCAGCCCGTTGCGGGAATCGATCTTCCACTTGTTTGAGGACCTGGTCTACTTCGTCGATCTTTTCCCGCACCAACGATTGACGCTGGAAGTGGTGCTGACGGAACAGGAAGAACATCGCATCAGTAAGGTCCGGCGGCGGCGATTCGGTCCCGACTACCGCGTGGAAGACAGACGCCTCGTGCAGGTGGTCTCGTCGCATTCGCTGCGTACCCTGGCAGACCTGCGAGCTCTGTTGCCGGTGACGCTGGTCTCTCCCTTCACCACCGAGGATCTGGCGCGCGAGGCGCGGATCCCCCGGTGGATCTCGCAGAAAATGGCCTATTGCCTGAGAAAAACCGGTGCCGTCAACGTCATCGGAAAGAGAGGCCGATCCATCCTGTACGAGCTCCCCGTTGAAAAGCTGACGAAGCGAAGAACGCGGAAAGCTGCCTGATCGGATCATCCCATCAACCGGCCTGCGAGCGCCGGCAGAACTGTCCCCCAGGCCTTCTGTCTGAACGGGACATGGCAGAAACGAGTCTCTCGCATTGAACGCGATGTGCTGCGAGAATACGTTGCTGACCAATCTGCAAATTGAATTTTTCTGCGACGAAGAGCAAACGAACGAGACCCCCATGCGCCACGACCAGCGACAACCCGAAGAATTGCGACCGATCCGAGTTCAACGCCACTTTGTTGGAGCAGCCCCCGGCAGCGTGCTGATCTCTGCCGGCAAGACGACGGTGCTGTGTACCGCCAGCATTGACAGCACTCTTCCCCCCTGGAAGGCCAACTCCGATCCCGCCACACTTTCTGGCTGGCTCACCGCCGAATACTCCATGCTCCCCGGCAGCACTTCGCCACGAAAGCGACGCGAACGTGACAAGATGGACGGCCGCACGACCGAAATTCAGCGACTCATCGGACGCAGCCTGCGCTCAGCACTCGATTTCCGCGCCCTTGGTGCCCGCACGATCGCCATCGACTGCGATGTGCTGGAAGCGGACGGCGGCACCCGAACGCTGAGCATCACGGGGGGGTTCATTGCCTTGTGCGATGCCATCGCCTCGATTCGTAGCGAACTCCCTGCCGATCGCCCCGTCATCGAGCGCAGCATCGCGGCGATCAGTGTCGGCGTCGTCAACGGGACGCCAGTACTGGATCTGGATTATGTGGAAGACAGCACCGCCGAAGTCGATATGAACGTCGTGATGAGCGGTACGGGCCAGTTCATTGAAGTGCAGGGAACCGCCGAAGGCAAACCCTTCTCACGCGAATTCCTCAATCAGCAACTCGACCTCGCTGCAAAAGGGATTGAACAACTGACTCGCCTTCAGCGCGAAGCCCTCGGCCCCGACTGGCCCTCCTTCGACCCCTCCATCACGTGCTGAATCAGGAAAGCATTTGACACAGTGGGAACGTCATCGCGTGCCGGTCCACGATCAAGTGACAATCAAACCGCTTCGCTCCGAATCCGCGCCATTATGAACAACCCTTTGCGTGACGAGGTGACCAACTTTCGTCACGCGAAGGCCATTTGCACAACTCGTGGGCTTAATTCGCGGTCTGAAGCAGTACGATAATCGGCGCGAATTGGACTCGTTTGCTGCCGGTGTTGCCGGAGATATCCGAGTAGCTCAATCACACCGGCAGAGAAATTGCAGGGGTCGACTGGGGCGCGGGCATCTGCTGAAGTAGGATCTGATCCGGCAAAGCGAAAATTCATTGAGCGGAATGTTGACCGCAAACTGGGACGGGACACGCGAGGACGTTGAGCATGAAAAGCCAGGGACTGACGAAAACGGGACTTGATCGGCTGAATCGAGTTCTTTGCGGATATGTCGAACGGAAGGAAGTTCCCGGGTTGGTGGCGCTGGTGAGCCACGTTGACCAGGTCCATATCGAGGGACTGGGGACCATGTCGGTTGGCGAAGACGCTCTCATGAAGCGAGATACCCTGTTCCGGATTGCGTCGCTGACCAAACCGATCACAGCCGTTGCGGCCATGATTCTGGTGGAAGAATGCCAGTTGCGGCTGGATGAATCGATCGAAACGTGGATGCCGGAACTGGCGAACCGACGCGTCCTGAAGTCATTGGCATCGGAATTGGACGACACGGTTCCCGCCGCCCGCCCAATCACCTTGCGTGATTTACTGACCTCACGCATGGGGATTGGCAGCGTGCTGGCTCCGCCGGATACGTACCCGATCCAGAAGCGGATTCGCGAAGATCACATCGGCGGTGACCGCCCTCCTCTTCCGACGCTCATCTCGGGAACCGACGAGTGGTTGCAGAAACTTGGAGCCCTGCCCCTGATCGCACAACCGGGGGAAAGATGGATGTATCACATCAGTCAGGATGTTCTGGGCGTCCTGATTTCGCGCGTCTCGGGTCAGTCACTCGGGGACTTCATGCGTGAACGGATCTTTGAGCCTCTGGGGATGGAAGACACCGCGTTCCACGTCCCCGAGCAAAACCGGGATCGGCTGCCCACTTGTTACAATTTCAATCGCGAGACGCAGGAGCTGCATGTCTACGACGACGCTCAGAACAGTGCCTGGCATGCGGAACCGGCGTTTGAATCCGGCGGCGGGGGACTCGTTGCGACGATCGAAGACTACTTCGCGTTCACGCTAATGATGCTGAATAACGGTTGGCACGGACGCAAACAGATTTTGTCCCGCGCATCGATTCAGCTCATGAGGTCAGATCAACTGACGCCAGAACAACGAGCGGGGTCGGAGGTCTTCTTCGGCCGTCACGGCAGCTGGGGATTCGGTGTGGGAGTCGACATCTTCCGCGACGACATCTTCCGCACACCCGGCCGCTTCGGGTGGGACGGAGGACTGGGAACCTCGGCCTACATCGATCCCGCCGAAGGGATGATTGGCATTCTGATGACGCAAAGTCTGTTGCATTCCCCCACCCCACCCAAGATCTTCACCGATTTCTGGACGCTGGCATACGGAGCAATGGAATAAACCAATTCTCTATCACTGAAAACAGGGAACCGGAACTCGTCGTGCTTCGGCATCACGATTCAATTCATGAGCCAGTCCCTTTGACCCGCTTTGTTCTCGCATCTCAGTTTCCCCCTTTAAGAAGCGATTACCCTGATGAATCGTCGCACCTTCCTGACGACTGCTGTGGCTTCCACCGTAGGAAGCGCGATGGTCTCCGGTCAATCAGACAATCCTCGTAAACAGACCCGGGGTGTCGTTCTTTATCCGTTCGATTTGTCTCTCCGCGACTGGCCCGAGCGATGCGCTCAAGCCGGGATCAATACCATCGGGCTTCACGCGGCCCAGCGATTCAATGTTCTGATCAATTTTATTCAGAGCGACGCGGGACAGAGCTTTCTCAATCGGTGTCGACAACTGGGAATCGAAGTCGAATACGAACTGCACGCCGTCGGCGAACTGCTGTCGCGCGAACTTTTCTATAAAGATCCAACGCTGTTTCGCCTGGATGAACACGGGAATCGTACTTTCGATTCGAACTGTAATCCGTTCTCGAAAACAGCTCTCGACCTCATCGCGGAAGAAGCCGTTCGCATTGCGAGAATCCTCACGCCGACGACCCATCGCTATTTCTACTGGCCCGATGATGGGGCGAAATGGGACTACAGCGAACAAGCCAAAGGACTGAATGCCAGTGATCAGGCACTGATTGTCGAAAATCACATTCTGAAAGCCCTACGAAGGGAAGTGCATCCAGCGGCAACGCTTGCGCATATCAGCTACAGCCACACGCTCGCTGCTCCAACCCAGATTCGCCCGGAACCCGGCATCTTTCTGGAATTCGCGCCGTTCGCACGCGACCTAAATAAGCCGATCTCTGACCGGGAAGCCAAGACTCGCAGTACGAACCCTGACCCCAGCACCAATTTCGGGTATCTCGACATCCTCAAGAAGAATATGGACGTGTTTGGAGTCGAGAATACACAGGTCCTGGAGTATTGGCTGGACGTGTCGTTGTTCTCGCGCTGGACCCGGCCCGCCGTCAAAGTCCCCTGGAAAGAAGAGGTCTGCCGGTCCGATGTGGCGACTTACCGCCAACTCGGTGTACGAAACATTACGACCTTCGCCACGTACATCGACGCCGACTATGTCCAGAACCACGGTGATCCGCAGCCCGTCCTGAACTCGTACGGAAGAGCCCTGGCACAATAGCAGCCGGGAATCTGTTCGCAGCCACCGGCATCCCGACGATGATCATTGGAGTGCGTCTCGAATGAAGCCCACACTGTTTGTCTTTTTCCTCCTGATGAGTCTCATCGGAACCACAATCTCAGACTTTACGTTTCCCTGGTCGGATAAGCCTGCTCCACCAACGACGTTCAAAGCAAAGGTTGTGGGGGACCGACTTCACTTCTCTTTCGACGTCACCGACTCCGACGTGATCTGCAGTAAGGAGTGGAAAGGAGAATCGACAGTCGATCACGAGGATCGCGTCGAAATCTTCATCGCGAAAGACAACGACCTGCACGACTACTGGTGCATCGAAATCGATCCGGAAGGACGTGTCCATGACTACTATGCCCGGCATTACCGCAAGTTTGACAGCAAGTGGAACTGCCCCGGATTGAAAACGCTCGCTCGACGTACCGACCACGGTTATGAAGTCGAAACGAGTCTGCCGCTCGCGACACTCAGCGATCTTCTGGGCGAACCGATTCAAAGCGGCAGTCGGATTCGTATCGGTCTGTTTCGGGCCGAGTTCTACGGAACAGCCGAAGGTTCACGCGGCGAGGCGAACGACAATTGGATCAGTTGGGTCAAACCCACGACCCAGAACCCCGACTTTCATATCCCGTCCGCGTTCCGTGAATGGCAGGTTCCCTGAGGGGCGCGAGAGACGAAGTGAAAAGGGTGTCCCCTGCTCACGGGTGTCTCCAGTCAAGGTTTCGTCCGCGCACGAAGATCGCCGCTCTGCAACAGGGTAGTCACGCTCATCAAGTTGACCAGTCGATTCACGTGATGGAATTCGACTGTTAGGATGCGTTCGGGTCGGTATGGAACTGGCCGGGAGTCTGATTCGTTAATTTGAGCCGCGACAATGGAGATGCGTCTGATGAGTCTCGTGCTTTCGAACCTCAAACCATCGTCTTGGACGGTCCCGCTCGGGGTCGTTCTCTGCAGCCTGTTCCTTCTGGTAGCATCAGCGACTCCGGTTGTCGCGCAAGAAGCCAAAGTGGCCGAACCGGAAGGCGTTGAAAATCCCTTCCCCCGACGACATCCCTCACCCGAACTGGATGGCGGGGTTGAATGGCTCAACGCGGCCGGCCCAATTTCAGTCAAAGATCTGCGTGGCAAGATTGTCCTGGTCGACTTCTGGACGTTCTGCTGCATCAACTGCATTCATGTCCTGCCCGATCTGGCGTACCTTGAACACAAGTATCCCAATGAGCTCGTGGTGATCGGTGTTCACTCCGCCAAATTTGACAACGAAAAAGAAACGGGAAACATCCGCAAAGCAATCCTGCGTTACGAGATTGAACATCCCGTCGTCAACGATGCCAATATGACGATCTGGCGTAAGTTCGGCGTGAACTCATGGCCCTCGCTTGTCGTCCTCGACCCGGAAGGATACTACTGCGGCTATGTTTCCGGAGAAGGAAATCGCGAACTGCTGGAAGAAGTGATCGAACGACTGATCGCCTACCACAAAGCGAAGGGGACACTGGACGAAACCCCCGTCCGCTTCGATCTCGAACGGAACAAGGTCAAGGATACGCCACTGCGTTTTCCAGGCAAGATCGTGGTCGACGAGCAGCATGGTCGTCTGTTCATTTCTGACAGTAACCATAATCGCATCGTCGTCAGCACACTCGACGGCAAGTTACTCGATGTCATCGGGGCCGGCGCCATTGGGCACAAGGATGGAGGCTACTCAGAAGCTCAGTTCGATCACCCGCAAGGGATGGTACTGGTCGATCAGACCTTGTACGTTGCCGATACCGAGAACCATCTGCTGAGGACCGTCGATCTGGAACGCAAGACTGTTTCGACACTGGCAGGAACCGGGGAACAAAGCCGGACGCGTTCTCCGGGGGGGCCCTTGCTCCAGACAGCATTGAATAGTCCCTGGGACCTGACCGTCGTCGATGGGACACTGTATATCGCGATGGCCGGCCCGCATCAGATCTGGGCTCACAAACTGGGCTCCGAAACCCTCGCGCAATATGCCGGCTCGGGTCGAGAAGACATCATTGATGGCAGTCTGGAAGAATCCGCGCTGGCCCAGCCATCAGGAATCGTCAACGACGGCTCGTTTCTCTACGTGGTCGACAGTGAAGGCTCATCCATCCGCAAGATCTCGACGAATCCCGACAACGATCTCACGAGCCCGACAGGTGAGGTTACGACGATTGCGGGGACTCACGACCTGCCACGCGGCCGAAGTTTGTTTGAGTTTGGTGATATCGACGGTGCCGGTGAAGACGCACGGCTGCAGCATCCGCTGGGACTGGCAATTCATAATGGGACACTGTTCGTTACCGATAGCTACAACCACAAGATCAAGCAGGTCAATCTGGAAACCCGCGAGGTGAAAACGTGGACTGGAAATGGCCAGACCGGTACGACACTCGAACCTCTGCAGCTTGCGGAGCCTGCCGGAATTGCGATCGCCGGAGGTAAGGCCTATGTTGCTGACACGAACAACCACCGTATTGTCGTCATCGAGATGAATACCAGAAAGTCAACAGAATTTATGATTACGGGACTGACTGCCCCCCAGCTTTCCGACAGCCCCTTCGCCCTTCCCAGCGAACCCGTCAAGGCGACCGAAATCGAGTCCCAGGACCTGAGTCCCACCGACAGTATCGCGATCCAGGTTGAGCTTGAACTGCCCGAAGGTTTCAAGTTGAACGAGTTGATGCCGGTCTCATATCGACTCAAAGCCGATGAAGGTCAGACTCTGTTCGCAGACGACCAGCTCGGGGTCAAGCAGGAGATTGAAGCGAAAGGGACGTCGATCAGCCTGTCGCTGCCCGCGGTCCGGAAAACGGGAACCGCCACGGCCATCCTCTCGTTGACTTACGGATACTGCCGTGACGGGAATGGTGGTGTCTGCAAGGTTGGGACTACGCACTGGAAGATCCCCATCGCCACGAAAGAAGGAGCAAGTGGAAAGGCGATCAGCCTCAAGTCCGTCGCAAAGTAGGTCCGGGGACACCCCGGCGTGACCACGATGCGTGATCCAGCTCTTCCACCATCAAATCGAAAAAGCCACACGCGGCAGAATTGTCGCATGTGGCTTTCTCACTGGTACAATTTCAGACGGCGTGCAGAAGGGAGGAAACCTCCCGCAAACCCAGAGCATTCCGCTCGTGCCGCTCAGTCCATCAGCCCCTCTGCAATCGCGGTCGGTGGAAGGTCCTGACCCGTCAGTGACTTGAACAGGGCACCAATGTAACTGACGAAGACTTCGGCGGGATCAACAACCTTACAGTCGCGACCACGCGCCTCCTGTGTAAATTCCGACTCGCCCGGAAGTCGGCTGAGATCCATGACAGTCATGCCTGGCCGGAACAGCGACGGATTGAGCGGCGTCTTCTTCGAAGCATAGTCGAGCGTGTTCGTCGTGAGCACGATCACGTCCACCAGCGTTTCGTACAGCTTGGCAACGGGGACATAGCGCAACTCGCATTCGCGAGCGATCTTCTGTGCCTCAACCTCGTCCCCCGAACAGATGCTGACCAGCCCGTTCCTTCTTTTTGCCCCTTGAGCCAGCGAGATTGCCAGTCCGTTCGAGCCGATGATCAACGTGTTTCGACGGTCCAGAGGCCGATCCTCGGCAGACTTTCGCCCCATTTTTTCTTCCAGGGCCCGCACAGCCGATTTCCAGATCAGGTTGTGTGCCTGCCAGCCGTCGGCCCCTTTAATGACTACGTCGCTGTGCTGCGCCGCTTGAGCCACATCGTCCCCCTTGGACGCCAGCCCCATGACTCGACGCCCTGCATCCGGGGTGGCAATCATCGCCGGAACCTTCAGGATATCGAGCATCTTGGGGAGTTGATCGAGGGACTTGAAGTCCAGCGGCAGACAGCGGGTGTTCATGCCCAGAATGTCGAAGCCTGCGTTGAGAATCTTTGAAATCGCATGTTCCATGACTCCTTCGCCAACCACGCCGATAAATCGGGTCTTGCCATCTACGCTGCGCCAGCGGTAGACATCATCCAGCTCCCCCACCGTCGGCTGCCCCGGAAAAGCTTCCATCCCCTTCTCGAGCGCCGCGTAGATCCAGGGCGAACCATATTTCCGCCCCAGCAGCGAAAACGTCAGCCCACTGCGTCCCAGTCCCAGACCGACGACGGGAAGCACCCGCTTCTGGCTGGCCACCGCCAGCAACGGCCAGGCAGCCTCGAGGGTCTGGGTAGGCCACGTGAACTTGACGATGTCTGCCTGACAACGAGTCGCTTCTTCAAATGCCTCTTCGACATCGTTCAGGGGGCGAGTCAGGCTGGCGAAACTGACCACACGCTGAGTTTTACCAAAGCGGGGAATCTTCATCGCTGAAACGGGATCAAGTTCCACATAGTCGGGACCCGCGATTATCGCCTGGCGAAGTAGTGCCAGCCGTTCGTCTTCGGTCCCGTCAAATTTTCCCCCTTCTTGCGGAGGCCGGCAGGAGATCAGCACCGGCTTCTTGCATCCGGAGATCATGTCTTTGACGTCCGGTTCTTTGTGCAGGCGGTCGAGGCAAACTTCGACCAGATCACATTGATTCGCGGCGTTGTAAATGTCGACTTTTGCCAGTTGACGCGATTCGGGAGTGACAGAAATGCAGATCATGATGTCGAGACAGGCTCCAGCACGAGAAATGAGATTGACGTCAGTTTAGCCCAGTATTACGCCTTTTCGCAGTCTCATCGTGTTGAGAGAGACTCGTCAATCGACAGATCATAAGGATGTCAGTCTGTCGATTGCCACACGGAATTTCCGTAACCCTTCTGTACGACTTGCCAAGGAGACTTCTCGAATCCTACGATGTCGCGATGAACATTAACTGGGAACCATTGCGTCAAATTATCGAAGATCACCAGCACTTTGTGATATCCAGCCATGTGCGTCCTGATGCGGACGCCATCGGTTCCGAAATCGGTCTCGCCCGAATCCTGGAGTCGCTGGGAAAGTCTGTTTCGATCGTGAATTCATCCGCCACCCCGGCGAATCTTTACTTTCTGGACCCCTCGCGTCAGGCACAGCAACTGGGAGCCGCCAAACCAGAATTGGTAACGCAGGCGGAAGTCCACATCATTGTCGACACCAGCTCATGGACTCAGTTGTCTGACGTCGGCAAGTTGATGCGGACATCGAGCTCAAAACGGGTCGTGATTGACCATCACGTCAGTTCTGACGATCTGGGCGCCGTTGAATTCAAGAACACGTCCAGTGAAGCCACAGGATCGCTGATTTTCCAGCTTTCGGAAGCGCTGAATGTCAAACTGAGCCCCGAGGCGGCAACAGCCCTTTTTGCGGCCATCGCCACCGACACCGGTTGGTTCCGCTTTCCTGCGGTCTCGGCCGAAACCATGCGAATCGCCGGACGACTGATCGAATACGGTGCCTCCCCTCAGGCCATCTATCGCGAGCTGTACGAACAGGGAAGCCTCGCCAAAATGCATCTAGTCGGCCGAGCTCTCGGTCGGATGAAAGTCGAATGCGATGGTCACCTGGCGTACACCTACATCGAATGGAACGAGTTCACCGAACTGAACGCCGTTCCCGCCGATACGGAAGACCTCGTCAACGAATGCCTGAAAGTGCTCGGAACCAAAGCCGCTTTCATCGCGATCGAACAACAGAATCGCCAGGCAAAGTTCAGCTTTCGAAGCCGGTCTGAACATGTCAACGTCGCGGCCGTGGCGGAGACATTTGGAGGAGGTGGACATCGAATGGCCGCCGGGGCGACGCTTCCCGGGCCCTTCATGACCGCGTTTGCGAGTGCGCTCGAAGCCATGCGAAGTGCAGTCCTGGCCGCTAGTGCTCTCGAAGCAGCTCCTGCCCCTGAACCCGCATCCTGAATGCCACTGTTCAATGATAGCTGCCGAATCGTCGTAGCGAACAGAGGTTGGTGAGACGACGACCAGCCGGCACCGGCAGGTCGCATCACACTTACGGAACAGAGGTCTTCCTTTCCGAAGGGATGCGATTTACTGCAGGCTGGCCGTGGTACACTGTTGTGAGGGTGCACCGTTGGGAGGTTTCGCGATTGGCTCTCCTGTCTCATAGCGACTAGCCTACCAGCGGGCCTCAGAGTCGTTTCAAAATATCCAGTGCTTTCGCTTCGAACAGGGGTTGCCATTCGGGGGCCAGAATACAGTCGCTATCTTCCTGGGCGTTACCGACATTCAGCAGTTGCTCTGTCGTCGGAGCATAGTAGATATAACCGTTGGTATAGCCCCCCACGAAGGTGGGCTGGTGCGGTGAATGCTTCTTGATATTCAGCCCGATCTGGACTGTCAGCTCGCCCGGAAACGTCAGCAGCAGAAAGTTACCGACCCGTAGACCGACGACTTCGACTTCAACGGTTCTCTTTCCTGCAGCGACATTTTCGGCCTGATGTTTCTTCAGCAGCGCCAGGTTAGTTTGAACTCGGGTCAGGTGCTCCATCGTCTCAATGTTCTCGATGTACTGCTGAATGTTTCTACGATTATCCGCATCAAGCTTGCTGAGATCCGAACGGCCCAGCTTCTTCTCCTGAAGATATCGGTGTGAGTAATAGGACGGAAACTCATCCGACAGGCTATACTTTACGACCAGCGGCATGAACGTCTTCAGGTTGAGTGTCGTTCCTCGTAGCGACTTCAGTAGTCGCTGTAACTCATCCTCCATCGCGGCGATCCGCTCTGCGACATCCGCACGGGGTAGTGCCAGCGTCTCATTGATCACCTGCAGACGGGCATCGTTCCCAACCTTAATCTTCCGCACTCCCTGCAACGTGCTGAGCCCCAGAAGATTGCCGAGTGGTTCGGCCGAGCGAGGATGCTCGACATCCTTGTAGAGCACCGGGTTGATGTCCCCCCCGCATCCCTGCAGAAACAGAGCGATGGTCCCTTCGCTCAGGTTATCCTCGATGACGCGACTGGCATACCCAATGATGTCCGCCGTGTTTCCTCCATTTGCCGCACCCTGAATCGGATGGCAGGCAAAGTTATAGAGAACCGCCAGCGTCGTTCCATCCATTCGGTCGAGCCGCAGAATCCCGATCTGGGGATCGATCGGACCAACCTCAGCCACCTCGTCATCCGCAGGCATCGAGTACGCGTGCCGGACATCGACCACCCGGCCACTTTTCAGTTTGAGCCGGCGATTCTCCATGATTCGGTCTTCGTGTCCCTCCCCTGCTCCGACCTTGACCGGGACCAGATTCTGCATGGCAAGCGTCACCGCTTCGACGGTCAGATCATCCGTATCTGCGCGAACGATCCCATGACAATGACTGGCATTCACCAGAAAGTTTTTGGGATTGATGCCCAATTCTTTTTCCAGTCGAGCCCGCACCTTCGGGAGATAGTCGTTCTTGATGTAGCCGATCTCGCCGATCGCGACCGCGTCGACCGTCACCAGCGCGACGAGTGTATTGTCGCTCTTGATCACCAGAGCCTTCGCATACAGTGGGTCGTTGACCGGTCCCGCGTCCCGATCCGTGATATCGACCTTCGCGGCACCGGCCATCAGCGATGCCGCGTTCGCTGATGGCACGAGAATGCCCCCGATGAGAACCATCGTGATCGCTGCTAACCACCGTCCGAAAAGCAAGTTCATGGGATTCTAATCCTGTTCCAGTAGATCAACGCAAAGGAGGTCTCGAACCCGTCCGGAAACGCATAGACGGACATTGTTCCGACATTAGTCCGACTGAGCAACTCGCAGGACGATTCTCGTGAGCCGCTAAAATGTTCGTGGGGGCTGATCGTACCGCAATCGGCGATCGCCCAGCCCTCCACGATTGACCCGATTCAGACTGTCCAGTCTTGGAAACCCACCCGGTCGCTGGCTGCCCTGAGAGGAAGGGACAGACGATCATCAATCCGCGTTGCGCGTTGAGAGACGATCTCCTCAAACGCAGATCCGTGAATTCGGAAAATATTTGGAGGCCGGTTCTTGACTCCGTAGTATGGTACGGAGTCGATAATGAGTCTCAGTGAAAGCGACAGAAACCGCTGAAAGACGATCAAGCAACGGTCTGTGATCCCGGAAGTCTCGGGAAGCGGGCAGTCGCCGTCTGACAGCGGTGGCGGAGAAACGCATGGCGACGTTTACGATCGGGGCACTGGCTAAAGAGGCGCACATCGGCGTCGAGACAGTGCGATTCTACGAACGTCAGGGACTGCTGGAACCGCCACAAAGGAAGGGATCAGGTTACCGTCAATACGACGAACAGACAGTACAACTATTGCAATTTATTCGCCGAGCCAAACAACTCGGCTTTACCCTGAAGGAAATAAAAAGCCTTATTGCATTGCAATCGGATGTGGCAGCGCCGCGTAGCGAAATTCGGCGGCAAAGCCTGCAGAAGATTGCCGAAATCGATGCCAAAATTGCAGACCTGCAGCGAATGCGAAGCGACCTGAAGTCGCTTGTTGACCAATGTCACGGGGATGGGTCCATCCAGGGATGCCCCATCTTGGACGCACTTCACGGAATGGATCACGACTGTCACTCGGGTTGAGACTATGTTTAACAGGCACACTATCACCGCTCTGACTTGCGTCTGCCTGGTTACCAGCAGCCCATGGCTGGCGGCGCACTCAGCCTGTTGCTGCACCAAACCAGCAGCGGTCAACAAGCCTGTTGCGGCCTGCTGCCAGACCAAAGCGAAAACGGCTGCTCAAGCGAAGGCGAAAGTTCGTCACTGCTGCGCCAAGCCAGGCACTCAAGTCCACCTCACGAAGCTGACCTGTCCCTGCTGTGTGAAGTCTATTCCACAGCCCCAGCCGACGAAGGTCAGTTCATTCACGGGCGGGGACGATGTCGCCTCACTGGCTTGGATCTCCGCTGCTGTTACACCCATTTCATTGAGCCTGGCGGCCCTGACGAGCCCCCAGGCGAACTCTACGATATCCGGCCCGCCGCTGCTGGCCCTTTACTGTCGATGGCTGAAATAAAGCATTCGAAGCCTCATCACTTCTTTGCTTCACGTTTCAATCATTTGTCAGTAAGGAATTTTGCTATGAACCGTTTTTCATTGCCCGCAATCGCAGCAACCCTCGTTTGTTCATTGACCTATGCACTCGCACCAATCGGTGCCACTGGGAACCTCCTCTCTCAGGCCTCCACTTGTTCGTGCGTCGAATGCAAGTGTCCTGATTGCAACGGGGGTGTCTGCACCTGTCCGACTTGTGAATGTGTCGGTTGCGGTTGTCGCGCCAATGCCGCTGATGCCACTAGTGCAACTGCCTCGCTGGCACTTTCCAGCTGCTGTGCGGTCGCCAGTGCGACGGCCGCTGCTTCTAACTGCAGTTGCTCACCCGGCGAATGCACAGCAGGTTGCTGCGAAAGTGCAGACTGCGCCGCCGGCGTCTGTCACGTCAAATAACCCTGCGACGGAGCGTGAGTGCCGTCGATAACACGACCTGCGGGAGCGACTTCGGACGCTCCCGCAGGTTTCTTTTTTAAATACTTCTTGAAGATCCGATGTTCACGTCGAACTGCGCCAAATCCGCAGGGCGGGTCAATTTTTGCGGGTTAGATCGTGATAGTGATGACGTCCCCCATTCTGCCGGGCCAGACGCTTAAGGAATGAGTCCTTCGAGAGGTCTGCCTGGATTCCAAATTCCACCACGTGAATGGTCGCCTTGCTGCGATTCCGTCGTTGAATTTCACGGAGTTCCTGTGCGTCGAGTTCCGGCGCGTCGGCATCCGTCAACACAAACACCGTGTCCGGCCTGAAGCTGAGTGCCAACAGAATCGCCGCCATCCGATCGGTACCTGAATCGGGCTGAATCCCGTTGATAAACTGCTTGGCGGCTCGCAGATTGACCGAAGTGGCGGCGACAAGCTTCGTCTTGTCCTGGGGACGGCCAAAGGTGTGAATTGCCAGGTTGAAGAAGATGATCTGAAACTGGGTGTCTGGATTGAGTTGCTGCAGACTTTCCAGCAGACGTCGTCGAGCAAGCTCCATGGCGCGATGCTGACGCATCGATTCCGAAGCGTCGATCACGTAAACAATCCTTCGCGTCGTGGAAGGAATTCCGAAGAACTGAGTTTGTCGTCCACCGGCAGCGGTGCTCGGTCCCTTTCCGTTACCGCCGTGGTCTGCGGCATCCGAATCGCTTGGCGCTACAGCAATCTCGTCTGTGTTAGAACCCGTTCCTTCCGAGTCCACATCCCCGTGCTCCTCGGTCGATTTCGTCTGAGAAGTCTCGACCGCGGCGGTTTCAATCTCCTCCTCGATCTCAGAGACGTGTTCCCGGCGACTCGTCGCCAAGCTGATGGAAGACGCGTCTGTAAACAGATTCTGTGATTCCGCAACGGTGGACTCGGGGGCGTCCGTATTGAAAACCGAGTTCGGATCAATCTCTTCGACGGCCAGCAGTTTCGGAGCCGACGCGGCGGGTGCTGGGGCGGCGGCTTCACTCACAGTAAACGCCCCGGATGAGTCTGCATTCGCAAGCGCGGTGTCCAGCTTTCCGCCCGATCCATCCCCCTCTGACGCATACCAGTCAACTGAAAAGACTTCTGTATCGCCACGACCGAACGTCCCTGCTCCGAAGGGACTCGTATTCGCCACCAGAAGCAGCAGACCCAGAACCAGGCCGTGAAATGCGATCGATGCCAGCAGGAACCTGCAGTTCGTTCCCCAGGATTGGGGACGCCCCCGCATCGCAAAATATGTCAAATTAGCGACCTTTCGCAGATTGCTCAGTCCCGCGTATTTCACGCGCCGCCACGACTACGCGCTGCACGTCACACATCTTTCAAATCCCTGCGACTGGGGGAAGGCCAGATTGGGGACAGGGGCCAGTTTAAGGGAGGGCTGACCGAGACAAAGACAGTAGAGTGGTCCTGCTTTTGCCAGAAAGCGTCCGCTCCGATTCACCTCTCGGCAATTCGCAGAATTTCCTTCCGAGCCGCTTCTGACAATTCGGGCCAGCTCGCCATGATTCGGGTAAGACGGGGATCGGTATTCGCGGACGATTTCGCCTGGATTGCATCCAGGCGACTTTGAATCACGACCAGTTCGGATTGGATAGTCGCAAAATTGATGTCACGGCGTGCTCGCGCTGGCTGCAGGATCCACGAGGTGACGGAACCGCTGAGCATACCGAACATCCCCACTCCGCAAACCATGACAATGCTGGAGATCATCCGCCCGATCGACGTGGTGGGATACTTATCCCCGTAGCCCACTGTCGTCATGGTCGCGATTGACCACCACAAGGCGTCAGAGGGAGTTTTGATATTGGCCCCATCCACCTGCTCAACCTGAAGGATTGCAATGCTGGAGAGTAGCAGCAGCAGAATCGAGCTCAGGATCACCGTCAGAAGGGTACCGTCCGCTCGGTGATGCTGCAGGTAGACACTCATAATTCGCGCTAAACGGAATCCTCGCAAGACGCGCAGAATGCGGAAGATCCGTACCACCCGGCCAAGCCGCAGCGCGTCCAGTACAGGGATGCTGGAGACCAGATCGACCCAGCCCCAGACCATAAACTTCAGTTTGTTTGGAGCAGCGATGAACCGAACGAGGAAATCAATGAAAAAGATACCGCAGATCACGTTATCGACGGCGTCGATGATCTCGGCATCCTCGGCCGGAAGGTGGATGAATGTTTCCAGTCCGAGCATCAGTAACGAGAAACAGCACAGCAACACGATGAACAATTCGTATGGCCGCAATCCCGTTTCCGTCTCAGCCTGCGGTGCGGACAATGTCAACGGGGTCTCAGAGGAACTCATTTCCGCATACCTTCTTCAGCCAGCTCAACGACCATTCTCTGGTAATCAGTCAGATCCCTTCCCTGGAGATGGCCGAATACTTCTGAGGCGGACGTTAAACAACTGCACGGAATCCGCCAAGTACAAGTTCAAGCGTTGCTCGTCGTGGTTCCCGTCCGGACCAACTGGATACACCAGACGATCAGCAAACTGACCACAACCGCCGCCAGCAGAAAGACTCCAAATCCCCCCACTTTGGCCGCTTTTGCGTGGAGATCAGCCAGGCTCAGCAGATCGACCGCGCTAAGGCGAACCGCTTCCCGTAAAACGGAAATGCAGACTAAGGTCGCCAGTGACCCCGCAGACACGAATCCCAACAGAAGGAGCGAAAGGCGATTCTGTCTGAACATCGAAATCCAGCCACCAATCTGCAGGCCGACCCCCAGAGCCCCCATCATCAGGTACGGGCGTCCCACATTGCCAAACACCAGCCCCTTCGCAGACGTTTCAATGACCAGAATATAGGTCGCCCCTGCCAGCACACTGACAACTAATCCGCCGATGGCCATCCGCGATAACGCGCGCGTTCCCCAAGCGTCCTGCCCTAATTCATTCTGTGCACCGTCTCGACTCACTCTCTCACGATAAAACAACTGCCACCCCAGAATGACGCACATCGTGGGAAACGAACCTGCCAGCCAGACCAGCATTCGCACGATGACTTCCGTGTACGTGAATGGCAGCTGGCCAGTCGTGTAGACCTCCGGCCAGGTCGATCCCCGATTGGCAATCAGGTGATTGGCCGTCCAGCAGAACCCGACAAAGACAAAACAGGCGGACGTCACCAGTAGAACTGCGACGCGAACGAGATAGGGCCACGTCCAAAGCCGGTGACTTTTCACGAGGTAGGTCAGGTAAAATCCGACAATCAGCACGGGGACGACAATCATCCAGCGCCACCAGAGCAATAGATTCGCCGTGTAGAACTGGTGCTGATAGACGATCTGAATAAACAGTAGCGGAGCCACCCCTGCCGTAATGGCTGCGCTTAGCAGAAACGGGATCCACTCTCTCAGTGTGGCCAGAAGAGGTTGTTCTGCCCACGCGACCGTCTCTTGGCGTTGTGAGAGGGTGAACCACGTCAGGCACAGGCTGCCGGCGAGAACATAGTGCATGAACGCGTGATGCAGAACAAAGGTCAGAATATACAGCACAAGATAGAAAGCGGTCGCCACGGGGAAACCGAACGGAAATGCACTATCCATTATGGGGCCCAGATGAGGTTCGAATCCAGGATCGTTGGTCGATACGCGCGGCTGATAAAGTCAATCAGCAACTAAGGTGATGCGGTCCGCTTCTTGTTCTGCTCAAAATCCCCCTGCAATGTCCCCGCCTGTTTCAGCCAGGATTCAATCTTCGCAATCGTTTGTGAATCGTCGCTCACCGGCCACTCCTTTGGATGTTCGCGGTTCGACCAGTTGAGGTACTGTACCAGTGCCTCGACCTCTTCTGCGTTCCCGGCGAATGGGGGCATGAACGGTTTTGTATGCTGCAGCTTCGCAATGTTCATCCGCATCTGGTCGTTGTCCCACGACCCCGTCAACTCTGCCACGGCATTCGTCCCATGGACCGTATGACAAACACTGCACTGACGTCGAAAAACCTTGGCACCCATTCTCACCTGATCGTTGGCGTACATGTCATCATTCCGCAGCCCGTACGGATCATGTGCAGTACACCCCGTCTCGCGCAGGGATTCCACTTCACCCGGTTCGATCGCGTTGGAATACAGGACCTTGCGGATGGAATAAGGCTTACGCGAACCTTCACGCACGAACTCACCCCCGGCGGTCGCACCGAACGCGAGCAGCAACAGCAGCGAGGCGGTTGCGCCGTTGATGTAAAGTCGCTGCATGACCATTCCGATGATGGCGTATCCGCCGATCGCGAGTGATGCACCAATCGAGATATTCAGAAACAGCATCATCGCGGGACTTCCCCCCAACACCCAGCTCCGGCTGTCGGGTGGCATCGCCAGCAGAAACCAGATTCCCAGCACAGGCATCAGCGCCATGGGAATCAGCAGGTGCGCCGCGCGATTGATCAACCGGCGCTGGGCATCCCGATCGAGGGTACTCATCAAGTTCGTGACGACGCATCCGACCAGCCCCGCCAGCGTCAGCGAAACCACGGTCCGAAAGAACAGGCTGGGCCAGAAGCTGGGATTGAAAAAGCCGTCGACAATTGACCGTGTCTCAAGCCAGTGGCCCGGCGTGAGCTGCCAGGAAAGAATGCCGTTAATGATGAACAAGCTCATCCACGACGCCCCTGCATAGATTGCCAGCAGCGTCATCGCGGCGCGATCATTCAGTCGGGCGTGATAACGATAGAACGCATAGCCCGAGACAATTTCAAGACAGAAGAAAGTCCACTCGGTCGCCCACAGCCAATGGAAGTTATCAACCATCGCGCCGATCGTGGCGGGACTGACCTGGATCGCCGTCAGCCAGATCCCGACCCCCGTCAGGGCCCCCAGTACGAAGCTGACCAGGACGACGACTTTGAAGTACCCCTCGACAAACTGGCGAGCGTGTCGATCGCGTCCCGTCATGGCCAGCCACTGAAAGTAGCAAAGCAGGAATCCCCCCCCGACCGCAAATTGGGCGAGAAACACATGCACAATCGCCACGGCTCCCATCACCAGCCCGGGCATCAGCGGCCCGTAGTCATTCACCGGAAATACATGCGTCATTCCAATGGCCCTCCTGCAACGAGTTGTACCATTTGACCAGCGCCGTTGCACTCGGTTGCATGCGGGCCAGTAACAATTCATGCTGTCGGTGTGAGAGTCATGCAAAAAGACAGCATCAATCGAAATCAGGGGATTAATACGGTGAGCGATGTACTGGCAGGCAAAGTTGCGTTGGTAACAGGAGCAGGACGCGGTCTGGGGCGCGCTTTCGCTGAACGGCTGGCAGCCATGGGATGTGCCGTCGGGATTCATGGCATGCGGGAAAATGGTCCGGCCGAATACGGGGAAGGAACCACCCTGACCGATACGGCAAACCAGATCGCCACCAAGTACGGTGTCAAAACGGTGAGAGTTCTCGGTGACCTCACCCAGAATAACGAAGTCGCTCGAGTCGTCGAGGAAGTGAAACAGGCACTGGGCCCCATCTCGATTCTCGTCCATAACGCAGGGGGTGACATTGCGGCAGCGGGAGGAAAACCGAACCCAAACGATGCGGTCAATATCAAGGAAATTGACGTCCGAGCCGTACTCGATCGGAACCTGATCAGCACCATCTTCACCTGTCAGCATGTCGCACGCGGAATGATGGACCAGCGCTGGGGTCGCATCGTCACCATCAGCTCGATCTCGGCCTTCAAAGGCAACGAATCGAGCTGCATCTACTCCACCGCCAAAGCAGCCGTTGTCGAATATACCCGTTGCCTTGCGGCCCAGCTTCGCCCGTATAATATCACGGCCAATACACTGGCTCCAGGAGATACGCGAACGGGTCGCTTCCTGGGAACGCGGTCGGTCGCCGAAGAACGGCTCGTCACCGACGGAACCCTCGACCGCATCGGTCTGGTGGATGAAGTCGCTCGCGTCGTGGAAGTCTTCGCCGGACCCCTCGGTGACTTCATCACCGGGCAGGCTCTTCGCGTTGACGGGGGAAGCCAGTGCTGGCCAGCCTGAACTCCCAGGCAACTTGAAACGGACGGGATTCCTCACACACACGTTTGTCGTCGAAGTGGGCCAGAGCCGACTGCAAGCGGCTCTGGCTTGCAACTGACGCATCACATGGGTGTGACGAGAGCCCCCCGGTAAAATGGTATTGAAACCTCCCCCTTCCCCAGTGATGCTTGAAAACGGGTTGATCATCATGAGAAAGTGGCTTTCACTCTGTTTGTGTGGTTTGTCTGTTTCGGGATGTGGACTAGCGGGAGTTGAGACGGACATTCCGGTCCCGACCGCGAAAGCGCAGCCGCTGGGGGGTACTCCCAAGCAGAATGAATCGCCCCGAACAACTCTCGAACCGACAGAGCGATTGATCGGTGGCGTGAAGTTCGAAGTTCCCGCAGGATGGGAAGAGAAAAGTCTCTCAAGCTCAATGATCCTGGGGGAGTACTCGCTTCCGGGTGAAGCGGGCAACGCACGTCTGACGCTGTCCACTGCGGGTGGCGGCACAGCAGCCAACCTTGAACGCTGGCGAGGTCAATTTCAACCCGGCCCGAATGATCCTCCCGCAAGTGAAACAGCACTCACCGCAGCCGGAAAGGAAGTCACACTGCTGGACGTGCACGGCACGTTCAATGACTCGTTCGGCGGGGGAGGCCCCAAGCCGAACTGGCAACTCCTGGGTGTGGCCATTCCGATCGACCCGGACCACAACTACTTCGTCAAGTTAACCGGTCCCAGTGAAACCGTCACCGCCCGACGTGAAGAGTTTCTCAAGTTCGTCTCCTCAGCGCGGTTCGAGAAATGAACTGAGTCTTAAAAAAGTCTCCGGCTGCCGACAGACCGCCGGGATTGGTGTCGGATCAAGGGTACAACAGAGGTAGACCAAGCCTCTGCATGACCCACTCGCGGACAACATCCGAGTGAGCCTCAACGACGGGACAGCGCGAGGTTGCGGCCCGTTTCTTATGGACGGGCATTGCGGCTTACGTGGGGTGAGGGAACTCGGTCCCCTGCTTGCCAGTCATGCTCCTTGCCCTGAGCGATGACCATTCACGATTGGAGCCCCTGTCGGGTCGCCACAGCCTGAGCCTGATCGGCATTATCTACACGTATCTGCGTAACGCAACCGCGAATCACTCTGAGGCGAAATCGGGGATCGAGTACTGGGTCTCGATCACGGCGTTGGCGAAGAGTTCCTTCAAAAGTTTCTTCGGACGGTTCTTGTTTCGCTCTTCCGTCAGTGTCTCTCGAATTTCTTCGTAGACATCTTCAAACGGCTTGCGGCTCGCTTCCTTGCGTCCAATCACGCGTACAACGCATACGGAATCGCGGCCCTCGTGGACCTCGCTCAACTTCTTGACCGGCATCTCGAACAGCTTTTTCTCAAGCTTCGTGTCGGCCAGGTTTCCTGTTTCCATCCAGTCCCAAAGGCCCCCATCATTGGCCGTGGGTCCGTCAGAATACTTCCTGGCAACCTTGTCGAACGAAACACCCTGATTGAGCTCGTCGATGGCCTCCTGCAATTTTTTCATCGCGGCCGACTTGCTCGTTTCCGGCGTGACCGACACTTGAATCTGCTGCCACTTCACTGTGGCAGGTACCAGAAATTTGTCGGGATTGGCTTTGTAATACGCGACCAGATCAGGCCGTTCGATCGGATCGGGCTTTTCTGACTTCGCCACGAAATACTCCATCGAGAGTCGGTCGAGAGCGAAGTTGTCTTTCACATTCTGAAGGGTGGTCCCCTTCTTGTTGAGTTCCAGTTCCAGCTCCGTCTTGTTCGTAACCTGCAAATCCTTCTTCAGTTTCTCGACCTCTTTCTCAAACAGTTGATCGATGTGGCCATTCATCTGCTTCATCTGATCAGGTTTGAGGCTACCCTTCATCCGCTCGACAAGAACTTTCTTCTGAATCTGCGCGACGATATCTCGCTGAATCAAAGAGTAGCGAAGTTTTTCGTAGTCATCCGGCGAGGGTAACTGCTGGCTGCCGGTCTGATTCTTCGGATCACTGGCAAAGGCCTGCATCTGCTCGCGGACACTGATCAGATAACCGGAATACCGGTCGAGCACATCACCATTCAGGATCGGTGCACCGTTAACTGTGGCCGCCACTTGCGAATTGAAGATGGTCGTATCATCTTCCCAGCCGGCCCAGGGATTCTTATCGAGTGACGCACGGACCTGTGTAATGTCCGAACCATCGTCTTCAGGCAGGTCTCCGCTGTCTTCCTCGTCGCTGTTCTGCGCGACCATGACTTCATCATCGTCGTCGTCGTTTTCGATTCGCTCAACGCGCCGGGGGGCCTCGACCATCACGGGATTTTCGTGTTTCTTCTGCAGCGACTTGCAGCCTGTTGTTCCCAGGGACGAGACAACCAGGGTCAAAAGCAAGGCAAGACGCAGCATGCGGGCGGGGTCCTGAACTAACGGAAATCCCAACGTGCGAAGCACCGAATGAACTGGCAGACCGCGACTTGACAGGCCGTGAGCCGGCAGTCCCGACGGGTCGGCGGCGGTCATTTCTGCCGTATCCTTCGTCCCGAAAACATTCAGGAATCCGGCCGGAAGAAATTTCGAGCGGGCTCGCGGGGCCTTGTTCACACTGGAAGAAGAGTGATCACAGCGCGACGACAGATCACAGCGTACGGAGGTT
Source organism: Schlesneria sphaerica (assembly GCF_044336245.1). Taxonomy (NCBI): domain Bacteria; kingdom Pseudomonadati; phylum Planctomycetota; class Planctomycetia; order Planctomycetales; family Planctomycetaceae; genus Schlesneria; species Schlesneria sphaerica. Next base: position 5,303,258 of record NZ_CP172346.1, on the reverse strand, counting down.
GGGCAAAGTCGCGGATTCATAGTGACTATCCCCTTATTTCCGTAGGTTGGGTGATGGGCGCGCAAGCCCCGAGCGATGATGAGACCACTGATCGATCAAGGCGAGTTTTGACGTGATGGCGGGTTTGTAGTCAAACCGTCGTTTTTAAGGCAAGATCGAATTATGAATGGGGCAAAAGAGATGCTCGCCCCTGTCGCACGTTGGCTACAGTTCGGCTTGTCCGGTTCCTACAGGACCGTTACTCTCTGAGTACAGCCGTTAAGCCCACGTTCCGTCATGTGGCAGGCATCCCCTCGGAAAGGCAGGTTCAACTCCTAGATGATGATGAAACAATTTATCGCGGCCTGTGCCATCGCTGTCGCCACATTGACGCAAGTAGTTTCCGCGCAAGAGCTCACGATTGGATCCAAGGCTCCGAAGCTGGAGCTGAAAGAGTTCATCAAGGGTGAAGAAGTCAAAGGCTTCGAGAAAGGTAAAATCTACGTCATCGAACTGTGGGCCACCTGGTGTGGACCATGCCGCGTGACCATCCCGCACTTGACCGAACTGCAGAAGAAATTTGAAGACGTCGCCATTATCGGTGTCGCCGTTCTGGAAGAAGATCAAGCCGCTGTCGCTGACTTCGTCAAAGAGATGGGCGACAAAATGGACTACCGCGTCGCGCTGGATCTGGTTCCCGAAGACGCCGAACCGACCGAAGGGAAGATCGTCACCAACTGGATGCAGCCAGCCGAACAACAGGGGATTCCCGCCGCCTTCATCATCAATGGCGATGGCAAGGTTGCCTGGATCGGGCATCCGGGGCAAATGGAAGAACCATTGGAAAAGATCGTTGCAGGAACATGGGACCTTGAAGCAGAAGCACAGAAACTGGCCGACATGAAGGCCCTGCAGAAGAAGCTGACAGCCACCATTGGCCGGTTGCAGGAACTGTTTAAGGAATTCAGCGACGACGGTGATCCGAAGGATCTGCTGGCCGAACTCGACACAGCTTCGGAAGAAATTCCTGACCGGGCCGAGATGTTCAACCTGATCCGCTTCCAGGTCCTCGCTCTGTCCACGGAACGAAGCGACGAAGCGGTCGACGTCGGCAACAAGATTATCGAAACAGAGCAAGGCGAAGATCCGGGCCTGTTGAGCAACATGGCTCGCGTCATTGTCGATCCCAACCGCGACCACAAGGCTTCACCCAAGCTGTTGAAGTTCGCTCTGAAACTCGCACAGAAGGCCGATAAGCTCGTCGATGGTGAAGACGTCATGGTGGCAGACACCCTCGCCAAGGCTTACTTTGACACCGGCGACGTCGCTGAAGCAGTGAAAGCGCAGGAACGGGCCATCGAACTGGCCGAAGGAACCCGTGCGGCCGCAGATCCCTCCTTGAAAAAGCGGCTGCGACAGTACAAAAAGGCCCTGGACTCGGCGAACGAAAAAGAAGAGAAGCCCGCCGAAAAGCCTAAGAAGTAATCCCGACCAGTTCGTCACACTCGACGACCGCTGATGCTCTGGAAAGGACGACTGCCACACGCAGTCGTCCTTTCTTTTTTGCCCGGCAAGTGGTGCTTCACGGAACGGTAAGTCCCCACCTCAGAGCCGTAATGACGGGAACCGTTAGCGGTGAGACAGTGTGTCCGCCCCGAAGCGGCATCGAAAAGCCCCCAGACACAACCTGGACTCGACGAACACCAACAGGAGACCAGCCGGCCGTGGGGGCCAAACCCCGGTTTGGTCGCGACTGATTCCGCTGCGGAAAATCTGAGACAGGCCCCCTCTGCGGTGACTGAACCCTATTTCCAACGAGCAGCCAGCGACTCATCACCTTAAAGCGCTACCTTCCGCAACCGCTTCGAACAGCGCGGGAGGTGGCATCGTTCGTACCGAATTGTCAAATAGCGAAACGTGCATCGACTCAATTTCCGGCTGCTTACAAAGCCGGGACAAGAGGCCTCCCTGGGACCTCTCAACTTTCGTCCGTCAGCATGTCATTGCGGGAAGTGGCCCTATCGTCTGCTGATCAATCGGAGGCTGGCACTGCCCAGGCCCCCTGCCCCACTCTGTAACCTGCCGGGTCCTGGTTCCTCCCGGTATGTCGGCTTCCCCAAAGCCATCCAAGACTGGAGTGCCGCATCTTCAACGACGTAAACTCACGTCTTAATCCGATGACGTGAACGGGATTGTCAGCCACATTCCGAAAAACCTTGGCCAGCCGGGCCAGTCGCCTGAAAAATGCTTAAACCTTTACTATCCCAACATATGGGACTGGCCACCGACTGGCCAAAGTTTGGCCAGCTGGCCACCCCGTTCCCCTCGTCATTAAGACTCATCTGAAGGTGGCCGTGACGATCGTAGAAGCGGCGTCCCATCGCTTCATCTTCTCCACTCAAAATCCAACCTCATGTCACCACAGTACTTCCTCCTTCCCACCCTCACTCCACTCCCCCCTTCTCATAGCCGCCTCAGATTCAGCCCGGTAGCTGCGGTTGCCCCATGCAGTCTGGCCACCGTTTTTGTGCGCGAGGATCCCTTCGAACGCCCTGACAAGGATGCGGATTCCAGTCTTCCGCGCGCAGACACAACACCGATAGAGTTCTGGCCTCGGCGCTCCTCACCCGCTGGCAGCGGATTTTGGAGTACCAGCAGTGTCAGCAACAAACAGAAATGCGACGAGTCCAAGTATCCAAACCTTTGGAACAAACGCACGCTTCATCGCCGAGCAAACAAGCCATCCCGACCGGAACCGGTCTCCCCACAACCAGCCCAGCGCGGAGATCGCCGCAATCGCCGCCTTGGGCTGGCCTGTGGATGCCGCTCAGGCAAAAGAATCAAACGCTGAACCGTATTGAGCGCAACAGGATATGCTGCGTCCCCAACCCCCATGTCCATCCCCCCCCCCCCCATGTCCCTCCGGCCCAAAGGGCCATCCATTCCCATAGCCCAGCCCATCGGGCTGGGATGTGATTCGATTAAACATCATCAGGCCTGAAGGGCCGACCGTTCGAACGCATGCCGAGCCGCAACCAAATCATATCCGGCCTCTGCCCGTCATTGCGGACCCTGTTCTGCTCCATCTCATCTGGCTCTTCTGCCTACCCCTTCAACAGAATCCGCTATGTCCCCGTTTATCCACGTTCTTAGCAACAGCTCATTGACAAACGCCGGGAATATCTGGACTCTAAATCGTCATCCATTCAAAGAAATCTCGGACCCGCTTGCGAATGATCGTTTTGTCGACCTGCCGCGGCGCAGGCGGTATGAACGATAACAAAGTCCTGTATTCAACATTGATGAAGATATAACAGTCTCAATCCCATCTTGGGTCGACTTTGTCGTTTCACGATAGATCACTTCGCTAACGACTTCCCCGCACTTCGGTTAGAAATCGAGTTAGAACCGTGACGATCAAGGTCAGGATGCTCTTCGGAGAACTCCGCAATGATGCTTGTCTTTCGGGTCATGACCGCTGCGTGCCTGCTGAGCCTCCTGCTGCGTCAAGTTGATGCGCAATCACTTGACGCCTCGACCGTGTATGAACCCGATGTCAGAGAGGTTCTTAATTCGGTCCTGAAGGAGCGAGCACGCCTCAAGTCCTGGAGATTTCAAGCCGTTGTGACCCGGAAAGACGACCGGTGGAATCAATCAACGCGGTCCGCCCTGCTCAGCATCTACGATCACGCGTCACGGCGCATGCGACTCGAAACCGAAGGCGATGCGAGATCGGTCCTCACGTCGAACCTGGAGCCACCGTGTGATCCGTCAGATCTGGACCGGACGCCTGAATCGCTGGCTCGGTTGAGGCGTCATAGTTGCAGGTCTTTCATCGTCGACCAGCACGACTATCGTGTGGAATGGTACGGAATCGGTAACACCCAGTCCCCCGACGCTGAGACGACGCACGCCCATCTTCTGAACAATCTGGAGACTCCGCCCTACCGCTGTTCACCGGCCATCGACCCGCGATCTGCCGGAGTGCTTGATCAGACGAGTCCCACCCTGCTGGCATCGCTGGAATCGTGTCTTGTCCATTTCAACGACGGTGCAGAATTAGCGACCCTGGATCGCTCTGACGCACCACAGCTTCGTATTGTCTTCGATTACTCGATACCCGTTCGTCGAGTCATCCACATCGACCAGGAACGAGGGTACACAATCACACGGTGCGACACCATCGTACTGACCGACGACCGTTCCGAACTGGTGACCCCTCGTACGACATCGGCTGCTGAATGGGAGCAGTCCGACCTGCCCGACGGGCCATGGGTTCCGACGAGAGCCTCGTGGGCGGACGTTGATCGAAATGGAAGCGTGAGACGAACGTCGTACGCGTTTCAGTGGCAGGAAGTCAATCCGCAAAGCTTCGACGACAATTTGTTTGATGATCGAATCAACGAAGAATATGGGAATGATCAGATCCTGCTCGACAGCCACACCGCTAGCGTCACGGAACCTGAAGAGCCGTTTACCGCCGGTGCATTCTCAACACCGCAACCGGCCGTAGCCACAAATCCGGCTGTCGTGCCATCGCAAGATCCCTGGCTGTGGGCGATGAATCTCGCAGTGCTGCTGGGGGTCATCACCATGCTTACCCCGCGTCTGTAAAGTCCTTCGCTCGCAGCCGCGAAACTCACGTCAACCGTTCTTTACAACGATGCAGGCTGAACCCGCCTGCCGACGGCAGGCAGACACATGTCCATTCGAAACGACGGCGAGTCGCTCGACGGTTTCGGCTGCGCGCTGTGCCGCTGTCCCCCTCGTTAAGCTTCGCTCGCACCCGGCTGTCATCCGTGGTCGTAGACGAGACGTGGACTCCCGGACGTGCGACGTACTCACGGCTGCCTCCGCTTTTGATTCCAGCAGAAGTGGAAATGTCGGTTGTCTGCGTAACGATTCTCAATTGACGAGTTCGCCAGACGATATCGAGCAATTTCTCGTTTGAATTGGCGCCTGTGCCCTGTCGCCGTATGGTTACTTCACATTCACGATTTCAAGACATGAGCCCTCTGTGACTTCTATTCCTCGGGCGTGGCATTCCCCAAAACGCCTGAGTGAATGCACCGATTCGACTGAGATCTGCAGCATGTCTGAAATTACCGCTGTTCTTGATGAAATGCGTACCGGGGATGCGGATGCATCGGCAAGACTTCTGCCGCTCGTCTATGCAGAGCTTCGGCGAATTGCCGCTTTTCGGATGAGCCACGAAAAATGTGGCAACACCTTGCAGCCCACGGCCCTGGTTCATGAAGCCTGGCTCCGGATGGCAACTTCTCCTTCGGGAAATCAGTGGGAAAATCGACAACACTTTTATGCCGCAGCCGCTGAGTCCATGCGCCGCATCCTCGTCGATGCCGCCCGACACAAGGCGGCTCAAAAACATGGTGGCAAGTTTTCCCGACTTCAATTGAGTGAAGACGAGCTTCTCTGTCCCAGTCCCGCAGCAGAAATCGTGGCGGTGAACGATGCGCTGGATCAATTGGAGGAGGACGATTCTGTGGCCGCAGAATTGGTAAAGCTGCATTACTTCGGCGGACTTTCGCTGGAGGAAGCAGGAGAAATGCTCAACCTCTCAAGAGCGAGTGCATATCGCGTTTGGACGTATGCGAAGACCTTTCTGCGAGTCCATTTGACGGATTAGTACAAGCCCAGAAAAAGAACCGCCAGATTGTCTGTTCAATGTCTTCTTTTCTGAGACATTTGCGAGGGAATTGCCGCCAATCTCTTTGCGACAATTTGTTTCAACACTTACCCCGCGTGAGTTCCCCCTCTCCCGGTCGGGTAAGTTCCCGCTGAAGTTTCCGGGTGAACTTTCAATGTGAAAAGGTCGGTCCACGATGTCGAGAGTCATCCGCGCCACTATTCTCGCTGGTTGGTTGGGAGGGAGGTTTTGTGTTGGATGACACTGCCCATTCAGCGCGAGAGATCTTTCTCGAAGCCATTGAAAAGCATCAGCCACATGAGTGGCTGACTTTTCTAAAGTCAGCGTGCAACGGTGACGAGTCGATTCAACGGCGAGTCGCGGTATTGCTGAAAGGTTACGAGGAGTCGGGGTCATTTATGGCGCGCCCCGCGACTGCGTTTCTTACCGAGATTTTTGACCTGCCCCCGGAATTCGAGAACCCCGCCCACACGATTTCCGAAATAGGACGTTTTCGCCTCATTGAACGAATTGGTTCTGGCGGGTTCGGAGTTGTCTTCCTGGCCGAAGATCCTGTGCTTCAGCGGCGAGTCGCGATCAAGATTCCGCGGCCCGAGACGGTCTCCACGGCGGACCTTCAGCGACGATTCGTTCGCGAATCACAAATTGCCGCTCAGCTGATGCATCCCCATCTCGTCTCGATCCATGAGGCGGGGCAGGCCGGGTCCGTCAGCTACCAGGTGACATCCTTCTGCGCGGGTGGCAGCTTGGCCTCCTGGCTTCGATCGGATGAGGTTCCTACCAGACTTGCGATTGACCAGCCTGACACGGGGGGTTCACGGAAGTCGCATACGTCCCCACAACGGCAGCTTCCGATTGCAGTCGCGGTTGAACTATTAATGGGACTCGCCGAAGGTGTGCACTACGCTCACGAGAGAGGAATCCTGCATCGTGATCTCAAGCCATCCAATATTCTTTTGCACCCAAAGTGGGACTTGTCCGGCAAAGAGAGTCGAACTTCAGAGCCCCTCTCTTCCACTGGAAACGCATCACTCCCACCGCTGGAATCAATTGCAGAGGGAGACTCAATCCTTCCGGGATCGGTACCATTGGATCAGCTTTGCAAGCTGTTTCAACCGATGATTTCCGATTTCGGGCTGGCCAAATTTTATGATGAGACTGAAATTGCGGCACCATCGCAAACAAGTGGCGAAACGACATCCGCGCGGCAAACCTCGCTGATGGGGACGCCAGAGTACATGGCTCCGGAGCAACTCAATGGACAGTTGGGGATCATCGGACCAGCGACGGATATTTATGGACTGGGAGCGGTACTGTATGAGGTGTTAGCGGGCCAACCTGTCTTTCCACATGGGTCATTTCCGCCTGTCCGGAATTCGGTCGTTCGGCAAACACCCCCGCGTCTCAGGCAACTACGACCTGAAGTCCCGCGAGATCTGGAAGCAATTTGCCTGAAATGTCTGGCTAAATCGCCGTCGCAAAGATACAGCTCCGCTAAGCAACTGGCAGAAGATCTCGAATCATTCTTACGAAATCAGCCCGTCACCGCCCGCTCGTGGAGTTTGCACGAGCGACTGTTTAACTGGACACGAGGACGGCCCGCGGTTGCCACACTTTCGCTTGTTGCCGGGAGTTTGTCTTTAGGATTGATTTGTTTCGGAGTGTGGCACCTCTATCAACTCAATGAGTTGAATTTCAAACTCGTTTCGACGATTCAGGAACGTGAACTTCAAACCCGCGTCGCTCGCCACGCCCGGTCCATCGCAGTGGAGCAGGCAAAAATTGCCCAAGAGCAAAGTGATCTGGCGAATCAACAAAGTTATCGTTCTGAAGAGTTAGCATGGCTTGCCGGTCAGCGAGAGTATGCTGCAAACATGTGGCGAGCCGCCGAACACCACCAGAAGCGGCAATTGAGCTCCATGGGAACGGTGCTGCAAGAATTCATTCCTCGGTTCGATTCGCGTTCAAACGACGTTGTTTCGATCAGACGCAGTGAACCTGCAGGGACCGGAGCAGCTTATCGAGTACCGGAGTTTACAGGTCCAGAGGATTCGCGCGGGTTTGAATGGTATTACCTATGGAATCAAGGCCTCAATCTCCTTGAGCTGAAAGGCCATAGCGAGTCAATTGTGGATGCCGCCTTGACTCCTGACGGTCGAGTTTGTTTTTCCGTGGGACAGGATGGAACCGTTCGCCGCTGGGATCCGAAAACGGCATCCCTTCTCCAAACGTGGTCGCTAGGTGAACCCGCGACCCGACACCAAGCCCGGATCAGTCGCGATGCAACACGAGCCATTATCGCGAGGAATATTGCGGAACAGCATCTCTGGGAAGTACTTGCCTGGGACTTAGTTCAGGGAAAGATGCTTCAGCGATTCATGATTCATGAAAATGAATACGGAACGATTGCCATTTCGCCTGACGGGACGTGGGGTGTGATTGCAAGTGACAACATCGACAAAAGCACTCTCCGCCGAGCTCGGGTGAGTATCTGGAACTTCGACTCGGGACACTTCCATCATATCGAAAGCATGGATTCCCTGGCACTGCCCAACAGTGGAACGCGGGCGATTGCCGTCTCCCCCGACCATGCTGAACTGGCCATTTGTCTTCATCAGGGTTCTTTGAGCGACCAAGCGCGAATGCAGCATCGACTCCTTCGGGTCAGGCTGCATGGGATCGACGGTGAGCCATTGGACCGCTTATCAGTCCCCGCAAAATTTGGCCCCTGTGAATACGTCAAGGAATGGGAACCTGGGATTGGCCTCTCACTCACCTTTTCCCCTGATGGTCAGCAGCTCGCACTTTCGACTCACTTTCCACCTCGTGTTGAACTGTGGGATTGGCCCAATCGACGACTGATCGGAGCGGTTCCCAATCTCTCCGAAATCGGCACCGGATTGTCGTTCGATGCGAAGGGGAAATCTCTCGGGTTTGGCACCTATGTGAAAGTCGCAGCAAAGGCGACTTCAGGAGCCAGCAATCCAGCCAATGCGTCGGACTCTTTTCGTGCAGACTTCAGGCTCTGGAGTACCTCACTGAATAGCCTCCAATCGAGCGGCTACCCGGCCTATCAGGAGATTCAAACAACTCGCTTTCACGAACCTTCGTCCACCTGGGTCATCGGCGAGTCGAGTGGTCGACTGAGTCTTTGGCGTCCTGAGACGCCGGTCCCCTATCACGATCTCCCTGGTCATCGACCAACCGAGGCGTGGGGACTTGCCTTCGCTCCCGATGGCAAAACGCTCTATACCGTCGGTGATGATTCCTGCCTGCGTGCCTGGAACATGAAGACATTTGAGGAAATCACCAGCTCGCGAGAGCATCAGGCTCTTGTCTCCTGCATCGCTGTTTCGCCGGATGGACGTTGGATTGCTACCGGCAGCTATGACGATGAGGTGATCATCTGGAAGGCACAGCCGCTCAGCGTCCATGCGATCTTAAAGGGTCACACCCACGATCTTCGAGCTCTGGCGTTCTCGCCAGACGGTCAGTCACTGGCGAGCGCAGGTCGCGATCGAGTGATTCGATTGTGGAGCGTTCCCGAGGGAACCCTCAAGGGGACTTTTGATCGTGACGGAGGCGTCGTCCGTGCCATCGCATTTTCGGAATCCAACACAATTATCGAAGGGAGTGCAGACGGAAACATCGTCGTCTGGCAACCTACGGGAAATTCCGAAAAACTCCGTACCATCAATTCGGAGATCAATTGTCTGGCTTTGTCTCCTGCAAGTTTGATTTGGCCTCAGTTGACGGCACAGGGTGTGCCTTCATCGATGCCGATTGTCAAATCCCTGGGAGCAGGAGAACTGATGCTGTACGGATCAAAATTCGGCACCTTCAAGCTGATGCACATCCCAACCCGACAAATCTGGTTTGAACACACTTACCCTGGAGTGAATATTCGATCGGTGGCCTTTTCACCTGACGGACGCATTTTTGGTGTTGCGGGGGATGACCGGGCAATACACTTGTGGCACGTCGCATCACGACAAGAGGTTCTGACTTTCTCGGACTTGCCACACTCGGTCAACCAGATTGCGTTTTCACCTGATGGCCAGGTGCTTGCCGCTGCTCTTCATAATGGAACCGTGCGGCTGTGGCTCGCGCCCAAAGTCGGTGACCAGAGAATCAGTCCGTAGACAGCGTCTTCAGGCGTCTTTCGCAAGTGCGGCGCCGCCATATCGTGGCGCCCTCTTGGGTGAGGAGGCAAAACAAAAGACGCCCTTCGCGGAGCGTCTTTTGGCGATCATTGGTCAATGGTGAGTCCGTGTTGCACAGACGCGTCGCGTTGAAACAAGAGTTTTACTCTGTGAATCGTGCTTTGCGGGGCACCACACTCAACTGAGAGCGATCTAGGCAGCGAGCCGACGTCGACGATAGGCCGAGAGAGCAACGCCAATTCCGCCCAAGCCAGCCAGAGCGAGAGTTGACGGTTCGGGGACGGAGGAGACGTTGGGAGACACCATGCCTGAACCGAAGATCAGGGAATAACCATGACTTTCCGGAGTGGTGCCGTCTGCAAAGGTGATTGACTTTAGGGTCAACGTATTGATGAAGTTGGAACTAGCAGATCCATCGTCAGAATATGTATAAGCAGCGAGATTATAACTGAATTCCCCATATCCGTCGCTTAAATCCAGCCTGCTGTTCACTACATCACTAATAATGAGCGATTGATCTTCGGGATTCCTATAATCTGTCTGAAGTTCGGCATAATAAGTTTGGTCCGAAAAATAACCGAAAACAGAAGACCAAATGTTTCCGATTTCGCGGTCGGTGCCCGAACCTTGCGTCACAAGTTCACCTTCAATCGTGAAATTAAGTACGAGGCTGTCGCTCAAGCGATGCCCCCCCACAGGAGGCGACACTAATTGAACGCTGTCACTCCAGGTAATATTACCTTCGGCCGAGGAGATCACTCGCCCACTACTCGCCGCGTACACTCCTAAGTTCCCGTTTCTGGAAGTGATAGCCGAAGACGTGTTCACTTCCAGAATACCCTCTTTCGTCTGGGAATAGCTGATCAAACTTTCTGATTCCGATATGCCGACATCGGAACTATAATTGAAGGACCTCGATTCGTACTCAGGGTCGTACATTATGTGCCCGTCCCCGTCGGTCTTGTTGCCGTACCCCGTTCCGTAGACGTTCAGCTGTCCGTATGTAACCGGCCCCGCATGAACAGTGTTGCCACTGAGCGATGAGATGAATGATATGATGGTGATGCCAGTGACGATCATACCTGTCGCGGCGCGCATCTTCGAATTCCTTGAAAAACAGCATTTGGCCGTCGCGTTCATGAGTCCACCAACAAATCGCATATTACCTGTGGTCCGAAACATAGAAGCCTTTCTCTCGACAATTGTTCAATAATTCGGTCGTGTCCGTGTTGCTCTGCGGCGAGTCCTCAAACACGTGTCGATTCGTGCGATCGCGAAGTGAATCTGAAAACACCGAAATCACTCCTCTCAAAAGCTTTCGGCGCGTGATCTCGATCGACATCGCCATGCACACTTCCACCTCTCACTTTTGAGCGAGAATTGACAGCTGTTTGTCTCAAAGAATCTCAAAGAATTTGAGAGAATATGAGAATTACGGAGCCGGTCGTGATTGATACTGCCGCCTGGAGGTGTCCGAGGCCGTTCATTGGCAGATGACGATGCGGGAGTGTGAATGAAGCTTGGGACGCGCCCAGCCATCAGTTGTCGGGTGATTGATTGCTCAAAACACTCGCAAGAGAGACAACACGGAGGCCAGGGTCCTTGCGGAGATGTTGGCGCTGGATCGGTTTCCCGATTGTCTCGATCGCCCCTGCGACAGAGCGCACATCGGTCCTCTGTTCTTCGGCGGCCACACGTTCGTCGGCGAATGGCCGCCGTTCGAAACAAGATTCGTCGTCGATTGATCGATGAATCCCAGCTAACGATCGCGATCAAGACACCAGGCCAACTTGATCTGGGAGGCTTCTCGAACGGTCTCAGGAAATCGTCACGCCATCCACGAACGCTTGTACCTTCAGCCTATTTCAACGCATTGCTGTCAGTCATGCTGGCGCGGTGGCGAGGCGGACCAAGTTTCCGGCGAGCTGGGATCTCTTGCTGAATCTCCTCAACGGGTGGCCGAGACTACCGGCATGGCTAACAATCGGATGAAAACCGGGGACGGGCTCGAATGGCAGTGTCGTGCTGGAAGGGGATTTGAGCACAGACTTTCTCAAGTGGAACCTTCAATCGATTCGAGGCCGCTGCATAAACTCGTACTGCTTCAGTTGCTTTTTGAGCAGGCGGATAGAAGCACCCGATGATAATGAACACTCCGAAGAACAAGGAGACGCTCCCGAAGCCCCAGGAAAACGCCGCAAGCCGCGATGCACTGCGAGCCATCGTCCACTGAAGTCCGATCAACAAAACATCGAGCATAACTGTGAACAGCATCTAGACAAATCAGAAATTCGACGTTTACGAATCCTCTTCGTCCCGTCCGGATGCGCACTACTGCACCCGGGGTCCATCGGCTGTGTCAGCCCTGTTCATGGGTGAGAACATCCGCCTGAAAACACTGGTCCGCCTGTCTGCTCGAAACGACAGCGAGGCGCTCGGCGAGCATTGAGACTCAGTCCCTCTTCTCGTCCGAGCGACCTGGCAAATCGTGATTCCGTTCGAGCGTGACGGACATCGCCTACTTCTTGCCGAGCATGCGATCCAGGGAATCGCCGGTCTGATAGACCAGGGCTTCGGGCCAGTACTGGTAAGGGTGGAAGTATTCGAACGTCAGATAGCGGTCGTAGCCGGTGGCTTCGAGTGCGTCGAGGACCGCAGGCCAGTTGGTCGTACCGTCCAGCAGTGGGCGGAATGCTTCCAGCGACGAATCAGTCCCCTTCTTCGTAAATTCCTTCAGATGGACGTTTCGAATCCGCTTCCCGAGATACGCAATCCAGTGCTCGGGGAACTGGTACTGCATGATGTTCCCGGTATCAAAATGGACCTGCAGGTACTCGGACTGGAATCCATCGACGAAGGCCGCCATCTCCATCGGGGTCATCAGATAACCGTTGAAGAAGATGTTCTCGATGTTCATGTGAATCTTCAGTTTCTCGGCGGTCGGCAGCAGCTTCCCGATCGCTTCTTTCGCGCGCTGATCACAGACATCATTCGCGACCGGTTCATAGTCCGTACGCCAGGGAATATGGACGGCTCCGGGAACCACCAGCAGATTCTCGGTTCCCAGATCATGCGCGGCCTTGGTCATGAGCCCCGCGAGTTCCATGGCACGGGCGCGCTTGGCGGGGTCGTTGCTTGTGAGCGGATAGGGCCAGAAGAGGAACGAACACAGGCCGCTGATCGCAATCCCGATCTTGTCCGCCAGTTGACGGATTTTGGTGAACTCGGCCGTACCCGACTTGGGCGAGAGTTCGCTGTCCAGATCGTAGTTCAGTTCGATCCCATCAAAGCCTGCATCTTTCGCCAGGCGAAGACATTGTTCGAGCGACATTTTCTCGGGGTAGGGAAACGCCCAGAGATTGATCGACTTCTTCATTGCATAGCGTTTCCCGCGGGTGACCCCGGTGGCCGCCGGTTCAGCGGCAGTGGCCATTCCCCAGGGTCCACGCATGACCGCCGTCGCGGCGCCAGCGGCAGCGATTGCCGATCCGAGAACCTTCCGCCGACTGAAACCGTGAGTTGCGTCTGGCAGTTGCGAATCTGACATGTGATGACTCCTCCTGAGGTGAAATCATGGGATTGAACAAAATTGATCGATGTGAGTCGATCAGGATCTTACCCCCGAGAAGTCGGATGTGGGACTGAGCCGGAAAAATTCCGGGCTGCCCCGCACGCGATGACGCCCAGGGCGAGACGACGCCGGACACGCCACGAAGACGAGTCGGGTGAAAAACTTGAGAAAATTTTCTGTCCGCCGCAAATTTGACTCAAGCCCGCCAGACCGTGCGACCGAACTAGTGAAACTGGACGTGGGCCGGTCTCGCACTCATTTCTGTTGATGTCCCTTCAACCGAGTCACCCCGCGGTCCCTTCCCTGCAGCAAGGATTTTGGCCATGCGGATTGTCGCAATCACTTCTGTCGCCATGGGATTCTTCCTGCAATGCGGCTGTGTCTCGACCTTGTCACCGACCGCGACCCCGAGTCGACTGCAAGCCTACCATGATCAGATTGCCGGGCAATACGTGACGGCGAACGACATGGAGCGACAAGGCGATTACGAAGGTGCTCGCCAGATCTATCTCGACCTGCACGAAAAACACCCCAGAAACTCTGACTACCTGCATCGTCTGGGTGTCGTGAGTACGAAGCTGGAACGGTATACCGAAGCTCAAAGTTACTACAGCCAGGCTCAGTCGCTCGATCCGACCAATGTCAGGCTGCTGGCAGACATGGGTTACACGTTCTATCTGACGAAGAATCTCGCTGAAGCCGAGGTGGTGTTGCGAGAAGCGCTTCGTCACAGTCCCAACGATCCACGGTCGACGAATAATCTGGCTCTGGTTCTGGGATTAAACGGCAAGATGAACGAGTGCATGGGACTGCTGAGCCGAGTGAACACCCCCGCCGAGTCACTCGCCTGCATGGCCTATATTCACGCAGAGCGAGGCCAGCTTGAACTGGCCGAGGATCGCTATACGGAAGCATTAACGCTCGATCCCAACCTGAAGAATGCCGCGAAAGCACTGGCAGAACTTCAGAAGCGGAACCCCAGCCAGAACCTGGTTGCCCAGACGCTTCCGGATACGGCTCTTGCCGACGACACCCCCATGAATACTCCGCGTCGCGAATCGTCCCCCATCCGGCAGGTGAATGCCACGCAGCACATCGACATGGATGTAGACCTGGAACCCCGGCGCTCACAAGTGGTCACAGCCGACTTCCATGACGACGCCGCCGGCTTGGGAGAGCAGAACCTGCGCGATGCCCGGTTTGAACTCGATGAGATGGAATTCTCATCGGGCAATTCCGCAGCGGCCCGTCCTGAGGAGTTAAGCGAAGAGACGTCCGACTGGGATGCGGAGCAGTAGTCGCGGTTCCCGAACGCCATTCCGCCGTAGGGGCCGATCAAATTCGGCCTGAAGAGACGATGAGGCGCCGTCTGGTCCAATGACCGATTGAAATCAAAAAACCGACCACGTCCTGTTGGGGGCGTGGTCGGTTCAGGTTTTTACGACGTGTGACGATCCGCACCGATGATCAATGTCGGAAATGCCGGCGGCCGGTGAAGATCATGGCGATGCCGAACTCATTACAGGCGGCGATGACTTCGTCGTCCCGTTTCGAACCGCCCGGCTGAATGACGGCCGTGATTCCCGCCTTGTGAATCTGATCGATGCCGTCGCGGAACGGGAAGAACGCGTCCGAGGCACACACGCCCCCTTTTGATCGCTCACCCGCTTTGTAAGCAGCGATGTAACTGGAATCGAGGCGGCTCATCTGTCCCGCACCCACCCCAATCACCTGCCCTCCCTTGGCGAACAAGATGGCGTTGGATTTCACGTGCTTGCTGACCAGCCAGGCAAACTCGAGGTCCTTTCGCTCTTCCTCGGTCGGGGTTCGCGAAGTGACCACGCGCCATTCGGACACGGCTTCTGCGGTTTCATCGCGGTCCTGAACCAGCAGCCCACCCGTCACCCGGCGCGACTCCTGACTGACCGGTCGTGCATCGAGCATGCCGGGGCACCGCAGCAGCCTGACGTTGGCCTTCCATTTCGGCAGGGTCGTCAGCTTTTCGAATGCGCCACCTGAGAAGGAAGGAGCAATAATCGCTTCAATGAAGTGGCCCGGAGCACACAACTGATCGGCGGTCGCTTCGTCAACTTCACGGTTGAATCCGAGGATCGATCCGAACGCGCTGACAGGATCACCGGCGTCTGCCTTGACGTAGGCGTCGGCAAGCTGATCAGCGACGGCGCAGCCACACGGATTATTGTGCTTGATCACCACCGCAGCAGGCTGAGCGAACTCACGCACGATCAGCATGGCAGCGTCAAGATCCAGCAGATTGTTGTACGAGAGTTCTTTTCCATGCAGGATTTCAGCCGCGGCCAGTGTGGAGGGTGCGGGAGAGGACTCGACATAGAAGGCTGCCCTCTGGTGAGGATTCTCGCCATAGCGAAGCGAGGAACGGCGTTCGTACGACAGAGTCAACTGAGTCGGGAAGGCGGCATCCGTCTCGGCAGCACCGCTTGCTGCAGGAGCGGTAGCACCCTTGGCAAACTGAGCAGACAGGTAATCAGAAATCGCGCGATCATAACGGGCCGTCATTTCAAACGCGGCAGCGGCGAGCTCGCGGCGGAATTCCAGCGTCAGGCATCCTTTGGCCAATTCCTGCAGAACTCGCTCGTACTGCGCAGGATCGGTCACCACACCGACGTACTTGTGGTTCTTCGCAGCCGACCGCAGCATGCTCGGCCCACCGATGTCGATCTGCTCGATCGCTTCCTCGATGGTGACACCCGGCTTGGAGATGGTTTCGACGAACGGGTACAGGTTGACGACGACCAGTTCAAACGGCGTGATCCCATGGGCGGACATCGATTCTGCGTCAGACTTCAGATCAGGACGGCCCAGCAAACCTCCGTGGACACGGGGATGCAGCGTCTTGACTCGTCCGTCCATCATCTCCGGAAAACCGGTGTACTGAGCAACGTCGATGACCGGAATACCGGCGGTTTCAAGGGCTTGACGCGTCCCACCGGTCGAGAGCAATTCAAAACCCAGCTGCACAAGCTGCTGGGCAAAGTGGACAAGCCCCTGCTTATTGCTGAGACTGATCAAGGCACGTCGCGAACTCACTGTCATGGATCCAACTTTCGACTGGCGGAAAAACCGTCAACTGCGGCAAGAGTAAACAAATTCTGATGGATGAGACATCCATTCCTTCAGTTGCCAATCATACAAAAAACTCGGACAGGATTCTTTCGTACGCAGGTCTGTTGGAACGATCATTCGAAACCCTGACAGTTTCGCGACGTTCCCAGCGATCTCCTGGAAATGCCCCGAACGTTCATCGAAATTGCCCGGAACCTTCATCTGCTCTTCTTCCGAAATTGAAGAATCAACCCACTCGCCAAGGATTGCGGGTCTGGGCTTGACTTCGGCCATGGGATTTGGGCTGCATCGGTCCAGGTGAAATGACAACATCTCTGACCTGATGAGGGAAACATTCCATGTCACCGTTGAATCGTCGCAGTTTTCTCAGCACATCCCTTGGAGGTCTTGCGGCGGCATCTGCCTGTCATCCTTCGCTTTTGGCACAGGACTCAAGCTCACTCGCAGAGGCGTCGAACCCTGCGGCCTCATTCGCACCGGATACTCTTTTTCTCACCTGGCAACGAGATCCGACGAGTACAATTACGATCCAGTGGCTGGGGGCTGAAACCAGTGCGGATACTTCCATTCAGTTCGCAACTCTGGAGGCCCCTGTCTGGCAGATCGCCAAGACGATCACCAAGCCATACACGAACACTGATCTGAAAGTGTTTCGGTGCGAGTTGACCGGGCTTCAGCCAGGACAAGAATATCAGTTTCAGATTGCCAACGCCGCCGAAGTCTATCGGTTTCGCACCATGCCCGGCAAAGCGACGGATACCTTCCAATTCGTGTCAGGAGGCGATTCCGGTGTTGGTCTTCATGCGATCAATACCAACATACTCGCCGCCAGGCAGGAACCGTATTTTGCGTTGATCGCCGGGGATCTCGCCTATGACAATGGACGGTCTCCCGAGACGTTCGCGAAATACCTTCAGAACTATCACGAGCACATGATTGACGCGCAGGGGCGACTGATCCCTATGGTGGCCGCCATCGGGAATCACGAAGTAGATGGCGGTTACAAGAGGCAGAGGCAGGATGCACCTGCCTACCTCAGCTTCTTCGACGGATTCTACCCCGAAAAAACATACGGGGTGCTGGACATCGGCGACTATCTCAGCCTCGTCGTGCTGGATACCGACCACATCGCCCCGATTGCTGGCGAACAAACTGACTGGCTCAGGCAAACCCTCGCGGATCGACAAGAACGGCCGCATCTCATCGTTGCCAATCACGTCCCTGCCTATCCCTCATACCGGTCACCACAAGGAGCGAACGACCATCTCGGCACAGGGGAAGAGCAGCGAAAACACTGGTGCCCATTGTTCGAGCAGTACAATGTTGACGTGGTTCTCGAACACCACGATCACACCTTCAAAAGAACGCATCCTCTGACGAACGGATTGCGCGACAAACATGGTGTGCTTTACCTGGGTGATGGATCATGGGGCCAACTCCGCGTCCCGAAAACTCCTGAAGAACGCCCCTACCTCGCCGCAGTCAGTTCCGCATACCACATGACGGTCCATCGACTGGAAGGTGATCAGCGGTTCCATATGGCTATGGAACAATCAGGCAAAATCGCCGATGTCTGCATGACAACGAGTAAGCGTCCTGCAAAACGGGGTTGAGCGCATAACGTTCATGCCGGCCCGCAGCCACGATACATGGAGCTGACAGGGCGGGGGCAATCCAAAACCGGCCCCCCCCGCCCTTGTTGCTGGCAGACCCGGAAATCTGCGAATCAGGTCCTGTCCCAATCACGATTGAAACGAGCCCATCCGCTCGCGCTGAGCAAAAGAGATCACCTGCCCGTCAAACCGTCGGCCATCAGCACCGCTGTAACGACATCCTTCGCGAGCCTGTGCTTCGCAGTTCAATCGTCTGTCGCTGACGCTGCGATTCGACCTGGAACCTTCTCGCCGCTATTTCCGCCCGACTTCCTTGACGTCGATCAAACGCTCCCATTGGGACGGGGGGATCATCCAGGGATCTTTTCTTAGCGGTTCAGTCAGCGGGCGAATCCAGGATCGTTGGTAGTAACCTCTTGGCTCTTTCGACAGATCGACCGTCGGGTCGATGAGTAATTGCGGTTTCCGACCGTTCAACGACGTCAATACAAGAGCTCGGACTTCAAACTCCCGACCGGTCAGTTTCAAATAGTCCTCGGAGATGAAATGCGCGAGATGCAGGATCATTTCAGGGTCACGAACGAATCGAATCTCCTGGTCAGGCGTAATCCACTTTCGCACATCGGGATTCCAGCTCAGCCCCGTTTGGGGATCGGTCACCAGATAGCGAAAGCCGCTCGTCTTCCCTCGCAACATCATCCGCCACGAGAAATGATGTCCCCGTTCGGTCCAGCTGGTGTCTCCCTCTTCCAAAAAATGAACCAGAGGCCATGCGAGGTGAAAGAGGCAACAGAGCCCTGCAAACCCCATCGCCGCAAATCTGCGCCGAAACATCCAGGGGCATGGATCCTCAGCGGAATGAGCTTGATTCAACGTCGCCTCTGCCGGCCTCACTCCCATTTCTAAACGTGAAACAGGCACCTCGTTGAGCGCGGATTCCGCGCTGATCTCGGGATTACCGCGAAGCCCTCTCACTATCTTCAACAGTCTGTCAAGGGAGGGACGTGGCCAGTCGGGACTGAAGAAGATGGTCGTCGCCACGATCATGAACCAGGGAAAAACGTGAATCGAATCGAAGACCATTGAATTGATCAGATGGAACGCCAGACATATCAGATAAGCAAGACTGCGTGTCCGCTTCCAAATCAGGAGCGGAACGACAAGTAAATCAAATAAAGCTCCCCCCCAGATAAACACCTGAACCACCGACTCCAGCGTCAGCCAGGGGCCAATGAAAGGGAGATCCGACCGGGAAGCCAGCATCTGGCGCAATGGGGCTCCTGCAAACCAATCGTGATTCAGTTTCGCAACTCCCCCGAAGAAATAGGGAAGCCCCACATGAAACCTGAGCAGCCAGACTGACCACGCCGCGATCGATTCCGACCGAAGTGATGGCCACAATATAGAGTCGATCGACCATAAACGGTGGGCGGGGATGAATACCATCAACCACCCTAGCAGCATGAGCAAATAGTAGTGATTCTGATAATTCGTTCGATCGAGCAACAGAAAATACGTAAACAGCAGTGCCAGCGACGGAGTCGTCGCTCGGTAGAGCAGCCCCCCCGCAACGAACAAACCCAGTACGGACATTGCGACAAAAAAAAGTTTCATCCCATTCAGCGAGAATGGCTGAACCCAGTCGAAACCGTAGTAAGTAAAATGAAAATCCGGTTTGACGTACAGTTCGTACGCTCGTCCTGCAACAAGATAATCAATTCCGAGCCACACCATCACCAGACCGAATCCAATTCGAAATACGACTACTGACGCACCATCGACAGGTGTGAAGAGAAATCGCATCCATCTTCGACACCACCCGTCCACGGTGGTTGCTTCTCTCTCAAGGCTCTGCTTCATTGCGCTGTTATCTGCTGTTTGAGCGACCGTTTCTCTTGCCAGCCTGAGGTTCATCTCAATCGACTGGTGGAGGTGACAGACCAATCTCTATCACCTTGTCCGACGGATGATCACCTTCGCGGAATTTCGTTCTCTGCGAGGGGAACAAAAGTTCTATTAAGCTTCTGCGCCGCCCACTGGAAACGTGATATCCGAAATCATTGGATATCAAGTTTCGAATCCGCGTCATCCGCAGCAGCACCGCCTGTCAATCTGACCGGGCGGCCGTTTCCCTTCTTCGCTGGTTTCGCTGGCAGCGTTACGTTGATGGTGTTGGTCTGACCCGCAACGATCTCAACTTCCATCACATTCTTCTCGGAATTGGTGGCGCAATCACAGCTCACGCTTGCATCACCTCCAACCCGGACTCGATGCTTACCAATCACGGCACCGTCATTTCGTCCATACGTCGACAATTGAAACGCACCATCGTGATCGCTAAATGCAAACCCCTGCTTACCGACTTTGGCTGATTTCCCAACTACCATCGGCTCGAAATAGACTTGAACATTTTCGACGGGCTCGCCATTGCAAAGTACGACCCCCTCAGTCCGCGCCACTGCGAATCTTTCACTTCCTGACCCGCAGCCAACGCACAAAGGGAACGTGACAGCCACTAATACTGCAATTCTCTTGATCATTATCTCTTCCTTTCATCCCAATCACTCAAGAGGAACAGTTCGTTCCTCGCCTGATGGCGGAAACTGAACTTGATTTGCTCATAAACTCTGACACGGAAGAGATTCCCTGACGGGCTTCTGCTACCTCCAAGCCCCGGCCACAGCATCCGTGTGTTCGATTGCCTCAGTTTCCATGCGAGCTTCGGTATCGCAATCAGCACCGGGTTGCCGCTCGGCACATCCGAGTCAAGCTTTCCTCGAAGTCACAATCCGACTTCATTCCTTATCCATCCCAGGGCATGGCACCATAAATGCCATGCCCCACGCCCTACCCCAGCTCGATCCTGGAATACACCTCGTTGCCTCTCAATACGAGGACTGTCGATTCGAGGAACACGACATCTTGCTACTTAAGAGACTGCATAGGCGCACACGTCGCTTTGGCCAGACTCCTAAAACTCACCGATCGTGTTTCCATCCCGAACACTATAGAGGTTGCAAAGAATCTCGATCGCAACATTCTCGCTCACGAAACGAACCGAACCGTCGCAGAGCGTAAACTGAGCTCCACCGGTGTGATAGCTGAAGGCATTGTCATCGTTATTGGCAAAGTACATCGTGGAAAAGTTAACAGTTGCATTGATCGGAGAGTTTGTCCGCCCGTTCGTCCGTACGGTCTCATCGTTACCACCACCGGGCGCACCGATCCAGATCGGCCAGTCATTGAAGGCCGTCGGCGCGGTCGTTCGGCGCGAAGCAGCACTCGTCGTACTGGTAACATACGTTGACTCTGCCACCGCGATCGTGTTACTCAATCCATCGATCACGTCACGAAATGCCTTCCCGCCCCCTTCCCATTGCTTGTGCATAATGCTGTCATCGCCATAGCAACTTCCACCCGCTGTCTTGTAAGACGAAGTCGCATATCCGACGATCGCCGGATTGCGGGGCGGAATCGATCCCCCTCCCACCAACTGCGAGCCTGGAATCTGCCACGACGCTGGAACCGTCGTGGGGAGTGCTGACGACGGACACAAGTAAGCGGGAAGAACAGTCTCACCACCGGGAACCCGCAGAGCTCCGACGCCGTAGTACCGTTCGCGAGTGGGAACGTCGCTGACAACTCCAGGATAACCTTGAGGATTGATTCTATTGTAAAGATTCGCCTGATCGATGTAGGGAAGAATGGAAACCATCCAACCAAGCCCGTCATCCTGGAAGGAGGTGTTCGTCGCTTGTGTCGCTTCTGTCGAGATTGACGCACCCCACAGTGCAGCAGGAAAGCGACCAAAAGTCCCTTCATAATTATGCAGTGCCAATCCAATCTGCTTAAGATTGTTCTTACACTGCGTGCGGCGTGCTGCTTCACGCGCCTGCTGTACTGCGGGCAACAACAGCGCGATCAACACTGCGATGATGGCAATCACCACGAGTAATTCGATCAGCGTAAACCCACGCGGCCGCCTTCGAGATACCAGCATTTCTTTCTCCAATCTCAGATTTGAATCAAGAACGACTCTCGCAGCACCTGGACGTCCCCGCGAGCCCCCCAACGCGAGGGACATTGCCAATCCAGTTCCCCATCATTCCCGTACGAGCCGGATCGAGCACCCGTTCGCGGGCCCATGAACAATGCTGCGAAGGAGAATTTACGCATCAACATGAATAACAGATGAAGGGTTAGTGAAATCCTTTTCGCTCTCTTTAATTGTGCTGCAGGCTGCTGAGGTTTGGGAATTGTGTTCGATGTAATCCCTATGGCAGATTAGTACTCACGCGAACCCAGGTGCCTGGCATTCTTTCTTTCGGATCCAGTACTGCATGGAGTCCTGATGTATGCCGAAGCCTGACGTTGATTCTGATGATCAGGTGAAGTCGATCTCGAGACTTTGGCAGCCCCCCCCTTATCCACTTTCCTAACTGCCCGCCAGGCCCCCGGAACAGACACCACGCGCAAGACAACCCCGCCATCGGTTTTCGGACTTTATTGGAGCCAAACCCGCTCTCCAACATCCTCCTGCAACGCGTTGACAACCCTCCCCGAGTCCCTGGCTGAATCATCGAGCAGACCACACGACTTCTGAGTTTTCACTCATTCTTAATGATTGCTTCTTGATTCATTTTCTTTAGCTTGGACAATCGCTGCACCTGTGAGACGAATCCGACTCTGTACGTGCAACGTTGACATCTAGAATCTGAGACACTTCATCCGGCGTTATTTCGTTCTCAATGCTTAAACACTGAAGAAGCTGAAGTCCTGATTGGAGAATCCGTTACGGGAACGGTGCTGACGGCCTTGGGTCTATGTCCGTTTTAAACCTACGTTGGTTTGCGCTGCGAGCTTGTGAATTCGCCTTCGAATCGCCCTGCATTCCGAGGATGAAACGTGATTGAAGACAGATGTGGCAACTGTGACGTGTTCGCCCTCAGCAGCCCCCATCGAGAAGCAGCGAGTTACGTCACATCTTGGCTTGACCTGTGGTGCGGAATTGGACGCGCATCTCGTGCAGTATGAGTTCCCCATGAATTGTCGCTCAGCGTCGATGCCAGTTCCTGCCCTTTCGACAGACAGTTAATTGTTACGTTCTTCGGTTGTAACAAGGAAGATTAGGATACACATGAGCTCTGTAATCAAGACTGTATTTACAGGAGTGGCGCTGGCAGGACTGACCTGTCAGTGCATTTCGGCCCCCCCGAAGTCTCGTACGGTTTCATTTCAAGAAGGTGCTAATGGCTATGCAGGCACCGTCGATACAGAGATCTGGGCGTTGGCGACGACGACGATTCTGGCGGCCAATCCCAATGCCTCATCTGATTCGAACAACGACGGAGGGGAAAGCCAGGTTCTGCTCCGATTTGATGACATCATTGGTGACCAGAAGGGTCAGATAAACCCGCATGCTCGAGTCATCTCTGCCAAGCTACTGGTGAGCGCATTTGACCAGGGTGATACGGTCAACCTGCACCGGATGCTTGTCCCATTCGACCGTGCAGCAACCTGGAATAGCGTCGTCGCGGGCATCTCGGCCGACGGTTTTGAAGCGTCACGGCATAAAGACAGCTTTACCTTCGGGAAGATCTCAGCCAACGCGTCAGAAATCGTGTTTGATGTGACAGACACGGTCCAGTCCTGGGTCAATGGGGATGACAACCACGGCTGGGCGTTTCTCAACACCGGAGGAAATGGATGGGACTTTTACACATCGGAGGCCGAAATCCTGTCACAACGTCCGAAGCTGGTTGTGGAGTTATCTGACGCTCCAGTTCATTAGCCTTGTCTGTGCAATCAATTAAGAGTCGCGTTCGTTATATGTTCCGACCACCACACAACAGATGATCGTCTTTTGTGGTCCCGACGTCCCGTTTTCACTTCACCAGGTAGTCACTTACTCGCTCATTCAGGAACGAAAGCTATGTCAGAACCTGCTGCCGGCACGTGGTTCAGTGATCCCGCTCATTTTCAGCGACCCAGTCGTCGCGACATCTTGAAGGTCGGTTGGCTGGGAGGACTAGGACTGTCGCTGGGTGATCTGCTTCGGCATGAATCTGTCGCAGCGTCAAAGGGACGCAACATCCCCGCAACGGCAAAATCGGTGATTCACGTTTATCTGCAGGGTGGGTTTGCCCACATGGATAGCTTCGATCCGAAGCCGGATGCACCGATCGAATATCGCGGAATTCTGGACCCGATCAGTACGTCGTTGCCCGGAGTCCAGTTCAGTTCACACATGCAGGAAATGGCAAAAGTCGCCGACAAGCTGACAGTCGTGCGCAGTATGTCACACACAGAGGTGGATCATGCACGTGGCGAGCATAGTATGTTTACGGGATATCGTCCCAGTCCGGCACTGGTCTACCCCAGTGTCGGAAGCGTTGTCTCGCACGAGTTGGGTCCTCGCGGTGCCCTTCCCCCTTACATCTGCATTCCAACTCAGGGAAGTCAATACTTTGGTAGTGGCTACTTGAGCAACTCCTGTGGACCGTTCGCCTTGGGGACGGATCCCGCTCGCCCCGGTTTCACCGTGCGAGACCTGAGTCTGCCCAAGGGTGTCGATGAGCAGCGTTTTTCTGACCGCAAGTCGTGGAAGGAACTCGTTGATGACCATTTCCACCACACGGAACGTGACGACTCTTTGACGACCATGGATTCATTTTATCAGCGGGCCTATGACCTGCTCGACTCACCTCAGGCCCGTCAGGCATTCAGTCTGAAAGGGGAAACGGAAGAGACGAAAGAGCTTTACGGAATGAAGAGCTGGGGTCCCATTTTGCGTCCTTCTGCAGGAGCAAGGTTCCTGGTCGCCCGTCGACTGATTGAAGCAGGTGCCCGTGCCGTGACCGTGACCTATGGGGCCTGGGATACTCACGCTTACCACTATCGAGGCATCGAGACTCAGTCGCCCGATCTCGACAAGGCCTTTGCCGGCCTGATCCGAGACCTTGATCAACGTGGAATGCTCGATTCCACACTGGTCCTGATTACCAGCGAATTTGGCCGAACTCCCAAAGTGAACGCCGGTGGGGGTCGCGATCACTGGCCCCGTGTGTTCAGCATCGTCATGGCAGGAGGTGGAGTTAAACGAGGTCACGTCTATGGATCATCTGACGGACTGGCCGCAGAACCGGTCGATTCTCCACTCTCCGTGGAAGACTATACCACCACGGTTTACCACCTGCTCGGAATCGATGCCAGCAAGGACCTGATGACCCCAGGCGATCGCCCGCAGCAAATCGTGCTGGGAGGCAAGCTCGCTACAGGGCTGTTGGCATAGTCGTAACAGTTGTCCTTCGGTGGCGGGGGAGGGATTGTCATCAGCTCGGCAGCTCAGACGCCAGTTCCGGACGTGAGACAGAACCCCTGTTCGAGATTCGGTGGAATGGTCTTTCCGCTGCGTGACGACCTGCCCTCTGACCACCCGGGGACAGGGACAACGTTTCTCTCGTTCATACGCATCATTTGGATTTCATTATGCGAATCATGCTGACAACAGCGTTTCTTGTGGGGCTGCTGAACACGACTCAAGCTGCCGGTCCTTCGGTTGAGTCTGTGATACCGGCAATCGGACAACGCGACACCAGTTTCACTCTCAAACTCGTGGGAGCGGGGTTGTCGAAGGCCAGCGAGCTAATGCTCTATTCTCCTGATGTTGTCTGCACCGAGTTGAAACCCGTCACGGACAACGAACTTCTGGCGACGCTGAAGACGACGCACGACTGCCGTCCCGGCACATATGCATTTCGGGTCCGTTCCCCGCAGGGAGTTTCGGAACTGCGGATCTTTCGGATCACTCCATTTCCCGTCGTAAATGCAGATGAACCTAATGAATCCCTTGAAGAGGCCATGTCGCTGGACAGGAATGTCACGGTGACCGGTCTGCTGGAAAAAGGAGATCGGGATTATTTCAAGCTGAGACTTCGCCGAGGAGACCGACTCTCTGCAGAAGTGGAGGCGGTTCGATTGGGGGCGACCATGATCGACACGGTTTTGACCGTCTTAGATGCGGAAGGAAAAGAGCTCGCCAGTGCGGATGACACACCTCTTTTCGGACAGGACCCCTATGTGTCGGTGATCGTCCCGGAAGACGGAGATTACTTCGTACGAGTTCAGGAAGTAAATCTGGATGGGGACGATAGCGGTTACGCCCTGCACGTAGGAACTTTTCCGCGTCCTTCGTCCGTCTTCCCAGCCGGTGGCCGAATTGGAGAAAGTCTTACGGTTCGCTTTCTGGGAGATGCCGCGGGGCCGTTCGAACAGAAAGTCCAGCTACCAGCTTCACCTGACAACACCCATGGCCTGTTTGCCAGTCATCTGGATACGACCTCACCAACCGCCATCCCCTTCCGGATTTCACCCTTTGAGAATGTTCTTGAGGTGGAGCCAAATGATGCCGCTGGGACTTCGTCAAACCCAGCAATCGATCTCCCTGTCGCTTTCAATGGTGTTTTAAGCCAGATCGACGATATCGACCTGTTTCGATTTCGCGTGAATGCCGGTCAGCGATTTCAGTTCGAAGCGTTTGCAAGCCGCCTCGGTTCACCCGCCGATACAGTGATTTCCATTCTAGATTTGGACGGAAGTATTCTCGTCAGCAACGACGATGACGGGTCTCACGACAGTCGGCTGGTATTTCAAGCTCCCCGCACAGGAGAGTATCTGCTGCGGGTCGTTGATCAACGTGGAGCAGGTGGCGAACACTTTTTCTACCGGGTCGAGGCCACTCTGACACTCCCAGCCCTCACGGCTTTTCTGCCACGCCCCAATCGACTGTCACAAGAACGACAGGCGATTTCTGTACCGCAGGGAAATCGAATTGTCACTTTCCTGGGAGTCAACCGAAAAGGGGTGACGAGCAAAGTGCAATTAACTCCGCAGGGACTTCCCTTGGGGATCAAGAACTTCCCTACGACGATTGACTCCGATCGCTTCCAGGTCCCGGTCGTGATTGAAGCGGAGGCGGATGCGCCAATCGCGGGGGCCCTGGTGCAGTTGAACGCGACGGGAAGTGCGAATCAGTCAACCGTGACAGGGACATTTCAGCAGGTGGTCGATCTGATCAATATGTCGGCCGACCGACTTTATCAGTCGGTCAGTGTGGACCGCCTGATGATCGCCGTGGTCGAACCGGTTCCGTTTCGAATTGAACTGGAACCGTTGAAGTCGCCACTGGTCCAGGATGGTTTCGTGGAATTAAACATTCACGTGCACCGCGACCCGGGATTCAACGACGCGATCGATATTACGTTTCCCTTCCTCCCGCCGTGGGTTGATGGACCGCCACTCATTACTGTCCCGGCGGACAAGACAGTCGGAACATACCTGGCTCACGCACACCCGCAGGTGGAACCTCGGAAGTGGACAATCTGTGCCGAAGGACGAGTCTCTACAGGGCTTTCACGGGGTCCCGTTTCCGACGACATCGAGATGGCTCCTGCCCCTCGAGGTCGCGGTCGACGCGCACAGATCGACACGGCAGTTTCATCTCAACTGATCGAACTCGACATCACCAGATCCCCGGTTAGTGGAACGATCGGCCGAGTCGCCGGCGAACAAGGAACGACACTTCTCGTCACTTGTTCCATCGAGCGGAATGGCGAACTCCCCCATCGACTCATCGCAACGCTCGAAGGATTGCCGAATCGCGTGCACGTCGAACCCGTACAAGTCGACTCCCAAGCGAAACAGGTCACGTTTTCGGTCAAGCTGGATCCCACGGCACCCGTTGGCGAATTTGACAGCCTGGTCTGTCGCTTGACCGGTACCCGGGATGGACAGTCTGCCTCATTCAACCTTGGCAGGGGTGGGCTGCTCAAGATCGTTCCTCCCGGCGGCCTCGTCACCGACGCTGAAGGGAGACCGCTCAGCCCGCTAGAGGCTTTGAGAAAAACACAAACTGAAGCCGATCCGGAAAACACCGTCGGCGGCAACAAGGCAAGCTCTCGTTAACAAGATCATCCGCGCCAATGGAACTCGCCCCTCGCCCATTATTTGTGAGCCATTCTCCTATGACGTTCTTACATCGCCTGGCACCGTTGTCGGTTGCCCTGCTCCTGACCGCTTCAATCGCCCCTGCGGCCGAAATGAAGAAAGTTGAAGATCAGGTCGCGCCCCGTCTGCAGGCATTTCCTGCAAAAATCTCACTGACCAATCGTCGAGAATCACAAGAAGTCGTCGTCCAACTTCTTGCAGCAGATGGCAGCAACAAAGACGTGACTGATTTGGCCCGGATGGAGATCGCCCTGCCCGCCGTCGCCCGGTTAGCAAGCGGATTCGTCGAACCGCTAGCGGATGGCCAAACAGAACTCGTGATCCAGTACGAGAGTTTTTCGACACGCATCCCGATTGAGGTATCTCATTCAAAGGATCCGGCCGAGTTTCGGTTTCGTAACGATGTATTGCCTGTCTTGACCCGTGCCGGTTGCAACACTGGCAAGTGTCATGGATCTGCATCGGGGAAAGACGGTTTTCGACTAAGTCTGTTTGGATACGATCCGGCAGGTGATCACTATCGCATTACGCGCGAGTTGAGCGGTCGTCGGATCAATCTGGCGGCACCAGCGGATTGCCTGCTTGTCAACAAAGCGATTGGGCAGGTCAATCACACGGGAGGCCAGTGCATTGAGCCCGATACCGCTCACTATCAGACATTAATCCAATGGCTGACAGCCGGAGCACAGCCAGATCCGGAAGATACCGCAAAGCCCGTTCGGATCGAAGTCTTACCGCAAAATGCGATCTTCCGTGCCCCGGGCGACGACCAGAAACTGCTGGTCACCGCGTACTACAGCGACGGCACCGATCGGGATGTCACCGACCAGGCTGTCTTCATTAGCAACAATGATTCCGCAGCCAAAGTCTCCGTTGACGGTATCGTCTCGGCAATGGGGCCCGGAAGTGCATTTGTGATGGCCCGATTTGATCAGTTCACACAAGGGGCCTCGATCATCGTTCGTCCCGGAACGGCGTTCCAGTTCCCAGACATTGCAGCTCATAACTTTATCGATGAGCACGTCCACGACCACTGGCGCAATATGCACCTGCTTCCTTCTGAAGTCTGTAGCGACGAAGTGTTCATGCGACGTGTTTATCTTGATCTGATTGGTCTGCTGCCATCAGCAGAAGAGCGTCACTCGTTTCTCAATGACCAAGCGAGCGACAAGAGGGAGCGATTAGTCGATCTGCTGCTTCAGCGGGACGAGTTTCTGGACCTCTGGGTCATGAAATGGGCCGAGACGCTCCAAGTCAGGACAAATAACGGAGTCAGCTCCAAAGGACTCATGCTCTACGACCGGTGGCTGCGAGACCGGGTTCGATCCGGCGAATCAATTGACAAGATCGTTAATGAACTGATTCCCGCAACCGGAGGGACATTCGAGAATCCTGCCACGAATTATTTCCAGACGGAAACGACACCCGAACTGCTCGCCGAAAATGTGGCTCAGGTTTTTCTCGGAACACGAATTCAGTGTGCCCAATGCCACAACCACCCGTTTGATCGCTGGACCATGGACGACTACTACGGCTTTGCGTCGTTCTTCAGTCAGATCGGTTACAAACAGGCCCAGGATCCACGCGAACTGACCGTCTTCAATTCTGGTGAAGGTGAGCTGCGACACCCTGTCAGGGGCGAAAAGGTTCTGCCGAAGTTTCTCGGTGAAGCAGGTCCCGACCTCAATCCCGAAGACGATGTCCGGAAATCGCTCGCCGACTGGTTAACCTCTAAAAGAAATTCAGAATTCGCCCGAAACACGGCAAACATTGTCTGGTCTCACTTCTTCGGTATCGGGATCGTCGAGCCGGTCGACGATATCCGGGTCAGCAATCCCCCTTCTAATCCGGCTCTCTTTAAAGCACTTGGTGACCGATTCGTCGCATACAATTTTGATTTACGATCGCTTGTAAGAGACATCTGCAACTCTCGAACGTATCAATTGTCGACACATCGCAATCCCTCGAATGAATTCGACGAACGCCACTTCTCTCATGGACGAATCCGGCGACTCCGTGCCGAAATCTTGCTTGATTGCATCAATCAGGTGACTCAAGCTTCGGATCGCTTTCCTGGTTTGCCGGAAGGAGCCCGAGCAGTGCAGATCGCCGACGGTCGGACCCAGAACTACTTCCTGACCACATTCGGACGATCCACACGTCAGACCCCCTGCACATGTGAAGTGAAAACAACTCCGACTCTGTCTCAGGCTCTGCATCTGCTCAACGGCGAAACGACCTCTGGCAAAATCGCTCAAGGCGAAGTCGTGGAATCCCTGCTTGAGGAGGACTCTGATCCTGTCGCCGTCGCGAATCGGCTCTACGAGAAGTGCCTGTCTCGTCTACCCACAGTGAAGGAGTCGAAGGCGATCCATGACAAGCTCGCTGCTGCAACGGACACACAGGCGGCACTGACAGATCTGTTCTGGGCACTTCTGAATTCAAATGAATTCGTTTTCAACCACTGAGTCATCACTGCCGGTTGAAAACATGAGACGGGCACCTCGGATAAGACAATTTCTCGTTGATTTCGGGACGGCAGCGGAACCAGTCCCCACTTTTCAACACACTGATAAAAGCGAGTCGTCAAGTGAAGTCATTTTCCTCTGCGATCACCACGTTCTCATCACTGATGATCGCCCTTTATGCCTCAACCCTCCTCGGGCAAACGAACTCTTCGAGCACCGCCATTGTTACCTACGATCAGGTGCAACCTGTATTCAAGAAGCATTGCGTCAGTTGTCACGGCATCGAACGTGAACGGGGCGATCTGGACCTTTCGTCGACAGAGGGAATCAAGTCGGGCTCTTCATCGGGACCCGTCGTGATTTCCGGCAAGCCTGAAGAAAGTCTGCTTTACGCCGTGACTGCACATCTTGAATCGCCCCGGATGCCGCCAGGGAAAGCGAAGATTCCGCAACGGGAACTTGACCTGATCCGAAGCTGGATCGAAGGGGGACTGCGAGAAAAACCCGGAAAGTCCATTGCCGCGACTTCGGTGAAGAGTAAAGCCCCTTCAACCACGGCAGCGACTAAAGAGCCTGTTCCGAATTCGATCACTCGATCACTGCCCCGCCTGACTGCCGTGACGGCACTGGCGATCAGTCCCAAAGATGGATCCGTTGCCGTATCGGGCTTGAAAGAGATCCTGGTGTTTCCTCAAGGAGGGGCGACACCTCCCAAGGTCGTTCCTTTTCCGGAAGGCGATCTCCATGCGCTGCGATACTCGCGCGACGGTGAATGGCTGATTGCCGGCGGAGGAATCGGTGCCGAATCGGGCAAAGTCGTCGTCTTTAATGCCGCAACCGGGCAGAGACTGTTCGATGTCGGCAACGAAGCCGATGTTGTGCTGGCTTTTGATGTCTCACCCGACCGTCGATTGATCGCACTCGGTGGTCCCGGCAGAAACGTGAAACTCTTTCGCACATCAGATCAACAACTCGTTCATACATTACAAAAACATACGGACTGGATCTTGTCGATTGCGTTCAGCCCGGACGGCTTGCTCCTGGCCAGTGGTGATCGATTTGGTGGTCTGCAAATCTGGGAAGCTGCAACAGGAAAGCCCTTTTACTCGTTGCGCGGACACACCGGTTCAGTGACTGCAGTTGCCTGGGGAAAAACTTCTGACAACCTGCTATCCACTGGTCAAGATGGATTCCTGCGATTGTGGGACATGCATCAGGGCTCACCCATCAGGACGTGGAATGGCGAGCTGGGAGGAATCGTCTGTGCAGAATGGACGACATCCGGTGAGATTGTCGCAGGTGGACGGCGGAAACAGTTCGCTGTTTTTGACCCACAGGGACAGCGACTGCGGGACTGGACCATGTCCGATGAAGTTGTCGAACTGGCGGTCAACTCCGATGGAACTCAGGTGATTGCCGGAGACGCATCAGGACATCTGGCAGCCCGGTTCATTGCGAATGGAGAGTCGGCTGGGGACTACTTGATTCCCGTCGCAGAACATTCATCGAGCGAACGTACAGGCAACGCGGCCGCGTCAGCTGCACTCTCAATACCGCAGCGCAAGCCACGTTCAAAACCCGTCAATGCATCCTCCACTGATCATGCCTCGATGAGTTCACCATCGCCCGGTGCCTCATCTGAAGTCACAACCGATGAAGCGAGATTACAGAAAACACTCGAGGCGCTTCACGATACGGAGGCTGCGATTCGGGCCACGGAAGAGTCTCTGGCAAAACTCAAGACTTCTGCAGCGGCGCTGCGACAGCTGATCGAAGCCCAATCCACTCAAGCTGAGAAGGCGAAGGATGCAGCAAAAGCAAAATAGGTCAGCGTCACGCGACGATTGAAGTGTCTACTACGAAGGATTTGATGTGAAACTGCGATCAATACTGCTGCTACTGACTTTGATTGCCGCATGCGTCGATTCGACAAACGGCGAAGACTGGCCGGGATGGCGTGGCCCCCGTGGAGACGGCATCAGTCTGGAAACATCCGCACCGCTGTCATGGTCTGCAACTGAAAATATTGGCTGGCGCACTCGATTACCGGGAAATGGACTCTCTTCTCCGATCGTCTTGGGAAGCCGCGTATTCGTGACAGCAGGTGACTCGAGCGATGAAACACGCCGGGTAATCTGCCTTGATGCAGCAACGGGTGAAATCCTCTGGAACGTCTCGGTCCACCAAGGTCCCGGTGGCACCATGCACCGATTCAACTCAACGGCGTCGAGTACCCCGGTCAGCGACGGTAAACTCGTGTTTGCGACATTTGTTGATGACCGCGGACTGTACGTCGTCGCCCTGGACTTTGATGGGACGATTGTCTGGGCTAAGAACCCAGGGACGTTTTACTCGAATCACGGATTCGCTGCGTGCCCTGTCATTTACGGTGAGGGAGTCATCATCAACGGACAGCAGGACGGCGAAGCGTTTGTCTGTATGCTTCGCCGAACGGATGGTCACGAACTCTGGCGTCACATCCCGACGACGAATCTCCGTTCCTTTTCCACCCCACTGTTAACCACCGTGGAAGGAGAGGACCAACTCATCCTGACCGCAGGGCCAGCGCGCACTCGGCGGTAAATAGGTAAGATGGGGTAACTTGCGCCAGGGGCCTAATCATCATACCTTGATGCGATTGTTTGCGACAAGAAGCGAGCTGCGGCATTAAGGTGGATCATGGCGAAGAAAGACTCTGGTAGCGTTCGTCTGAGCTTGGATGAAATCATTCCGTATTTCGCGGAGCTCGAGGATCCTCGTTCTTCCATCAATCAGAAGCATCCCCTCGTGAGTGTCATCGTGATCTCCATCATGGCCGTGCTGGGTGGTTGCAGTGGCCCTACGGGAATCGCGGAATGGGCAGAACTGAAGAAGGACTTCCTGCTGGGTCTGCTCGACTTGCCGCAGGGAATTCCTCGCAAGGATGTCTTTCGTCGAGTGCTGATGTCGTTGAACCCCGGCGCCTTTCAGGCGTGCTTCACGCAATGGCTGGAGGCCTTACGGGCCGCAGCGGCGGAGGTTCTGGATCATGATCAATTGCTGCTGGCGATTGACGGCAAAACATTACGCCGCAGCCATGACCGGAAGAAGGGGTTGGGGGCTCTGCATTCTGTCAGCATCTGGGCCAGCGAAATGGGCTTGAGCCTTGGGCAAGTCGCGACTGACGAGAAATCCAATGAAATCACGGCGATTCCCGAGATATTGAAACTCGTCGATCTCCGAGGCGCGATCATTACGATCGACGCCATGGGAACCCAGACAGCGATCGCCAAACAGATCATTGCGGCGAAGGCCGACTATGTTCTCGCTCTGAAAGGGAATCAAGGATCCTTGTACCAGGCAGCGACGGATTATCTCGAAGAACAGATGCAAACGGATTTCGCCGATGTGGACGCTCGTCGGCACACAACGACGGAGACCGGACATGGTCGACGGAGACCGGACATGGTCGCACCGAGACACGTACCTATGTGCAACTCCCCATTCCAGATGTTCTTGCGGGTGCTGATCGCTGGGCGTCACTGAAGACGTTAGGGGCGGTCATCTCGATGGTCGATCGTGGAGGCAAGGAAACCGTCGACATCCGGTATTTTATCAGTAGCCTCCCCTTGGGAGTGAAGTGCTTTGCCAAGGCCGTTCGCAGTCATTGGTCGATTGAAAACAGTTGCCACTGGACCTTGGATGTCACGTATCGAGAAGACGAGTCCCGCATCCGAGAAAAGCAACTTCGGGAGAACATGGCGTGGCTCAACCGACATACTCTTTCGCTGCTCAAGCAACAGCAAAACAAGAAAAGCGTCGCCATGAACCGCAGAAGATGTGGCTGGGATGATAACGTGATGCTCAAAACACTAATGGGAATCAAGAGTTAGTACGCGCTGGCCCTGATCCTGACCGGTTCAGCCAAAACCCTTGGTCTGAACCCGAACACTGGTGAAACGGTCTGGCACGCGGATGGACCAAGTCAGAAATTTGTCTGCACACCTGCCGTCGGCCATGGGATGGTCTTCAGTTTTGGTGGTTCACCCGATAAGCACGCGATGGCCTTACGACTGGGAGGACGGGGTGATATCCTGCAATCCGGACTCGCCTGGCGAAACGAAAAATCCATGCCGTATGTCCCATCACCCATCCTGGTCGGAAATTACCTGCACATCATTAACGACAATGGTGTCTATACCTGCCTGGAACCTCGTACCGGCAAGACTCTCAAAACAGCTCGAAAGTTTGGATCGGTCTACAGTTCTCCGATCGCCGTGGCTGACCGAATCTACTTCTTCGAAGATTCGGGGAACTGCACAGTCATTCAAAACAATGACCGTTTTGAGGTACTCGCTCAGAACGCACTCGGTGAACCTACCCAGACGACCCCCGCCATCAGTAACGGCAGACTCTACATCCGCACTGACTCACATCTGGTACAGGTTAAGTGACCAGCGTATCGCATGGTCTTCAGCAGACGTGACTGAACATCAGGCGTCTTACCTCGCTCAATCCACCCACGGCGAGCAGGTTGTCGCGACCAAGATCACTTCGCGGAAATTAGCCAACGCACGGGAGCATGATGCGATCAATCGAGTGCTCCTTGTTCTCGTTACTCGCAGTCGTTTTAAAAACCTATTCTGCCGAATGTGGTCAATCGAGTTCTGGACGAGAACCCAGGTGCAAGCGGGTTGACTGTATGAACGGGCTGGCACCGCGAACATTTTCATATTCACGGAACCACTGGCTGGGTGGCGAAGTTACTGTCAGACAGACCAAAACAAAGATCGACTGGGCTGTAGAAATGGCTCAGTCGCTCGAAGGTCGATAAGCGACGTCAGTAAAAATTATTCTGGCCTTCGACCATCTAAACACGCTCACTAAAGGTCTGTTTGACGAGGCATTCGAACCGGGCCGTGCCCGAAAACTCGTCCGACGGATCGAGTTTCACTACAGCCAAAAAAACACGGCAGCTGGCTGAACATCGCTGAGAATGAACTCCACTCGTCACCCGTCTCCCCTTCCCTCTCTCCCCCCTGCAGACGCATCTCCTGATTTCACAAGCATGATCTGACAGGGGTGGATCTCTACGCGGGGCGCTGGGTTCGGGGCTTGCGAGCCCTGGATCGCGGCGTTCAACAGACTCCGTTCCGAACGCTGCACCGCCCGTCCTTTGTCACCCGACGTTGTCACTCTCCCGCTCTGCCGGTGAAATTCGCGACACTTTGTACGGCATTTGTGTGAGCCGGCAATGTCAGCATTGCCGATGGAAACCTTACGAAATTTTCATCCCAACCGCCTTGAACTGCGTTAGGGTCCTCGCCTCACCGGCCCGCTTCAGCCGGCTCAAAGGATTACAAAAATTCACACCCGCAAAACATGCGAATACTTAAACAATTGAAATACAATGATTTACAAACTCCAAAACCAATGAAACCAGTGCTAGAACCTGTGCTCAACAAGTTGTTTTCTGGCAAAATCGGGGGTGGTCATGGGAAAACCCTGCTTGACTCAAAACTTACGAAAACGTAAGATTTACACCTACTTAGATTCAAATGTTTGAATCCATAAGACGAAAGGGACTTGCTCATGTCACACAAGACTCTTGTCGCCAAACAACTCGCAGAACTTTTGGGCGCACTCTCGCACCCCCACCGCATTCGCATCATCGAAGAGTTACGAGACGGTGAGCAAGATGTGAATTCACTTCAGCTCGCACTGGGAATCAGTCACTCCGGCGTGTCGCAACACCTCATGGTACTTCGAGCCAATCGGCTCGCGTCCGAACGGCGTGAAGGACGCCACGTCTTCTATCACCTTCGCCAACCCGCGATTGCAGGCTGGCTGCTGAAGGCGACTCAGTTCCTTGAGAAGGGAACGGTTGAAGCGGACGAACTACGAGAAGCGATCGACAAAACCCGCAAAGAATGGGCGGCCAGTTCGGATCAGTCCCATGTCGAAGTCCAAACCCCAACTAAGTAACGAGAGGCATCACGATAATGCAAAAGCTGATCAAGGGCATCCATCAGTTTCAGGAAGAAAACTTTCGACCCCTGCAGGGACTGTTCGAAAAGTTGTCCAAGGGACAAAATCCAGAGACACTGTTCATCACCTGCTCGGACTCCCGAATTGACCCGAATCTCCTGACGCAATCGCAGCCGGGCGACCTGTTCATTCTGCGAAATGCAGGAAACATTGTCCCTCCTCACGGAGCGGCGAATGGGGGCGAAGCGGCGACGATCGAGTTTGCTGTCGCAGCCCTCGGTGTCAAAGACATCATCATCTGCGGCCATTCTCACTGCGGTGCGATGAAGGGGCTTCTGGAGCCTGAGGCCGTGGCGACTCTGCCCGCCGTTTCGTCCTGGCTCTCACACGCAGAGACAACACGCCGCATCGTCCAGGACAATTACGGCCATCTGGAAGGTGACAAACTGGTCACCGCCACGGTCGAAGAAAATGTACTGGTTCAACTTGAGAATTTGCGGACCCTGCCCGCCGTAGCTTCGCGCCTGGTCAAGGGAGATCTTCATCTGCATGGCTGGGTCTATAAAATTGAAACGGGCGACGTATTTGCTTACGACTCAGCCGAGGGGCAGTTTGTTCCCGTGTCGCAGCACCAGCCCAGTGAAGCCCTCAGTCGGCGACGTACGGTCACCATCTGACATGTACACTGCACCCTGTGGAGGGAAAGCATGACAATCCGTGACTCTCGGAAATTCTGGCGTGAAGCGTTCACCTGGCATGGCTCAGTCACCCCCCTGGTGATGCCCAATGTCCTGTTATTCGGTCTGTTTGCGACCGTCGTCTGCCTGCTGGCATGGCTGGAAGAACGCTACTATCAAGTTGAAATCGGGCTGGAAATCGC
The DNA here is from genome assembly GCF_044336245.1 of Schlesneria sphaerica. Taxonomy (NCBI): domain Bacteria; kingdom Pseudomonadati; phylum Planctomycetota; class Planctomycetia; order Planctomycetales; family Planctomycetaceae; genus Schlesneria; species Schlesneria sphaerica. The sequence continues at coordinate 5,265,839 of NZ_CP172346.1, read as the reverse complement.
CCCCTTTGAAATTGCCGGGGCGGCACTGGGCCTGCTGTTGATTCTCCGTACCAACGCAGGACACGATCGCTGGTGGGAAGCCCGAAAACTGTGGGGTGGAATCGTCAACCAGTCTCGAAACGTCGTCATCAGTGCCCTTTCCTACGGCCCTGAAGACACCGTTTGGAGGACGCGATTCGTGCGTTGGGCCGCAGTATTTCCGCATGTTTCCCGCTGCCAGCTACGGGGCGAACCCCTGTCGCCGGAGATCACTGAACTTGTCGGCCAGAACACCGCAGAGCAGATTGGTGCGTCAGTGCATCCCCCCAGCTACGTCGCCATGCAGATGGCGACGCTGCTGCGGGAGGCCTATGAAAGTGGCCAGATGGACCGTTTCGCATTCATGCAGATCGATCGCGAACGTGCCACGCTGATTGATCATATTGGTGCCTGCGAGCGAATCCTGAAGACGCCGCTGCCAAAGGTCTATGCCATCAAGATCCGGCGGTTCCTCGCCCTGTTCCTGCTCACGCTGCCGTTTGCACTCCTGCACCGCATGAGCGGAGCATGGCTGGTTCCCGTGATCACAATGATGGTCGCTTATCCCCTGATGGCACTCGACCAGATTGGCATTGAACTTCAAAATCCTTTTGCCAAGGCCAATCTCAGTCACCTGCCGATTGGGGATATCTCGGCCAATATCGAAAAGAACCTGCTCGGCTTCCTGCGCGAAAAAGAAGAAGCCGCGATCGACGAAGAACTGCACCAACGGCTCAGCCTTCATCACTGACACGCACACCCTGGGCATCAGATGATACACAGCACAAGCCGGCCATTCCTCCACCCAGGGTGGAGGAATGGCCGGCTTGTGAATTTATCAAGCGGGGACTTCGTAGCCCTCACTCGACGTCACACTGAGTGACGTGCCAGTGATTGACCCAGTCGAGCCCCCTTCAGCACTCTGCACCAGGCGACTTCCACGACCTTCGACTCCCTCTGCCCCTCCATCGCGATCACCACCAACGGAGCCATGGAGCAGCCTGATTGGCGTGCCTTCGGGGCGACGGGAAGGTGCTGACCATACCTGCTTTGTCGTCACGGAGGGGAGCCACTGCTGCACAGCACGTCAATGCGGCACAATTTACAACCCGCAACGGAATCACGTCATCAGCACGGGAGAGAGCGCAACAAAAAAACCGCCCGATACGTCATCGACGCAGGGGCGGTTTTCAAATTGCGATGCCTCTTACAGAAGCGGCGATTCATTAAAGGATCGATCGGACTTTCGCCAGGAAGTCGGCGTTGGTCGGATACTTCTGCAGGATCCGAGTCAACTGTTCCATCGCTTCGACCGGGCTCAGAGAAACCAGGCTGCGTCGCAGCAAGGTGACCCCTTCCAGCACTTCGGGCGACAGAATCTTTTCTTCGCGTCGGGTACCCGATTTGGAAATATCGATGGCTGGCCAGATCCGTCGTTCGGCGAGTTCCCGGCTCAGCACCATTTCCATGTTTCCGGTCCCCTTGAACTCAAGGAAGATCGCCTCGTCCATACGGCTGCCGGTCTCAATCAGAGCGGTCCCGACCACGGTCAAGGAGCCCCCTTCATCAAACTGACGAGCCATACCGAACATCTTCTTCGGAATGTCCATGGCCTTCACGTCCAGACCACCGGTTCCCGTGCGACCCGTGTTCGTCCACTTGTTGAACGCGCGGGCCGTTCGAGTGATGCTGTCGAGCAGCACGAAGACGTCACGGCCGGCCTCGGCCATTCGCTTTGCCCGCTCGAAAACAAGCTGGCTGACACGAATGTGGTTTTCGACTTCGCGATCCAGCGAGGAAGCAACAACTTCCCCCTTCACCCGGCGACGCATTTCCGTCACTTCTTCAGGACGTTCGTCAATCAGCAGAACAATCAGGTAAATGTCCGGATAGTTCGTGCTGACCGAGTCTGCGATTTCCTGAAGCAGCATCGTCTTGCCTGAACGTGGCGGTGCCACGATCAGAGCCCGCTGCCCCTTGCCGATTGGCGTGAGCAAATCCATGACGCGCATCGTGATCGGCGAAGCACCCGTTTCGAGCTTGATCTGCACGTTCGGGTTGATCGGCGTCAGCGAATCAAAGTTCTTGATCTCGGCATACTGCTCGGGAAGACGACCTTCAATCGACTGAATCGAACGAAGGCGGGGGCCCTGCCCGCGGCCACCGGGAATGCTTTCTCCGGTGATCAACACCCCTTCACGAATGCCATACTTTTCCAGCAGTGAGCCGGACACGAACGAATCGGTTTCCTGCGAAACATAGCCCGCTTTCGGATCACGCAGAAAACCGTATCCCTTCGGATGCAGTTCCAGAATCCCCTGGACCAGCGTCACGGAGTCTGGACTGACGTTACGATCCTGATTCCCGCGGGGCTCGGAATAGTTGCGGTTCCCCCCGGGGCCGCTGTACTGCGAGCGCCGGTTGTCCTGTGACGGACGTCGCTGACCGCGACCGGAAGACTGCTGGCCGTAACCACCCTGGCCCTGCTGACTGTAGCCACCTTGACCCTGCTGATTATATCGCCCCTGTTGGCCACGCTGCTGGGGCTGGTTTGGCTGTCCGCCCCCTTCGGCCTGTCCACCAGGACCACGTCCGCGTCCCCGACGACGGCGACGGCGACGATTCTGTCCACCTTCCTGGAAGCCATCTGGTCCGGTTGAGTAGCCGTCTCCACCTGACTGGCCGCCATTGGCACTGCCGGCCGATTCAAGCGAGTCACCCGTAGAGGACTCGACGTGATCCTCAGGTCCGAAGCTCTCGGCGGTGCTTCGGGACTCGACAGTATTTCTGGGCTCAACGGTACGTGAAGTTGATTCAGCACGTGAAGTCGATTCAGCCGGTACTTCTCGCGGTGCTCGTGGTTCGCGAGGCGCTCGCGGTTCCCGGCCTTCGCGAGTTGATGTTGATCGCGATTCAGACGAACGGGATTCTTCTGATTGACGGGCTGCACGACTGGGGGCTGCAGCAGGAGTCGCTTCAGGCGACTCAACGGGAGCAGCCGCTTCGGGAGTTGCTTCTGCACTTCGACTCGCTGCGGTGGAGCGAGTACGGGTACGGCGGGGCCGCTCGGTGCTTGCGGTCGTGGCCGCACTCGAATCAGCGCGGCGGGTTCGCGTGCGGCGTGGAGCAGGTTCGGCTTCCAGCGCCTCGAAGTCCATGTCTTTTTCGGTGGGATAGCCTTCTGTTTCCGCTCGCACTGCCGCGATCTCGTCCAGCACATCTTCGATCAGCGGCTTAGCCGTCTGCGATTCCGCGCCACTCTCACGCAGTTCGTTGGATTCGGCCGCATCGACCTTCTTCGTACGGCGACGCACGACGCGCTTGGGAGATCCGGAACTTTGCTCTGCTGTCATAAACACTTCCATTGGCTAAACACGCTCAGCAAGAGCGGGCAAGAATACCTCAACGCAGTCGAACGGCGGCTGCCATTCGGCGGAGTACACATCGGTCCAGATAGGAATCCCCAGCACATCCAGGCGGGTTCCGTTCAAGTTGTCTGACCCCGTCAAACGGGATCCAAGATGAAACAAACGAAGAAAAAAACGTTTCCAAAACTGATTGATCAGGGACTGTCAAAAGGCAGCTCAACACCCGAAGGACAATTCCTGCGATACGCACGAGAAACCGAACCCAGCTTCGCTCGATCGTTACTGTCCCCGCCTGTGGCGAAAGACCGTAAATTTTGACCTGAATACGAAAAATTCCTTACCTGCCCGACATTCTCGACTGCAAAAGTTTTCGTGAACCTCACATGCGAGCGCGATTGGGATTCGCTTCGATAGAAGTGTTCTCGACGAAAACGAGCCGGTGCCAGGCAAATCCAACTCGTGAAAACACGTTGAGTGATCGTCGAAAGCCTAAAGCGGAATGCAAGCAGAAAGCGTTCCGAACTGAAGAGCTAGAGGACGAAGAACTCAAGATGCCACAGCCCCCATTTCTTTGAACACCGAACTGCAACGGATACCGTCACAACTCGAATTCTTGGGAACCGTCACGAACACGGGGACATCTTGCGAAGCGAGGTGACTCATTGGACAGGCCGTTGAGTCAGTGCCTTTCGGAAAGCACGTATCGACATTGGGATCATATCGAGCTTAAGAGTTATGTCAATTCAAGTCTTTTGCACAATTCCCCAATTTTCATCAGAGTTCTCCAATGAGATCGGAAATTCGCTGAAATTTCCCTCCTCTGCCTCTGACCGGCACCCTCAAAGGATGCCTTTTTTCGCTGCAAAACAGACCTGTTCAGCCCCTTCCATCACCCTCTCAAATCCCCTCGTCACACTTCCCGCAAAACCGACGGAAACGACGAATTTTCACCCGCCACGCGCGCGTTGACACCTCCCTTTTCTCCCGCATCGCACCATCATCCCAATTGAGCCGCACCTCCCTGGCCCCAAAATCGACTCTGCAGTCCCACCCTCGTCCGAGCAACAAACCCTCTCACACTTCGACCGGCTAAGCACAAAGCCAGGACAATCCGTTACACCAGCCGTTGCTGCCCATCGTCTACTGATTGCGTTCGCTCAACTCCCAAGTCCTGTAGCGTGCCTCTGGTTGGAACGTGTCTGGAACAAGAACCATGCGCTCATGTCCGCAGATGCAGACATCCCCCCCCAAAGCAAAAAGACCGCAAGAGTCCCGAAACTTGCCCAGAATACCGCTGGTCAACGGGGCCATCGAGACATTAGTCTGCACCGTGAATGCAGCTGCTCGTCTTCCCACCGAAACGAAACTGTGATTCATTCGGTCCCTGACCGGACTTCGCGGCAGTTCCTGACAGATCTTCCGTCAACTGGGCCAGCCCCCGCCCCCAACGCCGGATGGCTCTCAACACCGCCGCCCCCGTCCTCACCCGAGGCTGACTTGTGCCCCCCGGATTGCGACTCGTTTGGAACTTACACCAGGAATAACACGTTGCGTTCCCTCTCCAATGCCTCGCTCTGCCGCTTCACTCAAGAATTTTTGATGCTGCTGATCACGCTGCTGATCGGTCTCAGCCGGGCCAGCGCCGACGACCATCAAGGCTATCAGATCCAGACATTTGCCATCCGTAACGCGCGCATCGTCACAGCACCGGGGCAAGTCATTGAAAGGGGAACGATCCTTGTGGATCACGGCCGTATCGCTGCAGTGGGCCCCTCCGTTGAGATCCCCCGGGATGCCGACATCATCGAAGGGGAAGGGATGACAGTGTACCCCGGCTTCATCGATGCCGGGGCGACCGCCTTTCTGGACGACTTCAAACCAGTCCCGGTGGAAGGCCGACCATTCGATACGTCCCGCTATGCCCTCGCCGGCATGCGCAGCGACAATCGCAGCGGATTGACTCCGGAATTCTCCGTCGCCGAACACCTGAAGCTGGCAAAAGAGGATCTCGACAAGTACCGCCAGGCGGGTTTCGTCGCCGTCCACGTCCTGCCCAGTGGCCGCATCGCCAGCGGACAGGGAGCCGTCATCCGATTGGCTTCGCTGCCACGCCGTGAAGCGTTGCTGTCTCCCAGTTCGTTCGCCACGTTCCAGCTTTATGAACGAGGCGGCGACGAATACCCCTCGACCAACATGGGAATTCACGCCCACCTGCGACAGACATTCCTCGACGCCCAGCGACATCAACAGCAGCAGCGATTGTTCGCCGGGAACGCTCCGGGCATCGACCGCCCTGCCTCGGACCCCGCGCTCGACGCCTTCAACGCGATTCGCTCCGGGCAGACCCGATCACTGTTCCTCGCCGATATCCGCGATGACCATGATCGGGCTCTGAACTTCGCTGCCGAACATCAGCTTCGCATCGCCATCTGGGGGGGGAATGAAGCCCATCGATTGGTCGACCGCTTGAAGGCAACTCAGACCGACCTGATTCTGCACGTCGACTTTGGCGATGAGCCCAAGTCCGATGCCGCCAAGTCCACCGACGACGAATACGCCGATCTCCCCGAGTCACCGCAGGTCACCGCGTACAAGCGTGAACTCTGGAAACAGCGGATCGCAGGACTGGCCAAACTTCATCAGGCGGGCGTCCGTTTCGGCATTTCCTCCCGCGACGGAAAGTCACCCGAGAGCCTGCTGAAAGGTCTCCGTCAGGCGATAGCAAACGGTCTATCATCGGACGGAGCCCTCGCCGCACTCACCACGCAGCCCGCAGCGATCCTCGGCCTTGACCGGGAACTCGGAACGATCGCCGCCGGCCGCCCCGCCTACTTCATCGCCCTGACGGGCTCTTTCGATAACGACCAGTCGAAAGTCAAACACGTGGTCATTGGCGGACAGAGGTACGAATACCATAAGGACGCCAAAGCCGCCCCACCGACCAAGGCCACCGAGTCCCCCACGTTACAGGTTGCCGGAAAATGGGCCGTCGAGATCGCCTCGACCGACGCCAAGGTTCGTGGAGATCTCGAACTGACTCAATCGGAAACCAAGCTCTCCGGCCGGTTCGTCTGCGAGCAAGGGGATGGACGCATCACATCCGGATCGATCACCAAAGACGGGCTCGAGTTCGTCGTCTCGATCGGAGCCGGTGATTCCTCCGTCAGCCTGAAGTTCGAATCCACCAGCCCCGCCAGTCCCGCCAGCCCCGCCGACGCCAATCCCAACGAAACGACCCCTTCGGCTGACCCGGTGACCGACAGCCTGCGCCCCCGGCAATTGCAGGGAACAATCAAATCCCCCTTCGGGGCCCCCACGACCTGGACAGCCACCCGTATCGAGGCCCCTGCGGTGTCCCGGCCGGACGTGCAGCTTTCAGGAATCGATACCAGCGACGATCCTGCGGATTCCGAGGCGAAGGAAACCGCCACCGGTGCCAGTGCGCTGGCGCCCGCCAACAATACGGTCACCCCTGCGGCGGCTTCGTCACCGACCCCGGCCAGCCCCCACGAACAGCCGATCGAAACACCCGCTCACCGCACGGCACGGCCACTGGTTACCGGTGGAAATATCCTAATCAAGGATGGAACCATCCTCACAGGTACCGGGCTGACACTCCCCCGCACTTCGATCCTGATCAAGCAGGGAATGATTGTCGCCATCGGCGAAGACCTGCAGCCGGAACCGGGGATCACCATCATCGATGCCACCGGGCGCTTCGTCATGCCGGGGATTATCGATACCCACAGCCACATCATGATTTCCAACGGCATGGCGGGAATCAACGAAGCGACCGCGTCGATCGTCTGCGAGGTTCGCGTCCGTGACGTCATCTACACCGCAGATGCAAGCGAATACCGAGCCCTGGCTGGCGGCGTCACCACCGCTCGTTTGCTGCACGGTTCCGCCAACTGCATCGGCGGACAGGACGCCGTCGTCCAGCTCAAACACGGTACCACCGTCGAGGAACACCTCTATCCCTACGCCAACTCAGGCGTGAAATTCGCCCTGGGTGAGAACGTCAAATATCGCGGCGGCCGCTTCCCCAACACGCGACTCGGCGTCGAAGCGACACTCAACCGCGCCTTCCTTGAAGCACTCGACTATCGCCGCGTCTGGCTGGAGCATGAACAGGCCAAACGCCGAGCAGGAGGTGCCGCCGATCAATTGCTCGAACCACGCCGGGACCTGCGGCTGGAAGCACTGGTCGACCTTCTGGACCATCAGAAGTTCATCCACTCACACTGCTATCGCGCCGACGAAATCCTGATGCTGCTACGCGTGGCCGAGAATCACGGTATCCGAGTCCGCTCGCTGCAGCACGTGCTCGAAGGCTACAAAGTCGCTCCCGAGATCGTAAAGCACGGGGCCAGTTGCAGCACGTTCGCCGACTGGTGGGCTTATAAAGTCGAAGCCTTCGACGCTGTCCCCCATAATGCGGCACTGCTCCATGAAGCGGGCGCAAATGTCGTCATCAAGAGTGATGACTGGGAACTGATCCGTCATCTTTACGTCGAAGCGGCCAAGACCGTCCGTTACGGCAACATGCCGCCTGACGTCGCCCTGCAGGCGATCACACTCAATCCGGCCCGGGAACTCGGCTTGTCCGACCGACTCGGTTCAATCGAAGTCGGCAAGCAGGCTGACATTGCCATTTTCAGCGGGCACCCCTTGAGCGGTTTCTCTCGCTGTGAACAAACCCTGATCGCCGGAGAACCCTACTTCATACGTGAAAAACAGCCGAGTGTCATGAGTACCGCAGCGGTCCAGCGTTCCGCCAAACCTCCTGAACTGGTCCTGCCGAAACCGGAAGAGCGAGTCGGCAAGATCGACCTCTCTGCCGCCACCGCCCCCCGGTTCGCCATCGTCGGAGCGACGCTGCACCCCGTGGATGCTGCGGACATCCCCGATGGAGTGCTGATCGTCGATCAGGGGAAAATTGTCGAACTGGGTGCGGGTCTGCCCGTCCCTGAAGGAATTCCCGTCCTCCAGGCCACCGGCCTGCATGTGTACCCTGGACTGATTGACGCCGGAACCTCCGTGGGGCTGATCGAAATCGGCAAAGTCCGCGAAACGAGCGACCTCAGCGAGATTGGGCGTTTCCAGGCCGACCTGCGTGCCGGGATTGCCATTAATCCCGATTCAGAACTGATCCCCGTCGCGCGGACCGGAGGAATCACGAATACATTGTGCCTGCCTGCGAGAGGAGCCAACATGACCTCCCACGGCCGGGCTTATGGGGCCATCATTCCCGGCCGCACGTCACTCGTCCAATTGGCGGGCTGGACCATGCCAGAGATGGTTCTCGACATGGAATCAGGCCTGCAACTGCTGTGGCCTCACGGCGACAACCGTAAACAGGCCATCGAAGACCTGTCGAACCACCTGAAAGCCGCGCGACTCTACGACAGTGTCCGAAGTGAACCTGCCTCGACCGACAGTGCCCCATCAACCAGAGCCAATCCGCCCAAGCTGCTGGTGGATCCCCGCTTCGAAGCGCTTCGCCCGTTCGTACGAGGAGAGAAGACGATCTACATCGAAGCAGAAACAAAGCAGGAGATCACCGAAGCCCTGCACTTCGCCCGCAAAGAAAAACTCAAAATCGTTCTCTGCGGTGTCACTGACGGCTGGAAAGTCGCCGACAAGATCAAAGAAGCCAATGTTCCCGTCATCGTCGGCCCCGTGATGCGAAAACCGATCGACGACTTCGATCCCTTCGACGCTCCTTACGCGAACGCAGGCCGACTGTACGAGGCCGGAGTGAAACTCTGCTTCCGTTCTGACACGGCCTCAAACAGCCGTAACGCTCCGTTTGAAGCAGCGATGGCCGTCGCCTACGGCCTGCCAGAAGCCGAAGCTCTGCGAGGCGTCACACTCAGCTCTGCCGAGATCCTCGGTGCCGCCGACAAGCTCGGGTCGATCACGGCGGGAAAACAGGCGAACCTGCTGATCACCGACGGGTCTCCTCTGCAGCAGACAACGCAGATCAAAGGAATCCTGATCCAGGGCCAGCCCTACCAACCCGAAAGCCGCCAGACCCGCTTCTACGAAAAATACCGGGCCCGACTGAACAAGTAATTCGCCTCGCATCACTCACTGTGTAAGGCCCCCTCCGACCCAAGCGACGTGAGAAACCCATGCAGCAATCCATCGGAGCGAGAATCAAGCCGGTTCACGCTCCGATAGACGCCTCAGCGACTCCAGCCCCCCTCCTCCAGCCCCGGCCTCATCAGAGCAGCGCGCAACGCGATTCGGGCCAGCGCGGTGCAGCGGGAGTCGCGCCGTGCACCACCGGCAGGTCCGAAACCCGGCATCGCCAGCTCCGCCGGTTCCGGAATAATTCCCCCCCCACCAGTCTTGCAGTGCCGCCATCCCCACGCCACAATCCCAGACTCCACCCGGCCGAGTGGCGAAACAGGCAGACGCACAGGACTTAAAATCCTGTGGGACGAAAGTCCCGTGCGGGTTCGAGCCCCGCCTCGGCTAATAACTTACGGCGATTCTGAGGGATAACTAAAAGTCTTGATCCACGTATCATCAATGACCGCAATCAGCCGCTCCTCCAGATTTGAGCCTCGTGGGAACTAAAAGGTTGTCCACCAGCTTTCTCAGTCGCCTCGCCATGTTCACGTCACCATTGGTCATCTCCAGCGACTGGTGCTGAATAGAGCCCCTATGAATCGCTGCACCGAGCGCCGAAAACGCGACGTGCGGATTTTAGTTTTCAGACCATGGCATGTTGCCATTCTCTGTCGAGCATTCATGGCCTTTCTCGCCAGCGTCTTCTCATCGCCGTTTGGACTAGCTCACTTTGCTTTCGATCTTTGAATCTCGATGGAATACCACTCTGTGACGATGCGGTCCGACCACTTTCGTTCCGGGGTCGTTTCAACGTCGAGAATGGAAGCAGTCGGCGCGTCCTGGTCTGGACGCGCATCGATTTCAGGGACAGGAATCACGTATTTTGGGACCCCGTTGCCGGAACCGATGTGGAACGTGTGGCCCTCTTTCGTCCCAGAGATATCAAATTGCCAACGGCGCTCTTTTTGAGCCCCAATGACCAAAATCTGCTCGACATCAGTGTCACTCAACGCTTCTCTGCGAGGACTCTTCAATCGGATGGGAAACAGGATCGGCGAAATGCCTCTTGCCGTGACAACATATGCTGACCACTCGAATCCACGCGGCAGTCCCTCAACATTGTTCACATCGATTATCCTGTTTGTCTCGACCCGGAATTCGGACCGGTCGGGATCGATCACGAGGAATGAAGAAATCGATTTCTCATCACGCGCGTCCGCCGCAAGATGCAGGTCCTGCCAGACGTGATGAACTCGCATGTAGCGCTGTTGAACGTCGGCATCGCTCATCGGACGGACCGCAGCCACGAATGTCAGGAACAGGAAGACAGGATTCATAAACCTCCCTCGCGATGATTTCCGATAGGGCCGGCATCCCAACGCCGCCTGCAATCGACTTCGACGGGTATCACATCAGGGAGGGATCGGTTCGTCCAGATCAACCTGTCTCGGGTAATCGGAAGGAGACGCCGTGCAACAGAGCCGCCGCGATGGTATGAGCGTATGAGACAGCGATCCCAAGACAGTCGGCGCGGGTCACCTTTGTCATGTCATTCAATGAGCGGTTTCAATCGCTGAAAAGCAAGGGGCTGCTTCGAGGCTGTCCATTTTAGTTCAAACTTTCTTCGTCCAGATCCGTAATCAAGCTGGTTGTAGTGGGAGAGGTGAACTCTTTCTCGAAGGGAACTTCGGCTTCTGCTTCGGCGGCTGTCTCAACTTCATCTTCGGCTTTCAGCAGGACGTGAGGGATCAGGCGATGTGTTGTAATCCCCGCTTCGATCCCTTGTGGAGTCATATGATGTTCGACCCCGATAACAATCATCTTGGAACCCCCTTCGGGGACGACGATCTCGCCGACCCGTGGGACCGCCGGCGCGAACACACCGTGCAGTCGGTTCCGTGCTCCGGCCGTACAGTCAACGAGTTCCATAAAATGAGTTGCCCCGTGCCAGTTCCGTTCTGGAGGTGACGACCGCTTTAAATGGTGAAACAGGGAGTCTGGTTCTTCAATCAACTTTTCGATCGCAGCAGGAAACCGTCCCTGCATCCGGCACAGTTCGATGATCTTTCCCGCATCCGACTGATCGACATTGTCGCTCCGAAGTCGCCGCATCACATTGTTCGTATCTGAAGTGGCTTCTTCGTTCTCGATCTCCTGAAGGAATGCCTCGACTTTGGCCTGCGTCTCTTCGCTGATTCCGTAAGAATCGATCTCTGCATTCACGATACTTTCGAATCCATGCAGCAGTCCGAATATCCGGGTGGCTTCGATCGAGTCACCTCCTTCCCACCGCTCGAGTCGAAGTAATTCAGCCAGAATCAATGACGACGGAACATGATGGCTGTTCATGACTGCAACCCTTTCTGGAGAGAGACCTCGCTTGCTGCCACCCTGGACCAGACGGTCGCGGCGCTCAGTCCAAATCCTCCAAGCAAGCCTTATACCAGTCGTAAAGTCCAATCAACGGATTCGGGAGGGGGCGATGGTCCGACCTCAGGTCAAAGATGGTGACCGTCGCATCGTTTAACGAGAAACCTCTTCCACTGATGCTTTCATGCGATTCGTTGTGCCCGACACGGGTCATTGCATCGGCTGCGATTAGCGTGACGGACCTTGCATTTAACCCATGCCCCCCTGTGCTTCCTCGGCCCGATCAGGTGGAGCGGGATCACTCCCACTGCGCGCCGGCGGACCGCCCCGACGTCAAATTTGTCGTGGTGGGTGAGTTGTATAAATCGACACGGATCCACAAAGTCTTTTTGATGTGATGCGTCAGCACATCGCACTTTGAACGGTCGCGGCCAACCTCTTCGTTCGCGACCTGGACGACTTGCAGAGGAATTCCAGAGGCACCCCCGATGATGCGCCGACTTTTTTTCCTGGCCGTGATAACCGCTTCAAACAGCTTGTTCGCGGCTGACAACCAACAGGCTCAGACCACGTCGACTCCGGTGGCAATCGGGACACGACGCGAATTATTTGTGGAATCGACGCTCATTGAGCGTCTATCCGGCAAGGCCGAATTACGACTGCATGCTCCCATCGCGAGAGAAATCGTGCTGGAACACGGGGAGCCGTGGGAAGGGAGCGGCTGCGTCTATCATAGCCTCTTCAAAGATGGTGACCTCTACCGGATGTACTATGCCGCGGGACACCTCAAGGTGACGCCTCAGGGTGTCGATGCCGGGTCGCACGGCCAGGTTTGCTGTTATGCCGAAAGCGATGACGGAATTCACTGGCGTAAACCACATCTGGGACTGCATGAGTTCAACGGCAGTAAGGCGAATAACATCGTCATGGTCCAGCAGAAAGTGGGCAACGCCCTGTCCGTCCCGGGAGAGCCCGCCGTCTTCAAGGACGGAAACCCTGCGGCACCACCGGAAGCCCGCTACAAGGCGCTCCTTCCCGCTAATCGACTGCCGAACGACTACAGTCGCGGTCTGCTCGCATTTCAATCCCCCGACGGGCTGCGCTGGACTCCGATGAGCGACCAGCCGGTCATCACCGACGGCGCATTCGACTCGCAGAACCTCGCCTTCTGGGATGCCGAAAGCCAGGTTTACCGCGCTTACTGGCGTTATTTCACCAAGGGAGGCTACGACGAAAAGACCTGGGACCCGCAAGGGGATCGCGCCATCCGCACGGCGACGTCAACCGACTTTCTGAACTGGACCAACCAGGCCGACCTGGCCTACGTCGACTCCCCGTCCGAACAGCTCTACACGAATCAGGTCAAGCCCTATCATCGAGCCCCCCATCTGCTGCTGGGCTTTCCCATGCGGTATATCGAGCGGGGGCACCAGGATCCCCCGGGCCACGAGTCGCGGGTCAGTGCCACGGCGACCCACATCGCACGCTGGTCCCCTGCTCTCCGCGCCCTGCCTGAATACGAGAATCGGGTGTGGCGGTCGAGAACCAATGAACGATATGGTCGAGCGATCACCGAAGGCCTGCTGATGGCCAGCCGCGACGGTGTCACCTTTCACCGGTGGAATGAAGGCTTCCTGCGGCCGGGAATCGAACGGGACGGAACCTGGAACTATGGACATCAATGCATCGCCTGGCATCTGGTCGAAACGAAAGGGACGCTGGAGGGGGCTCCGAACGAGCTTTCCCTGTACGCAGTGGAAGGGTACTGGACCGGGAACAGTGATCAGGTGCGACGATACTCGCTCCGCCTGGATGGTTTCGTGTCGGCCTGGGCTCCGATGCGCGGCGGAGAGCTGGTGACGAAACCAATCACCTTCACAGGAAAGCAGCTCTCGCTGAATCTGGCCACCTCCGCCGCAGGAGGGATCCTGGTCGAGATTCAGAACGAACAAGGTGAACCATTTCCCGGCTTCGCTCTGAAGGACTGCGAAGAGGTCTTCGGAGACACACTGGATCGAAATGTCACCTGGAAGTCTCAGGAAAGCCTCGCCCACCTCATCGGCAAGTCCGTGCGAATTCGCTTCGTACTCCGTGACGCAGACCTCTACTCGTACCAGTTTCGGGATCAGTAATGAGACAGGCAAGAAAACCATCGAAGCGACTGGAGAAGTTCCGAAGCCCCGGCATCGAACAGCAGCGATACGCTTGAACTCTGCTTCGCTCTGCTATCTACTCAGTCAGCTCGGGTCCCGTCTTCAGGAGAATTGCCGTGCGTGAACTTGGGTTTCTGGCCATCTGCCTGTTCGTTTCCACCGGCCTGTTCGCAGGGGACTCTCCTCAATTTCGAGGTGCAGGCGGCGAAGGGCATTCGGACGAAACAGCACTACCGCTTACCTGGAGCGAGACGGACAACATTCGATGGAAGACCGACATCGCCGGTCTCGGCTGGTCGACTCCCTCGATCGCCGGAACCGAAGTCTGGCTCACCACGGCTCTTGATGAAGGAAAGTCACTACGAGTCATCTGCCTGCATCGGGACACCGGCAAGGAACTGCATAACGTCGAAGTCTTTCACCACGACGATCCCGGGCCCGTGCATGGCAAGAACAGTTATGCCTCTCCCTCCGTATTAATCGACGGGCCGCAACTGTTCGTGCACTTCGGCAAACTGGGAACAGCCTGTCTGACGCGTGGCGGAGAAATCGTCTGGAAGACAGAGCTTCAGTACAACCACCGCCACGGACCGGGCGGCAGTCCCGTCGTGTTCGATGATTTACTGATCATCGCGTGCGATGGAACCGACGTGCAGTATGTGACGGCCCTGAACAAGAAGACGGGCGAGGAAGTCTGGAAGACACCGCGCGACGGCAAAATGGCCTACTCGACTCCGCTTCTCATCGAAGTCAACGGGCAGCCGCAACTGGTCAGTACCGGGGGAGAGTGGGCGATCGGCTACGAACCGCGCACCGGCAAAGAGATCTGGCGGTTCCGGTATCCGTCCGGCTATTCCAACGTGCCGCGTCCAGTCCACGGGCAGGGTCTCGTCTTCCTCTGCTCAGGTTACGACAAGCCGTGGATTTATGCGGTTCGGCCTGACGGGACGGGTGACGTGACCGAATCACACATGGTGTGGAAGCTTGATCGCGGGGCACCGCTTAATCCCTCCCCCCTGCTCGTCGGCAACGAACTTTATCTAATCGCCGATAACGGAATTGCGACCTGCCTGGATGCGAAAACGGGAAAGCAGCACTGGCAGAAGCGACTGGGTGGCAACTTTACGTCATCGTTACTCTTTGCTGAAAACCGGATCTACCTGCTGGATGAACAGGGAAAAACCTACGTCATCGCTCCCACGAAAGAAGCGTATACCGAGCTGGCCGTCAACGAGCTTCCCGGGCGAACGCAGGCGACCATCGCGGCCGCAGATCGATCGCTATTTCTACGGACTGACACCAGACTCTATCGAATCCAGACACCGCAGTGATGCCAACAAGCATGACGAGAGGGTCAATGCACGTCTGACGCGGGAAATCAGAAACAGGCTCGCTGCGCGTGACGGCAGGCAGAATCTGCAGGCCTCGACGGAAACTCGATACCGGAACAAACACCTTGTCCGGCATCGGTCGAGTCAGGGTTTATTTCTTCGCGAGTGACTGTATCAGCTGATCGATGTCATTCTCGGGTTTGGGCACTGGGCCGAGATGCGCCACCATGCCTCGCCGGTCGATCAGGAAGACCCCGGGAAGGGTCTTGTCATTGGCAGGATTCAGTCGTCCCCAGCGCCGATGAATGCGAAGCGTTCCTTCGGGAGATTGCGGATCGATATCCGAGACGATCGGGAACGGGAATTTCCCACCGGCTCTCTCCATGGCCGCACGATTCTCCTGGGGAATGGTCGCCGTCACTCCGACCACCTTGACGTCATGTCCCTGCAGTTCGGCATAACGATCCCTCAGTCGCAGCAGATTGGTGTCCTGGTCGGCTCCGGCCTCTCCGTCGAAGAACACCACAATGATGCGGTGGCGCCCCAACCAGGAATTGAGACGAACCAGATGACTGTCCGAGTCGAGAGCATCGAATCCCGCTGCAGGACGCATGATCGTCGCTGCAGCAACCTGTTCTTCATAGCTGTGAGGCTTATCCGTAACAATTCGAGCGACCGAGACGATCGCAATCACAACTCCGAGGAAGAGCACCAGGCCGAGACGCCAGTCTTTCAAGATAATGTCCAATCCACAATCTGCTGGTCGAGCCAGGCTGGTCCGCGAGTCGTCACGAAGCCAATATGCCCCCCGTACCGTGGAGCCCGCAACAGAATCGAAGAAGAAAGCGATGTGTCCAGAAACGGCGTAAAAGGGATTACGGGATCATCTTGAGCAGCAATCAGCAGCGTCGGAACCATCACCTGGGACAGATACGAACGGGAACTGGACTTCTCGTAGTAGTCTGCCGCCGAAGCAAATCCACAAACCGGTGCGGTGAACGTTTCATCAAATTCCCGCATCGTACGAGGCGGTCGATCGAACCAACCCGCGGGAATGACCGAATCGGGCCGGGCACTCAGTCTCCGACGAACGTTCTGGATGCACGTCTTGGTGAAGTAAGCGTCGTAAGCACGTGCCAGCCCCATCCCGATGAAGTCGATCGTCAGCGAAAGATCGATCGGCGGGCAGACGGCAACGGCTCGCGAAATCCCATCCAGGGGTCCCCTTTCACCCAGAAATTTCAGAGCGATGTTCCCCCCCATTGAGAAGCCGATGAGACTCACGGGAGACCCCGGGCATAGCTCCTGCACCGCTCTCAACGTCGCCAGCAGATCGTCGGAACGACCGCTGTGGTAAGGGTACCGGGCCAGCGTCATCCCCGCGCCGCAGCCACGAAAATCCATCCGCATCGTCCGGACGCCGTGCTGACACAATTGCACGGCGATTCGCTTCATGTAAGGACTTTGATGCGAACCCGCGAGTCCATGCAACATGATGGCAACGCGATCACCGGGCTTCCATGCAACAGGGCAATCATCATGGAAGACAACTCGGTCACCGTTATCCACGCTGACCAGATGCTGCACGGTCGGCGCGGCGAACGTCAGACGATCCGTGTTCCGGCCGAACAGATAGGTTCCGGCCAGTGTCTGAACATGGCCGTTCCGAAAGATCCAGGGAGGTTGGAACGAGTCCCTCGGGCGAGCAGGTCCGTCCAGGGACGAAATTGCAGACTCGGTCGACATCGCGGACATGATTAGAAGAAATCCTCCCAAAACAAGGTCGTGTATCATCCTGACTCTGAGCAATGTCGTCTAGAGAGAGTAACGGTGAAACGCACCTCTGTTCAACCTTGTCTGGCCTGCACGGGGACCCCACACGTCCGGCTGCAACGAGGCCCCGACATCACGAACAGAGCAGCTTCCTCAAGACCAATCACGGCCCTGATCGCCCCTCTCATCACTGCCGCCGTCCGATACGTTCTGCAGAGGGACGCGGTACCGAGTGCGTCGGAGCCCCTCTGCCCCCTTGAATCATGCTCCACAAAAGAGGATTTGAACAGCCGAGTTTTCGTTTACGAAGGGGAGCTGACTGTGAAGCTGACTGTGAAACAGAGCGGCCGAGTTGGACACAAATACGAATTGTCGTTGAAACAGGAAATTTCCCGCCCCCCGGTTTGGAATCTGGCAGGGGCCATTTTAGAATTTGCCTGCTGATTCATGGACGACGTGAAACGCTTGCATCAAGAACGAAGGGCCTGCTGATGAAGTCTTTGATGGCAGTGCTGGGAACAGTCCTTTTGCTGGGACTGGTCGTCGGTCTGGGAACCGCTCGTCAGGTGATAAAAACCGGTGAAAGCTTCGTTGAAATCGGAGTTTTATCGGAAGAGACCTGGAATCGGTTCGTCGCGGATGGGAAGGAGGTCGACTCGATCTACGGCGACATCGCCCTGCGGAACGATTACCTCTCTGCCGTGATCGGCCAACCGATCGCCACCAGACACGCAAACATGACCGTAAGGGATATCGCCGGGGCGCTCATCGATCTGGCCGTTCAGTCCGCTCCCAGTGATCAACTGGCCGCGTACTATCCCGGTAAACGACGATACCCATTCCGACAAGCAGCCATCGTCAACGCCGAAGGGGCCGAAGTATCGCTCGATCAACCCTATCGTTCCGGTCAATCCGCGGCGGTGGTTCTCAAGGCCGAAGCGGGTGAGGACCGACCTGAAGCCACGGTCCGCTATCAGTTAGGTCCCCACGATCGCTTTCTGACCGTCGTGACCACGCTCACGAATCGCTCGAACAAACTGCAGTCGGTTCCGCTGGAAGATGATTTTCGCGTGGACGGCGGCAAGGAAGAAATGCTGCGGACACCTAATGGCACCGTTGATCAATTCTGGGTGGAAGACCGCTACTGGGATCAGGCCTATGGGTTAGATGCCGAAGGTTTGAAGCTGCAACTGACCAGCGATGCTCGAGTCACGGCCATCAAGTATGAACGTCCCGACGGCGCGACAAGCGTCGCATTAGAACCCGGTCAGTCCTACACGTTTCAACGTCGTCTTTATCCCGGAAAGAACCGGCTGGAAGTCAACGCAATTGCGCGGGGCCTGACTGCCGGAAATTCGACGGCACACCAACTCGTCGTACTCAACAAACGTCATCGTCCCATCCCGCGGACGCTGGTGGAATTCAAGCTGGGCAGTACCTCTTACGGGACTGCTCGAACCGACAACGATGGACGACTGAAGGTCGTGACCCCCAGCGAACCGGTCACAGTAGACCTGTCAGCCTTCGGGAACAAAATTGCGGCCAACCTGCCACTGAAGACGGATGGTCAACCCGATGTACTCACGGTCGACTTTGATCCCGGAACCGTGACGGCGACCATCACCGATGGCCAGCAGCGACTCATTCCCTGCAAGGTGGAGTTCAAACCACTCGACGGTCACTACAAACTTGACTACGGTCCGGAAAGCGGCGAGTTTGCCGTTCGGAACCTCATCTACACCCCCAACGGTAAATTCCAGAGACTGATCCCCCCCGGTAAGTATGCGGTCACGATCAGCCACGGCCCCGAATTTGACGCGGTGTTCACGGAACTCGACATCTCGCCCGGTGAATCGGCCTCTCTGGTCGCGTCGCTTTCCCGTACGGTCGAGACGCCGGGATGGGTCAGCAGTGATTTTCACAGCCACAGCAGCCCTTCGGGTGACAACACCTCCAGCCAGTTAGGTCGCGTTCTGAATCTGGTGGCCGAGCATATCGAGTTTGCCCCCTGCACAGAGCACAACCGGGTCAGTACCTACCAGCCACACATCGACCGGTTGGGGATCGGTTCGCAAATGATGACAGTCTCGGGGATCGAACTGACCGGCCTGCCCCTGCCACTGAACCATCAGAACGCCTTCCCGATCAAACTGGTTGAGCGAACGCAGGACGGAGGGGGACCTGTGACCGGCCCTGATCTCGAATCGCAGATTGAGCGTCTGGTCCTGCATGATGGACGCAGCGAGAAACTGCTGCAGGTTAACCACCCGGACCTCGGGTGGATGTTTTACGACAAAGACGGAGACGGCAAACCTGATTCTGGTTTTGAACGCGCCTTCCCCTTCATGGATGTGGTTGAAATTCATCCGATCGACCATGTTCTGGAACTCGGCCCGATCGTCCAGCGAGGGACTCGGCAGCAGCCAAACACGATCTTCAACTGGCTCCAGTTGCTGAATCAGGGATTCCGGATCTACGGCGTCGTCAACACCGACTCACACTACAACTTCCACGGATCGGGCTGGTTACGCAACTGGGTCCAGTCATCGACGGATGATCCTGCGAAAATTGATCCCATGGAGATGGTCCGTTCCGCTGAACGGGGACGCCTGGTGATGTCGAACGGTCCTTACCTTGAGGTCCAAGCTCACGAATCAGGTCGCTCTGAGCTTCACGTCTCTGGTGAAGACTTGAAAGCCCCCAGCGGACGGGTGTCTCTGAAGGTTCGTGTGCAGTGTCCCAACTGGCTCGACGTCGACCGATTGTTCGTCCTCGTCAATGGACGTGTCCATGAGCAGCATAACTACTCACGCGAGAAAACCCCCGATGCCTTCCGGGGTGGAGTTGTGAAGTTCGAACGAACGCTCGACCTGGAGATATCGTCCGATGCTCACATCATCGTGGCAACCGGAAACACTCAAGGAAAACTAACAAACATTTACGCTACAGACGTCGGGAATGCGCGTCCTGCCGCAATGACGAACCCGATCTTTGTTGACGTCAACGGGGACGGATTCCAGGCGAACAAAGACACACTGGACGTTCCACTTCCCACCAAGTTCTCCAGGTAAGCGGCCCTGCACCACCGACCTCGCTGGCTGCAGGCCCCCCATCGGCCCCGGCGCGGACGGTCCCAAACATGATGATCCGAAGGGCGATTCCCTCACTCCTTTGACTTGGACAAGTTCATGAGACGAATACCGTGCTTGCGCGTTTACCAGACGTCTGTCGGCTTCGGCATCATCGTGTTGACCATGGGATTACTGGGACACCACCGGATGTCAGTCGCTGCCGAGGGTGTGAAGGAATTGGGTCCACCGGTCGACGTCAGTTTCATCGCCCGCCTGGATGGAACAGAGCAGCGTTACGTGATTCAGAAGCCACGTGATTCTCGCGAAGATCAGCCGTACAGCCTGCTGATCGCGTTGCACGGTCACGGGTCAGACCGCTGGCAGTTTGTGAACGATGGGCGGGGTGAATGTCGTGCTGCGCGCGATGCCGCCGCGCAGCATCAGATGATCTACGTCTCTCCCGACTATCGTGCCAGAACATCCTGGATGGGCCCCGCCGCCGAAGCAGACATGCTGCAAATCATTGACGATCTTCACCAGCAATTTCGTATTGAAAAAGTGATCGTCAGTGGTGGATCCATGGGAGGAACATCTGCCATGATCTTCGCAGCACTCCATCCAGAAGTGGTCGACGGTGCGGTCAGTCTGAACGGGACCTCGAACATGGCCGAGTACGAGGGATTCCCCAAAGAAATTGCCGAGTCTTACGGCGGAACGAAAGCCGATGTTCCTGCGGTCTATCGGGCACGCTCGGCCGAACTGTTTCCAGAACGACTGACAATGCCCGTGTCATTCACCACGGGAGGACGGGATACTCTTGTTCCGCCCGACAGCACACTGCGGTTGGCCGCGGCGATGAAGGATCGGGGGGCACCTGTCAATCTGCTTCACCGGCCTGAAGGGGGGCATGATTCCAGTTACGAAGATTCGCTCCAGGCCTTTGAGTATGTGATCAACAAGGCGCTGGCGGTCCCCGAGTTAACGCCTCGCATCACGCTCAAAGAAGGCCCCGTGAAGGTCGTTTGCCTGGGTGATAGCGTTACCGGTGTTTACTACCATACCGGCGGACGCCGCGCGTACCCGGAAATGCTGGAGGTCGGACTCCGGAAGATTCTGTCTCGCGAAGACATCACTGTCATCAACGCGGGGATCAGCGGCAACACCACACAGGACGGACTGAACCGTCTCGACACTGACGTGCTCGCTCATCATCCACAGATCGTCACGATCAGCTTCGGATTGAACGACGTCACCCGGATCCCCCTCGAGACATTCCGGGCCAACCTTGAGTTACTGACGAAACGATGCCGCGATGCGGGTAGCGAGGTGATCCTCTGCACCCCCAACTCCGTGATTACGACTGCGAGTCGCCCGATCGAAAAACTGCTCACCTACTGTGACACCATTCGCGCTGTAGGACGAGAAATGAACGCCCCCGTTTGCGACCAGCATCTCAGCGGGACAAAGCTCCTCAGACGAGCACCCTGGACCTGGCGTCTCACGCTAAGCGACGAGATTCACCCCAATATGGCCGGCCATAAGAGAATGGCAGAAGAACTCTGCCGAACAATTACGGGCAAGGGAGTCTCTCTCGATCAAGTGGGGCCACTCCATCCGTCCCTGCCTCGTCTCGCGTCGCTGCTGAAAGAAGACCGGCCCATCAAGGTCCTGGCGATGGCACCTTACAACGAGCTGATCGGCAACGCGATCAAGAACCTGAAGCCCACCGCACAAGTGGAGGTCAGTGGCTGGGAACCCAAGGGCAAATCGATCGCGGCCCTGGAAGCCGAGTCCAAAGCGCTCGTCCGGAATCTCAAACCCGATCTCGTGCTCCTGGCCGTGCCACGAAGTGCGTCTGCGAAAGTCGACGAGGAATTCGTACGCAATTTCTCATGGATCATGAACTGGGCACTCAGCTTCGCTCATCAAGAGTGGGACTGCATCGTTATTCATCCCTCGGTCGCTGACCCCGACTCGAAGGGGTCGACAGACGAGACTTATCGTCAACTGGTACACGCTCAGGATCTGGGACTGATCGATCGGAAACCCGATGACCGCGCGACGGCCGCAGAACTACTCTCGAACGGAATCAAACAGGCGGTCGAGTAACCGGAAACACCGATGTAGCAGGGATACAGTGCGCCGCGGACATTCCAGGCGTTTGGAAGACTGCTTCCCAAGGACGGGATGCGTCGAAAAAAAGAATCCTTTCCTGACAACCCTCAAGTAGACCGCCCGTTTGAATGCTGTCGCGATCACGGGGTTCCGCTGGCGATGCCGCGGTTCGCTTCCTGTCGGACGGCTTGAAGAAACGAAGGAAGCGGAAACGGTCACGCCCACCCCTGAGGCCGTCTCGGTACGGGGTGACCGAGGTGAAGCAACGACCGGCCTGCAGAGCGAGTCGGCGCGCGATCAGCCCGCTTCTAACTGAGCAATCACTGAGTCGGGAATATTAAAATTCGCCGTCACGCTCTGCACATCGTCGTGATCTTCGAGCAGTTCCATCAACTTCAGGACAGCTCGAGCCGCTTCGACATCGAGATCCACCGTGTTGGAGGCGACACGCATCACTTCCGCCGATTCGGTAGGAATCTTGGCCGTTTCGAGGGCAGTCGTCACCGTTTGAAAAGCATCAGGAGTACAACTGACTTCAAACATGTCACCAACCTGCTGCACATCGGATGCTCCCGCCTCCAGAGCAACCTCGAACAGCTGGTCTTCGGCAACGGCTTTCGTCGGAATCTGGATAATTCCTTTGCGTTCGAACAGATACGCGACGCACCCCGTGCTGCCCAGGTTTCCGCCGTTCACTTCGAATATCTTACGAATTTCGCCCGCAGTCCGGTTCCGATTTTCCGTCAGAATTTCGCAGAGAATGGCCACACCATTTGGCCCATAACCTTCGTAAATGACCTCGTCATAGGTTTCGGTCTCAAGTTCCCCGGTCCCCTTTTTGACCGCCCGGTCGATCGTGTCGTTCGGCATCGAGGCCTTGCGGGCGCGGTCGATTGCGTAGCGTAACGCCAGGTTCGCGGCAGGATCACCGCCGCCGCGACGTGCAGCCACGATGATGTAACGTGAGAGCTTGCCGAAGAGTTTTCCTCGTTTTTTATCAACAAGGCCCTTCTTGAACGCGATATTCGCCCAGTGGGAATGTCCTGCCATATTTGGTTAAGTCAGATTCGAAGTAATGCGAGGGGTAAGGGCGCACCCGGAATGGTCTCGGGTGCAGAACGGGTCGGGCGAGAGAATAATCTGCTCGGCAAGCAGTCTCAACCCCGGTAACAGCAGACTCGCAGGTTCAGGGTGAGCCCTTCTCTGCTGGCTTGGGTCGTGACTGAGCTCCGTGCTGTTTCAGCTTCTCCCGAATCCGTTCCATCAGCTCTACGTCAGGAGAATTTTCTTCTTCGGAATGCTCAAGGGCCGTCTGCCAGGCTTCAATGGCCTTTTCCGTCTGCATGGCTTTCAACAAGACATCACCCAGATGATCCCATAGGGTTGCGTCGCCGCCGAAACTGTTTTGAGTGGCCTGCTCCAGAGGCGGAATGGCCTCTTCAATTCGGTCCAGCTTGAACAAGACCCAGCCCAGGCTGTCCAGGTACGCCGGATTCTCCGGCTCGGCCTGCAGGGCTTTGCGAATCATTTTCTCGGCCCGTTCCAGGTTCTTGCCCTGCTCGGCCCATAAATAACCCAGGTCGTTGTTCGCCTGCGAACTTTCAGGATCCATTTCCAGGACCTTTTCGAGGATTTCCTCTCCCTTGCGCATCTCACCCTTCTGAACGTAAACGTTCGAGAGGCTGAACTGGGCACGAGTGATGACTTCGGGGACATCCGGGAAATCCGTCATCACCTGCTCCAGCTTGAGGAGGGCTTCATCCCAGCGGCGGGCATGGGTGTAGATCCCCGATTCAAACAGGCGAAATTCGTAGTTGTCGTCATCCAGTTGAATCGCTTTTGTGATCGCTTCGAGGGCTTTGTCAATCTGATTGTCTCGCGTCAACACTTGCGTCAGCGAGAAGTAGGTCCAGGCCCTCCCTTTTTCCGTCAACTGACCGGACTCGAGGATTTCGTGGTAGGCCTCAGCAGCGACGCGATATTTACGCAGGCGGGCCATTGTGTCCGCAAACTCGATCTGAGTGGCGATCTTCGGCCGATTCGGGCTGGGAGGAAGTGACAGTGCCAACTGGAAGAACTCTTCTGATGCATCCGCCTCTTTCAAGGCAGCCGCCAGCTTGGCCAGCAGAATGGCTTCATCGAGCTTCAGTTCGCCTGCTTTGGCACGTGTTCGGCCCGACTCAATCAACATGGCGACGAGCGCCTTGTCTTCGGCCAAGGCTTTCACTTCGGACTCCAGCGACGCAATCGCTTCTTCACCCCGAGCCATACCGCGACCGAGTGCGTCAAGCAGATCATCCGACTTCTGCATTTTTCGTAAGACACGAGCGAGTCCTGCATACCCCGATGCGTCCCCGCCACTTTGCAGCATGGTGTCGTAGATCTTCCGGGCACGCTCCAGCTCGTTTACGTCCGTCAGACGTTCCGCCAGGTAATACTGGAGCGCGACGTTCTGTGCGTCATTCTCTGCCAGCGTTTCCAGGCGTCCGATCAATTCGTCGGATTTATTGAGCTTCTCGAGAATCTCAGCCAGCAGTCGATAGGCGTCACGCCCCTTCGACGTCCGCTGCGCATCAAAGTACTTCTGGAGTTCCGCAAGAGCCTCTTCAGGCTTGTCTGAAAGCAGGAGAACTCGCGCCCGGTTATATGCCAGATTACCAGCACCTTGCCGGGTCGTTCCGGCCAGTTCAAATGCTTCGAGCGCAGGTTTCAGGCGATCGCCGTCGAGCAGAATCTGCCCAATTCTCTCGTAGGTTGAAGTGGGATCAGCCAGCAGGCTCTTTTTGGCGCGGGAATCGAGACCGTACTTTTCCGGATCTTTGATGGCGTCAAACAGAATTTCGTAACAGTCCGCCGCCGATTCCTTCTGTCCGGTAACGGCATACAACAGGCCAAGACTCTTGTTGAGTCCCACATATTCCGGAGAGGTCTTGAGAATTCGAGGCGATTTAATCGCTTGCTCCAGGTGCTTGATGGCTTCTGGAAGCTGCCCGGAAATCGCCGCCTGCCGAGCGAGCAGTTGCAGGATTTCAACGTCATCCGGATCGAGTTGAACGGCCTTGGATGCATAACGAACGGCCGCTTCCAGGTTCTCGTGCTGCAATTCCAGCGGAACCAGTTCCCGGTAGATTTCGACCGCTTCGGGATCGAGTTTCACCGCTTTTCGGAAGGCGTTCAAAGCCTTGCGAGGCTCGTTTCGATGTGTTGAGTCGAGGAGTCGCCCCGTCATGTACCACGACAAGGCTTCATTGCGGGCGGTAATTGCGGCGGAACGAGGCACCAGGGGCTTCAGCGGCAGAGCGACATCATCCGATTCCTGCTGCTGATAGCCTTTGACATCAGGTGACTCTGCCGTCGAAGAAGGAGATTCGGCCTGCGGCTTCTGGGGTTCATCCTGCGACAAGGCTGGCTTCGTCAGACCGAAGGCAAGAAGTCCCACAAGCCCTACTCGATACCGAAGTAAATTGCTCATCGCCCAATCTCCTCGCAATCCGATTTGATGATATTCAGTATTCGTTCTTCCGTGTGATTGGGAAGCCTGCTCGAGTTGATTTACCTTAATTCGCACAGGGAAAACGATGCCAAATACCGCTCGTTCAGCGACTCTTCTTGACCGGCTTCTTCGCAGCCGCAGCCTTTTCGACAACTGCGGGGGCTTTGGCCGCAACGGCCTTCTTGGTCGCCGGCTTAGCCGCGGCCGCTGTGTCTGCTTTGGAAGTCTTGGCAGCTGCTGCCGGTGCCGGTGCAGCCGTCGCAGCGACTTTCTTGGCGGCACTCGCCTTAACCGGCTTCTCGAGGCCATTCTTGAACAGACTCACCAGCCGATCCGCAGCCGTGTCGGTGTCGTACCCTCCTTCTGGAGGTGGGTACTTCGCAGGATCAAACGCCGGTTGCAGCGACTGATCACCGGCGACACAACGCATCGTGAAAACGAAAGTCTCCACCTCCGCCTTGCGGACGGCGGCTTTCATCATCTCGCCAATTTGTTCAGGCGTCTGACTCGGTACCGCCAGACCAAGCCAAATCAGCAGACGGGCCAAGGCTGGATCGATCGGGATCAGGTGGGCCCCCGTGACTTCATGCAAGGTGTAGTCACGCACAAACGGCGACAGATCCTTGATCTTCGCCAGTTGTTTTGTAGCCAGGTCGAGCGTCTTCTTCCGAAGGTTCTCGAACTCGAAAGAGTAAGACTTATCAAACACAAACTTGAGGACCGAAATGACACGGAAAGCGCGCCATTCAGAAGCGGTCTGGCCCGCAAAGGCCCGTTCGATTTCGCCGACGCTGCTGACCCGCACTTCGTTCAGATCAGGAAATTCGGAAAATAACCGCTGGAAGGAGAGGTCTGCTTCCTCGACCGTTGAGTCCTCAAGACAAATGGCATACAGCATCGTTTCCAGGACAGGTTTGTTTCCCTTCGGGATCTGGACCTTGTACTGTTTTTTGATGATTGGAAACAGCTTCTTGAGAAGCGCTGCCCGATCGGACGCCTTGGCACGGGACGCTGCTACCATGGGCTTGTCTCAACTCCGTTCTGGAACCATCTACGACGAACTTTGATTACCGCAAGTCGGCACTTCCCGACTCGCTCTCGTCGTCAACATCGTCGGTATCACTCTCATCATCGTCGCCTTCGTCGTCGTCAGATTCGGCGGTGTTGCTGTCGAACTCGGACTCTTCCGAATCAACCGCGCCTGCAACACCGTTCTCGTCTGGCATCACTTGACGCAACGTCTGAGATGTTTCTGCACTGAACTTCACACCAGGATCGAGGACAAACTTCAACACAGGAGTGTTCTTGGTCTGCAATCGATCCGCGACCTTCGCCTGAATATAGCCTCGCGCCGATTCGAGGCCGTGCATCGTGAGGGACTGGGCTTTCGCATCCCCCATGATTGAGACGTACACCTTGGCATTGCGTAGATCACCACTCACTTCTGCCCGCAAGACAGTGACGTTCTTCACACGTGGATCCCGAAGTCCGACGAGAATCGTCATGCTGACCGATTCTCGAATCGCTTCTGCAGCTTTGGCAACGCGACGCGTGTTCATGAAACCCCAAACTATCGATCGACAGGACCGCCGTGGTGACGGCAAAAAATACCATACGCCTCAAGTCGCGAAGACTATTCCAGCTTTCGTTTGACCTCTTCGATCTTGAACGCCTCAAGCAAGTCACCTTCCTTGACGTCGTTATAGTTCTCGAGACGAATACCGCATTCCATCCCTTCACGAACTTCGCGAGCATCTTCCTTCTCACGCTTCAGCGAAGCGATGTTGTAGGTATTGATGACACGCTGCTCGCGGATCAGATGAATCCGGCTGGAACGTTCGATGGTCCCATTGAGCACGCGACAGCCCGCGATGGTACCAAACCGCGTGATGCTGAAGGTTCGCAGCACGATCGCTCGACCGGTTGCCACTTCCTTCTGCTCGGGCTTCAGCATTCCTTCGAGAATCTTGCGAATCTCGTCCATCACCTCGTAGATGATGTTGTAACGCCTAATCTCGACACCTTCCTGCTGCGCCAGCAGTTGAGCCCGATCTTCCGCAATCACATGGAAGGCAAAAATCACAGCATTCGAAGCGGATGCCAGATAAACATCGCTTTCGTTCACCCCACCGACACCCTGGTGCAACAGCTTGACGCGAACTTCCGGATGCTCAAACTTGTTGAGTTCGCTGCGAATTGCTTCCAGCGATCCCGGAGTATCCGCTTTGACGATCACGGCCAGATCGCGAATCTCGCCCTCGGTTGTCGCATTGAGGATATCCTCGAGCGTTCGCTTGCCACCCATATTCGCCAGAACGGTTGCTCGCCCCTTTGAGCGACGCTCTTCAGCCGCTTCGCGAGCCGCGTCAACGTCTGGCAGAACCAGGAATTGCTCACCCGCACCCGGTACGATGTCCAGACCGGCGATCTTCACTGGCGTCGAAGGCAGAGCTTCGGTCAGTTCTTCATCACGCTCGTTGTACATGGCTCGGATTCGGCCATAGGCACCGCCACACAGGACAACATCGCCAACGCGGAGCGTTCCTCGCTGAACGATCAGCCATGCCAGTGGACCGCGACCTTCATCACGGAATGCTTCCAGGCAGGCACCCGAAGCAGGACGGTTGGGATTAGCGGTGAACTCATGAAGCTCGGCCGTCAACAACAGCGTATCGAGCAGTTCAGGCAATCCCTGGCCGGTCAGACCCGAGGTTCGGATTACTTCGACGTCACCACCCCATTCGGCCGCGAGCACGTTATGCGACGACAACTCCGTCAACACACGCTGTTCATTTCGCTCGGGCAGGTCGACCTTGTTCATGGCAACGACCAACGGAACCCCGGCGGCACGTGCGTGCGAAATACACTCGACCGTCTGAGGCATCACGCCATCGTTAGCCGCCACCACGAGAACGACGATGTCTGTCACGTGTGCACCGCGAGCACGCATTTCACCGAAGGCAGCGTGACCAGGTGTATCCACAAAGGTCAGCTTACGACCGTTGTGTTCGATCTGGTAGGCCGCGATGTGCTGGGTGATTCCACCATGTTCAGACGCAGCGACGTTCGCAGAACGCAGTTTATCGACCAGCGTCGTCTTACCATGGTCGACATGCCCCAGAATCGTAATGATCGGAGGACGAACCTGAAGATCTTCCGGCTTGTCTTCACCTTCAACGACTTCAGTCACTTCGTCCTCGATCGTTTTCGGACGGTGGATCTGCAGATCGACACCCAGTTCCAGGCAAACCTCGACAGCAACGTCTTCTTCGAGAGCGGAGTTGATGGTGACCATGTCACCTCGTTGCCACAGAATCTGCATAATCGATTTCGCAGGTCGTCCGATTCCTTCCGACAACGAACGAACGGTCAACGGAAGTTCGAGTTCGGCGGTCGACTTGAGCGGCACTGGCCCCGAGCGACGCTGTGGCTTCGGCCGTACACGCGATCCCCGGCCACCGCGATCTTCGTCTTCATCGATGTCCTTCAGCGTGACTTTGCGTCGCTGGTTACGGGCATCCTGAAGAGACGCACCACCGACGTGCTTCTTGACCTTGCCGTCATCCGGTTCGTCGTCACCAATCTTCTTCTTCGTAGTCGTGGTTTCAGCACGCTTGCGAACAATCGGCCCGAGCGGTGCATCCTTTGGCGGACCGTCAGCATTGAAACGCTGGGTCGGTCGCTGCGGTGCCGCCTCTTCCGGCTTGGGAGCCTTCATCGACGGAGGAGCTTTGAATCGCGGAATCTCAGCGATCAACGGCGCGACGGTCTTGGCCTTCTTTGCAGAGGCAGACCCCTTCGCTCCACCCATCTCATTCGTACCACGAGACACCATGACACGCATGGATTTCTGTGGGGGAACAGGGGCGGCGAAGTCCGAACGGGGCGCCGGCGGCGGCGACAATACCGGCCGTTCTTCGGCGGCAGGAGTCGGACGACTTTTAGGAGGAGCAGATGGGGGTTCTACAACAGGTTTCGCGACTGCGACCACGGGCGGAAGCTCTGGAGGTAATTCGGGGATCGGCTTTGGGGCCACGACAGGCGCAACCGGCGCCGACTTCTTCTCCAAGACAGGAGCGGGTTGCGTGGGTACTTCAACTTTTTCTTCGACAACCGGTGGGGTTGGAGGAGTTACGACAGGCGGCGCCGGTGGTACCGGGGCCGGTGCGATCTCTTCCGTCGGCTGCACAGGTTCTTCAACTTGCGGCTCAACTGGCGGCTTGGGTGGAACCGATTCAGAGGGGCGAGATCGAGGTACCATCAGCGGTGGCTTGGCACCCATGACTCGGATCGGCCGCGATTTCACGGCAAGATCGGCAACCGGCTCACGCGTCGCTGCCACAGGGGGCGGAGCTGCGGCCGGGGCTGCCGCCACGGGGGGCGCAGCGGTAGTGGAGCCACTCGACCGAATAATCTCCATCACCCGATCGCGCTCTTCTGGCGAAATGCTCGCCAAGGCGGAGTTCTTGATCGTAATTCCTGCCTTCGTGCAGAAATCAATCAAAATCTTGCTGTCGATATCAAGCTCTTTGGCAAGAGCGAAGATCCGGATTTTCAAACGCGAGTCCTTCGTGGGGAAAAGCCCGACCGGTAGTCCCGGCGTGTCTGCAACAACAAAGAGTTCCGCCGGAACACGACGTACGCACTCCGACACCCCTTGCCCGAATTCGTTTTTACTCAAACGCCATCAGGTGAGGCCGACCCAAACCCGCCAACCCCAATCGGTCGCGCGAATCGAATGACCCCTCACCGCCTGTACCTCGTTCGTGTGATGATGACGAAGTTGAACTTCGGGCTGCCAACCCTAATCGGCACGTCCTACGGGCTTCTCTATTTCCCTAAAAGAGGCGTCTACTCTAAATAATCACCTCAGATCAGAGCCGCGAGCGGGTTTCATCTGAAGTTAGACTCGAATTCGAAGAGACCCAAGTTTCTGCTTGCACTCAATCTACCGAGGGACTTGACTCATTCCCAGTCCCATGAGCGTCATTTGCAGCAACTCCACTCCCTTTTTCCTCGCCAGCGTTACTATCGGGTTCACTTACCGAACCATTGACCTCTGCCAGCACCACTTCATTCTGTTCAGCAACAGGAGCGGCCTTCTCGGCTGCTCGCTGCTTTCGCTGTTCCTGGTCTGCCTTGTCATTATCGTGGCGTGAACCGGAAGAAGAATGAGATTTTTCCTGTGCCCGTCGCTGACGCTGCTCCTGCTCGAGCCGCTCACTCTCTTTCTCCGCGTACTCCACGATCTCTTCGCACTGCTCCTCGGTCAGACTGCCCATTTCCGCCAATTGATCAGGCTCAATGACAGACAAGTCGTCAAAACTGAGAAAACCTTGCGCCACAAGACTTTCCGCCAAATCTGGCGTTACACCTGGAGTTTCCGAGAAAGCTTGAACAGCACGTTCGAGCTGCTCATCAAGCTCCTCTTGCGTCATGACTTCGATATCCCAACCCACCAGCTTCGAGGCGAGGCGAACATTCTGACCTCGCTTCCCGATAGCAAGGGACAGTTGGTCATCCCGCACCAGCACGATCACCCGCCCCAGCATCGGGCAGAGGATGACGTCCTCAACCTCAGCCGGCTGAAGCGCATTCGGCACCAGCACTTGCAACGAGTCATTCCAGCGAACGATATCGATTTTCTCGTCGCCCAACTCACCCGTAATATTCTTGATTCGAGCCCCGCGAACACCAACACAGGCACCGACGGCATCGATATTGTTGTCAATGCAACTGACCGCAACCTTCGACCGATATCCGGCTTCGCGTGCCAGCGAACGAACTTCGATAATCCGTTCAGCGACTTCCGGGATCTCAAGCTCGAACAGTCGACGAACAAACTCAACGTGCGTACGCGAGAGTATGATCTTTACTCGACTGCCGGACTTGCGCACCTCCAGCACAATCGCCCGAACCCGATCACCAACCCGAAATCCTTCGCCAGGAATCTGCTCTCCGCGGGGAAGCAGGCCTTCAACCTTACCGAGATTGACGATGGAAGCCCCGCCCTCAATCTTGGCGACAGTTCCCGTAACAATCTGATTCCGTTGATCGACATATTCGTCGAACAGAGCATCACGCTCTGCTTCGCGAATCTTTTGAATCATGACCTGCTTGGCAGTCTGGGCGGAAATTCGTCCCAGCAACTCGCCAAGCGCGTCCGAGTCGACATCCTGACCATTCGTCTTGACAGTAGGGTGCCCCGAAGACCGATCGACATGGACCTCGATTGCCTCTTCTTCGCCGTAGTGCTTGCGCGCCGCCGAAAGAATAGCCTGCTCGATCCCTTCGAACACGATCTCCTTATCAATACTCTTATCTCTGTGAATCGAATCGACGATTCGCAAGAGTTCGGGGCCGTTCATTTCTCTACCTCTCAAACCAATACCGAGCGGCGAAGACCACGACAACAAGCAACCGCCACCAAATCCCACCTCATAAAACAAAAAAAGCGGGCACAAGTCCCACTTCGTTCGCGACCGAATCCACCGACCGGACTCGACCATGACACCTGCACACAACCGAAAATCGGCCGCGTATCGCGGTGTCGACCAGGAACCTGTCGTTGTTTCAGGCTACATGGACAATGACTCCGCTCAGAAGCTGAGACTCAGGACCACACTTCATGGACGCTCATTCCACATCATTTCGCCTGAAACTGAAAACCAGTGTCTGCCGACATGCAGAGGAACGTCCGTTCCATGCAACTGCCAACATACTCTGACTTAGCCGCGGTGTCAAGGAGTTATGTTGTCTGATCCTGTCCCCACCCGCTGCGGAATGAAGCAATTATAGCGAGTGTGGAAACTTGGATGCATCCTCCCTTGAAGCTGGGATGGGGGCGATCAATGACCCGATGCTTTCTGCATAACATGTTGACGTAATGATCCGTTCCGGATTGAATTGCAGGATGCAAGGATGAGTCGCATGTCAAAACACTTGGAGTTCGCCATGTTTCGTAGCCATTGGATTGTGTTCGTGCTCTGTTTTGGGTCGATTGCCTCAGGTCAGGCCAACCCCGAACACGAAAAAATGAAAGCGGAAGCAGAAACCGCCTACCAGCAGGCCGACTTTGCGAAATGCAAGGAACTCACCAGCAAGGTCCTGGCCCAGAACCCCAAAGACCATGCCGCAATGTACCTGCGAGCCAGTTCCCGAGTCGAACTGGGTGTTGTGAAGCGAGACGTTGCCGAACTACGGGAGGGGATCCAGGACGCCCGGGAATCACTCAAGATCGGCGGCAGTTCGGAAGTTAACTATTACCTCCCCTACCTCTATGGGATGATCGCTCTTGCAAACATGGAGGATAAGAAAGAGCACGCCAATGTCGCGGTCGACGTGGCCACCAAAAACGTGCTCAACCGAACCAACCTGAAGCCAGAACAGCGCGCCAACGTCCTGTACCAGCGCGCGGCGGCCTACATTCACCTGAAAAACCTGAATTCTGCCATCGAAGATTATCAGGCCGCGATTGAAGCATTCCCCGGACATCTCGGCTCTCACGTAGGACTCGCAGAAGCCTATGTGGTTTCTGGACAAGCGGATAAAGCACTTCAAGCGTTCTCCGCCGCAGTCGAGACATTCCCCGAAAATCATCTCGTCTACAACAACCGGGGACTCTTCCTCCAGCAGCAGGGGAAATCCCAGGAAGCGCTCGCGGACTTCAACAAAGCCCTCGAACTCGACAAGAACTTCGCAGTCGCCTACACGAATCGTGGTTACACTTACCAGGCGGCAGGAAACCTTGCCGACGCCGAGAAAGACTTCACACGAGCCATCACGATCGAGCCCAATAACCCGCTCTTCACAAGCCTGCGAGGAACATGCCGCCTTTCGCTCGGGAACACAACCGGGGCTATCGAGGACTACACCAAAGCAATCCAGCTGGCTCCCCAAAACCCGGTTGCTCACGCCGACCTGGGATTCGCCAACTTCTTCTCCAAAAACTACGCTGGTGCTGTCAAGGCGTTTGATGAAGCCATCCAGATCGACCCGCGAGCCATGCGCTACCTGAACCCCTGGCTACTCTGGTCACTTGTCCTGTCGGGTAAACCTGACACCGTCGGTCAGATTGCCAAGGAAAGCGAAGACAAGGCAGAAAAAGAACGCGACTGGATCGACGCTCTCGTCCTGTTCCTCAGCGGAAAGCTTTCAGAACAGCAACTGGTCAACTTCGTTTCCACGACCACCGACGCCAAAATGAAGAACGCACAGCTCTGCGAAGCCTACTTCTTCATCGCCGAACGACGATCGCAGGCGAACGACAAGACCAACGCGACAGCGTTCTACAAACAAGTGATTCAAACCAAGGCGACACAGCTCTCTGCCTATCGCGGAGCCCAGTACGTCCTGCAGAGCTTCGGAAAATAATGCCCCGCGGAGCGACATCGATGAAGCCCGGTTCCCCCAGGAACCGGGCTTTTTTTATTCGCGTCGGGAAGATTCCCGCTGTAAACGCCACTCGATCCGCTTGAAGAGATCGACACTCACCAATAAGGCCCCGTCCAGGGCCCACGAAAAACGGGAAGCCTGACAGGTAACCTCGCTGTCGCAAAGGGACAACGAACCCTCAAGAATACGGTCTCAATCGGAAACCGCGCGGGCTCGCATCACGATATCCGCATGCTTCATGCGGCAATGAATCAGACTTCCGCGCTACGTCGGGTTGCAGTCGCTCAAGGACCTTCAGCTACTGAAACGCCAGTGCGGCCCCGATCATCCAGCCCCAAAACAGCCAGCGCTTATGCTCCCACCTTCACGATTGAGGCGGCGGCTTGACCGATCTTGGTGACGTTAATGCTCAACACCACGTTATTCGAAGTGGGTTGTGGCTGGCCGACGACAATGTTCAACGGACAAGCCGGATCCGGCGTCTCATAGTTCAGGGTCTGAGGAATGACTCCGTGAGTCAGACTGACCACCGAGGCGGCCAATTCCAATAGACCAGATCCTGCACCGGAATTCCCGATGAAGCTCTTAATCGCCGTCACGGGAATGTTGCGGCCTAAATCACTTCCGAAGACATCGTGTATTGCCGCGGCCTCCGCGATATCGACTTCCTTCGTCCCCAGACCGTGAGCATTGATATGCCCAATCTGATCGGGAGTCAGATTCGCATCTCGCAAAGCCCCGCGCATCGCATTCGCCAAAGCGAGACGATAATTCGCCTCTTGATTGGTGTTCGTGACACACGAGGAACCCGTTCCGAGAACGCGACCCCAGATCTTTGCGCCACGCTCTTCGGCGTGTGCACGATCTTCCAGAATAAACGAACAGGATCCTTCGGCCACCACACGACCCGCTCGATTCAGATCGAATGGTCGAGCCCGACGCTCGGGCTCTGCCGGAGTCCGAGCCAGATCATCCCACAGGGCCTGGTGCAATGTTTTGATCGGGTGCAGCGTCGTACCTGTCACGCCAACAATCATCATATCCGCAGCACCACGAAGCAGAATCCGCATCGCTTCGCCGATGACAGTATTCCCCGAGGCGTCATCGAGTGTCAGCGAGTTACTGGGACCGCGCGCATCGGCCGAAATACTGATATGGCAGGCCGGCATATTGGGCAAGTAGCGGAGCAACCACAATGGCTCCAGCTTGGTCAGACCCTTCTGCCCCCATTCGGAGGGCTGGAATTTCGTCGTCCCTTCCTCGCAACAGGCTTCGCAGCCTTCCAGGAGGACTTCAGGAGGACTGAGCATGAGGTTGGCGCCGAACTCGACACCGAGCCGCTCATGGTTGATTTGACTGAGATCAATAGCGGAGTTCTGGAGCGCCAACAAGGCGGAGGCAACACCGAGCTGAATTTCCCGGCACATCGCCTTCAAATTCTTGCGTTGTTCCTTCAGATACACCTTGCGCGCGGACTCATCGGTGAAGTCCAGCACCTCGGCGCATACCCCGTCAGGAGCGGCAAAGCCCGGGAACAACTTGCCGTGTCGAATCCCCGACTGACCGGTGGACAAATTCTTCCAGAATTCGTCCACACCAATGCCGATGGGGCTGACGATACCGACGCCCGTGATGACAACTTCCCGACTCTCTGAACTTTTGGTCACGATTTGGTGCTCATTGGCGGCCGGCCGTCTGCCCCCCTCCTTCGCCCCAGGCGAGTGCCGCAGCGAACGATGAAGCATAGACCGATAAAAACATCAGACAAACATCCGTCAGTTCACTCGCCCAACAACCAGACAGGCGTTGTGACCACCGAATCCAAAACTGTTCGACATCACTCGATTGACAGCTAATTCCCGAGCCTTGTTGGGAACGTAATCCAGATCGCAATCCGGATCGGGGTTCTCAAGATTGATTGTAGGAGGAATCAGCCCATGCATCAGAGTCAGGACAGCGACAACGAATTCAACGCCGCCCGAAGCACCCAGCAAGTGACCTAGCTGACTTTTCGTGCTCGAGACGCAAATTCTCTTCGCTTCCGACTCAAACACGCGCTTGATTGCATTCGTCTCGGCCTTGTCCCCGAGCGGGGTACTCGTGCCGTGAGCGTTAATGTAATCAATGTCGCTCACTGAGAGGCCAGAATCTTTGAGTGAAAGACTCATTGCCCGAGCGGCGCCTGTCCCTTCCGGGTCAGGAGCGGTCATGTGAGTTCCATCCGACGACATCCCGTAACCGAGAACTTCGCCGAAAATTGTCGCGCCTCGCTTCTTCGCGTGCTCCAGTTCTTCGAGGACAACGACTCCTGCCCCTTCTGACAGGACAAAGCCGTCGCGATCTCGATCAAACGGCCGGCTGGCCGTCTCAGGAGCGTCATTGCGAGTCGACAGGGCACCCATGCGAGCGAATCCCGACAGCCCCATCGGGGTAATTGCCGCTTCGCTGCCGCCAGCAACGAGAATATCAGCAACGTCATGCTGAATCAGGCGAAACGCATCGCCGATGGCATTGCTTGCTGATGCACACGCTGTGGCCACCGCACTACTGGGACCCTTCAGCCCGAACTGGACTGAAATATTCCCGGTTGCGGCGTTCACCATGAGCTTCGGGATCATGAACGGCGAGACTCGAGAAGGACCACGATCGAACAGCTTGGCATGCTGCTCTTCGATCTCGTTCAACCCTCCGATTCCGCTACCGATGATGACACCGCAACGATAGGGATCCGCTACCGACTGAAAGTCAATTCCGGACTGTCGAATCGCTTTCTGAGCCGCCGCAAGCGCAAACTGACTGAAACGATCCAGTCGCTTGGCTTCCTTCGAGTCAAAATGCTCATCGGGGCGAAAGTCCTTGACTTCGCCTCCGAAATTGACCTTAAAGTCGGAGCAATCAAATCGCCCCAGTCGGCTGATCCCGCTTCCGCCTGCGCACAAGCGGTCCCAGAACTCAGAGACTTCTGAGCCCAGCGCGGTGATCACCGACATTCCTGTCACGACGACGCGTCTGAACATCCGTCACTGCTTCTCCGTGATGTATTTCACTGCATCACCAACTGATTTGATTTTTTCCTGATCAGATTCGGGGATCTGCACACCGAATTCGTCCTCGAACTCCATAACGAGTTCGACCAAATCGAGCGAGTCAGCTTTAAGATCGGCAACAAGTTCGCTGCTCAACTTAATATCTTCTTTGGGAATATTCAGTTGCTCACTGACGATTCCAACCACTTTCTCTTCAATCGACGACGCCACGCCTCACTCCTTTGGAGTCGAATCTAGAAACTTGTACTGACCATCACGGCGATCGTGGTGGATTTTGCAGTGTCAATCCGCAGAGGGAAATAGTTCAATCTGGCTGATTTGCGAGGGTATACAGGGTTTGAAGAGTTATGTAAACGGCAACAGAAATATCGGAGGAATCAAATTAGAACCAACCGAGTGCCCATCCCTGCCGTTCAGGGGAATCACTTCTGATTCACTCCCATGAAACCTCCTCGTCCCTCACATCAACTATCGTTTACCGACTGGCAATCCACTTTCCGATCGATCCGCTTCATCAGCGACTTCAAAACCTTCCCCGGCCCGACTTCAAAGAACTGATCACAGCCTGAGGCGAGGAGTTGACGCACACACTCTTCCCACAAGACAGGCTGAGTCACCTGCTTGATCAGAATCTGACGCAGCTCATCCGGGTCACTGTGGACCTTCGCATCAACGTTCGAAACAACGGGAATGCGACCCGGCTGAATCTTGATATCTTGTAGAATGCTTTCGAGCCGCTCGCAGGCAGAGGCCATCAGCGGGGTATGGAACGCTCCGGCCACGACGAGCGGCTTGGCACTTCCCCCCGCCTCGGCAATCAGCTCAGCAGCTCGTGCACACGCCGGATTATCGCCTGAGAGCACTGTATTTCCAGGACAAAGAAAATTGGCGAGCCAGATCTGACCGGCGGATGATGCGTCGTCACGAACCTTGGCAACCTGTTCCGTATTGAGCAACAGGGCACTGACCATCCCGGAAGGATTTGCATCGGCCGCCTGCTGCATCGCTGCGCCACGTGCCTGGACAACTCGCAAACCGTCTTCGAATGACATCACACCGGCGAAAACAAGTGCCGTGTACTCGCCGAGACTGAGGCCAGCCGCCATCGAACAGTTCTCGACCACGTCAGGCTGTTCGGCCCGCAGCATTTCCAGTGCGGCTAAACTGCTGACGAACAACGCAGGCTGGCTGATGGCTGTCGTGTCGAGCCGTTCAGCCGGCCCTTCGAAGCAGAGTGACGCCAGATCAAAGCCAAGCACATCCGCGGCACGGTCATACAGCGATTTTGCCTGAGGGAATCGCTCAGCAATGGTTTTCCCCATGCCGACGTGCTGGGCACCCTGACCCGGAAACAGAAACGCAATCTTTGCCACATTTCCCTCGACATTCGACTGATTCTGCGTCAATCGACCAAAGCAGACGAACTCGACAGTTCGTCCACAATCTGCTCATTAATTCTGCGATTCTTGAGAGTTGTGGCGACGCGCAAAGCGTTATAAATCGAGCGAGAGTTGCTGGAACCGTGGCAGATGATGGCGATTCCATCAACCCCCATCAGTGGCGCCCCACCCGCTTCATGATACTCAAACCGCTTACCCAGCTTACCGAAGGCCTCAACTGCTTTTGACTTCTCCTGATCTAAAGCTACCAGGACTTCAGCAGAGACAGTCTTCATCAGCATATCGACCATCCCTTCGGCGGCCTTAAGCAGAACATTTCCGACAAATCCCTCACAGATCACCACGTCGGCACCTCCCTGATAGAGATCCCGGCCTTCGACGTTCCCGACGAATCGATCACGGAAGGGACTTTTGGCGAAGAGAGCGAGCGAATCGCGGACGTCATCAGTCCCCTTCCCGTCTTCGCTGCCGATATTCATCAGCCCGACGGTCGGACGTTCGATACCCAGCATTTCACGGGCATAAATGGAACCCATGGTTCCGTACTGCACAAGATGCTCTGGACGGGCTCCCGGATTGGCCCCAACATCCATCAGGACCGTCTTGCCCTTGGTCGTCGGAAGCGCAACAGCAATCCCCGGCCGTTTCACTCCCTTGAGGAACAGTCGGGTGCGCAAACCGGCAGCGACGACAGCACCGGTATGACCGGCGCTCACGACAGCATCCACCGCCTGCGTTGCCATCAATTGCCAGCAGACGATGATCGAACAGTTAGGCTTTTTGCGCAACGCCTCGACAGGCTTTTCGCTCATTTCAACCCAACCATCGGCGGGACGAATCGACAGCCGACGATCATCAAAACCGGAAGCCGCCACCAGCGACCCGAGTACCCCCGGATCACCGACCAGCGTCACCTGAAGTTCCGGATTTTCGCGAAGAGCCTCAATCGCTCCATCAATGTTGGGCTGTGAACCGTAGTCCCCTCCCATCGCATCCAGTGCAATCCGCATAGAGGACTATTCCTCGATTTCGACGAGTGTTCGCCCCATGTAATCGCCACACGTCGGACAAACGACGTGGGAAGGGATCTTCGATTGGCATTTTGGACAGTTGTGCAGCTGAATCGGGGTCAACGCGTCATGACTTCGACGACGACGTGAACGACCTTTGGATTGACGACGCTTTGGTGCGGCCATGTTGAGTTGTTCCCAACGGATCGAGGCAAAAAAAGAACGGTGGAAATAGACCCGTCATCCAACATGGCGACAGGCCCTCCCGACCGAATGAAGAGGCAGATGGTACGCGAACAGGAAATAACGGTCAAGGAAGGACCTTACAGCAATTCCTGGATCACTGCTCCCGGCTCCAGCGCCGGCGTTGGCCGGCCACTGTGATTGAGGAAATTCATATTCGGATCCACCCCAAGTACATGGAAAATAGTGTGATGGATATCGGCCGGGGTGACAGGCCGGTCCAGTGGAACTTCGCCGAGTCTGTTCGTTGAGCCGATAATTCGGCCCCCCTTCACACCTCCTCCACCGAGGAGGCAGAACATGGCATTCCCCCAATGGTCGCGGCCGGGGCTCCCCATGCTCAGCGGAGGACCGCCGTTTCCACCGTCGTTCATGCGGGGTGTCCGGCTGAACTCGCCACAGAGCACCACGAGCACGTCGTCCAGCAATCCTCGCTGCGACAAGTCTTCGAACAGGGCCGAAACCAGCTTATCCACGATGGGTAGATAATTTTCCATCCCCGTCTTCAGGTCCCAGTGATGGTCCCATCCGCCAAAGTGGACAGTCACAAAGGTGGACCCCGCTTCGACCAACCGTCGTGCCAGCAGAGTGCTCTGACCCCAGCTATGTCGACCATAACGATCGCGGGTGCGGTCATCTTCCAGGCCGATATTAAATGCCTTGCGAGCGGCACTCCCTGTCACCAGTTCCATCGCCTGCCGGTCGAACCGGTCCATGGAATCCATCATTCCACGCGTTTCAACTGCCCGACTTAACCGGTCGATATGTTTAACGAGCGATGCTCGATCATCCAGCCGGTCGATCGTCATTCCCGACGGCATCTGCAGGTTCTGGACATCGAACGTCGCCGCATTCGGATCTCCGTCGGTTTCAAAGGGATTGTGCGAGGCCCCGACGTAGTTGGCTCCGAAGTATCCGGGACGCAATCCGATGCTCATCCCATAGGGGACCGCGACAT
This sequence comes from Schlesneria sphaerica, assembly GCF_044336245.1. Lineage (NCBI taxonomy): Bacteria > Pseudomonadati > Planctomycetota > Planctomycetia > Planctomycetales > Planctomycetaceae > Schlesneria > Schlesneria sphaerica. Next base: position 5,225,014 of record NZ_CP172346.1, on the reverse strand, counting down.
ACGCTGGCATCCCCGGCTGGCGGGCTCCGCTCATCCTGGTGGCGATTGAACCAATGAAGGGCGATTTCCCTTGTGTATCCGCTCCGCTGACCCCACCCCGACCGGTCAACATGTAATGGCCAGCCGTGAAGTGATCGCCCGTTCCATGATGGAGCGAACGAACAATGGAAAATTTGTCGGCACACTTGGCCTGAAGCGGAAACAGCTCGCCAATCTCGATTCCCTCGACATTGGTCCGGATGGGATTCCAGATCCCCCGGCACTCAGCCGGAGCCTCGGGCTTGAGATCGTAGAGATCCAGATGACTCGGCCCACCATCCAGCCATAACAGTATGACACTGGTTTTCTTGCCAGGAATCCCCTGCTGAACTGAAGCCTCTTTCGCTCGCAGGATCTGCGAGAGACCCGTCGAGGCCATTCCGGCCACACCCAACTGAACAAAACTGCGTCGAGTCATTCCGTCGCAATAACGATGAGTTGAACCTGAATCCAGTCTGAACATGGGTGGGCTTTCATCTTCCAGCGGAGGGATTTTGGGCGGGCTGGCAATATATCGGTCGGCTTTGATCTTAATCGACGCTGACTCTGATGGTCAATTATCTTTCGCCACGGGAGTGGTGAGCGGATTTCCATCATTCCGTGGCATGCCCCATCTTATCCCCTTTTCATTGCAACCTCGGATCAGGCGATGCTCTTTCCTCGCTGCTCACGCAGCGCACTGAAGACATGTACACACTTGACCCATTCCACAGAAACCACGGCGACTGGAACACGGGAGGAACACCTCATTCACCAGCTTCTTCTCCCTTCACCAGGCCAAACGGGAGACTCTGCAGGATTGAAAGTCACCTCCCCGCAGACCGAACTCGACGAGGGGCTCTGCCAGGTTAAAGCGAAATGATCGCGACCAGTCGATCGCGATCATTCGCTTTTTCAGATCAGGGCCGAGTTCAGTCCCTTCGTCAGGAGGCCGAGACGAGTCGACTTCGTTGAGAGCTGCGGCCAGAGAACCCCACGACATCGCCGACAGCCACGACATGAGGAGACCACGTCTGACCGGCAGAATCGCACCAGACCCTTCCCCGTTCGTCCAAGCCTACGTCGACGGCTTCGAGATTCAGACCTCGCGTATTTCCCTCGCGGCCGACGCAGACCACAATCACGTCCGCCCTGAGAATTCGACCGCTCGCCGTTCGTACCGCAGGCTGACGGTTCTCAATCAATTCTGTTCCGATCACTTCTTCACCCAGTCGAAACGCGATCTGCATCGATTGAAACAGATCGAAGGAATCGTCGAAGATCTGAAACAGATCGAACAGACTGATGTGCTCGTCGACGACGGTCACATCGACCCCGAGGCGCGCGAGCGTCAGGGCCGCAGTTCGTCCCGTCACCCCGGCTCCGACAACAAGAGCCGATCGCGGGATTTCATCCAGCTTCATGAGCGTTTCCGCAACGACGACTCGGCGGCCATCAATCTGGAATGAAGCGGGCTGGCGCGAGACGGTTCCACACGCAATCACAAACCGCGCCGCCGACGCCAACTGATTCTGCTGCCCCGCCCTAATTTCGACAGACGTAGGCGCGACGAACCGGGCCCTTCCAGGAAACTGGTCGATTCCGGCGGCCCGCAGCAGAGAATCCTGGCCTGAACGGAGTTGATCGGTCAGTCGCTCGATCTCACTGCGCCACCCCCACATGGTCACACCACGGCGCCGCTGGACCTCCAGTTCCGCCCCTTTCGCCAGAATCTCGGCCGAGGGGGGCTGCTCATGGTCCAGAACGATGGCGGCTCTGTGACCGAGGCCCGCTGTCGTCACGGCACGGTCAAGGCCTTCGCGATCGTCACCAATTACCAGCAAGTCGTAAAACATGGCCTTCTCCGCGTCAATTTGGGTACTATGGAGAAAATCGACCAACCACAACCTACGCGTGAACAAAGAGTTTCACGCTTGCGAAAAGTTTGCCGGTTACCGGCGAAGACTCCGATTACAGGGATTGTGCCACCCGTTTTCTGGGCTGACTGCGAAGTCGTCCACGTTTCGGGTCAGGTAACTGCACAACGAACTCGCATACTGCTGTTCGGTTTGTCTCCCGTAATATCAGCGATGCTAGAAACAGCCGCGTCCCCGGACAGATTGAACGGGAACGACGGGCGAATCGATCTTGGGAACTCAGATCGGTTGTTTAAAAGATCTGCTGATCCAAATCAGGGTAGAGCCCGTTAGCAGGATGCTGTGCAGCTAGCTCCTCGAGCCAGTTGGGGGGCGCCATTTCCGTGCCGTTGATACGCGTGCTGGGGCACTGCCATGTTCGACTTCGACGACGATGTCCCCAACGATGACTGGAACAAGTGGGGATGGGGTATTTGCGTTCCCATCCTGCTCCTGTTGACGGCATTCTTGCGGCTGGCCTACCGACACGATTTTCCAGGAGGTCGTGCCGCTCATCGGTTAGCACTCTCGGGAAAGGACGCCCCCTGGCTGGCTCTGCTGCTAATCTCGATTGCCCTCTTGATTCACGTCCGGTATTTCTGGACCAATACCGAGAGACTGGCTCCGTTTGCTGACTTGGGAAAGCTCGTTGCACTGCTCATGTTCATTGGCAGCCTGGGCATGCTGCTCGCAACGCATGTTGTCATTCTCTGAGTCAGGCAGTCCGCAGTCCTGGCATTACCCTGCCTTGGTTAACCCGGAGCCGGGGCTTGTCGAACATGCTGCGATGAAGTGAGCGTCGCTGGTGACGTGACACCGATGAGCTCAAACCTCAAACGATTCACCGAACTGAGGGATCGTCGGAGGTTCATCACAAACGTGATCCAGTAGCTGTGAGAGCGCGACGGCGGATTCCTGTTCGCCATGAACAATGAAGGCGCGGCCGACACCCCGCACGGCCCCGAGACCTTCAAACCACCATTTGAAATCTTCCGCATCCGCATGAGCTGACAACCCCTGCAGGACTTCGACATCAGCCAGCAGTTCAATGTCTTGATCAAGAACACGGACAACCGGCATCCGCTCCTGAATACGACGTCCCAGCGTGTTTTCCGCCTGGTACCCGATTAACAGCACAATGTTATTGGGATCCTGCAACCCGTGCAGCAAATGGTGGACGACCCGGCCGGCCTCGCACATTCCGCTGGCAGAAATCACAGCGAATGAACCTTTGCGCTGATTCAGCCCCATACTTTCAGACTGTGAACCGATGTAGCGCAGTCCGGGAAAACTGAATGGATCGCGATCGGACTGCAGCCGACGATGAAAAGCCGCGTCCAGACTGCTTGCATGCTTCCGATAGATGGACGTGATTTCGTATGACAGAGGACTATCCACAAACACGGGAATCGACGGAAGTTCCCCCGCGTTGTGCAGCTCATTCAGAAAGTAGATGAAGGTCTGCGTTCGGCCGAGACTGAATGCAGGAATGATCACCCGCCCCCCCCGCCGGGCAGCTCGGTTCAGAATCGCCTTGAGCTGCGTCTTGATGTCATCTTCCGGAGGATGAATGCGGTTGCCGTAAGTGGACTCGGTGATCAGGACATCGCAGCCTTCTACACGCTGCGGGTTGTGCAGCAGGGGTGTACCGCGGCGTCCGAGGTCGCCAGTGAAGACAATCCGCTTCCAATCCCCCTTGTCCCGAATTTCGATTTCGGTGATGGCCGAACCCAGGATGTGACCCGCTTCCTGAAACCGCAGCCGGAGATCTTTTGAGAGCTCGTGCCATTCGCCATAGGGAATTGTCTCCAGCAGTTTAACGACTTCCGTCACGTGGTCGTCGTTATAAAGTGGCAGGATTCGCGGCGCGTCGGGCGGATGCTTTCGGTTCAGATATCGCGCATCTTCTTCCTGAATATGCGCACTGTCGTGCAGCATGATGTCGGTCACGTCTGCCGTCGCAGGGGTGCAGAAGATCGGTCCCCGAAAGCCCGCCTTGTAGAGGCCCGGCAGATTACCACAGTGGTCAGCATGGGCGTGCGAAAGAATCACGCCGTCCAGATTCTTGGGGTCACAATGAAATTTTTCGTTCTTCCGGCGCGCTTCCAGACGGTGTCCCTGAAACAGGCCACAGTCGAGCAGAATTCGCAGGCGATCCGTTTCAATCAAGTGCTGACTGCCTGTCACTTCACCCGCCGCACCGAGAAATGTGATTTTCATGTGAGCATCCAAATTGAAACGCGGAACGAATGAACTTTAACTTCCATCATCGGGTCGCTTCGTAAGTGCTGGGAATGACAATTGTAATTGACAGGCCGACAGAAGCTTGACGAATGACCAGCAATGGACGGGGACACACTTCCGTACCAGTCCCCTCAGGAAATGCACAGCAACTTTCATGCGCCGCAGAGCAGAGCCCTTTCTACGCTTCCAATCCCCGCCGCAAAGGGTACTAGAACAGCCGCTTCTGGGCTCCTTCTCCCCCCGGTGGGTTCAGCCCGAGATGATTGAGTCCCGCTGCGGTAATCATCCGACCTCGCGGGGTGCGCTGGATGAAGCCGACTCGTAGCAGGAACGGTTCCACTTCATCTTCCAGCGTATCGGCGGGGACGTTCATCGTATGTCCAATCGCCGACAGCCCGGCTGGCCCCCCGGTAAAAACCGTGCAGAGCGTCTGCAGATAACGCCGATCCTGCGCCTCCAGACCGACCGAATCAATTTCGAGCATCGCCAGGGCATTTTCCGCCGCGACGTGCGTGATGTTTCCGTTTGGTTCCCGGACAGTGGCGAAGTCACGCGTCCATCGAAGCAGATTGTTTGCTTTACGCGGAGTCCCTCGGCTTCGATCGGCGATTAACCGGGCTGCATCCCCGACGATTTCCGTACGCAACTTTTTCGAGTTCCGATACACGATCTCCTGGAGTTCGTCCAGATCGTAGAAATCGAGGTGTTCGCGATGCACAAACCGGTCTCGCAGGGGGGCTGTCAGCATCCCACTGCGTGTGGTCGCGCCAATCACCGTGAACGGTTTGAGCTTCATATTAATCGTGCGTGCGTTCAGTCCTTCGCCCAGAACAATATCGACACGGAAGTCCTCCATGACGGGATAAATGAACTCTTCCACGGCGGGAGGCAGTCGATGAATCTCATCGATGAACAGGACCGAGCCATAGCTTGCGTTCGTCAGGTACGACAGGAGGTCCTTCGGCGCTTGCAGGGAGGGCCCCGAAGTGATCTGGCACTCAGTCCCCATTTCGCGGGCGAGCGTCATCGCCAGTGTCGTCTTCCCCAGCCCCGGGGGCCCGTCGAACAGAATGTGCCCGAGAGCTTCCTTGCGCTTCAGCGTCGCATCGAGAACGATTTTCAGCCGATCGACAACCTTCTTCTGTCCCACGACATCATTCAGTTTCTGCGGTCGCAGCTCATCATCCAGCTTATCATCGTCGGGATTGAAGTCTCCTGACAATCCGGGAGGAGCGGGATGGGAAACTCGTTCGGGATCCTCACCGCCCCCTTCAATAATTTTCTTCCGTGCCATCTTTGATCACGATCCATCACAAATTGAAAAATGCGTACTTGCATCGGTTCACCGTGACGATCAGAACAAGTCTGAAACAACGGCATCCGGCCGATGGCAGGGCGCCGGCACCTGCAACCGCCACTGAGGAACACTTGGTGAATGTAACTGCGGTTTAGTCCAGATGACAGTCAATTACGCGATGAATGACGGTTCACGCCAGTCCCTACGTTGTGAATGTGCCTGGCCGGACAGGGGAGTCCACCTGGCGGAACAGGCCGAGAAAGAGGAAGAGCGGAAATTGGCTTGATCAAGTGTGGGCGATCTGGCTGGGGCTGATCAGTCGCAAAATCGTGGCGAGAAGCTCTGCCGGTTCCACGGGTTTCGCCAGATGGGCCTGGAAGCCTGCGGCGATGGAGCGGCTTCGATCTTCGACACGGGCAAATGCGGTCAAGGCGATGGCAGGAGTCATGATGCCATCATTTCGCAAGGCTTTGATGAATTCATACCCGTCCCGATGCGGCATGCCGATGTCGCTGATGATCAAATCAGGCCGGAAGGTCGCGAGCTGGAGTCTCCCTTCATCGGCCGAAGCCGACGTCAGCATGATCGCCCCACGGTCGGAAAGAAGTCGCCTCATCAACTCTCGAGCATCGAATTCGTCGTCGACCACCAGAATTTTCAAGCCCGACAGCCCTTCTCCATCGGCCCTTGCCAGGGGCGTCGCACACCCAGCAACTGATTGCCGCTCGTCGAGCGGCGAGGACGACGACGCGGGAAGCCGGACAAGGAAGGTCGAACCGGCCCCCAACCCCGGGCTCGCCGCGTGAATCGTTCCCCCGTGCAACTCGACGAGATTTTTGACGATCGAAAGTCCAAGCCCCAACCCCCCGTGCCGCCGTGTGGTAGACCCGTCCGCCTGGCTGAACCGTTCGAACAGGTGAGGCAGAAATTCCGGCTCGATCCCTTCACCGGTATCCGTGACGCTGACCTCAACGCACGAATCAACCTGCTGACAACGTAGGTGCACAACCCCATCGATCGAAGTGAACTTGACCGCATTCGTGACGAGATTCCAGATCACTTGTTGCAGCCGATTGAAGTCGCCGTACACGATGGGTAACGGGACCTCGACGACCCGTTGCAGACGGATTTTCTTCGCCTTGGCAGCGGGAAGGACGGCATCGATCGCCGCGTCGATCACATTTCCCATGTCGACCGGCATGATGTCCAGGTTGATCTTGCCAGAGATAATGCGGCTCATGTCCAGCAGATCTTCAATCAGTTGGGTCTGCATCCGGACATTCCGGTCGATGACAGTCACTGCTTCCCGTACCTGATTGGCATCGTTGGGCTTCATCTTGAGAAGCTGAGTCCAGCCGAAGATCGCGTTCAGCGGTGTTCGCAGTTCGTGACTGAGCGTGGCGAGAAACTCGTCTTTGATCAGGTTCGCGCGTTCTCCCTCACGCCTGGCAGCCTGTTCGCTCTCAAGAAGCTGCTGAATCTGGTACTGCCGCCGGCGCGCGCGCAACGCCGCCTGCACTGAACTGACGACAGTGGAGGTTGAAGCGGGCAGTTCGATGAGAGTGACGTTGGTTAATTGGCCAACAAATTTGCTGGCCGCTGGTGAAGGTGTCCCCTGAAAGAGCATGAGGACAACGGGCAGGTCTGACCAGGTCTGCTGCTGTTTCAGCGTGGTGAGGAAAGCGTTAATTCCGAGCTGAGTTAGGACTTTTTCCGTCAGCAGGACCGCACCAGCACCTCTTCTCACTTCTTCTGCCAGGTGAATCATGTCAGTACATGGAAATGGGTGCATTCCCGATTTCGCCAGAAGATCGCACGTGACTTCACGGTCACGACGGGTGGGGGGGAGAAACAGGATCCGTTCTCCGGAGTTCAGTTCGTCACTGCTCACGTTGGTTTCCTTTTCCCCGACTCAACTCTTGGATTTGTCTAGACTGCTCGTATCAATCGGGACGCCATTCAAAATTCCACGGAAATGAGTGAGCGGTTCGCTGAGGTGAATCCCATTACTGTCAAATCTCAACTCCCGAATCGTCTCTTCGTGTGCTCCACTTCGCTTCTTCACCACTGAGATTGCTTTTTTTACCTGGCCCCCATACTCGAAGAATCGAAACGCGACGACGGAATCAGCGAGATAACTCGTGTCCACAGGAGTCTGCATGCATGACCCGATCATGCCATGCTGGGCGACAATCATCAGCGTAGTCACGCCTTGTCGTCCGAGATAAGTCAGTAGTTCGTGTAGCTGAGGCGTCAGAAACTTCTCCTCAGGCATTGAATGCAAGTATCCATTCAAGCTGTCGATGACCACGATCCTAGCCGAGTCAACCTCAACGGCATGTCGAACGAGGGAGACGAATTCGCCGGGTGTCATTTCCGTGGGATCGATCTGCTGGACTCGAACTTCTCCCTTACTTAATCCCTGCTTCAACTGAATTCCCAATGCCGAAGTTCGTGTTTCGAGAGTTGCCAGACTTTCATCAAATGCAAAGATGGCAGCGTGATCCCCTCGGTTAGCTGCTGCGACTGCATACTGCACGGCCACACTGGACTTCCCGGATCCAGCCGGGCCGACCAGTAACGTACTTGTCCCGCGGTCGGGTCCGCCTCCCAACAGGTCGTCCAGTGCCGCGACCCCACTTTGAATTGGTCCCTTCCGGTAAGGTTCGGAGTGATCCGCCGCCACCAGACGCGGAAAGACCTTCAGCCCCCCCTGGCGGATGACGTAGTCATGATAGCCCCCGCGAAAGTCTGTGCCTCGAAACTTCATCACCTGTAGACGGCGCCGAGAAGTGCCATAGGCAGGCGTGAACTGTTGCAACGAGACGACGCCATGAGCAATGCTATGCAACTGTAGATCCCCCGCTTCGCCTGTCATGTCATCGAGCAACACGACGGTACATTTGCGACCACTGAAGAACTGCTTGAGGGCGAGAATCTGCCGCCGGTACCTCAAGGGACTCTGAGCTAAAAGCCGTACCTCGGACAGAGAGTCGAGCACCAGTCGCGAAGGTTGGACCCGTTCGACTGCGTTCAGGACTCGTTTCGTTGTCTCCGCGAGCTCCACCTCTGACGAAAGGTACATTGTAATTTGCGAATCGCTTTCCAGATCCGACTCATCCGCCGTTAGCTCAATGATTTCGATACCATCAAGAGACCATCCATGCGACTCGGCCCCCGCACACAATTCATCCTTGGTCTCTGACAGCGAGATATAGAGGCATTTCTCGCCCGCCTCGATTCCTGACCGCAGGAACTGCAGAGCAAGGGTCGTCTTGCCAGCACCCGGATCTCCTTCCACGAGATACATTCGGTGAGGGATCAATCCCCCCATCAGAATATCATCCAGACCACTCACACCTGTGGCCGCCCGATCACGATGGGTGTCCCGTTCGATTTGGTTTTCTTTTGTCATGTGATTAATCCCGCCGCGATGCGAATTGAAGTGGCCCAATGAACTTCAAGTCATCAAGCACGACCAGTTCCCTGGCCCTTGAAGTGTTTCCGCGATGAAATTGCAACAATTCCTCAACAAACGAGAAATCCGGTTGCAGGCGAGAGTTTCGCATGACGTGCCGGGTTCTTGATGGTGATCCACTCCAGTGGTTGATAAGCGATCAATCAATTATTCTGAGTGCTGGAAACAAGCGAAAATGAACTCTCCTGCGTCATCAAATTCGATCGCCCGAAGAGTGTTCCTGATAGCTCCGGAAGGTGGGAGCAAATTTTAGGCCGATCGATTCCAGAAACTATTGGTCGTCAAAAATGGTGGCCCACTCAACAGTCCACTGTTCCGTCCACAGTCAAAGGCGGGATCTGCTGAGGCGCACGATACCCCTCACAGCGCTGCACGCTGGCTTCACGATTCCAGGCTCGCGAACTCGGTCGAATACCGGACCAGTCCCTGGCCCCGCGGTGCCGCATGCTCGGCGAACTCCAGAACCTGAAAGGCATCGCCCCCACCATAGTCATCGAACAGACCGAATTGGCGTGCGGGTTGAAAACCAAATCTACGGTAGTACTGTGGCTCACCGAGTACCACACACCACTGGTATCCCTCGCCCCGGACCGCCCGCAGGCCGGACTGAATCAATGCCGCAGCAATCCCTTGTCTGCGATGTGACGCAGCCACGCAAACGGGAGCCAGGCCTGCTCCTCGTTCGCCCGAAACGACCTGGACCGGGCTGAACGCGACATGCCCCACAATCGTATCGTCCAGTTCTGCGACAAGTGAGGTAATGAATCGCCCGTTCGCTCGCAGCAGATTCACCAGTCGCGCCTCCTGGGGGCCGGGGAATCCTGCCAGATGCAGTGCGTCAATGTTCGTTCGATCTGCGACGGTTTCCGGACGTATGCTCAACATCGATCTGGCCCATTCCCGTGTAAGTGCAAAGTCAAATCCGGAGTATTTCGGATACGGGCTCTCCCGTGCTTGCGGGATGAGTGAACCCGTCTAACCCAATACGCGAATTTGGGTCAATCCCCATCGCTTTGAAGAGCGTCGCACTGAAATCTTCGGGAGTGACAGGCTTATCGCGCACATAGGAGCCCTGGGGGTCAGATGCTCCGTAGACCAATCCCCCCTGCACTCCTGCTCCCGCAATCAGGGCGGAATAACAGGCGGGCCAGTGATCTCTTCCCTGCTCGAAAATCCGGGGAGCACGGCCGAACTCCCCCACCAGGACGACCAGTGTCTGTGCGAGCAATCCCCGATCATCCAGGTCTTCCAACAGCGCTGAAACCGCCTGATCGACACGCGGGAGCGCAAAGCCAAGTCCGAACGAGCCACTGCCGAAAATACTCCCCAGGTGCGAACCCGCCGACGGACCGTGCATATCCCAGGTTTGCGTGTGCACGAATTTCTCTCCTTCGGCCACCCCACACCAGGCCGTGACACTGACCTGACGGACACCCGCTTCCACCAATCGCCGCGCCATCAGCAGGTTCTGCCCCAGCGGGTGATGGCCGTAACGATGACGCATATGAGATGATTCGCGAGACAGATCGAATGCCGCACTCGCGTGAGTCCCCGTGATCAGGTCGAAGGCCTTCTCCTGGAATCGCTGGAATCCGCTGACGGGACTCTTTGAAACGCTTTGTCCCTCCTCCGCATCTGCCGCAATGAGCCTGTCAGAGAGTGCCTGCAGCAGCTTCTGTCGGCTTTGCAGTCGCTCAGGCGCGTTCCCTTCCAGCGGATCAAACCCCGCAAAGTGAAAGTCGCGGGCACTGGGGTTATCGAGATCGGTTCCGACCCGCAATGGTCCGTGACTGACGCCCAGAAATCCCCCTTTCAGATAGCGGGGCTCGACATCGCCTGCCAGATTCTGCAACCAGACATAGGAAGGGATGTTCCGGCGCGCAGGCTGAAGTCGTGAGATGACGGAACCGAAGTAAGGCGTTTCGGGCCTGGGCATGCTATGCCCGGTCATTGCGACATGCATCCCCCCATCATGTCCGGGATTCCCATGCGTCATGGAACGAATGATGGTGAACTTGTCCGACTGCTGCGCCAGTTGAGGCAGGTGCTCGCAGACCTCCAGTCCCGGCGTCCGCGTCGCGATCGGTTGAAAGGGTCCACGAACATTGTCCGGCGCCAGGGGCTTGAGATCGAAACTGTCGATGTGACTCGCCCCGCCGTACTGCACGATGAAAATACATGAGTAGCCAGGCTCCGGCCTAAGAGATGTCGATGTCCGCCCTGGCAGTGGAGCTTCGGCAGCAAGCTGCCCGGCACAGCCCAGTCCGAAAACTCCGAGACATCCCTGATGAAGTAAACGGCGACGTGACACTGGCAGTGAATGATGGTTGCCCCACATGCGCTCGTCTCCAGCTTGTGGATTGCAGGATCAAAATCGCGGGCGTGAATGACCATGAACGACTGTGTTCGTTAGCCCCCTCGCTCTGAACTGCAAGGAGTGACCTGGCAACGGGACATCCTCGGTCTCTCGTGACCTTGTTCCGATCGCAATCGCGCACGGTCCGTCAGGCTACCGAGATTCACGCCGTCGTTGCAACACCCTGTCTTCCCATCAGATCCCGTGTAAACTCGAAGGGGCAACGTCGAAAATGGTCTCTGAAACAACGAGTCAAGAGAAACCTGTCCCCGGGAAGATAAACGCCCAAATCGCGGTTCACGACCCCGGCGGAATCTGGTATGAGGCGCATCGGAAGGTCATCGCACAGTGTTTCTCGCTGGGATTCTCCAGCAGCACGCCGTGCGCACAATCGGCACCGCCACGATGCCTGGGAGAGCTGACAAAGCATGAGCAGCGAATGGCCAGCGGCCTGCTTCCCGCTTGACTGGCGGTACTTTCCCCCAGCACGATAAGTCAGCAGGTTCTGATGAGCGAAAGAGGCTGCCGGGATGCAAGCGGCATCGTTCACGATCCGGAAAACGTTTGAGATATGACAAACATGGATCCACAGTCGAATCCGACCAAGCCTGCGCGGAAATCCAAACAGGCCAACCCCGCCACCAGTTTCGCTCACGCCATCCTCGAATTGCTCGAACGCCGCCCCCCTGAAGCCCCTGCCTGGGTGACTGGTTCAGAATTGATTCACGAAGTTCCGGAGCTGACGGCCGAAATCGTCGCCGAAGCCCTTTCCACATCCCCCGCGAAAAGCCGAGTGATCGTCATTCGCCCGCCAGCGCTCGACAGCCCCGTCATGCTTAAGGAAAAGCTCGACGTCTGTGCGGCAGATCGTCGTTTCCTGCAATGGCTGACGGAACAATATTGCACGGCCGAAACGCCCGTCGTTTCTCTGGGGGAGCTCACGCAGGGACTGGATAAGCGGTTGAAAAAGCTCGTCGAGGCCTACTGGCCCCTCCATCGGGAACAGCTCCCGGTGGGACTGACACCGAAGCTGTTGCAATACGGCCGCAAAAAGCTATTCGCGATTCACGACCAGCGTTTCGCATTGCCCGAAGAGGAACTCAGTCAAAAACTCGTCGAGGCCCTGCACACTCAGAAACAGTCCGGCGGCGATGGATACCCGGCGGGCTGGGAGACGCTGGCGTCTCTCGCCGGAAGTCTCATCGATAACCGGCTGCTGCAACAGGCCGCCTCTATCCCACCGTTTACGAACCATGCTCGAGAACTGACGGAAGGGCCGAATCCGCTTCACGCGTTCATCGGCGATGTTTCGGACATTCTGCTGACAGATGCCTTCCTCAGGCAACTTGTCCAGGCGACCTGCACAGCCGCGCTTCCTGAAGTCAAACTTTCCGTCCTCGCAAAGCAGGTTTCCCGAGATCTGCGGCCATCGTTCGTTGATGGTTGGCTGAAACAGGCCGCTCAGCGACAGGATCTCGGCTTTGGGACTCTGCATTCCGCCGCAACCAAGAAGAAAACGGATGTCCTGATCCGCGACAAGCGGTTCCCCCCTCCCGAACTTGCCCTGGCCGAGGAATTCGTTCGGTACGTGGCAAAACGGAAAGCAATAGGCGAGCGAGCCTATCCGGTCCCCCTGCGTCAGTTGCTGGATGCGAACGCAAGTTACACCACGACAACGATCCGGAATAAGGCCCTGCAATCAGAACTGTTTCGATCGCAGGTGACGATTTCCCTCGCCGAAGTGGCTGATGCCGAAGTTGTCCTGCGGGGCGACGAGGAACAACTGGGCCGCTCCCCGGCCCTCCTGCTGGCAACGCTGCGGTCGCTGCGCAGTCATGATAATCATGCTGTCGCGATCGACAAGCTGGTGAGTTACAAGTCGCTGCATCCAGCCGTCAGAACCAGCCTGAAACTTCACGTAGAAGAGGCGATCGCGAATCACTCGCTGCCGCGGGGGATCGGCGCCATTAGCATTTCCAAAAAATGGTCCCTGTTCTTACTGGATGACGTTGTTGGAGCGACCGCCGAGCCCCCCGCAGCGGTGAACCTGCCAGTGCCCTCCTCGACTCCTTCGCAGGCTCCGGACAGGGATGGCAGTCGCTTCGCCGAAGACTTTGATGCGGCATTTGCGAGACTGGACGGAAAGCTCGGGCTGCCGCACTACGCCAGTCTGGTCGATCTGCGTCCCGCCTTACCGCAGTATCCCCGCGATATCTTCGATCGTGAACTACTCAATCTTCGCCGGGCGGGAAAGTACTCCCTCAGCCTGGTCGAAGGGAGATTCGGCCTGACTGACGAAGAACAACAGGCATGTCTGATCGTCGACCATGTCCCTCACCTGCTCGTACAGAAAAAATCCAACGGATCCCACACTCACTGATCCCTTTTTCGGAAAAGGCCAAAGTCATGTCACTGTCGGAACCGACTCGGGAGATGTTTGCCGAGCATCTGCGGTATTCAAATCCGTTCGACGAGAACCGCGTCACGCAGACTGATTCCCTCAGCAACGACGTTCCACAAATCCATGCCGAGGCCTTCTCACAACTGACACTGCGCGCCGAGAAGACGGCTCAGAGTGATGAGATGGGCTGTGGTGTCGTCGTAACGGGCCCTCCCGGGGTGGGGAAAAGTCACCTGCTGGCACGCTTTGGAGACTGGGCACGACGCGAAAAATACCCGTTTGTCTACCTGCTGAATCTTCAGTCCGGTCCCCAGGACATTCTGCGCACGATCCTCAGGACGTCGATCAGCATTCTCACCAAAGGCCTGGCCAAGGCCCCTGCACAAACTCGATTGTATCGGCTGGTGAGCGTCGCCCTGAATCAGGCTCTGGCCGCGAAAGGGATCACTCAGTCGGTCGAACTACCGACAGCCAGGCAGGCCTATCTGTCGCTGCTCAGCCATCTGGATGCCGACCCCGCCATCTATCGCGTCCTTTGGATTTTCTTCGACGATGTAATCCATCAGGCCAACGGACATCCCTCGAATGGACGAGCAGAACTGGCGAAACGCTGGCTTTCGGGGGGCTATCTTGACCCCGTCGAGGCCAGCCAACTGGAACTGACCGTTTCCAGCGTTTCAGAAGAAGGCTGCTCTCTCAACCTCGAGCAGATGAAGCAGGTGCTGAAAGTCTTGTGTCAGTTCGCCGGATTTCGACGTCGGTCATTTATCCTCTGCTTTGACCAGGTCGACACACTCAGCGAAGAACAGGTCCAAAGCTGGTCTGCCACCACGCACGCTCTCCTTGATACGTGTCCCCGCCTGCTGGTGGTCACCAGCGGCGTTGACGATACGTTTATCCGCTGGACCCGTCATCAACTGATGCCTCAGTCCAGCTGGGACCGTATTCGCCAGTTCACGATCAGTCTGTCGGGCATCGACGCCAACGCGGCGAAATCCATGGTCAAAGACCGTCTGGATGGAGCTCTTCGTCCTTTCGACGCCCTACCCGAAGTCTCGGAACTCCGTTCGCGCGATCCCCTGTTTCCTCTCTGTGAAGCGTGGGCAGTGCGTCATTTGAGCGATGAATCAGGTCAGAACAAGACTGACCTGCGTCCCCGACAGATCATTAACCAGGCCGGCAGCGCCTGGGATCACGAGGCCGCTGCGGTGCAGACTACGGGCTTTGCTGACTGGCTGCAGTCATGGTCCAAGCCCGGACAAACGCATGAAACCGCGCCCTCGGTCAGCGACGTGGATCTGTCGGATTTGTCGGGGCTGATCGACCAACGCATTGCGGCAAAAATTGAAGAGCATCGTCACTCGCGTCTATTGCGACCGGAAGAACTTCCGGTCGATGCGGGCAACGTGCTGGGACTGCTCAAATCGATCCTGGCGGCCTGTGAAACGCTGGATCCAGCCACACGGCTGAAGTTCTATCCCCATTTCGGAGGCTTGATTCCCGATGCCGTGAAAAACCGATCGAAGCCCGCATTCCACCTGATGGCGCAAACGTCATTCGATTCCTCCGATGCCCCACCGACGACAATCGGAGTGGCGATTGCCGAAGCTTCCAGCGGGCTTGCGGCCACGAATCAACTCAAGCGGATTCTCGCCGCACTGGAAGGGCCCAATTCTCCCGATCGCGCCATTCTCATTGTGGACGGTCGGGAACCATTGCAACTGGCAGAGGCCGGACGGTCTCAACTGAATCAACTGCAACAGAACGAGCATCGCTTCACTCTGCAGACACTCGATTTTGCTCAATATGCCACTCTCGATGCTTGCGAGGCAGTCGTCGGACTGGCGCGGGCGGGCGATCTGGAGGTGGTTCTCCCAACAGGAGAAAGCCGACTGATCACGGAAGCCGAAGTCTACGATTCCCACCACCGCCATCAGCGGTATCTTTCGCTTCCCGTCATCTGCCAATTGCTCGGGACCTGTCTGGACAAGCCGGGGGTGCCAGCATCACCGATGAATCTGCAGCAGTTGGAACAAGCCGTGTGCAGACAATTGGAAATGTCTCCCGGCCTCACGACGATCCAGCTCGGAAAGTGGTGGATCGACC
Source organism: Schlesneria sphaerica (assembly GCF_044336245.1). NCBI lineage: Bacteria > Pseudomonadati > Planctomycetota > Planctomycetia > Planctomycetales > Planctomycetaceae > Schlesneria > Schlesneria sphaerica. Next base: position 5,209,198 of record NZ_CP172346.1, on the reverse strand, counting down.
AATACGAACCGGATGCAGATGAGCAACGGCGGGAACTGATCCATGAAGGATTCAAGGAAGTTGTGCTGAAGCTTCACGACGAAGACAAACTGCACGCGACGGCGATCAATGACTACTACCAGATCTACCCGACATCCAGGCGGGCGGATCCGACAACCTGATCCCTCAGGAACGTGCAGTGTGTCGTGCCGGTCCACCCCGGTTTCCGCATTGATGCGGTCGCCGGGACGAGCACGTCGCCAGAAGTTTTTCCAGAATCACGCTCCGCGATCGCATTTTCGCATTCGCAACAACGTCGCTTTTCCAGGTCATGCGAACGGCGTCACCCCATTCAGAGCGTGACGACGTTTCCTGTGGCTTCAATCTTCCTGGCTGAGGGTTTGGAACTCTTCCAGTTTTGCTTCCCAGAGCTTCTGAAGTTCTGAAAGCTTCTCGGGAAACTGCATTGCCAGATTCCGGGTTTCGCTTCGATCTGCTTTCAGGTCAAACAGTTCCCAGGCTCCCTCCACCCCCCAGGAGACGATTTTCCAGTCACCTACGCGGACGGCCCGATTTCCCTCATGGAACCACCACAGATACTCGTGTGGAACGGTCACATCCTGTGCGAATGCCGGAATGAGACTTGTCCCTGGCGGTGCTGGAACAGGCTTCCCGTTCCACGTTTCCGGCCGCTTTGCTCCCGTCACTTCGAGCACGGTCGGAACGAGATCCACGAGGTGCGCCGGAGTGTGGCGAAGAGTCCCCTTTTCGGTGATTCCCTCAGGCCAGTGAACAATTAACGGGCTTGAGATCCCCCCTTCGTGCACCCAGGATTTGTGCATGCGGAACGGAGAATTGGACATTGTGGACCAGCCGGGTCCCAGTCCCAGATACGACCGACCGGATCCCAGTGGAGCTTTCGGATCGTGGCCGTCGCCGCGAATAATCTGCTCTGCGCTCGCTCCGTTGTCGGAGACGAACATGATCAGTGTATTGTCGAGAACCTTCATCTCCCTCAGTTGATCGATAACGCGGCCAATCTCGCGGTCCATTCGATCAACCATCGCCGCATGGATGGCCATCTTTTCGGCCTGGAACAGACGCTGCTCTTCCGTCAAATCGTTCCAGGCCACAGCGCGACCAATTTCACCGGGGCCCACTTTCTCATGAAGGACTGCTTCGGTCGGATTCCAGCGAGGTGCCGAATTTTCCAGCCGGGGAGCCAGATCGCAGTTGATCAGCCCCAGCTCTCGCTGGCGGGCAAATCGTTCCGATCGCAAGACGTCCCAACCGGCCAGATACCGATTGCGATACCGGGCGATGTCCTCGGGCAGTGCATGCAGCGGAAAGTGGGGCGCCGTGAAGCACAGATACTGAAAGAACGGTTGATCGCTGAACTGCCGGGCGTGTTCCTTCAGGACCTTGATCGAATGGTCGGCGATGGCGTTGGTCAGGTAGAACCCGGAATCGCGGGGGACGGCGGGCAGACGTTGATCATCCTCCGTGTGATTCTGCGGATAGAAATATCGGTCATGGTCTTCGATCGTATAGGCATGGTCGAAGCCATTCTTCATCGGCGAGCCATCGATGTGCCATTTGCCCGAATGGTAGCTTCGATAGCCCTGCTCCCTCAGCATGGTCGGAAGAAGTTGCGCCCAACCGGGCCGAATCCCGCGGCCTCCGGCACTGGGGACCTTCGGCATCGAATCGCGACGTACCTGTTGCGCGTAATAGCCGGTAAGAATCGCCGCCCGCGAAGACCAGCATCGCCCCGTGCTGTAACACTGCGAAAACTTGAGCCCATTCGCTGCGAGCCGATCAAGCTGCGGGGTCTCGATCTCACCTCCATAGCATCCCAGGTCCGAGTAACCCAGATCATCCGCCACGATGATGAGCACGTTGGGCCGTTTGCCTTCGGCGGCAGACAAACTGCCTGCTGCCAGACACAAAACCGCAACCAGATACCCCAGCCAGCGCTTGATCACCTCTCCTCGAGGGACCTCCGTACCCGAGAGATGCGGTGCAGACCGTAATGAGACTCTCACTGATGACTCCTCAGTTGGGAATTTCCTGCTTGCTGTTTTCAATCGATTAATGTGCATCCGGTGCGATGAATCGCCGTTGTGCACGAACGCCGAATTGACCGACGCCGCTCACCAAGACGAGCGCTGTGCCACGACGGGCGACCATCGCGACAGGTGACCATATCGCATGGCCCGCGTGAAACTCAACCAGTACCCACCGGGTTATGAGACTCTGAAGGTTGGCTGCTCGATGGAGTCTCGTTGGCCCAGACACTGATCCTCTGGCTAGACGAGCACAATTCCCCACCTGCGCCGGATCCGTTGCCGAATCACTTCGAGTGGGGGGAACTGAGAACGACAAACAAATAGCGAAGTTCATCCTCGATATCGGCTTTCGTCGCGACAGTCTGGGCGATCTCATCCCGCAGCAGAGCCCGATAACGTTTACGCAGTCGATGTGCGGCAACACGCGCGGCCGCTTCTGTCGTGTTGAGTTCCGCAGCCACGTCCGCGTAACGGATCGAGTCCTGATCGACTGTCAGAAACGGCTGCAGAGTTTCGAACAGGGCCTGTTTCTGTGCCCCGCGGTACTCATCCCGCAGACGATCAAGAACTCGCTCAAGCAAGGCCAGCGCCCATTGCCGCTCGAACAACCGCTCAGGAGTGATCTCGTGCGATGGCTCCGTCAAAAAACGGGACTCGCCCGATTCCCAATCGAACGGCAGGAGATCGAGCGACACGCCTCGTCGACCTCCTCCTCGCTTCACGGCATTTTGCTGGTCCCAGTGGTTGCAGAGAAAGTGTTCGACCGCTGCCAGCAGGAACGCCCGGAATCGCCCTTTGGCAGGGTCGATGTTCTTGAGAAAGTCCTGTTCGAGCAGTTTCGCGAAGAATTCCTGAGTCAGGTCCTGAGCCTCATGCCTGTCCCGGCAACGCCGACGCAGCAGCGCATACAACGGATACCAGTAAGCCCGGCACAGATCTGCCAGCGCCGTTCGCGCGTCTGCCGTCGGGCGATCCTTGGCAGACAAGACCAGACTCCACCGCGTGGTCGCAAACCGCGCCGACTGTCCCATTGCAAACGAAGAATGACGAGACATGGTGTTTCCACTGCTTCGGTCGATCGATCATGAGCATAACATACCCACGCGAATGAGACATTCGAATGATATTTTGCCAGGGATCACTGCAAGATCACGATTAAAGACGCAAACTCTGGTGTGCGCGATCGCGGAACGCAACTCCGCCATCGGGGGATGATCGGTGGAAGAAAGCCACCGCGATGGAAGAATACCTCCCGAATTCGACACCGATGGCAGGATTCTTTGTAACGTTTTGTTGAAGATCCTTCTTAATACAGAAGAGACTCATTTCTTCTGTATCTCACCCACAGGTCTTGCCATGAGCGAATCCGAAAAATGCCCTCGTTGTGGAAACGAGTTACCTGCCAACTTTCAGTCGGGAGTCTGCCCGGCCTGTCTGTTGCAGCAGGGTCTCTCACCCAGCACCTTCATGAGCGGTGCGGCATCAGACAGCTCTCGCTCTCATTCCGGAAATCGCCGCAGCTGGATTCCCCCCACCCCGGCAGAACTGGCCCCCCGGTTTCCCCAGCTCGAAATTCTGGAACTCCTGGGTCAAGGTGGCATGGGTGCAGTCTACAAGGTCCGGCAACGGGACCTGGACCGCCGGGCCGCGCTCAAAATCCTGCCCGAAGAAGTGGCGCAGGACCCCAATTTTGCCGAACGATTTCAGCGTGAAGCGCGGGCACTGGCCCTGCTGGGCCATCAGCATATTGTCATCGTCTACGAGTTTGGACAGCGGGATGGTGTTTATTTCCTGCTGATGGAATATGTCGATGGCGTCACTCTCAGACAGGCCTTGCGAGCTGGCCAGATCACGTCAGCCGACGCGTTGGGTATCGTGACGCAGATCTGTGACGCGTTACAGTTCGCCCACGAAGAAGGGGTCGTGCATCGGGACATTAAGCCCGAGAACATTCTGATCGACAAACGGGGTCGCGTGAAAATCGCCGACTTTGGTCTGGCAAAACTGCTGGGAGGTCCTGCTGACGTCCCCATGCTGACGGGCACGCACCAGGTGATGGGGACGCCGATGTATATGGCTCCGGAACAGATGGAGGGGACTCGCAGCGTCGATCATCGCGCCGACATCTTTTCGCTGGGAGTTGTTTTCTACGAACTCCTGACGGGCGAACTCCCGCTCGGTCGTTTCGCCCCTCCGTCACAGAAATATCAGCTCGACGTTCGCCTGGATGAAGTTGTTCTGAGAACGCTCGAGAAAGAGCCGAACCGCCGCTATCAGCAGGCAAGCGAAGTCAAATGCGACGTCGAATCGATCCGTTCCCCTGTCATCTCCCCTCAGGAGAAGCAAAAGATGAGTTGGGCTCAAAAACGTTTCTGGCTCAGCCTTGCGATTCTCGGGGGATTGCTCGCGATCGCTCTGTTCAAAATGATACCTCCGTTTCCTGTCACAAATTATGCGAAGCTTCAGAAGACGATTAATGAACTTCAGAATGAAAAGAACAATCTGAGTCTCCAGCTACTGCGTATGAGCACGATTTCTCCCCCGGCTCTTCAGCAAAATCCTGATGGGCAACCCGCATCGGACGACCAATCCATAAGTGACGACCCCAATGAAGCTCTTGCCATCGTTCAATTCTCCGATGAGAAACCTCGATTAAACCCGAATTTTGCAACAGAAGTCCTCACGTCGGAGCATCGGCAGAGTGTCAACGAAATCCTGAGCAAGGTACACGACCGTTATCTTGCCTTGGAAAAGACCCATACGAAGTTTGAAAGACGAAAAGATCAAACGGTTCTCGCTGAAATTGCGCCGTTCCCCGACGAAGTCGCTGAACTCGAGAATGAACTCTGGACCGCGCTCGACTCGCAACTTTCCCGGCCCCAACAGAAATTCCTCCGAAACACCTTGCCGCTCTATTCCGAACTCACCCAGCCTCCACCGCTCATTGACTCGAGCAGTCAACGTGCGTCAGAAGCGGCGATGGAAATGATGGCGTCAGGAGGCATGGGAATGGGTATGGGTGCAATGATGGGAGGAGCATCGAATATGCCGCCAGCAATGCCGGGGGGAATGAGTCCCATGGGTGGAGAGCAACGACATGAATTCGGCCTCTACGCACGTTATCCGCAGCTTTTAGGCTGGAAAGCCAGCATTCTGCCACTTCGAATCACTATGGGTCGTCGCGGCAAATGGTTCCGCTGGTCCATTGAGAATGACAAGTTCTCAGAGAAATTCTCAGACGGGACAGTTCGCGATCAATATCAGCAATTGGACTCAGGCGAAGCCCCTGATTTGCCCACCGGACTACGACGATTCTGGAAGTTCCAGACACTGGAAGCCCCCGTACTTCGCGAAGAGTCAAAGTTCGAAGAAATACCAACTGTTGAGCCCCCCGCAACTCCCTCAGAGCCATCGGCGCCAGAGATTCCCACAAATCCAGCGGAGCCTGTCACGAATGGTACCTCTGAAGATTAAAGCCGGAAACACGACAAAACTTCGGAACCGGAGAAAAGTCTTTCTCGAAGAGCCATTCCCGCTGTTGGCGGACCTGCTCGGGATTCAGTCATCCGTCATTCGTGACAAAAGTGGGACAGGGCTATACCAGACGTGCCACAATCATCGTTCGGTCGTCGTCAGCGGGCCGGCCATTGGCAAATCGTTCAACGGACCTGAGCACAGAATTCAGCAGCGCGTTGGCCAGTAACGAACATTTCTCCAACTCGTGATCGAGCCGTTCCGTGCCGAAGAACTTACCGTCGGTGCTTTGCGCTTCGGTGATGCCATCCGTATAAAAAATGATCTGGTCCCCCTGCTGCAGTTGAAGCTCTGCTTCTTCGTAGTGAGTTTCTTTCACGATACCCAAGGGCAGTCCGCGGGCCTGATCAAGCGACAGCAGCGAGCCATCCTGACAGCGTTTCAGCCTCGGTGGATTATGACCGGCACATGCGTACGTGATCACTCGCCGCGCCGGGTCATAGATGCAGTAAAACCCCGTCACAAATCGCGACGACGTCCCGATGTAACGGGAACAAAGGTGGCAGTTCAGGTATTCCAGCAACTTCCCGGGTGGCAATGGGGGACCTGGATGGGTGTGAGCAATGCAATGAGTCACCGCCATCAGCACTGCCGCCGGGGTTCCATGGCCGCTGACATCAGCAATGAAAATCCCCCACTTCCCATCCGGCATGGGGAAGAAGTCGTAATAGTCCCCCCCGGCTCGCTGCGCCGGCTGGTAATAGCAGGCGATATCCAGTGTCGGGATGGAAGGGAGCGACGAGGGCAACAGCGAGCGCTGGATATCCCCGACCGCTTTCATCTCGCGGTCCAGCACCTGATAGGCCTGTCGAAGCTCTTCCTTCAGCACCAGGTTGCTGGTCGCCCGGCCGAACAGATTACTGCGCCAGACGAGATCAGGGATCTGCTCTTCTTCAAACCCATTCGGCTCCTGCTGGAGCATGATCACCATGTTCATCGCCACCCCCTGATCATACATGGGAACGGCGAGTAACGATCGATAACCCTGGAGAAGCTCGTACGCCGGCTCAGCTGGGTCGAGCTGCAGATCATTGATGAGGACCGGCTGGTCGCCATGAATCAGTCGTCCCAGCAGGCCCCCCTTCAGCAGCGGAAGCCGATCCGGCTCTTTCCACGGATTGATTTCCTGAGACCACGACGTGTTGCGGGTGACACGGTACCAGGGTGCTTCAAGGCCACGCCGGCTGATCGAGATACGACAGTCGACCGAGAGCAACTGCTGAATCTTCTCGCCGTACGACTTAACCATCGCCTGAGGATCCGTGTGCTGACTCATGTCACGCATCATATCCACGATCACATCAAGCCGTCCCTGCCACGTGGTCGGCTCATTCACTCGGCTTTGCGTCGTCATCGTCATCATTCCTGACTCGAACTGGATCGGAACGTCTGAGATTCTCACAGAATTCGCGCCGGTTGAAAACTTGACCACAACCGCATCCATAAAGATTGATGCGGGATCCCTTCTCCCAAGGGGGATTTCCGACAGGACCGGCTACTGGAACAGACTTCATGTCAGGCAATACCGAATGGACCAGCGGTTCTCTGAGACGGGGCGTTTGCACTACCTCGCGAATGTGACACGGAAGGAACTGCAAACGGCGTCGGCAGATTGTGCGAGAGAGAACTACTGAGAGGAGTTTGTAATCACAAGCCCCGGCGTTTCTGGAAGGGCGCACGACGAACGTTCATCACCTTGCGTGACGTCCTTTGCGGAGGTTCGAGACGATTTCCCTGACACGCAGGGAAATTCATGCAGCCCCCGTTTGCAACAGCGTTGCCATACTTAAGCGGTGCCGCAGGAGTTTTTTCACCCGCGACTAGACCACTGCTTTTTTGGCCAGGGCCACAGCTTCAGCACACAGGGCGATGGCTTTCGCTTCGTCGGGAGCTTCGGCAATCACCCGAATGATCGGTTCAGTGTTGCTGGCGCGGACCTGGACCCAGCGGTCAGGCCAGTCCAGACGCAAGCCGTCCCCTTCCGTCGCGGTGGCGGACGAATAAGCGTGGCGCAGGGCGGCACAGGCTTGCTCGACCCGTTCACGCGGGCAATGCAGTTTATCCTTGACGATCGTGTACTTGGGCAACGTCTCGATCCATGCGTTCAGGGTGGTCCCGCGAGCAACCAGTGCGTCCAGCACGTACGCCATACTGACGAAACTGTCGCGCACGAACCCCACCTGGGGTTCGATCACCCCCCCATTCCCTTCACCGCCGATCAGCGCTCCGACTTCACGCATCTTCGCCACGACGTTGGCTTCCCCCACGTGGGACCGATAGAAGGGGCAGCCGTACTTCTCGGCGATATCCGCCGTCACGCGACTGGTAGAACCATTGACGACCACTGGCCCTTTCTTGCGGGAGAGGACGTGATCGACCGCCAGCCCCAGCGTCAGTTCTTCACCGATGTAGCGTCCCTTGTTGTCGACAATCGCCAGGCGGTCTGCATCGGGGTCCTGAGCGAATCCGACGTCGGCCCCGTGTGCAACCACGGCAGACATCAAGGTCGAGAGATTCTCTTTGAGTGGTTCGGCGGGATGTGCGAATTGCCCGTCTGCGACCCCACCCATCACGATGACTTCACAACCGAGCTCACGCAATAACTGAGGGCCCAGCAAACTGCCGGAACCATGGTTGCAATCGAGCACGACCTTGAACTTGCGAGACTTCACGGCAGGGACGTCGATCAGTTCGAAGACACGTCTCTGGTGCTCACCCGTCGGATCAGCAAAGAACTCCACGGATCCCAACCGGGACCACGGCCGATAGTCCGGTGACCCATTGATCACGCTCAGCAGTCGCTCACCCGTGCTTTTGTCGAAGACACTTCCCTCTGGTGAAAAGGGTTTGAGACCATTCCATTCGATCGGGTTGTGACTGGCAGTGAGTTGCAGTCCTCCGGCCGCCTTCAAAGCGGTCACCATCACTCCGCACGTCGGGGTTGAGGCGATTCCCAGATCCAGCACACGGCATCCGGTCGACAACAACCCCGCCAGCACGGCGTGCCGCAGCATTTCACCCGTCGAACGACCGTCACGAGAGAGAACCACGGTCCCTCCGTTGACGATCGTTCCGAGTGACGCAGCAAAGCGAGTCACGTATTCTGGGTCGAGCCCATCACCGATGACACCGCGTAAACCCGAGATACTCAGAATCCGTTCTGGCATTTCTCTTCCTTGAATCACCGGTGGAAAAAACGACCTATCGATACATGCTACCGCCAAAAATCCGTGCTAATCCATAGTACAGTCGCGCCTTGCGCTGACAGGCACGAGGGCGATCGGAACAGGCACAGGCGGCGGTCATGTTTGCGAGGAACTGCCGATCACATTCCGCACGAGGAATCCCGCTGCCGGTGTAACACGCGTCATGGGCGGCACATGCCGGGCGGAAATCGGCACCGTGGAACCCCTGAGGAATCAATCGGTTCCCGCCAAACGAATTCCCGGGACCGCAGGGACGCCACGGAGGACACTCGGCCTGTGCAGTGGAACTGATCGGCATACTCGCACAAGCGAAAACAATCGCCATCAAGAAAGTTCGCATTTGACTTAACCTCAAAATCGCAGCCTGAAACCCACAGAGCCGGACTTAGATCCTGCCCCCGGAGGAAAAGCCTCCTGTCAAGGAATGTTGGCGACTCAAAAGAGGAAACACAAGTTGAGTTGAGTTTTCCTATAAAACAAAATAGCCATCACAGAATAAATAGGTTGACTTCGATCGACGATACCTTCTTTTTCGGATCGACAGTCGCAAATACCTCTCTCCGATGAACTTGCTGCCCGAGAGGGCAAAAACGACCGAAACGAAAAGAACAGGAGGGGAATCACGCTTCCTGCTCGATTGCGACGTCTGGTGGACTGTAGAACGCCGCGACGGGTAACATCAGAGCGGCCGCCATGCCGAACAGCGACGCGTAGGGAAGCATCAGCGTATCCACCAGCAGGACTCGGCCTGCAAAGCAAACAGCACCCGCGGAAGCGATACCAATCCAGTTGATCAAATTGTTGGCCCCGATGATCCGCCCCTTCTGCTCCACGGGTGCCGAGGCCTGCAGGAAGACCTGTAGCGGGACACTGTAGAAGCCGGCAAACAAGCCCACACAGATCAGCGCAACCACACTTCCATAAGGTCCCAGCAGCGTCCCACGGTAGAACCGCTCGGCAGGGCTGAGTCGTTGATCGCGGGCAGCGCGCTCAGCGGTCTTGTCCGCGACCTCACCTGTCGCTGCCACCTGCACCTGCTGATCCCGTTCAGTCTCAGAAATAGTCGTAGTCTTCTCCGCGCCAACTCCGGCAGTCCCTTCGACTGCTGGGGTTCCGGCCGAATTCACAGCGACTGCGGTTGGGTTGGCAGGAACGGACACGCCCGCGACGGACTTCAACTCGCGAATTTCGTCACGAACTTTGTCCCAGCCCGGGCCGGGCAAGGCGAGAGCGAGAAGGCTGAGCGTCAGTCCCCACGCTCCCATCCTCACAATCCAGCCGCGGACTCGATTTTTCGAAAGAATCCCCGCCACGACGCAGCCAAGCGCGATTCCCACCCCCGTACTGGCGGCCATCATGCCGGTGATCAAATCATCCAGATGAAACTGCTCCTTCGCCAATGCATTGATCGCTGGCGGATAGACAGTCCCCCCGACGAACCAGAACGCCGATGACATCAAGAGCACCCAAAGCAAGCTGGGTGAATTTCGGAGAAGCTGGCGAGTCTGAGATGCGATCAGCAGTGAAGAGGCGTCGAACTTCAGATTGGGTTGTGCGACCGGCGTAGGCCGGATCGCCAGCGAGGTCACCAGCCCCAATAAAGCGATCACCAGGCAGGGGAGGCTCGCCAGCCAGAGTGTGGAATTAAAAAAGTACTTTGCCATGCCGGCCGCTGTCAGACCGAAAATAATGGCCAGGAACGTCGCCATCAACATCATCCCGTTGGCTCGCGGCAAGTCCTGATCGCGCAACATTTCGGGCAGGATGCCGTACTTGGAAGGGCCGAAAAAGGCACTATGAGCCCCCATCAGGCAAAGGACCGCCAACAGGAACGGAAGACTATGCAGCAGGAACCCGATCATCCCCAGGATCACAATCAGCACTTCGGCCATTTTGCACAGAACGATAATGGTCCGCTTGCTGAATCGGTCTGACAGAAATCCCGCAAAGCCAGAAATTCCGATGAACGGAATGGAAAACAGGACGAGTCCTAATCCCTGGAGGTCCCGTCCCCCCTGACTCGCCTGATCGAGACAGTCGAGCATGACAAGTTGCTTAAACAGGTTATCGTTAAAAGCACCAAAGAACTGGGTCAGATTCAGCCCCCAGAAGCTACGGTCCTGAAACAGTGGCGGGCGAATAAGGGTCGCTTCCTGGGTCATGCTGGGCAGGCTTTCTCACAAAACAAAGATCGAAGGCGATCCAAGATCAACGCTGCCGGATTCTTGCAGGATATTCTGGATCAGGAAAGCCAGACTTGCCGACCGGTTTTCAGCAACCAGGCAGGCCGTACACACTGGATCCGACAGCCGTAAAAGCGGTGAGGCAAGCTCAATTGCGATGGACGCAACTCATTCTCGGGATTCTTCGTAAACAAGTTCCCCACCAGAGTACTCAGCCCTTTTGGAATAGTCTGGAAGCTCGATCAGGTACAGAGTTGAGTTTTTCTGATCCTCAGGACGAAAACCCACCAGATACACAAACCTCTCGAACTCACGCGGATTCATCCGTGCTTCAAGTTTGTAGTAAAAGTCGGGAATCAAGCCATAGTCGTGATATTCTTCCCTGTAGGCTGACAAGAATGGCAGAGCTTGAACCGCCGAGGGAAAGATCAACATCTTGCCCACCACCACGAACAGGCACGCCAGGATTCCGCAGACAAAGCTAATCAGCAACGGTGCCGGGTTCTTCATTAACCGGCCTCTATTATCAGGTCTCTGCAAGACAACCAAAGTCAGTCCGCCCCCCGATTCGCTTTCTGTCACCTTTTGAACCTGAAATTCACCGGGAAAGGTTTCTGTCCAGTCCACCCACATCGCCCCTTTCAAGGCCGCGGAATCTGCGATGTGTGCACGGGCCCGCGCACACATCGGACGGTCGACAAGTTCCATAATCAACGCAGACATTGTACAACGCACATCATCATTGCGCGTAGTGGATTGCGTCGCTGCTTTCGACTGAGCGTACGAGAAGCTCAAGCCCGGACTGAACGCGTGATGCGACCACTGAGCCGACCGATCTGTTACCCTTCACGATTCGGTTCCGCAGCAGTTTCTCTCGGCGTCATCCGGAATGAGCACACCGCGCGGTGACTACAAGTAAACACGGTCAGGACGGCGAGCGGTAAAATCCATGTCGATTCAAATTCCATGTCCGAACTGCGGAAAACACCTCAAGATTCCCGATCGAAGTCTGCTGGGACGAAAGGGAAAATGTCCTAAGTGTGCGCACACGTTCGTGCTCGCGGAGCCAACCGTCGTTCCCCCCGAAGCGACCGGGTCCCCGGCACCCCCGCCGAATCGTACCAGCGAAGACTCTGCTCCGTCGTCCTCGAAGACAGAAACGGTTCCGTCGGGCCAGATCCCGAGTGAGCCAGTGGCTTCCCCGCAGGGTGCCCCTCCCGATTTCAACTTCAGCGTTCCACCTGAGCTGGCCGCACTCGACCGGATTGCCACCACCAAAGGAACAACGGAGCGACTGAAGGAACGACAAAAGCAGAACTCCCGTCGCAGAAATATCGGCCTGGGGCTGACAGGACTGGCCCTGGCGGTCATTGCCGGTATGGTGTTTATCGTTCCCCGCTTCACATCCAAAACGTCGTCGGAACTGCCCAATCAGGCTTCGTCTGACGCCGCTTCGCAGGAGCACGACGCCGTGAGCGAGGCCGGTTCGAACGAGGGCCCCGCCCATTCGAGCCCGACTCACGGCAAGCCGATCGAACTCCAGTACATTCCCTTCGGATCGCAGGTCGTGCTGAATCTGAGACCGGCCGAACTCTGGAAGCCCGATAGCCTCGGAGAAGAAATTCGCTTCTGTGCCCCGGCACTCGCTCAGTTCATTGAAAAGACACTTCAGGATCTCTTCCAGCGAAAACCCGAGCAGGTCGAAGAGCTGATGATCTGCCTGATCCCCGGAATGCGTGGGACGCTGCCCGATGTTGCCGCTGTCGCACACCTGACCGAAGAACAAAAACGCAGCCAGTTGATCGAACAATTCGGCATGCGCGATGACAGCTATTCTCAACCTGTTTACATTTCGGAACAGCGCGCCTACATGATCGTCGATCAGCGGACGCTGGTTGTCTGCCCGAAAAGCCAGGCACAAGAGATGGTCGATGCCGTGACGCAGCGACACCCCGCCGAAGCAATCGACCCGCTGCTTCCCTTTACCGATCGTGATCGACACCTGACCGCAATCTTCAATCCACAAACACTGACACTGCAGGAGACCTGGTTTCCGCAGAACGTCCTGCCTTTGATTCAGAACTCCGTCGACTGGCTGGGGGATGATGTCGAAACCGTCGCCTGGAGCATCCAACTGTCGCCCGACGAATTCTTCTCGGAAATCCTGCTGCACGGAAAAGGTGTGACCGGCAAGAAGGCGATCCTGAAGCTGGAGAACGAGCTTCAGGAGAAACTGGCCGGACTTGCCGAACACCTGCTTCCCTATTTCCAGCAGATGAACCCCCAGGAAAAAGGCAAACGGATGGTCATTGGACGCGTCCCGGCGATGATGGAAGTATTCTCGATGGCAACCGAGTTCCACCACGGACCAGAGCACGTTCAACTGGTCACCAGCCTGCCCGATGTCGCCGGTCCCAATCTGGTGCTGGGAGCCATGCTGTCCTGGGAAGAGTCCACCAGAACAGACTTCACGAAGTCGCGCCCCCTACCTGCCGACCCGAAGCAATCCAAAATTCCGGAACAGGTCGCCGATCGGCTGCAGATGCGGATCGATGTCGATTTCCGTCGAATGCCACTGAATGAAGCATTCGACTTCATCGCCGGGGAAATTAAGACACCTATTGAAATCGATGGCGACGCACTCAAACTGGGGGGCTTTACCAAGAATATTGCACAAACCTTCAAGATGGATGGAGCTCCCGTAAAGGACGTCGTCTTAAAGATCTTCGCAGACTCGAAGGGGATTGATCCCAAACCTGAAAAGACGTTAGTCATCATCGTTGATGAAGCCAGGAAGAATCTCCTGGTCACCACCTTGGCCGCAGCCAGCGCGAGCGGGTTGAAACCATTTGAGCTGACGAAATAAATTGAGAAGACGAACGGCAGGTCTGTTCATCTGCAGTCCTGCCATGCTGTTCCGTAATAACATCACTTCTTTGAGACAACGTGAAGGATTCGGTCACTCAAGTTCCTTCTCCCCTTCTTCTGAAAATTGGTTCTCGTAATGTCCGGTCGTTCTTCCTGTCCTGAATGCGGTACGACTCTGCGGATTCGCGATCGTTCGTTTATCGGCAGGCGGGTCAATTGTCCGGAGTGCAAGACCGCACTGCGCATCACTGAAACGACCGGCGACGGACAATACGGGATTCGCCGACTCACCCCTGACGAGCTTGCCAGTCACGAACATGCTCGCCGCAGCAGGAAGTCCCCGCAGGACAAAATTTACGTTGCAAAAGCGCCGACCTCGACGACGTTTCAGCGCCTGATCAGTTCTCCCCTCACCGCGGCGTGGCTCTTGGCAATTGCGATTTCCGTGTTCGTCGCTGTCCTTGCTCTGCGTCCCAAGCACCGTCTGGTCCCTGCACCGCCCCCTTCCCCCATCGACGTCACCGGAATGCCCACCGAGACGTTGCCAGAGAACATCGATACCGACCAGCAACCCTCGCCAGCCCCCGTCGGCGCATCGGATCCCACACCCCCGGTTGCCGTCGTGCCATCACCGGTCGAGAATCCTGACGTAGTTGCCAGTGCGCTCGAACCATTCAATCGCGACGCTCCCCTGCCTCCGCACCTGGCCCAGGCTCCAACCGACATCATCCCGGAGGACGAGAGCCCGACGTTTCCACCCCCGCCGCCGAAGGTGGATGTCGAGGGAAAGCTGACTCAACGGCTGCTGCTCTACAAACAATCGAAGCCAGTCAGTCGTCGGGACCTGTTGGAAGCCCTCCAGGAACACCTGGGAGCCCCCATTCTCTATGACGACGATGATCTGGGCCGTGATCGGTTGAGCAAGACGATGACCTTCGAGCTCGAAAACACGACGGTCGGGGGAGTGCTGCAGACGATTACCGATTCGGCCGGCTGGACCATCCAGATCGAAGCGACGGGATTGCGATTGCGAGGAGAGTAGATTGCGATCCCCGACAATATATTTCGCCTGCCGCAGCTCGTCACGTCCTCCTCAATGACAGTTGTCTCTCCGCTCTGCCCCTTGACCTCATGGAAGCCGCGGTCCCTCACGAGGGGGCGCTTCAATTCAAAAATGTCGGATGGTCTCCAGCGACGAAGCGGCGGATTCGCGTGATGGATTGCACCGGCGCGGGTACAATGAGAGGCGTCCCAATCACCGCAATCGAAATCAAAATCTCAGGTCGGCAGAACCCTTCCCTTCACGCCGCATTTCGTGAGTATTGCATTCATGCCCTACGTACTCGCACTCGACGCCGGAACGACCAGTTGTCGGGCACTCATCTTTGATGAAACGGGTCCTGTCTGCCAGATCGCACAACGCGAATTCCGGCAGCATTACCCCCAGCCCGGCTGGGTCGAACACAACGCCCACGACATCTGGGAAACGCAGCTGTCCGTGGCGCGACAGGCGATCGAACAACAGGGAATCCATGCCCGCGACCTTGCAGCGGTAGGGATTACGAACCAGCGTGAGACCACCATTGTCTGGGATCGTAAAACCGGTCAGCCGATCTGTCCGGCAATCGTCTGGCAGGATCGACGTACCGCACCGATGTGTGATCGGCTCCGCCGCGACGGGGTTGAGGGACTCGTCACAGAACGAACCGGACTGGTTCTGGACGCTTATTTTTCCGCAACGAAAGTTGCCTGGATTCTGGATAACGTCTCCGGTGCGCGTGAGCGGGCAGCAGCAGGAAAACTGGCCTTCGGGACTGTCGATACCTGGCTCATCTGGAATCTGACGAAAGGGAAAAGCCATCTGACAGATGTCACGAATGCCTCCCGGACGCAGCTTTTCAACATCCATACCCGGCAGTGGGATGCCGAACTGCTCAGTCTCTTCGGAATCCCCCGGGCAATGCTTCCGGACGTTTGTGAATCCAGTGGTCAGCTCGCCGAAGTCGCCGCAGAACAATTCGGAGCTGCAATTCCCATTGCGGGTATCGCGGGTGATCAGCAGGCGGCACTCTTCGGACAACTGTGCGTCCACCGAGGCGAAACCAAGACAACGTACGGGACCGGTTGTTTCATGCTGCAGCACACCGGAGACACTCCGGTCGCGTCACGTAGCCGGTTGATCACGACCATCGCTGCGGCACCTGCCGGCCAGGTCGCTTATGCACTCGAAGGAAGTGTCTTCATTGGCGGGGCGGTCGTGCAATGGTTGCGAGATGGATTACGGGCGATTGTCTCATCTGAGGAGATCCGCGACCTTGCCGGATCGGTTCCAGACAGCGGCGGCGTCTACTTTGTGCCTGCATTTGCCGGCTTGGGAGCCCCCTACTGGGATGCAAATGCACGAGGAATGATCATTGGTCTGACACAAGGAACCACCGTCGCACATATCGCCCGTGCTGCGGTCGAGTCGATTGCGCATCAAGTCGCGGATCTCGCCGCTGCGATGCAAAGTGACTCGGGCGTCACGCTGCCGGAAATGAAAGTGGATGGAGGGGCAACACGGGATGACCTGCTGCTCCAATTCCAATCGGACTTGCTGCACGTCCCTCTGGTTCGTCCAGCGGTTACCGAGACCACGGCGCGCGGGGCGGCGTTCCTGGCAGGTCTGGCAGCAGGCGTCTGGACCGACGTGTCTCAACTGGCCACTTTAGAAAAGATCGATCGACGATTTGAACCTCGAATGGATCAGGCCGTTGTGACCCAGGCCCGGGAACGCTGGAAAAGGGCCGTCAGTCGCTGCAAAAACTGGGAAGGAGATGAATGACTATGAAACGGGAACAGATGCGAGAACGTCTGGAGAGTCGTCGCACCCCCTGGGACATGCTCATCATCGGTGGCGGCGCGACAGGTGTCGGGGTCGCGGTCGACGCAGCGTCACGCGGCTACGAGGTCTTGTTGCTTGAACAGCATGATTTCGGGAAAGGGACCTCCAGTCGCAGCACGAAGCTCGTGCATGGCGGCGTCCGTTATCTGGAACAGGGGAATATCTCGCTGGTGATGGAAGCGTTGAAAGAACGGGGACTCCTCCGTCAGAACGCCCCACATCTGGTCCATGATCTGGCCTTCATCGTTCCGAGCTACACCTGGTGGGAATCCCCCTTTTATGGCTTCGGGCTCAAGGTCTACAACCTCCTGTCGGGGCGGTACCGCTTCGGCCCCACAAGTCGTCTGTCGCGTGACGAAATCCTGAAGCGGCTCCCCACCATCAAGACCGAGGGCCTGCAGGGAGGCGTCGTTTACTATGACGGACAATTCGATGACGCGCGGCTGCTGATCAATCTGGCGACCACCGCCAGCGAACGAGGAGCGGTGCTGCTGAATTATATGGAAGTCACCAAACTGCGACGTGATGTCGACGGTTTTATCAGCGGTGTCGTGGCACGGGACCGCGAGACAGATCATCAGCTCGAAATCGCTGCCCGCGTCGTCATCAATGCCACCGGAGCTTACTGCGACGCAGTCAGAAAAATGGCAGACCCCGCGGCGTCGACCTTGATCGCACCCAGCCAGGGAATTCACCTCGTTTTTGACCGTTCGTTCCTGCCCGGTAACTCGGCCATCATGGTTCCCCATACTCCTGACGGTCGCGTGATGTTCGCCATTCCCTGGCACCAGCATACGCTCGTCGGAACTACGGACGTTCCGCTGAATGACATTCCGATCGAACCCGTGGCCACCGAAGAGGAAATTGACTTCATCCTTGAGACCGCGGGTCGCTATCTGAGCAAGCCCCCCAGAAGGAGCGACATTCTGAGCGTCTTTGCGGGGATCCGCCCCCTTGTCCGTACAGGAGACGGCACCAATACGGCGGCACTTTCTCGCGACCACACGATTCACATCGACCACTCAGGCCTGTTGACGATTGCCGGTGGCAAGTGGACGACCTACCGGAACATGGCCGAAGACTGCGTCGATCAGGCCGCCACATTGGCTCAATTGCCTGAGCGACATTGCCTTACGAGAACGCTCGCTGTACACGGTGCTGCCTCGTCCGCCAGCGTGACGTCACATCTGGCAGTCTACGGATCCGATGCCGTCAGAATCGAAGATATTGCCAGCGCAAATCCCGAACTGCGAGATCGGCTCGACCCTGCGCTCCCGTATATCGGGGCCGAAGTGATTTTTGCCGTACGGCACGAGATGGCCCGAACGGTCGAGGACGTGTTGGCGCGACGAACCCGATCTCTGTTCCTGAATGCCAAGGCAGCGGTCGAAATGGCTCCACGTGTCGCCCGCCTCATGGCAAGAGAGTTGCCACGAGATCAGGCCTGGATTGCCGATCAAATTGCCCAATTTGAACAGACTGCAGCCAGCTATCGGGTATCCACAAACGTCTGAAAGCTCTACAAAAAAAGGGGTTTCGTCGAATTCCCCCCCTGAAAAATCTGGTAGTCAGGTGGTCATTCACTCGACCGGAACTGAATTTGCCTGTCAGACACTTCCAGCACTGCTAGACGCGGTTCAGTTCTTGAACCGTTTGCCAGTTTGGTCCAGGAAGGCTACCAGTCCTACTTGGGCTTCCTCAGGTTTTCACAATCGCTTCGCGAACACTTCACACTTGATTTTTACACTTTTCATCTCCAGCACAGTTTTTATTGTCTGGAATACCATTTGCTACGTGGACCGCCATGAAACTCACCGAAAAACATCTCGACAAATCGACCGACAGCTTGTTTGACCATATCCGTGCCAAGACCTTCGGCCGGTTGCACAAGCTCGACATTACCCAGAATTCTGAAGGCCGATTTCGCATTTATGCGGTAGCGCATTCCAGGTTCGTAGGACAATTGACGGAATGGGCCGTTTTTGAACGTGTTCCGCCGCAGGATGTTGACCTGGAAATCTTTGTCAGATTGCCGTCACCTCCCCTTACTGAGATCCATTCATGACCGCAGTACTTGCTCAGAGTTTTTATGTCGAACAAGTCAACGATGTGACTGTCGTGTGCACTATGGTTCCTGCCATTGTCGACGGCAACTACGAACTCATTTCTGACGAGCTTTTCGAACTTGTGGAACATATCACAGCACACGGTCCGATTCAGGTTGTGATGGATCTGGGCAGCTTGAAATCGATTGACGATTGGGGCGTCGCCATGTTGCGGGCCTTCGATGAAACAATCGAAAGCTGTGGTGGAGTTACCATTTTCTGCCGCCTCTCAGACAACGTGGCTGCAGCTCTGCATGAGAGCGGATTGAGCAGCAGCCTTCGCATCTGCGAGACGTGTGCTCAGGCCGTCTGGTCCTTCTAAGGCAGATCCTGCCTTGCAAAACTTACGACGCGGTACAGATCCCGTTGTCGATTTTGCTTCTACTGCCCCCTCGGAAACTGGTCGCGCGCGATCCCCGTGGAATCATTGACCGCATGAGACGCACGTGGCGCAGACTTTCGTCATCGTGCTGATGTCTCGCCCGGATCGCCACCCCGGCGTCACCCAACGTGTGACATCACCGGTCAGAAGTGTTTCCGTGCGTAGAGACAGACAGACTCTGCACGATGGATTTCAAGGAGGAAGCCGAGCGAACCGACGACGACGGCCTAATCAGCATCACCAATCGCACTACGGATCTCATTGCGGACCGGCGGTTGAGCGGATCGCTTTCGCACCATCTTTCTGACGGGCGCCAGCGTGATCACTGCCAATACAAATCGAGCGACCCTGGCGGGGAACGAGTTCGCTAGCCACTGCCACCCCGACATCTTGTCGATGACGTAGAAGAAGACGGGTGTCAGGAAGATCCCGAAGAAGGTCACGCCGAGCATTCCGCTGAAAACCGCCGTTCCCAGGGCACGACGCATTTCGGCACCCGCACCGGTGGCAATCACCAGCGGCACGACCCCCAGAATAAAGGCGAACGACGTCATCAGAATGGGTCGCAGTCGCAGTTCGCATGCATGCAGAATCGCCTCTCGGGCAGGAACCCCTTCACTGCGGCGATACTTTGCGAACTCCACGATCAGAATGGCATTCTTACACGCCAACCCGATCAACACGATGAAGCCGATCTGAGTGAACAGGTTGATGTCCATGGAGGCAATCGCCACGCCCGTGATGGAACTCAGCACGCACATCGGCACCACCAGAATCACCGCCAGTGGCATCGACCAGCTTTCATACAGGGCTGCCAGTACCAGGAACACAAATACAACCGATAAAGCGAAGACGATGATCCCCGTATTCCCCACCATCCGCTCAAGATAGGTGATCTCGGTCCACTCCATGGACATCGTATTGGGAAGTTCGGTGCGGGTCAGTGCTTCAACCTGTTCGATGGCCTGCCCCGTACTGAATCCCGGTTCGACGTTCCCGTTAATTGCCGCCGCGGGATACATGTTGTACCGAGTCAGAACAAGTGGTGAGCTGATTTCGCGCACGGAGGCAATCGCGGCCAGAGGAACCATCTCGCCCATGCGGTTACGAACTCGCAACCGGCCCACATCCTGAATTTCGTCGCGGAATTGCGAGTCGGCCTGAACGACAACTTGCCACGTCCGGCCAAAGCGATTGAAGTTATTGACGTAACGGGACCCCAGATACGCCTGGAGCGTCCCGAAGACATCGTTTAGCGAAATCCCCTGCGTTAAACAGGCACGACGGTCGATGTCGACGAACAGTTGAGGTGAATTGGCCTTATAGACCGTGAACAGCCCCGTCAGTGCTGAGGCGGACGGCTTGTTTCCCTGAGAAACGATGTTATCCGTCTGCTCCTGCAATACCTTTAGCCCCACTTCCCCACGGTCTTCAATCATCAGCTTATAACCACCTGCACGCCCCAGTCCGCTTACCGCAGGGGGAGGAAACACGTTGATGATTGCTTCCGGAATCTCGGTCGCGTACCGCTTCCGTAATACTTTGAGGATTTCATCGGCTTGCATCGACGGATCGCGCCGATGGTGGAAGTCTTTCAAGATGATGAACATCGAACCAAAGTTTGATCCGTACGCACTGAGCACGAACGAGTTGCCAGCGACGGAGTTCACGTTCTTGATCCCCGGTGTTTCCAGCGCGATTTTCTCGATACGTGCAACCACATCACGGGTACGAATTGCCGCGGCGGAATCGGGAAGCTGGATACTGGCGATGAAATAGCCTTTATCCTGCGTCGGAATGAAACCCGTGGGTAGGCTCTGGAACGTGGCATTCGTCAGCCACAGCAACCCGACATACGCCACCAGCACCAGAATCGGGACACGCAGGAGCCCGCCCACAATCCCAATATACAGCCTGGTGGAAAGTCCGAAGGTACGGTTGAACAGCCAGAAGAACCAGCCGAACAGAGTATCGATCAACCAGGTTAAAGGATCGCGTCCCGCCGACTTCGGCTTCAGCAGCAGCGCCGCCAGCGCCGGACTGAGCGTGAGCGAGTTGAAAGTCGAAATGATCGTAGAGATGGCGATCGTTAACGCGAACTGCCGGAAGAATTGCCCCACAATCCCGGAGAGGAAAGCGCACGGGATAAACACGGCGCTGAGCACGAGTCCCACAGCAATGACGGGGCCCGAAACCTCTTCCATGGCCCAGATCGCGGCTTCTCGCGGAGAGAGTCCCTTCTCGATATAGTGCTCAACCGCTTCCACCACCACGATGGCATCGTCAACCACGATCCCGATCGCCAGCACCAGACCGAACAAGGTCAGATTGTTGATGCTGAAGCCGGTGATGGCCATTGCCGCAAAGGTCCCCACGATCGCCACAGGAACCGCGATCAGAGGAATGACCGCAGCCCGCCACCCCTGAAGGAAGATCAACACGACGAGCGCCACCAGAATCACGGAATCGCGCAAAGCCTTAACGACCTCTTCAATCGATTCCCGAATAAAGGGGGTCGTATCGTAACCGACTTCGTAGTGAACCCCGTCCGGAAATGACTCCGAAAGCTCTTTCATCTTATTCTTGATGAGGTCGGCCGTTTCCAGCGCGTTCGCGTCAGGCAACTGAAAAATCGCCAGACCCACCGTCGGCTTACCATCAAAGCGGTTGCTGACGTCCTGGGAGCGTGCCCCCATCTCAACGCGACCAACATCCTTGATGCAGATGATTTCGCCTTCGCCCGACATACGGACAATGACGTTCTCGAATTCTTCGACGGTGGAGAGTCGGCCCAGAACATCGATCGGCAGTTGCCGCACGACGTCATTAACGTCCGATTTGGGTGGTGTAGGAGACTGACCGATCTGGCCAGCGGCCACTTCCAGATTTTCTTGACGCAGTGCGTTGACGACGTCGCTGATTCCCAGTTCCCGCATCGCCAGTTTGTCGGGATCGACCCAGATTCGCATACTGTAGTCGCGCTGACCGAACACCAGCACTTCACTGATCCCCGGAAGGCGAGCCAGTTCATCCTTCACTCGCAGCACGGCGAAATTGCTGAGATATAGCTGATCGTAGCGATCATCCGGACAATTGAGACTCACGGTGAGCAGAATGTCAGGAGAACGCTTTCTGGTCGTCACGCCAGTCTGACGAACCACATCGGGAAGAGAGGGAATCGACAGGCTGACACGGTTCTGAACGAGCACCTGTGCCAGGTTCAGATCGACGCCCGGTTTGAAAGTCACCGTCAACGTGTAAGAGCCGTCACTGGTACTTTGTGACGACATGTAAAGCATGTTTTCGACGCCATTGACCTGCTGCTCAATGGGTGCCGCGACGGTCTGGGCCACCACCTGGGCACTGGCCCCCGGATAATTGCAGTCAACCTGAATCGTAGGCGGGGCGACGGGGGGATACTGAGCGATGGGCAGTTCGAAGACCGCAAGACCGCCCGCCAGAGTGATCAGGATCGACAGGACACTGGCGAAGATCGGTCGATCGATGAAGAACCTTGAAAACATGAGAACTCTCGTCAGGTGACGCCAGGGTGGGATCGTTGCAAAGTGACAATCAAACCACCTCGCCAGGTTGGGGATGGAACCCACCCGCAGTCAGCCCGCAGTGGATTCCTCTCCCCAGGAACTGTCAGGGACGGCCAAGCACGTCCGTGGTTGCCTTGGCTTCGATGGCTTTATGCCCGCCTGTCGAACTGCTCTCTGGTTTCCGATCGATCGATTTGGCGGGAACGGATTCTCCTCCGGAAGCCGGCGATGCTGCCGATTCAGGACTTTTCTGGGCCACCAGTTCGGGGTTCACCTTGATCCCGACGCGAGCACGCTGCAAACCCGAGACGATCACGCGATCTTCGGGGCCGAGTCCCTCTTCAATGACGCGGCGTCCTTCTTTCAGCAAGCCGATCTTCACGCGGCGATAGGTCACGACATCTTCATCGTTGACGACATACACATAACGCTGCCCCTGATCGGACCCGAGAGCTTCTTCCGGAATCAGCAGGGCAGGATGAGGATTACCAATCGGAACATGCAGGCGGATGAACATCCCCGGTTGCAACAGCAGGTTGTCGTTGTCGACGGTCGCACGCAGGCGCAGGGTGCCCGTGGTCGCCGAAATGTGGTTATCAAGGAAGTCGATCTCACCCGTGCGGGTAAATTCGGT
Organism: Schlesneria sphaerica; assembly: GCF_044336245.1. Lineage (NCBI taxonomy): Bacteria > Pseudomonadati > Planctomycetota > Planctomycetia > Planctomycetales > Planctomycetaceae > Schlesneria > Schlesneria sphaerica. Next base: position 5,185,809 of record NZ_CP172346.1, on the reverse strand, counting down.
TTCGTCCGCCAGCGCGAAACTGACGTGATACTTAGAATCGCGTGGCGAAGGAATCTTCCCTTCCCGGATCAGTCGCTCGACCCGAAGTACGGTTCGTTCGTCGATATCGAAGTAGGCATAGATCGGATTCAGTGACATCACGGTCACAAGCGGTGTCTCGTCGGCTTTGACCAGGTTACCGGGATCGACCAGTCGTCGACTGATACGTCCGGTAATCGGCGACGAGATCTTGGTGAACTCGAGATTCAGTTCGGCGATTTCCCGGGCCGCGATCAAACCATCGACTGCCGCCCTGGCTTCCGCGAGGTCTGCCGACACCAGATCCAGATCGGCCTGCGTGGTATTCTTCGTGCCGAACAGCTTGCGAATACGTTCTTCTTCACGTTTCAGGCGATCGACACGTGCACGACCTTGTTCGACATTGGCGCTGGCCCGGGCGAGTTCTGCGGCGTACGGACGTGCATCGATTTCAAAAAGTGGCTGATCTTCCTGAACGTTCGATCCGTCGACGAAAAAGGTTCGATCCAGATATCCGCTCACTCGCGACCGAATTTCGACCGCCTCCCGGGCGACCAGTCGGCCGGTGGTCTCTTCAAACTCTTGAACTTCTTCCACCACGGGCACCGCAACGCTCACCACCGGGGGGGGGGCTTCTTTGGACGGTGGAACTGTCTTCTGGCACCCCGTCGCCAGTACGCCCGCAAGCAAGACCATGGCCCGTGGAGAACGAGATACGAGACTGCGGATGACGACTGAACTCACGTCAAAGCGAAAGGGGAATATTGGCATAAGACGAACCTAACATAGCCCAATGTTATACAGGCAGGAGGGTAGGAAGCAGCAAACCGGAGGGACCCCTAGGCAGCGATCTCTATCTTAGGCTGTCGAACCACTCCGAGACAACCGGTTTGCGTCCTCACTGCATCCAATTCAGAATATTGAATTCCCAGCCTTGGAGCCGATAAAGAACACCTGTCCACTCGACCTTGTACGCTCGATTCCTTCGTGATTTTTCGGAAGAATACGGGGAACCGGAATGGGGCTGACACACCCGTATTCGCTCGAGAAACAAAGTACTTGACGTCTCGAAAACTTAATCCAGAAAGGGGAATCAGTACACTCGCGCACGATCGTCCACATCTGCGTGACCTGAATTCTGATTTAAGGTTACTTCCGATGGGGTTATACCTTCATAACCTCACACGGCTTCGTGTCGCGCTGCGGTCAACGGGATCCAGCCGGAAAGTCCTGCTCCCTTTGATGTGCAGCGCCCGGCTCTCGGCGCGCTGCAATTCGTTCGGATATCCAGTTCGGATATCCACACAGCAACCGGGCCTCGCTTCGCCTGCATTGCGCGAAGGCTCCCCGACCGCGTGAGATCTTCCTCCCCAAAGCGAACCCTCAGACGACCGCGGTCAATTCCTGCCTAGCGATCCGTCCTGGTCAGCTTGATATAGTCCAGGCCGACCATATAGCCCTTCACCGCATTCGGGTTCGCACCGGTAATCTGGAAGCCCAGTTTGTGCGTCCCCTTGGTCAATCTTCTGATCCCGAATGACAATTCGCCGGTTGTGACGACATCGATATCGTAGCAGTCGGCCGGAGCGCCGATCGGTTCGTCATCAAGCAGAAGTTGCACGATTCCGTAGTCACGGGCCATCGTCAGGACGGCATCGATCTCATAGGTTCCTTCGGTTTCCACCGGCAGTTCCAGTTCCAGCTTCGCTCCCGGGGATGCCCCCGTCCACCAGAGATGGTCGTTCCCTGACCACTTATCCTTGGTAAAGCCTGCCATGGGCTGACTCGACACATTCCCTGCGGACTTCCCAACGATCTTCAGCCCCTCGCCTTCAATGGCGTTGGGAACGCGACCCGTTTGCGGATCAATCGGCCCCTTGGGTCCTCGTAGAGCAACCTGGTGGGGCGACCCCAGATAAGCGATCAGGTCGCGCTGTTCGTCTGGTGTCAGTTGGTTCATTTGGCCTTCAGGCATGAGCGACAACTCAGAAAGAGTTCGCTCATCGATATCTGACTTCGCGACCACAACCGTGTCATTGATCGTCCTGAGCGTTACCGCACTGTCCGTTTCCTTTTGGATCAATCCCGAGATCACTCGGCCATCCGTCGTCGCGATGACTGTCATGCGATAGTCCTTCCCGACAATCGACGAGGGATCCAGAATGTTCTCCAGCAGGTAATCGACGTTGGCACGATTTGAACCCGTGATGTCGGGACCGATCTTGCCCCCTTCTCCAAACAGGACGTGACACGCGGCACACGTTTTCGCGAACAGGCGACGGCCATTTCCGAGATCCGCCGTCTTCAACCGGGCCGGGGAAAGACCTTCCTTATGCTTGGCAATCAGGGCGAGTTTGTCACTGGCCGTGGGACGAATATCGCCCCAGACCGACTGAATCCGTTTCGCCAATGCCTCGTCCTTGAAGCCGAGCAACTGCTGAACATGGTATGCATGCACATCGGTCCGCGGCACGGTCCCCTTCTCGATCGCGTCGAACAGCTTTTCTGCCGACCGGGGACGGCCAACCAACGTGTTGATCGCATCGCGCTTTTCGCTGTCGGGAAGCTTGCCATAGCGTTCAAGAATCTGGTCAGGAATCTTTGGCTTGTCGTAGGCCCCCAAAGCCCGGATTGCGGGACCACGCAGTTCAGTCTCGTCGAGCACCGCCAACAGAGAATCTGCCGCTTCGGTGTCACGACCTTTCACAATCAGTTCCAGAGCTTTCTGGCGTTGGGGAAGCGGCGCGGACGAATCCTGCAGCAGGGCTCGCATCCGCGGCAAAATTCGTTTGTCGCCAAAGGCGACCGCCACCTGGTCCGCCCGTGATCGAATTTCCGCATCGGGGCTGTTGACCAGTCGATCGTAGGCAGGGGTCCACGCTGCGGGCTGCGGAATATTGACGCGGCCTTCAAACGCCTTGTTGATCTCTTCGAGAATCTGCTTCTGCGTCGCCGGTTCCGAAGCACTCGCCAACCACTCGATCGCCGCATTCAATGTCTTCTCTGTTGCTGCCGCTCTGCGGACAATGTATCGAGCGACCCGTTCAATCCGGGCACCTTGGGCCATCGCAATGGCTCGTTTGGGATCCGCTTCAACCAGCGGTTCAATTCCGTACCACAGCACGAGTGGCAAATTGTGGTCATCGGCATCCTCGCCGTGTCCGACCAGAGCTGACGCCAGTTCCCAGCGCTGTTCCAGCGGAAGTCGCTGCAACGCCGACGCCAGGTAAAGCCGGACGACCGGGGATGAATCGGTCTTTGCCAGCGTCACCAGCGTGGCAAGTTCACCCGACGTAACGGCTCGGTCTTCGAGCATGAGCTGAATCGCCCACGCCCGCAGGTCTTCATTCTCAACTCCGGGCAATGCGAGCAGTTGCATCCCCAGATCATGATCAAGTCCGAATACCGCATGGATCGTCCACACGATACGCAGCTTCTGTGGGACGCCGTCTGCCTGGTCCAGTTTCTTTCGCAGAGCCGACCGAATTTCCATCAGCGAGGGGCTGCCAGCCTGTTGCTTTTCCGCCTGAGCGACGGCTTCCTGCAGCCGCCGGCGTGCCATCCTCACATACCATTCATTCGGATGGTCGAGCAGCGCTACCAAATCTGGCAGCCGGCTCCCGGAGAGCGTCTGAAGCATTGACTGAATCTGCTTCCGGTCGGGGCGCCCGGTCCCCTCATACGCGAGATTGTAGACGCGTCCGTTCGTGCGATCCCAGATCTCGGGATTTGTCCGGTGGCAGGCATTCTTGTCGTACCAGTCAATCAGGTAGACCGAACCATCGGGTCCGTACTTCAGATTGATTCCTCGGAACCATCGATCATTGGCAATCAGCGTATCGGGGGCCCGCTTGCCGATATAGCCCGATCCGGATGGCTCGAGCAGACATTCGTTGATGCGGTTGCCGTGGACATTGTGCATAAAGATCTGGTTACGATAGCCCGCGGGCCAGTTGTCACCCAGATAGATCATTGCCCCGCAGTGAGCGTGCCCACCTCCGGCTGCCAGAGTATCGGCCGGTGCGTGTGGTTCATGCCCCCACCAGGCATGGTCGGCCAGATTCCCTACGTAGTGGGCGTGGTCAGCAATGGTCTTGATGTCTTCGAATGTGTAGGGATTAAAATGCTGCCCCCCCTGCCGGTGATAGCGTCCCCCCTGCACCATGTGCCACAGGTGCGGAATCACACAAGCAGTGATGAAGGCGTGACCGCGATCGTTGAAATCGACTCCCCACGGGTTACTGGTTCCATGCGAGAAAACTTCGAACTGATGTTTCGTCGGATGATATCGCCAGACACCCGCATTCAGTCCCTGACGATCCTTGTCAGCAGTTCCAGGCTTCCCGACTTTTGAATGTGTGAAGACTCCGTGACAGCCGTAGAGCCAGCCATCAGGTCCCCAGATGAACGAGTTCAATGTCTCGTGCGTATCCTGCCACCCGAACCCGTCCAGCAGGACGGTCGCTCCCGTGGGAACATCCCTGGGGAACTGGACGTTCGCATGGCTCACAGGGTTCGGAACCTGATCGGGAACATCGTCGCCGTCCTGGTCAGGGATGAACATCAGATAGGGAGCGGCACCGACCCAGACGCCGCCGAAGCCCAGTTCCAGACCGCTGACCAGATTCAGCCCTTCAATGAAAACTTTTCGTTTCTCAAACCGGCCGTCGCCATCCGTGTCTTCGAGAATCACGATCTTGTCCTTGCCTTCACCGTCGGCGGCACGGATCGGGTAGGTGTATGCCTCGGCCACCCACAGACGGCCGCGATGGTCAAGCGTGAATGCCACTGGCTGATGCACCAGTGGCTCGCCCGCCGCGAGGCTGACGACAAATCCGTCCGGCGCAGTCATGTTCGCTGCCGCCTCTTCCGGAGAGAGTCCCTCGGCCATCGCAATTGACTTTTTCGGCTGAGCTGCTTGCCACTCCGCTTTGGTGACCTGCGAAACCGTCTGACTGAGAACGTGACAGCCTTTCATGCCCCCCACGACGATGTCAGGCCGTTTGTCTCCATTCAAATCCCCCACGCTGAGCTGCCGCCCGACCCCGGCTTCGCCATCGATCTGGTAGGGAATCCAGTTGATACCCGACGTGCTTCGTTCCAGCTTGAACCAGTACACCACGGCCCCCGCGTCCCACATGGGACTTTGCTCATGATGGGACCAGTAGGTCTTGCCCGTGACGATGTCTTTCAGGCCGTCGCCATCCATGTCGTGCAGCGCCAAAGTGTGCAATTCGGTAAACAGCACTCCGTAGGGGCTTTCTTCCCGTTTCTCGCCCATGATCAGATGTTTGACAAAACTGATCTCATTCCCATCTCGCGTCTGTTCGTACCATGCGAGCCCAAATGCGTGTGCGTTCAGGCTGGTGATGACGTCATTGTCTCCATCCCCATCCACATCATACGCAAACATGTCACCTCCCCCTGCCCCGGCGAAGGCAAAAGGATGCAGTTTCCAAAGAGGATCACCGGCGAGTGACTCGGGCTGTTCCAGCCATCCACCTTTGAACAACAAATCCAGACGGCCGTCGCCATTCACATCACCGACACCCAACCCATGGCCAAACGGAGTGTCCGCGATTTTGTCACTGATCACATGGAATGTCTGATTGGCGAAAGACTGTCGGGGATCGAACGCGATATATCCGAACACGCCATCACGTGCGAAAACCAGTTCGGGCTGAGCGTCGCCGACAAAGTTGACGAACTGAGGTGATTCATTCCCCACCTGATCGGAAAACTGATGGCGTTTCCAGTGTTTGTCGAGATTCTTCCCCTGCGGATTTTCGAAGATGAAACCCGGTGTTCCGGGAAGTCCCACGGTCAGGACATCGTTCCAGCCGTCACCGTTGAAGTCGTAAACCCACGAAAAGAAGTTGTCGGAATAACCCCGCCGGTTCTGCGACTTGGCGGGATAGATCTCATGTCGACGCTCAAACTTCGGGCCTTCCCACCAGTAGGGCCCATGCACGATGTCGACGATCCCATCCTGGTTGAGGTCCCCGAAGCTGGCCCCTTCAGAAAAGTAATCCTCCGTGAGCGGCTGTCGCTCGAACCGAGTCAACAGAAACTCTTCAGCGCTGACCGTTCCACTGACGGTCACGAACAGGCACAGCAATGAAAACAGGGAATAGCGCATCGTTGAAGATCTCATCGCGGCATTGAAGGCAAACCAAATTCAGTCAGGGAGAGCTGCCAAGTATGGCATCCCTCTACGGTCAGGACAAACCACTTTCAGCGTGGGAACCACGACCGGAGCGGAAGTACAGCGATCGAGACTGGACGAGCCAGGAAGGAGGGGACCCTCTTCAACTGAGGATCTCGTGAATTGTATTACCACCGTGCGCGATTGCGAGCGGACGTCCGAGACGGTCGGGGACTGTCATGTGCGGGTCAATTCCCAGCAGGTGATAGACCGTCGCAACCAGATCGCCGGGTGAGACAGCATGGCTGACGGGATACGCAGCCTGCCAGTCGGTTTCGCCGAAGACCATTCCCTGCTGCACACCGCCGCCGAAGAGCAGGCTGAACCCGCACTGAGGCCAGTGATCTCGACCCGCCTTGGAATTCACTTTGGGAGAACGGCCCATTTCACCCATCACGATGATCAGGGTCGAATCGAGCAGCCCTCGTTGTTCAAGATCTTCGACGAGAGCAGGGACGCACTGATCCAGAATGGGCAAGTTATACTCCTTGAGCATGCTGAAATTGTTTTCGTGCATGTCGTAGGAATGTCCGTACCGCCCGAAAATCTCGGCGTGAACGCTGATAAACGGGACCTGAGCTTCAACCAGGCGCCTCGCCACCAGCATGCTCGATCCGTTCAGGTCCCGTCCATACCGCTCGCGCAGGGCATCCGTTTCCTGATCGAGATCGAACGCGTCGCGTGTTCTGCTGGAGGTCAGCATGTCGAACGCGTGCTGCTGGAACTGACTCAATCGATCAAGGACGCCCGAGCGGCGAGTCTCTTCAAATTCGATATCGAGTTGATCGAGAATCGACCGACGGCGACTCAATCGGTCAACGGTAATGCCGGGCAGTTCGTCCAGCGAAGGAAGCCGCGGTTCGCCCAGCGGCAGAACCGGGTCGTAGTACGATACCTTCGGTTCCCGCTGAAATTTCGGGTCGCAGACGGCGAACAGCGGGTCATATTGGCTACCGAGAAAACCACCGTAGGGTCCGGGTCGTCGAATCCCCGGATACATGGCACTTTCACCCCAGCCGGGATAACAGGGAAGGCAGACAGCGCCCGGCATCCCTTTGGGGCTCATTCCCAGGTACTGACAGATGGCTCCGATATCGGGCGGATCTGTCGGTTCTGCCTTGATCTGGGCGAAGCTGCCGTCGGTAAATCCCGTCATGATCGGCAACGGATTGTGTGCGTTATATCCGTGAGACACCGTTCGAATGAGACAAGCCTTGTGCATCAATCCGGCCACGTTCGGAAGATGCTCGCAGATTTGTAAACCGGGGACTGACGTTGCGATGGGCTGAAATTCGCCCCTGACTTCCACAGGTGCCAGTGGCTTCATGTCAAACATATCCAGTTGACTGGGACCACCGAGCAGGTTGAAGAGAATCACCGACTTGACGCGGCCTGCGGGCTTTTGCGGTGACGCTTCCGACGCATGAAGCAATCGCGGAAGACTGAGCCCCCCGAAGAGTGATAACGCTCCCACTCGCATGAGTTCACGACGAGTGACTCCGTCACACAGTTTCGCAGCACCACCGAGGATCGTCAGCATCGCCTGCACCCCTGTGAACCCACAACCTATCAGCAGAAGTTTATCAATCTTCTGCCGCTGAGGAAGTCACATTCAGGTTTCACTGCGGTCTCCGTCAGATCTTCGCAATGAATCATCGTTTACTTTTACGCCCTTCGTTGAGACGCTGAATCAGATCGACCCGACTCATTTCGCGATTCTCAGAGATGGACCATGTACGAAGTGTTCCATTTCCGCTGGTCGAATAGATCACGTCGCTCGATCTGGCAAAAGCAATTCGAGGGAATTCCGCCTCGACAGGCAGACGATGCAGCGGTGTCCCCTCTCTCGCATCGAAGATCTGAATCCCCGCAGCGGGGGATGTTGCGGCCAGCCAGCCACTCTCCCGCGTGAAAGCAAGGCTGATGAACGGCACCCCTTCAGACATCTTCGTCAGCCAAAGTTTTTCACCACTCGGGGCGTCATAGACAATCACGTTCCGGTCTTGCACGACCGCGAGCAAACCGCCGTCATCGGAAAACAGCAGTGACTTCACATGACGACTGTCATCGCGAAATGAGTGAATCCTCACTCCATTCATCACGTCATACAGGGCAATCCCATTTGTCAATGTCGAGACGGCAAGAACCTGGCCACGTGGGTCCAGAGCCAGTTTTCCTGCGGGGATTTCCAGGGTGAAGTCGACGACCAGCGGATCGTCTTCGGAAAACTTCCAGTAACGGGCGAGTGTTCCGTTGGCGACCCGGATTCCGGACTGACCATTCGCAGCCAGGTCGGTCAACAACCGCTGGCATTCTGGAACTTGTTCAGAAATGAGAGTGGCACCATCCCGAATGATTTCCACTTCGTTGTCCTGGTTGGAGTACAGAACGGTTCGGCCATCAAAGCTGATTCCCCAATTGCCGATCGCATCATTGCGGCGACGATACACGGGTTGGACTTGATTCGTCTCGAGATCGACGGCAATCAGTTCCCACATCCCGAGTTGACACCAGAGTGTCTTTCCGTCGGATGTCATCGCGGTTCTCATGATCTGCTGAACTTCAGCGTGAAGCTCATCAGAGTTGCCACCTTGATCAGGAATGAAGAGCGAGTGGCACCCGATAAACCCGATCCAGATCAGGCTCGTCACGATAAACACTTCCAGTGCCAGAGTGAGGATCGAGTGCCCGCTTCTGTCCGGGCGCCGGGACTCTTTCTGCGCAGAACAGCGATTCTTTGTTCGCTCGTCCAGGGCCCCACCCGGGAAGCACTCAAGGGGTCGAGTGCCGTCGGGATTCGAACGAGTACGGTATCGCTTCATCGAAAATCTCCGCAGAGTGAGCCCGTTCCGTGAGGAACCACTGGTCAGCCACATCCGATCGTGTGAGCGCACGGCGATCCACGCTCGCCGCTTCCGCACGAGAAAAAAGAGAGAAAGAAGGCAGCGGGTCGAAGACTGAAATCAGTCGTCGCAATAATCGCCGCTGAGATAGATCAGCCGCTGTCCATCCGGCGTCCAGGACATGTCAAAGTTATTACGCGTCGGATCCTGACCAGGCACAAGCTCTACCGAACCAGGCTTGTCAGGGTCGAACTCATACAGTTGTTTCAGCCCCTTGCGAGCCGAACAAACCCCTGAAAAAACAATCCGATCTCCAGCAGGATGCCAGGCAAAGTCCGTCATTACGTTCTGGCGGAATGTATGATGAACCTTCAGATCGGCAATGTCGTCAATTCCGGTCATCGTCGTCGTGCAGATATCGCGTGCGCCGTTGGAACGAACACCCACAAAGCAGAATGACTTCCCATCCGGTGACCACGTTCCATTAGAGACAATGTGAATGAAGGGATTGGATCGCCCCCCGATAATGGTGCGATTGGTCCCGGGTGTCAGGTCCAATACCGTAAGTTCAGGGCTGAAGGTCACGGCAACTTTGGTACCATCGGGCGACATCTGACCACCTGATCCAGGCCTGATAAAGGTGCGTTCCTGAGACTCCCGATCAACGCGCCAGATGCCCGAACGGGGTTCCTGACGCGTACAGAGCAAGTACCGGCCGAAAGGGAACCATGTCGGCATCTGGCCTGAGCAGATGCGTTTCGGGGGCCCACCATCAATCGGCATGACAAAGATCTGCATATCGTCTGAGTTACCAAGGGGAGCCGCGTCAAACGCGATCCATTGACCGTCGTGAGACACCGCCGGAGATCCGACCAGGGGGTGCCCTTCGAACTGATACAGCAACTTCAATTCGCTCCCGTCCCGACTCAGTGAAAAAAATTCGTTCGGTTTTTTCTCGAGTGGTTTCGCGGAAATTCGCGTCACAGGCTCACCCCGAAGCGGAGTGCTTGCCGGCGTGCTGTTGTCGCGCCCGGAAGTGGCCTTCGCAGAATTCTCCTCGGACTTCGGGGTCACCAAGATCGGGGCCGAACGGTTAAGCGTTGAGCTACTGAAGCTTCCTCTCACAGAACTCGATCGAGCGACAGACGGTACAGACTTCGGGTCACTCCACCGAGTCTCCTCACCCTCAATCAATTCTGTAGCACGTCGTTTCACAATCTGGGTTCGTTGAGCCTTTCGTTGTTCGAGTTGCTCCTCCATCCGACTGAGCCGTGCCTGCATCTCCCGTAATCGAGATTGCTCGATCTGGGTCTTAAGATCCAGTGCTTTGGCCAGTGTCTCTTCCAGTGCCTGTCGCGCGTCCTGGATGGCATCTGACTCAGGAGTGCCAACCGGACTGACCTTCAACATCTGCCGAATCTGTTCGGCTTGTCGAGTTGATCGGGATTCATACTTGGCAACCTCATCCTGCAGCCGTCTCACCTCCGCAGAATCCAGCGCCAGTCGCAGTTTTTTTTGAGCATCTCCGGGAGCCACCAGCTCGGGTCCCCCCTGCACCGAATCCGGCTGAACAACATCCGGTGAAGTCCATTCGCCACTCCTGGATGACAGGACGTAGATCTGATCTCCAATTTTGACGGACAGCGTATTCCGCAAATGAACCGGCTCCGCATCCCTCACGATCTCAGGCGGAAGTCTTAACATAGCCCAGCGACCAATCTTGCTGCTGTACCCAAAGATCTGTTGATTGATCACGACACTTGCGAAGACATCGCTTAATGTCGCCTTCTTCAACCTCGACGAACCATCGTCTGGATTTGCAACTGTCAGAGTGTCCCACTTGCCAAGCGACGAACTGTAAGCCGCGATACCGTCCTTTGTTTCCACCAGCAGCACGTCAGCGCTCTCCAGACGTGACAATGGATTATCGGTTTTCAAGGAACCTGGTTCAGCCACGGATGAGTCAGCGGAGGGTGTCTGAGAATTCGGCTCAACGGTCGGCTCACGGGCAGGCGGTTGTGCCGGACGACTTCCTTGACCGGACACAGGTCCGTCGATTGTTTCAGCTAAGGGATTTGACGTCGCGGAGACTGTCGTCTCGTCCGTCCGCCGTGCATCGCTTCCCGGAGAATTGGCGCCGGACTTGAGAGCATAGAGCCGATTCTGACTGGCCACATAGAGTGTGTCGTTCGCCACAATCGGCGTCGTCCGGATAGACTTGTCGAAGCGATTCTCAGCGAGAACCCGATGAGTCTTTGATAGTTCGAAGACCACAACATCCCCACCCACGTCGCAGATGTAGACTTTGTCCTCCACGATTAACGGAGAAGACTGGACGGGCGAAAACATGTCGTGAGTCCAGTAAACAACTGGCTTACCCTCGTTAACTTGCTTCGCATCCAGGCAGTGCACAACGCCTGACAGGTCGGGCACAATCAGCAGATCATTCTTAATCGCAACACTGCTGACCGTACGATGCAGGATCTCTTCAAATTCAATCTTCCGATTCTCGTTACGGTCGCTTTGGTCGTACTGCCATCGCAGGGCCGAGTTGGGATTCGGAATTGCCTGGTGTCCCTGCGTGGGATCAATGGCCGCCAGCCGTTGTGGGGGGACTTCCTTCCCTTCAGAGTCGACCGCCAGTTCAATGCTGACGTCCCCTTCACGGGTCGGATCGATGCAGTACAGCATCCCCGCTCCGTCACTGCTTTCCTGGTCTTCCCCCATCCCGATATAGAGATAGCCATCGTAGAATACCGGCGTCGCCACAATCGGATTACGGATCTGATCAGTCCCGCCGACATTGACCGAGTATTGGACCGCTTTGGGATTTCCATCAAATTTCCAGAGGAGTTTGGCTCGCCCCAATCCGTCTCCTGCCGGGTCAAAGCTGTAGATCCATCCGTCGCCCCCGGCCATGACCACCTGGTCTCGTCCCCCTGCATGGAAGATGCAGGGACTTGACCATTGGCCGTGCAGGATGTTTCCTCCCGGCGAACTGTCGGACCAGATCAGTTCGCCAGTCGACTTGTTCAGGCAGATGAAACTGGGTGCCTTAGCGGTCGGAATGCTCAGATGATTCGAATCCACGCCGTTACCCGTGATGACAAAGCAATATTCCCCCAGGCACGTGATCGAGCAGGAACTATGCTTGTGAGGGGTCACTCCCAACTGCGTCATCATGTCGAAGTGCCAGACAATGTCGTCCTCGTCCCGATTCTTATTGCTCTCGGACTTATACGGTCCATCGTTCTGGGCATCGTGGAACCCTTCCGTATCGAGACAGACGACTTCCGCACGTCCCGTCACGTACCAGAGGCGATTCCCCTCGCAATAGGGCGTTGAACAGTTCCCCAAACTGGCGACGAAGTTGCTTCGCCCCGTTGCCAGCATCAGCGTGGACGCCTGCCACAGGAATGCGCCCGTCTTTTCTTCAAACGCAATCAACGCCCCCAGATTCATCTGAGAGGGATAGCGCTTCACGTACCCGTGTGTGTTATTCGTTCCGACAAAGATCTTACCATTTGCGACGACGGGACTTCCGTTCGTCTGCGAGCCAAGTGGCACTGACCACAGGACATTCTCTCCTGTGCGGACATCCCAGTGAACGGGGATAGCTGTCCCGGCAGGAGTATTGTTTCGTCGAGACGAGCCGCCCCATTGAGGCCAGTCGAGGGGACCGACTCTCATCGCCTCCAGACTTTCCAGTACATCCCGGGTGGGATCAAACTTCTCGTCAGCCGCAGCGTGCTGGAACAGGACGAGACACGCGACAACTGCGGTGATCATTGAACGGAAACTTGACATGACAACCTCAATTGTGCTTCGAATCGGTGAATTCAGAGTCGTCCGCCAGTGTCGCCTCGAGCAGTTCGACCAGCTCTTCGACAGCGTCCAGTTCCGAAGCGGTGTCGTTCCAGTGCGGCAGAACGGGCACTGTCCTGGCTTCCTTTTGTGCATCGCTCGCTCCAGCCGCATCGATACCGTCCAGTTGCTGGAGATCGCTACCAAGCGACGTCACTAGCGAATCGGTCCGGGTGGAGAGATTCCACGTTCCCCAGGCAGCGAGCGTGCAAAACCCCAGTCCAATGACTGTCCTGCTGACCAGTCGCCGGGATCGCCCGGCGCCAGCGGAGGCGGAGCGTCCTTCCTGCGGCCGCAACTCCCAGTCACCGACACCTTGAGGAAAAGGGACCGTCGTCGGTTGCTGGACGTGCGCCAGACAGGCTTCGAGGAGATTCGAAACATCCTGAGCCCGGGCGAAGCGACTGGCCGCATCTTTCGAGAGCAGTTTCATGACGATCCGCTCAAGCCACGCGGGAATGTCCGGATTGATCTCTCGAATCGGGCGAGGCGAGGTTTCGCGGATCCGGCGCAGAATTCCGAAGGTCGTTTCCGCACGAAACGGCGGCCGACCAGTACACATGGCGTAGAGCACGCCTCCCAGGCTGAACAGGTCCGAGCGGCGATCAACGGCGTCACCATTCGCCTGCTCGGGTGACATATACTGTGGCGTTCCGGCAATGATTCCCGTGCGAGTGAGTGTCGCGTCGTCGACTGCTCGGGCCAGGCCGAAGTCCGTCAGCAACACCCGATCGACATTATTCTCCAGCAGGATATTGGCCGGCTTGACATCGCGATGCACGAGCCCCTGGGAATGAGCCGCTGCCAATCCCGCCGCCGTCTGCATTCCGATGCGAAGGATATCCTTCAGTTCAAGTGCCCCTTTCCGGTCGAGTCGTTCCTGCAGCGACTCACAGGCAACCAGGGGCATCACCAGAAACGGCAGTTTGGCCGTTGCATTCACCGAGTGGATCGCCATCACGTGAGGATGGACGACCGCGGCAGTCGCCTGGGCTTCGCGGGCGAATCGACGCCGGGCCGCACCACTGGTTGCCAGATTGGGCGACAGGACCTTGACCGCCACATGACGATGAAGTTCCTGCTGATAGCATTTCAGCACGATCCCCATCCCGCCCCGTCCAATCACTTCCAGCACTTCATACTCACCCAGCCGTCCCAGCGATCGGTCGTCGTCGCTGGGGTCCAGAAAGTCGACCGCGAAGTCCGAGGAAAAGTGCGAGACGTCCTCGTCGTAAGGTGGGGGACTGTAATTCGTCATGACCGTGCGACGAGCGGCGCTGCGTGCGAGTCGCTGACTCGCTTCTTCCCACCAGTTGGTTTGAGCGGCGAGGACTTCAAAATCCCGACGACAGTCGTCGCATGAAGAAAGATGCTCTGCAATCAGCGACTCTTCCGGCTCGGGAAGTGATTCTGTCAGCAGCTTTTCAAGCTTCGCGTGATCGCAATGCTGAGTATGTCGATCGTTCATGGCACGAGGCTTCACTACAAGGTTTTGTCGGAGCAGATTCTTCTACAATCGCAAAGTCAGTTACAAGGTTCGAAGAGATCACCCACTAGCCGGTCCGCCATCCGGAATCCGCGCATCAGACTCAGGTCACGTATCACGCTCAGCCTCAAATCCCTCGACGATCTGCCGCAGTCGGGCGATGACCCGGCTGCGCGCGACATAGACGCTTCCCGTCGTCATTCCCAGGCTCTCGGCCACATCTCCGATCGGTTCGTTCAACACGCAGGTGCGCCAAAACGCTTCCCAAGTTGAAGGCTGAACTTCGCGCCGAGCCCGATCGGCCGCCGCGTCGAAAATCTCGTTGCGATATTCTTCATCGAACGCGGCACACGTCCGATGATCGGGCTCGGGCAGACTCTTGAGCACCAGGAGCATGTCGGAACCACCCACTCCGCGACGCGCCGGCCCCCGTGCCGGAACTCCACGCTGGATGAACTTCAGTGCCAACCGGCGAGCAATCGTAAACAGCCACCTCCGAAATGAGGCTTCGCGGCCATCAGGTTGCCATTCCTCCACCGCAAGAGCGACCGCCATGACGACTTGCTGGGTGACGTCCCGTGCATCCGCCTCCTGCAGCCCCCGCTCCCGCAGCATTCGCAGCAACAAAGGTTCATACATGGCAATGAATTGGGCCCACGCCTGCTGATCCTGGGGATCACGCAGCCGCAACATCAAACTCGCACGGGTCTGGGGGTCTACCATTCATGACGCTCCAAATTGCTGCGTATCTATTCCACAGACGCCGGCGATCTTACACAGGATTTTTCATTTAAGACAGAATAACTAAATCGTTATGAACGGCGATGCTATTCTGCCGAACTTCGAGACATTGCGGTAAGCAAAAACTCAAACTTTGCCGGGATCTCCGTGATCTTCAGGAGAATTCGATGGACCGCTTTTCCCAGCCTGCCATCGCGATTGGACGTCAAATCCTGATTCGACCGGGGCACAATCGCACGTTCTTCGTCCACCCGTCCGTTCCTCTCGCGAATCCGGGGTGAGTTATCTATGATCCTTGAAATGATCGATTGATAGACTTTTCCCGCATCGCCCAGACGGGCTGTGTTGGGATGTTGTCGTTTGCGCCGCGGCAAATCAGGAGATTGAGCTGCGGCCTCACTCAGTTATGGATGGCAGCAACAGAAAATATGATTGCACAACTAACGGACCTTCCTGGCCGGATGCTGACTCAACCGGGAATGGCAGACGTGATTGCCCGGTTGCGCGCAGGCCAGGATGCAACCGTCGACGGCGCATGGGGATCCTCCGCTTCCCTAGCGGCCGTGACTCTCAGTCAACAGGCTCCGGGTACGTTGATCGTTGTCCTGCCACATGAAAAGGATGTGGACGGGTTCATTTCGGACGCCAGTTC